>NZ_JBMMUG010000002.1:0-431353 GCF_049257255.1 Pseudoalteromonas aquimarina
GGCGTTAGAAATAATTAGCTACTACGAACATCGATGGTTAGTCGAGGAATATCATAAAGTGTGGAAAAGTGATGGCACTGACATAGAAAGCTTACGTCTACAAAGCCAAGAAAACATGGAAAGATTAGTCACTATTCATGGTTTTATCGCTACACGTATATTGCAACTAAAATTCGCACGTAATCTGCCTAACAATCCAAGTTGTGAGCAGGTATTATCGGGTAAAGCTAGGAAGCTTTTATGGCTAAAGAGAGTAAAAGCGACGTTACCAGACACCGCTCCCAATATGAAATGGGCTTATGAGGAACTTGCTAGGCTTGGTGGTTGGAAAGATACGAAACGCACAGGACACGCTTCAGTTAAAGTGCTAATGCAAGGGTGGCTTAAACTGCAAGCCATCCTTGAAGGCTACGATTTAGCTAAGTCTCTTGAGTCTGACTTGTGATCAAGAGACAGCTTAAAAGCGCCTTTTTTATTTCACAAAGCTAACTAAAAAAGTTAAGCAATGCCAATGTACTTATGTACTTGAACCGATAAACGCCAGTTCTTTGCCTTGCACACTTCAATTGCTAAGCGAGTGGCTTTGGCTTTTTGGCTGATTGGTTGTAGGTAAACTAATGCCGGTGTATGGCCCGCTGCTTCAAACAATTCTTCTAATTCTTCAACATGGCGCATCATCGCAACGGGATGTTTAATTTCATTAGCTCGATGAATAGCGCTTTTTAATACCTCATAACCACCACGCATATTAATTTTTGGTGATACAGTAACCCATGTTTCTGTAGGTGCTAGAATTTCAAATGTGCCACTGGTTTCAATTTGCGTGGTAAATCCGTTTTCGTGAAGTAAATTACAGAGCGGGTTTAAATCATACATACATGGCTCACCGCCGGTGATCACAATATGTTTTGCTTGATATTGTTTATCAACTATAAGTGCAAGGATCTGCTCAGCGTTACAGTTAGCAAAATAATCTGAGTCTGCTTTTTTCTCTACTGTCTCAGCAAGATCAACTAAATAAGTATCGTCCGTGTGCCACGTTTGCTTGGTATCACACCAAGCACATCCTACAGGACAGCCCTGTAAGCGAATAAAAATAGATGGACAGCCTGTAAAGCTTGCCTCACCTTGAATGGTTTCGAATACTTCGTTAATTTTGTACAACGTACGCCTCAAATTACTGCTAGATTTGTCTTCAGGGTCACGAAGGTGTAGACTATCGCGCCCGCAAAAACCGCTATTATAGCTAAAGTGAGAGAAATATGTCGCAAAAAGTTGTTGTAATTTACTCTGGTGGAATGGATTCGTATACCGTTTTAAATAAAGCCATTCGCCAAGGTTATGAAGTGTATGCACTTTCGTTTGATTACGGCCAGCGTCATGTTAAAGAATTAAAAGTTGCTGCGGACGTATGTGCTGAACTAGGTGTATCTCATAAAGTTGTTGATATCTCGGCAATCAACCAATTAATTGGTGGCTCATCACTGACCGATGATATTGATGTACCAGAAGGTCATTACGAAGAAGAAAGCATGAAATCAACGGTTGTTCCCAACCGCAATATGATTTTATTGTCGCTTGCTGTGGGTTATGCAGTATCACTTAAGGCAAATAAAGTGTTTTACGGAGCGCACTCTGGCGATCATGCTATTTACCCAGACTGTCGTCCAGAGTTTGTTAAGAAAATGGACGATGTTTGCCGTATCGCTAACTACGAAGAAGTAGAAATTGTTAGCCCGTATTTAAATAACACTAAAATAGAAATCTTAACCGATGGCTTAAGCATGGGTTTAGACTACAGCAAAACATGGACCTGCTATAACGGTCGTGAAAAAGCCTGTGGCAAATGCGGTGCATGCCAAGAGCGTTTAGAAGCCTTTGAGCTTAATAACGCAAGTGATCCACTCCCTTATGAAGGTTAATTAATCCTTTATAGAAAAGCACTCTAACAGGTGCTTTTTTTATATATGCCATTCTAATTTGTTTACAAAACTCCCTTTTTAAGATGTTTAATTACGCATAAACTAGTGCCCTTTCCCACAACTGGACTTATTTATGCCTAAGACATTGAAAGTACCTCATACGCTGGTTTTACTATTAGCGATGATGTTTGTCGCTTACCTTGCTACTTGGATTGTACCCCAAGGTTTTTTTGATACTGTAGAAACCGCAAATGGCCGCCAAGCCGTTGTACCTGGCACTTATCAAGTTGCTCAAGAAAGTAATTACCTTACCCCTTGGGATTTTCTTACTGCTATACCGCGTGCATTTGCCGCTGCACAAGACGTTATCTTTTTTGTTTTAATTGTTGGCGGTGTGCTTGCAATAGCACGTGCTACAGGCACAGTAGATGCGTTAATCGGCCGTTTATTAGAAAAACATGGCGATAAGCCACAAAAACTCATTTTTGCAGTGGTATTTTGTTTTGCCCTTGCATCAAGCGCAATTGGTACAGCAGGCGAATACATTCCTTTTGTGCTTATATTGGTAGCACTGTGTAAAGCCATGCGCCTAGACGCCATGACAGCTGTGGGAATGATTGTTGCCGGATATGGTATTGGCTACGGTGTATCAGCATTTAACCCATTTACCGTTTTAATTGCACAGCAAATTGCCGAAGTGCCGGTTTATTCAGGCCTATGGTTACGCTTAGCGATTTTTGTCCCATTTGTATTAATTGGTTTTCATCACGTGTGGTCTTATACCAAACAAGTACAGGCTGATCCGTCTCGCTCGTTAATGGCGGGGATTCCTTGTCCATTAGAAGGAAAAGAGACTCACGACTACCCGAAATTAAATCGTCGTCACCAACTGGTATTATTAAGCTTTATTGCCACCTTAGTGATTGCCGTTTGGGGCATCGCAACTAAAGGTTGGTATTTATATGAGCTCGGCGGTTTGTTTGTTGCTTGGGGCCTTGTGATTAGCGTGTTAGGTAAACTTGATGCTAACACTGCTGCAAACAAGTTTATTGAAGGCACCTCAGATTTAGTAACAACTGCAATATTAATCGGTGTTGCACGTGGTATCGCACTTATTCTTGATGACGGTAAAATTCTTCACTCGCTTGTTTATGGCATGAGCTTACCACTTTCATATGTGAGCGCTGAGATTTCCGCTGTTGGCATGCTTGTTATTCAAACTCTACTAAATACCTTTATTCCTTCAGGTTCAGGCCAAGCATATGTGACTATGCCGCTAATGGCACCTCTTGGTGATTTAGTGGGTGTACCACGCCAAGTTGCGGTACTTGCATATCAATTTGGTGATGGTTTTTCCAATATGATAATCCCAACCAATGCAGTATTGATGGGCATTATCGGTATGGCAGGTGTGCCATATGGCCAGTGGTTTAAGTTTTGCTTACCGTTATTAATTAAATTGATGATTGCCGCTTCAGTGGTACTAATTGCAGCCACTTTCTTTGGCTATGGCTTAGATGTACAACCACAAATAGCTGAAGTAACAAACCAAATAACAACGAATAGCTAAACCTATTCCAATCAAAAAGCCACCGAATGCGGTGGCTTTTTTGTATCAAACCTATTTACAGAGTTTAGTTAATAATTGCTCTTTCACAGTTAGCCATTCCCTATTAATAATCGAATAGACAACGGTGTCTCTAATACTGCCATCATTAAGGATCTGGTGGTTACGTAAAATACCATCCTGCTTCGCACCTAATCGTTCAATTGCGGCTCTAGATGCATCATTTTTAATATGTGTACGAAACTCAACAGCAATTGCCTCACATTGCTCAAACAACTGCTCTAACAGAAGGTATTTACATTCTGTATTAACTGCTGTTCGTCTAACCGAGTTTGCATACCAAGTATATCCAATTAACGCGCGTTTATTCTTACAATCGACATCATAATAGCGTGTCGTGCCAACTATTTGATTTGTCTTTTTATGACGCACTGCGTAAGCGATATTGCCTTTTTCCATCTGACTAATCGCCGCAGCAACATATTGTTCCATGCTGTCTGGCGTTGGTACATTAGCAAACCATAACTTCCAATGCTCACCGTCTTTTACCGCATTAATAAGTTTACCTAGATGGGCTTGGGAGAGTGGCTCCAAAACCACGTGTTGACCTTCAATAATCTGTTTTTTAATCCACATATTTTGTGTTTCTTATTATAAATAAA
Organism: Pseudoalteromonas aquimarina; assembly: GCF_049257255.1. Lineage (NCBI taxonomy): Bacteria > Pseudomonadati > Pseudomonadota > Gammaproteobacteria > Alteromonadales > Pseudoalteromonadaceae > Pseudoalteromonas > Pseudoalteromonas aquimarina. The sequence goes on from NZ_JBMMUG010000002.1 coordinate 4,152, forward strand.
TGGGGTATTCGATAATCTGAAAATAGATTTTCTTAACTCAAAAAATGAGTTTATCTTGTTCTGGCATATAAAGTAGTTAAAACATATCAAATACTAGTTATAAAATTTAGACATAAAAAAACCCAAGCGATTGCTTGGGTTTTAAATACATGGTGCGGATGGAGGGACTTGAACCCTCACGTGATTGCTCACACAGCGACCTCAACGCTGCCTGTCTACCAATTCCAGCACATCCGCAAAGATGTTATTTATTAGTTTGGAACGTCGTTGCTTTTATTTTCAGAAGCAGGAACGTCTTTATCTTTTGGTTCAGCAACTACTGTTGTTGCAGCAGGTGCGTCTGATGATAAATCTGACCATTCGTCAGTCTTTTTAATCTGACCTGCTGTTAAGTTACCTAACACAATGCTTAACACAAAAAATACAGTTGCTAAGATTGTGGTTGTTTTAGTCATAAAGTTACCAGCACCGCTTGAACCGAATACGGTTGCAGATGCACCAGCACCAAATGATGAACCCATATCAGCACCTTTACCTTGCTGGATTAAAACAAATCCAATTAAAGCAAGTGCTACGATAAGATAAACTACTAATAAAATTTCGTACATTGTTAGCCATTTCCTTTTGCGCTATTACAGATGGTTGCAAAGCTATCAGCTTTAAGGCTTGCTCCGCCTATTAGACCGCCATCAATATCAGGTTGCGCAAATAATTGTTCGCTATTGTTCTCGTTAACACTACCGCCATAAAGCAGTTGTATTTTTGCAGCTAACTCGCTGTTAAGTTCAGCCAGCTTGCTACGAATAAATTTGTGCACAGCTTGTGCTTGTTCAGGCGATGCAGTTTTACCTGTGCCTATTGCCCAAACGGGCTCGTATGCTATCACACTATTAGCAAGTGCATCTACACCTAATTTGCTAATAATCGCATCAATTTGCTGCCAAACAACCTGTTCGGTTAATTCTTGTTCACGTTCTTGTTCACTTTCACCAACACATAGGATGGGTGTTAAGTTGTTTTCTTGCGCTTTTGCAAATTTTGCAGCAACTGTTTCGTTACTTTCACCGTAAATTGCTCGTCTTTCTGAGTGACCAACTAAGGTGTAATTTGCGCCTAGAGCGTGAATCAATTGGGCGTCAACTTCACCAGTAAATGCACCTGCATTGTTTTCTGAGACAGTTTGAGCGCCGGCTTTCAAACCTGCATCTAAAGCAGATTTAATTAAAGGAAATGGCGGGAAAACTAAAATATCAACGTCTGACGTATCAATTTTAGTGATTACTTCGGCAAGTTCAGATACCAGCTCAAGTGAACCGTTCATTTTCCAGTTACCAGCAACCATAGGTTTGCGTAATGCCATTGCTTACTCCAATTTAGAAAGCGAGCAGGATGTTATCCTGACTCGCAAAAAGTTACAAGGGGTTATTGTGCGTTTTCGAGTTGTTTGCTTATAGATTCAACAACATCAGCAATTTTCTTTGAAAAATCGAAGACTTGTTTTTCTTTTTCAGCTTCAACCATAACGCGGATAACAGGCTCTGTACCTGATTTACGAATAAGTACGCGACCCTTTTCACCAAGCTGTTGTTCCACTTCAGCAATCGCCGCTTTAACATCATCACTTGCAAGTGGTTCAGTGCCCTTTGCATAGCGCACATTGATCATGTTCATCGGGTATTTTGTAAAGCCTTGGCCTAAGTCTTCAAGGGTTTGATTCGTTTCAACCATAGCTGCAAGCACTTGTAAGCTTGAAATAATGCCATCACCGGTTGAAATGCGATCTAAATTGAGAATATGCCCTGAGCTCTCGCCGCCAATTTTCCAACCTTTTTGCTTTAATAGTTCTAATACGTAACGGTCACCCACTTTAGAGCGGACAAACTCAACACCTAGTGATTTAAGCGCATTTTCAAGGCCCATATTTGACATTACGGTACCAACAACACCGCCACCAAGTTCGCCTTTCTCGAACGCGTATTTCGCAATGATATAAACAATATCATCACCATCGAAGACTCGGCCTTTATGGTCAACCATCATTACACGGTCACCATCACCATCGTATGCAATACCAACATCGGCTTTTACTTCAAGCACTTTTTGCACCATGGTATCAACATGAGTTGCACCACATTTTGCATTGATATTGATACCATTTGGCTCACACGCCACTTTGATCACTTCAGCGCCTAATTCGCGCATTACATCAGGAGCTATGTGGTACGTTGCACCATTGGCACAATCAACCACAATACGTAAGCCCTCTAGCGATAAAGCGCTTGGAAATTGGCTTTTACAATATTCGATATATCGCCCTGCTGCAGTATCAAGACGCTTTGCTTTACCAAGGGATTTTGAAGAAACGCACGTCATCTCTTCATCCATCATAGCTTCAATTTCAAGCTCAAGTGCATCATCAAGCTTAGTGCCCTGCGATGAGAAAAACTTAATACCATTATCTTGATACGGATTATGAGATGCACTGATAACAATACCCGCTTCGCCGCGGAATGTTTGTGTTAAATACGCAATTGCAGGTGTTGGCATTGGACCAAGCAAAATTACATCAATGCCAGCAGCGACCAAACCTGCTTCGAGTGACGTTTCTAATAGGTAACCCGAAATACGCGTATCTTTACCAATAATGACTTTTTTAGTGCCAGCTTTAGATAGCACTTTACCCGCTGCCCAACCTAGCTTTAATGCAAATTCAGGGGTAATTGGGAACTGCCCCACCTCACCACGGACACCATCGGTGCCAAAATATTTTCTATTGCTCATTTGTAATTCCTTGTTCACAGGCTCGCCATACATCAAGTGCATCGGCAGTTTCTGTAACATCATGTACACGAATAATCTTAGCGCCCTTTTGCGCGGCAATAAGTGCTCCCGCAACTGAGCCAGCTAAACGCTGATCTACATCGCGTCCTAATAAATTACCAATCATCGACTTGCGAGATAACCCCGCAAGGACTTCGCATCCCATTATTTTAAACTCGTCTATGTATTTTAAAATTTGGTAGTTATGCGCAAGTGTTTTACCAAAACCAAACCCTGGGTCGAGAATAATTCTATCGCGAGTTATTCCAGCTTTCTCACACTCAGCAATTCGCTCGACAAAGAACTGTTTAATATCATTTATTAAATCTATGTACTGAGGGTTTGCCTGCATAGTGCGCGGTTGCCCTTGCATATGCATTAAACACACTGGCACACCGAGCTCAGCTGCTGTTGCCAACGCATTAGGTTCTTGTAATGCGCGTACATCATTAATGATATCAGCTCCTGCATGCACTGCTTGGCGCATCACTTCTGCTTTACTGGTATCGATAGAAATAATGCAATCTGATTTTTCTCGAATTGCTTTAATCACAGGTATAACACGTGAGAGTTCTTCTTCTAGGGCAACATCTGGGGCACCTGGACGGGTTGATTCGCCACCTATATCAATAATAGTTGCGCCATTTTTAAGCATCGCCAACGCAGAAATGACAGCGCTGTCGAGATGTTGATAACTGCCGCCATCAGAAAAAGAGTCTGGAGTAAGATTCAATATACCCATGATATGGGTTTGGCTTAGGTCTAATACCTTGCCATTTGGTAAATTGATTGTAGACATAGGAATGTAGATTTAAAAAAACCCCGAGTAGCTCGGGGTTTTTAGGGTTGTTAGTTTACCGATGGTTGGTCGGTATCATCAAGTTTATTTTCAGGTTTTTTCTCTGTTTCAACCTGTTTTTCTGCTTGAGGTACATCATCAGCTGTTGCGCCTGCACTTGGCTTATCGTTATCTTTACGATCATGCGCATCGCGCGGTGGACGCACTTCACGACGTGCCATTAAGTCATCAATTTGAGCTGCATCAATGGTTTCGTACTTCATTAACGCATCTTTCATTGCATGAAGAATATCCATGTTTTCTTTTAGAATATCTTCAGCACGTTTGTAGTTACGATCTGAGAAGTCACGTACTTCTGCATCAATCAGCTTAGCTGTTTCACCAGACATACTCTTGTTCTGAGTTTGACTGCGACCCATAAATACCTCGCCCTGCTCTTCAGAATAAAGAAGCGGACCCAATTTTTCACTTAATCCCCATTGCGTAACCATTTTGTGTGCAATGCTGGTTGCACGTTCAATATCGTTGCTTGCACCGGTAGTCACTTTATCTGCGCCGTAGATTAACTCTTCAGCAATACGGCCACCATATAGGCTCGAAATCATCGACTCTAAGTGTTGCTTTGAATGACTTACGCGGTCTTGCTCTGGTAAATACATAGTCACACCAAGGGCACGGCCACGCGGAATGATTGATACCTTGTAAACTGGATCATGCTCTGGCACTAATCGGCCAACAATTGCGTGACCAGCTTCGTGGTAAGCCGTCATTTCTTTTTCTTGCTCGCTCATCACCATTGACTTGCGCTCTGCGCCCATCATGATTTTATCTTTAGCGGCATCAAATTCAGCCATGCTCACAACACGTTTGTTACCACGTGCAGCAAATAGAGCAGCTTCATTTACAAGGTTTGCAAGATCTGCACCCGAGAATCCTGGTGTACCACGTGCAATTACTGCTGGCTCAACATTATCTGCCAGAGGAACTTTTCGCATGTGTACTTTAAGAATTTGTTCACGACCACGAATATCAGGTAGACCAACAACAACTTGACGGTCAAAACGACCTGGACGTAATAGCGCTGGGTCTAGTACATCTGGACGGTTAGTAGCAGCGATTACAATAATACCTTCATTGCCTTCAAAACCATCCATTTCAACAAGCATTTGGTTCAGTGTTTGCTCACGCTCATCATGACCGCCACCAAGACCTGCACCACGTTGGCGACCTACCGCATCAATTTCATCGATAAAGATGATACAAGGCGCAGCCTTCTTAGCTTGTTCAAACATGTCACGTACACGTGAAGCACCAACACCAACAAACATTTCAACGAAGTCAGAACCTGAAATTGTAAAGAATGGTACTTTTGCTTCACCAGCAACCGCTTTAGCAAGTAGCGTTTTACCAGTACCCGGAGGACCTACCATTAGTACGCCTTTCGGAATGCTACCGCCCAATTTTTGGAACTTTGATGGGTCACGTAAGAAGTCTACTAACTCGGTAACGTCTTCTTTTGCTTCATCACAACCAGCAACATCAGCAAATGTTGTTTTAACTTGGTCTTCGCTCATTAAGCGCGCTTTGCTCTTACCAAATGACATAGCACCTTTACCGCCACCGCCTTGCATTTGGCGCATAAAGAAAATCCAAACACCAATAAGCAGTAACATCGGGAACCATGAAATGAAAATGGTCGCAAGAAGTGATTGTTCTTCAGGCTCAACACCCTCAACAATAGCACCACCCTTAATAAGTTCATCAACAATGTACTGGTCGTGCATTGGGATCACAGTTTTAAACTGCTCACCATTTAATTTAGTGCCGTAGACAATGCCTGCTGTGCGATCAAATTTCGCTTCGCGCACTTGTTGTGCACGGGCATCCTTTACAAACTGCGAATATGCGAGTTGGCGATTAGAACCTTCACCCGGATTGAAACTCTGGAATACCGACATCAATACAACGGCGATAACCAACCAGAGAATTAAATTTTTAGCCATATCACTCAAGGCATTAACCTCTTGTCTTATCTAACAATGAAAAAATGTTTTACTTTAAATACTGTACTACAGTTTGTAACCTGTCGCTACTATATAAACTTCGCGAGAGCGCGCTCGAGAAGAGTCTGGTTTGCGTATCTTTACAGTTTTAAAACTATTACGTAAATCTTTTACAAATTGATCAAATCCTTCTCCTTGGAAAACTTTGACAGCAAAATTACCGTTTTGTTTAAGCACTTGGTGACACATATCAAAGGCAAGTTCCACTAAATACATGCTACCAGCTTGATCTGTCACGTTATTTCCGCTCATATTAGGTGCCATATCTGACATAACTAAATCAACGTTTTTACCATCAATTCGTGTTAACAGTGCATCCAATACTGCCTCTTCACGAAAATCACCTTGTAAGAATTCTACGCCTGGCAGGGGGTCCATTGGTAAAATGTCACAAGATATTACAGTGCCGTTGTCGCCTACTTTATCAGCTGCATATTGCGACCAACCACCAGGAGCGGCACCTAAATCCACCACAGTTAAGCCTGGGCGAATTAATTTATCTTTTTTGTCGAGCTCTTCTATTTTAAAGTAAGCGCGCGAACGATACCCGAGTTTACGGGCTTCATTGGCATATACATCATCAAAATGCTCTTTTAACCAGCGTTTTGAACTAGCCGAATGCTTTTTATTAGACATTAAATTCTACTCTAGAATTAGTATTATTGTTTATATGGCGGTAGAATACCCTTAATTCAAGATTATTTCTGCGAAATTTACTAAATATGAAGTTATCAAACAAACAAAAGCAGTTTTTAAAAGGCGAAGCACACGCGTTAAACCCTGTTGTTCTTTTAGGTGCAAATGGCTTAACTGAGGGTGTTCTTCTCGAAATTGAAAACGCACTTGAAATTCACGAATTAATCAAGGTGAAAGTGCCTACAAGTGATCGCGAAACAAAAGCGCTAATTTTTGAAGCAATTGTTCGCGAAACTGGTGCTATCAAGTTACAAACAATTGGTCACATTATCGTGCTTTATAAACAAAGCGAAGATAAAAAGATCCAATTGCCAAAAGGTTAATTCAAATCGAATATCAACCTAAAAAAACGCGCTTTATGCGCGTTTTTTATTGTATTGCTTTAATGTCATATCGAGAAAATCGGTTGTTAACTCATTTAAAATGCCCGCTTCTGCATTAATCATTAAGCTAAAACCCAATTCTAATCTCGGGATCACTAACAGATCTGCGCGATAACCTTGCACCCAGCCACTGTGGTAATAAATGGTCTCACCTTTGTAATCATAAATCCGCCAACCCAAACCATATTGCGCTTTTTTGAGTTTTGAACGCCAAACCCTGCGTTTTAGCTCTTTTTTAGTATTTATTTGAGGTGTTGTTTGCAGCGCTAAAGATTCTTTTGATAGTACACTTGGGTATTCACCTAACTGCGCTTTTAACCATTGCACCATATCACTGGCACTCGCATTAACGCCAGCAGCTGGCGCTACCTTATAATAATTTGGTTTTAATTTTGTAGTGTACCAACGCTTCCGCGCTCTTACATGAGGATGAGCGTAGTTATCATCTTTGGTCATCTCATTTAAGCCTAAGCTGGCATTTTTCATATTTAACGGCTTAAACAAGAATTCATTCACCCAAGTGTCGTAATCCATCTGGGTGGATTGTTCAATCACATCGCCGATTAAACTAAACATGACATTTTGATAACCATAACACCTGCCCGGCGAACAAATCGGTTCCACTTCTGCCAGTTTCACTTTAATTTTGTCATACGGCATACGTGATTCAATTAAATTATCGTAGGCATTAGGCACAAGACCACTGCTATGACTCAGCAAATGTGATACACGCAGTTTTTTATCGCGACTATGAAAATGAAAATCAGGCAAGTATTTTGTGACTGTATCATCAAGCTTTAAATGACCTTCGCTTGCAAGCTTTGCAGCCAAAGAGCCCGCAAATGTTTTTGAAACAGACGCCAAACGAAAGCGTGTATTACTGTCGACTGGATTACCACCCACACGCTTTGTTTTGCCATAACCATAAGCAAACTCGCCGCCATCTACTTTAACAACAGAAAGTGCCGCACCAGGAATACCTTTTTTTCGCAGCTTAGCCACCATGGATGTTTTATAGCTCTGAACAAAACGATCAAACTCAACATTCTGCCCCGCATTATCAAGACTATCGGCAGAGACAAAGAAATTAAAACTCAATAAAAATGAGAAAAACAAAAACCGCATATATATCGCTATTCTCGGAATAATTACGCACATAGTTTAACAAGCATCAGGCAATGATGCAGGGGAAATTGTTAATTTATTTTTAATCAAAACTTCACCACTACATTTTTTTACAGGTGAACTACACATTTATACATATAATGCGTATTTTAGTAATCAGCACACAGCATCTGTTAAAACAACAATAATTTAAAAATGAATAAACTTACAACGACATTATTTTTTATCTGTTTACTTGTTTCAGCCCCAAGCATCGCTAGTAATCGCCTTTATGCCGACAATACACTTGAAGCAAGCGATGGCTTTACTTGGGATTGGAGTTTTGGTGCTGGTTACTATGTCGATAAAAATTACCTTCAAGGTATTGATTACCAAGATGGCCTCGAACTCAATATTAATGTCGCAATTAACTACGATAAGTTTTATTTCGATGTTGATAATTCACAACTCTCAGGTGGTTTAACTATTGGTTATAACTTGGTTGACAAATATGACTGGAGTTTAGATTTATTTGCGATTAATGCGCACGAAGGTTTTGACGAAACTGGTACCTTCTACGATGAAGATTTAGTTTACGAGTTACGCGGCATTAAAGAGCGTGAAGACGATTTTAACGCAGGACTTCGTTTAACCCGTAAAGAAAAAACTCACCAAGTTTCTTTTGAATTACTGCAAGACATTTCAGGTGCACATAAAAGTTTATGGGCAAGTGGCTTTATAAGTACCATTCAAGATTACCGTAATTGGGAGTTTAGAGTGGGCTCAGGCCTTAATATCTACTCATCAGAATTCACAGGTTACTACTTTGGTGTCGATGCCAGTGAAGCGATTGAAAATGTTCGCCCTATTTACGACCCAAGTATTGCCTACAGTGTGACATTTGAATTTCACGCGGAATACCCAATTAACGAGAACTGGGTATTTTTAGGCGGCTGGTTATCCTCTTGGTATTCTAAAGAAATAAGTAACAGCCCGCTTATTAGCAACAGTTTAGTGCACAGAGCTAAGGTTGGCATTCGCTATGTATTTTAACCTTAGATTCGTTTTAATTAAGCTAAAGCTGATTGCACTTTTAGTGTTTACTAGCACCAGCTTTGCCAATACAGAAAAACCGGTAAACAACCCTTTTACTGATCCCGAACTCGCCATTTTTCCAGAAAAATGTGTTGCGCTCAGACAAGGTAAGCACTGTTATACCAAGTTAAAGTTTCAGTGGCATGCGCCTGTTCGCGGTGATTATTGCATTCGCACAGTTAGCGACCAGAAGTTAATTCGCTGTTGGTACAATAGTACGTTTGGTGAACTAGACAGTGAATTTAATTCTCCCGAAGCCAAACTCTATGAGCTAGTTGAAATTGGTTCAGGCCAAGTAAGCAAACAAGTAGAAATGAAGGTAAATTGGGTATATACCAATAAACGCAAAAAACGTCGATGGAGACTGTTTTAATGGATATTGCAAAAAAAATACTATTAGTTGAAGACGACACGTCACTTGCTCAATGGGTAAGCGAATATCTTGTTGAACAAGGATTTGATGTCGCTTTGTGCCAGCGTGGTGATGAAGCGGTTCAAGCGGTTAAAAAGCATAACCCCGATTTGGTTTTGCTTGATTTAATGCTTCCTGGCAAAGATGGCATGAGTGTCTGTCGTGACTTACGTGTTTTTTATCACCAGCCAATCATTATGATGACTGCCAAAGGCGACGAAATTGATGAAGTCCTCGGCCTAGAAGTAGGCGCGAGCGACTACGTTATTAAACCTGTACGCCCGCGCGTATTGCTTGCTCGAATTAATGCAGTACTTCGTGAAAAGCAAGGCTCAAACGATAGCAGTAGCGATGAAATAAACATAGGTAGCTTGCAAATTGATACGCTTTCGCGCGATGTATTTATGGATCAGCAAAAGCTCGCGCTTTCCAACGCAGAGTATTCATTATTGTATTTCTTAGCATCAAATGCCGATCAAATTCTCGACCGAGACAGTGTATTTTTGGCAACAAAAGGCCGTGAATACGATGGCTTAGACCGCAGTGTCGATGTGCTTATTTCTGCTCTTCGCAAAAAAATTGGTGATGACCCACAAAGTCCAAGCAAGATTAAAACAATCTGGGGCAAAGGCTACTTATTTGTCAGCCAAGCTTGGTAAATAATGAAAAAACTGTATATCAGCCTGATCACAGGTGCGTTAATTTCATCCTTTATCCTTGGCTGGCTGATAGATTCTTTGAGTGCACCAACGAGTAATCAAGATAACTTTAAAGTTGAAAAGCAGATTCTCGCAGGGGTTGTGTCAGAAATAAGCCAACATCCGGCTAGTGAACATCAAGCTTGGTTAACGCACTTTGCAGCAGCAAGTCAATTTAGTTTAAGTTATCACAATAACGCCGAACTGGCCTTACCTATTGAGCTTCACTCACAGCTGCTTATCCCAGGCGGCATCACCTTAGAAGATGAGTTAGGTTTTTATTTAATTCAAACCAGTGAAGCATTAGCTGATCACCACATTCAACTGCGCGTTGAAAAGCCTCCGATGCCAACAAACCGCACCGATTTATTCTTAACTGTAGGTTTTTACCTCGGCATTTGTATTTTTATGTGGTGGTGGCTAGCGCCACTGACTAAAAGGCTGAGTTTATTGAACAAGGCAACCGCGCAATTTGCCAATGGTAATTTAGACGCCAGAATTAATTTAACAGGCCTCAGTTATATACGCGAGCTAGAAACCAGCTATAACCGTATGGCCGACCAAATTCAGCAATTAATTGAAGAAAATCAATTGTTAGCGTCAAGCATGTCGCACGATATTCGCACGCCACTTGCCTGTTTGCGCTTTGGCTTAGATGCTGCCATTGATAGCCAAGATCCGAACAAAATTAAACATTATTTAGCTCGTATGGAGAGCGATTTAGATCAAATGGAATGCATGCTAAATAGTTATTTAGAATATGCCACCCTTGAGCAAAAGTCTTATCAAATATCGCCAACCTCAATTTCGAGTTCAGAGCTATTCGAAAACTGCTTTTACCAAGTGGAGCATAAGCTTAATGCACAAGGTATTCAGTTAGAAATAAAAACTGAAAACCAAGCACTTTACGTTGACCCCCATTGGCTCGCACGTGCAATCGTTAACTTATTAAGTAATGCAACCGATTTTGCAAAAACGAAGATTATCATCAGCACAACACAAACCCATGCAGATACCTTTATCGAAATTGAAGATGATGGTCCAGGAATTGATGATGCCAACCTCGATAATGTTTTGAAGCCTTTTTTTCAGCAAGAAAGCCATCGAAATCGCGCCGCTAAAAACTATGGCCTTGGCCTTGCTATCGTCGCGAAAGTAATTGCCTGGCATTTTGGTGATATTAAAGTGGCTCGTTCGAAAGAACTTGGAGGTGCAAAGTTTACTTTACGCCTACCCCATCGCTGTCATTTGAAAAATAAAACAGGCACTTGGTAAGCATTTACATAACAAACTAAGAGCTTACTGCTTTTTAACTAATTAAAAATGCTAACTCTATGTTTACAATTTTTTAAATCAATTGATCTAAATCAAGCAAACTCACTCTATTAATTTATTTCAATTTACAGTAGATTGGGCGGCAAATTAATAACGAGAAAAATATATGGGTGCTTCACGTGGAGAGTTTACCTCTCGACTAGGTTTTATTATGGCTGCAGCCGGAAGTGCTGTTGGTCTTGGCAACATTTGGGGATTCCCGACACAAACAGCAACAAATGGCGGTGCTGCTTTTGTTTTAGTCTATTTAATTTTAGCGTTTTGTTTAGCCTACCCTGCTTTTATGGCAGAAATTTTAATTGGTCGTTATGGTCAAGCAAACGCCGTTACTTCATTAGAAAAAATCTCACGTAACCAAATACAAAAACGCTTTGCCTTTATTGTAGGTTTTGGCGGTATTGTGTGCGCGGCATTAATTTTAAGTTTTTATGGCATTTTAGCTGGCTGGATGACCTCTTATGCTGTTGAATCAGGTGCATCTATCATTGGTGCTACAAGCGTTGCGAAGTGGGCTGTGAGCGATAGCGTTGCTCGCAATATTTTCTTCTGTGCCGTGTTTATGTTTTTAACTGTAATTATTATCCGCAACGGTGTTGAAGATGGCATTGAAAAATGGTCCAAGCGTTTAATGCCAGCAATGATCGCACTTCTGGTATTACTTATTATCTATGTACTTACCCTTGATGGCGCTGAAAAAGGCTTAGAAGCATACCTTAACCCTGATATATCGCGTGTACTTGATCCTGATTTATTAATAAGCGCACTAGGGCAAGCATTCTTCTCATTGTCACTTGGTACGAGTGTTATGGTGATTTATGGCTCATATATTTCTAAAAAAGAAAATATGGTGACCATTGGCGCACAAGTAACGTTTATTGATGTCTCAATTGCCTTTTTGGCGGGTCTTTTAGTTATTCCTGCGATGTACGTTGCACTTGAGCAAGGGGTACAAATTTTCGCGGAAGATGGCAGTTTATTAGCAGGTCCAACACTTGTTTTCCAAGTATTACCTAGCCTATTTGATTCAATGGGTCAGCTTGGTGTATTTGTCAGCTTAGCTTTCTTTATTTTAATGTCGATTGCCGCGCTTACTTCGTCAATTTCTATGCTAGAAGGCCCTGTTTCGTACTTAGTTGAACGCCACAATATTGAGCGTAAAACAGCCACAACCTGGACTGGTATTGGTATTCTAGCTATTAGCTTTGTGATTATTTTTAACATAAACACCATGCTTGATTTTGTAGCTACGCTAGCAACAGAATATGGTCAGCCAATTATTGCAATGCTTTGCTGTGTTTTTGCAGGTTGGATTTGGCAGCGTAACTCACTTGTTGAAGAAATAAAGCAAGGTAACGAACAAATTGAATCAACACTGTTTTGGAAAATCTGGCCTTGGTATACGAAATTTGTATGTCCACTTGCTATTGCCGCTGTGTTTATTCACTCGTTTACATAATCAAAATGAAAAAAGCCGATGCATAACATCGGCTTTTTTGTCTCTTCTATACAACTAATTAGCAATCATATGAATATGCGGTATGCCATCTTCAAGGTACTGCTCACCTTCTACCTTAAAGCCTTGCGCTAAATAAAAATCCACTAGATAACACTGGGCTGAAATTTCAATACCAAACTCTGAAAAATGACTGGCACAAATATCTTTCGCAAGTGATACAACGGCTTGTGCTAAACCTTTTCCGCGATGAGATTGCTTAACCAATACACGACCAATAGCAGCACTGTTCTGATAACTTGTTTTGGGCGCTAAGCAACGTGCATAAGCCACTAACTCATTATTGTCATAGCCTAAAATATGACGTGTTTCATCGTGCATGTCTAAGCCATCGAGTTCCTCATATGGGCAGTTCTGCTCGACCACAAATACATCCACTCTTAGCTTTAATAACGTGTATAACTCAAGTGTGGTCAATTCATTGAATGTTTTACTGTAAAATTTAGTCATACCATTTTCCAAATAAAAAAGGGGCACTTGCCCCTTTTTACAATGCTTAAACTCTTAACCAAAAATATGTTCGAGCTGATCACAAATTTGGCTTAAATTTACCTGATCGTGTTCAATTGTTAAGTCTACATAACCATCCGAGCCGAACATACGGTCAATTTCAATAAGTACATGCGTTTTAAGTGCTTCAGGTACAAAAGAAAGCTCAACTTCTTTCGGGCCAAACACTTTTAAACCCGCTGGTTTGTATTCTAATTCCTGATAACAGCCTGAGGTTGAATTGAAATTTGCAGTACGTAAATAGCCTTTTTCAACATCACTTTTAACCAATTTGTAGCCCAATTTTTCCATTGCGAGCATAAAGGTTTTTACTGCTTCATTAGGGTAAACATAAACTGGGTCGCGATCTGTCGCATCAAGTGCAAAATCAATGTTTAAACCCGTAGCAATCCATACAACACTTTGATTAATACCTTGTGAGATTTCGGTAATAGGTGTTTCTGAATGAAGACGTGCTTCAAATGGAATGCGCAACTCTTCACCTGGCGTTAATGTACGCTGATCAACAATCGACCACTTTTCTAACACATGATCTGCAAAGTAATCGCCTTCATCTGATTCAACTTTTACTTTGGTCATTAGAGCTAACTCTAGCCCTGAAATATCCTGCTCAACATCACCTGCATTGATGATAACTTCTGCTGAAAACTTTTGCCCTGGCTGTAAATGCTCAGTATGTAGCACAGTATCCACTTTTGCCGCACCAATACCGATAGATGCGAGAACTTTTTTGAACATATAACTCACCTTGTTCTTTATACTTATATTGCATATTAACCATAATTTTTCATGCTTGTCAGTTAAAATTTACGTTGTTAAGAGCGGATTAAGTTAGCATTGCTATGATGCGCTTTTTTTTCATTCATAGATTGATTATGCATTTACACAAACTGCTCACATTAAGTACTCTTTTTTTGCTTTTAGTTGGTTGCAAATTAACCACAAAAGACATTGAAAATGGCTATTTACCAAGTTATCAAAATCTCACAACCCACAAAGACACCAACACAGGTTATCATCAACGTTGGGTATCAAGAGAAATGACGCGAAAAGTATCGCCATTCAAACCACAGGCGGTATACCTAGCGCCAGTTATCTATTTCCCACAGTTAGAGCAGCACCAACAAATTGATTATCAGGCAGCAACGAAAATACAACAGTATTTAGATATGCGAATGAAAACCATTGTTTCGCAGTATTTCCCTATTTCAACCACCAAGGGGAAAGATGTATTGGTGATTGAGCCCGCGATTACTGCGGTTAAAATATCGCTCGAGGATTTATCGCCCCTTGAAGTGATCCCCTTTCGTGCGGTTATTTCTGCGGTTAATTTATCGCTTGGTGGGCGCGACCGTGATGTAGAGATCCGCCTTGAAGCCAAAGTCAAAAATGGTTTAAACGATAAATTACTCGCCACTTCTGTTCATGGTGGGCAAGGTTTGCAGATTGAAAATAGTCACGAAAAACTTTCATTAGATCATCTAACTCAGTTAATCGAAAGCTGGTGCTTTGCGTGGGATCAACAACTAAAGGCTTATAAACGTAGACTGGACGAGAATGCATAGCGCACTACACTGTTTTTAGTTACACTCTAATTAACTGAGAATTAAAAAAATACCCCATGGAATTATTGTTTTACGCCACAGCCTTTATTTGTGGCTTTGTTATTTTACAGTTTAAATTACCGCCGCTAATTGGCTTTTTATGTGCGGGTTTCATTTTAAATATCGCTGGCTATCAAAGCAGCGAGCTGCTTGAGCAAATGGCCAATCTTGGAGTTACACTACTCCTTTTTAGCATTGGCTTAAAACTAAAAATTGGCAATCTAACCAAAGCACAAGTGTGGGGCCCTGCGACCATACATATCGTGTTATGTAGTTTATTATTTTGGGGTGCCTTACTTGGCTTTAGTTGGCTAAAACTACCTTTGTTCTCAGAACTGACAACACAATCAGCAGCAATTTTAGCGTTCGCGTTGAGTTTTTCATCGACCGTTTTTGCCGTTAAAGTACTCGAAGAACGCGGTGAAATGTCCAGCTTACATGGTAAAGTTGCGATTGGTATCTTAGTTATGCAAGATATCTTTGCGGTTGTTTTCCTTGCCGTAAGCACAGGCAAAGTACCCAACTATTGGGCCATTGCATTAGTGTTAGCATTGCCTCTGGTTCGCCCAGTGTTTTATTGGATGCTTGGTCGTTCAAAACACGGTGAAGTACTGCCTCTTTTCGGCTTTTTCTTTGCACTTGTGGTTGGTTACAATGCTTTTGAATTTGCCGGTTTAAAAGGTGATTTAGGTGCACTGATCATTGGTATGATTTTAGCGCCGCATAAAAAAGCGGGTGAACTATCTAAAGCCTTATTAAGTTTTAAGGATCTTTTCTTAGTAGGCTTCTTTTTAACAATTGGCCTAAATGCAGAACTAACCTTACATGCCCTAATGGTTGCCACCATTTTGATTATTGTGCTGCCATTTAAAATTTTACTTTATTACATTTTAACCAATGCATTTCATTTACGTGCCCGCACATCATTGCTTGGCGCATTTTCGCTTTCGAATTACAGTGAGTTTGGTTTGATTGTATGTGCGCTTGCAGTATCAAATGGCTGGCTCACAGGTGAATGGCTAGCAGTGGTTGCCATTGCGGTATCGATTACTTTTATTATTGCATCACCGCTTAATAAAAAATCGAATGAGCTTTATGTTAAGTTCGAAAATTACTTGCTGAAATTTGAGTCCAATAAGCGCCTTGCTGAAGAGATGCCGGTTAATTTGAATAAAACCAAAATTCTTATATTTGGTATGGGGCGTGTCGGAACCGGTGCCTATGAAACTATCGCGCAAACCTACCCTAACTCTGTCGCGGGTGTTGATATAAACCCTGAAACAGTTGAAAAGCACATTAAACGTGAACGTTTTGCTATTTTAGCAGATGCAACCGACCCTGATTTTTGGAATCGTATCAATCACTCAGAAGTTGAAATGGTAATGCTAGCAATGCCCAAGCACGCGCAAAATCTATTTGCGTTAGAGCGATTAAAAGCATCTGGATTTTCTGGCCAAGTAACGGCTATTGCCAATTACCCTGATCAACAAAAAGAACTTGAAGATATGGGTGTGCATACCACCTTCAACTTCTATTTAGAGGCAGGTAGTGGCTTTGCTGAGCACGTAAAAGAAAAAGTATTTTCTGCGACTGAAAAAGCGTAACTCACACTCGCCACGATTACGTTCGTTTACATTTTTGAAACACATTGCCATGTTGTTCGGGGTAATATTTAAGCAACAGTTTCCCCTGAATAACGTGGCTATGCATCAAAAAACTAAAAACAACGCGCTATCCTCTGAATTGCTTGAGTACATTAGTGATGAACTCGAATATCTCGATGCCGATTTTGCTAAGCTCACTTTTTATAATTTATTGCTCGACAAGCACGCAGTGCCAAAAGATCACGCGCTTCGTCATAATCCGCAACATCATTTACCGGTTGAAAAGCTCAATCTTTTATTGCAAGAAAAAGGGTTTAGACCGCTAAAACAGATTAAAACTCAGATTCACTAAGGTATACTAGTGGTGACTTTCACAACACCACTTTATGTATGCTTGCAGATAAACAAGCGTTGTTAGACGCTATCAATCAGCCCATGCCATTCGGTAAATATGCTGGCTGTCCACTCTTAAAACTACCAGAGCCTTACCTCGTTTGGTTTAAGCAAAAAGGCTTTCCCGAAGGCAAATTAGGGCAACAACTCGCATTAATATATGAAGTGAAACGCAATGGCCTTGAAAAAGTGTTAATGCCATTGCTTAAGTAATTATAAGGAACAGACTGTAATGCAACTCTCTCAATTATCACCGCAACCGCTGTGGCAAATTTTCGAAAAAATATGCAGCATTCCACATCCGAGCAAACACGAACAAAAGATTTCTGCATGGATCCAGCAATTTGCCACTGATCTTGGCCTTGAGGTTAAAGAAGACAAGGTAGGTAACTTAATCATCAAAAAACCTGCGACCGCAGGTATGGAAAATCGCAAGGGCGTTATTTTACAAGCACATATGGACATGGTGCCGCAAAAAAACAACGATAAACAACATGATTTTGTAAACGACCCTATTGAAGCCTACGTTGACGGCGAATGGGTAACTGCGAACGGCACAACCCTAGGTGCTGACAATGGCATTGGCCTTGCTGCAAGTTTAGCTGTGCTGCAAAGCACAGACATTAAACATGGTCCGCTTGAAGTACTTGTCACTATTGACGAAGAAGCTGGTATGACGGGTGCATTTGGTTTAGAAGCAGGTTGGCTTGATGGTGATATTTTACTTAATACCGACTCAGAAGACGAAGGCGAAGTTTACATGGGCTGCGCAGGTGGTATTGATGTAAATGTTGAATTACCAGTTGAGTGGGAAGCGACAGATTCAACTAAATCAGCTGTTAATGTATCGCTAAATGGCTTAAAAGGCGGCCACTCTGGAGTTGATATTCATCTTGGTCGTGGCAATGCCAATAAGCTACTTGTTCGTATGTTAAGCTTGCTTGAAATTGATTATTCAATAGCGAACATTCAAGGTGGCTCTCTTCGTAATGCAATCCCTCGCGAAGCAGAGGTGACATTAATAATTAATGAACAAGACAAAGCCCTATTAACAGCAGCCTTAAACAACATTAATAGCATATTTTTGTCGGAAATGAGCAAAGTAGAGCCAAATATCAAGCTCTCTGTTAGCGATGCGCCGCTGCCTGAAAAGCAACTAGCAAAAGTATCTCAAGCAGCAGTAATTAACAGCATCAATGGTTGTGTTAATGGTGTAATTCGCATGAGTGATACCATTGACGGCATCGTTGAAACCTCAACAAATTTAGGTGTTGTCGTCACCAAAGACAACCACATAAGTATTAAATGTTTAGTTCGTTCACTGATTGATAGTGCCCGTACAAATACACAGAATATGATTGCATCGACCTTTACGCTTGCTGGTGCAAGTGTCACCTTTACTGGTGCTTATCCAGGTTGGGAGCCAAAAGACGACTCTCAAATTAAAGATATTTTACGTGAAACGTACCAAGGTATGTTTGGCTCATTGCCTAAAATTATGGTGATCCACGCAGGCCTTGAGTGTGGTTTATTTAAAGATGCCTATCCGCATTGGGATATGGTGTCATTTGGCCCAACGATCCGGTTCCCTCACTCGCCAGATGAAAAAGTGAAAATCGATACGGTTGAGCCTTTCTTTAACCTGCTGGTTGAAGTATTAGGTAATATTCCAAGCAAAGCGTAAAAAAAAAACGAGCGTTAGCCGCTCGTTTTTTTAGTTTGTTTATTAAGGCGTAATTTAGTTACGCCTTTTTTAGCACTGCGCTTTAATGATTTGGCAGATTCAACAAACGGTTTCGTATAAATTGCGAAAAGTGAATCATGACCGCAATCATATTGCCCTACACCAATTGAAATTTTACCAACCTCTGACGCTTTAATCAGCGTGCCGGTAAATCTATCCCAAATCGCTAGTGCCGAGCCTAAGTTAGTATCAAAATGGATTGGGTTATCGCTATGGTGAATTTGATGCTGTGCTGGGCTAATAAAGATCCCTTCTAATTTATCACCCCAAGACAACCAAATATGCGAATGGCGTAAATTAGAGCCAAATAAATTAAACAAAAATACAAATACATTGGCGCCTAACACATCAAACATACTAATGGCGTCGGCAAAAAGATAATATCCTAGCCCCACAGCTGTGCCCTGCACAATCGCCATACGGCAGGCATATAAGTAGCTTTCTACGGGATGAGAGCGATAAATGGTAAACGGCGTAAGTACTTTGGCACTGTGATGAACTTTATGAAATTCCCACAAAAATGGAATTTTGTGCAGCGCATAATGAAGTAAAAAGCGCGTAAAATCATCAATAATGAAAAGTAAAAATGTAAAGAAGGTAATTATTTTCCACTTTGCTAATGTTATTGGTTCGATATGGCCAAATAACAACTCCAGAACATCACTTAATGCAATGGCAATGGGTGCCATGGTCAATACAATTGGGCCAAACAATAACGCTTTTAACAGCTTATTCACCACCCATAAGGCATAATCTTGCTTAGCGCTTTTTGCAAGCCATACCGACTTAGGAAAGAGAAACTTGATAAAACCAATTGGCGAGCGCTGACTTACCGCTGCAAAATAAACGGGTAATGCCAAAACCACCGCACTTAATAAATATATATAAAAAATGCGCTTGTTAGCATCGGTGAAGTAACTCGGTAGTTCACTTAAACTTTTAGAAAATATCTCTAACACATCAGTTCCTACAAAAAAGGGGCAAAATGCCCCTTAATCACAATACCAAAGAATTAGAATTGGTATTTATAACCAATAACAAACTGTCTTGGTTTGCTTGGTCTTGCACCATACGGCCGACGACTGACAATATATGCTTCATCAGTCAGGTTATCAATCTTACCATAAATGCGACCATATTGACCAAGATCGTAACTCGCTGAAAGGTCAACAATCAAACTTGCATCCGTTTTTACACCCTCAAGCGTATTGGCTCCTGCTGGCGCACCAATCACTTCACCAGCAACTTCCTTCATCTCACTTACGTATTTGAAATTAAGGTTGGTTTCCCAGTTGTTAGCGGCAAGACCAATTTCAAAATTCAATTGATGATCAGGTAAATAAGGTAATGAATCACCGGCTTCAACTTTGCCCCATTGCACAAAGTCAGAATCAATATCGTTTTGGAACTCAGATTTTGTGTAGGTGTAAGTAAAGCTATATGGCATATCAAATTGTGTGCTGATTGGATAGCTTTGTGCTAATTGTGCTTCCACACCATACACATTCACTTCACCACCGTTAAACTCTTGGTCTAACTCCTCATCAACACCACAACTTGATTGTGAACAGCTTTCTTTTAGATTGCTGTAGTCATTAAAGAAACTAACAATTTCAAAGTTAGTTGCACCATCATTAAAGCGGCCACCAAATTCGTAATTAACGCTCTTTTCAACTTCAATCTCTGAGTCTTGTTTTGGGCTACTCGGTACAAAGCCTTGATGCACACCAAAAAGAACACCTGCATTTTCAGTCAATTGATAGAAACCACTGACACCTGGTAACCAAATGGTCGTTGATTTACGTTGCCAGTCATCTTTATCAACAGTGTCGGTATAAAACATATCCATGTCTTCGCCACGCACACCTGCAGATACGGTTAAGTCACCAAACTTAACGGTGTCTTCAATGTAAATAGAAAGCGCTTCGGTATTCTCGATATTTTGCGTTGTAAACTTTTTCGCTTCTTCGGTTCTTAGCGCAAAACCATCGGTCATTGAATATTTTTCTTCGAAATGCTTACGCTCGATTTCATCTTCGTGGTAACGCACACCAAATGATAATTGATGGTCGATATTAAAGAGTGAGAAGTTGTAATCAGCATCAACTTGTAACCCTTGAGAATAATACTCGCGATCGTTAGTGCCCATTACCAAGAACATAGTATTAAAGCCAGCTTCAACAGAATTTTGTTGACCTGAAATCACATTGTATTCACGTTCGTAATAGAGTGGATCGGTCATAATATCTGACAGACTCGCATTTGAGCCTGTTAATTTGCCGAGTTTACGCCAAGCTCGCTCATAATCGTTACGATACAAACGTGTAGTCATCGAAAACACATCGCTTGATAAATTATGGGTAAACATAAATTGCGTGTGCTCAGTGTCCATATTCGCAGGCTGTGATGCGGCATAGCGGCGATATGGATTTTCTTTAAAGTCCGCTTCAGTTAAACCTAAATAGGTTTCATCTGAGTTTTCATCCGCGTAAGAAAGCTTAAGTTCAAAGCTTTGATCAAACTGTTCACCATCAAGCAAATATTTAGTTTTAAATAAGAAGTCATTTTTCTTAAAACCTGAATCGCCACCGTTATCGATTTCTTTAAAACCATCCGCTTGAAGGCGTACCGCTTCAACTAACACACCCACGTTTTTGGCGACTTCAGTACCAAAAAAGCCATGAGCTTTATGATATCCATCACTACCTGTCGCTAAATCTAGACCTGCGGTTAGTTCAAATGGCACTTGACGCGTTACCATATTTAACGCACCAGCCACTGTTTGAGGACCGTGTTTAATCGCAGCAGGGCCTTTAAACACTTCAACGGCGGTCATACGAGTTGTTACCGGAAAGTAATAAGCGGCAGCTGCTGAATAAGGCGCAGGACCAATCAGTACACCATCTTCAAGAATCGTTACTTTTTTACTACGTTCAGGTGTTACACCACGAAATCCAATGTTAGGGCGCAGACCATAACCATCTTCTTCACGAATATTCACACCTGGTACTTTGGCTAGTATGCGGTGGATATCATCGTATTCGTATTTTTCAAGTTCCACTTCTGAAAGCAGTGTTGCAGACCCTGATTCTGTTCGTAATTTATTGCCATGACTAATAATCGTTATATGCTCAATGTTATCATCATTGGCTTTCTTATCGTCGGCAAAAACTGGGGTTACATAACTTGCAATTGCTAATGCTAATAGTGTTTTTTTCATATTCATAAAGCTCTAATCATTATCACCAGCTGAAGATTTAGGTAACTCAAGCGCAAGCTTGTTAATAAAGTCATGTTTAAGTTGATCAGTGACGTCTTTTACTTTTTCATGGGTTTGTTCAACTTTTGCTTTTTCATCAATTAGGGCTTGTTGTAACGTACCATTAATTGATTCAAGTGTTTCATTAGAATCAGTTAACCCTTTAAGCATCGCATCTTTGGTGTCGGTTCCCTCTTCTTCAATCAGAAAATCATCGAAACCAGTCGTGTTGTCTTGCGCAATACCATTGCCTGTAAATAATTTTTCAAAAGCAGCAAGGTTAGCTTGGATATTAGCTAATGATTGCGCTGCAATTGGCGATTCAACGTCTTGCGGGCAGGCTTCTAAACCACACGAGTTACTTTCATAGCCCAGTGGCAGTGCTAACTTTTTATCTTTTACTTGCTCGGTAAGGTAAAACAGCGCATCAGAAATCACATTCACCGCAGCATGCGCTGAATCAAAACTCGAACCAACTTCGCCTGCATTTTTAAGTGCCATGGCGTAGCCTGAATCGCCATTCCATTTATCAAGTAATACTTGGCTGTTATCGACAAGGTCGCTTGCCACTTCAATTGCAAACTCGCATCGCGCAATGCGACGCTCGCTGTCACTGCGGTTATTCCAATCTGCAAGTGCGTCATTGGCAATTGAGCAGCTGTGATTTAATTGTTCTGAAAATAGTAAGTGCTCTAGGCTGACAAGACCACGGCGCGTAGCTGTACGCTCTTTAATATCATAAGGTCTAGTTGAATCTAGGTTGATCATGCCATCTTCAAAATACGCGGTATCTTGGTCAACACCACATAAGCTTTTTGCTGGCCACGAATATATTAAATTGCGCAATTCACCTTCGTTTTCCAAAAGTGGCCCCATTTGCATAAGCTCAGCATGTTGCCAAAGTGCAGTGGTATCTCGCCAGCTTGTTTGTGCCTCTAAAAGTGCTGCTAGGCGCTCATCTTCTGAAGCTTCACCCTCTGCAGCCGATTTTTCAACGGCGCAATATTGGCTTAACGTTGCAAAATTCGCAGCGGCTTGTTGATTAAATGAGGTAAACGTTGGTGTGATAACATTATCAACTAAGTTGGCAACAAGCGCCTTTTCGTCAAAACTTGTACCACCGCCATTACCTGGTTCGGTCGTGCCACCACCAAAGTTCGGTCCTTGAGTACTTGAAGTATCTTCTGAACACGCCGCTAACGTCAGTACTAGCGATGTTACAAGTGCTATCGGTTTAAGTTTTGCGGATATCAACATAAAATTATCCTAAAATCTCGAATAATAAATACAGCAAAAGGTTAGCGACCTAAATCACTAACCTTTTAATTAATTTAACGTTTATTTTAAATTACCAGTTCTCTGAGTTTGCATCAGCAAAGTCATACGCGTTATCTAAAATATCACGTGCAGCGATTAATTTCGCTTTGTACTTTGCAAATTCATCCGCCCCAGCAAGTACTGGCATATCGCCGAATAATTCATGCATATCGACAAATTGAGCTGGACCAACAGTATCTTTCTTAGGATTCAATGCATGGTCAGCAAATGGTGAGAATGGGCTGAATTGGAAATTAAGAGCAAAGCCTTTCATTTCACCCCAATGTTTAGCGTAATCTGCAAATTCTGCTGATGTATATTCGCCGTCTTCAATGTTCTCAATATCAGCAATTACGTCATTGATATAATGAACAACTGTTGCTGCGATTGCTTTTTCCCATGCTAATGCTGCTTGGAATACATGATTTTCGAATTTCGTTTTATCTTCTGCCGAGAATTCATCAACATTTTTACCAACGTTATCAGAAATCATTTTACGGCCGGCGATAAAGTGTGTCATTGCCTCAGCCGTAAAATCTGTAGCAACTTCAGCACCTAAGTCACGTTTTGCTGCGTTAGACGAATTACCCCAAACAAATTCAGAAGTTAAATCAATTGCGCCGTCGCCATTAATATCGTTTTTACCTTGGAAATTCTCACGGCCGTCTTTTTTAGCAATTTCACTGTCTGAATATTCTAGGTAGTTGCGCGATGCACCAAAGTAACCAAAACCTTCATCAAATTGATGCTCAAGTGCTGTATACGTTTTAGTACCTTTGTCAGACACCTTGTTATCAGACGCTAAACCTTCGCCAAGATAATCATCTGTACCCTGCGAGAACATTAATGCGCCAAGTGTATGCTTTTGAACTAGCTGAACTAAATCTAAGCCTTCAGGAGTAATAAATGCTTTTGAAATAGCAACACCGTTTGCATCAACTAATGCTTCACCTGCGTTTACTTTTTCAATTTGAGCAACGAATAAATCAAAATAATGTTCAACTAAACCTTCTGGAGTCGCCGCGCGCGTACCAAAATCATTCCAGCCTTTGAAGTTGCCAGCAACTAACCAGTCTTGATACATTTTACTAGCATCGTTACCTGCAATTTTGCCACTTAATGATTTATCTGTTTCTGAAATATCGAAAAATGTTTTTTGCTTATAAGATGAAAGGTCATCGCCTAAGTGTGAAATTGGAGAATCAACAACCGCAGCATAGTCACCCCAAAGTGCATTTAGCTTAGCTCTTACATCGGCTGCCATAATGCCATTTGTTTCGATGTATTCAACCGTCATTAAGCCCATATAGTGCTTAATTTCTGCTGACAGTGCATGACGCGCAGTTTGACCTGAGTAAGATACTGATGAACCACTGAAACCTGCAAGTTTAGTGTCAAACTCATAAACATTAACACCGTTTTCAGCATCGATGTCGTCTACTGTTAATGTAAGTGCTTTTGTGAAAGTTAAGCCACCAGCATCTGTTACTGTTACATTAACGGTAACTTCTTGTTCTTCTTCAAAGTTAACTGCAAGTGCATCTTTAAGCTTTAAATCTGTACCTACAATTTCAAAACGCTCATCTTCAATAGAGAAAGTAAGACCGCTTGTCGCATCATCTTCTGCTGTAAGAGTTCCAACAACAACACCTAGTGTATCTTCAGTAATGGTTGAAGTTGAAATTTGGATATCGGTAGGCGCTTGATTCACAGGTGTTACTGGGTCCGTTCCACCATTGTCTTTACTATCACTACCGCCACAACCAGTTAAACCTATAGCCGCAGCAAGCACAGCAGATGCTAATGCAGATTTACGAAGATTAATCATTGTTCGACCTATTAAATAATTTTTATTAATGAAGATTTATAAACTAACGCTATTATAAACCTCAAATCCAATGAGAATCAATCTCATTTAATTTATTTTAATGTTTTATTTACGCAAATAAGTGTATCAATGCTAATGCAGCAATTTATGACGTAAGATCAAAGAATGATTAATTTGATTAAATTAGGACTGTGATTGCAGTTCAATGACAAAACAAGCGCCGCCTAAAGGGCTTTTCTCTAAATAACATTTGCCATTGTGCCAATTAATAATTTTTTGCACGATAGCTAAACCAAGGCCAAACCCCTTAATTTTTTTGTTACGGCTTTTATCAAGGCGGGTAAAGGGTTTAAATACATGCTCCCATTCTGATTGCTCAATACCCACCCCATCATCAGCGACTTTTATAAATACCCTACTTGCTTGCTGATAAATGGATATTCGAATTTCATGCTCAGCATATTTTAACGCATTGCCAACAAAATTCTGTATCGCGCGACCTATAAAATGTGCATCTGCAGTAATAATAAGTGGTGAGCTTGTCTCGATATTTATTTTAATTTTGCTGTTAAAACCAAGCTTTTCTGCAAGTACCGTTGCTTGTTCTACAACATCATATTGCTCTAAATTTAGGGTTGGCTTTTCACGTTCAAGCTTTGCAAATTCCAACATTTCACTGACTAAAGCGTCTAGCTCTTGAATATCGGCTTGCATGCTTGCTAAGTATGGCGCTGTTTTCTCATTGCTTTGTGTATCTTCTAACATCGCAATAGCAAATTTTAGCCGCGCTAATGGTGTTCTAAATTCATGAGATACCGATGACGTAAGCTCTCGCTGGCTATCAAGCAAATGTTTGATTCGCTCTTTCATTGCCATCAAGGTTTGTTTTATTGGCAGAAGTGCCGATTTATCATCACTACTGAGTTGCAGATCTTCAGGAGCATTAATATCATGACAAGCACGCTCTAACTGATTGAAATCGCGCCATAACCAATAACTCCATGCCGCAACAGGCAAGCCTATCACAATCAACATAATAATAAATGGCCAAATAGAATCGTAACTATTGCTGTCAAAGCGGTAGGGGCCGATTTTAAGAAGCTGTGAGTTATCAAGTTGCAGATACCAAATGACTTGTTTTGGGCCATCAAAAACAGGAATAGCCTGCCCTTGTTGTAAACGGGATGATTGCTCTGGTAAAAAGGCAATTTGGTCGGCAGGAATAA
Source organism: Pseudoalteromonas aquimarina (assembly GCF_049257255.1). NCBI lineage: Bacteria > Pseudomonadati > Pseudomonadota > Gammaproteobacteria > Alteromonadales > Pseudoalteromonadaceae > Pseudoalteromonas > Pseudoalteromonas aquimarina. The sequence continues at coordinate 30,555 of NZ_JBMMUG010000002.1, forward strand.
TTTGATGCTGATAAATATGCTTCAGCTTATCTATGCCGTTAGGCGTTACAGCTAAAGCTGAAATCGATTCACTAACTTGCGGTGCAAGTGGCAACGCTTCAATGCCATTAGGCTCAGGCCATAACTTTTCGAGCGCGCCACTTAAAATAAAGATTGAAACGATGATATAGGCATAGAGGCTAAGGAATAACTTGCCCATCTAATCTCCTAAAGAGTTATTACTAACCCCAAGCATCTGACACAAACAAATAACCTTGTCCCCAAACTGTTTTAATGCGGTAAGGTTTGTCACTATTATCGCCTAACTTTTTACGTAAACGCGAAACTCGCACATCAACCGTTCTGTCGAGTCCATCATATTCACGGCCAATCATTTTTTCGTGAACAAAATCACGGCTCAATACTTCACCCGCACTGTTAGATAATAACCACAGTAATTCAAACTCGTGCGACGTTAAACTTACTTCATTGCCCATCAACTTAACAATGCGACTGTTTTTATCAATGGTCAGCGAACCAAAGCGTAATTCTTCTGAACTTTTTTCAACAGCACCACGGCGTAATAAAGCAGAAATACGTGCTAATAACACACGTGGTTCAGCAGGCTTAATGACATAATCATCGGCACCTAATTCAAGACCTATTACCTGATCAAAATCTTCACCTTTTGCAGTAAGCATCAGAATCGGTAATTGGTAACGGTCACGTACTTCACGACACACACTAAAGCCGTCTTTGCCTGGTAACATCACATCCAAAATCATTAAATCAGGCATATTTGCCTCAAGTGCAGCCATCACTTCAGCACCATTACTTAATACATCAACCGTCATACCATTGTGCTCTAGGTAATCTTTGGTTAATTGTTGCAATGCTAAATCGTCTTCCACTAATAAAATGTGTGCCATGTGTATCTCCTAGAAAAAGCTCCACGGTGTGCGTAACCTTCTACGCTGGGACTTTGTATTGCTACTTTGCACTTTAATTTTAGCAGTAGCAATTTGTTCACCGCTTTTACGATTAACTAAGGAGTATACAGTGCCAAACTGAACGTCCGCTTTATAACTAAAATTACCATTAGTTGCACTTTGCCAACATTTTAATGGTGTTTGATCACGTAAAATACACACGTCTTGTGTTGTTTCTGTTTGCCACACAAAATTGACTTCAATTTGGCACACATCATCACTGTTTTGCACCATACAAACCGCAGGTGTCAGCTGAAACTCAGTGCTTTTATTTGCAGTAGCATTAAAACTGGCTAAAACACATATAACTAAAAGCAAACAATATCTAAAAAACATGGGTCACCCCTGTAAATATTGTCACGCTTTCATCACTCGAAAATAAAGGACTATCACTTAAAGAACCAAGGTTGTGGTATTTAATTTTAGCCAGCAAACCAAAACGCTCGTTGATAGGCATTTGCCAACTTGCTTCAACGTGCGGTAATACAGCAGCATTCTGCTCAAAAGTTTGCCCGACGTTATCGTCGGCCTGAATACCATAATAATAATCTGCGAGTTTGTGAGATAAATAATCGATCCCCAAACGCACACTGAGAACCCCAGATCTAAATTGCCAACCCTTGGCGAAGCTCAGTGCTACTCGATGACCAAAATGAACTCCACTAATATCATGCAAAACATCGGCGGAGAAACGCCAAGAATCTGCGATATATTGATAATTCAATCCACCATCCAGTGCCCAATTTGGGCGATTTATTTCAGAAATGGATATCCTGTCGCGTGTTGCTGGTTCCGTGTAAGCGTTTCTAACAATAAATACGTTGGCAGGGTGCCAAGTAACGAAAAAGCGATTTTCTGGGTTTAATTCGGAGATAAGACTAATCACATGGTGTTTTTCATCCACCAAAGTGAGGCCTAACTGGCCATTGTCAAAATAAAAGCGCTCGCCATAATATGCAATATCTGGAATCGCAATTAATGGAAAGTTATCCCCCTCATTTAGCGGATTTGAAATTGTTCCAAGACCTAACGCTAAACCAAGGCGCAGTTCGCCTTGCTCTATCGCTTCATCTATTTGCTTAGCACTAGTAGCTAAGCAAAAGAACAATATAAATATGCAAAAGAGATGCTTCAATATTTAAAATTCTCCGAGAAAACACGCGCACTTTACCAATCAAAACAAATCCTGCAACAAAAATTACAATTACTTACACGTCGGAATAAAAACCAGCCAATTAGTAGTTCTTTTTTCCTAGTTATTTAAGCAATTGCCATATAGCATTCATGATTGGCTGCTGTAAATGTGCTTTTTTTGTAACTAGGCCAACATCAAATGCAGGCACAGGATCGGGCATTGCTAAAATCTGCACTTTATCTTTAATAGGACTATTATCGACAACAACTTTTGGAATAAGTGCCACACCAAAACCTAAACTAACCATTGAAACAGCAGCTTCGTTACCTGCTACTTTAGAGTATATAAGTGGATTAACGCCATTTTTATGCCACCAATCAGCTAATCGCTTTCGACTTAATCCCTGATCAGGCACGATAAACGGTAATTTCTGCCATGGAATATCTGAACGATTATTTATTGCCTCATTGATCATCGCACCCAGTGGCCCATCATCATTTGGCGCAATAAACACAAGTGGCGATGAGCCAAGCGAATAAAATGCCAAGCTTTCATGCAATTTATCCGGCCTTGCTGCAATGGCCATATCTTCAAAACCTTTCATCACACGCTCAATTGCAAGCGCAGGATCGCCTGTATTTAGTTTTACTTCGATGTGAGGGTGTGCCAACCTCACCTTTTTTAATAAATCATATAAGAAACTGTAAGTTGCTGTAACAGAACTAAACAGTTGCACTTCACCTGAAAGTGCCTCGCCAGCTTCATTTAACGATGAGCGAAACATCTGCCATTCACTAATTGTTGTACGGGCATAACGTAAAAAAGCCTCGCCTTGTTTAGTGAGCGAAACACTGCGTTTATTACGATTAAAGAGTATCGCCCCTACTTCATCTTCCAATTGTTTTATATTGCGGCTGAGTGTTGGTGCACTGACATTTGCCAGTTCGCTTGCTTTAGTAAAATGAAGCTGCTCAGCTAATACTAAAAACAATTGTAGGCGTTTAATATCCACGACAAACCTTTATTTCATTTTTTGTAATACAATAATTCAAATATATCATTTTACGCAATTAATTATTTCTTTTAAGGTTAAATCAATGCTGCAAGACGCAGCGCATTATTTATTATTAGGAATTAGACATGGCAACGAATTATTTTAACAGCTTACCGTTACGCGAGCAGCTTGCGCAGCTAGCTCAATGTGAATTTATGGATCCATCAGAATTCAGCGATGGTGTTGATGCGTTAGTTGGTAAGAAACTGGTTGTAGTTGGCTGTGGTGCGCAAGGCCTAAACCAAGGCTTAAACTTACGTGATTCGGGTCTTGATGTATCTTACGCATTACGTGAGTCAGCAATTGCTGAAAAACGTCAATCTTTTATCAATGCAACAGACAACGGCTTTGTTGTTGGCACTTACGAAGAGCTAATCCCAGATGCGGATTTAGTACTTAACTTAACACCAGATAAGCAACACACCAGTGTAGTAAAAGCAGTTATGCCATTGATGAAGCAAGGTGCAACACTTGCGTATTCACATGGTTTTAATATTGTTGAAGAAGGCATGCAAGTACGTGACGATATCACGGTAATCATGGTCGCACCAAAGTGCCCTGGTACAGAAGTTCGTGAAGAATATAAGCGTGGTTTTGGTGTGCCAACTCTTATCGCAGTTCACCCTGAAAATGACCCTGAAGGTAAAGGCCTTGCTCAAGCGAAAGCGTATGCAGCAGGTACCGGTGGTCACCGTGCGGGCGTTTTACTTTCATCATTTGTAGCAGAAGTAAAATCTGACCTTATGGGTGAGCAAACAATTCTATGCGGCATGCTGCAAACGGGTTCGCTACTTTGTTTTGACAAAATGGTTGAACAAGGTATCGACGCTGCTTATGCATCAAAACTACTTCAGTATGGCTGGGAAGTTATCACAGAAGCACTTAAGTATGGTGGTGTAACCAACATGCTTGACCGTTTATCAAACCCAGCAAAAATTAAAGCATTTGATTTATCTGAAGAATTAAAAGTGATTATGCGTCCACTTTACAACAAGCATATGGACGACATCATGAGCGGTGAATTCTCATCAGGTATGATGGCAGACTGGGCTGAAGATGACGCTAAGCTTCTAGGTTGGCGTAAAGAAACTGGCGAAACTGCATTTGAACAGCAAGCAAACACCAGCGACGAAATCACTGAACAAGAATTCTTTGATAAAGGTATCTTAATGGTGGCTATGGTTAAAGCGGGTGTAGAGCTTGCTTTTGAAACCATGACAGCAGCAGGTATTAAAGAAGAATCTGCATACTATGAATCACTGCATGAAACACCACTAATCGCTAATACGATTGCACGTAAAAAGTTATATGAAATGAACGCAACTATCTCAGATACTGCTGAATACGGTTGTTACTTATATAACCATGCATGTTTACCACTATTAAAAGACTTTATGGGCACAGTAAATACTGATGTTATCGGTAAAGGACTTTCAACAGCTGATAATCGTGTTGATAACGCGCGTTTGATTGAAGTAAATAAAGCACTTCGCTCACACCCAGTTGAAGTAATTGGTGAAACGCTGCGTGGTTACATGTCTGCAATGAAACCAATAGTTTAAGATAAACCCTGAGTAAACTGCCCGCCTGAAGCGGGCTTTTTTTTGCCTTGGTTTTAGGGTCTATTGATCTTTGCTGTTCTATTTTTGTTCTCTTTGAGCGTGCTTTTATCGCGGCGCTCGATGTGTGGCCTAGCAATCTAAGCGAATATCGAGCAAAGCTTCCGCGTCCTGCTCACGCCCCTTACCTACATCCATGTAGGCAACAATGAGAAAAGTGTGCTCAAAAGAACCATTCGGCAGCGCTTGATTGCGTTTTATACTGTGTTATCGGCTGACTCACATAGCATAACTATGCCACACAGCCTCTGCCTTGTATAAAACGCAATTAAGCTGCAGCAAAAACGAACTTGAAAGATCAACAGACCCTAGGTTAATGTAGCCAAAACAATTTATGGGGTATTAGATATGGAACATGCGCAGTCTGGCATTTTTAATGAAAATAATCGCCACAGCTATTTTTTAGAATATGTCATTACCAACCGCGATCCACAAACACTTTCACAGCTAACCCAAGCACTCAAAAATATCACTCAAACGATTAAATGCAGTAATGTTATTGCATTTGGTAAGCGCCTTTGGCAGCACATCGACACAGAGCAAAACCCATTAGAGTTTAACGATTTTGCTACTCTATCAGGCCCTTTTGGTCACACAGCCCCTGCTACACAGCATGATTTACTGATTTGGCTTTATGATGATGAATTAGACAATGTGTTTGATGCAATGCAAATATGCCAAAATCAGCTTGCAGAACTGGCAATTTTAGCACTTGAATGCCCGGGGTTTCGCTACAAAGATAACCGTGACCTTACGGGGTTTGTGGATGGCAGCGCTAACCCCAAAGATTTAGCCGCAAAAGCAGAAGCGGCACTTTTACCAAATACACATTCACATGCTGGCGGCAGTTTTGTTTTAACGCAAAAATGGGTTCATGACTTAAGTGAGTTCGCAAAAATGCCTATGCAAATGCAAGAGAAAGTAATTGGCCGCACCAAACCTGATTCCATTGAGTTAGAAGGTGATGATATGCCTGAAAACTCGCATGTGAGCCGTACTGATGTCAAAGTAGATAACGTTGCGATGAAACTTTATCGCCGCAGTGTGCCTTTTGGTAACGCCAACGAGAAAGGGCTTTATTTTCTGGGTTTTGCCTGCGACCAACAGCGTTTTCAAATTCAATTAGAACGCATGTTTGGTTTAACCAATGACGGTATTTACGACAAGTTAATTGATTTTTCCAAAGCGGTGAATAGCGCCTATTGGTTTGCACCATCACAGCAGCAACTAAATGCTTTATTCGGGAAATAAACTGTAACAATTTAACCAAGCAAAGGTTGCGAAACTTAACTATCTTTAATCAAGTAGTTAGAAGTTTCTGGAGGTGTTATGCGTCTTTCATTTTGCTTGGTTTTATTGTTATTGGTGGGTTGTAATTCAACTCAAAATACACAAAAACCACCTCCACTCTTATTAAATGATGATCAATTTTCTCGGGTAACCATTGAATCTAAACAGGATGTATTTGAATTATCCGACAGCACAATTGCACTAATGGAAGCTGAAATATCACGCTCATTAGATCAGCGCCTAACAACACGCTCTTTACTTAAATATATATTTGCACCAGAAAATCAAAGTTTAAATTACCTCACTGGCGCAACACTAACCGCCGAAGAAACTTTCAAAAGTAAAGACGCAAACTGTTTATCGCTGTCAATTATGGCGCATAGCATGGCAAAGCACTTTGGTATCGAATCGCGTTTTCAACAGGTATTTATTCCCGAGTATTGGGCCAGTGAAAATGGCTATAGCTTGCTGACTGGGCATGTAAATTTACGTTTAAAAAGACCAAGTTCAAGTAATGTTGCTCTCACCTCTACAGTTTATGATGCAGTTGGTGACTTAATTGTCGATTTTAACCCGAGTAGCTTTAGGCAAAAATTCCGTACCCAAATAATTAGTGAAGACGTTATTCTTGCAATGTTTTATAACAACAAAGGCGCAGCTGCGATGATCAATGGTGAGCATGATCTTGCCTACTCATACTTTAGTGCGGCCATTGAAAGTGCACCCGAGTACAGCTCCAGTTTTGGTAATCTCGGTGTGCTTTATCGCATCAAAAACCAATTTAAACAGGCTGAAATTGCTTACAATCATGCATTATTACTGGACAGCGGTAATAATACTGCAAAAGGCAATTTAGCGCGCTTATACGACTTAACAGATCGCAGCTCTCTCGCTGAAAAAATTCGCGCAGCCCTCGAACACGAGCGCAGTGAAAATCCATATTATGCAATCGCCAAAGGAAATGAAGCCCTTTATCAACAAGATTTTGAACAAGCCATTCGGTTCTTCAAAAAATCAATTAAACTGGATCGCAAAATACATGAGAGTCACTTTGGTTTAGCTAAAGCCTATTTTTATGTCGGTGAGCTTGATAAAGCCTTGAGTGAATTAGAAGAAGCCGAGAAACACGCTTACTTTGACGGTGAAAAACGACGTTATCGTGGCAAAATAATGTCGCTAAATGCCCATTTAATACAATGATCAATACCGTTTTAATTGTACTTTCGCTTTCGATAACCTCTGAAGCGCAATTAGCATCACACGCGCATCTGCAATTTTTGAGTCATGATCAACTTGCAGGTCGAAAAACAGCTACTAAGCACGCTAATTTAGCGGCCAGTTATATTTCAAAGCAATTTAAGCGGTATGGTTTGGCTCCTGTTAGCAATCAATTTATTGTGCCATTTAACTATAAAAGCGGTTTTTTTAGTGAAGGCAATGCACATAATGTAATGGCTGTGACAGATTCAATCGCCAACAAACCAACGGTTGTTATTACCGCACATTTTGACCATTTAGGCAGTAGCGGCAAGGCAGTTTACAACGGTGCAGATGATAATGCTTCGGGCGTGGCGGCTTTATTAACCTTGGCCAAATTGATTTCAGAAAACCCAAACCGGCAACTTAATTATTTATTTTTAGCAACCGATGCAGAAGAAGCAGGACTGTTTGGCGCGCGCGAATTTATTAATAACCCACCCATCCCACTATCTAATGTATTAATCAACATCAATTTAGATATGTTAGGGGTAAGCAAACGAAAACGGTTGCTGGCGCTTTACAATACACCATCAAAGCCACTGGTTGAGGCACTAAAAGACACCAATTGGCATACCAATAGCAAATTAAAATTCACTAAAGGCAATGGTTTTTATAACAGCTCAGTGAAAAACCAACGACGTCGTATTATAGATGCAGGTGATCACCGTGCATTTTACAAAAAAAACATTCCAGTATTATATTTTGGTGTTGGTGAACATGATAACTACCACACCGTAGGCGACACCTATGAAAATATTCACCACGGCTTTTTTGATGCCAATTTACATAACATCGCTAAAGTGATTTCTGAACTGGATGCAAATGCACATCTACTAAACAGCGCTTTACCCAATTAACCTTTTGCAGCTTACTTAACTTCTTGACTTGGTATTCTAATTTACTTGCTTCGCTTCGCGTACCAACAGGCATATTAAAAATAAGTGATAAGGGCCCTTTGCCAACTAAGGCTTTGGCACCTTTCCCCGAATCATGCTGCGAAAAACGCCTTGCTACATCAGTTGTAATTCCCGTATACCAATGGTGATAGCGCGTTTCGACAATATATAAATGCCAAATAGGTTTAACCGATTGATTATTAGTGCAGATAACTTCATTAGACATAAAAACAGCGATATGGGAACTTCAATCATTAATTTAAGTCAAATTTACACTTTTATAACCTGATAGCAAGAGGTATCATGATGCGATTAGTAGTAAGGATTAAAGAATTCAATGAATTGGTTTAAGTATATTTTTCTCTGTGCCGTATTGGTTATCAGCTCAGGTTGTTCTTCTTGGCTTTATAGAATGCCAATCCCACAAGGGAACTTTTTAGAGCAAACTGACATTGATAAACTTCGTGTAGAAATGACGCGTGAACAAGTGTTGTACGTGTTAGGTCAACCAATTGCAAAAGACGCCTTTGATGAAAGCACATGGTATTACTTGTACCAATTTAACGCTGGCAGAAAAAATGAAGTGCGAAAAGAACTTATTGTTGAGTTTGACGGCGATAAATTAAAAGCACTGCGCGGCGACTATGAAACGCCTGAAGCATTTAACACACCGCTTGAGCAATAAGCAAAATAGTTAACTAAAAAAGTCATGCAAATGCATGACTTTTTTACGACTGTCTGCGCCCTGACCGACCGCCAGTAATTTTGTTAGCGCGCCCTTCATCTTTGGCTTTTTCTGCCCTGCGCCTGCGTGCTTCTTTTGGATCGGCAATCAATGGACGATAAATCTCGATGCGATCGCCATCTTTAACTTCTTGATTTAATTTACAAGTACGGTTCCAAATACCAACTGCTAATGAGGTTAAATCAATTTCTGGACATTTTTCTAGAATACCGCACTGTGTTATCACTTCTTCAACGGTGAGGTCATCGTCAGTTTTGAAAGTCACAGTGGTTGCTGTATCTGGCAATGCATACACAATATCGATTGATTTCATTATTTGTAAACCTGCTTTGCTCTTAGGGTAAATGCTTTTACCATATTATTTGCCACTTCGTTAAAAACCTTACCAAATGCCAACTCCACCAGCTTATTAGTGAACTCAAAATCAAGCTCAAGACTGACTTTACAGGCTGTTTCATCTAAAGGCGTAAATTTCCAACCACCTGCAAGCGTTTTAAATGGGCCGTCTAGCAATTTCATATTTATCGCTTGGCCTTCTATTAATGTATTTTCAGTCGAAAACCATTTACGCATACCTGCTTTCGATATTTCGACTGAAGCAGACATACACTGTGCAGTTTGATTATGTATTTTGGCACCAGAACAATTTGGTAAAAATTCGGGGTACTTTGAAACATCATTAACTAAATCATACATTTGCTGCGCACTAAACATCACCAGCGCAGATCGACTAATTTGCGGCATATACTCTCCAGATTCAACACCGCGAATTCTATCAAGGTTTAGCAAAGATACAAAAAAAGAAGCGCGAGAATGTCAAAAAAGAGTGTAAAACCATAACGGATAAGTATAATGACGCCATTATGGCAAAACACAAAAAACCAAAAGCACAAAGTAATACCATCGCGTTAAATAAAAAAGCGCGCCATGAGTATTTGCTGCAAGATAAATTTGAAGCCGGTATGGAATTACAAGGCTGGGAAGTGAAAAGTATTCGCGCCGGCAAAGTAAACATTACCGAAACGTTTATCCAAGTTAAAAATGGCGAGGCGTATTTACACGCAAGTCAAATCACTCCTTTACTTCAAGCATCTTCACACGTTGTTTGCGATCCTATGCGTCCGCGTAAACTGTTATTAAAAAAACGTGAGATTGACCGTTTAATCGGCGCTGTTGAACGCGAAGGCTACTCTTTAATTGCAACCGCAATGTATTGGAAAAAATGTTGGGTTAAATTAGAGTTTTGTCTAGCAAAAGGTAAGAAATTGCACGACAAACGTGCCGCGAGTAAAGATCAGGACTGGGCGCGTGAAAAAGAGCGCACAATGAAGCATTCAGCTCGATAAATTGTAAAAAAACCACGCGAATGCGTGGTTTTTTTTTGCTTTTAATTTGCTTGCCAAACCTATTCTATTACCCTCTCTCCTAGTACTTTCACCTTTTTTGTTTTCGTAGTTTCCTTGATTAGAAACTCTTTCTACATAATTCATTACAAATTAAAAAATGCACAAAAGTTACTGGATTGTTAATGTTGTTTTTACATGTTATTAATAATAACAATTAGGTAACTAATTAATTTGATAATAATTAAACAAGGAATTTACTATGAACAGCGCTACAAAGTTCAAGTTAAGCACTCTCGCTTCAGTTATTTCTTCATCACTACTTTTCTCTACTTTTATTGCAAAAGCAGATGAAGAAAAACAAGTTGAACGTATCGAAATCACAGGCTCTCACATTAAACGTACTGACCTTGAAGGTCCTTCACCTGTTGCAACTTTAACAGCAGAGGATATTCAAAAATCAGGGGTGACTGATTTAATCAGTCTATTCACAAAGTTACCAATTTCAGGTCAAGGTACTTTCTCAACTCAAGCAAACAGCAGTGATGACACCGCAAATGGTGGTTCGTCAGTATCATTACGTGGTTTAGGTGCCGATTCAACGCTAATTTTAATCAACGGTCGCCGTGTTTCTGTATCACCATTTGCTAAGGGCATTGATACCTCTTTCGTAGATATTAACAATATTCCGTTATCTGCAATTAAACGTGTCGATATCTTAAAAGATGGTGCGTCAGCAACCTATGGTTCAGATGCAGTTGCAGGTGTAATTAACATCATTCTGCGTGATGATGTCGAAGGTGCAGAGGTTTCAGCTAAATTTGGTACCACAGCAGATGGCGGTGGTGATGAACAAAGCGTTAATTTAGTTTTCGGTAATCAAACGGATAACTCAAGCCATACCTTTATTTTAGAGTACTTTAACCGTGAAGAAGTGCTGTATGCCGACAGAGACTATTCAAGAACCTCCAACCAAGCATTAAGAACAGGCGATCCTGACGCAACTGATTTTAGAAGCTCTTCAGGTATTCCAGGTACAATCGCTCTTGCAAGCGACCCATCAAATCGTTTAATTGATTTATATGGAAATGATACTTGTCCAGAAGCGGATCGCGACTTTGCTAATAATTTGTGCCGCTACGACTATGCACCTTACATGACGATGATCCCTGCTGCTGAGCGCTTCAGTTGGAATTATCTCGGTAAATATGAAATCAATGATAACCTTCGCGCGTTTGCGGAATTAAATGGTCAAAATTCTAAGTCGACCGTTCGCGGTGCAGGTAGTCCGAGTTTCAATGAGTTAACGATGGCGGGCGATAACATTAACCACCCATTTGCCAATATGCCAGATCATGAATTCCATGGCCAAGACTTAACAATGCGCCGTCGTACAGTGGATATCGGCAACCGTGAAAAACGTGTTGATTCAAACTATCACCGTGCAATTCTTGGTATTCAAGGTGAATTCAAAGATTGGAACTGGGAAGCGGCATATAGTTACATTAAAAGCAGCTCAACCGAGCGCGGTGTAGATGGCTTCCCTAATAAAAGACGCATGCAAGAAGCGATTGATTCAGGCGCGTATGACCCATTTGAACCATCATCAAATGGCCAACAAGTACTAGACTATGTTGAAACAACCACGACACGTATTGGTAAATCAACCATGAAATCGCTTGATTTCAAAGCTTCTGGCTCTATTCTCACTATGGATCACGGCGACTTAATGCTGGCATTTGGTGGTGAGTACCGCGAAGAGTCAATTAGTGATAATCCTGATGACCAATTCTTACGTGGTGAAGTCTTTGGTACCGAAGCAACGCAAGCAAATGGCTCTCGCGATAACATGTCTGTTTTCGGTGAAATGTCAATTCCAGTATTAGATTCTTTAGAAGTGCAACTTGCTGCACGCTATGAAGATTATAGTGATTTTGGTGACACGACTAACCCTAAAGTATCTTTCTTCTGGTCTCCAATGGATGATCTGAGCCTACGTGGTTCTTGGGGCACAGCATTTAGAGCACCATCATTGCACCAACTCGGCCTCGGCCGCACTGACGAATCGCCAAACCTTGTAGATACTCTACGCTGTAGTGCGATTGGTAACCAAGACAGAGCCTGTGAACCGCAAGAATATACTGCAATATTTGAAGGTAACCCTGAGCTTGGACCTGAAGAGTCAGAAAGTTATAACCTAGGTTTAATCTACAATATTACAGAGAACCTGAATTTCTCAATCGATTACTATGATTATGATATTACCGATATCATTGGTGCTGATACGCAATTTGTAATGGATACATACGGTTTAGATCCTAATATTGTTGAACGTCGTCCTACAACAATTGCAAATGATCCAGGTGAAGTGATTCAAGTTAATGACTCATACCAAAATATTGGCGATTTACAAACTTCAGGTATCGACTTAGACGTTCGTTATAACTTAGATACTGAAGTTGGTCAGTTTAAATTTGGCTATGTGCTTAACTATGTTCTTAATTTTGAAGATTATAAAGGCACCAAAGAAGGTGGTTTTGAGCAACCTCAAATGCGCTGGACTACATCAGTTGATTGGGTTAAAGATGACTTTAGCGCAACTGCTGCACTAAACTATATCGACTCGTTCGAGCAAGAAGCTTCTTTAAATCTAAATAAAGATGTTGATGCAATGACTACACTTGATGCGTCAGTAAATTATTTTGGTTTTAAAGACTTAGTGCTTACAGTTGGTGCTACCAACTTAACAAACGAAGAGCCACCATTTGCATATCATGACTTTATGGGCTTTGTGGTTAACGTTCACAGCGGACAAGGCCGATTTGCCTACGTACAAGCAAGTTATAAGTTTTAATTAAACTAAAATGCAAAAGCCCCAAATTGGGGCTTTTTTAATTACTAGTTATACCAATTGCATTAATTAACCTGAGCTCGGGATAATAAATTACTTTCTAGCAGCTACTTTTACTTATTCCTGCGTTAAATTTGTTTGCAATAGACTCGCTATTGACGCACAAATTTGCCTTGTACTAAGAAAAACTATCAAGCTAGAAAGTATGAAACAACATAGCTAATATATTTCAAATACTTAGTTAACTTCTTAACCCGAGTTCAGGTTAATTAGCTTGTCATTTGTTGCGACAGAGAAATGGCTCAGAAACAAGGCTTATAATTCAACATGTAGTTGCTCTACTCTAGAATTTTTAAAACGAAGTTTATGGCTCATTTAACTCGCTAGAATGATCAAATGATTAATTAAATTGGTATTAAATATGGTCTCGTTGTTTTTTACACTCTAGCATTTCTTTCCAGTGCACTATTTCTTCATGAAGTTCTGGTGCTTCGCCATCAAAGCCAGCAGCTTCAAGTAAGTCTTCAACAGAGACAATGCCCCCTTTTTTCTTAAACACACCGCGTACATATGCTACTGCATGTAAACCACGTTCAGATTTAAAGGTTTGCTTAATATAAAAGTATTTATGGTCCCAACCAACAAGCTGAGTGGCAACGGTAAACTCTTGTAGTGGCTTAATATCTCGAATGTAGGTAATGGCAGTCGCATTGACAATTGGAAACCAGCGGTTTTTCATAACGACTTTAAATAGCCCTAAACGCTCGGTCATCCAAGTACGTGCTAAGTCCATAAAGGCGAGGTAACGGGAGTTAGTTAAATGCAGGTTAATATCGCAATCCGATGGCAATGCTCGGTAGTTAATTTCAACTTCATCTAACAAAGGCTGATAAAGTTTATTTCGCTTTATCCGATAAAAGAGTAATAGTAATCTAAAATATAAATTCATTTGTCTTGAGTGGTCATACCAGAAAAGCTTATTTTCTCAGGTTTAATAATAATCTCAAGAGCAAGACGATACTTTTAAGGTGTTTATGAAGTCGTACTTACTGTTTTTTTTATTAATGAGCGTGAGCTCCATAGCAAAAGCCAATTTTGAATTGCCAGGAAGTGGCACTGTGACCTATCCATCGGGTTTAAAAAAAGAATTTAATTTTGGCTTTAAGTGGGATAAACAAAACCGACAATTTACAATTGGCGCGCAGCAGTACCCGATGGAACAACTGCCCGACTCTTACGCCATTGCATTAACGCTGGCGGGTGATGATCAAGCCGTTTTTGTACAAGAGTTTGCTAATGGTTTCATCTCTGAGTTTGAGTGGCAAATTGGCTCACATGTGATTCGTCTTGAAAAAAATCGCTCAGAGTATCCTGTTCGCGGGGATTATGTGTTGTGGATTGATCAATACAATTACTATTTAGCCAATGGAAACCCAAGCATTAAACTGGTATTCGATAAGTCAGGTATCAATTACATTATTCCAAGTGGCATTACCAAAGACAAAGGCAAAAAACGCTAGCAAGGCTAGCGTTTCTTTTAAACTTTGATGGTTTTGCGATTTATGCCGTACTCGCGTAACTTATTTGCGATTGCGGTATGGCTTAAACCTAATCGTTTAGCCAATTGGCGCGAGCTTGGATACGCCGGATAAAGCTTTCTCAATAACGTTGACTCAAAGCGTTTAACCGCTTGATCAAGCGTACCTTCAAAATCTGATTCCAAATAGCCTAAATCATTGGTAAAGCTTGGCAACTGTAAATGCTCAATACTTAACTGTTCATCATCTAGTAACGAAATCGCGCGATAGAGCGAGTTTTCAAGTTGGCGTACATTACCAGGCCATGGATATTGCTGTAAAAACGCCGCGGTTGTTTCATCAAGCAATGGTGATTTGCGCCCTAACTGATGCGAGTAACGGCTAATAAAGTGTTCAGTTAGTGGAACAATATCAGCCTTACGGTCGCGAAGCGGCGCAAGCTCTAAACTCAATACATTGATTCGGTAATAAAGGTCTTCACGAAAACGCCCTTCTTGTACCATGCCTGGAATATCTTTTTGAGTCGCAGCCAAAATACGCACATTAACCTTGATTTCATTCTCGCTGCCAACACGTCTAAAGGTGCCATCCTGCAAGAAGCGCAACAATTTTGTTTGTAACTGAGGCGACATTTCACCAACTTCATCAAGGAAAACGGTACCGCCATCAGCCTGTTCAAGCACCCCTCGGCTCTCAGAGTTAGGTAATGCACAGCCAAATAACTCAGGCTCTGCTACATCGTCCGGTAAGGATGCACACGACAAAGTAACAAAAGGCTTGTTTGCTCTGTTTGAAGCATAGTGACACGCTTTTGCTAGTAACTCTTTACCTGTGCCTGTTTCACCAGTTATTAGAATTGGTGCCTCTAATTGCGCCATTTTACGCGCTTCGCGAACAACTTTGCGCATTGCACTGCTATTGGTATGAATTGTCGCAAAACTTTCATTGCCTTGACGTCTAAACGCGCTTACTTGCTCACCTAAACGGCTTTGAGATTTGATATTTACTACCGCACCAACAAAGGTAAAACTATGTTCAGAGTCAGGAACTGAAATAGGCAGAATGTCAGCGATAAAATCTTCGCCATTAACTTCTACACGAGTGGTTTGTGCTAATACCTCATCACTTTCAAGCCAACGGGTGAAATTAAAGCCTTTAAGTTGCGTATTAATATGATTGCCAATTACGTCATTACTTTGTGCATTTAAATCACGACACGCTGAATCATTACACTGCCTAATGATGCCTTTAACATCAATTGAAATAACACCATCAGGTAATGCGCTTAATAATGTGGTTAATTCATTATGCTCTCGTTCAGATGGTAAAAATGCCGTCGTTCTTACATCTTCAACACCTTGGATTAAACGGATCTCAGGCATAATTTTCTGAAACTGCTCAAATTCAATTGGTGGAAAAGAAACATACATCCGACAATTGACAGCATCAACTTCAATACCTTTTAAATCAACTTGATAACTCACTAAAATATTGAGTATTTCCTGCGCAATACCTATTCGGTCCGCACAGTGGATCTCTAAGCGCATAATTTCCCCATTACCAGCTTAAGCACATTGATGTTGATAATACTGAAAAAACAACAGATTGAAAGAAAATTTGTAAACATAAATGAACAAAAAAGCTATAACCAATAACCATTCTTTAATTCAGCAATGGCGGTGAATACTTTCTTTTATTTATTATGATCTAGTTCTTTTGTTGTAATTCGGTCAGCGCTATTATGTAGGCTTATTGCCACCTCATACGTTAATTTGGTTCCGCTTATCGGATCATCCACTGCTTTTAGCGTTTATGACAGTTATTACATTACTTATTTTATCTGTTATTTTATGGTGTGTATTAAACACATTAGCGTGCAAACGTGTTGGCGATAAGGAAGATAATTATGAAAAAGTTACTCGTTGTATTATTGCTTCTAATGCCTACATTGTTGAAAGCTGAAAGTTGTATGGTTTGGCCTGAGTGGCAAACATTTAAAAACAACTTTATTTCAAAAGAAGGTCGTGTCATTGATTTAGGCTCTGAGAAAAATATAACCACCAGTGAAGGTCAATCCTACGGTTTATTTTTCGCATTAGTGGCAAACGATGAAGAAACCTTTGTTAAACTTTTAAACTGGACTGAACGCCACCTTGCTGAAGGTGATTTAAACGCTCGTTTACCTGCATGGCTATGGGGGCGAAAAACGCCAACCAGCTATGGTATTTTAGATTCAAACCCTGCGTCAGATTCTGATTTATGGATTGCCTACGCGCTTGCAGAAGCGAGTCGTTTATGGAACGAGCAGCGATATGCAGTACTTGCTGCAGTTATGGCAAAGCGCATTTTAAAAGAAGAAACTGAATTTTTACCGGGCCTTGGCTTAACATTGCTACCTGCGCCTTATGGTTTTAAAGTTGACGACAATACATGGCGCTTAAACCCAAGCTATCTGCCACCATTTATCTTCCAACGTTTTGTTGAACTCTATCCAAGCCAACCATGGCAAGAGTTGCTTAACTCTTCAATCGTGGTGCTTTCAGAAAGTGCGCCAAAAGGTTTTAGCCCTGATTGGGTGCTTTATAACCCAAAGAAAGGCTTTCACTTTTCTAAGAAATATAATGATGAAGGCAATTTTAATGCAATTCGAAGTTATCTTTGGGTAGGCTTATTAGCAGACGATGTTAGTTACAAAGAGCAATTATTGCTCAAGTTTGCCCCTATGGCACGTAAAGTAAGTGCCAATCGTGCTGTACCACTGAATACCTATGCAAGTTCTGGCCGAACAGATAAAACTGGCCCTCTTGGCTTCCAAGCTGCGATATTGCCATTTATGAAGTCATTTGGTGATCGTGTCACTGCAAGTATGATAAACCAAAAGATTAATGCCAATATTGATTTTGAACTTAGAAATAACTACTACAGCAGTGTTTTAACATTATTTGGTACTGCAGCAACAAATGCACGTTTTGAGTTTCAAAATGATGGTTCGTTAGTGCCAGCATGGAGTACCGAATGCAACTAAGAGCGACGGTACTTTTAGTTAGCTGTTTACTTGGCACACACCTTCATGCCAATGAAGGCCTTGATGCACAGCCTATTAGTTGGCTTTTAGAGCAAGTAGAGCTTGGCGAGGCACAACAAAAACCACAACTGGTGATAGATAGCCTTTCGCGTCTTGAACAGGTTGAACCAGGCAGTCTTGATATCAGAGCAGCATGGATCCGCTACTATTTTGAACAAGGCGAAGTTGAAAAGGCCAAAGAAGAGCTCAAAGCGTTTAAAAAGGACGAACCCTTCTACCCTTATATTCAACGCTTAGACAGCATTGCCTATATTCACTCTCCAGAGGGGAAAGAGAAATTAAATGCGGTAAGGTTACTTGCTCGCGCAGGTCAATCAAAAGAAGCGGCAAAACAATTTAAAGCCTTATTTCGTGGAGAGATTCCCACAGCCCGCTTAAATTTCGAATACGCTAATATTTTATCGTCAGATCCAGACAGCTGGCAGCAAGCTAAAACACTCTTTACCAAATTAACACAACGCTATCCAAACACCGCAGAGTTTGAAGTGGCCTATGCCCGCCATATCTTAAAACGTAAGCCTACCGATAAAAAGTCGCTGGCAATTTTACGAAAATATGCAACTCATTCACAAATGCGCATTGAGGTTGAGCGAGTATGGCTAAATGCCCTCGAAGACATGCCGATCAGTACGTTTACCCGTTCACAATATAGCTATTTCTTTAGTCTTTACCCAAATAGCGACTTAGGTAAATTACAGTACGAAGTATTCAGTGAGAAGTTAGTTGCACAATTGAAACTTGAAGCAGATCCAAATTATCAAGCATGGCAGCGTGCTCGCCGCCATATGGCAAAAGAAAATTATGCCCTTGCGGAAAAGCTATTACGTAAAGCTGCTGCAGGAAGACCTAAAGATGCTGATATCGTTGGCGATCTCGGCAGAGCATTAATGGCGCAAGGAAAACACGACGATGCCCAACAATATTTCTCGAAAGCAGCATCATTGGCACAAACCAGCGATAAATCAATTTGGCTTGGTTTGCTTAATACCACTAAGTTTTGGGGGCTCATTGCCAAAGCACGTGTAGCTATCGATGCACTGGAACTTACAGAGGCTGAATCCCTTCTGGCAAATGCATTAAAACTTAAAGAAGACACCAATAGGGTATTGCTCTACTCCTCTCAGATTGCCAAAGCAAAAGGTGATACAAAACAAGCCACTAAATATTTACAAACCGTTTTACGTAGCGACCCAAACAACGCTTATGCACTGTCATTATTACTTGGTATTGTGGAAGAGCAGCAAGATATCGCTGTTTTGGAACGATTTGAATCAAGCTTGACTCAAAAACAACGTGAAGCCGTCGCGGCAGAAATAAAAGCAGCAAAAACAGCTATCTATCGCGATAAAGCTGAAGAGCTATCGAGTCATGGCGAACCTCAAGCTGCGATTGCATTACTTGAAAAAGCAATAAAAACGTCACCAACTAATGGTTGGCTTTATCATGATTTAGCATTTGAGTGGCGTAAATTAGGCGATATAGACGCAAGTAGAAAAGTATATAACCAAGCACTTTGGCGTTTTCCAATGAACCCTGAAATTCGCTATACCCATGCGTTGTATATGCGTTCTATAGGTGATTTCCGCGCTGGATTACAAAGTCTGTCTTATATAAGAGTAAAAGACTACACACCGCAAATAAAAGAACTGAAAGAAACACTTGCTCTTGGCGAGCAGCTTGAACAAGTTGATATATTAATCGACACAGAGCAAAAAGCATCAGCTCTTGCCCTTTTACAAGAAATCGAAAACCAGAATGATCTAAGCAATCTGCAAAACGCGCAAATTGCAGCGCAGTGGTACAAGCTTGGTATGCATAATCGCGCTTCGGATCAACTTAGAAAAGCACTTGATAGCACACCAAAACTCGATTTTTACTGGTATCAGTTGTATAGCGAGTGGTTACTTAATTCAGATGACACTGAAGTACTTGATGCTTGGTTCGCCAATTTACATATGGCACCTGCGGCAACACAAAGTGAAAAACGTGAAATTGAAAATTTAAAGGTTCGCTATCAAGTAAAAAAACAGCCTGATCGTGAAGAAATTATTTTAACGTCTTATTTAAGTAATAACCCATCAAGTATTCCAGCCAATACTCGACTGTTAGAATTTGCCCTCAATAAAGGTGAATTTGAGCAAGTAGATTTACTTTACGAAAATGCCCATAAGTATGGTGAACTTGAATTTGAGACAGAGTACCAACTGGCACAAAAAGCACTATTAAGTAACAAGTATGCATTAGGTGAGAAAGTAGTCAGTCACCTTGTTTACCGTGTGCCTGCTGATGAAAACTATAATCAACGTCGTTTAATGGCGCTTTTATTGGACTTTAAAGATCAACAAAGCGCACTTAGACTGCAAAAAGATCTATTAGCACTTTCTCCAGCAGATGGCGAATTGCTAAATCTTTCGGGTCACGTTGCTGACAAATTTGGTGAAAGTGAATTAGCAATCCAATATTACCGTCAAGTTTTAACGAAGCAAAACCTCGATATTGCAGATTAATATGCTGCCCATATAAACAAAGCTATCACATCTCAGTTTAACTAATATTTATATTTTAAAAATGTATTTACTGGCTCTGACTACGCCAAAGCGCGGCATAACGTCCATCTTTTTCAAGTAGTTGTTGGTGAGTACCCTCTTCCACCAGCTGCCCTTGTTCTAAATAGAAAATATGATCTGCATCAGTCACGGTTGATAAACGGTGGGCAATCATAATTGCGGTGTGATGACGCGCAACCTGTTTAATTGTACGCATTATCGCTTCTTCGTTGTGACTATCAAGCGCTGAGGTAGCCTCATCAAAGACCATAATAGGTGAGTCTTTCAATAGGGCTCTAGCTATGGCAACGCGCTGCTTTTCCCCGCCCGAGAGTTTTAACCCTCGCTCACCAACATGGGTATCAAAACCATCGTTAAGCGATTCTACAAACGCTTTAAGATTCGCAGCTTCGCTTGCGGCGATGACCTGCTCTTTGATCGCAGCCAAATTACCATAATGAATATTGTCATAAATACTGGCATTAAATAACACGGTATCTTGTGGCACAACAGCAATCACTTCACGCAGCGAATCAAGATTAACCTTTGCAATATCTTGCCCATCAATTTTGATATTACCATCTGTTACATCGTAAAAACGACAAAGTAATTTGGTTAAGGTACTTTTGCCAGAGCCACTCGGACCTACAATTGCAACTTTGCTACCGGCTTTAATGTTCAGTGATAAATTATTTAAAATGGTACGTTCTTTAACATAGCCAAAATTAACATTTTCAAGGGTTATTGACCCCTCACTCACATCGAGCCTTTGGCTTTTAGCATTTCGAGAAACACTTGTTTTGACGTTAAGCAGGTCAAACATATTTTCAATATTAGTTAGCGAGCCTTTAATTTCACGATAGACAAATCCCAAAAAATTAAGTGGCATAAATATCTGCATCATAAAGGCATTCACTAATACAAAATCACCGAGCGTCATCGTCCCTGCTTCAACATCTAACGCAGCAAATAACAGCATTGAGGTCATGGCTGTGGCAATTACAAGGGCTTGGCCGCCATTTAAGGCAAACAGTGATAAACGGTTTTTACGGCGTGCTTTTTCCCAAGCAGCAAGTTCCACATCATATTCTTTAATTTCGTGCTCTTCGTTATTAAAGTATTTCACCGTTTCAAAATTTAATAAGCTATCAACGGCACGGGTGTTAGAGCGGTTATCAGCCATGTTGGCTTCGCGAATAAACTTTAATCGCCAGTTAGTCACATATACAGTAAAAGTAATATAAACCACCACAGATGCGGCAATCACGAAGCCGTATTTGGCGCCATACTTGGTTGTTAAAATACCAATTACCAACATCAGCTCAATCAACGTTGGGCCAATATTGAAAACAAAGAAGCGCATCACAAAACTAATGCCCGATACACCCCGTTCAATGTCGCGGGCAAGTCCGCCAGTTTTGCGATCTAAATGAAATTTTAAGTCGAGGTGTTGTAAATGGCTAAATACTTTCATGCTAATACGGCGCATGGCACGTTCTGTGACGCGACCAAATAGCATGTCACGTAATTCAGACAGTACTACATTGGCAAGTCGCAGCACACCATAGGCGGCAATTAAACCTATCGTACCAAGTAGCACCACGCTCTGTTGTTGATCTAACGTATCAACGGTGTATTTCAGAACAAAAGGCAGGTAAACACTGGCAAGCTTAGCAAGCACAAGACAGCCAAAAGCAATAATAATACGCGTGCGAAATTCTAATAAATAAGGTACAACTTGTTTAAAGACGCGAAGATTAAAACTATCATTTTCATTTGGCACAGAAAAACCGCGGCGCATAACTCACTCGTGCTCATTAAGATCAAATATAGGATGTATTATGTATTGGCAAGCAGTTGAACAGCAAATAGAAATCGCATTAAAAACAAAAACGCTCCAGCCACTCACAACACAAAGCCAATCCTTTTTGGATAATAATATTCACTTCACAGTGCATTTGCGTGTTCCTAAAAAAATCGACAAACCTCATCAAAGCACACAAAAGACTAACCCGTTTTTACCCCATGAAGAGGCGATGTTTGTAAAAGACTGCCCACCTTCACATAAACTGCTCTTAAATAAGTTTCCCGTATTAAAACCCCATGCCCTTTTATGTAGTAATGATTTTGTTTCGCAACAAAGTCCACTAACAGAGTCTGATTTTTCGACTTGGCTTGAACATTTAAATTCGCCTTATGATGTCGGCTTTTATAATGCAGGCCCCATTGCTGGTGCCAGCCAAGGACATCGTCATATGCAATTAATTCGCTTAGCACACAGCGAAACTGTACCTGCCATAGCAAAAAAATTGGAAGAAATTAGTTTTGTGCGCTTTGGCCCAATTAATTTAAGGCTGTGTAACGAGTACTACCAACAAGCACTGTCACAATTCGAATTGGATACAAATGAGACTGAAACTGGCGCATATAATTTAATACTGCATAAAGAATTGTTCTGGTTAGTGCCACGTAAAACAGCACATATTGAATCTATTTTCGCAAACGGTTTAAATTTCTGCGGGCATTTTTTAGTGAAAGACGAAGCGCACCTGCATTGGCTAAAGCATTATGGCTTCATTCATTTTTTAAAAGGCTTATGCCTTGATGTGAATAATTAATCGACGAAATTGCATACAAACAGGTCAAATCTGTTAGATAAGGGCTTTTGTTTAAAAAACTCTCTAGGTATACTGGCTGGATGCAGTTTGTATTAATAACCTTATTTTACCCCTCGTTCAGTATGTTTATTAACACAAATCTGTTTACTGGGTAACCGTTACCCAAACACACATATTGGCCGCCCGTTCAAGCCGAAAGGTAGTAACAACAATAATAATATTGGCCATAACAATAATTTGAATTAGGAAGCATACGATGAATTCAGTCCCTAAAGCAGGTGAAATGTTAGGCCACCCGAAAGGTCTATTCCTGCTATTCACTACAGAACTATGGGAGCGCTTTAGCTACTATGCAATGCGCGCTATCTTAGTACTTTATCTAGTAGACCAAGTATATTCTGAAGGCGGTAACGGTATGGGTTGGACCCAAGCCGATGCACTTTCAATGTATGGTACATTTACAGGTCTTGTTTACCTTACCCCACTGATTGGTGGTTGGTTAGCGGATCAATACTTAGGTCAACGTAAAGCAATTTATATCGGTGGCTTCTTAATGGCTGCTGGTCAATTTATTTTAGGTACACCGCACGCATGGGTACCAGGCATGGAAACTGAAGCTTTCTATGTAGGTCTGGGCTTACTAATCCTAGGTAACGGTCTATTTAAGCCAAATATTTCAACCATGGTGGGTGACTTATACGAAGAAGGTGATAATCGTCGTGATGGCGCATTTACTATCTTCTACATGGGTATCAACGTAGGTGCTGCACTTTCTGGTATCGTAGTAGGTTCAGTTGTTGCTCATTATGATGGTAACTACCAAGCTGGCTTTATCTGTGCTGGTATCGGTATGGTACTTTCACTTATTATCCAGTTCTTATTTGCACAAAAATTACTTGGCAACATTGGTACTGTTCCTGCAGCTAAGCTTGAGAAAGAAAAGCAAACCGAAGTACGTAAAGAGCCGCTAACTAAAGTTGAGCGTGACCGTATCAAAGTTATTATGGTGCTAGGTCTTTTCACTGTTGTTTTCTGGGCAGGCTTCGAGCAAGCTGGCGGCCTAATGAACATTTTCACTAACGAATACACTGACCGTACTATCGGCGGTTTCGAAGTACCAACAACTTGGTTCCAATCATTAAATGCGATTTTCATCGTTGTATTTGCGCCTGTAATTGCATCTATTTGGATCCGTTTGGGTAATCGTGAACCAAACTCTCCTGTTAAGTTTGCACTTGGTCTTATCTTATTAGGTATTGGTTTCGTATTTATGATGGGTGCGGTTATGGAAATGGATGGTGACCCTACAAACAAATCAAGCATGTGGTGGTTAGTTGGTGCATACTTCTTCCACACAATGGGTGAATTATGTTTATCACCAATTGGTTTATCAATGGTAACTAAACTTGCTCCACTGCGTATTGCATCATTAATGATGGGTGCTTGGTTCCTATTTATTGCAATTGCTAACAAAGTTGGTGGTATCGTTGGTTCATTTATTGGTCATGGCGAAACAACTCAAGAAGAACAACTTGCAAATGCAATGTCTATCTTTGGCGGTATCTTTATTACTGCAATTGCTTCAGGTGTTCTTCTGTACTTTATGGCGGATAAACTTGTTGATTGGATGCACGGTGCAGAAGACCGTAACCATTCAGAAGAAGAAGTATTAGAGGAAGAGCTGGAAGTGACGGCTTCTCGCTAATACACCTATTTTAAAAAAGGGCTCATAGCTTGCTATGAGCCCTTTTTTTATGTCATGAAGTGTAATTGAAGCTTGGCTATCAGATATGGTATTTTTCACTCTCAATATAATTCTTTTGGGTGATCTGTGAAAATTTCCAAGTTACTGAGTTTATTCTTGATATGTTTGACCCAGAGCGCATGTGGCGGTGGCGAAACTGAAAAAGTATATGTCCCCTACCTTGAGCAAGGCGGTGTTATTAGCCCAACGATGAGTTTAAATGCCAATTTTGATAATGGCTTGATGAACTTGGGTATTACGGTTGGCGCTATTGAAATCAGCTTATGTTAAAACAATCGACACTTAATAAAGATCAAAGTTAAGTCTCTGACTTGCCCAATGACTTTAAGCAAAAATAATGTACTGCTAAACAAGTTAATAATAGAAAGCACAACTCTGACCCAGTAATGATGTCAAAATCTGCCTTAGAATCTAGCGCCTAGTTTCATTTAACTCTAAGAAAAAACTAAGGCATTTATGCCCCTTAAATCATCAACTCTGCGTGTTAATACCTTTTTGTAAATTAACCTGTACAAATTAGCGCATTTTTTGTACTCAACTAGAGTTATGTTATTCGTCTGAATTTTTACCATTTGGTTATTTAAACGGCAAAAATCAAAATTTTGGTATTAAATTTTTACTGCTTCTTGCCAGAAGAATTTACTCATATCTAAAAACACACTCTAATAGTGCATTTTCGTATTTAAAACTTTACAAAATAGCCTGCACAGCAAAAGCGAGCGCCCTCTTTCCCTCAGCTTAATTTTGAATAATTATCTAGCCAAATCGTGTTTAAAGAGTTGGCCACTCGAACGTAATAAGCCATCTCTCACTCTTTAGGGGACTAAAAATGACTACTGCAAATAACCCACTAGGTTTATTAGGTATCGAATTTACTGAGTATGCAACACCAGATGCAGACTATATGGACAAAATCTTTGCTGATTTCGGCTTCTCAAAACTGAAGAAATTTAAAGGTAAAGACATCACTTATTACAACCAGCATGATATTCATTTTTTACTAAACAATGAGCGTGGTGGTTTTTCAGCTGAATTCGCTAAATCTCACGGTCCTGCTATTTGTTCTATGGGCTGGCGTGTTGAAAATGCGCAAAAAGCATTTGATGTAGCAGTTGAGCGCGGTGCAAAACCTGCAACTGATTCAACGCACAAAGACTTACCATACCCAGCAATTTACGGTATCGGTGATAGCTTAATCTATTTCATCGACGTGTTTGGTGACAAAGGTTCAATTTACCAAAATGATTTCGAAGACCTAGCTGAGCAAAATATTGTTGAAGACAAAGGTTTCCTTCGCATTGATCACCTTACTAACAATGTTTACAAAGGCACAATGGAAACTTGGGCTAACTTCTACAAAGACGTATTTGGCTTTGAAGAAGTTCGTTACTTTGACATTAAAGGTCAAAAAACTGCACTTCTTTCATATGCACTAAAATCACCGTGTGGCACATTCTCTATTCCTATCAATGAAGGTAAAGACGATAACAACAACCAAATTGATGAATACTTAGATGAATACAATGGTCCAGGTGTACAGCACTTAGCATTTTTAACAAATGACCTTGTTGGCTCATTAGACAAACTAGACCAAACAAATATCGCAACACTTGATATTGTTGATCACTATTACGACACAATTTTTGACCGTGTTCCTTGGGTTAAAGAAGACAAAGAAAAAATCAAAGAGCACCAAATCTTAGTTGATAGCCAAAGTGAAGACTGCTACTTACTGCAAATTTTCACTAAAAACTTATTTGGTCCAATCTTTATTGAGATGATCCAACGTGTTGATGACGGTGGTTTCGGTGAAGGTAACTTCCAAGCACTGTTTGAATCAATTGAGCGCGACCAAGAGCGTCGTGGTGTTATTTAATTAATACCTAATACAAATAAGCCCAATAAGCAGCATGTAATTTTATATGCTGCTTTTTCCACTTTAAGTCTTTAAAAATAACTGTTGTGTAGCAATATAAGTAAACAGTTAAAAATAAAAGGGTGCATTATGAGCGCAATTAATAAAACACATGACGTAAACCTAAAGAGCTGGGTTGCGTCTGCAAATGTGAGCGGTACCGATTTTCCTATTCAAAATTTACCTTTTGCTGTTTTCCGTAGAGCAAATAGCAATGAAGAATTCCGTGGCGGTGTTGCCATTGGTGATTACGTTCTTGATTTAGACGTTGTCGTTGCATCAGGCGTGTTAACAGGTCTAGCACTTGAAGCAGCCACTGCGGCCAATGCTCCTGCTCTAAACGAGTTTATGGGTATGGGTAAAGCACATTGGTCGGCACTTCGTTTAGCATTAAGCGAAGCCTTAACTGAAGGTTCTGCGCACCAGTCTGCACTTGAATCTGCGCTTGTAGCACAAACTGATGTTGAATACTCACTACCATGTCATATTGGTGATTACACCGATTTTTACACATCTATCTATCATGCAACGGCAGTAGGCAGTTTATTCCGTCCAGATAATCCATTACTACCAAACTACAAGTGGGTTCCAATTGGTTATCATGGTCGTGCATCATCAATTGGTGTGTCAGGCCAAACATTCCCGCGTCCAAAAGGTCAAACAAAAGCACCTGATGCAGATGTACCGTCATTTGGCCCAGCAAAACGCATGGACTACGAATTAGAGCTTGGTATTTACTTAGGCAAAGGCAATGAGCTAGGAGATGCTATTAGTATTACTGATGCAGAAGATCATGTATTTGGTTTTTGTCTCTTCAATGACTGGTCAGCTCGCGATTTACAAGCATGGGAATATCAGCCGCTAGGGCCATTCCTTGCGAAAAACTTTGCATCGACAGTGTCACCTTGGATTGTAACGACTGAAGCACTTGCGCCATACCGTACTCAGTGGCATCGCGATGCTAACGACCCGCAACCACTTGAGTATTTAGAATCAGCACACAACCGTGAAGCAGGTGCATTTGATATTCAGATGGATGTATTACTTGAATCTGAGAAAATGCGTATTGACGGTGTAGCTCCAAGCAAATTATCTGAGTCTAGCTTCAAACACAGCTACTGGACAGTTGCGCAAATGGTTACGCACCACACAGTAAATGGTTGTAACTTTGTACCTGGCGATATGTTAGGTTCAGGCACCCAGTCTGGCCCAGAACATGAAGAAGCCGGTTCAATGCTAGAGCTATCACGTGGTGGCAAAGAAACCATCAAGTTAAGTAACGGCGAAGAGCGTACTTTCTTAGAAGATGGCGACAAAGTGATTATGCGTGGTTGGTGTGAAGCTGACGGCTTTAATCGCATTGGTTTTGGTCGCGTAGAAGGCACTGTGCTACCTGCTAAATAAACCCAAATGCATTTCATGGTGGCAAGCTAATTGCCACCATCACCCCACCCTTTAGTATGAATTACTAAATTTTTCTGGATTTTTCGATACATCTTGGTATCGTGTACCGGTTAACTTGCCTGCTCAAAAAATAATAATTCAAGGCAGTATATTTAACTACATCGGTTGTCATAATGTTAAAAGCACTTTTTCCAAATAAACAGTTATTGATCCGCCAAAATGGTGATG
Organism: Pseudoalteromonas aquimarina; assembly: GCF_049257255.1. Taxonomy (NCBI): domain Bacteria; kingdom Pseudomonadati; phylum Pseudomonadota; class Gammaproteobacteria; order Alteromonadales; family Pseudoalteromonadaceae; genus Pseudoalteromonas; species Pseudoalteromonas aquimarina. The sequence continues at coordinate 58,815 of NZ_JBMMUG010000002.1, forward strand.
TGAAATACATTACATTACCTAGTTGGTTACAAATAAGCTTATTTGCTGTTGGCTTAACCGTATGTATTGTTGCTGGTGCTGCAAGCTACCAGTATGTTGAACTTCACAAAGTCATCACAGCACAAGATAAGATCATCGAGCAAAAGCAAACTGAGCTTGATGCCCTTCACCTTTCTTATCGAGAAAAACACAGCGAATTGTCCAATCGTATTTCTCAGATTGATGAAAAGTCTCAAATAATGACCAATATGCTTGAGTCATTACCAGAAGCGCAACAAACAGAATTCCAGACAAAGCAAGAAGCCACTAAACAAGAATCATCTAAAGATGACAAAGCTAAGTCTCCAGCGGACACTTTACCAAAACAAGAAAAAATAGCGCTAACTGAAACATCAGAGGCTGAGCCAGTTATCAGCCTATCGGATGACGCCCCTGTTGAGAAAGAAACAGCAAACGGTGACCAGCAAAAGCCGCAAACGACAAAGCCTAATACTGAAAACAAAAAGGCTGAAGAAGAAAGTATCGAAAGCGATATTGAAAAAGAGAATCAACAGTTAGATGCTCACTTTGCAATGCTTTCAGAGATTGTTAATACACGTACAACAAGCTTACTTAAAGCGCTTGATAAAGCGGGTGTAGATAAAGATTTTATAATGCAACTTGAGTTAAATACCAGCGCTCAAGGTGGTCCATTTAACGCCATTGATACCTCGGTACTAACTAAAGAACAGCAAGAATTATTAGATAAAATTGTTACTTTAAACCAACTAAGCAGCAATTTAGCATTATTACCAACCTCACTGCCTGCAAAAGATTTTTATATATCAAGTGCGTACGGGCTTCGTACTGACCCTATCTCTAAACGCCGTGCAATGCACCGAGGTATTGATATGGCGGGTTGGCATAAAACTAAAATCTTCGCACCTGCAAATGGTGTAGTTAAGCGTGCTGGTCGCAATGGCGGCTTTGGCAACTTTATTGAAATAGAACATAAGAATGGATTCGTTACGCGTTACGGCCATTTAGCAAAGGTAAATGTGAAACGCGGGCAGCAGGTACAAAAAGACCAAGTTATCGGGCTAATGGGTAGCTCAGGACGCAGTACAAGCACCCATTTACATTACGAAATTTTACATAACAAAAAGTATATTAACCCGTTAAAACTAACTAAGGCATTTGAGAATGTTCTCCAATAAGAAAAAAAGCCCTTTCCCTTCTATTATCTCCTCAGACGTTGAAATCACCGGGCAAATTAATAACGCAGGTACCATTCAACTTGAAGGTTGTATCAATGGTGAAGTGAATGTTCAAAGTTTAACTATCGGCAGTGATGGCCGTGTTGAAGGCGATATAAACGCCCAAGAAGTGATTGTAAAAGGCACGGTTAAAGGCACAATTAAAGCCAAAAAGGTCGTATTAGAGCAATCTGCAACGGTTGTTGGCGATATCTTCCATGACACTATCAGCATTCAAGAAGGTGCATCAATTCAAGGTTCGATGACACAAACAGCGAAGCCTGCGGCACCTGTTTCAGAAAAAGAAAATAAAAAAGAAAAGAAACCTGCTTAAATGAAAATGTTACGTAATACACTGTTATCCGTTACAACCGCTCTATTTTTATCGGCGTGTTGGTTTCAAGACCCAGCGATTAAACAAGTTGAACAGTTTATCACTGAGCAAAAAATCGACAAACAAGATGAAAAATGGCGCACTAAACTGATCATTCCACCAAAGTTAACATTTGCAGAAGATGCAACATATTACTGGGTTTTACAAACAACCCTTGGTGAAATGAAATTTGAACTGTTTCATAAGACAGCTCCAATGCATGCGTCGAGCACAATTTACTTAACCACGCTTGGTTTTTACGATTCACTTACCTTTCACCGTGTAATCAATGACTTTATGGCACAAGGTGGCGACCCTCTTGGCAATGGTCAGGGTTTTCCTGGTTATCGTTACGCAGGTGAATTTGAGCCTCTCGTACCACATGACCAAAAAGGCCTGTTAAGTATGGCCAATGCAGGCCCTAATACTGACGGCAGCCAATTTTTTATTACCTTTCGCCCAACGCCTCACTTAAATGGCAGACATACTGTGTTTGGTAAACTTGTAAGTGATGAAAAGGTACTTGATTTATTTAATGAAAACGGTAGCCGTGGTGGCAAACCAAAGCAACAATTAGTGATTCAATCTGCCAAAATTATTGTTGAGTAGAAGCCTTTATGCCAAGCCTTAGCTATCGCGCTAGGCTTGGATCTTCCCAGCATAACGTATACAATTCCTGCCCCTGAAAACTGTGTTGTGATTATGCTAAAACTCGCCCTTGTACTGCTTGTAATCTTTTGCCCTTTAGCAATCGATCTTTATTTACCTGCCATGCCGCAGATGGCATCCGAGCTAAATAGCTCAATTACCCATATTCAAACAAGCATCACTGTTTTTATGTTGTGTGTTGGTTTAGCCCAATTAATTTTAGGGCCACTAAGTGATAGCTTTGGCCGCAGAAAAATCGCTATTTTTGGCGTTTTAACGTATTTATTAGGCGCTCTTTGCGCTGCCTTTGCTGAAACAGTGACAGTACTTATATTCGCGCGGATAATTCAAGGCATTGGCGCAGCTGCAACATTTGTAAGTACCTTTGCTCTGGTTCGTGATAACTATAATGCCAATAAAAGCGCGCAAGTAATCTCTTATTTAAATGGTATTGTGTGCTTTATCCCCGCTTTAGCGCCGATTTTAGGTGCATGGTTAACCTTGCAATTTGGCTGGCAAAGTAATTTTTACTTTTTAGCTGGTTTTGCCGTTATAGGCCTTGCCGTGCTGGTATTTGCAATTCCAAAACGCACACCTGAGAGCCACACAGATAAAGCTGAAAAAAGCGTGTCTTACTGGCAAATTTTTACGCACCCAACTTTTCTTTTTAATGCCACTATTTGTATGTTGGCTATGAGTGCAATTTTGGCGTTTGTAGCACAAGCGCCAAACTATTTAATTAATCAACACGGGCTCAGTGAACAGCGTTTTACCTTTTGGTTCAGCATCAATGCCACTGTCAGTATTATTGCCAGTTTTCTTGCTCCACAATTAATTAAACGTGCAACATCACTTGCGCTAATGTGCGGTTTAATATTGATGGTCATGGCTGCAAGTTTAGTGGTGGTGTTTCAGCTAACATTTGCTAATGTAGCTAGCTTTATGTGTGCGATATTTATTGGTTCCGTGGGGTTTTCATTTACCATGGGTGCAGCAGCTGGCAACGCGCTCGCTCCATTTAAACAGCATGCGGGTAAAGCATCAGCATTACTCGGTATGATGCAAATGAGTGGTGCGGGGCTAATTGTTAGTCTAACTCAATATCTGCCACTTGCTATCCCGTATATTATTGCATTACACCTGTTAAGTGTTTTACCGTTTTTAATTAAGTTAAAACAGTTTGAAAACACTCCAATTCCTTCATATAACTAATAAAAATCATGATTAACTTTGAATCTCTTTTATCATTTATTACCCTCAGTTTTTTGTTGGCAGTTTCACCGGGGCCATCTAACGCGTTTTTAATGGCGCAAACGTTTGCAAAAGGCAAAGTCGCAGGAATGCAAACGGCATTTGGTTTTGCCGCGGCGGGGGTTGTTCACACAATACTGGCTGTTGCAGGGCTGAGCGTAATATTAAAAACATCTGAGCTTGCATACCAAGCAGTACTTTGGCTAGGTGCTTTGTATCTTATTTACCTTGGCGTAACCAGTATTATTGATAGTCTACGTCAACCAGAGGTTATTCACTGTGAACTATCAGGTAAAAAAGAAAAGAACATTTTTGTTCAAGCAATGCTTACTGAGATTTTTAATCCGAAAGTTGCCTTATTTTTTCTCGCGTTTATTCCCCAATTTGCTGATAGCACATTAGCTACACCAGTGTGGTTACAGTTACTGATATTTGGCTTGCTCTACCCTATTTTGGCATTTCCTATTGATGTATTTTATGTAAAAAGTGGAAACAAGATTGCAGGCTATTTCAAACATCACCCAAGTGCACAACAATGGATTGACCGTATTGCCGGTGGTATTTTTATTTTATTAGGGTTACGCTTGGTGCTCGAAGTATTTTAAGGTGTTAACAAATGGACCAAATTATCACTGCAATTCCTGCTAAAAAAAGCATCGCATTAGTCGCTCATGATGGTAAAAAAGCAGCCTTAGGCGCTTGGTGTGAAAAGCATAAAAACATTCTTGCAGAGCATAATTTATATGGTACCGGCACTACAGGCCACCTCATTGAGAAAACTACCGGGCTGCAAGTAGAAAAATTATTGAGCGGCCCTATGGGTGGTGATCAACAACTTGGGGCAAAAATCGCCGAACATGAAGTAAATCTGCTGATATTCTTTTGGGATCCTTTAGCCTCTCAGCCTCACGACCCTGACGTGAAAGCACTTTTAAGACTAGCTGCCGTTTGGAACATTCCGGTCGCTTGTAACGAAGCAACAGCTGATATGCTGATAGCCAGTCAGATGATGTCTGAGCAAATAAATCGCACAATTCCAGATTATCATAACTACCTTGCTAATCGATTGGACTAAGTTTTACTCTTCTTTTCTTTGACGCAAAAATCTCGCAAATCGTGGTTTACCATATTTGGTAAACCCGTTGTAGCGATAAGTAACTCTACTGCCAATAGCAGGAGGTGTACTTCTCAGTTCATCAGAAAGACCACTTCCGAGTTTTATTTTTTCACCATTTTCAAGCTCAATAATTAAAGCACCAACGAGCCCTTTATACTTTCCTTTACCCGCGCTATAGCCAACAACTAAACCTTCGGCATCCTGATGTGGCTTATATTTCAGTAAATTAGCGCTTCTTCCTGCGCTAAACAGGGCATTTTTTGCATGCAGCATTACACCCTCTGCGCCTTCATCTAATCGTGTTTGATAAAATTGCGCTAATTGGTCATCTGTTGAAAATTGAAATTGCTCGATGGCAACCAGATATGCTGATTTGCTCTCGCTGATGATTGAACGGTAGTTTTGATATCGTTTTATAAAAGGATTTGAAGTGTCTGGCATATCAAATACAAAGAATTTTATATTCTGCCATGCCTCTTGATTTGCCTTGTGATCTAACACTGTACTGGCTATAAATTCAAAATCGTTATGTTTGCTCCAAAGCTCGCCATCAAGCCAAGTATCTGGCCAATGCTCAGTAAACCAACTCGGAGCATTAATTTGCTTACCATTACGTGTTACAAGCTGTTTGTTACGCCAAATTGCTCTTACCCCATCTAGTTTTTCACTGACCAAGTAATTAGCGACACTTTGCTGCTGGTAACTGTTTGCCAGTTGAACTTCCATTGCAAAGACAATGCGATAACAGCAACATAAAGAAAAGAATATAAGGGATTTGAGAGCCATCATTTCCTCCTTGAAATCTTACTGGCTCTTATAAGTGTATCGGATTATTTAAAGTTTGCTGGCAATAAGCGCCTTAACGGCCGTTAAATCGTTGCAGCATTCGTCTACATGAGAAAAATCGGCAGAGATACTGTATTTGTTAGGAACCACCACAGTAAATAAACCAGCAGCTTTAGCGCTCGTTGAGCCTGTCACCGTATCTTCAATAGCAAGGCCTGTTTCAGCTGTTAAAGCAAAATGAGTAATGGCTGATAAATAAGGCTCAGGATGTGGTTTTGGCAATTCAACATCATCACGGGTAAAAATCACATCAAAAAACGGTGTTAAGTTATGCCCTGATAAAATTGCAGAAGCTTCGGCTTTTGCACTACCTGTTACTAATGCCAATTTTAAGCCTTGATTTTTACACCATGTGAGTAAGTCTTTTGCACCTGCCAATAAATCGGGTAACTGTGATTTCGAAATATCAGAAAAAACCACATGCTTAAGATTGGCAAGTGCACTTGGGGCAATGTCTAAGCCATGTTCACGAACAATTACTTTGGCCGCTTCTAGTGTTGGTTTGCCTGCAAATTGCTGGCAAAATTCATCTTCACTAAACATTAGGCCAAACTCACTAAGCACTTTGTTCCAGCTCACTGCATGTAAGTGCTCTGAATCAACCAAAGTGCCGTCTAAGTCAAAATAAATTGCTCGCAAAGACATTTAGTTTTGCTCTTGTAATGATTCTGGAACAGGCGATGATGCTAAATCACCACTTTCTACTTCCACTAATTCATAACCACGGGCTAACCTTTTTACTGTCAGCACTGGTTTTTCTAACGCTTGTTTTTGGCGTTCAATATCTTGCGCTAAGCCTTCAAGAGTTGTACCGAATGACCCCTCAGCAGTTTCAGACCAATTTACTGCTTTACCATTAATGTTATATTCAACAACATGTACTTGAAATAATGTACCTTCATCACTTGGACATTCAATTACACGATAATTCCAAAACGCAGACATAGCTTTCTCCTCTGTATAAGCGCGCAGACTTTAGCATATTTAAAATAAATATAAAGTAGTCGAAAACTGGCTATCGACAAAACTTGCATAATTATTCTTAAGCTGGTTGTATAGTGCATAACTAAGCAGTTTTGTGTGTGGAATATGTGGTTGCAAAGATTTTTAGTATTGCTTTTTTCAGTTGTAAGCTTCGTCGTAAAAAGCGAAGTCAATGTACCAAACCTTATCAGTGTCCCGGTTTTAATTGCAGAAGATGTTAAACTTCACCTAGAGCGTTTAAGCAAACAAACCAATATTCTTACCCTTAACGATTTTTCAAATTTACCGCAAGGGCGTGACTTAGTTGATGTCATCTTACTTAATCAGGCGCTTCATCTTGGTAAATGCCATTGCCGTTTAGAGTATTTCGACAATTCTGTATATGGTCGTAATATCGATCTTCTCAATAGTGGTAAATTTGCTATGAGCGCTGATACCTTATGGTTATCTGACATAAATGCCCATCCAGAATCATTGCTTGCCAGCAAAGCAGTTATCAATAAAGGTGACTACGATGTTGGTTTATACACCTCTAAAAACAATGACAAGGCACTTAAAGCACAAACCACCGATGATATTTCAAGACTGACTGCAATTTCAAATCGTTTTTGGACAGCAGACTGGCACACAATTAATCAGTTAAAACCTAACAAATTGGCTCATATAGAATCGTTTCCAAATATGAAAAGATTGGTGAAAAGTGAGATTGCAGATTTCACCTTGCTCCACTTTAGGGTGAATGAAAATGATTTAAGCTATGAAGAGATGTTGCCAATTCCAAATATAAAAGCTGTGTTATGGGATAGTCGCCACTATGCAATTTCGACCCACTTTCCAAACCATCAACGTATCGCCAAAGCGATTAACGCTGGGTTAAAACAGTTACACCAACAAAATAAAATTGAAACAGCCTATCAATCTGTTGGCATAAACCATCCGCTCACAGCAAATTGGAAAGTACTAAATGCAAATTGAGCTAAAAGTCTATTTAGCTTAAAAACAAAAGCCCATCAAATGATGGGCTTTTTATATTCTTGCAAAGTATTATTAGAAGAATTTTGCTTTAAGCTCGATGCCTACAAAGCGACCTTCATTCACAATACCTGTGTTGTTATTGAAATCAACACCGCCAATCACAACGCGCTCGTCAGTTAAGTTACGTGCAAACGCTGCAATTTCATATTCGTTGTCACCAGACGCCCAGTTATAACCTGTACGTAAGCCGCCTTCGAATAATGCTTCACCTGTAAACTCAACCGAGTGGTAAAGGAAGAAATCGATTTCACTGCGGTATGACCAATCAGTGTATGCGAAGAATTCACCATCGCCGATTTCTTTGCTGTAACGTAACGTGAAGTTAGCAATCCACTCTGGCGCATGTGGTAAGCTGTTCCCATCGATGCTGTAGCCTTTGCCTTCAACCATAGGATCTGTGATTGTACAGCCGAAACAACCTGGTAGATATAATGTCTCGTCATCAAGCTCAGTGTTGTTGTAACTTAAGTTAAATGTTGCAAAGAAGTTGTCTGCAAGTACCCACTCAGAGTCCATTTCAAAGCCGTAGCCAGTTGTTTTATCAGCATTTAATAAACGGTTGAAGTTAGAGTCACCACCTACCGCTGTTAATTGCTGATCGTCCATCTGATAGTAGAATACCGTCATGTTTAAACGGCCACGGCCATCTAATACATCTGACTTAATACCCGCTTCAATAGAGTTAATTGTTTCAGATTCAGCAACTGTTACTTCATTACCAAATAAGATACGACCCTGAATACTTGGTGCACGGAAGCTGTTTGCAGCACGAGCAAATAAGTTAACATCATCTGTTAATTTATAAGTTGCAGATAGGTCCCATGAAACGTGTTCGTCACTTGGGTTTGCTGTGCCCATTGCAGTACCTGAACCGAATGGACCTTGAATACGCTCAGCAACAAAGTCTTTATCATCATCTGAATAACGAAGACCAGCTGTTACTTTTAAATCGTCGCTAACAGTGTAATCAACAGAGCCGAATAATGCCCATGCTTTCGTTTGCTGGTTCTGTACCGCATAACCGTTTTGTACACCATTTGCTAACGTATCGTAGCTGAAGCTCTCGATTGTTAAATCTTCATCAAAGTAGAACACACCTACTTGGTAGTTTACATCGCCGCTAAAGTTACTTGATAGGCGAAGTTCTTGCGTGATTTGGTCATGATCAGGAATAGCATCCGCACTTTCTGCTGAAAACGGAATAAAACCATGGCCAGTTTCCATGCCACAGAAACCACAACCGTAACCACCATCTACGTCAGCACGAGAATAAATTTCTGCGCTGTCCCAAGCTGAAATGCTTGTGATTGTATGATCGTTTAAGTCCCACTCAAGTTTTAAGCTAACGCCCTGTGTTTCAACTTGTTGCGTTGCATTTTTCGCTGCATCGTGATGAACAACATCATCTTTCCAACCTGCGCGAATTTTGTTTGAGCCCACATCCATTAGGTTGCCGTAGAAAACAATTGGCTCACCATCAAGGTCGCGGTAGCGTAGGTTTAAAAGACCAGTGAAGTCGTTACCTTCATAAAGGAACTGAACACGTGCTGCTTTTTCGCTGTAACCACCTAAAACATCTTTTTGTTCAGCACCAGGTGCTACTGTATCGATGTAGTTATCTTTTTCTTGCCAAAGGGTCGAAACACGCATTGAGATGTTATCAGTAAGGCCTGTACCTACAGCACCTTCAAAATCCATTGCGCCACGCGTACCGTAAGAAAGTGATGTATATGCATCAAATTCCTGTGAAGGCTTTACTGAGTCAAACTTTACAAGACCAGCAGGCGTGTTACGTCCAAACAGCGTACCTTGCGGACCACGAAGTACTTCGATACGTTCGATATCAAAAACAGGGAAACCTTTTAAAATTGGGTTCTCTTGTACAACGTCGTCTACTACTAACGATACAGGCTGAGATGCGTTTAAATCGAAGTCAGTGTTACCTAAACCACGCACATAAAAACGTGGGAAAGTACGACCAAATGAAGACTCAACTGATAAACTTGGAATTTTCGCATTCATAAAACGAATATCCATACCAGCAGAGCTGTACGCATCTAGGTTATCACCTTGAAGGGCTGATACAGCTACAGGAATTTCCTGAGCATTTTCAACACGCTTACGTGCAGTTACTTGGATTACTTCTAGTTGAGATGACGCAGCACCTGCTTCTTCGTCTTGTGCAAATGCTGCACCTGATACAACTAAAGAAGAAAATAGTGAGCCTTGAATTAATTTAGCTAGCTTGGACTTTTGTAGATATTTCATGGTGGTTTAAAACCTTGTGCACTCAAAATAAAACGTTTGATTTGACCTACTTTGTTGTCATCCGTAGTGTCAAAATCATGCTTGTATCCTTTTAAAGTGAATGGCGAAGTTCAACTTTTCACGTTAAAACGCGGACCCTTCAATACGAGTACTTAATACTGCGGGTTGAACAGCGCCGCAACAGCCAACCCAGCGGTTAACATGTTGTTTACACCCTTATCCATTTGCGGCAAAAATAATACAAATCGCCACCTTTTCAAAAGGACATATGCCCTTGAAAAGTTTCAGTAGATCGAATATGAAATATAGCCTAAGTGATCTTTTTTTCATCTTTTAGCAGCAAAATAGCAAAAAAAGTCTAAAAAACTATATTTAAAGAAAGGACAAATGGCCGCAACCAAGTTACAAACAGTTTACATTATTAAGCTTGTAACAATTCGGGAGCAGCCAATTTTAGTTTATGTTGATGTAATAAATTCATGATTTCGAAGTGAAGTGCATCACTTACTTGCAGATAGGTTTCAAAATCTGTGGTTGTAATATAAGACAATACATACAACTCAACAGCAAATGGGCTAAAACCCTTAAAATAAACACGGCAAGGGCTTTCATCAATTAATTCATGCTGTTCGAGCAGCACTTTGAGAGCGGCATTAAACTCTGTTAATTGTTCATTCGACTCAGGCATTTCAAGCAATAAATTCGGTCTAAATGCCATTTTTTCACGCTCGGAAAAATTCTCAATCTCCATATCGATAAACTTAGCATTGGCAATATACACTACCGTACGCTCAATGGTACGAACACGTGTTGCACGAAGGCCTATTTCCTCTACCGTGCCTACAAATTTACCGATACGACATAAGTTACCTACTTTTACCGGCGTGGACGAATATAAGGTAATCGCACCTATTAGATTTTCAACAGACTTTTGTGCCGCTAAAGCAACGGCCAAACCACCAATACCTAAACCAGCCATAATGGTCGTTGCACTAAAACCTAAGTTTTCCAACCAAATTAATATAGCCGCTATTACCAGCAAGGTTTTTAAAACATTGGCCGCAGGGCGTAGTAAATATGTAGCGTGTTTTTTACCTTGAGCAATCAGCTTTTCAGATAACTTACTTTTAGATAATTCAACAACTCGCCATAAAAACCACAGCCAAGCTAAAATCAAAATGGTGGAAGCTTCAGCAACTGCTTTCACTGCAAAGGTGACATTAGATGAGTCAGAAAAGTTACGGGTTAAAATCGTAGCCGTTAAAAAGCTAAGAGGGCCGTACAAGAAATTGAGGTAATAAGCTAATTTTAAATTTGCTAATTGCGCTATTTTGCTTATTAACCAATAAGCTAGGCACACCGCAACGATATAAATAGCAAACATTACGGCAAAATAAAGCCATTGCCAAAGCATCACACCCATAAAACGATAATTAGGCAGATGCATTGATAACCATTCGCCTATTTCGCTGTAGCCATAATACTTATCTAACAGGGGTACTTTCGCGACCGTTGCATTTGAAATTTTCCAAATGCGTTTATTATCGCTACTTGGAACACGCTGTAATAAAACTGGCACTGTGCCTTCAGGTGTATCAATCGTGCCCACTAAATCACGATAATCAGGTACATTTTCCGGTAATTTCCCGAGTAAATCAGCTGAAAGACCATCAATATCAATCCACAGCGCTCTGTCCAAACTGACATGGAGTTGGCGGGCTATTTCGGCTTTTTGATCGTCAGCCACTGTAAACGGCAAATTTCTAAAATCAAGGTAGTCCGAAGCACTTTGGTAGTCCAACTGACGAGCTGCAGTTAAGAATCCTTGCATACTGGTGCGTGGCGTTTCGCGCCCAAGAGTATCCCAACCTACAAATGCATTTAACTCTTTTGTTGGTTGTACTTGTTGCCCTGCTTCTTCTTGCTCAAGTAAATCCTTTACTGTTACTTCGTTTTTTGGCTCTGCAATTGCAGAGCCAATAAACATCATTAAACAAATAAGCACACAACGCCACATCACACTTTTCATGCCCAATAATCCTTCAAACTTGTTGCTGTTTTATACTAGCTATTACGTACCCGATTAAACAGTGCTATTTGCTCTTCGCTTGGTTCACTTGATAGTTTACTGACAACTACAATTGCAATACTCGCAATAACAAAACCTGGAACAATTTCATACATTAAACTGCTTAAACTCTCACCGTTTACAGTGATTGGCAAGTAAATCCAAAGCAATACAGTCGCTGCTCCTGAGATAATCCCAGCAAGAGCACCTTGCTTTGTCATGCGAGACCAATAAAGGCTGAGAATCACAACAGGTCCAAATGCCGCACCAAAACCTGCCCAAGCGTTACTCACTAAGCTTAAAATAGAACTGTCTCGGTCATATGCAAGGAAAATAGCTAGTAAAGCAACAACTAATACCGAAATACGTCCAACCAATACTAACGTTGCTTGAGAGGCTTGCTGGTTAAAAAATGCTTTATAAATGTCTTCTGTTAATGAGCTTGATGTTACTAATAATTGCGATGAAATCGTACTCATAATTGCAGCTAAAATTGCAGCCAATAAAAAGCCAGCAATCAATGGGTGAAACAATACTTGTGATAGTAAAATAAAGATGGTTTCAGCGTCTTTTAATTCGGTGCCCGTTTGATTCACATAGACAACACCAACAAAGCCAGTAGCTAACGCACCAATCAATGAAACAATCATCCAGCTCATGCCGATACGTCTGGCAATTGGTAAGTCTTTAACTGAGCGAATCGCCATAAAGCGTACAATAATATGTGGTTGACCAAAATAACCTAAGCCCCATGCCATTGCAGAAATCACACCTAACACAGATACTCCAGATAGAAAGCTCAATAAAGTTGGATTTAGCTGCTCGACTGTTGTCACCGCATTTGATAATCCACCAACTTCAGTAAGCACCACTAGCGGCACCAGCACAAGTGCCAAAAACATAATACAGCCTTGAACAAAATCGGTCAGGCTTACCGCTAAAAAGCCACCAAACAATGTATAAACCACAACTACGCCTGCTGTGACATACAAACCTAACTCATAGCTCATACCAAAGCTTGATTCAAACAGCTTGCCGCCAGCCACAACACCTGATGATGTATATAATGTAAAGAAAACAATAATTACCAAGGATGAAATTACACGCAAAATGCGTTTATCATCATTAAAACGGTTTTCAAAAAAGTCCGGTAAGGTAATCGAATCGTTGGCAAGCTCGGTATAGCTGCGAAGGCGCGGCGCTACAATTAAATAGTTAAGGTAAGCACCAATAATTAAACCAATGCCAATCCAGGCACTGCTTAAACCCGATAAATACATTGCGCCAGGTAGGCCCATCAGCATCCAGCCACTCATATCAGATGCGCCTGCAGATAAAGCAGTAACACTTGGACTTAGATTACGCCCTCCAAGCATATAACCTGATACATCGCTGGTCGATTTTTTATAGGCATAAAAGCCTATGCCCAACATGACTACAAAATATAGCCCTAACGAAAAAATGGTGCCAAACTCCAAAGTAACTCTCCCACATACCCAACTTGGTACTTTATTCGCATTTTCTCAATGAATGCGAGATGTCATAATATTTCACTATATCAAAACATTACTTTGATTTGTTTATTTCTTGCGATAAAAGCAATTGGTAGTGCGTCAAATTAATTCACCTACGAAAAAATAACCAAAAGTAGGTGAAATACACACTCAATTATCCTATATTCAGATCATAAAAAAACACAAGACAACACACAGGACCTCTGCTTTTATGTATTTTTATGCAGCGAGACAGCCTATCTTAAACCGTAATAAAGAATTAATTGGCTATGAGCTACTCTTTAGAGACAGTTTAGAAAATGTTTTTCCTAATATTAATGAAGACGAAGCAACTTCGCGCCTTATTGAAGGAAGCCAGCTAAGCCTTGGGCTAGAAGATATGACGGGAGATAAACCCGCATTTATCAACTTTACGCTTGAAACATTAGTTAAGGGTTATGCAAAAACCTTAGGCACCAAAGAAGTTGTTGTCGAAATTTTAGAGACCGTGCAACCTGGTAAACGTTTACTAGCTGCAGTAAAAGAATTAAAAGAAATGGGCTATACCATTGCTCTTGATGACTATAAACATGCACCTGTTTGGCGTCACTTTTATCCTTTTGTCGACATCATTAAAATTGACTGGCTCGATACTTCAATTGAGCAAATCAAAGAAATTATCGAACAAACTAAAGACTTCCCAAGTATTCAATTTCTTGCAGAAAAAGTAGAAACGCCAGAGCAATTTGAACAAGCGATGGAACTTGGTTTTCACTACTTCCAAGGCTTCTTCTTTGCTAAGCCAGAAGTTGTGCAAAGCCGTGCTTTAGCGCCTAACGAAATGACGCTTGCAGAGCTACTTTATCAAACATCAAGCCCTGAAATGGACTTAAAGAAAGTGACAGAAGTTTTTGAGCGCGATGTAAATTTATCATACAAGCTTCTGCGTTATTCAAACTCAGCAGCCTTTAAACGCCGCGCTGAAATAAGCACCATCAAGCAAGCACTGGTTGTTTTGGGTGTTGAAGAATTAAAACGCTTTTTATCAGTACTATTCACAGCACAAGTTGCCTCGGACAAGCCACCTGAGTTAATGCGTTTATGTTTAACCAGAGCAAAGTTTGCTGAACTACTTTCAGAGCAAGCAGGCCAATATCAAGAATCATCAAAGGCATTCTTAACCGGCATGCTATCGCTTATCGACGGTATTCTAGATCAGTCAATGGAGTCTATTTTAGAAAAGCTTCCGCTGTCTGAAGAGATTAAGCTCGCAATTCTAAAACGTGAAGGACGTCTTGCCGAGTACTTAGGCTTAGTAGAAGCCTATGAGAAAGCAAAATGGAATGAAGCAAATGACATTCAAGCGCAGCTAAAGCTCAACGCTGATGAAATTCCAACGGCTTACCACGACGCTCTGCAGTGGGCAAATATCCAAATGGATGCGATGAGTAAATAATTAAATTACTTTTCAATAAAAAAACCGACGTTAACGTCGGTTTTTTTATATCAAAGTTTAAACTATAAGTTTTCAAAAAAGTCATCATTCGCAGTTTCTTCTTGCGTCTTTTCTTTTTGAGGTAACGGTGGGTTACCATCATATAGCTCGTAAAGCTGACGCTGCAAATAAATGTCTTTCATAAATAAATACGGGTCGAGTGACTCGTTTAATAATGCCTCTTGCGGGATAAGTGATGCACGCGCTTCTAACACCTTAATTACCCACTTACCAATGGTCACGGGCGTACCGAGCGTTAAACTCGGTAACACAAAGGCATCTACCATATCACCTGACATATTTCGCACCGTGCTTGGACCATAAGCCGGGAACATTAAGTATGCACCATTGCCTGCCCCCCAAACACCTAAGGTTTGGCCAAAGTCTTCTGTTTCTTCTACCAAACCAATTTCTGAGGCAACATCAAAAATTCCAAACAGACCTACTGTTGAGTTCACCAAAAAACGCGCAACATTCACACCTGAATTAGACACCTTGCCTTGTAATAAGGAGTTTGTCGCATCAATAGGTGCATCAAGGTTGTTGGTTGCATTAACTAAACCATTACGAACAGGTTGCGGCGTAATTTTGCTATAACCGACTGCAACAGGCCTTAACACATATGCATCAAGCACATCCATATTAAAATCATAAATTGGTCTGTTGATTGACTGCAGTGGGTCACGTGCGTCTTCCTTTTCAGGCGGCACCTGTGCACACCCTGTTAGCAGTAGGCAACCCCATACCACTATCAAGGTGATGATCATTTGGCATTTTTGATTAAGCACTCAGAATCCCTATTATAACTTAGAGTAATGTATCAATTGTTAATTCTACTTGATTGACTTGTTCGATATCGAAACCGTTAGTCTGCCCTTCAAGTTCGCCAGCTTGCGTATCAACCTTATCGTCATTACTAATTCGTGCGACAACTTTAACACGCTTAAACTCAGCAAACGTCATGCCTGCTACCATTGCATCACTTTCAGATAAAGTGACTTGCAAAGGCAACTGCCAATTTGCCTGCTTTACAACAGCCAATGGCATTGGCGGGCCAACTTCTGCTTTTGCAAAAACAAATAACACACCATTACGTGGCAATTTATCTTTCAGTTCATCAGCAAGTGTAATATTTACCGTGACAGCAAGGCCTTGTCCAAGTGAATTTTGTTTAGAAGTGTTAGTTTCTTGAGCTACTTTAGCTTTTAGCTCTTCAACACGGGCACTCAACATCGCATAACTTGGGTTAGTTTCTGACATACGCCCTAGAATAAGCTCAAAAGCTGCTAGCGACTGTTGCCAATCACCACGCTCATAGGCAATTAATGCCAACATCGAAAGTGCATCTGAGTTACTAGGTTCAATTTTAAGTACATTAGATACTACTTTTGCAGCCTTACTAATTGAAAGCTCAGATCCTTCTAACATTAATACCTGCGCTTTACTCACCAATGCATTCACATTTTTAGGGTTCATCGCGATGGCTTTCTCAAATGACATATTTGCTGATTCAAAATCATTTAACATCAGCATAATACGGCCTAATAAAAGCCATGCCATTTCATCATCACCTTGCTCAGCAAGTTTAGTGCGAAGTCCTAAAGCAAGCTCTTGCATTTCGTTATTAGACAGTGGTTCACCCTGCTGTAAAACAGCACGTTTACCTAGCTCTGGTAAGTTATCTTTTGCTTCTTGCCATTGTGTAAGTAAATTAAAGCTACCTGTCATCAAGTAAAACACGACACAAAAAGTCACGGTGAACAAGCTAGCAGTTAATGCTATTACCGAACGATTTCCGCGCTGATTCAGCTGTTGCTCAGGTGCTAATTCCTGTAACAGCGCTTGTTTTTGCTCGATTACTGCAATGTTATAAGCTTCTTCGCTAAGTTTGCCTGTATCGACTTCTTGCGATAGCTCTTCGAGTCGCGATTCATAATCAGAAATGCGTAAAGCATTAGCATTTGGGTTAGTTTTAATTGCTTTTTCTTTACGTGTGAATGGAAAAACCACGAAAAACAAACCAACTACTATAAGGGTTGCAGCATAAAAATAAAACGACGTAATCATGCTGGTTCCTTATACTTAGCAATAAGTTTTGCCAGTTTTTGCTCATCACTATCGCTCCACTGTGCGCTGTTTTTCGCCTGTTTCTTTTGCTTAAACAAAATAAAAACAAAACCGAGAAAAACGAAACCCAATGGTAATACCCAAAGTAATAACGTGAGCGGTGTTACAGGTGGTTTGTAGTGAACAAAATAACCATAGCGGTCAATCATATAGTCAACAACTTGGTCTTTATCATTCCCTTCTTGCACCAACTGCAGAACTTTTTCACGTAAATCTTTAGCCACAACCGCATCCGAATCGGCAATATTCTGGTTTTGACATTTAGGGCAACGCAGCTCAGCCGTTAGCTCACGAAACAACTGCTCTTCTTGAGCACTGTTAAACTGATATTGATTTTCTGCAGCAAATAAATGTGCCGAGAAAATCGTTAATAACACAATTAAAAACTTCTTCATTACTGGAGCTCTAATAACTTAGGTGCAAATTTAGCACGCCATACTCGTTCATTAATATCACCGGTGTGATGCAGGATAATCTTACCGTCTTTATCCACTAAGAAATGCTCTGGTGCACCTGAAACGCCTAGGTCTAACGCGAGGGTACGATTAAGATCTAAAATGTTAAACTGGTACGGATCACCGGTGCGTGACAACATGCCCTTAACCTCACGTTGTAATGCAGGCAAGTCAAACACGTCGCCAAAATCAGCATCATAGTTTTGCTCATAATACAACCCGATGATTTTAACACCTTGGCCGCGAAGCTTTGTTAGATAAGGTAGTTCAATTAAACATGTCGGGCACCAAGTGCCCCACACATTCAATAAATACACTTCACCAAGTAAGTCTTTTTCAGTCCAACGTTTATTTTCATCCATTAAATCCGGTAAATTAAACGCAGGCATAGTGTGACCCAAACGCCCTGTTTCAATTTCCTTTGGATTACCAAATAAACCTTTCAGTAAAAATACGCATAAAACTGCAAAAATAATAAAAGGGACCAACATTAAACTTTTGTTTTTCATGCAGTCACTCCTTTTACGTCAGCAGCTAAAGCTGTTTTACGGCGGTAACGCTTATCTAACATCATAAATAAGCCAGCAAAGGCCATTAGGAAACCACCTAACCACATCCAGCGTACAAACGGTTTTTCATAAATACGTAACGCCCAGGCACCATTGCTTAGTTGCTCACCAAGGGCAAGGTATAAGTCACGGCTTAATTTGGCATCGATTGCTGCTTCCGTCATCACTTGCATGCCCACATCGTATTGACGCTTTTCTGCATAGAGCTCAGTGACTTTCTGGTTATCTTTAAATACAGTAACAACGCCTGCATGACCCTTGTAGTTAGGGCCTACAATCGCTTTTACACCCTCAAAGCGGTAGCTATAATCGTTCAATTGTACTTGCTCACCAGGGTTCATTTTCACTTGTTTTTCAACCGAGTAAGCAGACGTTAATGTTACGCCGAGCACAACACAAGCAAAGCCTAAATGCGCTGTGTGCATTGCCCAAAAACTGTTACCCAATTTTGCGATTGAAGCACCCTCTTTACTTAATTTTTCAAGTAAGTCGATAGCACCAGTTAAACAAACCCAAAGTGCAAAAAAGACACCGACAAGAGTTGTGGTTGAAACATTTTCATAACTTGAGTAAAGCCAAGCAAACGTAATTACCGTTGTCACAACTAACGCGCCAATTAATTTTTTCATCAAATGTGAATACTGGTTTTGTTTCCAGCGCAGCATTGGCCCTAAGCCAAGTAACAGCGAAAATGGCACTAGCAAATAGAAGAACATTTGATTAAAGAAAGGCACACCAATGGAAATTGTTCCCATGCCGAGTTCTTTGTGCACCATAGGAAGTAATGTACCAAGAAGTACGATGAGCGTCGCAACACATAGCAATAAGTTGTTTAACCAAAGGGCCACTTCGCGAGAGAACAGTTTATAACGTGATGTTGATTCAACTGTGCCTGCTCTTAAGCCATAAAGTAATAAGCTTCCGCCTACAACGATAGCAAGGAAAGATAAGATAAATGAACCACGACCTGGATCAGTGGTAAAGGCGTGTACCGATACAATAATACCCGAGCGCACAATAAATGTACCAAGCAGTGTGAGTGAGAACGCAGCAATTGCTAGTAACACCGTCCACGACTTAAACACACCACGCTTTTCAGTTACCGCAAGTGAGTGAATAAGTGCAGTTGCTACGAGCCATGGCATTAGTGATGCATTTTCAACTGGATCCCAGAACCACCAACCGCCCCATCCAAGCTCGGCATAAGCCCACCAAGAACCAATTGTAATACCAAGGGTTAAGAATAACCACGCGGCCATAGTCCAAGGACGTGACCATTTTGCCCAAGTGTTATCTAACTTACCCATTAAAAGCGCCGCAATCGCAAATGCGAACGACACCGATAAACCTACATAACCCATATACAATAATGGCGGGTGAATAATCATGCCTGGATCTTGTAACAATGGATTTAAATCATGACCTTCAATTGGGTAGTAAGGTAATAAACGCTCAAATGGACTCGACATCAGAAGCGTATAGAGAATAAAACCAAGGCCAAGGAAGCCTAAGATCGACAGTACGCGCGCGCGCAACTGCCATGGCAATGATTTAGAGGCAAATGCCACTATAGCAGTCCAGCCTGTTTGCATAAGCACCCAAAGCAATACAGCACCTTCGTGACCACCCCAGGTAGAGGTAACTTTGTAATACCAAGGTAATTTAGTACTGCTGTGGCTCGCCACATATGCCACTGTAAAATCATCAATTAAGGTAACGTAAATTAAGATACCAAATGAAAGCGCTGTAAAAATAAACTGCGCTAATGCAAACGATGGTGCACTTTGCATTAGGCGTAAATTACCTTTAACAGCACCATACATAGGATAAACACTGAGTAATATCGCAAACGCTAGCGCTAGCGTTAACGATAAATAACCTAATTCAGCAATCATAATTAGTAACCGCCGTTATTTAGATTATATTTTGGTTTTTCGTGTTTAATTCCTTTTACTGCTTCAGCAACATCAGCAGGCATGTATTCTTCATCATGCTTTGCTAACACTTCAAATGCTTCAATTACATTTGGTTCAATTAGCACACCCTGTGCAACAATACCCTGACCTTCACGGAATAAGTCCGGTAAAATACCGTGATAACGAATGGTTACTAATGGACCGGTATCAATCAGTTTAAACTCTACATCTAACGATTCTTCATTGCGCACAACTGAGCCTGGCACAACCATACCGCCAATGCGCAGTTTTTGACCGATAAATGGCTTCTCTTTATTAGGCCCTTTACCATCAATTAGCTCGGATGGAGTATAAAATAGGTTGATGTTTTCTTGTAACGCGTAAAGCGTTAGGCCTATTGCCGAGCCAATACCCAAAAGCACCGCAATAATGGTAAACATTCGTTTTTTACGTCTTGGATTCACAGCCCCTGCTCCTTCGCCTTTTTAATACGTGCTTCGCGCGCAATTTGCGATTTTACATCTTCTAAAATTTTGCCGTGAGTGCGCTTACTTGATATAAAAATACCTAATAAAATCACTGCACATGCCCCATATGAGAGCCAGACATAAAAGCCATAGCCACCCATAGCGAAAAATTCTGAAAGCGAGTTAAACTGCATTTTTACCTCCACTCACTAAATTACGCACCCAGGGGCGGTGCTTTTCTCTTTCTAAAATTTCATTTTTTAAACGCATTAGCACGATAACAGCCATTAAGCATGCAAATGCCAAAATATTAATAAGCAATGGATATAGCATGCTGCTATCAATTGCTGAACCATCAAACTTGGTAATTGTTGAGCCTTGGTGCAAAGTATTCCACCACTCAACTGAGTAATGAATAATTGGCACATTAACCACACCGACCATGGCTAAGATACATGATGCACGACCTGCTGCACCTTTATCTTCAAAAGCGTAGTAAAGCGCAATCACACCAATATATAAAAACAGTAAAATCAGCATGGTGGTTAAGCGTGCATCCCATACCCACCATGTACCCCACATAGGTTTACCCCATGCAGCACCAGTGATTAACGCAATTGCTGCAACCGCTGCACCCACTGGCGCAATAGCAATTACGGCCAATTCAGCATTTCGGATCTGCCACACCATCGCAATAAATGCGGTAATCGCCATTGAGGTGTAAGCCCCCATTGACAAAATTGCAGCAGGAACATGGATAAAGATAATTCGATAACTGTCTTTTTGTTGATAGTCAGCCGGCGCATACGCAAGGCCCCATGTCCAGCCAACAATTAAACCAATCACAGCAACTACGGCAAAATACGGCATCAAGGTATTACATACTTGATAGGCTTTTTCTGCTTTCGCATATGGATGTAACCACTTCCACATAACTAACTCACACTCACTTTTAAAGATGATGAAACGGCAAATGGCGCCAATACACTTGCACCCGCAAGAAGCGCCCCTAATATGGCTAATTGACCAGAGTAGTCAAGCGACATCGCCCCCGCGTCGATAGCGGATGTCGCAAAAATTAATACTGGAATATACAGTGGCAATACTAACAAGCTAAGTAGTACTCCCCCCTTTTGTAACCCTACCGTTAACGCCGCACCTATCGCCCCGATTAGGCTTAATAACGGTGTACCAATCAGTAGCGTTAACAAGGTGGCAGTTAACGCTTCACTTTCTAGGTTTAGCAGTAAAGCAAACATAGGGGTCATTAAAACCAAAGGTAACCCAGTTACAGTCCAATGTGCCGCTATCTTCGCCAACACAGTTAATGATGTCGGGAATGGACTCAGCATCATTTGCTCTAACGTACCATCCACGTAATCATCACGGAACATTTTATCTAAACCTAACATGGTAGAGAGCAATGCAGCTACCCAAATTATGCCAGGTGCCATGCGCGCTAATAGATTAGGCTCAGGCCCAACCCCTAACGGAAATAAAGTAATCACAATAATAAAAAATAAAACAGGATTAATGATTTCTGAGCGCTGACGAAATGCTAACGTAAGGTCTTTTTTATAAATACTTGAAAATAAGCGCCAGTAAGAATCGTGAGTTTTCATTTAGAAACGGTACTCCAGTACTAAGCGCGACAGCTCTGGGAAATGTTCTGTAAGGTCTTGGTGACTTGTTAAAATAATCGCGCCACCTTGTGCTAAATGTTTTTTGAATTGTTGTTGTAACAGTACAACACCTTTTTTATCGACCGCAGTAAAGGGTTCATCTAGCATCCAAAGCTTTGCTTTGTTAAGCCAAAGGCGTGCAAGTGCAACACGGCGTTGTTGCCCAGCCGAAAGTAAACGGACTGGCACATCTTCAAGGCCAACTAGACCTAATTGCGCCAGTACATCGAGAAGATCTTGTTGTGTTTCTAAACCATGAGTTTCTAGCCAAAAAGCCAGATTTTCAAGTGCGGTTAATTGCCCATTAACGCCAGTTTTATGGCCAATATATAGTGTGTCGCAAGCAAATTGTAAATTGTCTTTAGCAATATCCACACCTTGCCACATTACTTTGCCAGATTCAGCACGTACAAAACCAGCTAAAATACGTAATAGCGAGGTTTTACCTGCACCATTTTGCCCTTCTAACTGGACAATTTGCCCTTGATGTAATTCAAAAGAGAGATCTTCAAACAAACATCTATCTTGCCGAACGCAGCAAATTGAATCTACTTTTAACAAGTTTAACTATCTCTCGACCTAAAATTGGGCATTAGTCTAACATAATGGTATTGTAAAACGTAATCTCCTCGACAAGAGAAATTGGCAATAGCTTGATTTAAAACAGATGACAGATATCCAATCTCTGCTAAATATTGTATCTACCCCAAGTAATGAGCTTGAGCAAAGCGCGTTATCTCAACTTACGCAAAGCCAATTAACGCAGGTAAAACAGCTACAACAACTTTTACAACAACTGAATTTACCGCCTAAAGCAAGCCAACAACTTATTAGCGCATTAATGAAGGAGACTGTGAACGTTACTAATCTCGTGGTAACTGACAATAAATTGTCTTTCACGCTTTCACAATTAACACCCAAACTGGTTGAATTGACGATCCCTTCTCAACCACTGCAATTGCAAACAGATAAAGCACAACTCTCAGTGACAACAAACTTGAGTGAACTTCTAATAAATCTGCCAAAACAGAATATTAAGTTGCCACATCAAGTTATTTTTCAACTTTTAAAGCTTGCAACGAATAGTGCAGAAACAACGCAAGGCAAGTTTGCAATACCATCGCAAATTACAAATTTAGATAAGCATTTGTTGGTAAAAGCAAATCATGTAGCAATATCAGCCGAATTGCCTAAAAGTCTTGCAAGCTTAGTAAAGCATCAGCAGCCGGCAATTATTGAAGTTGAAAACAAACGCGAGCAATTAAGTTTAAATATTAAACTTGATAAGCACAGCCAACCGGTGCAGTCACAAGTTTTACCAATTAAAAAGGCAATTGAGCTTGTAAAACTGCAATCACCTCTTTTACAGTTTGATGCGAAGAAAACACCTGCACTTAGTATTAATAACAGTCATGTATTACTAACAAATACACCCCAAGTTATCACAAATCAAAAGCTTACATTTAATCTTAATAACTTAGGTGATAAAGCAGTATTAAATCTACCATCGCAAATATTTAAGGTAGCGCTCAACACCTCTCAAGCCCCATTAAAAGTTGCGCCGCGAGAATTGATTTCTGCGCCTCAATTAGCAGTAAAAGAACTGCCAATCATAAATAGTGTGACTGCGACGCAAAAAAGCTTTAGCCAATCGGTTTTAGCACCAATGTTAGCAAGTATTAAAGCCGTTTTGTTTGAACGAAGTATCACGCTAAATCATGCAACTAAAGGGAGTGTAAATTTACCAAAGCTTGATATGACAAACTCTGTACAAATAGCTGATCCTACTTCTACAAAGCAAGACGTTACACCTTCAAAATTACCATTATTAACAGCAAATTCCGAAAGCCAGCAAAAAGCAGCAGTTTATAGCAGACCAGTTAGAGCGGCTTTACTACAACAACAAGACACTGGTAATTCAAAAGGAGATATAACGACTAGCGTTAAAGCCAATGTCGATCTAGCAAAACCAACCCAATTATCGTTAGAAGCAATTGCAAAGCAAAACCCTTTGCATACCTTAGCGTCACAACTTAATAAAACAGCAGCATCTCCTCTATTGCCCGAAGCATTAAGCAAATTGGTTAATTCAGCCTTCAGTAGGATGGTAAATGAGTCAACAGCCTTGCAACCCGTTGTGATGCAAATAAAATCAATCATTGCACCAGCACACATTACACAAATAGACTCACTTCAAACACCCATTGGTATAATTGAACACGCTAAGATTTCCCTTGCCGCAAATGGTTTATTACAACAAAACAATCTCGTGAGCGAACAGCAAGGAAAGTTAGAAAATTTATTGCCATTATTGCTCAGCTTAACAAAGGGATTACACAATAAAAAAGAAAGTAAGTCACCTAAAGGGCAGTTAGCATTGCCGGCTGCTTTGCAAAAAAGCTTAAGTGACAACTTAACGTCACTGCAAAAAAACTTACAAGGCACTTTTCAGTCAAGTTCACAGCAAGCCTCAAATACCGAACAGCCCTTAGTAAATATCCAGTTTGCGTTACCCCAACAACAAACAGAAAAACTTACCACGACGCCAATTACCATCGAGCAAGAACAGCGTAAAATGAGTAATGGTGAGGTTGTTTCTATTTGGCATATAAACTTGGCATTTGAAATTGAGAATAACATTTTAAATATTGGAGCAGAGCTTAATAAACAGCAGTTAGCACTAAATTTTAGCTCTGACAGTGCAGCATTAATAAACAAAGCAAAAACGCAAGCACAGTTACTTGAACAAAAGTTAACGCAGCATGGTATTGAAATTTTAAGCAGCGAGTTTAACTTAACTGAACAGCATCAGCTTAAGACCCGCTCTGGCATAGTTAATATTAAGGTTTAATATGACGACACAAAAATCAGCAATAGGCCTTTTTTATGATGGTCAAGGCGCACCTGAAGTGAGCAGTAAGGGCTTCGGTGAGCTAGCTGAGCACATTATTCAGTATGCAAAAGACAACGATATTTTATTGCATCAAGATGAGGCATTAGCAACCAGCTTAGCTAACCTAGAAATTGGTCAGCAGATCCCTGAAGAGCTGTATTATGTGATTGCTGAATTGATTGCTTTTTCTTATGTATTGCAAGGGAAATTTCCACCTGGGTGGCAGGCGTTACATAACAAATTGGATGTAAAAGCCTAGAAAATTTTGACCTTTTCGGTCTAATCACTAGGCTTTAATTTGGCATGTTACCCTTCTTTTTGGTGAAGCGTAAAAAGTAGTTCGGCTTCTGCTCGCGGTAATTCACATTCGCGAATAACTTCCTCGATGTCAGCGCCTAACTCAATCATCTTAACTGCACGAGAGTAAATTTTTGATTCTGGATCAGCAAGTTGAATATCTTGCTGTTTTTGCTTTAGCTCTTGTGCTTCTGATTGTAGCTCCATTACATGTTTACCAATTTTAAGTAAACCTGAACGGATTTCTTCTATTTCATTTTTATTAATTGTTTGTTGTTTTACTAATTGTGACTCGCTGTCTTTGTGTGTTTTTTGTACCTGCTTTAAGCGTGACAAAGCGCTAAACGCAATCATGCAGGCACAAATTGCAACACACAGAGCAACTATCGAGATAATCTGCCAAATCATTAGAAATTACTTAGCTCATCCCACTCTTCATCGCTTAGTAACTTATTCAAATCAACTAAGATTAGTAACTCACCATCACGGTTAGAAACACCTTGAATAAATTTCGCACTTTCTTCTGTACCGATGTTTGGCGCACTGTCAATTTCTGAACTGCGTAGGTAAACTACTTCGGCAACGCTATCAACCAAAATACCAATCACTTGTTTTTCTGCTTCAATAATCACAATACGTGAATTATCGGTAACTTCAGCACTGTTTAAGCCAAAACGTGTGCGTGTATCAATAACCGTTACAACGTTACCGCGTAAGTTGATAATACCCAGTACATAAACAGGAGCACCCGGTACCGGAGCAATTTCACTATAACGCAGTACTTCTTGTACTTGCATTACATTGATACCGTACGTTTCATCTCCTAAGTGAAACGTCACCCATTGCAAAACTTCATCATTCACGTCGGCTGCATTTGACGAAAGAACTCTTTCTTCACTCATTTTTTAGCTCCTATCCAATGTGGATATGTGTTAACTGCGACTAACTTAACGATATTGCATTAGACATTATCGTCTTGGCTATCTAAACCTTGATCTAACAATTCAGTCATTGCCGATACATTAATTAAAGCACACATTTTCTCTTTAATTAATCCAGCAAGCCATGGCCTGCGGCCAGCTTTATCACGCCATTTAATATCTTGGTGCGATAAACTAACATTATCGATTAAACGCTCGGCTAACAGCCCCCAGTTAGATTCACCTAACATTATAAGATACTGATAGTTTAGCGCTTCTTCTAACTTTTTGTTATATTTTTCTGGCATTACCCAACGCGCTGAATCAACAACATTGAGTTTTTCTTCACGGTGCAACATTACACCTTTAAACCAGTCTGGCTTGCCAAACAGTTGATTTATTTCACCTAATTGATAAATTCCACCAAGAGATTTAAGTGGAACCGCAAGTGTTAAGCCTGCAACTTCAAAATAAAGTGCTTGGAATTCATCGGCATTAAAGCTCTCATCTTGAGTACGAAGTGGTGGTAATGCAACTTCAACCGCTTCGACGAATTCGCTACTAGTAACTTCTTCAATAATGGGCTTAGCATGTGCTAGCGGTGCTTTAATAGGTTGCGCAATTGACTTTTGATGCTCTGCCGCTTTAACTTCAACATCGCTTAATAGATTTTCAACAGGACTAACAATATTTTCAGATGACTCTTCTTGTAACAGCGCATCTAAATATTGTTTCATGACCTTTTCATTAGCAAATAACTGCTTAGTCATCCCTTGCCCCTTCTAAGTGCTCAAGCAATGACGTGTATGCAAATACCCCTCGCGATTTAGGGCAGTATTGATGAGGCGCTTGCATAGCAAGACTTGCATCTCTTAACTTAGTATCTACTGGCACAACACCAGGCCAGACTTTCTCACCATATAAAGCGCGTAACTTTTTATACGCTTCTAAAGAGGCTTTTGTGCGTTTATCATACATGGTTGGCACAATGGTGAAGTTATAAGATTTATTCTGCGAACTTTGCATTAACTCCATGGTTCGCATCATGCGATCTAAGCCTTTAAGGGCTAAAAACTCTGTTTGCACAGGAATTAAAACGCGATTACATGCAGCAAGGGCATTCACCATCAGCACCCCAAGCACAGGCGGGCAATCGAGAATTGCAATATCATATTCATCACTTATTTTATCAAGGGCATTACGTAAAATAAGCCCCATACCGCTTTTTTTACCAAGGCTTCTATCGAGAGTGGCAATGGCCATGGTCGCTGGAAGAATATCTAAGTTATCAACGCCTGAAGGACATAAAGACTGCAAAATTTCTTCCCGAGCCATTGCTTTGCCACGTGTAAAAATATCAAATACGCTAACTTCTAGCTCTTCAGAATCAATACCGAAATAATAGGTCAAGGATGCATGTGGGTCGGTATCTATCAGCAAAACACGCTTTCCTCGCGAAGCAAGTAAGCCTCCCAAGGTCACTGTTGTGGTGGTTTTACCTACACCACCTTTTTGGTTTGCTACCGTCCAAATTTTCAATTCAGTACCTATTGTTGTTCTTGTTCTCTGGTTGTAATGCGGATCCCGCCATTTGGCAATTGGATTACCTTAACTGTATCGTCTTGAGTTGCTTGTTGCTTTAATTTTTCAATTTGTAATTCTGTATTACTAACCGATGCATTTTGTGATTCAGCTAGGTCATTTTCAGGCAGTGCATATTTCGAAATAGCAATCACAACCTTACGATTTTGCTGACGACCTTCTTCTGTGTCATTATCGCTAAACGGTGAATGCTGCCCATACCCTTCAATCGCCATTCTGGCAGAAGTCACACCAAGATACTCCAACCACACAAGTACCTCTGTTGCTCGTGCAACAGACAAATGCCAATTAGAGCGAAAAACCTCATTGTTGATAGGTAAATTATCTGTATAGCCACGAATTCTTAAATAGTTACGATTCGCTGTTAAAATTGGCAACAATGACCTTAGTACATCTCTGGCACGTTCTGTAGCAACAGCACTGCCACTGGCAAATAATAAGCTTGAACTTAATTCAATTGTAAGCCAATCCATATCCTTTTCTAGATGGGCTTGCCCTGTTTCTAACTCATCAGAAATGGCCATTTTGAGTTCCTCTTCTAATGAATCAAGAGGCTGACCTAAATATTTTTGTGCAAGGTTGCTAAGCTCTCCACGCCCATCGACAATCTCAGGTCCCTTCTCTTCATTTACAATACTAATACCATGCAAATTACTATCAACATTAGGTTCGTTACTATTTAATAAACCTTCGCCAGTTACACCCGTACCATCAGCTTTAACAAACTTATCGTTAGATTTAAAAACATGAGAAATGGTATCAGATAACACTGAGAATTTTTCTTCTTCAATGATCGCCATGGCATACATCACCACAAACAAAGCAAACATCAGAGTCATATAATCGGCATATGAGACTAACCATCTGTGGCTGCTATCGTTATGTTCTGGTTTTTTTAATTGCTTAAACCGCGCCATAAAGGTTACCGAAACAACGAATTATTATTTTTTTCGATTAAATACGCCGATAACTTTTGTTCAATCAAATTAGGCGAATCGCCTTGTAAAATGCAATACATTCCCTCTGCAAGCATTTGATGGTAACGACAATGCTCATCAACTAAATTTGCTAGTTTATTAGCTATCGGAATATAAATTAGGTTTGCAAAACCGACACCGTAAATTGTCGCAACGAATGCGGTTGCAATACCTGCACCTAACATATCCGGTTGTTGTATAAAATTCATTGCCTGAATTAAACCAAGTACAGCACCTAATATTCCAAGTGTTGGGCTGTATCCACCCATTGCATGATACACTTGGCTGGATTCGTGAAGGGCATGACGTCTTTGCAAAATTTCATTTTCCATAGTGTCAAAAAATTGTTGTTCATCACTGCCATCAACAAGCAAATTCAAGCCCTTAGAGACAAAATAGTCTTTCTCATCTATGGCTAAATTTTCAAGCGAAAGATAGCCATCATGACGGACTTTCGCCGCCCAATTTTTTACCTGTTCAATGCCTTTTTGAAAATCATGCATTGGTGGTTTAAACACCCAAGGTAACATCTTGATAGCGGTGGTAAATTGGTACTTAGTAGCTTGTAACATCACTGCACCAAGCGTACCACCAAATACTATAATAAATGCTGATAAATCAAATAAATTACCCAGTACACCACCTTCAATAGTGTAACCAAGTGCAATTGCTACAAACGCTAAAATGGCGCCAAAAATGGCAAGTTTATCCACAACCTATTTCCGTATTGATGTGTTTTGCAACGTCTTCAAGTGCAATACTTTTCTCGCTTAAGCCTGCACTGGCAACCGCTTGAGGCATACCATAAACAACACAACTTGCTTCATCTTGCGCCCAAATTTTTGAACCGGCCTGCTTAAGTAAACGTGCTCCGTCTCTGCCGTCGGCACCCATACCAGTAAGTACAATTGCAAGAACACCGTCGCCAAAACTTTTTGCTGCACTTGCAAAAGTAATATCCACACTTGGCTTATAAGTTACGCGAGCACTGTCATCTTCATAAATTCGTAGCTTTTGACTACCACCTCGTCCCTCAACTAACATTTGTTTACCACCAGGCGCTAAATAAGCGACTCCAGGTTTTAGTAAATCCCCATTTTCAGCTTCTTTTACGCTTATTTTACATAAGGTATCTAAACGCTGTGCAAACGCAGGTGTAAACGCACCCGGCATATGCTGTATTAGCAATATTGGGTGAGGAAAATTAGCGGGTAATTGAGTCAGTACTTTTTGTAAAGCGACAGGTCCCCCTGTAGAGGTGCCAATTGCCATTAATTTATATTTTTTACCAGACGCTTTAGGCCTTTCTGATGACGTTACAGAGCGTGCATCTGATACTGGCGTTCTTGCCGAGAATGTTCTATCAGGCTGGCGAAGAGTTGAGGAAGATGCTCTTTCAGTAGTAGGCCTCGTTGTGCTGATACTGGGAGTTATTGCCCTTTGAGCTCGAAAGCCACCTACTCGACGACGACCAATCTCTTTAACTTTTTGTTGTAAAACTTGAGTTGCTTCTTCTTTATCGCGCGCAATATCTTCAAATTTTTTCGGTAAAAAGTCTAAAGCACCAGCATCTAGGGCATCAAGGGTTGCACTAGCACCGTCATGTGTTAAGGAAGAAAACATTAAAATTGGCGTTGGTGTTTGCTGCATAATCTGCTTAACAGCGCTAATACCATCAAGTACCGGCATTTCAATATCCATTGTAATGACTGATGGCTTTAATTCAGCGGCCTTTTCAACCGCTTCTTTGCCATTATTTGCAGTGCCAATCACTTCAATGTTGGGATCTTGATTCAAAATCTCGCTAACGCGACGGCGAAAGAAGCTTGAATCATCTACAACTAATACCCTAATTGTCATTAAATGCTCACTTACTTTTTATTGCGACCTTGGCCTGCATAGTGCTTTAACAAGCTCGGAACATCCAGAATGAGCGCAATACCGCCGTCTGAAGTAATCGTTGCACCAGCCATACCAGGCGTACCTTGTAAAAGCGCATCTAATGGCTTAATAACCACTTCTTCCTGACCAATTAGTGAATCTACCACAAAGCCCATTTGTTGAGTGCCAAGTTGCACAATAACAACATGTCCTTGTGAACGTTTTTGTTCGGTACGAGGATTACGAAGTAACCATTTTTCTAGGTAGAATAAAGGTATTGCTTTATCGCGAACGATAATAGTAAGTTGGCCGTCAACTAAATTTGTTTTAGTTAAATCTAAGTGGAAAATTTCATTCACACCAGCCAGTGGTAATGCGAAGGTTTGTTGGCCAACCACCACCATTAAGGTTGGAAGAATTGCTAAGGTTAGTGGTACTTTAATTTCAAGTACTGTGCCTTTGCCTTTCTCAGATTCAATATTCACAGTACCGTTAAGTTGGGTGATCTTGGTTTTAACCACATCCATACCCACACCACGGCCTGAAATATCTGAGATTTCTTCTTTTGTTGAAAAACCAGGGGCAAAAATTAAATTATAAGCTTCAGTGTTAGAAAGTCTCGCCGCCTGATCAGCGTCAATCACACCTTTGCTGATAGCAATGCTCTTTAATTTTTCTGCATCCATACCTGCACCATCATCTTCGATAGTAAGCAAAATATGGTCGCCTTCTTGAGAGGCTGACAAAGTTACAGTACCTGTTCTCGGTTTACCTGCAGCTTCACGGTCATTTGGCATTTCAATACCGTGATCCACTGAGTTTCGAACTAAGTGAACAAGTGGGTCAGCAAGTGCTTCAACTAAATTTTTATCTAAATCAGTCTCTTCACCAACTAATTGCAAATTAATTTCTTTTTTCAAGCTTCGTGCTAAGTCACGAACAACGCGAGGGAAACGACCAAATACTTTTTTGATTGGCTGCATGCGGGTTTTCATCACCGCACCTTGTAGATCAGCCGTAACCACATCTAAATTAGAAATCGCCTTGCCCATACTTTCGTTGCTTACATTAGCACCTAAGCTAACTAAACGGTTACGCACAAGTACAAGTTCGCCTACCATGTTCATTATCTGGTCAAGGCGTTTAGTGTCTACACGAACAGTTGTTTCCGCTGGCGGAGCAGTCGGTTTTGCTGGCGCCTTATTAGCTGCAGGTGCTGGTGCACTTGCTGCTGGTTTTGCAGGCGTAGCTGGCGCTGGAGCAGCAACAGGCTTTGCTGGTTCTGGTTTTGCTTGCTGAGGTGGAGGTGTTGGTTTTGACTCAACAGGTGTTGCTATTGCCTCAGTATTGAATGAATTTCCACTGGCTTTTGGCGCACTACCTTTACCGTGAAGTTCATCAAGTAATGCTTCAAACTCGTCTTCGGTAATGTCTTCATCGTCACCACTCGCTGCAACAGGCGCTGGTGTAGCTGGCGTTTCAACTTCATTAGTTGGTGCCGAACTAGATGCTTCAGCAGCACCTCCAAACGAGCCAGCACCGTGCAACTCATCTAATAGACTTTCAAATTCGTCGTCTGTAATTTCATCAGAGTCTGAAGTTGCTGAATCTGGACTCGATGTAGCTGCAGGGCCGTTTCCGGAACCATGGAGTTCATCAAGCAGACTCTCAAATTCTTCTTCAGTAATATCATCAACACTGCCTGAGCCGTCAGACGAACTTGTGTCATCAGCATCAAATAAAATATCTCCAAAAGGATCTTCTTCGATTGCCTCAGGTGCAGCTTCTTCTACTACTGGCACTGGTTCTTCAGCTACAACAGCTTGAACTTCATCAGCGCTTTCTGGTTGGCTTAAACGGTGTAATTCGGCAAGTAACTGAGGATCAGCCGGATCGGGCTGAGCACGATTTTGAATATGACCAAACATTTCATTAATGGTATCAAGTGCTTGTAAAATCACATCCATTAATTCAGCAGTAACTCTGCGTTTGCCTTGGCGTAATACATCGAAAATATTTTCCGCACCGTGACAGGCATCAACCAATTCCGTCATTGAGAGGAAACCTGCTCCCCCTTTAACGGTATGAAAGCCCCTAAATATTGCATTCAGTAGGTCAGCATCTTCTGGATTATTTTCCAATTCAACTAACTGTTCTGAGAGCAACTCTAAGATTTCACCGGCTTCGACTAAAAAGTCTTGTAAAATATCTTCATCGACATCAAAGCTCATGCATTTTTCTCCGATTAGAAGCCCAAACTAGATAATAGATCGTCTACTTCATCTTGACCTGAAACCACATCTTCACGTGCTTCAGCATTTATAATTGGGCCTTCAGCTACTTGGTCTAATTCACCATCAGCAACCATTTGTTGTTCTTGTTTTAGTGTCGTCTCAGGTGATTCTGCATGTTCAACAGGTGTACCAAACACCGTCAACATATGAATCAAACTTTCTTCGACCTCGCGCACTAGCTCAATTACGCGTCGAATAACTTGACCAGTTAAATCCTGATACCCTTGAGCCATCAGTACTTCGGTCATTAAACTATTCAATTCATCCGAGTTAGATTTTGCTTCTTCCATAAAGCCATTTAACTCATGACACAATACCTTAAACTCTCCCACCTTAAGGTCTCGAGTCATTAATTTATCCCATTTGGGTTTAATGTTATTGAGGCCAGTTTGGAGTTTATCGGCAATTGGCAAAGAAGCTTCAACTGCATCCATAGTTGTATTTGCAGCTTGCTCTGTCATTTCCATCACATAATTAAGACGCTCTTTAGCATCCGGGATGGACTCGGTTGTTAACGCCGACAACGTAGTATCTAATTGAAAGTTTTTTAATGAATCATGCAGTTGGCGAGTTAGCTTTCCTACCTCACCAAATAATTCATCTTGCTCAATTGCCGTAACTTGCTTTAACAGCTCTTGCGCTTGTTGTTGTTCACCATTTTCAAGAAACGCAACGAGCTGTTTAGCTTGTTCTAAGGTAATTTGAGGCGCAGCACTTGCTGACATAAACCTCTCCTTCCCAATTAGCCTAAACGCTCAAAAACTTTATCAAGCTTAGTTTTTAGCGTTGCTGCAGTGAATGGCTTAACAATGTACCCGTTAACACCGGCTTGTGCGGCAGCAATAATTTGTTCTTTCTTAGCTTCTGCTGTCACCATTAGCACAGGGATATGTTTAAGGCTGTCGTCCGCGCGAATTGCACGTAACAAGTCAATACCTTGCATACCTGGCATGTTCCAATCCGTAACTACAAAGTCAAATTCTTGATTTTGTAACATCGGCAACGCAGTACTTCCATCGTCCGCCTCTTGTACGTTTGTGAAACCAAGATCTCTTAACAGGTTTTTAATGATTCTTCTCATCGTTGAAAAGTCGTCAACTACAAGAATTTTCATGTTTTTATCCAAAATATCCTCCAGTGAGGTATGCACCTAATTGTTTACTTACTACTTTTATTCTATATCCAGTCATGGATTTTTGCTTTAAGGCGCACCATGGCCTGACTATGTATTTGGCTGACTCTTGATTCACTCACCTCAAGAATCAAACCGATTTCTTTTAAATTCATTTCGTCATTGTAGTAAAGCGACAGCACTAACGCTTCTCTTTCTGGTAAGGTTTGTATTGCCGTTACCAATGCTTTATTAAATTTATCTTGTTGAATATCAACTAATGGGTTTTGCTCATTGTTCCCAAGGCCTGCATCGATTACATCTTCATCAACACCTAAGTCCTCAATACCAATAATCTTACCATTACTTATATCCCTAAGAATATGATGGTACTCATCTATCGTAATATCAAGTTTTTCAGCAACTTCACTATCTTTTGGTTCACGACCTAGTTCGGCTTCTAACTTATTTATGACTGCAGCAACCTCTCGAGCATTTTTATGCACAGAGCGTGGCACCCAGTCCCCTTTACGAGTTTCATCAATAATCGCACCGCGAATACGAATACCAGCATAGGTTTCAAAGCTTGCGCCTTTAGTGCCGTCAAAATTCTTTGCAGCTTCTATCAGGCCTATCATGCCAGCTTGAATTAAGTCTTCAACAATCACACTCGCAGGTAAGCGCGCAAGAATATGATAGGCAATGCGTTTAACCAACGGCGTATGCTGTTCAACAAGATGAGATAATTGATTCTGGCTAGCATAGGCAGTGGTTCGTTTCATAGGCATTCCTAGTTGCTAACCAGTTTCTCGATAAAAAACTCAAGATGTCCCGACGGCTGATTCGGAACTGGCCAAGTCGCAGCCTTGCTTGCTAATGCTTTAAAAGCAATTGCCGCAGGTGATTTAGGAAATACATCTACAATGGTTTTTTGTTTACGAATCGCTTTACGAATATTTTCATCAAATGGCACTGTTGCCACTAACTCAAGTGATACATCTAAAAATCGGTCAGTTACTTTTGAAAGCTTGGCAAACAGTTCTTGGCCTTCTTTGAGGCTGCGCACCATATTTGCAACAATTTTAAACTTGTAAACACCATGCTCACGGCTTAAAACTTTAATCAATGCATAGGCATCAGTAATCGAAGTGGGTTCATCACACACAACAACAAGCACATCTTGAGATGCACGCGAAAAGCTAAGCACCATATCAGAAATACCCGCAGCTGTATCAACTACCAACACATCATAATGAGAATCTAATTCACCAAATGCACGAATAAGTCCGGCATGTTCAGAAGGTGTTAGTTCAACCATATTTTGTGAACCTGATGTAGCAGGCACAATTTTTACGCCGTAAGGACCTTCAACTAAGATATCTTCAAGGTCACATTCACCAGATAACACGTGTGATAAGTTTCGCTCAACACGTAAGCCAAGCATCACATCGCAGTTTGCTAAACCCAAATCGGCATCCAGTACCAGTACTTTTTGGCCTTGCTGAGCCATGGCGATTGCCATGTTAAGAGAAACATTGGTTTTACCAACTCCCCCTTTACCTCCAGTTACCGCAATTACTTTTACAGCCTTGTTATTGTTTGTCATTTTCCGCAGGCCACTAGCTTGATCTAATTCTGGGTTAATCATACATTCCTACTGCTTGATGCGCCATGCCTGATGCACGTCTTGCTTGCGCGTTTGTTCGTTTTGCATACAACTGCTGAGCTTTACTGACCAATTTTTCCGCATTTGCTACACGGATGTCCTCTGGCACACGTTGACCATTGGTAAGATAGCCTATTGGCAGTCGATTTTGAATGGCTACACTGATAATTTCACCTAAACTTAGACATTCATCAAGTTTTGTGAAGATACAACCACTTAACTGTACCTGTTTGAACTGCTTTATAGCTTCCTGCTGTACCTCTAATTGTGCCGTAGCACTCAAAACAAGGTAGCTTCGAATATCAACTCGACTATTTCGCATTAATGTATTCAGTTGCTCAGTCAAACGCAAGTCCCGTTGGCTCATTCCTGCTGTATCAATTAATACTAGACGCTTATTTCTTAAATGATAAAGAATTTCAGTGAGTTCTTCTGCATTTTTAACTTGCTTAACAGGGCAGCCAATTATGCGACCATAAGTCGATAATTGCTCATATGCGCCAATACGATAGGTATCGGTGGTGATCAGTGCAATATTGTTAGCGCCAAATTTTTGCGCTCCAAGCGCTGCAAGTTTTGCCACAGTGGTTGTTTTACCCACGCCCGTTGGACCAACCAAAGCATAAACTCCACCGCGACGTAAAATTTCATTATTTGCAGTGTAAAGTTGCTTGCTTAGCATATTGAGTGTTTCTTGCCATGCTTGACGCGGTGCAACGTCATCAGGAATAAAACATGCTAGTTGGTCTGCAACAGCTTCACTAATACCCATCCCTTTAAGGCGATCAAGTAATAACGCTCTAGTTGGGTCGCGACGTGCCATGTCTTCATTCATCAAGCCAGAAAGCTGATGCTCAAGTAACTGTCTAATAGAGGCCATTTCATCCCGCATCGCTTGCATTTCATGCGCTGCTTGTGGCTCTGAATTCATAGTTGTAGGTTGCTTTGCTTGATTAAACCCATTAAAAGATTCTTCTTGAGAAGAAGAAAATTTATCTTCATCAAACCAGTTGTGAGTCTGCTTTGCTGCTGGCTTATCATATTGAGGTGCTTTTTTTGCTTGGCGTTCGAGTAATGCTGATAAGCTATCAGCTACAGCAGCTTGCTTTTCAGGCTTTGCCATTTGTGGTTTAGGTTTTACAAACTGACTGTTAAATCTCGGCTTTTCTTCCGAAAGCTTTGGTGAAACAGGTGCACTTTGTACCGTTTTTTCATAATC
Organism: Pseudoalteromonas aquimarina; assembly: GCF_049257255.1. Classification (NCBI taxonomy): domain Bacteria; kingdom Pseudomonadati; phylum Pseudomonadota; class Gammaproteobacteria; order Alteromonadales; family Pseudoalteromonadaceae; genus Pseudoalteromonas; species Pseudoalteromonas aquimarina. The sequence goes on from NZ_JBMMUG010000002.1 coordinate 95,704, forward strand.
AACAGCTGCCACAATTTCAATGCCATCAGCCATACGTTTGTTTGACATGATCACCGCATCAGGGCCTAATTCATGCTTTACTTCATTTAATGCTGTACGCATATCTTTTGCAAAAAAACGTTTAATTTTCATGTCAAACCTCACCTTGTCTTATTACTGTTGACCAACCGAGCAAACTATTTTTATCTGTTTTTCTTCAGGTACTTCCTGATATGACATCACACGCAGTCCTGGTAGGCTGTGTTTCACAAATCGTGATAACACACTGCGCAGCATACCCGATGTCAACAGTATTGAAGGTTCACCAGCCATTTCTTGGTTTTGATGGGCATCACCGAGAGAGTTTTGAAGTCTTTCTGCAAGCCCTGGCTCAATGCCAGCACCTTCATCACCTGCACTTTGAAGTGACTGATGCAACATCTGTTCCAACTCAGGCGCCAATGTAATGACAGGAATTTCAGAGGCGTTGCCAGCAACGTCTTGTACAATTAAACGACGTAGCGAAATACGCACTGCAGCCGTTAATACATCTGGGTCTTGGCTGCGCGGTCCATACTCAACCAAGGTTTGAACAATAGAGCGCATATCACGAATTGGCACACCTTCGTTCAACAAGTTTTGCAGAACTTTTACAATGGTAGTAAGCGGTAAAATGTCTGGTACAAGCCCTTCAATTAGACGTGGATGAGATTTGCCCAACATATCTAATAAGTTTTGCACTTCTTCATGCCCAATTAATAATGCGGCGTGGTTGTGAAGCAGTTGAGAAATGTGGGTAGCAACCACGGTTGCAGCATCAACCACGGTATAACCTAATGATTGCGCTTCATCTTTTTGCTCTGGTGCAATCCATACTGCATCCAAACCAAACGCAGGATCCTTTGTCGCAACACCTTTTACTTCGCCAAAAACTTGTCCCGGATTAATTGCTAATTCATTGTTATGCTTTAACTCACCATGACCGCTCGATACGCCCATTAAGGTTATGCGGTATTCATTTGGATCAAGCTCTAGGTTGTCACGAATATGTACAGGAGGTACTAAAAAGCCTAATTCTTGCGATAACTTTTTACGCACACCTTTGATGCGACTAAGTAGCTCACCACCTTGTGATTGGTCAACTAATGGAATTAAGCGGTATCCAACTTCAAGACCAATTACATCTACTTGCTGTACATCATCCCAACCAAGCTCTTTTTGTTCAATTTGTGCTTGTTCTTGATTCGGCGATTTACCTTTAGCTTGTTGCTGTGCTTCATCTTCTGCTTTTTGCGTTTTAATACGTTGATTCCAGTAGGCAATACCGCCAATTAAAAATCCTAAACCTAAGAATGCCACTTTTGGCATACCAGGCACTAAGCCCATTACGATTAAAATACCAGCCGAAATATAAAGCGCTTTATCATTGCCAAGTTGAGCATGAAATTGTTCGCCCATATTTTGCGATTCATTTTGACGTGTCACTACAATTGCAGTACCAATCGACAACAAGAGTGAAGGTAATTGAGCAACAAGACCGTCACCAATAGTCAACAGTGTATAAACTTCCATTGCACGGCTAAAAGATAAGTCGTGTTGGATCATGCCAATAAACAAGCCACCAATAATATTGATCACCAAGATGATGATACCTGCGATAGCATCACCTTTAACGAACTTACTCGCACCATCCATAGAACCATAGAAGTCAGCCTCACGCGTTACTTCTGTACGACGCTCTCGCGCTTGCTCGGCAGTAATAAACCCCGCATTCAAATCAGCGTCAATTGCCATTTGCTTACCTGGCATTGCATCTAATGTAAAACGTGCTGAAACTTCTGAAATACGGCCTGCACCTTTGGTTATTACCACAAAGTTGATAATAATTAGAATTAAAAACACCACTAAACCAACAGCGTAGTTACCACCGATAACTACCGAGCCGAATGCCTCAATCACTTTACCAGCAGCATCACCGCCCTCATGACCTTCAAGTAAAACTACCCGCGTACTTGCCACATTAAGCGCTAGGCGCAAAATAGTAGCTATCAGCAGCACGGTTGGAAAAATACCGAAATCGAGAGGCTTAAGTGTGTACAAAGTTATGAGTAGTACTACTAGCGAGAGTGCAATATTAAATGAGAATAAAATATCGAGCAGAAACGCAGGCATAGGCAAGACGACCATACCAAGAGCCGCAAGAACAAGAATAGGTGTTCCTATACCTTTTAAGTAATCTGATTTATTCGCATTAAGTTGATTTAATGTGGCTTTGAAGTCCATACAACAGCTATTCAAAATATTGACACTGGTATAGCTAAAGCAAATTATGTTCCAACTAATTAAAAAAGATAACCTATTGATTAATATTTAAAATCTTCAGGTATAGGTAGATTTTTAGCTAATTTCTCAGGGCGTTTACCACGACCCTTATTAAATTGTTTTAATTGATATACATACGCAAGTACTTGTGCCACTGCCACAAATAATTGCTCAGGTATTTGCTGCCCAATTTCACCTGTATGGTAAAGCGAACGCGCAAGTAGAGGGGATTCAACTATTGGTACTTCATAACGGTCTGCAATTTTACGAATTTGTAGCGCGATTTCGTCACCTCCAATGGCAATCACAATTGGCGCACCAGCCTTTTCAGTATCGTATTTAAGTGCTACTGCGTAATGAGTCGGGTTAGTCACAACAACGTCCGCATCGGGAACATCCTGCATCATTCTACGCTGTGACATTTCGCGTTGAGTACGGCGAATACGCGCCTTAATTTGCGGATCACCTTCGCTGTTTTTGTATTCATCTTTAACCTCTTGCAAGGTCATTTTTAGCTGTTCGTTATGGTTCCACTTCTGAAAGGGGGCATCTATTGCAGCAATTACAATTAACGTCATTGCTAATGCAAAAAACATCCAGGCGAGGATCCATAGAGCATGTTCAATATTTCCGGGGACAGCTTCTAAACTCAGCGTTAAAATCTCTGGGAAATACCCTTTAATTAAATAAACAGCAACCGTTGCAATAAGGCCAAACTTGAGTAAGGCTTTAACAAGCTCAATGGCTGCCTGTTTACCAAACATCCTTGAAAAACCCTTGATTGGCGACATTTTACTTGCTTTAGGAGCAGCAGCTTCCCAGCTAAAATTAAAGCCCCCCAAAAAAGTGTTACCAATCACACCAGCGACTAATAAACATAGCACAAACATCGTCATGCCATACCAAAGTTCACTGGCAATTTCGCCCCAAACTGAGAACATTTTTGTAGTGTCATACACTTCATTTCGGTTAAGTGATAGTAAGCGGCCCATCACATTAAAAAGGCCAACGGCTATGTCTTTACCGAAGAGTAAAAAGCTAACTGCTGCTGCAATCAATACAAATGTGGTACCCGTTTCTTTTGAACGTGCCACCTGCCCTTTTTTAGCTGCATCGGCTAATTTTTTGGCGGTGGGTTCTTCGGTGCGTTCTTGATCTGAGCCTTCTGCCATATTAACCCTCTAAACTTGGCAACCAACAAGGTCACACATTAGCTCAATCATCTTTAACCATTGAAACTCAAACTGTGCAATAAAATTAGTCATAGTTGCCCAGATAATCACAAGTCCAGCTAAAAGGGTAAAAGGAAAACCAATTGTAAAAATATTAAGTTGCGGCGCTGCACGTGTCATTACACCAAATGAAAAGTTTATTACTAGCATGGCAGTTAAAGGCGCTAACGACAACACTAACGCAGTTGCAAACATCCAGCTGCCCCACAAGGCAATCTTTTGAAAGTTTGCAACGGGCCACCATGTTCCATCTATTGGTAGCGCAGTAAAACTGTGCACCAACATCTGGATCATCATTAAATGACCGTCATATACCCAAAAAAGCAAGGTCGCTAAAATTAAATAGAATTGACCAACTGCAGGCACATTTTGCCCATTGGCAGGGTCAACAATCGATGCAAAACCTAAGCCCGTTTGCATTGCTAGAATTTGACCTGCCAAAATGAAGGTATTGAGCATCATCACTGAAGCCAGCCCCATCGCTGCACCAATGAGTATTTGTTGCAGCACTACTAGTACCATTGAAAAACTAAACAATTCGTTAAATTGGCTCGGTGGCAAGATAGGCATTACGAGTAAGGTAACCAAGACGGAAAGTCCGAGCTTTACGCGCGTTGGCACGGTTTTAACACCAATACCAACCATCACCATAAACATCGCAGAGATACGTGCTAACGGTAATAAAAAATCTGATAAATATTGTACAAGCTGGCTAAATAATATTTCCATAAATAGCCCAGCTAGCCGGCAATTTGCGGAATAATCTCCACCATTTGATGGAAATAGTCAGTGAGTTTTTGTGTAATCCAGTGAGCACCGTAGATAAGCGCCAACAGCGTCACAACTAAACGTGGTAGAAAGCTTAATGTTTGTTCGTTAATTGAGGTTGCTGCTTGAAATATGGCAACAACCAAACCCACAATTAAACTAGGTACAATAATCGCTGCAACAAGCTTTATAACAAGAAAGAGCGCATCACTCAGAACTTCAACAAATATTTCCGGTTGCATCTAACCTCCCGACATTTTGGTCTGGTTAAACATGGCTCTAGGTTCCTAAGCCATAACTACGGGCTAATGTTCCCATCACTAATGACCAGCCGTCGACTAATACAAACAGCATAATTTTAAAAGGCAGCGACACAATCATCGGCGATAGCATCATCATACCCATGGCCATCAAGACACTTGCAACCACTAAATCAACAATCAAAAAGGGAATAAAGAACATAAAACCAATAATAAATGCGGTTTGTAACTCACTCGTAATAAACGCCGGGATAACAACAATAAACGGGGTGTCTTCAGGTGCATCGAGTTTTTCATAGCCAGCTATCTTGGCAAATGTTTCTAAATCTGAAATACGGGTTTGCGACAACATAAATGCTTTAAGCGGCTCTTTTGCCTGGTCGAGCGCTTGAATAGATGTTAGCTCTTCTTTTAGATAAGGTTGAATAGCACGGTCATCAATTTGTTTATAGATAGGCGCCATAATAAATATACTCATAAATAACGCCATACCAACTAACAGCTGACTAGAAGGTGTTTGTTGTAAACCAATCGCTTGACGCAGTATCGCTAACACCACAATGATACGTGTAAACGACGTCATCATAATCACAGCTGCTGGAATAAAACTCAGCGCTGTCATCATTATCAATACTTGTAATGTGACTGAATACTCTTGCGCGCCATCTGCTGTGGTTTTAACAGTTAAAGCCTGTAAACCATCATTCGCAAACGCCATTTCTGGGAGGATAAAAAACAGCGCGACAACGAATAATTTAAGACACATTCGGTTCATATTATTTCTTATTTTTAGGATTCATAAAATGCGCCAATTGCTTGGCAAATTCTGGCATCTGCTGCTCTGCCAGAGGTGTTTCTAACTGGTACAAATAGTTTATCGAACCTGATGTTACGCCGAGTACATGGTGCTTATTATCCATCTCAACCACCAGTAACCTTTCTTTACTGCCCAAATTAATGGTTCGAATAACTTTAAAATCGTCGCTTTGTGTTATTTGTGGATTAAAGCGTTTAATTAACAACCCCAAGATAACAATACACACAACCACCAAGATTAAAGACAATAACATTGAAGCCAACTGTTGAAAACCCGCTGGCTCGGCTGCTAACACGTTAAATGGTAATAATAAAAGTGCAAGGCGTTTTATCATCGTAGCTTTTTGATCCGCTCAATTTGGCTGATAACATCTGTTAATCGAATACCAAATTTATCATTAACCACAACAACTTCACCATGCGCAATAAGTGTACCATTGACCAGTACATCTAACGGCTCACCAGCAACACGGTCAAGTTCAACCACTGAACCTTGGTTAAGCTGAAGTAAGTTACGAATACTAATTTTAGAACGCCCTACTTCCATCGAAATAGTGACTGGAATATCTAAGATTGTATCCAGCTTACGTTTTTCTTCGGTGGTTAAATCGGCTTTTGGTGCTTCAGATAACTCTTCAAGCTCAGCAACTTCAGCTTCACCACCGTCACCTTCCGCTTCAGCTAGGGCTGCAGCCCATTCGTCCATTGTATCTTGATCATCGCTCATACTAAATTTCTCTCAATTAATTACCAGTCGAGGTCTACACCATCTGATAAATGTAAATCTTCTTCTAATTGCTCTAATTCAGCATCTGAATCGAGCTTTTTACCACCTTTGGTAAATACATGCAGTTCTGACTTAACCGATTCAGGACGTTTAATCTTTTCGCTAATTTGCACTGCAACATTGTCGCGCGAACGCCCCATTTTAGCGCGGTAAGTTGGTAAGTCTTCAATAAATACGGTGATATGCTCAGGCATTTCAACAGGAATGATATCGCCTTCTTTTAAGTCCATAATTTGCTGCAAACTTAAATCGACTTCAAGCATACGAGTACTCAAATCGACTTCCACATCCATGATTTCATCACGCAATGCTTTAGACCAACGTAAGTCGGTATCTTCGGTATCAGATTGAACACCTGCATCGAGCAATTCACGAATTGGCTCAAGCATTGAATACGGCAATGCAATATGAAAGTCACCACCGCCACCATCAAGCTCAATGTGGAATGAACTAATAACCACCACTTCAGTAGGGCTTACAATATTAGCCATTGCAGGGTTTACTTCTGAATCAAGATATTCAAAAGAAACATCCATTACCGGCGCCCATGCTTCTTTATAATCTTCAAAGATAATTTTCAGTAGCATTTGTACAATTCGGCGTTCGGTGGGTGTGAATTCTCGACCTTCAATTTTTGCGTGGTAACGCCCGTCGCCACCAAAGAAGTTATCTACCAAAATGAAAACTAAGCGCGCTTCCATGGTGATTAAGCCGGTGCCTTTTAATGGTCTAAAGCGCACCATATTTAAACTGGTTGGTACAAACAAGGTGTGAATGTACTCACCAAACTTAATCATTTGTACGCCATTAATTGACACTTCGGCCGTGCGGCGCATCATGTTAAACAGCGAAATCCGCATATGGCGAGCAAATCGTTCGTTAACGATTTCAAGCGTAGGCATACGACCACGTACAATACGGTCCTGCGACGAGAAATCGTATTGCAGCGCGGAGGCATCGCTATCGCCGCCTTCGTCTATCTCTTCTTCATCAACATCATCAACGCCGTGTAAGAGCGCGTCAATTTCGTCTTGAGATAATAAATCGCTCACCTAAACTCCTAATTATTGCATTACAAAGCCAGTAAACAGAACACGTTCAACAACTTTGCTGTCTTCAATTTCAACTAATGCATTTTGCACTTCCGTCAGTGCGTTATAACGCAGCGCTTCTTTGCCTGCGGTTGTACCTAAATCGTCTGCGTTACTTGCTGAGAAAACGCGAAGAAGCGTATTTTCAATAAGTGGAATATGGCGCTTTGCGGTTTCTTCATTAACATCACCGCGCACTAAAAGCTGTACTTTAATTTGCACAAGGCGGTCTTTCGTGGCGCCTGGCACATTAAAAACAAACGGTCTTGGCATACCAACATACAGTGCACTGCCCATTTCAGCGCTACTGCCTTTTGGTTGTCCTTCTCCACCTTCAGTCGAAGCGGTCTCTTCAGAAAGCGTTTCAGCAGGTGCACTGTCGTCACCGCCTAAAAAGAAAAAGGCACCGCCACCACCTGCGAGTAATACAACAACAGCAATGATGATAATCATCATCTTTTTGCTTTTTTTCTCTCCACCTTCTTCTATTTCAAGATCTTTTTCTTCTGCCATTGTGACGTTTCCATAGCTGCTATTTATTATTTTATATAATAGTGCGTTTATTTCGGTTTAATAGCAATTAGTGTTATGCGTAAAAATCGATTCCATCTTGCTGTTTGCTGAGAATTTGTTCAGATACTTCACCACTGCTCTCAACGTTTCCGTCATTAGATAAAGAAGACCTTGAATGTTCTGCAGTTTGCTGCTCGCTCTGACCTTGTTCAGAGACATTACTTTCACCTAAATTAATGCCTTGCTCTGCAAGCATTTCTCGTAAGCGCCCCATCGACTGCTCGAGCATTTCTTTTGCTTGCTGACTTTGTACAACAAAGTTAATTTGCGCTTGCTCGGCATCTGATCGAATACGAATTTGCATTGAGCCAAGCTCTGGTGGATCAAGCCTAATCTCTGCTTCTTTTAGATTCAGATTTAACAGCATATTTGCCTTATCGAACAATGCTTTTGCCGCATCACTTCGAGCGATATTAACAGGCTGCTGTAATGCTTGCTCCGCACTGGCATGGGTTTGTTTTGTATTTTGGATTACCTGCGCTGTTTGCAACGCAATATGCTGTTGATTAACATCACTTAATTCAGCTTGTTGTAACTGACTTGATTGAATTTGCGCTACTAGCTGTGATAACACAGGTGTATTAGCATTATTTTTTAAAGAGTTAAGTAATTTACTAAAGCTAAGTGGTTGCTCATTATCTTGCTTCACTAAATCAGAATCGCTTTCAGCATCAAATTGTTCACCGTCTGAAACTACTTGCTTGGTTAGGCTACTCAAGTCCACTCGCGCTTGTTGTTTTTGTTGATTGTCTTGAGTAATCGAAGCTGTTTGCGCTTGTGAACTAACTTGCTGATTTAATAAATCAGAAGATTTTTGGCTAAGGTTAGATACACTCTCTTTATCATTCGATACCGCTTGTGCTACCGCACTGCCAACACTTGTTAGCGTATGTAGCGCTTGTTTATCAGGGCGCGTTATTGTGCCTACCTTATCAGCTGGAATAATAATTTTGCCATTTTCAATTAATTGAGTAAGCGCATTTTGCGCTTTCTCATTCATCTTGATTACATCATTATTTTTGATATCAAGATCATTCTTACTATCAACAGCTTCAGGTTCAACGCTTTCTTTTGAAGACTTAGCTAATACTGACTGGAGTGTCACGTTTTGGTTTGATGGTTTAGAATCAAGACGTTCAAGTACAAAGTTAAGTTTTTCAACAAGTTGGCGTAAATCTTGTTTTGATAACCCAAGCTGCTCGCTGCTTTCGTCGTCAAGTGTTGCAAAGAATTGCTTTAGTGTCGCTAAGTCATCTTTGTCTAATTTAGCGAATTCTTTTTCTAACGTAATTATGTTCTGGCTAAGCTTAATATCGCCTTCTTGCTCAATACTTTCGATAGTATTTTCTGAACCTTGGGCAATTGGTTTGCTATCGGTATTTTGCTCACTTACTGATTTGGATAAACCTACATTCAGTGATTGGCTTTTAGTTAATTGCTCAAGAAAGGCAGATGCATCTTCAGTTTGTGGCGCTGAATTATTCGCGTCACTTAAAGCGGAGCGTGTTTTAATCGCAACCTCGTTAACGTGAGTACTTACTTTTCTTTCTGAATCATTACTTACAGTAACGTTACTCTTATTTTTATCAATTTGATCTTCATTTTCTGCGTTTAAATCTGCTTTATTCTGATTTACGCTAGAATTAACTAACTGCTGATATTCCTTAGAGCGTGTAATTGAGACATCATCTTGACTAGGTAGTTTACCTGGCATGTCAGATACTGGTTGTAGAATTTTCTCAGGGTTGTCTTCACCACTATTCTGTTGAGAATCGTCTTGAGCGCTTACTTTTTCTACCACATCAATATCTGAAGTGCTAGATTCGTTGAGTTCATCACTTTCGTCAGTAGCATCTTGCTCTGAGACTTTAGATTTATCCTTCGCGGCATCCAAGTGCTTTGTCCCGGTCTCAGTTTGAACAGATTCGAGTACGGCTAAAAAACTGCTTTTATTTTCAGCTTCTGAAGTAGAGGAAGTTGATCCTAAATCAAGGTTTGTAACACTTAACTGTGAATTAATAGTTGCCATAACACGCTTCTTATCTCGTTAAAGTTTGCCGCTTTTTGCCGGTATAAAATTAAAGCAAGAACTAAGCCAGTGTTTTTCTATTTCTTACAAAAATATTTGTGGCAAATTCATCAAGTTGTTTTTGTTCAGCTTTTGCAAGCATTACTTGCTGCTTAAGCTGTTTTCGTTGCTTTAATTTTTCGATTGCTTCTAACTTGGCTTTTTGTGCCAACCATAATCCTTCGCGTTGTTTAAGGACTTTCTTTGCCGTATTGATAGCTGACAATTGCTGCTTTAATGCATCATCAAGCTTGCCAATGAACTGTTGAAATTGATTATAGTAACTGCCCCCTACCCCTTGCGTTGCACGGCTGTGTAGTTGTGCTAAGTAATCTGAACGAAAAGTTTCAATACCACTTAATTGACGTTGTAAATTGACTAAATGTTGCTGTGCACCGATAAAATCCATGCGCAATTTTTCTTCTTTTTCGGATTCCAATTTAATCAGTAATACTAATTGATCGCGTGCCATTAGCCTTGTCCTAAAATTCGTGACAAGCTTGTTAAGCCTTCATCATAAGGGATCACATCTGTCATGCCCTGCTGTAAAAAGTGATTAATGCCTGGCATCATCTCGATGGTTTTATCAAGCATAGGATCACTGCCTCGTTGGTAGGCACCAAGGGTAATAAGGTCCTTATTTTGTTGATAAAGTGAATAGATTTGTTTTAACACCCTTGCCTGTTGCAAGTGAGTTTCACTAATTACTTGCGGCATTACACGACTAATTGATTTTTCAATATCAATGGCAGGGTAATGGCCAGAGTCGGCAAGCTCACGAGACAGTACAATATGGCCATCTAATATCGCTCGTGCAGCATCTGCAATAGGGTCTTGCATATCATCGCCTTCGGATAAAACAGTAAAAAATGCGGTGATACTGCCTTGCCCTTCACCTCCATTACCTGCCCGCTCCACCAGCGCAGGTAATTTTGCAAATACTGAAGGCGGATAACCTTTGGTGGCAGGTGGCTCACCCACTGCAAGTGCTATTTCACGTTGTGCCATGGCATAACGCGTCACCGAATCCAGTAACAATAAAACGTTCAGGCCTTGATCACGAAAATACTCAGCAATGGTAACCGCTGTTTCACAACCTTTTAAACGCATTAAGGGGGATGCATCAGCGGGAGCTGCAACTACAACTGAACGTGCACGCCCTTCAACGCCTAAAATCTCTTCGATAAATTCTTTTACTTCGCGACCACGTTCACCCACTAACCCTACAACAATAACATCGGCATTTGCGCCACGTGTCATCATGCCAAGTAATACTGATTTACCAACACCACTTCCGGCAAACAAGCCCATACGCTGGCCTTGGCCAACAGTAAGCACCGAGTTAATAGCACGAACCCCGACATCCATCGGTTGTTTAATAGGACGTCTAGCAAGAGGGTTGATTGGTTTTGCGGCAAATTTAAGTCTAGCTTCTGCTTGAATATGCCCAAGGCCATCTAATGGGCGACCTAAACCATCAACAACACGCCCAAGCAAGCTCATACCAACAGGTAAACCGGCGTCAGATTGTTGAGGGATAACACGAGCACCAGGTAATACTCCCGAAATGGCATCATTGGGCATTAAATAAAGTGTGTCTCCACTAAAACCAACAACCTCAGCCTCAACAAGGCCGTGCTGCGTTTCAATTTTACAGCTGCTGCCAACAGGCGCTTTTAAGCCTTCCGCCTCCAGTGTTAAACCAACAACGCGTTTTAAGCTGCCTGCAACCGCGGGACGATGTGTTTTGATTTTAGTTTGATAACTGGCGAGACGCTCAGCAAGCCCTTGACTCATAATTAACTGTCATGATTTTGACTATCGATACCAGCTTCTTGCAAAAAGCTTTCCAGTATTTCTTTAAGCCTTAATTCAACAGAGTAATCAATGGAGGAATTATCAGAGTTGATATGTAAGCCACCTTTGGTAATGCTGGGTTCAACAACTAGTTTCCAATTTCTATCCACTAGCTGCTCAGCAGGAATTGCCTGTTGAACCAGCTCATAATCTTCAGGGTTCAATAATATTTCAAGGGCATGATGTTGATTTTTTAGCGCATCTGTCGCAACTTTCATTGCATTAAATATCGCTTTGTCGTTAACAGTTAGCTCACCGTGCACCACCGCTTTTGCAAGTTCTGTCGCCAACATCACGATTTGCTTTTCTACTTCATTACTCACTTGTTCAAATGGCGTTGCTAATTCATCAAGTAATTGCGTTAGTTGGGCAATTTTTTCAGCCACTTCAGGTTTCGCAAGTTCTAACCCTTCTTGTTTTCCTTGCTCTAGCCCTTCTTCATAGCCTTTTTGCGCACCTTCAAGTTTTCCTTGATCAAATCCTTCTTGATATCCGGCTTCTTTACCTTCAGCATGCCCTTCTTGGTAAGCTTCTTCACGAATTTGTTCAATTTCTTGAATGCTTAACGGCGTGAACTCTTCTTCAGGCTCTTCAACTTCTTGCTTATGTTGCTTTTGATAGAGCTGATCTAACGACATCCCCATTGCCGTTGAGCGCCCAGTCAAATTGCGCCTTTCATCTTTAACATCAGGAATAGGCCAACTTTCCAACAAGGTTTCGATGGCCTCAGCATTTTCAATTTTATGTCCTGGGCGGTATTTTCCTAATTTCATAAATTAGAGGAACTCCTCACCACCGCCGCCACCCAGCATAATTTCACCTGAGTCAGCAAGACGACGCGCGACACTTAGAATTTCTTTCTGCGCAGCTTCTACTTCACTAATACGAACCGGTCCCATCGCTTCAAGATCATCAATCATCATTTCAGCGGCACGTTTAGACATATTATTAAGAATTTTATCTTTAAGTCCTTCATCAGCACCTTTAATCGCTTTCATTAATACGTCTTGCTGAACTTCACGAAGAATCGCTTGAATACCGCGGTCATCCACATCAATCAGGTTGTCAAAGACAAACATTAAGTCTTGGATTTGTTGCGACATTTCTTCATCATGCTCGCGAATTGCATCCATTAGCTGGCCTTCAACATTAGTATCAAGGTAGTTCATAATGTCGGCGGCAGCTTTTAAGCCCCCCATTTTCGCAGCTTGTGCACCCGCTTGACCTGCGAACTGTTTCTCCATGATCTCATTTAACTCTTGTAATGCCGCAGGTTGAACTTCCTCAAGGTTGGCAATACGCATGGTTAAATCAAGGCGAACTTTTTCAGGAAATTGATTTATGATTTCCGCTGACTGCTCAGGTTCTAAGTAGGCAAGAACAATGGTTTGGATCTGCGGGTGTTCATTTCGAATAATATTTGCCACCTGCTTCGAGTCCATCCATTTCAATGAATCAAGACCTTTAGCTCCCGAGCCCATAATAATCTGGTCAATCAAATTCGCTGCTTTTTCTTCACCTAAAGCGGCTGTAAGCGCCTTCTTAATGAAGTCTTCTGATTGGAAACCAATCGTACTGAAGCTTTGTATTTGGTCGATGAATAATTTGTGCACCGCGGCAATTTTAGCTTGGCTTAAATCATCCAAGCTTGCCATTGCCATACCCACTTTTTGAACTTGTTTCGGCTCTAAGTGTTTTAGTATTTGCGCTGCATCTTCTTCAGATAAGCTCAGTAGAAGAATCGATGCTTTTTCCACACCTTCGAGTTTTTCTACATCAAAACTGCTTTTAACTTCGGCCAGTTGATTGTCTTGATCAGTCATCTTCGGTTAACCACGCTTTAACTACTTGAGAAGAAAGTTCTGGCTCATTTGCCACCAATGCTCTTACTGCTTTTAATAAATCTTCATCGCCATGTAAATCTGGTAACTGAAGCGTACCATCAGGGCTAAAGCCAACCGCTGATTCATCAAATTCTCGGCTCAGCATATCGAGCGTTTCATCACCTAAGTCTACACCTGCTGATAGGCTTGCGTCATCATAATCCTCAGTTGTGTCTTCTGGATTAATTAGTTTGCGTAACATCGGACGTACCACAGCAAGGATAAGTACGATTATTACCAGTGCACCTAATGCCAAGCGTAATACTTTGAAGAACCATGGCTGTTCCCACAGTGGTAATTCGATTACTTCGCTTAATTCTTCTTGTACAAATGGAATGGTCACTACTTCTAATGCATCACCACGCTGCATATCAAAGCCAATACCGCCTTGGAGTAAACGACGAATATTTGCAAGTTCTTGTTGCGTACGTGGGTCACGTGTCGCTTCGCCACCTTCAGCTACACCGTTTGTGTAGTTCACCGCAACCGACACACTAATGCGACGGATCACACCAGTTTGTTGGCGCTTGTGTGAAATCGTAGTATCAAGCTCATAGTTGCGCGTCGCCTCTTTACTGTTTCGGCTCGGCATAGTGCTTTGTGAAGATTCATCATTTGCTTGCTCTGGAATTTGTGAATTAACCGGAGGCTGATTAGTAAGTGCACCAGGAATACCCACTGCAAGACCGCCAATATTGGTATCTTCACGGGTCATTTCACTACGCACTGCAGGTAAATCTGGGTTGAAACGTTTTTGTGTTTCTTCAATAGAACTAAAGTCCATCACTAAATCAACTTGTGCGGTGTAATTACCTAGGCCCACCACAGGGATCATGATTGAGTCGATTTTCTCTAAGTATTCTTGTTCACGTTTACGCTCGATTTCATATTCTTTGCGTGAACGCGCAGTAAGTGAGTTTTGCGAACCTGAATTTAATAAACGGCCGTTTTGGTCAGTAACTGTAACACGGCTTGGTTCAAGGCCTTGTACTGCAGATGCCACCATATCAACAACAGAATCTACTTCTTCACCATCCAGTGTACGGCCACGTCTTACTGTTAACACGACCGTTGCACTTGGTTTTTTCTCACGGCGCGCAAATACATTTTCTTTTGGGATAGCAAGCAGCACTTTTGCACGTGCTACTTTGCTCAATTCTTCAATGGTACGAGCGAGCTGTTGCTCACGAGAGTGCTTTAAACGCTCGCGCTCTAAACGTTGGCTTACGCCAAAGCCCATATCTTGCATCAAAATTTCGGTGCCTGATGAAGGAGTTTGTTCTAACCCTTCTTTTGCCATTAATAGTTTAATATTTTGGTAGGCTTCTACCGGCACCATAACCACGTTTCCATCAAGTTTGTACTCAACTTTCTGGGCATCTAGGAATTCGAGGGTTTGGATCAGTTCATCCATAGGCATTTTACCAAGTGGACGCATATCAGGCTCTTTAGCCCAAATCATGATAAACACTGCAATTGCAACACAAATGGTTAATGCAATGATTAACGTCACTTGGCGCATTACATCAACACCACTCAAGCTGCCAAGGAAACCTGATTTTTGTTCTTGATTGCCACCGTCCATGTCAGCGACACTTAAGTCATTGGCATCCAATGTTGTTAAATCTGTTGATGAATTAGCCACAACCCTACTCCACTATCGCTTAAACAGGCATGTTCATAATGTCTTTATAAGCTTCTACAAGCTTATTACGCACTTGAACTGTTGCTTCAAAAGCTACTGATGATTTTTGTGATGCAATCATCACTTCTGCAAGAGATACATTACGATCCCCCATTTCAAGGGCCGTAGCTTTTGCTTTCGAATCTGCTTGTAAACCGTTAACGGTATCTAAGGCATCTTTTAGTAAGTTATTAAACTCAACTTGAGAACTGCCCTGAATCGATTCGATAGGTTGTTTCGGTTTTGAGAAGTTACTTGCTTCAACTGCAAGTGACTGCATTTCTTGATAAAGATTGTTTGCTGAAATATTCATGCTGACAAACCGTGATAAATAAACTTAAAACGATTAATGCAAACTTAATGCCACAATTAAACACTTATATTTCAGTAGCTTAAAGTGACATTATTTTGACTGAGGAGAATAAACATACAATAAGAAAGCCCCCATAATGAGGGCTTTGAAAACGTTTGAAGAAGGTTACGCAGGCAACTCAATACCCATTTCACGCATTTTTGCTAATTTATAGCGCAATGTGCGAGGGCTTATGCCAAGTTTATCCGCGACATCTTTACGTTTGCCATTACAGGCTTTAAGCATGTCGAGAATAATGGAGTTTTCTTTATCTTTGAGTTCTTGTTTGTAACCAAACGACTCATCGCTAAATTGCTCAGTCTGATATGATTCTGAACTTTGCACCGTTGCCACATCGGGCTTAACGACCCCTTGCTCTACAACATTTGAAGAGATACTGGTCGATTGTAAACTAGCAACTGAGCCTAAGAAAATGTCATCCGCATGAATGGTTTTGTCGCTTTGTAAAATAAGCGCGCGTTGCACCACGTTTTCAAGTTCACGTACATTACCCGGCCAGGTATGACTTAATAATTTTGCTTTTGCAGCCTCATCAAATTGCACTGGCATGTCATTATTATGACGCTGAATTAAATGCTCTGCTAACGGGATAATATCCCCAGGACGCTCTGATAACGGCAACCATTCAAGTGGAAACACATTTAAACGGTAATATAAATCTTCACGGAACACACCTTCAGCAACCGCATCTCGCAAGTCACGGTTTGACGTTGCAAGAACGCGTACATCAAGTTTAATGGTTTTACGTGAGCCTAATCGCTCTACTTCACGCTCTTGTAGTACGCGCAGCAGTTTTGCCTGTAGACTTAAATCCATCTCAGTGATTTCATCAAGTAAAATGGTGCCACCTTGCGCTTGTTCAAACTTACCTGGGCAGGCTTGAATTGCGCCTGTAAATGCACCCTTTTCATAACCAAACAAGGTCGCTTCTAGCATGTTCTCAGGAATGGCTGCGCAGTTGATAGCAACAAAGTTTTCTTCTGAGCGTAATGAGTTATCGTGAATATAGCGTGCCATTACTTCTTTACCCGAACCACTTGGACCAAGCACCATCACAGATGCATCTGACTTCGCTACTTTCTCAGCAAGTTTCATTAATGCTTTACTGGCAGGATCTTCTACAATAGGACCATCTTTAATGGCTTCTTTTTCAGGTAGATATCGGCTTACCATATTTAACAATACTTCTGGTGCAAATGGCTTCGCCATGTAATCAATAGCACCAAGACGCATCGCTTCAACCGCATCGTCAATAGTGGCATATGCAGTCATCATTAATACCGGTAAATCAGGGTAATTTAGCTTGATGCTTTTAAGTAAATCGATGCCCGACATCGCCCCCATTTGCACGTCACTCACCACCAGCGAAATGCCACCTTGTTTTAATTTAATAATGGCTTGTTCGGCACTATCGGCTTCAATACAGCTAATATCTGCCAATGCTAAGGTATCAACTAAAGCTTCGCGTAAACCAGAATCATTTTCTACAACTAATACTTTTGCATCGCTCATAATGTCTCCTAACACGCTTTTTTGCCAATAATAGGAAGGTATAAATTAAATTCGGCACCACCGAGTTCACCATTGCCTGCTTTAACAAACCCTTGATGGCTGTTTGCAACAGATTGCACAACGGCAAGACCCAATCCTGTACCATGTGACTTGGTAGTAAAAAACGGTTCAAAAATTTGCTGAGCAGCAGTTTCACTGAGACCAGGTCCATTATCTTGCACTGAAATTTTGACATGATCTGCAAATCGCTCTGAACGCGTTGCGCTTAAAATAATTTTGCCTCCCTGCCCAGATGCCTGCACTGCATTATGAACCAAGTTACTGATAGCGCTGCTAAGCGCCACTTTATTGGCAATTATCTCAATATCTGGCTCTGGTAACTTTAAATCAAGTTTACACTGCTGGCGCATTATCATAGCTTCAGACGCATTGGTAACATCTGTTAGTAATGCCTGCATTGATACGGGTGCTAACACTTGCTGCTCACCACTTTTAGCAAATAGCAGCATGTCATTAACTTGGCTTTCTAAATCTTGTAAACGCGACATCAGCTTTTCATGAAAATTGGTGCGCGCTGTCGGGTTTAATTTTTCAGACGATAAATTAGCGGCATACAACATTGCAGCAGATAATGGCGTGCGTACTTGGTGTGCAAGCGAGGCTACCATTTTGCCTAATGCACTGAGGCGTTGCATATGTGCAATACGCGATTGTAACTGTCTTGTTTGGGTTAAATCTGTCATTAAGATCAACTGACCTGGCTCAGGTGTCAGTGGCGAGATATCAAGCTTTACTAAACGTCCATCGCGTAATGTCACTTCATGACCATCACTACCGTTAGGTGCAAACGAGCGCTGAATAATCGTAAACCAACGTTCACCCTCAAGCGGCTCTCCCAGCAAATCAATGGCGATTTGGTTTGCTTTCGCTACCATTCCTTTACCATCAAGCACAATCACACCGGCAGGCATGGTATCAACTAAATGACTCAACCAACTTGCTTGTTTTCTTAGTTCACTAAGTTCGCCCACGTACTTTTCCTGCATCAAACATGGGTTATATACCTCGTGAAATTGTTGGGGTATGATTTGTGCTAACGCCATAATGGTACACCAATAAATTACTTTAACTAATGAGTAGCTATACACGAAGTGTGCCAATTTTTATTTCAATACAATACAATAACTTAGAGTTAAAAATAGACGTCAATTATTTGTCTAAGGGTTTTATATGTGCAAACGATGTGAGTGGCTTGATACCACAAAAGCGGATTATATTGCCTACCATGATAAAGAGTGGGGCGTGCCATTATTTGATGACCACTTACTGTTCGAGTTTTTAACCCTTGAATCCGCTCAAGCAGGATTAAGTTGGTATACCATTTTAAAAAAACGCAATAATTATCGAAAAGCTTTTGCCAATTTCGACCCAAACCAAGTTGCAAAATTTGATGAAAGTAAGAAACTTGAGCTAATGGAAGACAGTGGGATTATTCGCAATCGACTTAAAATTAACGCCGCGGTAAATAATGCACAACAGTTTTTAGCGATCCAAAAGGAGTTTGGCAGTTTTGCCAACTACCAGTGGCAATTTGTAAATAACAAACCAATAATCAACGACATCAACAGCAAAGATGATTATCAAGCCACCACCAAAGAATCCGAAGCCTTTGCCAAAGACCTAAAGAAAAGAGGTTTTAAATTTTTAGGACCAACTACAGTTTATGCCCATATGCAGGCTTGTGGCATGGTAAACGACCACCATAATCACTGTTTTCGCAAACAAGAAGTTATTGCACTCTACCCTTCTTTATTTTCTTAAAGAACCTCTTTCTAATACTGCTTATTAATAGTCAAAAGTGAATAATGAATTCACTTTTGATCTATTCACATTCAAATGATGCTCAATTAAAGTGTGTCTATCTAATTAAGGAAATGATTATGGTTCTCGATAACGAAACTAAATTCGGTACAGTTAGCAAAGTATTTCATTGGCTTAGTGCTATCGTAATTCTAGCACTCTTTGCCGTAGGTTTCTGGATGGTCGATTTAAACTACTACAGCGAATGGTATCGCACTGCACCTTATTGGCATAAGAGTATTGGTATTCTTTTACTTGGGTTTACGCTGGCTAGATTGCTGTGGAAATTTATAACACCATCACCAAAAGCGTTAACAACACATGCAAAGTTAACCCAGTTAGCTACAAAATTAGGTCATCTAGCACTGTATAGCATGTTGTTGGTTATTCTTATTAGCGGTTATCTCATTTCAACCGCAGATGGACGTGCAATTGAAGTATTCACCTGGTTTGAAGTAGTGAGCCTTGGTGAGCTGATTGCGAATCAAGAAGATGTTGCTGGCAGCATTCATAAATATGCAGCTTACAGTTTAATGGCAATAGTAGTAATACATATTTTAGCGGCGCTAAAGCATCACTTTATCGATAAAGATGCCACCTTGCGCCGAATGATTAAGTAAATTTATAAGGAAAATGACGATGAAGAAAACTCTATTAGCATCAGCACTTGCGCTTAGCAGTTTTGCAATGCCGGTAATGGCCGCCGACTATGTGATTGATACAAAAGGCGCTCACGCTTCGATTAATTTTAAAGTTAAACACTTAGGTTATAGCTGGCTAACAGGTCGCTTTAATACCTTTTCTGGTGAATTCAATTACGATGAAAAACAACCTGAAGCGAGCAAAATTTCAGTAAACATTGATACAACCAGTGTTGATTCAAACCATGCTGAGCGTGACAAGCACTTACGTGACAGTGATTTTCTAGATGTTAAGAAATTTTCAACCGCAACTTTCAACAGTACAAAAGTGACTGATTTAGGCAACGGTAAACTTGCTATAACGGGTATTTTGTCACTGCAAGGTATTGAAAAAGAAATCACTATCGACGCTGAAAAAATTGGCGAAGGTAAAGATCCATGGGGTGGTTACCGCGCAGGTTTTGCAGGCACAACATCGATTCAAATGAAAGACTTTGGTTACAAGATGGATTTTGGTCAAATTGACTTTGATCTGCATATTGAAGGCATTAAAAAATAAGAATCTATAAGATGAGTAGGACAAACCTGCTCATCTTAATCAAATAATTACTTTCAGTATCATGTACGGAACTAAATTAAAGAATACAATAAGTACTTTATAAAACGCAAAATACTGCACATAAAGTAAGTTGAGTGCTTTATGCTCTACATTAAAAAGCTGACTGTGAATTGTTATTATTGATTGGCGAAAAAGTAATAAAAGCACTGCGCTGACGCTTAAAATCACCATATTAACAATCGTTGACCATCCTAAAAAACTCACAATTTGTTCAATCGCCATAATATTTATTCCCTTCTAATTCATTACGCTAGATTAATCCAACGAACTAGTCATCGCAATGCTATCATGGTGTTTCTTGATAAACAGTGGTATTAATTTATAAAAAAGGGAATTGTGATCAACAAAGACACTTTATTTTTTCATGGTTACTGATATAGTACTGTATAAAACAACAGTTAAAAAGGTGCGATATGGCCGTTGAGGTATGTTACAAAGTAGTTAGAGATGGGGTGGAACGAATGACATTTACATCAAAAAAAGATGCGGACGCATATGACAAAATGTTAGACATCGCGGAAGCACTTGAAGCCATGTTAGGCGAAGTAGATGTTCCACTGAGTGATCAACAAAATGAAGCGTTAGCATTAGAAATGGCTAAACGCAAAGATCAGTTTATTGCTGCTCTTAAAGGCGGAAAGCCCACCCCGCCAAACAACAAAGCAAAAGTAACTGATATTAAAAAAGTCAGCTAAATAAAAAAGCCACCTAATCGGTGGCTTTTTATTATCAACAATCTTACTTAATTACAGTTGCTACAGCATCTGCAAAGTAGTCAATGTTTGCTTTACTAACACCTGCAACATTCACACGGCTTGAGCCAACAATGTAGATTGCATACTCTTTTTGTAAACGTTCGATTTGTTCTGGCGTAATGCTTAAGAAAGAAAACATACCGTGTTGCTTTTCAATAAATGAAAAATCTTGTGCAACACCACGGCTGTGAAGTGCTTCAACAATCGTGCTACGTAAACCATTAATACGATTGCGCATTTCAGCTAGTTCTTGATGCCACTCAGCAGTTAGCTCTTCACTGCCTAAGATAGTATCAACAATAGTTGCACCGTGTGCAGGTGGCATCGAGTAAATACTTCGAACCACACTTAACAACACCGAGTTGGCAATATCGGCAACTGCACTTGATTCTGAGATGATTGAACATGCGCCAATACGATCACGGTATAGACCAAAGTTTTTCGAGCATGATGAGCAGATAATCATTTCATCAACTGTAGCTGCTAATAAACGAAGACCTGCAGCGTCATCTTCTAAACTTGTGCCAAAGCCTTGGTATGCAATATCAACTAACGGAGTAAAACCAACCTCTTTTGCAAGATCAGCAACTTGTTGCCATTGCTCAGCATTTAAGTCCATACCACTTGGGTTATGACAACATGCGTGAAGTAAAACGATATCGCCTTTTGGAACAGTTTTAAGTGTCGCCATCATCTCGTCAAACAATAGGCCTTTATTCTCGTAGTCATAATAAGGATATTCTTTAACGGTTAAACCTGCTGCTGAAAATAAACCAATGTGGTTTGCCCATGTCGGGGTCGTTACCCAAACACTTGCATTTGGATTTGCTTTAGCAATAAATTCTGCCGCAACACGAAGTGCGCCTGTACCACCTGGAGCTTGTGCTGTTCTTACACGATTTTCTAAAAGTGCTGGATGCTCACCAAGTAAAAGAGTTTCCATTTTTGCACAAAAACCTAAGTCACCAGCTAGGCCAATGTAAGACTTGCTCGTTTCATTATCTAAGCGGAATTTTTCTGCTTTTTTTACACAGCTTAGAATTGGCGTATCGCCTTGTTCAGTTTTATAAACACCTACGCCTAGGTCGATTTTATTTGGATTTGTATCTTGGCGGAATTTAGCCATCAAACCTAAAATTGGATCCGTTGGTAGTGGCTTTAAGTTTGCAAACATAGTTATCTCTTAAATTGAATTTCTTGCTATGGGATGAAGCCTTAGCTTATCACACTCTTTGTTTTGAAGAAGTATCTAAAGAAAATTTCATGACATGATTGTATAGAACTTTTTGCTTTAGATTATTCAGGTAAGTAATTGGGCACAACCTCACATATTGCTTGTAAAAGCGCCAGTGCATCCTGATTGAAAACATCATTCTCAAATGCTTCAGCGTCTATTATGCCTAATACCTCACCTGACTCTGAAAAATACGGTAAACACACTTCTGATTTAACAGCAGGATCGCAGGTATAATATTCACCACCATTAGCTACATATCGCTCAACATTATTAATCACTCGCCCTTTTCCATGTAATGCGACAAACGCATTGTTACTTATACGCGCATAGTTCTCATCTACTGGAAATAATGGACGGCTTGGATTACCAAAATAACTTAGTTTAAGTAGCTGTATTTGATCTTCAATCTGACGCGATTGGTAAATTCCAAACCAATTAATAAGATTTTGCTTCTCAACAAAAGAGACAATTCTTGAAAGCGCAGCTAATGCTCGAGTATTTGACTCGTTTGCTGCAATGTATTGGGTTAACTCAAAGGGAGCTTCTTGTAACTGACCAAATAAACTGCAACTGCCACCTTCACCAAGCTCTGGAATTAAATACTGCCATACAATTTGTTGTTCATTTGATTGCTGAATTTCGGTTTCAAGTTGCTGACGAAAATCCGCCACTTTAGCTGGGTCGATTACATAATCAGTAAAATCTATTGAATTAGCCATCTAAACATCTACACTTCTTAATTTAAAGTTAGAGTTTATATTTCTTTTATGTTGTTATGCAAGCAAAGTTTAACTGTGAATTAACGAGTAAGTAACCGTAATTTTATTGCCACATTCATTTAAGTTAACAGACTCAGCAATTTCCTTAATTAAGCTAAGGCCTCTGCCATGAAAGTTACTGTCATCATGTGTATCTGTTTTAATAAATCCACTGCCAGAATCTGTGATAGTAAAACTGATTTTTGGGTTATCTGGGATATAGCTGATATCTAATTTTATTTCACCGTCAGTCAAATCAGCTAAACGTTCAGCACGCAATTCGTAGTACTGACAAAAACCATCATCGCTATCTTTGAGGCTCGATTCTAACCCCAATACGCCATGCTCTAATGCATTATTAAAGGTTTCTGAAATAAGTAAAAATAAATTTGAACGATGATCTGAACATCCTTTAATGGCACAAATCATTTCGACCACATCGAGTACTGGATCTGTGCTTTTTAAACGTTCTGCATCAAGTGACATTGAAACATTAAGCGGTGTGCTCATGTATTCATCACTTAGCTTAGGCTTTATTGGTGATGGCAAACACTTTATAAGGGCTAAACTGAGATCATCTTGTTGATCTTGCTTACCTGTAAAACGTTTAACTGATTCAACAATAGAACCAAGCTCAGTAAACGAAGGGGCAGATACTTTTCGTAACAAACGCTCTTCACTAAAAAACTCGCCTCGGTTGTTTTCGGCCTCAATTACACCATCCGTGTACAAGATAATTTTGTCATTTAAATCAGTCTCAACATACACAGTGTCACGCTCAAATTCATATTCATCTAGAATCCCTAACGCCATGTGTCTTGATGTCAGTTTTTGTTTTATTTTTCCATCTTTACTTAGTAAAAAGCCATCGGGCAAACCACCTAACCAAGCAGAAAAAGAGCGACCCGAGCTATTCAATTCAAGAATTGTCGCGGCACAAAACATGTTACCCGGCAATAAATCATACAAGGTGTGGTTTAACTCAGCGGCAATATCACCAACAGATAACCCTTTTTGAGTCATAGAATAGAAAATTTTTGACGCAGGAAGAGCGCCCATTGCAGCAGCTAACCCATGCCCTGTGAAATCCCCCATCAGCACATATACCCCACCTGTACAGCTGGGCGCCATTAAAAATAAATCACCATTAAACATTGAGGCAGGTGAGAGATTAAATTCGATAAGTTCAGGTAATAAAAAGCGGTTTTCTAGTGCGTTATCAAAAATATGTTCGACTAACTCGTGCTCTCGTTCGGTATGAAGTTGATAATACGCAAGCTCGCGATTTTGTTTATACGTTTTTTTGCTTAATTCACGGGTACGCGCATGAGCTTTAATTTTTGCTGACAGTATAACTTTGTCAAACGGCTTGTTGAGAAAGTCATCACCACCAACTTGCAAACACTTTTCAAGGCTGCTTTTGTCATCAAGTGCAGTAATAAAGATGATGGGTAAATAAACTTCTGCAGATTTTGCCTTAAGCAATGGCGCAACCTCAAAACCATCCATTTTGGGCATCACAACATCGAGTAAAACAAGATCGGGGGCAAATTCATCAAAGACGGTTAGCGCTTCCTCTCCGTCCACTGCAAGAGCAACTTGATGCTGCTCCTGCTCGAGCATAAAACGCAAAAGATTGCGGTTTAGCTCCTGATCATCAACAACCAATATTTTCATTGGTTAATCAATCAATATCAAATTTCTTATCAAAACGCGAAATTTGCAAAATCTTTTTAATTTGTGGTCTGCAATTTGTTATATGAATGCCACTAACCGAATCACCAAGTGACTTTTTCATATTGAGCAACATGCCTAAAGCAGAGCTGTCCATATACTCGGTTTCACGTAAATCGATAATGACTTTTGGGGTACTACTGCCAACATCTGCATAAGCACTTCTAAATGATTGAACTAGGTTAAAATCAAACTTGCCCTTAATTTCAATCGTAAATAATTTGCCATCTGGCGAAAGAGCCTTATTCAAACTCATTTAATTCTCCTTGGAATGTCCAAATGCATTGCTAAAATCACGCCATTCGCTTTATTTAAATTAAGTATCTAACCCGCTAATTTGCAAATAATAACTGAAAAAAAACTAAAATAGATAGGACAAATAGTATATTTAAAAAATATGTTAAACTTGCGACATTAGTAATTACTTGGATTTTGTATGTCTGATTCAAATTTAGTTTACTCCACTGAAACCGGAAGAATAAAACAACCCAAAGAAGCACCTGAGTTTGAGGTCAAGTTATTTAAAGATGGCGCTGTGCGCATTGAAAGGCAAACAAAAGGACGCAAAGGCAAAGGCGTAATGCTAGTTGTCGGTATCAACCCAGAAGAGCACGATATCAAGAAGTTGGCAAAATCTCTTAAATCCAAAATGGGACAAGGCGGCGCAGTCAAAGATGGCGTAATTGAAATCCAAGGTGATGACCGAGAAAAGTTAAAAGGACTGTTAGAACAACAAGGCTTTAAGGTAAAAATTGCTGGCGGATAATATAATTGGGAGATAACCTCGGTTATCTCCCAACCTCAAATCACAGCTAAAACTTGTGGCCTTGAATTTTATCAATCATCAATGAAATTTCATGTTCTGGTACAGGCTTGCTATAGAAATAGCCCTGCACTACATCACAATTATTCAATTTCAAAAACTCAACTTGCTCGTCACTTTCTACACCTTCAGCAACTAATTCAAGATTAAGTTTCTGTGCCATCGCAATAATCGCAGCGGTAATTTCCATATCATTGCTGTCTTCAGGGATATCCTTAATGAAAGAGCGGTCAATTTTAAGAATATCGAGAGGAAAACGTTTTAAATAACTTAAAGACGAATAACCGGTACCAAAATCATCAATCGACAATGACACCCCCAGCGCTTTAAGTTGATGCATCTGCTTAATTGAACCCTCAACATCGCCCATCAGCATACTTTCTGTCAGCTCTAAATGAATTCGCGCAGCATCTATTCCTGTTTTGGCGATTACTTTTTCTAGCAATGGAATCAGGCTCGTATCTTTAAATTGGCGCGCCGATAAGTTAATTGAAATATTACTGCCGTGATCTTTCAAGGCCATACGCTGTGCAAAGGCGCACGATTCCCACAATACCCACTCGCCCAATTCAACAATTAAGCCTGTTGTTTCAGCGATTGGAATAAACTTATCAGGGGCGATATAACCTAACGTTGGATGATGCCATCGAATAAGTGCTTCAAAGCCAACAATTTGATCATTATTAATATTGATTTGAGGCTGATAATAAAGCTCAAACTGCTGCTCTTTAATGCCAATTCTAAGTTCATTTTCAATGAACAAGCGCTCTTTTGCTGCAGCATCTAAGGTGTCATTGTAGAAATAATAGGTGTTTTTACCGAGCGCTTTTGCTTCATACATTGCAAGATCAGCATGCTTAAGCAATACATCTTCTTCAGGGCTTTGTTCCGACGCCATAGTAATACCGATACTGGCACTTACAATAACCTCATTACTGCCTAAGCGAATTGGTTGGCTTAAGGTATTTTGAATCGTTAAAGCAACGTCAGCAGCCTGCTCTCTGTCATCTATACCGCTCAGTAAAACAGCAAATTCATCACCACCTAAACGTGCAATTGTATCTTCAGCGCGAAGGCGCTTTTGTAATCGTTGTGCTACTTCTAGAAGTAATTGGTCACCAGCGTCATGACCTAACGTATCATTGATACGCTTAAACTCATCTAAATCAAAATAAAAGAGCGCAAAAGAATAATGACCACGCGAAGCTAAAGCTAAAGATTTCTTTAATTGCATACGGAATAACGCACGGTTAGCAAGCCCGGTTAATGTGTCATAGTAGGCCAGCTGTTCCATTTTGCGCTGACTTTCTTTAACAAACGAAATATCCTGCGCTGATGCCACATAGCTATACACTTTGTGATTATCGTCACGGATAGGTGAAACCGATAGCGAGACCCAAAGCGCACGTTTATCCGTATTGTGTAATAGTGTGTCACCCTTCCAGTGATGACGAGCGAGTAGGTCCTGTACGATGTCTTCTACTAAGATCATCATATCAGGCTCCATTAGCACCAATAATGGTTGGCCAATAAAATGACTTTTCTCAAACCCTGTCATTTCCAGCAATTTAGGGTTTACGTATTCAATATTTAAGTGCTCATCCGTAATAACAACTGCTGAACCCGAGAATTCAACGGCTTTAGAAAGACGGCGTGCACGCTGTTCTGCTTGCTCTTTTTCAGCAAGCTCTAGGCGTAAATCACCCATGGTTTTTTCAAGTTTGCCTGCCATTGCACCAAACTCAAAATTCAAAAGGCCAATTTCATCTTTATTTACTGCTAATTTTTGTGCTGTTTCAAACTGCCCTCTTGCAACTTCACGAGAGCTTGCAACCAGTGCTTTAATTCGTTTAATAACTAAGTGTGACAGTGTTTGATGAAGTAATAAAACGACTAAAACAGCATATAAGATAAAAAGACCAAAGAACTTAACTTCAATTTCATCAATAGCTGAAAGCGCTTCTGAGTGGGTTTTGTAAACGCCAATATACCAATCAAAATCACTAAACTTCTTGATACTAAAAATGTGTTTACTGTCATCAATAGCGAACTCGCCCTGCAATTCATGGCGCTTATTGACCAATAAATTATCTACTTGCGAGCGCAATTCATCTGGCAATTGATTTTTCGTATCCAGTGTGTCGTTCATACTGCCGCTGATACGGGTAATGATATCTGTTTTGCCTTCAAACTGAATTATTTGCCCTGCACTGTTAAGCACAAACAGTTTTGCATCACCTACTTTATCTGGAAACATTGCCTGTAATTTGGGCAACTCAATATCACTGCCTGTCACACCCTTAAATTCGCCACCATAATGCAAAGGCACTATCAGGCTTATCACCCAGCGTTCCCAAATATCGTCATAATAAATTGGGGTCCAAGATGCCTCTAAATTAGGGTTAGATTCCGGAGTGCCAATTTCATAAAACACATCTTGTCTAAAATCGTGGCTCGCAGGCACGTTAAGCGCCCAATTTGGTGGAGAAATACGAATAAAGCGATCTTGGCTTATAAAGTAGAAATTAAAGAAGGTTTCATCTGTTAAAATCGGTGCAAGTTGCGACCACACCTTTTCAGTTTGGGCAAAAATACGTTTGTATTCGTGACTGTAACTTTGTTGGGGTAAAAATGCAGCAGAACGCACACCGGCGACATTTGTACTGGAAGAGCTGCGAATACTGCCGTCTTTTCCAAATACTAATTTGCTCGGTACTATTTTTTCAGCAAGTGCCGACTCAGAATATAACGCTTCAGTTACAATCGTGTTAGCATCAATCGCAATACGCTTTTTTTCGTTCAGAAGACTTTCAAAACGCTCTACAAAAGGTTTTGAAAGTTCCGTAAGCACACCATACTCTTCAAAAAGTAACTGCTTTCGCTCAGATTTAACCATCAAGTAAGCAGCGGTTAATCCAGCGATTAAACAAATCGCTGATATTAATATTGATAACTTAGCACTTAGCGCGTTGATACCAAAACTCGCATCCAAATGTTTAGAGTTCACAATGTAACCTTACTTCTGCTGCAACTCGTTTTTATTATGCTTTGAACTATAAAAGAATCTAATCAATTTCTACACCTTTTTTTAGGTTTAATGCAAAAAAGCCATAATAAATAATGATAAAATTTATTCTAAGGCAAGATACATCCATTTAACGGTTGACTTTGCCACCACTTCTTCCTACATTCGAACTATGAACAGATTAATTTTTAACTTTAGCTTCTTTTTTCACCATCCGTAACTCGGGAGGCGACTTTGTCATGAAAAAGCTAAAGTCAAACTAAACCTCCCACTGGGAGGTTTTTTTTTGCAATTGGGAATGAGGAAAAAGAAAATGTCCAATGCGCTTGAGTCCCTTCGACGGGATATCAATGAGATAGACTCAGAATTACTTGTATTACTCGCCAAAAGGCGCCGAGTAAGTCATGGAGTTGTTGAATACAAAATTGCTAATAACAAACCAATTCGAGATGAACAGCGTGAGCAAGCGCTGCTTGAAAAGTTAATTAGTTATGGCAGCTCACTTGGTCTTGATGGTTATTATGTAAATCGCGTGTTTCAAACCATTATTGAAGATTCGGTATTACACCAACAGGCCATGCTTCAGCAGAACCTAAATCCAGATCTGCACACAGAAACAAATCGTGTGGCTTATTTAGGTGGTCAAGGTTCATACAGCCAACTTGCTTGTCACAAGTACTTCAGCCGTCGCCCTGGCAAACTAGTTGAACTTGGTTGTAGTAGCTTTAATGAAATCACCAATAAAGTAGAAACTGGTCAGGCTGATTTTGGTTTACTACCAATTGAAAATACTTGCTCAGGCAGTATTAACGAAGTGTATGATCTTCTACAGCATACTCAAGTATCAATTGTTGGTGAACTAACCCAGGCAGTTGAGCATTGTTTAGTTGCAAGCCCTGGTGTCGCTATCGAAGATATTGACAAAATTTACGGCCATCCTCAGCCTTTTGCACAGTGTAGCCAGTTTATTAGCAATCTAAGTGGTGTTCAGTTAGCTTATAGCGATTCAACATCTAGCGCATTAAAACAAGCACTTGCTGACAACACAGGCGCTGCAATTGCATCTGAAGATGCAGCGCGTAAAGCTGGCCTTGTGGTGTTAGAGCCAAATCTAGCAAACCAAAGTCACAACCATAGCCGTTTTATTGTGGTTGCTCGTAAAGCCGTGAAAGTGTCAAAGCAAATTCCTACCAAAACAACACTGATTATGGCAACTAAACAGACAGCTGGTGCGCTTGCTGATGCCCTAATGATTTTTAAACAACACAATATCAATTTAGTAAAGCTTGAGTCTCGTCCAGTACCAGGAAATCCATGGGAAGAAGTGTTCTATGTAGATTTAGAAGCAAACATTGATATGCCAGATGTGAGAAATGCATTAGATGCATTAAAAGAGGTTACTGCCTACATCCGTATTTTAGGCTGCTATCAAAGTGAAACATTAAGCGCGGTTAATGTCGCAATAGAGTAAAAAAAGGGGCTAACAGCCCCTTTTTTAATAATCTAACACCTTCGCATCATTTGCCTTACTCAATAATGCTTTACTCTGACTTAAAAAGGTACTCGCTGAATCAGAAAAAAACGTTTTTGCTTTTGCAAAATCATCGATTAGTCCTGCTTTATCATTTTGTTTTAATTTTTCAAACGTTTGCTGAAAAACTTCACAATACTCTTTCATCAATGGTGCTACATCATCAAACTGTGCCAGCATAATATCGCTGTAAAGCTCTGGTGATTGTGCAAATAATCGCCCTACCATCATTAATTCTAAATGGTAAATAGGCGAAGAGCAGGATTCAATTTCTTCCAAACTGTGGCTTTGCTTTGCTAAAAACTGACCATAGACAAATGTCGTTAAGTGGCGCATCACCTGTACGATTTGCATCGCTTCATCGTGTTTTTTAGCATCCATTGCAACAAGATTACATCCCCACACAGTAAGCTGCTCAAGCAAAGAACTCGCAACTTCACAGGTTTTGTTTTGGCACACTACAACGGTTTGTTTAACCCAATGAGGAATATCAGGACCAAACATAGGGTGCAGCGCCAAAATTGGCCCCTGATGATACTTTTCCATCGCACGCAAAGGAGCTGATTTAACACTCGTAATATCAACCAATAAACACTCAGAGTGCAGCTTTGGCAACTCTGAAATAACGCTCTCTAGCGCGTGAATTGGTACCGAGATAATCACGCAACGTGCTTCAGATAATAAGCTGTCACGTTCACTTTGATTATCCTTATCAAGCACGTTTACTTGATAGCCTGAACGCTCCAGCTGCTTTTTAAATAATTGGCCCATTGCCCCTTTACCACCGACAATAACAATGGGCGATAACAGTGGTGCAACGCACGCCAAACCGAGCTGTTGATTTTGATATGATTCACGCATCAAACGGCGAAGCACATCTTCGATAAGTTCAGGGCTTACACCTGCTTTTTCAGCTTCTTTACGACGCGCTGCAATTAACTCCGTCTCTCTTGTCGGCACGTATACAGGTTGCCCTTGCTGTTGTTTATAAGCACCTACTTGAGCAGTTATATAATTGCGTTTAGCAAGCAATTCAACAAGTTGCCTATCGCAATCATCTATTTGTTCTCTCAGGGTTTGTAGTGCGCTCATTATTTTGTAAACCTTTTTATACAGCAAGTAAATATTTATATACAGAATATTATCAAGCTTAGTTGCTCAAGAAAAGGCTTAAAAAGCGATAGTTTATATAACTTTGCTATTAGCGACTCAATCACTGTTATAGTTAAAAACGTTAGGTAGAGAAGTTATATTAAAAGTGAAAAGCCAATTGAGCTAAAACGATCAGCTATTTCTGAGGCTAGTTTTTACAGAGCACTCAACACGGCAGCTAATATATATTAACTACTTATAGAAACAAAAAATCTTAACTTTTATAAAGCTACTTTTATGAGTGTGTTACTTACAAATATTATTCGCAAACTAGATAAATGCGTTAGTTCATCCAGATGAGATGAAAGCCTGTGTGGCTTTTGAATTGAGAATTTTTAAGGTAGGAAAAACAAAACAGGCTGAGCAAAGCTCAGCCTGTTTAGATTCTGAAAGTTCAGACGTATTAGTTAAGTTTTTCTTTAATACGTGCAGACTTACCAGAACGCTCACGTAGATAGTAAAGCTTAGCACGACGAACCGCACCGCGACGCTTACGCTCAACGCTGCTGATTAGCGGGCTGTGTGTTTGGAAAACACGCTCAACACCTTCGCCATTTGATACTTTACGTACAGTGAATGAAGAGTGAAGACCACGGTTACGCTTAGCGATTACCACACCTTCGAACGCCTGTAGACGCTCTTTTTCACCTTCTTTAACACGTACTTTAACAACTACTGTGTCACCAGGGCCGAACTCTGGTAAATCAGATTTAAGTTGCTCATCTTCAAGCACTTTAATAATATTTTGGTTTACTTTTGCCATTATATTTCTCACATTTCCTAGGAGTAACTGTCTTCTAGCCACAAACATTATGTTCTTGCTGAAATTCAGCAAGTAACGTTGCTTGCTCCTCAGTCAGAGCTAGGTTTTGCAACAAGTCCGGACGTCTAAGCCAAGTTCTACCCAACTGCTGCTTTAAGCGCCAGCGAGCGATTTCTTTATGGTTTCCACTGAGTAATACAGCAGGCACCTGCTTGCCATCCAAGTTTTCTGGCCGAGTATAATGAGGACAATCTAATAAACCGTCAGAAAATGAATCCTGTTCGGCTGATTGATTATGACCTAACACGCCTGGCACCAATCGAGATACTGAATCGATTAATGTCATTGCAGCGAGTTCGCCACCGGATAATATAAAATCACCAATTGACCATTCTTCGTCAATGTGCGACTCAATTAACCGCTCATCTATACCTTCATAACGACCTGCCACTAAAATCAACTTTTTGTGGTTTGCAAGTTCTTGCGCACCTTGTTGATCTAGCTTTCTACCTTGTGGTGATAGATAGATTACCTTTGCCCCTTCACCCGCTGAAGCTTTCGCTGCATCGATGGCATCTCGCAATGGTTGTACCATCATTAGCATACCAGGGCCACCGCCGTATGGGCGGTCGTCTACTGTCTTATGCTTGTCAAAAGCATAATCCCGTGGACTCCAACAGTTAAAATCGATTAAACCGTTTTTAACTGCACGACCAGTAACACCTTGCTTTGTTACCGCATCAAACATCTCAGGGAACAGTGAAATAACACCGAACCACATGTGCGCTTGTTGCGACATTTAAAAACTAGGATCCCAGTCTACGGTAACTTCTTTTGCGTCTAAATCCACTTTTAACACTACGCTCTCGGTTAAATATGGAATTAAACGTTCACCTTTTCCAAATCCATCATTAGGGTTAGCTTTAACCACTAAAACATCATTAGAACCTGTTTCTAGCATGTCATCGACTTTACCTAAGTCGTAACCTTTATCAGTTACAACAGATAAACCGATGAGGTCACGCCAATAAAACTCACCTTCTGGTAAGTCTGGCAATTGTTCTTCAAAAACAGCAATTTCAGCATTTGTTAACACATTTGCTTGGTCACGGTCTTCAACATTTGCCAACTTGGCGATAAAACCTTTGTTGTGACGACGCCAGTCGACCACTTCAACGGTTTGCCAGTTTCCTTGTTGCCCTATCAACCATGGGCTGAAATCAAAGATCCCTGCGGGATCATCAGTAAATGAATGAACCTTAAGCCAGCCCTTAATACCATAAGGGGCGCCGAGTTTGCCTGCTATAAATTTGGCTTGCTCTTGACTCATGGTTACATTACGCCTATTAAGCCGCTTTACGAGCGTCTTTAACTAACTTAGCTACACGATCAGAAAGACCTGCACCTTGACCTACCCAGTGATCAACACGAGCAAGATCTAGACGAAGTGATTCTTCTTGACCACGAGCTAGTGGGTTAAAGAAACCTACTTTCTCGATGAAACGACCATCACGCGAGAAACGGCTATCCGCAACCACGATTTGATAGAATGGACGCTTTTTAGCGCCGCCACGTTGCAAACGAATAGTTACCATACCGTCCTCTACATAGATTGATTGATTTCATTAACATAAAAACTAATTTTTACTTCCCTAACGGGAAGCCCGAGAATTGTACGAATTTTTACTCTGATTGCAAGTTAAAATGCACTCTTTTGACGAGTTTGTCGGAAGTAGTGAATGGCTAGTTAATAAAAAAGCACCAAATAAGGTGCTTTTTTAACAAATAAATGAAGGATTAAAACTTCGGACCACCCATCATACCTGGAGGCATCATGTTCTTCATATTGCGCATCATTTTCATCATGCCGCCTTTGCCTTTCATTTTTTTCATCATTTTCTGCATTTGCGTAAATTGTTTAAGCAATTTATTTACGTCTT
This sequence comes from Pseudoalteromonas aquimarina, assembly GCF_049257255.1. Classification (NCBI taxonomy): domain Bacteria; kingdom Pseudomonadati; phylum Pseudomonadota; class Gammaproteobacteria; order Alteromonadales; family Pseudoalteromonadaceae; genus Pseudoalteromonas; species Pseudoalteromonas aquimarina. The sequence continues at coordinate 129,747 of NZ_JBMMUG010000002.1, forward strand.
GTACTTGCGTACCCGAACCTGCAGCAATACGTTTTTTACGTGAACCTTTAATAATTTCAGGACGCTCACGTTCTTTTGGTGTCATCGAGTTGATAATCGCTTCCATTTGATTAAACGTCTTGTCACCAACTTGATCTTTTACCGCATCAGGCAGGTTTGACATTCCAGGCAACTTATCAAGCATGCCCATCATGCCACCCATGTTTTTCATTTGACGAAGTTGATCTGCAAAGTCTTCTAGCGTGAAGCCATCACCTTTCATGACCTTCTTCGCCATTTTTTCAGCTTTCTCTTTGTCGACTTTCATTTCGACTTCTTCAATAAGAGAAAGCACATCACCCATACCTAAAATACGTGATGCAACACGATCTGGGTGGAATGGCTCTAATGCATCGGTTTTTTCACCAACACCAATAAATTTAATTGGCTTGCCTGTAATGTGGCGAATTGACAGCGCCGCACCACCACGGGCATCACCGTCTGTTTTGGTCAGTACAACACCCGTTAATGGCAATGCTTCATCAAACGCTTTTGCGGTATTTGCAGCATCTTGACCTGTCATTGAATCAACAACAAATAGCGTTTCGATTGGCTTAATTGCACCATGTAGCTCAATGATTTCGTCCATCATTTCGCTGTCTACGTGCAAACGACCAGCAGTATCGACAATTACTACATCAATAAATTTCTTTTTCGCATGGTCAATTGCGCCATTGGCAATATCAATTGGCTTTTGTGAAATATCACTTGGGAAAAACTCAACACCAACTTCATTGGCAAGGGTTTCTAGCTGTTTAATCGCCGCTGGACGATAAACATCAGCACTTACTACAAGTACTGATTTCTTTTTACGCTCTTTTAAAAATTTAGACAGTTTACCAACACTGGTAGTCTTACCCGCACCTTGAAGACCTGCCATCATTACAACCGCTGGCGGTTGTGCCGCTAAGTTAAGCTCTTCATTTGCTTCACCCATAGCTTTTTCAAGTTCTTCACGAACAATCTTAATGAAAACCTGACCTGGGCTTAAACTTTTAGTGACTTCGACACCTACAGCACGTTCCTTAACTGTTTTCACAAATTCACGCACTACCGGTAAGGCTACGTCCGCTTCAAGTAGCGCCATACGCACTTCGCGCAGCGTATCTTTAATATTGTCTTCAGTTAATCGACCTCGACCACTGATATTTTTCAGGGTTTTACCAAGGCGTTCCTGTAAGTTCTGAAACATTCACGTTAATCCAAACTAGTATTTTGCGAGAATTATACCTAAGAAACAGGAATAAAAAAGGCTTGCGCTGAGTTACATCAGTTATTTCACTCCTTGGGCTAGGCTTTTAGTGATTGATAAAATACAATGAGGTAAAAATTTTAATCAAAATCGATTTATAACAAAGTCATGAATTTAATTGTTTTAACTGTTATTGCGAGCCTTTTTTATAGCCTCTCCACAATGCATGTGGTGAGTAAGTTGTTTGACAAGCAAGGCCCAAATCAAAAGAAGACTTTGTTGCTTAGTACCGTTGCTATTTTGCTGCACTTAGCAGTACTGGTTAATTCGATTTTTACTGAAGGCGGTCAAGACCTTAGTTTTGCTAATGTTGCATTACTCATTTGTTGGCTGATTGTTGTCTCTGTCACCACGGTATCGCTGCGTTTTCCGGCAACCTTATTATTACCTGTGGTGTATGGCTTTGCGGCGATTTTATTAATTGCCAGCTTATTTATCCCTCATCATGTAATATTGCAATCAGTTAACTTTGAGCTCGGCCTTGTATCACATATCTCACTGGCGTTTATGGCCTACTGTGTACTGATTATTGCGACTTTATACGCTATTCAATTTTACTTTATTAATCGTCGCCTAAAGCGCAAAGACATGTCTATTGTGACAAGTCACCTACCACCTTTAATGCTGGTTGAAAGGCAGCTCTTTCATTTAGTTTCAATGGGTTCGTTATTGCTCACCTTTGCATTAGCCACCGGCTTTTTATTTATAGATGATATGTTTGCTAAAGGTTACGTGCACAAAACTGTTTTATCATTATTAGCTTGGGTGTTATTTGTTGCTGTTGCATGGGGCCATAAGTATCGTGGTTGGCGCGGTAAAAGCAGTGTAATCACCACTATTTGTGCTGCAACACTACTGACACTTGCCTATTTTGGAAGTCGTTTTGTGCAAGAAGTTATTCTAGGTAAATTCTAATCTCGTTGATTTTGCTATTATTGAACTAATAGATTACTTGACTAATAACGTTAACTAAGAGTTAATACCCTTTCGACTGTTTTTAAAGGATCCCTCATTGGACGCCATATCGACAAGTACGTTATTCATCATTCTTGGTGTATTAATATTACTTTCAGCTTATTTTTCTAGTTCCGAAACTGGCATGATGTCGCTTAATAAATACCGCTTGCGACACCTCGAAAAAGAGCACCACAAAGGCGCCAAACGGGTTAGTAAGCTGTTACAACGTCCAGATAGACTGATAGGGCTTATTCTTATCGGTAACAACTTAGTAAATATCGCAGCGTCATCCGTTGCAACGATTATCGGTATTCGCTTATTTGGTGATGTCGTTGGTCTTGCTGTTGCTACCTTTGGTTTAACTTTCATCTTACTTATTTTTGCTGAAGTAACGCCAAAAACTCTGGCGGCTCTATTTCCTGAAAAAGTAGCCTTTCCAAGTTCAATTATTCTCAAATACTTACTCAAACTGACCTTGCCATTTGTTATGGCACTTAATTGGATCACCAACGGCATTTTAAAGTTGTTTGGTATTAGCCCAGAACAAATTGAAGAGCACAGTTTAAGTAAAGAGGAATTAAAAACCGTTGTAAACGAATCTGCAGCGCTGTTACCTGAACGTCATCAAAATATGTTGGTTTCAATTTTAGACCTTGAACAAGTTAAAGTTGAAGACGTTATGGTGCCACGTAACGAAATCGTCGCAATTGATATCAATGACGACTGGAAGCTGATTATGCGCCAATTAACGCATGCACAGCATACACGTGTTTTACTTTACCGTGAAAATATTGATGATTCTGTTGGCTTTATTCATGCGCGAGACGCACTTCGCTTGCTTACTAAAGAACAGTTCACCAAAGCGACATTGCTGCGTGCAGTACGCGAAATCTATTACATTCCTGAAGGCACATCGCTTAATGTGCAACTACTTAAGTTCCAACAAGCAAAAGAGCGCATTGGTATTGTGGTTGATGAATACGGTGATATTCAGGGGCTTGTAACACTTGAAGATATACTTGAAGAAGTAGTAGGTGATTTTACCACCAGCATGACACCTACACTGAGCGAGAACGTTCATCCTCAGCAGGATGGCTCTTTCTTAGTTGACGGCAGTGCCAACATCCGCGATCTTAACAAAGAAATGAATTGGGACTTTCCAATCGATGGACCAAAAACGCTTAGCGGTTTAATTATCGAGTTTTTAGAAGATATTCCAAGCGAAAAAGTAAGTATGCGTATTTCTGGCTACCCAATTGAAATAGTCGAAGTAAACGAAAATACTGTTAAGCTTGCGCGGATCATGCCTGAATTTAAGAGATAAATGTTCAGGGTTCAGGGTTCAGGGTTCAGGGTTCAGGGTTCAGGGTTCAGGGTTCAGCAGAAGTTTAAAACAGGTTTTAGCAATCGTCTAAAACCTGTTGTCTGAACGCTAAAATCTTCATTAACTAAATAAACGTTGTAACCAATTCTTATCTAAGTCTTCTTCACACTTTTTAAGTTGCACACCATAATTACCTGTGCGCACTTTTACCTTTTGCGCCGTTTTCATTAACCATGCTTTGTTTTTATAAGTACCGCGGCGGTAACCACCCCACCCTTCATGGTAATTTAAATATTGGCCATAAGCGTCCCATTTGGACACCCCATTAATCTTATGCGTGTTGTAAACAAACCAGCCCATAAAATCGATAGCATCACCAAAATCATCACGGTCTGCACCGCTGTTACCACTTTTGTTCACATAGTCATTCCAAGTGGGAGTTTTGGCTTGAGAGTAGCCATAAGCAGAACTGGCTCGTCCAGTTGGGATGAAACCTAGAAAATACTCCATCGGTGGTGCCGCATCGTGTTTAAACGAGCTTTCTTGGAACATCATACTCATTAATAAGTGCTTCGGCGCACCCCACTTTTCTTGTGCATCTTTGGCATCAAAATACCAATCGCGATGCTCAAAAAAGATATCGCAAATATTATTTGGATTTTGCGGCGGCGGTGTAGCACACCCGACCAAGGTACCAGCTAAAACTAATGGCAATATTTTTTTCATATTATTTTTGAACTTTACTAGCAAAAACATATCTGACTTATTAAGTAAAACACAATGTTTCATCCCTGAAAGCGAAACGCGGCCATCTAGCCGCGTTTTTTATTACTTAAAGTAATCATCTAAAAACTCAATAAAGCTTTTATCGTCACTTTCTTCTATTTCTTTTTGTTTCTTATGCGACTCAATCGCTTTAGCTAAGAACAGCGCTTCATCAAACACCTGGTAATTACTTGCCAGTGTTTTTAACTTATATTCATTCGCAAGCTTTAACGCATAATGACCATTATCTTCTTGGCTTTCTAATAGATTAGCTAAGAACTGTCCAGAATAAGTGAGTTCTGGGTGAGTAATTGTTTTGGCAAACTTTGCAATAACGTCGCTATATTGCGTTGTCTCAAATGCTTCATCAAATAAACTTGCAACTTTAGCGAGCTCAACAAAGATTGATTCTGCCCATGAAGACAGAGTTTGTGCTTTACCTTTATTTGATAATTCAAGCCCAGCTAAACGCCCTTGATTAACCACTAAATCTAAGTTTGCCTGTGTTTCAATTTGCTCTTGCCATGCTAAATCTGCTGATGGCTTGATTGCGCAATACAACAGGAACACATCTAAAAACAGAATTTGCTCTTTACTAATCCCCACTTCTGAAAATGGATTAACATCAAGTGCACGCACCTCAATGTACTCTACACCGCCATCCGCAAGTGCTTCGCTCGGAGTCTGCCCCGATTTAGCATTTCGCTTTGGCCTGATTGGCGAGTAGAACTCATTCTCTATTTGTAAGATGTTTTGGTTTAGCTGTTTTGCTGGTTGATCTTTATAGTTACCAAATTGCTGATACAAGTCAGACGTCATAGAAATAGCTTGTTTAAAACCTTCAAGATATTCTTCTAGGCTATTGTAGGTCACGCGTAAGCTTGATTGCGCACTATTAGTGTAACCTAAATCTCCTAAGCGGAGTGAGGTAGCATAAGGCAAGTAAAGCGTGCCATTACCTAATGACTCGAATGGTAAATTGGTTTTGCGACCACCTAAAAACGAGCTACAGAGCGCTGGCGACGCGCCGAATAAGTAGCTAATAAGCCACAGCTCACGTTTAAAGTTTCGAATTAAACCAAAATACTTGTCTGATATATAGTCACTTAATTGTGCCGTGTTCTCTTCAACTGCTTGTAACTTTTGCCAAAACTCAGTTGGGAAAGACAAATTAAAATGTACACCTGCAATGGCTTGCATCATGCTGCCGTAGCGGTTTTTTAGACCTTTACGGTATAAAGTCTTCATTTGACCAATATTAGAACTGCCATAATCGGCTAGTTTGATTTCGTCTTGGTCTTCAATAAAACATGGCATGCTAAGCGGCCATAATTCTTCATTATCAATATTAGACAGCGTAAATTTATGAATATCTTCAAGTTGCGCAAGGGTCGTATCAATATCACTACACGCAGGCGTAATAAACTCTAATAACGATTCAGAAAAATCAGTTGTGATGTATGGATGCGTTAATGCACTACCAAGGGCAATTTGATGAGATGTTTGTGCTAAACGGTGTTTATTAATACGTAAACACTCTCTTTCAACACCGCGTTTGATACCTTTTAATGCACTTGCAGAACCTTGTTCAGATAAGGTGCTTAGTATCGAATCAATTGACGCTGTTTTCAAAAATTCTGTCCTCTCACAGCGAATCCTTACCAAGGTTGTCGCTTTTTCAATATCTTATCAATGTATGGTCAACATTGCGATACCTCAAGATGTAAGATCAAAATTAATCGTAACGAGATTTTAATGATAATAGTGCAACAATATTTACAAAGGCTAAAAGGATAATGAGATTAGTAGCTTAGACAAAATAAATCAGCCTAAAAGGCAGTAGCCTTCAACAAAAGCTTAGGCTATAGTTAAAAACATAATTAGTTTAAGGAAAGTAAAAACATGTACAGGTTTACTGTCATCACCCTACTATTTGCAATTGTGACGTGCTTCGCGAGTAAAGCTGATGCCAAACAATTAACGGTTTACAGCTGGGTAGACGAAAAAGGTGTCGCGCATTTTTCATATGTTGAGCCTTCTCAGAAAAACGGTGTGCGTTCTTTCGAGCTAAAAGATCACTCCTCTTTTGGTGCTGAAAAAAGAAAACTAGATGGCGAACAAGAAACAGCTACTGACGATAAAATAGATCCTTTATTAAGCCGCAAACAAGAATACTGCGACAATGCAAAACACAATTTAAGTGTATTAGAAAACTATGCACAAGTGACGCAAGTTGATGATAAAGGACAAGAGATCACCATCTCAGGCGATGAAAAAGAAAAATACAAAAAACAAGCCAAGCAGCGTATAAAAGCATTTTGTAACTAATAAAAAACCACCCAATGGGTGGTTTTTTATTTTAGGTCTATCACTTTGCAGTGATTACCATCTCATCTTCTTTGCAATCGACAATAAAACAACTACCTGCTTTAAAATCACCTGATAACAAAGTTTGTGCCAATGGATTTTCAATCGTCTGCTGAATTGCGCGTTTGAGCGGACGTGCTCCAAATACAGGGTCAAACCCTGCTTCTGCAATTTTATCAAGCGCAGCATCTGTTAGCTCAAGCTGGTAGCCATTATCAATTAAACGCTGCTCGAGACGTTGTAACTGAATTTGAGCAATATTCTTAATATGCGCTTGAGCCAGCGGATGGAATACCACGGTTTCATCAATTCGGTTAATAAACTCAGGTCTAAAGTGCTGTCCAATCACTGACATTAAAGTATTTTTAAGACCCACATAGTCATTATTACCGGCCTGCTCCTGAATAACATCTGAGCCTAAGTTAGAGGTCATGATAATTACAGTATTCTTGAAGTCGATTGTACGCCCCTGACCATCCGTTAAACGGCCATCATCGAGTACTTGCAATAGAATGTTAAATACATCTGGGTGTGCTTTTTCAACTTCATCAAGTAAAACCACTGAATAAGGTTTACGACGAACCGCTTCAGTTAAGTAGCCACCTTCTTCATAGCCAACATAGCCTGGAGGTGCACCAACAAGTCGAGCCACCGAGTGTTTTTCCATAAACTCAGACATATCAATGCGTACCATGGCTTCTTCAGTATCAAACATAAAGTTCGCAAGCGCCTTAGTCAGCTCGGTTTTACCAACCCCTGTCGGACCTAAGAACAAGAACGAACCAATTGGACGATTTGGATCTGCCAAGCCTGCGCGCGAACGTCGTATCGCATTTGAAACAGCAACCACAGCTTCGTCTTGACCAACCACTTTTTCGTGTAATTTGTCTTCCATTGAAAGCAGTTTGTCGCGTTCACCTTGCAGCATTTTTGCCACCGGGATACCAGTCCAACGGGAGAGAATTTCAGCAATTTCATTCTCGCCTACTTTGTTAACTAACAAGCTCATATCTTGCATTTCAGCTTGCGATGCTAAATCAAGTTTGCGCTCAAGCTCTGGAATACGGCCGTACTGTAACTCACTCATGCGTTGTAAATCACCTGCACGCCTTGCAACTTCAAGGTCAAGTCGAGCTTGTTCAAGCTCAGTTTTAATTACTTGCGTACCTTGCAACGATGCTTTTTCAGCATTCCATACTTCATCCAGTTCGTTGTATTGACTGTCGAGTAACTTTATCTGTGCTTGAATATCTGCCTGACGCGATTTAGAGGCTTCATCGGTTTCTTTCGCAAGGGCGTTATCTTCAAGCTTAAGTTGAATGATCTTACGCTCTAAACGATCCAGCTCTTCTGGTTTTGAATCGATTTGCATACGAATGTTTGAACCAGCTTCATCAATCAAATCAATGGCTTTATCCGGTAATTGACGATCACTAATGTAACGATGTGAAAGCGTAGCTGCAGCAACAATTGCAGGATCTGTAATTTCTACACTGTGGTGAAGCTCGTAACGTTCTTTTAGTCCGCGTAAAATGGCAATAGTGTCTTCGACACTGGGTTCTTCAACAAGTACTTTTTGGAAACGTCGTTCAAGTGCCGCATCTTTTTCAATGTACTGACGATATTCATCAAGCGTTGTCGCGCCAACACAGTGAAGCTCACCACGAGCAAGTGCAGGCTTAAGCATATTACCGGCATCCATCGCACCGTCGGTTTTGCCCGCACCAACCATAGTATGAATTTCATCAATAAATAGAATGATTTGCCCTTCTTCTTTGGCAAGTTCATTGAGTACCGATTTTAAACGCTCTTCAAATTCACCTCGGTATTTAGCACCCGCTACAAGTGCCCCCATATCGAGCGATAATACACGTTTGTTTTTTAGACCTTCCGGTACTTCACCATTAATAATGCGCTGTGCTAAACCTTCAGCAATAGCGGTTTTACCCACCCCAGGCTCACCAATCAACACAGGGTTATTTTTGGTACGGCGTTGTAATACTTGAATCGTTCTGCGAATTTCTTCATCGCGACCGATAACAGGATCAAGTTTACCTAGCTCTGCACGTTCAGTTAAATCAACTGTGAATTTTTCAAGGGCTTGGCGTGTATCTTCCGCATTAGGACTATCCACTTTTTGGCCACCACGTATGGCACTAATAGCCGTTTCTATTTTATTTTGTGTGAGACCAAATTGTTTAAATAAAGCGCCAAGTGGGCCTTTATCTTCACAGGCAACCAAAATAAAAATTTCACTCGAAATATAGGAATCTTTTCGTTTTTGAGCGTGTTTATCGCAAAGGTTAAGCAAGTTAGCCATGTTGTGTGATAATTGAACATCACCACCTACACCGTCAACCTTAAATAACTTATCTATTTCGGCAGACACCTTTGTCATCATTTCGTCTGCGTTGACACCTGCTTGCGCAAGTAATGCACGAACACTTGAACCGGTTTGCGTTAGCAAACTGTACATTAAATGAACTGGTTCAATAAATTGATGGTCGCGACCAAGTGCTAATGATTGCGCATCAGCAAGGGCAGCTTGGAATTTACTGGTAAATCGATCTAAACGCATGCTAAATACCCTTATGAAAATAACTTCTATTGTAGTTATAAATGGGTATGAATATTTTTAAGATCAAGAGGAAAGAATAAATACGGCTTAATTTATTTACACTAATGTGACTATTTATTGTTCAATATAAATAATATGTGCATTGCGCCCTGTTTTGCCATCTCGGCGATAGGAAAAGAATAAATCTTCTTGATTAACAGTGCAGTATTCTCCACCTGTTACCTTGATTACATTATTTTTTGCAAGTACAAGCCGCGCCAGTTGGTAAATGTCTGCTAAAAATTTATTCGGCTGGTTAAGGATAGGTTTAAAGCAACTGTTAGCTTCTTTATGCTTGTCACAAAATGCATCGCGTACTTCTTTGCCAACTTCAAATGCAGTTGGGCCAATTGCTGCGCCAAAGTGGGCGATTAAATTTGTTGCTTTGAAACACGCTAAGGTATTTCCAATCACCCCATTTAATAACCCGCGCCAACCAGCATGCACAACAGCTACTTCATCTCCAAATTCAGAACAAATAAATACAGGTAAACAATCAGCCGTCATGATTGCAAGTGGCGTATTCGTTTGCCGTGTATAAAGTGCATCGGCTTCAATTAACAGGTCGGGTTCGCTTTTAGCATCAACCACAATAACCTTATTACTGTGAACTTGCGATAACCAAAATGCGGGCTTTGGTAATCGCTTTGTGAGAAGCGCTCTGTTTTCGATAACATCTTGAGGGTTATCTTCAACGTGAAATGCTAAATTGAGAGAATTAAAAGGCGTTTTTGAAACGCCTCCATTTCGTGTGGTTGAAAAGGCAATTACCTTTGCTGGTGCTTGCCAATTTAACGCAAGTGTTTGCATTAATATCCGATACTCGGATTAGCCTTGGTGTCTTGGCGAAGCGCTTCTGTTAACAGTTGCATATCTTCAGGGATCGGTGCTTGCCAACTCATCATTTCACCTGTAATTGGGTGCTCAAGTTCCAATTTAACTGCATGTAGCGCTTGGCGTTTAAAGTTACGTAGCACTTCAATAAATTCAGGTGATGCATTTTTTGGTGGACGAGGTCTACCATGATAGAGCGGATCACCAATAAGCGCATGATTTAAATGTGCCATGTGCACACGGATTTGGTGCGTACGGCCGGTCTCTAAGCGTAGGCGTAAACGCGTATGTGCTCTAAACTTTTCAGCAACACGGTAATGTGTCACAGCTGGTTTACCAAACGGATTTACCGCCATATGAGTACGTTTTGTGTTGTGACGACCAATTGGCGCATCTACCATACCACCCGCAGTCATTGTGCCATTGCAAATCGCTTCGTATTCACGCGTAAAATTGCGCCTTGCTTGTAGGTTAGCAACTAAATGTGTTTGAGCTGGTACCGTTTTAGCAATCACCATCAAGCCTGTTGTGTCTTTATCAAGACGGTGCACAATACCTGCACGCGGAACCGCATCTATGCCTGGGTAATCGTGCAATAATGCATTCAACATCGTGCCATTAGGGTTACCTGCACCTGGATGCACAACTAAACCAGCAGGTTTGTTTACAACTAGAATGTGATCATCTTCGTACACTTTATCAAGATCAATTTTTTGCGCTTCAAAAACAACTTCTGTTTCAAGTTCTGCATTGATTTCAATGTGTTCGTAACCCATTAATTTTTCTCTTGGTACATTTCGTACCTCACCATCGACAGTTACCATATTGTCGAGGATCCAGTTTTTAATTCGCGAACGCGAATAATCTGGGAACATTTGCGCTAAAATTTGGTCTAGACGTTTACCACCTAGTTCAATTGGTACTTCAGCTGTTAAAGTAATTTGCTCTGCCATTGTGCCGCTTAATTATGTAAAATCCAATGCAAGCTATTGCTTACTCGGTTAGAATCGCTAATATGCATAGTTTACTCGGTTTTGCTGACTGAGCCTAGGGTGGAATCCCAAACAAGATAATAAAAAGGTGTATTTTAATGACAAACGTAGTTGGGAAGCGTTCGCTTAGTAAACGTTCTATTGCAATGTTTTTTGCAATCTCAGTGTTATCAGCATGTTCTTCTGCACCAGATGAAGAAGAAATTCAAAGAGTTCCGAATAAATCAGCACAAGCCCTTTATCAAGATGCTAAAGAAACGCTTGATTCAGGTTTGTATGTGCGTGCAGTTGAATTATTAAGTGCAATTGACTCTCGCTACCCATTTGGTCCGTTATCTAAGCAAGTTCAAATGGATTTAGTGTACGCGTATTATCAATCTAATAATACCGAACAAGCGACTGCAACAATTGACCGTTTCATTAAGTTAAACCCGAATCATAAAGATTTAGACTACATGTACTACATGCGTGGTTTAGTAAATATCAAAGCGCATGAAAACGCGTTCCAAGAGTATTTTGGCATCGACCGCGCTGATCGTGACACAAAACGCACACGCATTGCTTATGAAGACTTCGCAACATTGGTAAAAAACTACCCAGATAGTAAATATACCGATGAAGCAAAAAAACGCATGGCGTGGCTTTTAAATAAAATGGCTCGTTATGAAATTAAAGTTGCGAATTACTATTATGAGCGTGAAGCATACCTAGCAGCAGCTAACCGTTGTAAATATGTTGTAGAACATTTTTCAAAGAGTAGCTATACAACGCAAGCACTTGAATTAATGGTTAAAAGTTATGACAAACTCGGATTAAGCGAGTTAAAAAATAACGCCCAAGCAGTGCTAGATGCAAACAAATAAATACAATTTTGAAAATAAAAAAGGGGCTCTATAGGCCCCTTTTTTATTTTTGAATGCTTGAAAAAGATTAAATCGCAGCTTCGTCTTCTTCTTGTGTACGAATGCGTATAACACGTTCTACTTCTGACACAAAAATCTTACCATCACCAATTTTACCTGTTTGTGCCGTTTCAACTATTACGTCGATGGCGCGATCAACATCTTCATCTGCTAACACAATATCCAGTTTTACTTTTGGTAAAAAATCAACCATGTATTCGGCTCCACGATAAAGCTCGGTATGCCCTTTTTGACGACCAAAACCTTTCACTTCGCACACAGTCATGCCTGTAATACCTATCTCAGAAAGCGCTTCACGAACATCATCCAGTTTGAAGGGCTTAATAATTGCCTCTATTTTTTTCATCGAACCATTTCCAATTTGCTAGTTATCTCCATTTTATCGCGTTAACTCATCAATTCAAGGTATTTACTTATAGACAAAATGGTGAATATTAAAATCAATATAAATAACTGTTCTAAATGAATTAAATGGTCTACTGGCTTGTGATTTTTAAAAGCGTATAATAGCCAAAGGAGGTACAGAATATGAAATATGTACAACAAGGTATTACATTACTAGAAGTCGTAATAACACTTGCGATATTGGGTATAGTCACAGCTATATCACTGCCTAACTTAGGGCCGATGTTAGAATCAGATCGCGCAGATAACTTTATTGATGAATTCAGCAGAACAATTAAATATGCCCGTGCCAAAGCTACATCTACAGATGAGTTTGTTGTTGTCTGTCCTATTGCTGATCCAGAAAGTGGAGGGGCTTGTTCCTCAGATTGGAAAAACCTACCAATTATTGCTTTTGTAGATAAAGCACAAGATTTAAACTTCAATACGACTAACGATCAATTAATAAGGGTCATGTCTTTGCCAAATTCAAATGATAAGGTTAGCCAGGAGAAAGGTACCACAGCCATTACTATTGATAGCCAAGGAAGAGTTAATCAAGAGCATCAATTTGTGATTTGTCCGAATGGTAAAAATGAGAACACTTCTGCACTTCAAATTAGTGTTTCAGGAAATACATGGCAACTTGGCCGAAATGTGCTTACTTGCGGAACCGTTTAAATGGACTAAGCTTCAGACATCTACTTATTTTATGAGGCTTCACGGATGAAGCGTTATTATTTTGGTCATACTCTCGTTGAAGTTTTAGCTTCGGCAGTAATCCTAGGGATAGTTACTAGTGTTACACTCCCTAACCTTTCTCGCTTTTTAGCTCAAAGCCGTCTTGATAATTCAATTACAAAAATAATTAAGTCGCTGCATTTAGCAAGGGGGTATGCCGTCTCACACGCAACAAACATCACCGTTTGCCCTTTAATCTCAGGAAGTTGTACCGACCATTGGCAAAATGCCATTTATATCTTCGAAGATGGAAATAGCAATTTATCATTAGACGAAAATGAATACATCATTAAAGTTATTGCTAAAATACACAAAAATGATGAACTTGATTATCCTCGCACAGCAATAACCTATAGAGCTGATGGTTCAATCAATTTTATGCAATCTGGTAGCTTCCTTTATTGTAATCAAATTTTCACAGACCTAACAGGAAACCAAATTACAGTAAGTCAAGTAGGAAGGGTTCGTATAAAAGACTCTGATAAATGCAAAATACCAACGCTATAACACCATTAACTAAAAGAAATAAAATGCTAATTTAGCACTTTTATTGATTGTTGTGTTTCGTCCTTGATTAGTTTGTCACTCGAGATAAGAAAGATTAAACTCTTTTGCGTAAGATAGGAAAGTATTTTTGTAAGCACTTACAAAGACAATGTTAAGACAAAATTCCTAAAAAATAGTTGCTTAATAGCATAAGGTCGAAGGTTTCAGAACGCCATTTGAAAAAATAATTTAAATAAATAACTCAAAAATTTCGATTCAACTAATTGACTTTTAATTTAGTTTTATTACAAGAGTTGTAAATATAGCGTAATTACCGAATCAATTTATTATATCTGAATATAAAAAACGCCTGATTTAGTAAATCAGGCGTTTTGTTCGGAAAATTTTAACTTATTCGAGGAATACTCATGAATGTTTTACCTATTCCAACAAGTGTTATTCCCCCCTGAACCTGATGCTGTTTTTTGACCAAGTTCGTCTATTTTAAATCCAGAGCACTCAGGATCTTTTGTTGCTGGGTAATCCAACGGAGATGCCGAGATTGTAAAAGAACTACCATCCGAAGTAAGCGTCAAAGAAAATAACCCAGTATCACTTGTATTTGCAACTCCCAAATCACCCAATGCTGATGTATATCTATGATTATCGGCATAGAACTGTTCTTGACGATTAGCAATTTCAAGCAAAGAAGACATGGCTTCAGCTCTTGAACCTTTATATAGGTAGCTCAAATACGAAGGGTAAGCAATCGCAGATAAAATGCCTATTATTGCAACTACAATCATTAATTCTATTAACGTAAAGCCTCTAATTACTTTCATCTTTAATTTACCTTGTTACTTGTTTCTCGGTACATATAGCTACGGTGTGTTTTAAAGCCTGAAAAGCCACCAACAAGTTGAATCTCACCATCTTTCATAAATGGTATTGCATTATCAATTATTGATTTAGCTTTAATAATGCCTGAGTTTTCTTCACCTGAACCTATGCCTATAAGTAAAAACTGAGAGTTTTTATCATCACCTTCAGAAAATACAAGCTCTGGAGTAGGAGGAATGCTATCGCCTGTATTCAAATAAGTTTTATCATAGATATTCACTGCATAGTGAAGATGGAATGCATATAATCGACCCTCTCCTCCAGTCAATGAACATGAAGAGCTACCTGAACTACCTGCAATAAATGTAGGAAAGTATGCTACACCACCAATAATAGCAGGCTTTGCCAGTGCTTTTTCTCCTGCCCCAGTAAGTGCATACTTCCAACCAGTATATTGTGAATATTCAGCCTCTTTCTCTACAAACTTTTCTAAACTTGTAGTAAGACTACCAAACGTGTTCGGGTCAATACTCATCAATTTTGTTGAATCTATTGAGAACGGGATATCAGTTTTATAAGATTTCGTAATAACATTTAAATCACGAATCATATAGAGATAATCACTGCTTGTTTGATCTAAAGGGCTGGTTCTGTCACCACTTCCAATTACAACAGCTTCGAATGGAATTGTGTTTCGAGTAACGTTTATTACTTCGCCCTCTACCTCATAATTCGTAACCTTACTATAGTAACTACGTGCAACTTCTGGTTCATAAAAAAAGTTACCTGACAAAGTTGCAAACTCAAATGCAGACCAATTTGAAGTATTATTTCCTGCTAAGTCAATCCTCCAAATTTTCCCACCTGTATCAGCAGCATACAACCTATCAGTATAACCGTCGTAATCAGAATCGAGTGTGGCAATTCTTCCTGTAATACTGTCTTGGCCATCAAAAGATATGTTATCAGTGCTCCAAACAAGAGTTCCTGACTCTGCATCAACTAAATAAACAGCGGCACCTACAGTATTATCAGCACCTTCTTCAAACTGCTTTTGATCATAACCTGCGCCAAATACCAGCAATGGCTTTTCAGTATAAGAGGGAATATTTACATACACTACTTTAGGCTGTGACCAAGTTTGCCCAAGTTTAGGGTAATCAGCGGCTGTTTTCTTCCATAACAATTTTGGACTAGCAAGGTCTGAAATATCAAGCGCATAATAAGCACTGCCACCTCGTCTCATTCCTAGAAATGCCCAAACTGTTTCACCTGCGTTAACCTTGCCATCACCATTACTGTCGTCATGATAAATCGTCGGTGTCAAATCCATACCATACTTTTTACCTGAATCACTGTCTCTCAGGGCAGGTTGAATTGCAAATAACTCTGAAGGAATAAAAGACCAGATTTCTTTTGCTGCAGTTTCACTTGTGTCCTCAAAAAGATGTACGAAGCCTGAATTAGTTCCCCAAAGTAAATATGTTTTATCATCGGTCGATGATGCATATGTAATTGCTGCAGGTTTAGAGTGAAGAGCGTCTCCAAGAATGTGATTTCTGGCAACAACTGTTCCATCGGTATTGTAGCTATCAATACCTCTCATCCAATCTATCATAGCTTCGGCATCACCTGTTTTTGGAGTAGTTCCATAGTGAGACTGAAGAGCACTATTGACGGCACTTATTATACTGCTATTAGTTTTATTCAATTGACTAAAACCACCTACATCCGTATAGATTAGACGTGTTGTAGGATCTGTAATTTGGTCATCTAACCCACCAACTGTAACGTTACTTCCATCAGCAGCAGGTACTGCTCCTCCTGTTTGAGCAGAGAAATCTTTCCAAAATGTTTTTGCAGTTTCTAAAATTCCACCATTATCATCAATAGCATTGACAGCAGTCTGGTCGACTACTTTTTGACCATCGATTTTTAATTTTTTAATGTTACCGTTCCATTTTGCGAAACCAGAAGGGGCAAATAAAGAATAATATACAAATTCTTTTGTCCGCGTATTATCACTTTGACTTGCGGCAACAGAAGGTGAAGTAAAGTTACCTACCCTATCTAAAATATCGTTTATTGTCGCACCTAAAGATTCAGCTAGTTTACTTGCATTTGTTGCATCTTGATATTTACCGTTACCGTTAGCTTCAGCAGCCATGTTTTTAAGCATTGTAATCGAACTTTGCTTCATACCATTACCAAACCCAATGGTATAAGTATAAACAAAGTTATCTTCAGGTGTGTCTGGATATTGATCGTTTGTTGCCATATATTTAGCAAGTTCTGGTAACAAAGTCTCCGTGCTGGAGTAGGATGTCTTTGTTAATCCTTGAATATTTACGGCTGATGAGGTTCCACCATTAGGGTCACCATCTGTCATGTAAATAACATAAGCATTGTTGTCACAGCGAAGTTTACCATCTGCTGCTGCTCTAAATGGTGATGTATAACTACTACCATCATCAATTGATGTATCTCGTCCACCAAAGTTAGTGGCTTCAAATACATTACCATCGCTTAAGTAACGATAAATTTCAAAAGCACTGTCCATTAAAGGTGTTGCACCTGAAGCTGGTAAACTAAGAACCTTAGATTTAAGCGCATCTTTACTTGGTGCAGAACCAATACCGTAAAGCATATAGCCAGAATTGCCAGAGCCAAAACGAGCTAGACCAAAATCCACATCCTCTGTCGCATCTATTAATGATACAACAGCATCTTTAGCCACTTTCATGCGTGAATCATCACAAGTACTTTGATACCAACCTTTAGTGTCGTTATATTGGTAGCATTTCCCGTCAGCACCAGCTGTTGTAGAGCACTCAACATTGTAAAAACGACGTTCAGTTACAGTGTAAGTATCCCATTTTTTACATACATATCGGCCTTTCCTACTACTCCATTCTTTTCGTAGGCAATGCTTATCTATATCGCCGGTGTCTTCGTCATATCTATATTCAACGTCAACATCTCTGTATTCACCACATTGATCACCTGAAACAGATGACCACTGCATACTGCCCGAGGTATCGAACATTAACATTACTCGCGCTTTTTCCTTTTCGTTAAGTAATGAGTTGACATAAATTTCTATGTCTTCAGCAAAAACTTTAGAACTCCATGGAAAGAAAAGTAAAATCACTCCGAGAAAAAATAATTTTTTATATGAATATAAACGAATCATTTTATTGTCCTCCCATCATTTCTTGCTCAAGACCAGTGTTCAGCGTCATGGTGTGCTTATCACCTTTACCATATTTTCTTGACGTAGTTAGTTTCAAATAATTACATTTGATATTTGGAGTAGGGGCAAAACGAGGTGGACATTCGAGTAAGTCTGTTACAGGGCTCGTATTTTCATTCACCATAACTATTTTTGAACCTGTTGAAGAAAGCGTAATCGTTGTGTCAGAACCATAAGCACTTTTCTTTAATAAAAATTTACTTGCACCTTTATTATCAAGTTGCTCTTTAATTTGTTTTTCTGTATCTCCGCGAGCAATGGACTCTGTTCGATAACTTTCCTGTGTTGCATTCACCATTTTACTATCTAAGGCACTACCACTCATTACACTTACAGCAATGCCTGATACCATTAAAATCATAAGCATAGCAGCAACAAGTACAACACCTTTTTGTTTATTTAAATTGCCCATTGGTCACTCCCTACATTCACTAAACGAACTGTCGAAGTTAAAAGTTTACGACGGAAACCATCACTGAAAGTGAACTCTCTCTTAAGATCGCCTTCACCACCCAAAATAAATGTTTGGCTTGAAACTGGATTATGCCTATCTTCCTCAAGAGTGCGTACAAGCAGAAAGATCTGCACGCTAGTTACAACTGCACCTTGCTGATCCCAATCATTTGCAGACATTTGAGATGTTGTTTTATATGTATCAACTCTGTAGTCGCCATCTGTATCTAACCCGAAGATAAATCTAATATTTTCTACACCTTCCATAACAGTTTCAGCACGCATTTCACCATTTGTTAGTCGCATTCGTCTTAATGTCGGTACAGAAACACTTTTGCCGTTTAAAGTGTAGGTTTGATCTTGAACAAAATATACATTGTGCGCATATTCCCATACTTTTGCGTTTCCACCTGGATTAATTACCGCACCAGTGCCCCTTAAAAAGCTCACAGATTGTGTCGTAGCAATAAAATAAGTATTTGTTGGTGAAGTAGCACCCGTAATTTCTTGACCTAAAACACGCTTAATCTGCAATATATCACTTCCCACAAGCGGACTTTTAACACAGTTTAATTCAGTTCCCGATTTAGCTTCTTTAGCATAAATCACCTTAAATGCTGTATTGGCGGCAGCTCCACCTTGTGGGAATGTAGAGTTATTAGTTCCTTCGCTACAATCTGTTGCAGGTGATGTTGGACTTGCGGATGTTAAAATTGAAACACTTGGAGTTCGTGGGAAATTCCCCCAAAAACCAGCTAATTCAATATCCCTCTTTAATAAGTCCATTGCCATGCGACCAGATTCTTGTAACTCACCAATATCCATAGTATCGGCTGTGGTCAACTTCATACCCTGATAGGTAAACATCACGCCTGCCAGTATAAATGCACCAACAAACAGTGAAATCATTAATTCCAACATGGTAAATCCATATTGTTTAATTAGATTAACCTTTCGCATTAAGCTGACCTCATAAATACATAGCTATCCAAAACCACCGTTCTACGGTTAGAAACAGTACCGCATTTTATATCTTTGTTAGTTGTTTCTGATATTTTTTGACGTCCTTGCCATGCAACTACAACGCGTAAGTTGACACCTTTACCATCAAGGGAAGGCATAATACATACAGTGCCATTTGCAAGTGAGCCCGTGTTATCAGCAACTCTAAGTGCCTTTAGCCATTGGAAAAGGTCATATTCAGCAATATTAGAAGAAGAACATTGAGTATTTAAACAATTTTTCTCAACTGGTGTATCTAAATAACTGAATGTCTTCGAGTAATTTGCAACAATATCAGCAGTGTCATTCGCTCGAATGCGTTCAACAATATCATTTGCAAGCGCTAATGCAGCACTACGCTGGTTTGCATCATAGCTAGCCTGTTTTGCACTGGTTTGCAACGCAACAGTACCTAATAAACCAATAGTTAATACGATAAAAGCAATCAACACTTCAATGAGTGTGAAACCTTTATTTCGAGGTTTATTCTTAAAAGAGGAAAAAAGAGAATTCTGTATTCGCATTTTTCATTCATCCTTTAAACTGAAAACTTTCTAGTTTAATAGTCGCTGAACGAAAAACGAAACTCAATTTACAAGTTATTAACGGTAAGAATTTCCGATAAACGGTATTTATTTTTGAAGCAGTTGTTTTAAATTAGGCCACTCTCGGCGGCTAACTTCAATTTTGTCATCTAAATCAAGTAGCTTTAGCCAATGTTTATTGCTGTCGTGACCAATCTCGTAAAGGTAACTACTGTTTACTATGGTATTGCGATGTGCTCTCACAAAAAAGAGTGCGTAGTCGTTCAATAGCTTTTTAAGTGAGCCTTCAATTAAAAAGCTACGTGAGGGTGTAATCACTCTAAGGTATTTATCTTCTGATTTTATCAATCTGATATCGGCAATTAATATTTGTTTGTGTAAACCATTTTCTAGATACTCTAATGCTTCTTGTTGTTTGAGCGCTGTTTGGGCTCGGTGAGCCAATTGCAACCCTGACAAAACTTTAGCTAGCGATACTTCATCAACCGGTTTTACTAAATAACCTTGAGGCAAGACTGAAAATGCTGGCAATGCTTTATCTGTATAAGCGGTAATAAAAATAATTGCGGGGGGCGGCTCAACCTCTTTTAATTTTTGGGCAAGTTCAATGCCTGACATACCCGGCATTTCAATATCTAACAGCGCTAAGTCAGGCATAACATCACTGCATATATTGAGTGCTTCGTTTGCATTTCCGGCTAAGGGTAAAATTGAAAAATCAGGTCGCAGTTTTTGCAATAACCTAGAAATTCTCGCTCTTGCTAAAGGCTCATCATCAACAATTAATACATTCATAACTATCTCGGGATCACTAATTTTGTTCGAAAGCGCTCGCCCTGAATAAAATGCGTAAGTTTAGCGCGCTGACCAAAATACATATGTAGGCGCTCTTTAATGTTCTCTACTGCAATCCCGTTTGAAGGACGAGATTTTGATGCATCTTGCAAATAAGGGTTATCAACAATAAGTGAAATGGAACTGCTACTGACCAATAACTGAACTGACACAGTAGAGCGACCTTCATTTGGTTCCACACCATGACAAATCGCATTTTCCAATAGCGGCTGAATAGTCAATGCGGGCACATTCAATTCAGGCAACTGCTCAGGCAATTGCCAGTCAATAGTTAATCTGTCACCGAAGCGCCATGACTCTACCAACATATACTGCTGTGCCAGTAAAATTTCTTTTTCTAACGGAATCGCTTCATCACAATGCATTGCTGCACGCGATAAATCAGCTAGTGCTAAGATCGTTTTCTCTGCATCTTCAGCATTATGATAAACAAGTTCAGCGGCAATATTTAAACTATTAAACAAAAAATGTGGCCTAATACGCGCTTGTAACGAGCTAAGCTGCGCTTGTGTGGCAATTTGTTCTGAATAGCCCCGCTCTGCATGCATGATACTGAATTGCGCGTAAAGGACAGCAATAATAAAAGCGATAAGTAAGTTTCTACTCAAAAACTCAAACAGAGTAATATTCTCTAGAATTTCTAGCGAAAAAACTAAGTAACTAGTGGCTAAAGTAAAACCGCAGATAACTAAAATCAACACCATCAGTTGTTGGTGATAACTGGCTTTACGCAATTGTGTTTTTAAAAGGTAAATAGAACTGAGGCTTGCAAGTGACACAAAGTGAATAAACAAACTCACAGGTGCGAGTGTCAGCCAAGGATCGGTATGGAGTAATGGAGAAAAGGTTAAAATAATT
Organism: Pseudoalteromonas aquimarina; assembly: GCF_049257255.1. NCBI lineage: Bacteria > Pseudomonadati > Pseudomonadota > Gammaproteobacteria > Alteromonadales > Pseudoalteromonadaceae > Pseudoalteromonas > Pseudoalteromonas aquimarina. The sequence goes on from NZ_JBMMUG010000002.1 coordinate 151,234, forward strand.
GCCAACAGCTGTCCAACAATAATGACTGCCAGCAGTGCTCTATCATTAAGTAAGCTTGCTAATAAATCACCTTTAATTTGACTCATTGAAATCATTAGCAAGCCTTACAATTATCTCAATTCAGCGGGTACCGCAAAAATGATGTTTTCTTCTTCGCCTGGGTTTTCGATAGCTTCCGTACCACCCCAAGCTTTTAGTTGATCTACCACTTGTTGTACTAATACCTCTGGTGCAGATGCCCCTGCAGTAACACCAACCGTACTAATTCCAGCAAACCAACTTTGTTCCATAACAGATGCATCATCAATTAAGTGTGCAGGCGTACCCACTTTTGCACTTAACTCACGTAAACGATTTGAATTAGAGCTATTTTTAGCCCCGACAACTAACACTAAATCAGCTTTATCGGCTAAATCTCGCACTGCATCTTGACGATTTTGTGTCGCATAACAAATATCGTCTTTACGTGGGCCGTGAATATTAGGGAATTTTGCACGTAGTGCATCAATCACATCGGCAGTATCATCCACCGACAGCGTTGTTTGGCTGCAATAAAACAGGTTATTTGGGTCTTTCACTGATAAAGTCGCAACATCATCCGGCGTTTCAACCAAATAAATACCGCCTTCATCATTATCGTACTGACCCATTGTGCCTTCCACTTCGGGATGACCATGGTGCCCAATTAACACGCACTCAGTACCTTTACGGCTCGCGCGCGTTACTTCCATATGCACTTTAGTAACCAGCGGGCAAGTTGCATCAAACACTTTGAGCTCGCGACGCTTAGCTTCTTGTCTTACGGCTTGCGATACACCATGCGCACTAAAAATAACAATATTATCATCAGGCACTTGGTGTAGCTCTTCAACAAAAATAGCGCCGCGGTCTTTTAAGCGATTTACCACATATTTGTTATGTACCACTTCATGGCGTACATAAATCGGTGGTTTAAATAAATCTAGCGCGCGTTCAACTATGCTGATTGCTCTATCAACACCAGCACAAAAGCCACGAGGGTTTGCCAATAAAATTTTCATTAGTTTCGCACTTCTAAAATTTCAACTTCAAACTCAACGTGTTGACCCGCTAATGGGTGATTAAAGTCAACCGTAACAGAGTCACCTGCAACTTCGCGAATTAAACCCGGTAAGTCGGTGCCATCCGGTTGTGTAAACGCAATAATTGCACCTACTTCAGCAGGTGTATCAGCACCAAACTTAGTGCGGTCAACATAATAAATATTATCTGGGTTTGGCATACCAAACGCATCTTCAGGTGCTAGCTTAAAGCTTTTTTCATCACCTGCTGATAAACCAAGCAAACACTTTTCAAAGTTTGCCGTTAAGCTACCATCACCCATTACAAGTTTAGCTGGTTTGTTGTGCACTTTGGTTGAGTCTGCAGCCGAACCATCTTCTAACTTAATCGAAAAGTGGAAAATAACTTCTGAGTTCTCACTAATCTTTAAATCTGTCATTTATCGCTCTCTTTTTGCTCAAAAAACGCATCAAGTAACAGCAACGCTGCGCCAATACTGATTGCTACATCAGCGATATTAAACACAGGGAAATCATATTGCTGATAATATACATGAAGAAAATCTATTACGTATCCATGTACTAAGCGATCAATCAAATTACCAATTGCACCTGCCAAAACTAATGCATACGCACTACACAGTAATTTATTAGTTGCTGGTAATTTCTTTAACCAATAAATCAGCAGCACACTTATAGTCACTGCAATCGTACTAAAAAAGTACTTTTGCCAGCCACCTGCTTCACTTAAAAAGCTAAATGCAGCTCCGTAATTATGCACATAAGTGAAATTGAAAACGGGCAAAATATCAATTGTTTGGTAGAGCGACATTTCTGTACTTACTACCCATTTAGATATTTGGTCAAGTGCCAGCAAAAAGATGCTGAGCACTAACCAAATAAGACCACTACGTCCTTTTAACACGCCTATCCCCTAAGCAAATTGACGAACTTCACCTTCGCCATCTACGTTAGTTACACAGCGGCCACAAATATCTTTGTGTTCTTCATGAGTGCCTACATCATCACAGTAATGCCAACAACGCTCGCATTTTTCAGCCGACGTTGCTGCAACAGCAATAAATAGACCTTCAATATCACTTGCCACAGCATCTGCTGGACGATTTTCTTTGCTTTCAACAACCGCTTTAGATGTTAATAATACAAAGCGTAGTTCATCACCTAGTGCAGCTAATTGCTCTTCCAGTGATTTACCTACATAAAGTGTCACTTCCGCTTGTAGCGTCGCACCAATCTTCTCTTCTTTACGTGCAGTTTCAAGAACTTTGTTCACCTCTGCACGTACTTCAAGTAGCTGCTGCCAGAAGTTGTTATCAAACTTAGCTGAATCAGCTTTAACCAGACCTTGGTACCACTCACCTGTAAATACAAACTCATCGCGTTTGCCAGGCAGTACTTGCCAAATTTCTTGTGCTGTAAAGCTCATAATTGGCGCCATCCAACGAGTCATTGCTTCAGCGATATGATAAAGCGCTGTTTGACATGAACGACGTGCAACACTGTCAGCTTTTGCTGTGTACTGGCGATCTTTGATCACATCTAAGTAGAATGAACCTAATTCAACAGTACAGAAGTTCATTAGTTTTTGCGTAACTACCAGCATTTGATATTCGTCATATGCTGCAATTAGCTCATCTTGTAATACCGCTGCACGGTCTAAAATCCAACGGTCAAGCGCAACCATATCATCTGCTGCAACCATGTCAGTTTCTGGATTGAAACCGTTTAAGTTTGCTAATAGGTAACGTGCAGTATTACGAATACGACGGTAGCGATCTGCAGAACGTTTGAAAATCTCATCAGAAACCGTCATTTCAGCTGTGTAATCAGTTGATGCAACCCATAGACGTAAGATATCTGCACCCATCTTGTTCATAATGTCTTGTGGTGAGATTACATTACCAAGCGACTTAGACATCTTGCGACCATTTTGGTCAACGGTAAAGCCGTGAGTAAGCACTTGCTTGTATGGTGCGTGACCGTTAATGGCAACTGATGTCATCATTGACGACATAAACCAACCACGGTGTTGGTCAGAACCCTCAAGGTATAAATCAGCAGGGCCCGTTAAATCTTCACGTGCATCAACCACACATGCGTGCGTCACACCTGAGTCAAACCAAACGTCTAGCGTATCTTGTACTTTTACGTATTGCTCTGCATCGGCTGCACTTAATAGTTCTGTTGTTTCTAGGTCATACCAAGCTTGAATGCCCTTTTCTTCGACTTTAACAGCAACTTGTTCGATTAATTCAGCAGTATTTGGGTGTAAGCTACCCGTATCTTTATCAACAAATAGTGCAATTGGAACACCCCACGTACGCTGACGCGAAATACACCAATCTGGGCGGCCTTCAACCATGTTCGCAATACGGCTTTCGCCCCACTCTGGTAACCACTGAGTCTTTTTAATTTCGTTTAATGAATCTTGACGTAAGTTAGCCTGATCCATGCTAACAAACCACTGTGGTGTTGCACGGAAAATGATTGGCGTTTTGTGGCGCCAACAATGTGGGTAACTGTGATTAAGCGCATGGTGGTGCATTAACGCACCTTTTTCAGTTAATACGTCAATTACGCTAGCATTCGCTTTAAATACATGTTGGCCTGCAAATAGCTCTGTATCAGGTAAGTAAACACCATTTGCACCCACTGGGTTTGCAACTTCTAAGTTGTACTGCTGACCAACCACAAAGTCTTCTTGACCGTGGCCTGGTGCTGTATGTACTGCACCTGTACCAGAATCAGTTGTTACGTGCTCACCTAAAATCACAGGTACTGTGAAATCATAGAATGGGTGATTAGTTTGCAGTAATTCAAGGTCAGAACCTTGGCAATAACCAAGTGCATGGAACTTATCAACGCCGTAACGATCCATTGCATCTTTTACAAGATCAGATGCTAATACTAAACGTTGTTTGCCTTGCTCTGTTTCAACCTGTACTAGGCTGTATTCAAGACCAGCATGTACTGCAACAGCACGGTTAGCAGGAAGCGTCCATGGTGTTGTTGTCCAGATAACAATGCTGATATCGCCTTCACCTTCATGACCATCTGCTAAATTAAATTTAGAGATAAGTGCAGCTTCATCAACAAAAGTAAACTTAACGTCAATTGCAGGTGATTGCTTATCTTGGTATTCAACTTCTGCTTCAGCAAGTGCCGAACCACAATCAGTACACCAATGAACAGGCTTAGAACCTTTGTGTAGGTGACCATTTTTAATGATGCGACCAAGCACGCGAATTGCGTTTGCTTCGAAATCGAAGTTCATTGTTAAGTATGGCTTATCCCAATCACCAAACACACCTAAGCGTTTAAAGTCAGCCTTTTGACCTTCAACTTGCTTTTTCGCGTATTCACGACATTTTTCGCGGAATTCTGCAACAGATACTTTTTTACCAGGCTTGCCTACTTTCTTTTCTACTTGTAGTTCAATTGGTAAACCATGACAGTCCCAACCCGGTACATATGGCGCATCAAAGCCAGATAGCGTCTTAGACTTAATAATAATGTCTTTAAGAATTTTATTTACAGAGTGACCTAAGTGAATATCGCCATTTGCGTACGGAGGACCGTCGTGCAAAATGAATGATTTCTTGCCTTTTTTAGCGGTGCGGATTTGACCATATAAGTCTTTCTCGTACCAAGATTTAAGCATTTGTGGTTCGCGTTGTGCTAAGTTACCACGCATTGGAAACTCAGTTTCCGGCAAATTTAAGGTATGTTTGTAGTCGCTCATTTAATTCTACTTTCCGTATCGGCTACTAAATTAAATCAAAATAGGCTTTTGCAGCTTCAACATCACAAGCAATTTGTGCTGTTAACTCTGAAAAGCTATCAAACTTTTTTTCATCTCGAAGTTTATGCACAGGTGCTACTTCGATAATCTGACCATAAAGATCACGATTAAAATCAAATAGGTGCGCTTCTAAAAGGGTGCGCTTGCCGTTAAAGGTAGGTTTAATACCTATATTAGCAACCCCATAATAAATCTTGTTTGCCACTGTGACTTGAACACAGTAAACACCACTTAGCGGACTCACTTGTCGCTTTAGCGGAATATTCGCAGTTGGAAAACCAAGCTCACGCCCTTTTTTCCAACCATGTGCCACTTTGCCAATCACGCTATATGGTCTGCTAAGCATTTCATTTGCCAGTGCAATTTCGCCATTGCTCAGTGCGATGCGAATTGCAGTACTGCTAACACGACAATCTTGTTGGCGTAAGCTTGCTGTACTTTTGACTTTAAAACCATACTGAGCACCATTTGTTTGCAACATCTCGTAGTTACCCGTACGGCCTTTACCAAAACGGAAATCATCACCTACGGTAAGCGCAGTTACACCCAGTTTTTCAACTAAAATGTGCTCGACAAATTCTGCTGCAGATTGATTTGCAAAGGCTTCATTAAACTTAATGCAGATCACACGTTCCACACCAAGCTTAGATAGCAATGCCAATTTATCTCGCAAGCGCGTTAATCGCGCTGGCGCATCACTTTTTCTGAAATATTCTTGAGGTTGAGGTTCAAAAATCATTACCGTACTTGGTAATTGATACTCTTTTGCATCTTGGATTAGCCCCTTGATAACCGCCTGATGCCCTAAATGCACACCATCAAAATTACCAATAGTTAATACACAGCCTTTGTGTTTCGGCCTTATATTGTGTATACCGCGGATTAACTCCATTACGTACTAAGAAACCTCAAAAAAAGTGAATTCAAATTTAAGCGCCCGATTATAGACTTTTTTTACTCGATTATCAGTTAATATTTTTTATTTGTCCGAATCGCACACCCATTAATAACAAGAGTACAAAATAAACAACGACAGCAGATACAATAAATCCACTTAACAGTATCACTTGCTGAGTAAATCCTTGCTGTTGCCAAACAAAATACTCTTGTAATTGATACACAGCAACAAACATCAAAACACTTGAAATAAGGCATTTAATAAAAAACCAACTAGTGTCTTTTGATACGCGGTAAACCTGCTGTTTTTGTAAAAAATAATAAAGCAAAATTGCGTTACAGGTTGCTGAAAGCGATGTGGCAAGTGCCAACCCTAAATAACCAAAAATAGGCGCTAACATTAAATTAAACACCATATTTAACACCATTGCCGCAACACCAATTTTGGCAGGTGTTTTAGTATTTTGTTTTGCGTAAAAAGCAGGTGCTAGCACTTTAATTAACATAAAACTTAAAAGGCCAGTAGCATACGCTGTTACGCCCATAGCCACTTTATCTACATGATTACCACTTGCCATAAATTCGCCATGGCCAAATAACACATTGATAATGATGGGAGCTAACGCAATTAAACCAAAACAGGCAGGAATACCAAGCCACATAACAAATCTTACCCCCCAATCCACAGTCGCCTGAAATTGTCGCGGGTCATCATTTACATGTAATTTAGACAAGGTTGGCAAAATAACCGTTGCGATACCAATGCCAAACAAGCCAAGTGGAAATTCAATTAAACGGTCAGAGTAATAAAGCCAAGCGACAGAGCCGGTAACTAAAAACGATGCTATTACAGTATCGAGCAATAAATTAATTTGGCTTACTGATACACCAAACATCGCGGGCAACATTAACGTACGCACTTTTTTTACGTTTTTATCGCGCCAGGCAAACTTTGGTTTTACCAGCACCTTGTTATTTCGTAAAAATGGCAATTGAAACAACAGTTGCACTACGCCGCCAATAAACACACCAAGCGCCATCGCAAACGCGCCAAATTCAAATTTATCGTGAAAATAATACGCACAAAAGATGATAGAAATGTTTAATAACACAGGCGTAAATGCAGCGACTGAAAACTGGTTATAAACATTTAGAACCGCGCCAGAAAGTGCAACTAGACTGACAAAAAATAAATACGGAAAAGTCAGTTTAAGCATTTGGCTAAAAAGTTCATACTTAAACCCTTCATTTCCGCCTGCTAGGTATTCATTGTACCAACCTGGCGCAAAAATCGCCGCCACAACACCTGAACCAATAACACCTAAAATAGTGACAATTAATAAAACCGTACCAAGCGTACCTGCGGCTTGTGCTACAAATAAACGCACGCCATTATCACCGTCTTTTTCTTTCACCTCGGTCAATACGGGTACAAACGCTTGCGCAAACGCCCCTTCTGCAAATAAGCGACGTAAGAAATTAGGAATTTTATTAGCAAACAAGAAGATATCGGCAGCAGCTCCCGCACCAAGTAAATGCGCGGTGACAGCATCACGTACTAATCCTAAAATACGTGATAAAAAGGTCATGAAACTCACAACCATACCAGATCGAAATAGGCCTTTCGCCACTGTCCCACCTATATTTTTAAGACATAAAGTAAATTCAGTCCCTCAGTATGCCACAAACTGCTACAATGATGACACCGAGGTATTCACTTTGTAGCGATAATTTATCTTGTTAAGTACTAGTATTAATAAGTGCTTATTTGATATACTCCCGCCACTTGTTCGGTTGAGGCAAGCCAGTACAGCTTTTAAGCTAAACAAAAGTACAAAAGTAATTGACTTTTGCACTTTATATTGGCATATTCCTCGGCCTTTAAATTAAGCTTATTTTAAGATTGTTAGGAGCAAACCTTGGCTAACATCAAGTCTGCAAAAAAACGTGCTATTACGAGCGAAAAGCGTCGTCAGCACAACGCAAGCCGTCGTTCAATGATGCGTACTTTCTTCAAGAAAGTAGTTGCTGAAATCGAAGCGGGTAACAAAGAAGGCGCGCAAGCAGCTTTCGAAAAAGTAGTTCCAGTTTTAGACCGTTACGCAACTAAAGGTCTAATTCACAAGAACAAAGCAGCTCGTAGCAAGAGCCGTCTTGCTGCAAAAATTAAAGCACTTTAATTAGTACTTAATTTTGCAAATAAAAAAACCGGTTAACACCGGTTTTTTTATGCCTGAAATTCAAGCTAAAAAATTAAATCGCCAGTTCAGGCATTAATTTTTTCAAAATGCCCGCAATCTTTTTTGGGGAAAACGGTTTAACAACAAACCCTTTTGCGCCTCGTTCAATTGCATCTTTTACATTTTCAACTGTTGAATGCGCCGATACCATTACAACATTTGCTTCTGGCGATATCGCATTGATTTCTTTAATCAATTCTTTGCCATCACCATCTGGTAATTCAATATCTAAAAATATAACGTCATACTGTTTATTTTTAATTTTTTCTAAGCATGCTTGTGCTGTCGAAGCTTCATCGATATTTGCTAAACCAAAGTGAATTAATGTTTGGTGAAGAAAATTTCTCACTGTCCCTACATCGTCTACTATTAAAATAGCGTGCTCACCACTCATAAATCGTCCCGTATTTATTAATGAATTATAATGTTAAACTTATATACTTATAATTCAGATCACAAATTAATGACACTATTGTCAAACGAATTAATACATATGTCTATTAAAATTAAGCGCCAGTCGCTCATGGGCGGCTCAACAAACAAGAAAAAAGTAAAACAGCGTACAGCCCCAAAAAGCAGTATGCAACCTCAGCCTGCTGTTGCCAATCAACAAACGACTTCAAAGCCGTTAGTTGCAACTAAAGAGGCTAAATCAAAAAAAGGCATTTGGTTAACTTTAGCCTTTATTGCAATTGCAGCACTTATTATTCCAAAGCCACAGATGATCTCTTACCAAAAGCTTAATGTCGTTGGCACCAGTATCTATTGGCCTGGTTTTCTAGGTCTTCCTGCAACTATTTTAGATTCTGATTTAACGCTTGCTGGCGAAATTGAACAAGGCAAGATCTACTTATGCGATAACATTAACCAAAACGTAGGATGTCATAAATATCAAATAGTTAAGCGAGAAGGTTTTATTTCTGTTTTAACACACCTATTTTCGGATTAGTTTTTTTTATTTGAAAATTGTAGATTTTCTCGTTTGAAGAAAACACTAAATGCTCCGATAATTCTCGCCACTTAGAATTATCGGAGGCACCAAGTGGAAAACTTTATCTTTTTATCAACAAACCTTGTTATTGTCGCTTTATGTATTGGTGCCTTTTTTATTAGTAATACTAAGGTTATCAAGCTGTTTGCAGCAATTTCATTGGTATCGCTTTTTGTTATGCAAAGCATGACAACGGATCCACAACAACATTTATCAAATATCACTCTAATTTTGATTAATGCATTTTACCTTTTTAAGGTTTATACACAGTATCAGCTAGAACAGAACTAAGCATAAAGATACAATAGCGGCATGATTTCGTAATTTTCGGGGCCATGCCATGTCTAATTCAGACTCTGATTTCTTCCTTCAGCAAATGGCTGATGTTACACCGTTAAAGCAAGATGCAATAACAACCCCTAGCACTAATGCAAAAAACGCGCTGAATAATTTCTTCAAGCAACAAAGTAGTAAACAAATAAGCCTGCTTAATGATGCGCTAACAAATACACAAGTTACTTTTATCGCTCCTGACGACTATATCAGCTTTAAGTCACCTGGGTTACAAGCCGGCGTATTTAAGAATCTGCGTTTAGCCAAATACGATATTGATGCAAAAATAGAGCTGCAAGGTCTATCAATAAAAGAAGCACAAGATACCTTAATAAATGAACTAACGCTGTGCCACCGCAGAAACATCCGTATGGTATTAATAAAACACGGCGTCGGTAAAGAGAATACCGAGCAACCAGCCAAAATGAAAAGCTATGTTAATGCCTGGTTGGTTCACTTTCCGTTTGTTCTTGGTTTTCATACAGCGCAAACCCACCATGGTGGCTATAGCGCGGTTTATGTGTTGCTGAGTAAAAATGAGCAAGCTAAATTAGCGAATAGAGAAATTCACGCAAAAAAATAAGGCTCAATTGAGCCTTATTCTGCATTTGTTACTACTGTAGTTTGGTTTACGGCTTCATCAGCCTGAGTGAACCAAGCACTCACTCCTAAAAAAGCAACCAATAAAGCGACTGAGCTTAATTTGATGCCTTTTGTCATTGCGCGGTGCATAACTCCCCCAAAAATGTATTTTTATTATTGTTTTTTAGTACATAATCTGTACTGGACAATCATTCTAAACAATTTACAAATTTTAACAACCCATTAAAGTGCTGGTTTTACAACCAGTATTTTTAATAACCTAGGTCTTTATTCACTACATTCAACAAAGGTTGGTTTTGCATTAGTCTCAAATAGTTTTCACATAGCTGCTGAGTAACTGTATCCACATTACTCAAAGCAGAACAATGTGGTGTAATTGTCACACAAGCATGCTGCCAAAATGCATGAGATTTTGGTAATGGCTCGACGCTAAAGACGTCTAAAATCGCATGCGCCACATGATTAATACTTAATGCCTTTAGCAAACTTTGCTCTTCAACGATATTACCCCGTGCAACATTAATCAAAACAACCCCTTCTTTTACTTTTGCTAAAAAGTCATGATTAATAAAGTGTGTTGTTTCTTTTGTGGCTGGTAGTAAGCACACAATATAGTCTGCATTTTGTATCGCGTCGGTTAATTGATCGCTGCCATAACAATTAACGTTTGCTAATGACTTTTTCGTCCGTGACCATACAGAAACATCAAAACCATTTAGGTGTAATAAATTCGCACAAGCTGAACCTAACTGCCCTGCTCCTAAAATAGTTACTTTATTACCAGCACGCGCTCTTTTCGGTTTCCACTCGCGTTTTATTTGCTGTTTAAAATAAGTTTCTACACGGTGCTGATACGCCAAAATATGTGTAAGAACATAGCGGCTCATATCTTTTGCAAGATTTTCATCCACTATGCGGGTAATCGGTACGTCAGGTAGCCCATCATACTGTAATATGCTGTCGACACCTGCGCCAAAAGAAGCGATTGCTTTACAATTTGTATAGGGCGCTAACGATCCTTTAGGAGGTTGCCAAGCCACAATGTATTCAACTTCCTGGGGTTCTTTTACATTTGGCCATACTTCAATTGTGGTGTTTGGTAATAAATTTTGGAATTTAGCAATGAGTTTATCGAGATTACGATTGGGAATTACTAATAAAATACTCATAAATGAACTCAACTTGGCCAAAAACTTAATCTAAATCAAATTCTAATGTGACTGAATACCTTTTGACTATCAAAACTTGATCTAGAACAGCTTTTAATTTTTTCAGCTACCGATAATAGCCACATCAAAACAAAAGATGATTCGGGAGATTATCGATGAAAAAATTACTAACTACAGCACTACTTACTTCAGGTCTATTAGCAGCTCCAGCAATGGCTAACCTTAGCGTTAACGTAGGTGCAATCCACGTTAATCCTGATAGCAGCGCAAGCCCTCTAAGCTTAGATGGCACAGGTGTAACAGTAGATAGCAATACACAGTTAGGTATTACTTTTGACTATGCGCTAAACGACAATTGGGTTGTAGAGCTAGTTGCAGCAACACCTTTTAGTCATGACATTAACGGCTCTGGCGGTTTAAATGGCGTAGCAATCGGTTCAACAAAACACCTACCACCGTCACTATTTGCTCAGTACCACTTTGGTAGCGCAGACAGCCAGTTCCGTCCTTTCGTGGGTCTTGGCGCAAACTATACAATTTTCTTCAGCGAAGAAGTTGATGGTGAGCTTAAAGCGGCACTAGGCACAGATGATGTTGAACTTAAACTTGATGATTCATTCGGTTTAGCTGCTCAAGTAGGTGCAAACTACTCAATCAATGATAAATGGGGCATTCACGTAATGGCATCATACATTGACATCAACACTGATGCAGAAGTGTGGGCTAACGGTCAAAAAGCGGTTACTTCAGACGTAGCAATCGACCCATTCGTATTTATGCTTGGTGCTAAATACAAATTCTAATCAGAATTTACACTATAAAAAAATCCGGCAATTGCCGGATTTTTTTATATCTTTTAAAAGCTGTTAATTAAAACAGCTCAACGAATAAGACTTATAGGTCGCCTTCGTTTTCAGAAAGGAAAGCAGCAACGCCAGCTGGGCTTGCGTCCATACCTTTTTTACCTTCTTCCCAACCAGCTGGACACACTTCACCGTGCTCAGTGTGGAATGCTAGTGCGTCAACCATACGAAGCATTTCGTCGATGTTACGACCTAGTGGTAAATCGTTAACTACTTGGTGACGTACGTTACCTTCTTCATCGATTAGGAAAGAACCACGGAAAGCAACGCCAGCTTCTGGGTGCTCAACGTCGTATGCTTTACAGATTTCGTGCTTAACGTCAGCAACTAGTGCGTATTTAACTGGACCAATACCGCCTTCGTTAACTGGCGTGTTACGCCATGCGTTGTGTGAGAATTGAGAATCGATAGAAACACCGATAACTTCTACGCCACGCTTTTGGAATTCTTCGAAACGCTTGTCAAAAGCGATTAGCTCTGAAGGACATACGAAAGTAAAGTCTAATGGGTAAAAGAAAACAACTGCTTTTTTACCTTTGATTGCTTCGTGTAAGTTGTAGCTATCTACGATTTCACCGTTGCCTAAAACTGCTGCAGCTGTAAAGTCTGGTGCCTTGCGGCCTACTAATACGCCCATTATTTTCTCCAATTATTTATAATGAAATATCCAGTTGTGATGATTTAACATCATCTCTGGCAATAAATATAATGCCTAAATAAAAAAAACCAAGTGGGCTTGGCTTTTATTTTTAACTTAAGAAAGTGTAACGAATCAGTACACTTAAAGATAATCAATTAAAACGATAAGGCCATTCGATAAAAACGATTATGATAGAAATCACACTATCGTGCGTTCTTGTTTATCAATCATTGTTGTTTTTGCACGACGCTTTTCTTACGGTAGGTAAGAGGTGTCACCTACCTTGCTATCTCAGCAATAAAAACAAAAAAGCCAGCAAACTTGCTGGCTTTTTTAAAGTAAGATTGCGGTAAATTACGCATCTTGCTCCATAATATCTTCTGGCATAGTTTCTCTAATTTCTTGCCACAATGCGCCAGACTCTAAACCGTATTTACGCACTAAGAAAATAGACTCATCAAATTTATTTTGCTCTGCTAATGCTTTTAACTCTGCAAAAAACTTAAGCGCTAACTTTCGCGTACGCTCATCGGCAAAGTAATGGCGCGCTATACGTGCGTAGAATCCTTTAAAACCATTTAACGTTAGTACGTAAATTGGGTTGCCACAGGCAAATGCCAGTTCGTGGTGCATGCGGTAGTCGTAATCTGCAAACGCTTCAGCTGTGTCGGCTAAATCATCTGCACGAGTCAGTGTTTCGATTACTTTATCTGGATTTGTTTTAATCGCTGAACGCGTATAAATTGCACTAATATTGGTGCGCGCTGAAAGCAGCTGATCAATTAACTCGGGTACTTTAGTTGAGTCTAATTTTGCAAGCGTTTCAAGAATATTAAGGCCTGAGGTTTCCCAATAGTTATTAACACGTGTTGGTTTACCGTGTTGAATTGTCAACCAGCCATCTCGCGCTAAACGCTGTAGCACTTCACGTAAAGTTGTACGTGTTACACCTATAAGCTCTGAAAGCTCACGCTCTGCTGGTAAAATTGAACCTGGCGCAAATTCGCCGTTCCAAATCGATTCAACTATATATTCCTCAGCAAATCCCGCAGGGCTTTTGGCTTTAAAAATTCTCATGAAGTGTCCAGTCGTTCTTGTAATGCTTTTTTAATCAAACTGATTGTACCAGATGCGATTGTTTGCACAAGCAAATAAATGCATAAGATAAAATAGTCTGTAAACTGTTTTTACCAAAGCTCTGTTAATGTTTGTAACGCATTTCACAATACAAAAATCACGCAAACCTTAATATTTACGCGGTTTTACAAAATTCCATCGAAAATTCGTGCGAAGCAGTCACGTTTTTTTTATAGTGTGCCCCATTATTAACAAATAATTAGTAACGCCTATGTTATCAAAACTTGCTTACTGGCCTGAACAGCGCTTACCTTGGCTTTTATTGGCAGGCATCGCGCTCATCCTTGAAGGCGCTGCACTTTTCTTCCAATATGCTATGGATTTAGGGCCATGCGTAATGTGTATTTACCAACGTACCGCGATGCTGGGTTTATTATTTGCTGGTATTGCGGGTGCCATTAAACCGCAAAATATTTTTGCCCGTGTTATCGGATTTGCACTTTGGGCTATTTCTGCAATTTGGGGTTACTTAATTGCAGCAGAACATATCGCTATGCAAAATAATACTGACCCATTTGCCTTTGCAGGTTGTGCCTTTGAGCCAAATTTCCCTGAGTTTTTACCACTGCATCAATGGATGCCATGGTTTTTTGAGGTTACGGGTGATTGCGGCAATATCAGTTGGCAATTCCTAGGACTAAGTATGCCAGGCTGGATGCAAGTGATCTTTGCGATTGCAAGCGTAGTATTATTTGTAGTGTTAATCACACGATTACTTTTCGCTAAAAAGATTTAATATGTATTTCTCGACAAAGAATATTTCGGAACTAAATGGTTTATCTGTCAAACAACGACAAGAAGTAATTCACAAAGCAGTTGCAAATTTACCTGCAGGAAAAAAGATAACGTTAAACGTTGTTAAAATTGCTTGCTTAACACCAATATTTTTATTGCTAGCAAATATTGAATCTTGGTGGTTGCTGTTATATTTGTTGATTGTGGGTATATGCTACCCATTAATCACCACGCCATTGACACTGATGTTCATTAAGCCACTTTTGGCAAATGCACGAAAAGAGCTTGAAGCTAACAACGAATAAAGGGGCAAATGCCCCTTTTAATTTTATCAATGTTAAAAAACGACTCGTCCTTTCAATTTAGCAATTGAGCGTTCTCCAAACCCTTTTATTTCTGACAACTGCTCTAGTGATTTTATCTTCCCGTTTTGTTCACGGTAATTAATAATACGCAGCGCCCGAGACTCACCTATGCCCGGTAAAGTTGCCAACTCCTTAGCATTCGCTGTGTTTAAATTTATTAGTTCACTTTTAACAAGCTTTGTAACTTTTGTATCTGCAGGGTTCACTTCTTTGGGTGCTGCTGAAACAGGTAAAAGCGTAGAAGATACAATTAAAGATAGTGCGCCAAGTACTGGCAGTGAAAGTAATTTCATAACGCGCTCCTTTGCGTTGAGGTTCAAACCATTTGAACAATTTAGAGATATAAAGCATTTGCTTTACACTTTTAGGTATAGGTCAAAAATTCTTGTTGTCAAAACCCTTCCGCCTAAAGCGATGAGTGATATAATTTTGGGAGAATTAAGAAGGGTACATTATGATCTCTAAAAACCAGCTAAAACAATTACGTGCGTTATCTCAAAAAAAACAGCGCAAGTTACAAAATTTATTTTTAGTGCAAGGTGAAAAAAACGTACTCGAATTACTAAATAGCGATTTAGTCATTGAACAGCTTTTTGCTACCCAAATTTTTTGCGAAAAGCACGCATCACAATTAACTGGCCTCAATATCATCACTTGTGAAGAAGAGGAACTTGCTAAGGCAAGTACCCTAGTTAGTAATAATGCTGCCATTGCGATTGTAGAAACGCCAAAACAAAGTGAGCCAAATAGCCAAGGTATTTCCATTGTACTTGATGGCGTTGCCGACCCTGGCAATTTAGGCACTATTATTCGCGTGACCGACTGGTATGGCATTAAGGAACTGATTTTAAGCCCCGACTGTGCCGACCCTTATAATCCAAAAGTGATCAGCGCAACGATGGGCAGCTTTACCCGCGTCAACATTATTCAAACTGAATTAACTGACTATTTTAGTAAGCAAACTCGTCCTGTCTATGGAGCGTACTTAGGCGGCGAAAGCATTCACTCAACCCAGTTTGAAAGCGACTTAATTTTAGTGATGGGCAGCGAATCACATGGCATTCGCGAGCATATTGCCAGTGCGATTACTAAAAAAGTAACCATTCCGGCATTTGGTCAGGCTGAATCACTCAATGTTGCTATGGCTAGCGGCATAATTCTCGATAACATTAAACGCTGCCAAGGATAAACCATGAAGCTCAATTGCGATTTAGGGGAAAGTTTTGGTCAATACTCACTAGGTTGTGATGAACAAGCTATGGCAATAATTGATATGGCCAATATCGCTTGTGGCTTTCACGCAAGCGACCCAAATGTGATGGCGCATACACTGAGTCTAGCGAAACTACATAATGTAGAGATTGGTGCTCACCCAAGTTACCCCGATAGGCAAGGTTTCGGCAGGCGCAGCATGCAATTATCAACTACCGAGCTTACCAATTTATTGCACTATCAAATTGCTACGCTTGAAGGCATGGCAAAAGTAAAAGGGCTTAGTCTTAGCTATGTAAAGCCGCACGGCGCACTTTATAACGATATGATGGCAAACTCGGAGTTACTTACCACCATTGCAAATGCAATCGCAAGTTACCCTTGTGAGTTAAAGTTAATGGTGCTAAGTAAAGTCGATAACAGCCAAGTCACTCGCATCGCTGAACTAGCCGGTATTGAGTTACTGTTTGAAGTTTTCGCTGATAGGCAATACAACCCTGATGGCTCGTTAGTATCACGCAATCTTGCAGGTGCTGTGCACAATGAAACCAAGTTACTTGAGCAAGTGAGTGAGATAAAGCAATTTGGCACGATCACCACCCGTGATGGCGGTAAGTTAACACTGCAATGCGACTCGCTATGTGTACACGGTGACAACCCAAGTGCTATCGCTCAAATTACCAAGATAAAGCAGCTACTTGCAGAACATGGCTGATCCCAAATACCGTATCATTGATGCGAGCGAAAATGCCGTATTAGTTTATTTAAGTGATATTATTTCAAGCGAGCAATCGCAAAAGCTCGCGGCCTTTTCACACGCTTTAAAGGCATCACTGGGTGAATTAATTGTTGATGTGACCATTTCCTACACCAGTGCGTTAGTTACTTATCAAAGCCTTAGTATTGATCACTTCTCAATAAAGCAAAAAATTAAAAGCATACTTACCCAGCTAAACGATATTTCATTTTCAGTAAAACAAATCGAGTTACCCGCCTATTATAATAGCGAAGTAGGTGCTGATCTAAACGCCATGGCAAAAGCAAAAAACCTGACTGTAACTGATATTATCAAATACCACAGCGAGCAAATTTACAGTGTATTTGCCATTGGTTTTGCTCCTGGTTTTGCATTTTTAGGTGAAGTAAACCCAATACTTGCCACTCCACGCCTTGCGACTCCTCGTAAAAAAGTAGCCAAGGGTTCAATCGCCATCGCGGATAGGCAAACTGCGGTTTATCCAGCTGCTTCACCCGGTGGTTGGAATCTTATTGGCAACTGCCCTATTTCACTGTTTGATGCAGCGAATACCCCACCTTTGCCTTTTAATATTGGTGATAGCGTGAAGTTTATACCGATTGAGCGAAACGAATTTATTCGCTTAGGAGGTCAGATTGACTAGCGTACTCAAAGTGATAAATCCGGGGCTCTATTGCTGTGTTCAAGATTTGGGGCGGTTCGGGCAAAACCATTTAGGCCTTACCACCGGTGGATGCCACGACCCGTATGCCTTTAAAGTTGCCAATGCCCTTGTTGGCAACCCAATTAATAGCCCAGCACTTGAATTAACGCTTGGCGGCTTTCGCGCCGAAGTACTAGCGCCAATAACAATTGCACTTACAGGGCCAAACGTCGGGTTTACGATTAACAATAAAAGCCAAGCGCTTTGGCAAAGTATTCAAGTAACACGGGGTGATATAATTGTAATTGCAACGCCTAACATTGGCTTGCGGCACACGCTTGCAATCTCGGGTGGAATCAAGGCGCGGTCACACTTTACCAGTGTTAGTACTGTCATGCGTGAAGGACTTGGCTGCAAAATTGAAGCTAACACACTGATAAAACAGCAAGCACCTCGTTTTACAAAACAAAAGGTTTTGCCTGCTAATTTAATACCCAACTATTGCCAAAACACACCGCTTAATATGGTGCTTGCGCTGCAACATCATGAATTTTCAGCGGCTGATTTAAACCGCTTTTTAAGTTCAAGTTATACCGTAACTGGGCAAAGTGACCGCATGGGTTATCGTTTACAAGGCGCGACATTAGAAAGCCCTGCCGGTGCGCGCTTTTCTGAGGGCATTAACCTAGGTGCCATACAAGTCCCTGCCGATGGCCAACCCATAGTACTTTTAAATGATCGTCAAACCATTGGTGGCTATCCGAAACTAGGTTCAGTCACTGCATTAGATTGTGCAAACTTATTACAAAAACGCGCAGGTGATGAAGTGACATTTAATGCGATTAGCATTGAAAAAGCGCAAAACTTTAATCACCTCGCCCAAGTCAAATTACAACGTGCGCTCGATGCTCTAAAGCAATCCTAAAAGGAATTGGTAATAAAACTAAAAAAGCGCCTTACGGCGCTTTTTGTGGTTGGGAAATCTGTTTTAAAGTTTATGCTTCTTCAAGTAATGCTTGCGGCGAGTTAATGGCAATTTTACGTGGTTTATGCGCTTCTGGAATTTCACGAAGCAAAGTAATGTTCAATAAACCGTTTTCTAAATTTGCGCCAACAACTTTAACATGATCGCCCAACTGGAATTTGTGCTCAAAGTTTCGCTCAGCAATGCCTTGGTGAATAAATTTACGCTCAGCTTGCGACTCTTTTTCTGCTTTCACGCCCGATACTTTTAGCGTGTTTTTCTCTGTTTCAATGGTTAACTCAGATTCTAAAAAGCCTGCAACAGCCATGGTGATTTGATAGTCATTTTCACCTAAAAGCTCAATATTGTAAGGTGGAAAATTTGATTGTTTGGTATTGCGGCTCGCGTTATCCATCATTTGAGCTAAGTGATCAAAACCGATGAAAGAACGATAAAGTGGAGATAGATCTAAATTACGCATAGTATATATCCTCATAAAGCGATAATTGTCTTAAAAACGACTCTCCTAAAGCGGACAAGTCTTAAATAAAGTCAGGTAATTCAATTTGTTACCTGAGTAGAAAACCCTTATGGCGTCTTCATAACTAGATATGTGGTGGCTAAATTCTTTTTCAAGGTATTAATTTAAATTTTTTTAATTAACCGCCTAAACTTCACCTTTAGAGAACACTTCAACCCTATGAAATTAAAAATAAAAAGTATCATTTCAAATATTTTATTTTTTTCTGTGATTTTTTTTGTGATCACCACTTTTCAGCAGCGAAACTTACTCAGTAACGACCAACCTGCGCCCTATTTTAATTTAGAGACACTAGAAACCGGCAAGCGAGTATCCATTAAATCGCTACAAAACCAACAAACGGTGATTTATTTTTTTGCCCCTTGGTGCACCGTATGCAAACTCAGCATGCCAAACCTCGATAAACTGGCTAAAAATGGCAGTATCAATGCTATAGCTATTGCCGCTAACTATGAGAGTAAACAACAGGTTGAAGCATTTGTAGATGAGCTATCCCTCAGCATGCCAGTGTTATTAGCCGATAGCCACACCGCAAGTAATTATAAAATTTCTGCGTTTCCCACTTATTATGTGATTTCAGAAGATTTAAAAATTATTGCCAAGTCGATGGGTTATTCCACAGAAATAGGCCTAAGAGCACGCAGCTTTTAGACAAAATAGCGTCTAGCCATTAAAATACGCGTATCTTAATTTGCATTCGAGAATCCAATGCCTAAAGCATGCGCGTACCACATTTTAGTTAATACTGAAAAACTCTGTTTAGAATTAAAAGAAAAGCTGAAAAAAGGGGCTGACTTTAACAAGCTTGCCAAGCAATATTCAACGTGCCCGTCGCGCAAACGCGGTGGCGACTTAGGTGAATTTAACAAGGGCGATATGGTAAAAGCATTTGATGATGTGGTTTTTAAAAAGCCATTATTTGAAGTGCACGGCCCTGTAAAAACAAAATTTGGTTATCACTTAATTAAAACGGTTTATCGTACTTAAACCTCATCTTGGGATAACAAAAACATTTTTATTTAAAACACCCATCGTTATTTGCGAATGATGCGATTGAGTTAATCAATTTCACAAAAACGTTTTTCGCTGACACAATGGGTTCATTAAATTTAAAGAGGAAAGAATAATGTTTACAGTAATTTTTGGCCGTGATGGCTGCCCATTTTGTGTTCGTGCAAAAGAATTAGCAGAGCGTTTAACTCAGGAACGCGATGATTTTAAATTCCGTTACGTAGATATTATTAAAGAAGGCGTATCTAAAGCGGATTTAGAAAAATCAGCTGGCAAGCCATGCGAAACAGTACCTCAAATCTTTTTAGATCAAAAACACATTGGCGGCTTCACTGATTTTGAAGCATACGCAAAAGAGCACTTAGGCTTATACGCTGAGTAATTATCAACACTAATGTGTTTAAAAAGTAAAAAAGCAGCCATTGGCTGCTTTTTTTGATTTTGAAAATGCACAAAATACTTAAACAAGTTCTTTTACTTTTTCCCAAATCACAACCACATGATCGCGGTCTTCATCAGTTAGTTCGCCATTGCGATACGCTTTAACCAGTGATTTTTCGATTTTTTCGTTTAACTCATCACTACTTAAATCATCACCTTCAACTTGTGCGTAACCTACTTGCAAATCAAAGTGCCCACGTAAGTAACCACTTGCAAACAGTTCATCATCGGTCGCTGTTTCAACCAGTTTATCAAAGAACTCATTGGCCTTATCAACATACGCTAAAAATTGCATTTATTTTTCCTCTTCAAGGCCCACTGCATACATCACATGATCGTTGTATCCAGTTACCACTTTTATAAAACCTGATAGTTCATCATCTAACACGCTGTCGCCTGTGTCGCAAATAAGCGGACGGCCGTTAAGCGCTTGCAGTTTGCGTTTAGTTGCAACCACAATAATATTTTCTTTACCTACTTGGCGAATAAGTTCAGGGCTGAGCTGCTGATTACCACGACCAAAAATATGGCCTTGCCCACCAATTAAGGTGATCACAATTTTTGTTGGCTTACCCTTGGTTAAATCAATTAGCTGTTGTGCGGTGCAATCCGCGGCAATAACGTCTTGGTCGAGCACTACATCGACACCGAGTAAGGTGTTTTCAAGCCCCATTTCGTCCATAATTGCAGCAACGGTAGAGCCAGAACCCATAACATAATATTCGTCATCTTCCATTTCTGACACAACATAGGCCGATAAGTCAGCAAGTACTAACTCATCTGTTTCTTTGCCACCACTTTTTACTGCTTGCACATAGCGCAATTCGCTTGGCACCTGCATTTCACCATAGCGTTTAGCTTTAACAACCCCTTCGCGAAATGCCGATTCATCAATATCCATTACATCAGCATCTGAAAGCGTAACCAGCTCGCCATTTATCAGCATTTCAACAACGCGCCCTGCTGCTTTGGGGGTAATCGCATATACGCCAGAGTGAATTTTACAACCAGCAGGAATACCGAGTACGGTTGTATTATCACTAACCGCACTGCAAACATTGCGTGCTGTACCATCACCACCAGCAAATAAAATTAAATCAACGCCTTGTTCAATTAAGGTTTTAACCGTTAGCTCGGTATCAGCAGGTGATGTGCTCTCTCCTACTGTCAACACAACTTCGGTACTAAATCCCATTTCTTCAGCAAGAGTTTGACCCATTTTGCCACTTGGGGTAAATATTTGAATCTGTTCTTTATACGGCAAAAGCACTTCAAGTGCCGCTTGAGTGCGTTTGTGCGATTTTGGCTCTGCACCAAGGGCAAGCGCTTCTTCAGTAACATTATCACTGCCTTTTAGGCCAACACTGCCGCCTAAACCAGCAACAGGGTTGATAATAAGGCCTAGTTTAAACTGCTTCATCATTGATTAATTCATCCTGCCAAGTAAATTGTGCGCGTGTTAACGGGTATGGTGTGTGATAAAAATCACATAATGCCTTAATTAAGGTTTCCGTACGCTTATTAAACCCGCTCTCAAGTAACTCACATACCTTTTTGTAAACCTTACGCTGAAATGCAAAGCGACACGTTTGTGCGCCGTTTAAGTTATCTGCTGAGACATTAAAATTAAAGCCAGCTGCTACACTCAGTGCCCATTCAATGGCTTGTGGATGCACTTCCACTTTTTCAAATTCAGCTTGCTGCGCTTCATCACGCCCATCTGGGCAATACCAGTAACCGTAATCTTCTAATAAGCGTCTAGCGTCACCTGCCACTAACCAATGCGCCACTTCATGCAGGCCACTGGCATAATAACCATGGGCAAATTCAATGCGATGAAATGCTGTATTGTCATCTGCAGGCAGATAAATCGGCTCGCCATCGCCTTTCACTAAACGTGTGTTTAGGGTGCGCTCGAAACAGCCATTAAAGATGGAAATTAAATCTTGATAACGATGCATAACGATAGGTACAGCAAAAAATTGCTGGCATTTTAGCAAAAATAAAAAGGGGCTGAAATAGCCCCTTTTTTAAATATCTGCGGTAATTATTCCGCTTGCCCTGGAATTGGGCCAGGCTGCACATTGACATGCTTGTTTTGCCCTTGATGACGCAATAAGTGGTCCATCAAGGTGATTGCCAACATGGCCTCGGCAATTGGAATTGCACGAATTCCCACACACGGATCATGACGCCCTTTGGTGATCATCTCAACTGCTTCGTTTTGCGTATTAATGCTTTTACCTGGCACTGTAATGCTCGATGTTGGTTTAAGCGCAATAGATGCCACAATATCTTGCCCTGTTGAAATGCCCGCAAGTACACCGCCTGCGTGGTTTGAGGTAAAGCCTTCAGGGGTGATGGTATCGCGATGCTCTGAGCCTTTTTGCTCTATCACTTCAAAACCGTCACCAATTTCAACGCCTTTTACCGCGTTAATGCTCATCAGTGAATGGGCAATTTCAGCATCTAAACGATCAAACACTGGCTCACCTAAACCCACAGGTACATTCTTCGCAACCACAGTAACTTTGGCACCAATTGAATCACCTTCTTTTTTCAACGCGCGCATATATTCATCAAGCGCATCTAGCTTAGTGCTATCAGGGAAAAAGAATGGGTTTTCTTCAACCACAGACCAATCAAATTGCTCTGCTTTAATTGGCCCAAGTTGCGATAAACACGCATTAATTTCAACACCATGAAATTGTTTTAAATACTTTTTAGCAATTGCGCCTGCGGCAACACGAATGGCTGTTTCGCGTGCTGACGAGCGACCGCCACCACGGTAATCGCGAATGCCGTATTTGTGCCAGTAAGTATAATCACCATGACCTGGACGATACACATCAGCAATTTTTGAATAATCTTTTGAACGCTGATCGCCATTTTCGATAAGCAGGCCAATGCTCGTGCCTGTCGTTTTACCTTCAAAAATACCCGATAAAATTTTAACGGCATCTTCTTCGCGGCGCTGCGTGGTGTAACGACTTTGCCCAGGCTTTCGTCTGTCTAAATCGATTTGTAGGTCAGCTTCACAAATCTCCAACCCCGGCGGGCAGCCATCGACCACCCCACCCAGTGCAATACCATGGCTTTCGCCAAAGGTACTCACCTTAAATAATTGACCAATACTATTTCCGGCCATAACGTCTCATTTCCTCATTCCCAAATGGCAGCGTTGGTAGATACAGTGCCGCCAAACTGCGTTTTTTTACTTAGTGATTACCCTAAATGTGCAATTAAATCTTGTTTATTAATTGCAAACACACCTAAGCCGCCGTGTTTAAATTCAATCCACTCAAATGGCACGCCAGGATAAAGCGCTTCCATATGTACCATAGAATTACCCACTTCAACAAATAACCAACCGTTATCAGTTAGATGCTCTGCCGCTTCATTTAATAATGTACGAGTAACATCAAGGCCGTCTTCACCTGAGGCAAGGCCTAATTCAGGCTCATGATGGAATTCATCTGGCAAATCGCCCATGTCTTCGGCATCAACATACGGTGGATTCGCCACGATTAAATCGTATTTTTGGCCAGGCACACCCGAAAAAACGTCCGATTGAATTGGGAAAACACGATGGTTTAACTGGTAATTTGAGATATTAATATCCGCTACTTCTAATGCATCAAACGAAATATCAACCGCATCTACTTCGGCATTTTCAAACGCTTGTGCTAGAGCAATAGCAATACATGCCGAACCTGTGCACATATCTAAAATTCGGGTAACTTCTTGTTCTGGATCGAGCCAACTATCAAACTTTTTATTGATAAGTTCAGCAAACGGTGAACGCGGCACTAATACGCGCTCATCAACATAAAATGGTAGGCCTGCGAAATAAGCTTGATTAGTTAAGTAAGCAACTGGCACACGTTCATTAATGCGCGCCGCAATTAACGCCACCAGCGTTTCTTTTTCAGACGTGGTCAGCTTGCTGGTTGCAAGCTCTTTTGGCGCATCAACAGGTAAACTCAATGCTGGCATAATTAATTGTACAGCTTCATCCCACGGGTTATCCGAACCGTGACCAAAGAAAATACCTGACGCAGCAAACTGACTGGTCGTCCAACGTAACCAATCATTAATTGTATTAAGCTCTGTAACGGCTTCTGTTTGCATTGCCGAATCTAAAAATGCCTGTTCCATAATCAAGTTTCACTAGTGTTTAAAAGCACTATTGTAACGGTTTAAAGGCGCAATACTCTAGGTTTTTTACATATTTTTGGATACAATTGCGCCATGAAAAAAGATCACTCACTATCCGATGATGACATTGCCCTTTTTCGCAGTGAAATGTCTGGCTCAAAAAAAATAAGCCAAGATACTGTTCATTTTAAAAAAGCGCAAAAAGCACCTGAGCAAACTACCAACACTAAGGTAAAACAGCTCGATGCTGAATTTTATTTCTCGGATGAATACATTCCTGACATAGACACATCGGGTACCGTTAACTTTGTTAAACCTGGTGCGGATAGCTATTTAGCCAAACAATTGCGCCGTGGTGACTTTGCCCCTGAACTTATTTTAGATATGCATGGCATGAATAAAGAAACGGCAAAGCTGGAGTTAGCAGGCCTTATCAGTGCGTGTAAAAAGCGTCATTTACGCTGTGCATGCATTGTGACGGGTGTGGGTGAACGCGTATTAAAACACAAAGTGCCGCATTATTTAGTACAGCACCCTGATGTACTGGCTATTCATCAAGCACCGCTTGAATATGGTGGGCGTGGCGCGTTACTTATTTTAGTGGATATTCCAGAAGATCCGTTTTTCCGCTAATGTTTTTCAGCTAATAAAAAATGACTCCATTGAGTCATTTTTTGTTTTAAGAAGCTTTTTCATCAACATCCGGCAAATGCATGGCCACTAACTCAGCCAAACCTGATTCTTCATTATAGTGAATCTCGGCGACCGCCGCTGTTGCAAAAATTGGCATATTATCAGGACAAAATTGCTCAACGATGTAACTCACAATTGGCATATGAGCAACCAAAATCCAATTATTTAAATTAGGTTTGTAGCTCACCATTGCTTTAATTAATTCAGCGGCATTTTCGGCATCACCACTTGGAATAAAATCGTCAAAACTCTCTTGATAGCGAATGTTTTCTTGCTTTGCTGCAACAATTTCTGCTGTTTGCTTTGCACGTACATAAGTACTTGTTAAAACTGCATCAATTTTGCAATCTTGCTGCAGCTTGTTAGCCATCGACTGAGCTTCAAGGCGGCCTAAATCGGTCAACATTCTGCTTTCATCAGTCACAGTCAAAGACTGTGCTTGACCATGGCGCATAATAAAAATTTTCTTCATAACAATGCTCGTTGAAACAAAATCCGAAATCTACAAAAAATAACGACTTTGCTATAGCCAAATCTATGATATGTCCGCTATATTAGCTTTAAAGCAATAAAAACTCAGGTAGTTTTTTAGTTAAGCTGTGTTGCTTCCTGATCCACTCTAATCGCAATTAAACGCGATAACTCTTTCTTTTTAGATACGGAGCAAACATTGATTACCAGCAGCAATGATAGCAGAATTTATCAGTCCCTAAAACTGGACAATGGTCTAAAAATCCTTGTGATTGAAGACCGTGCCAGCGATAAATCTGCAGCTTCACTTACCGTAAATTGCGGCCACTTTGACGACCCAATTAATCGCCAAGGCTTAGCACATTTCTTAGAACATATGCTGTTTTTAGGTTCGGAAAAATACCCAGAGCCAGGGTCTTTCTCGCAGTTTCTTTCTCACCATGGCGGCAACTGTAATGCGTGGACAGGCACCGAGCATTCAAGTTATTTCTTCGAAGTACTTAACGACCATTTTTTGCAAGCGCTAGGGCAATTTGCCGATATTTTTCATGCGCCGCTTATTTTACCCTCTGCTTGCGAGAAAGAGCGCAATGCTATTGATGCAGAATTTAAATTAAAACTTAAAGACGATTCGCGTCGCATTTACCAAGTACACAAAGAAACCTGCAACAGTGCGCACCCGTTTGCTAAATTTTCAGTAGGTAATCACCAAACACTGAGTAATCAAAATGAGTGTATTAGCGAGGAGATCCGCGCCTTTTTCACTCAGCAATATCAAGCTCAAAATATGACATTAGTGGTTTCAAGCAATATGCCTTGTGAACTAATGCAAGTTAAAATTAAGCAGCTGTTTAGTTGTTTAAATGGCGACCCAAACAGTTTAAAACCTGCCGTTAGTGAACCGCTGTATTTACCAGAGCATATGCAAAAGTCGATTTTTATTGAGCCACACAAGCATATGCAAAAACTGATTGTGTCTTTTGCGCTGCCTAGTATTGATAACTTTTATCGTGAAAAAACTGTAAGCTTTATCGCCCATTTAATTGGCTATGAAGGCGTTGGGTCTTTGTATTCCTTGCTTAAAAAAGCAGGCTGGATCAACGGTCTTAGTGCAGGTGGCGGCATTAATGGTAGCAATTTTAAAGATTTTAATATTAGCATCGCACTAACCGATGAAGGCGAAAAGCACAAAACCGCCATTGTTGAATACCTATTTTGCTATCTACAACTGATCGCCCGTGCTGAAAATAATTTGTTAGAGCAGCTCTATCACGATAAAAAAGCCTTGATGGAAATTGCTTTTAACAATCAAGAAAAGTCTCGTGTACTGGATTGGGTTAATAGTTTAAGCGTCAATATGCACCACTATCCAGACGAGCATTTGATTTATGGTGATTACATCATGACGGGTTTTGAGCGCGTGCAATTTGATAAGGTGCTAGCACTATTAAATGCCCAAAACATGCGTTTGATTCACATTCACCCAAATGTGCCGACAGACTCTCAAGCGAAATGGTATGCAACACCTTATAGTGTTAGAAGTATACCATCACCGTGGCTTGCATCTCTTGAAAAAGTGGATGCCAGTGCTGTTGATTTATCACTACCGTCAACGAACCCCTATTTGGCTAAACCTGTTGTGTTACATGACATTGTGCACAAACATAAAACTCCTGAAAAACGCGTATCGAGCAACGAATTTGAATTTTGGTTTAAGCAAGATACCACCTTTAGAGTAGCCAAAGGCCATTTTTACCTAGCGCTAGACAGTAAAAAAACGGTTGAAAGCACCAAAAATATGGCGATGACGCGACTTTTTGCAGACTTATTTATGGATAAAGTCGCGGAGCAATTTTACCCTGCGGAATTAGCGGGCATAAATTACCAATTATCAGCTCACCAAGGCGGCTTAACGCTGCATACTTGGGGGTTAAGTGGCAATCAAATCGAGCTAGTCAATGAAATTCTTGATGAACTCTTGAATTGTAACTTTGATGCTATCCGTTTTTATGAATACCAACGACAACTAGTTAGGCATTGGCAAAATGGCAACCAAAATAAACCTGTAAGCCTGTTATTTTCAGAGCTAAGTGCGACGCTGTTGCCATGGAACCCAACCCCGTTAAAATTAGCTGAAGCAATTGAGCAAATCAGCTTCTGTGAATTTATTGAGTTTAGTAGCCATTTGTTTGAAGCAATACATTGCCAAACGCTAATGCATGGCAACTGGACACCAGCTGAAGCTGATAGTTGTATTGCCCTGTTACAACAAAAACTCTCTGGCAAAACGACAATTGCAGATTTAAATCGCCCTATCGTCACATTAGCGGCACCTGCGATGCAAACCCACGAAGTACCGCATCCTGACCATGCAATTGTGAGTTACTTTCAAGCCAATAATGATTCAATAAGTGAAAAAATCCGCTTGATGGCGCTTAATCATTTAATTAGCCAAGACTATTTTCATGATATGCGCACTGAAAAACAACTCGGCTACCTCGTAGGCTCTGGCTTTGCACCATTAAATAACCGTGCAGGTATTGCATTTTATATTCAGTCACCCGAGGTCACCTCGGATATTCTTATAGAACATAGCAACCACTTTTTGGCAAATTATCATCTTAAATTGAACACCATGGATGCAGATGATTGGGAGCAAGCCAAACAGGCCTTGATGATGCAAATTGTTGAAAAAGATAAAAACCTGCGTTTGAAATCGCAACGGTTTTGGCTCGCAATCGGCAACGGTGATGGTCAGTTTGATATGCAAGCGCAGCTAAAAACAGCATTATTGCAACTTAGTAAGGCGCAATTAGTTAGCTATAGCAAACACTTATTTGCTGAAAATAGCACACGTCTTGAACTAAAAACCGAAAAAAAGATGGTAAAACAAGCAACTAATTCCAAAACAGAGAAACAAGCTTTGACACGTTAGTAACAATCCCTTAGTGTAAGGGGGTTGTACTATATGTGTTAAGCCAATGCCCAATAAAATAATAAAAATAATTGCTGGGTTTACTGGTTTGTTTACTGCTTTTGCATGCTATGCACACCAACCCACATTGCTAGACTCCAAGCTGTTAATACCACTAACGCTCGCTACATTGAGTTTATTGGTTGCGCTTGTTGCTGTGCTGCGCCTACGAAAATCTCAAATCGAGCTTAAACACTCTGAACACCGCTTTAAAAACAGTATCTTAGCGAGTGGCGATGCGGTTTGGGATTGGCATATCAGTGAACATCGTTTGGAGCGCATGAATGATGGCTTGTTTAATGCCATTGACCATACACCAGATATACCACCTAACAAATCCAATATTCATCCTTCAGATATCGCAAACGTTGAAGACATTCTTAAAAAACACCTGTCTGGCGAAATTTCACACTTTGAAGCAAGTTATCGCGCGAAAGATGCTACGGGGAATTGGCGCTGGGTACTTGATAAAGGCCGCGTAATTGAAACTGATGCAAACCTTAAACCCGTGCGAATGATGGGTACGGTAAAAGACATAGGTTCTATCAAGCAAACACAAGAACGACTTAATTTATTGGCCAACTGTATTGAAAACTTATCCGATCCTATCGTTGTTTTTGATGCCAATTTTACCATCGTAGAAGTAAACAAAGCTTATTTAAACTATTTTGGTGGTAATGCAGCTAACCATATTGGTATGCCCTATCGTCTTCCTGGTCACGATAAACAACAAACTCAACAACTTTATAAAGCAATTCAAAAAACGCCGCACTGGCACAAAGAACTGACGCTGAGTAAAGACAAGCAAAATACCTTCTTTTCTTTATCAATTGACCGCATTGACGACAAGAAAAACAATTTACGCCATCACATTGCAGTTTATAACGATGTAACAGATAACAAACAAACCGAACTTGCACTGCAAAAACTCACCAATCGCGACCGTCTTACAGGTTTGCCAAATCGAAATCAATTTTTTACTAATATGAAGTCTCTGGTGAGCAGTAAGAATCGCCATGCTTTACTGGTATTTGATTTAGATAACTTTAAGAAAATTAACGATAGTTTAGGCCATCATGCAGGTGATATTTTGTTATGCCGCTTGGCCTCTCGTTTATCTAAGCGCACTCGTGAACGCGACCAGTTTTACCGTTTAGGTGGTGATGAGTTTGCATTAGTGATGCAAAATACCAATGATATTCATACTATCACGCAAGCTGCGAAAAACTTTTTGTCACTCATTGAAGCGCCGTTTCATATGTCAGGGCATGAGCTGGTAATTACCTCAAGTGTCGGCATTGTGCTTTTCCCAGAAGATGGCAATACGCCAGAGTTACTGCTTAAAAACGCCGATACCGCAATGTACCATGCCAAACAGCACGGTAACCGTTATCTCTTCTTCAACGATGCGATGAATCGCCAAGCAGTGAAACGCCTACAAATCGAAAATTTAATTCGTTATGGCTTAAAAGAAGATCATTTCAAAGTGTTCTACCAACCTAAAATAGACATTAACAGCGGTGAACTTGTTGGCATGGAAGCGCTTGTCCGTTTTATTACGCCTAATAAAGGCCTAATAAGCCCAGCGCAATTTATTCCGATTGCGGAAGAAACCGGTCAAATTGTAGAAGTTGGTGAAGTTGTGCTTGAAAAAGCATGTCGAGACGTTAAGGACTGGATAAACCGTGGTTTATTCGATGGTCGTGTAGCTGTAAACCTTTCTGCAAAGCAATTTATGCAGCCGGATCTCATTGGTAGTATAGATAAAATACTTAAACGTGAAGGACTTGCGTCGTATTACTTAGAACTCGAGATCACTGAAGGCACTATCATGGAAGATCCAAAAGATGCCATTCGCATTATGAATACCTTAAGTGCTCGCGGTATTCACCTCGCCATTGATGATTTTGGCACAGGTTATTCATCACTCGCATACCTTAAACAGTTCCCTCTTAATACGCTTAAGGTAGATAAAGCCTTTATTGACGATATGGGCAATGAAAAAGGTAAGAACATGGTCGATTCAATCGTGACAATTGCCCATAACCTCGGTTTATCTGTGGTTGCTGAGGGCGTTGAATACGAAGACCAAGTTGAACAATTAAAAGAACTTAATTGTGCCACGGTACAAGGATACTTTTACTCTAAACCACTGTCTCATGAACAGTTTGAGCAGTTCTTGTTAGAGCATTGTAAAAAAGCACACCAGCCACGCCGCGAAATAGAAAAAGAAGTAAAACTTAGCCTAGTGCAATAATTTTAAGCGCTAGGCAGTTCATTTATGCGCTGATGCGTGTGAAAACAAAGCCTAACGACTTTCTCAGTAACATTCGTTGTTTTACATTGATTACACTGTAAACCGCAGGCCCAGTTAATAAACCAGCAATCGCCCAACGCTTGCCAATTAAACCAAAGTGACCCGCCACAACAGCGCTCATGTAACCGTTAATAACCAATAAAACCAACAAATACCACAACATCATTTTTCTCATTGAATGAAAGGGGCGCTATAGTATAAAAAAAAGCTCAAATAATCGATGATTAATTGAGCTTTCAGGGTGAAATTTATACTAAATAATTAGACTAACTTACGCTTGCCTGCTCCGTATAAAACGCCTCTTTTGCTTCAGCCATAGCAACTAGTGGCTCACACGGTGTAAAGTGTTTATTTTGTTATGCAAATGTTGCTAAACGTGATGCGAGATGACCTGCACCTAACGAATCCATATAACTGAATGGGCCACCTAAGAACGGTGGGAAACCAATACCAAAGATTGCACCGATATCACCGTCACGGGCACTTGCGATAATGCCTTCATCTAAACAACGTGCTGCTTCATTAAGCATTTGTGCCACACAACGCTCAGCAATTTCTTCTTTGTTTAAACGTGGGTTTTTGCTAATGCCCAATAGTTCGTAAATCGACTCATCCACTTTTTTTTCTTTCTTATCGTAAACAAAAAAGCCTCGTCCACTTTTACGACCTAAACGACCTGCATCAATTAAACGTGAGAATGCATCTGGCGCTTTAAAACGCTCACCCAGCTCTTTTTCAAGAATTGGTGCAATTTTAGAGCCGATATCAATACCCACTTCATCAAGTAATGTCATCGGGCCTACCGGGAAACCGAACTCAACTAACGCTGCATCGATTTTCTCAATTGGCTCACCAGCAAGTAATAAGTTTGCTGCCTCGTTAACGTATGGCGCTAAAATACGGTTTACATAAAAACCGGCTTTGTCTTTAACCACAATCGGCGTTTTACCTTGCTTGCGCGCAAAATTAACAACGCGCGCAATGGTTTCTTTCGCTGTTTTCTCGTGAGGAATAATTTCCACTAGTGGCATTTTTTCAACTGGCGAGAAGTAGTGAAGACCAATTACGTTTTCAGGACGCGCAGCATTTTCAGCAATTTGCCCAATTGGCAGTGATGATGTATTCGATGCAAAAATGGTATTTTCATTACAATTTGCTTCGATATCAGCAACCATGCTTTGCTTCAGTTTTAAATCTTCAAATACCGCTTCAATGGCGATATCGGTATTTTCAAAACCTGCGTAATCAGTACCACCAGTAATACGAGCCATCTGAAGCTGTACTTCTGCTTTTGATAAAATACGACGCTTTTGCTTTTTATCTAGAATCTTAAAGCTATAGTTAAGTGCACCTGAAATGCCTTTATGTGCGATGTCTTTAACACGTACACGTGCACCGGCTTTACATGCACTCACATGTGCGATGCCAGCGCCCATTAAACCGCCGCCTAACACAGCAACATTTTCTGTTGGCTGAGATTGTTCGTTCCACTCTTTTTTCATTTCAGTGGTAGCAAAGAAAATACCGCGCAGTGCTTTTGATTCTTTACTCATTACCAGATCAGCAAACCCTTGTGCTTCAATTTCATAGCCTTTTGCAGGTGCCATTTCGGCAGCTGCACGAACAGCTTTGATGATTGCAAAGGGTGCTGGGTAATGCCCACTTGTTTTCTTCTCCACATTTTCAGTGGCTTTTTTGAAGATAATGTTGCGCCCAAATGGATTTGATTCAAGCAATTGAGACACTTTACCTAGCTTAGGCTTAATGCTCTTGCGTTTGCCTTTCACAGCAAACTTAAGCGCAACATCAAGTAACACACTGTTAGGTACAACGTCGTCAACCAAACCGGCTTTTTTAGCCTGCTTAGGGCGTACTTGTTTACCTGTAAGCATCCATTCAAGTGCTTTTTGAATTCCTACCAGTTTTGGTAAACGCTGCGTACCACCACCACCTGGTAGTAAACCAAGTTGTACTTCTGGTAAGCCTAACTTGGTATTGCTTGCATCACTTGCTACGCGGTAGTCACACGCCAGTGCAAACTCCAAACCACCACCAAGTGTTGCACCATTCATTGCTGCAACGGTTGGGAAAGGTAGTTTAACTAAATCAGCAAAAACGCTGTGGCACGTTTGTGATAAATACAGCGCATCATCGCGGGTCTTAGCGTTATCTAGCATTTTGATATCTGCACCTGCGATAAAGTTATCCGGCTTACCGCTGATAAACACCATACCTTTGATATTTTTTTCAATACCTTGCTTGATTACCGCATTAAGGTCATCAACAAAGCTATCGCGCAGGGTATTCATTTTCTCCCCTGCAACGTCAATGGTGACAATCGCAATGTTGTCATCATTCACTTTAAAATCAAAAACTGAGTTCGCTTGTTCAGCTGTCATACTATGCTCCCTCTAGAACAAATGCTGCACCTAAACCACCTGCAGCACATGCTGTTGTTAATGCAAGCCCACCGCCACGACGGTTTAATTCATTTAAGCTTTGCGTAATTAAACGAGCGCCTGTTGCTGCAAATGGGTGACCATAAGCAAGTGAACCACCGTTCACATTAAACTTATCCATATCGATTTCACCAATCGCTTTTGAACGACCTAACTTCTCTTGGGCAAATTTATCACAGCCAAACATCTTCATGTTGGCCAGTGCTTGTGCTGCGAATGCTTCGTGCATTTCAATTAAATCAAGATCTTGTAACGTGATGCCCGCTCTATCAAGTGCCATAGGTGTTGAGTGTGCAGGACCCATTAGCATATCTTCATGTACGTCAATTGCGCTAAACGCGAAGCTACGAATATAGCCTAGAATTGGGTAACCTAACGCTTTTGCTTTAGACTCACTCATCATTAATACTGCTGCCGCACCGTCAGTAAGTGGCGTTGCGTTTGCAGCCGTTACCGAACCATGTTGACGGTCAAATACCGGACGTAATTTGGCGTAGCTTTCAACCGTTGAGTTTTCACGAATATTGTTATCGCGATCGAGGAAACCTTTGTAAGGTGGTACGTGAGCGGTCATTACTTCATTTGTTAGTAAACCATCATTCCACGCTTTTGCAGCAAGAGTGTGAGAGCGATGCGCCATTGCATCTTGATCAGCTCGGCTAATATTATGGGTTTTCGCCATTTGCTCAGCAGTTTGGCCCATTGAAAGACCCGTTGAATATTCAGCAACCGCTGGCGGAACTGGCAGTAAATCTTTGAGACGTAATTTAGAAAGAATATTAAAGCGCTGACCGAAGGTACGTGCTTTATTTAAATCAACAAGGCTACCTGCTAATTTTTTGCTTACACCAATCGGTAATACAGATGATGAGTCCGCACCACCAGCAATACCCACATTTACCGAACCGGCGATAATTGATTCAGCAACGTTGGCAACTGCTTGGAAACTAGTTGCACACGCACGCGATACAGAATATGCATCTACCGATACTGGCATGCCAGTACCCAGTACAATTTCACGTGCAATGTTTGGTGCTTCTGGCATTTGAACAACCTGCCCGAAAACCAGCTGATCGATTTCATTTTTATCAAGATTCATGCGTTCAAGCATTTCATTTACAACCATCTTACCCATATCTAATGCAGGTACGTGGTGGAAGTAAGTTGCTTGCTTAGCAAATGGAGTTCTCAATCCGCTGACAACGGCAATACGGTCGCCTTTTGTTGTTTTTAGTATATTTTGTTCAGACATAGGTTGTTCCTCTGGTTACAGGTCTGACCTGTTATCAAGTTTATTGATTCTAAACAAGGTATCTTTGTTTGCCAATAGCAAAGCGTAAGTTTTTCCAATGCCACTCGCCTATTCGATTATGCGTCGTATCAAGCCAAGCTTAAGTGTAGTTCAAACACATTCGTTTATTTTTAACTGAATAACATTTAATCACAAATTAAAACAAAGGATTACGCTGGGTACCTATTTTTTAACCAACAAAGAAGTAACAATTTCCCCATTGAAAATCACGTTAGATGGAGAACGCTATGAAGCTAACTCAATACATTAAAATGGAGCTAGGCACGCAATGGACCGCTAACACTATTTCTGACCAAACCCAAGGTGCGCTCAGTAAACGTACAGCAAACAATTGGTATAATGGTGAGAAACGCCCAATTCTTGAACTTGTAATTGATGGTTTAAAATACCGTAAATTACAGCAGGAGCAAGGCAGCAACGAAGGCGCTTAACACGACCTTTGAAATAAGCCGAATCAATACATAATAAAAGCTGCACACTTGGTGCAGCTTTTTTTTGAACTTTTTCTTACCAACACCATCCTAGCTACACACGATTTTTCGGATACATTTATTAACTTAAGCGCTTGGCTTACAAGGCAGCTTAAGTATAATCTAGCGGTTAAGAACTATTTAAGCCAATTAAAACAATAAGGATAGCGACTAACATGGCGGTATCAGCGTTTGTTCAGCTACAAAATTATTTAGACAGCCAAATCATTGGCCAACCACAGCTTACTCAAGCATTATTATTAGCACTTTTAGCCGATGGCCATTTATTGGTAGAAGGCCCACCAGGGCTTGCGAAAACACGTGCGGTAAATGCCTTAGCAAAAGGTGTCGAAGGTAATTTCCAACGCGTACAATTTACCCCAGATTTATTGCCGGCAGATATCACAGGAACAGATATTTACCGCCAGCAAACGAGTGAATTTGTCTTTGAAGCAGGTCCGTTATTTCATAACCTTGTACTTGCCGATGAAATTAACCGTGCGCCAGCAAAAGTGCAATCAGCACTGTTAGAAGCCATGGCCGAAAGACAAATTACCGTGGGTAAAAAGACTTATCCATTACCTGATCTTTTCTTAGTAATGGCAACGCAAAACCCACTAGAACAAGAAGGCACCTACCCACTGCCAGAAGCTCAGCTCGACCGTTTCTTATTGCATCTCAATATTGATTACCCAGATGCACAAAATGAGCTAGCCATTTTGCGATTAACACGTGGCGAAGCGCTTGCTGAAGAACAGGTTAAAGCACCACAAATCTTACAAGAAACGCTGTTTGAATCGCGCAAGCAAGTGTTGTCTTTGCATTTATCAGAACCACTTGAGCGCTATCTTGTACAACTGATTATTGCAACGCGACAGGCTGAAAAATTAAGCCCTGAGCTAGGTAGCTGGATTGAATATGGCGCCAGCCCACGTGCAACAATTGCATTGGATCGCTGTGCCCGTGCCCATGCATGGCTTGCAGGCCGTGATTTTGTTGCACCCGAAGATATTCAAAGCGTATTTGCTAATGTGCTACGTCATCGCATTATTTTGTCTTATGAAGCGCAAGCCGATGGGGTAAGTAAAGACGATGTATTAGCAGAAATTATTGCACGTGTGGTCGCGCCTTAACATTTATTATGAACACACACTCTGCACAACTCGCTGAATTACAAAGTAATGGTGTGGCACTTTCACTCAATGAGTTAATGGCTTACCACAATAAAACCACTTTGCTTGAGTTATCGCCAAAGCGCAAAGTTAAGCACCCAAATGCGGGGCAATACTTAGCTCCGCACAAAGGACGTGGAATGGAATTTGCCGAGGTAAGGCATTACCAACCAGGTGATGATGTGCGCGCAATTGATTGGCGTGTAACTGCTCGCACTGGCATTGCGCATACAAAGCTATTTCAGGAAGAAAAAGAACGCCCTGTTTTTATCTTAACGGACTTTAGCGACAGTATGATCTTTGGCTCTCAGCTGCTTTTAAAATCTGTGCAAGCTGCACATTTAAGTGCACTGATTGCTTGGAGCGCGATTCAACGTGGTGACCGTGTTGGTGGTTTAGTGTTTAACCATAATGCCCATTGGGAACTCAAGCCGGCATCAAGACAAAGTGCTGTGCTTAAACTGTTTCATAACTTACAACTTGCGCATCAAGCGGCGCTTGAAAGTAAGCTTGATGGCGAATCGCAAACACTGAATGATCAACTAAATCGTTTAGTGCACTTGGCAAAACCAGGCTCGTTAGTGTACTTAATTTCTGATTTTCATCATTTAAGCGAGGATATGGCAAAGCAACTAATGCTGCTTACACGCCATTGCGAACTTATCGCCTGCCCTATTTTTGACCCGATGGAGCTATCGTTACCGAATGTGGGTGAGCAACTTACGCTCAAATCAGGTAACCGTCAGGCTAACCTTCCACTTGCCAATGCAAAGTTTCGTGAAAGCTATGCTACAAAAGCAAATGCCCAACAAACGTCGTTATTTCAATTATTACAAAAATCAGGCTTAGCGTTGATGCCATTTAGTGCTGCGCAGCCGATTGCTCAACAATTAAAGGGATAATGGTTAAATGGCAAACCCAACATCTCCGCTCGACAACTTACATGATGTTATCGCGCCAGCCACAGTAGCTTGGTGGCCGCTGTCACTGCCTGCATTTGCAATAATTATTGGCTTTTTATTGCTGTTGTTTGTTACTGGCTTTTTAGCTTATAAACGTTATCAATTGGCAAAAGCAAAACGACAAGCACTGCAAGAAAGTCAGTCTTATTTAACCTCTACCTTCGCAAATAGCCAAGCTTTGCATTTAATTTTAAAGCGCCTTGTAAAACACTATTACGGTATTGAGGCTGCAAATCAATTTGGTGAAAAATGGCAAAGCATTGTGTTAAAAACATCAAAAGTAAAATTAACACCAGAAGAGCTATCACGCTTATATCAAAGTGAGAGCAACCAACCAATTAATGATTTCCATCAGAAACTAGTCAAAGCAATAAAGCAATTTAAGGTGAAAGGAGCGTTAAATGTTTGAGTTTGCTTGGCCATTCGCTTTTTTATTATTGCCCTTGCCGTTTTTACTGCACAAATTACAAAAACATCAGCAAGTCGCCACTGTGCGTACAACTGCCCTTTACCATAATCCCATAGTGCAAACAGGCGATATTAAACAACCAGCACGTTTTTCAATTTGGCCTTGGCTAATTTGGTTATGTTTATGCATCGCCCTCGCTCATCCAAAATACTATGGCGAGCCCATTCAACTGCCTAATGAAGGCCGTGAAATTATGCTTGCTGTTGACTTATCCACCTCGATGCGTGAGCAAGATATGCAGTATCAAGGGCAATATATTGACAGATTATCTGTTGTAAAAGCCGTGCTTAACGAGTTTATTACAGCGCGCACAGGTGACCGATTAGGTTTAATTTTATTTGCCGATACCGCATTTTTACAAACCCCACTAACCCGCGATTTAACTACCGTTGCCCAAATGCTCGACGAAGCGCAAATAGGTTTAGTTGGTCAAGCAACCGCCATTGGTGATGCACTTGGCCTTGCCGTTAAGCGCTTTGCCCTTAAAGATGATAGTAATCGCATACTTATCTTGTTAACTGATGGTCAAAATACTGCGGGTAATCTGGCACCCGATGAAGCACTTATTCTTGCAAAAGATGCGGGCATAAAGGTGTACACTGTCGGTGTGGGTGCGGATAGTCAATCGAACTTTTTTGGCTTTCAGATGCAGCGTGGCAGCGCCCTAGATGAAAGCTTATTAACCGAAATAGCTCGCGAAACCGGTGGTCAGTACTTTCGTGCAACGGATGTAGCAAGTTTGCAACGTATTTATCAAATGCTCGACCAGCTTGAGCCAATTAGCGACAACAGCGAAACCGTTCGCCAGCAAACTGCATTATTCTATATCCCGTTATTTACCGCGGTGTTGTTATTGTTTTTACAAACCTTAGTGAATAGTTTTAAAACGCTACTATCAAGGAGAGGCGCATGACACTTGAATTTATTCGCCCTGAAGCATTTTATTTAATGCCCTTTGTTGTTTTAGTTATCGTTTTGCAATTGCTAAAAAAACGTAAACATATTGCCAGTAGTCCCATTGCACCTCATCTTGCCCAATTTTTACTTGATGGTGAGAGCAAACAAACTAAAACCAATGCTGTGTGGCTCAGTTTATTTTTAATAGTAAGTGTATGCGCTCTTGCTGGCCCTAGTTGGCAATCACAACCCCTGCCCGTTTATAAAAGTAAACATGCACGCGTTATTGTAATGGACATGTCGCGCTCAATGTACAGCCAAGACATTAAACCAAATCGTTTAACACAAGCGCGCTTTAAAGCACTTACACTGACTGACATTTTAAAAGAAAGCGATTTAGCCTTAGTTGCTTATAGCAATGATGCCTACACCATTTCGCCTTTAACCTCAGACCATCAAACACTGGCCAACTTAATCCCTAGCCTAAGCCCTGAAATTATGC
This sequence comes from Pseudoalteromonas aquimarina, assembly GCF_049257255.1. Taxonomy (NCBI): domain Bacteria; kingdom Pseudomonadati; phylum Pseudomonadota; class Gammaproteobacteria; order Alteromonadales; family Pseudoalteromonadaceae; genus Pseudoalteromonas; species Pseudoalteromonas aquimarina. The sequence goes on from NZ_JBMMUG010000002.1 coordinate 190,495, forward strand.
CAGTTCCCGGCAGTAATGCCTTTGCAGGTATCACACTAGCGGTTGATTTACTCACGCAGGCCAATGTCAGCAATGGCGAAATCTATTGGATTACCGATGGTATTGATGATTTTGAAGAAAGCCGTGATATCGAAAAGCTCGTTAAGCAACATAACATTAAACTTAATATTTATACTGTAGCCACCGAACACGGTGCACCGATCCAATTACCTGACGAAGGCTTTTTAAAAGATAACCATGGCCAAATTGTTATTCCAAAAGCCAACTTCAGCTTATTGCAGCAACTGGCAGCAAATAGCGATGGTAAATTTAATTATTATCAAGTGAGCGATGCTGATTTATCCCTCTTTAAACCATCATCTACTAATACAGATGATGTTATTAAGCGGGAGCAAACTAGTGAACAGCCGATTGATGGCGGTATTTATTTAGTATTTTTATTAATTCCACTGGCCTTTATGATGTTAAAGCAGCAGCCTAAATTTTTACTGGGTTTATGCTGTTTCGTGCTGTTTAAACCTGAGTTGAGTTACGCATTTTCACTGCCCACTTGGCTACTAAATGACGAGCAAAAAGCGCATCAGGCTTATCAACAACAAAATTACGAAGCGGCAACAAAATCAACGACCGCCAGTCTTTCAGGCTCAGCTCTATATCAACAAGGTGATTTTGAAAATGCGCTGACTAAGTTCAAGCAAGATAACAGCGCACAGGGCCTTTATAACCAAGGAAACGCCCTTGCTAAACTAAATCGTTTTGATGAAGCAATAGAGGCTTACAAAAAAGCCCTTGAAAAACAGCCTGAGTTTAAAGAAGCAGAAGAAAATAAAGCGCTGTTGGAAGATTTAAAGCAACAGCAACAAAATCAACAACAGCAAAATGGTGATGATCAACAAAAGAGCGATGAGCAGCAGCAAAGCGATCAAAACCAGCAGCAAGGCGAGCAATCGGGTGAACAATCGCAGCAGCAAAACCAACAAGAACAAAATCAATCGCAGCAACAAGGCCAACAAGATAAAAACAGCGAAGAGAGTAAAAATGGCAGTGATTCTTCGCAGCAAAACAGCAATCAACCAGAAATGAAAGCAGACTCAGAAGAAGCTAAAAGCAATGAGCCTAAGCAAGCGCCCGAGACCCAAGCAGAGCCGCAAGAACAATCAGGTGATGAACAACAAGCGCCACAGCAACCGCTTTCAGAGCAACAGGCTAATCAGGCACCTGAATTAACCCCTGAAGAGAAAGAACAAGTACAAATCATTAACCAACTACTAAGAAAGGTACCGGACGATCCGGCCATCTTGTTACGCAATAAAATGAAATTAGAAAGTCAAAAAAGATATCGTCAGCGCATCCAGCAACAAGGAGTTGAGAAGTCATGGTAAGTCGCATAGTTGTATTAATTTGCCTCGTTTTACTGCCATTGCAAGCTGTCGCAGCACTGAGCGCCAGTGTTGATCGAAACCCTGTGCTCGCAGGTGAGTTTTTTAATTTAACCATTCGCGCAGACCAAAATGTCAAAGGTGAACAACCCGATACCTCCGCACTACTTAAAGACTTTGTGGTTGGCCCCACGTCTGTACGAAGTAACACCAGTATTATTAATGGCCAAGTAAACCATACAACGCAGTGGCAAGTTGAACTAATGGCGCGTAATCCAGGTGATTACACAATACCCAGCTTTGCTGTTGCGAATATGCAATCAAGCCCGATTACTGTGAAAGTGGTTGCCGCTTCCAATGCTGATACACAAAGCAAGGATGTGTATATTGAAACTAGTATGGAAAACAGCGAATTGTATGTGCAGCAAGCAGGTGTTTACACAGTAAAACTGTTTTTAGCCAATGACCTAACCGAAGGCCAACTCGGCTCACCTGAATTAGAGAATGCCAATGTTTCTCAACTAGGAAAACAAAAAGAAAGTTATGAAATTATTGATGGTATTCGCTATTTAATCATTGAACGAAACTACCTTATTCAGCCGCAAAAAAGCGGAAAGTACACTATCAAATCGCCTTATTTTAAAGGCCGTATTCGCGATAATTACCGAACCCGTGCGGCAAGTGCTATTGGCCGAGATGTTCAGCTGACTATCAAATCGATTCCAGAAAATATTTCCGGCAACTGGCTACCGAGTGAATTAGTCACATTAAATGAAGAGTGGCAACCTGAAAAACAAAGCTATCAAATTGGCGAACCCATTACCCGCACCATAACCATGACTGCGCTCGGCATCACCAAAGAGCAACTACCAGAAATCAATTTACCAAGCATTAATGGTGTGCGCAGTTATTCAGACCAAGCTGAAACCAATAACCTTGTAAGAAATGGCAAAGTGATTTCACAAAAAGTAGAGTCATTTGCACTTATGCCGCAAACGCCTGGCACTTACATATTACCTGAAGTGCGTGTGCCTTGGTTTAATGTAATTACTAATCGAATTGAATACGCGACACTACCAACAAGGGAATTAACCGTCGTTGGCGATCCAAACTTTGTACAGCCAACTATCACAGCACCACAAGTGAATAACGCACCAATCAGTGACATTAAAGAAGACTCCGTTACCACACGCGTTGAAACGCCAATTTATTACTGGCCGTTAATGATTCTGGGTTACGCACTTTGGCTAATCACACTGCTTATAATGTGGTTTAAACGCAAGCCAGTAGCTACTTTAGCAAAAACTGATAAAGAGTACGTACCACGTACAAATCCACTGCCAGCGTTACAAACCGCAGTAAAAGAAAATAATCAGCGAGCGTTCTATCATCAACTGGTTACACTTTGCAAGTTACATACAGGCAGCGCAGATTTAACTAAACTTAATACCGTCATAAATAATCCGCAATTTGCAGAAGCGATTAATCACTTACAGGCAAATCTTTATGCAGGTAAGAATCACACTGTTGATCTTAAATTTATCTATCAGCAGTTAAATAATTTAAATAAAAAACCTAAAAGTGAGAATGAGTTAACCCAGCTCTACTAAAATAGTTTCAATGTTCGGAAAGAAAAAACAACAACGTCAGGTCTTAATTGACATGGCAGATAAACAAAAACGATATGAAGCTTTAGTGAATGTGTATCACAAAGAGCTATACCGCTTCGCATACTGGTTAGCAGGTGACCCGACGGTGGCCGAAGACCTGGTGCAAGAAACTTTTTTAAGGGCTTGGCGCTCGCTTGATTCACTTCTCGACCAGCAAGCAGCTAAAGCATGGTTAATTACGATTTTGCGTCGTGAGAATGCACGCCGTTTTGAGCGTAAACAATTTGATTACAGCGATGTTGAGCAAGATACGCTATGCGATACACAAACCCTCGATATGGAACAAAACGCTGAGCGCTCACAGCTACAAAAACGCATTATGCAGCTGGATGAAGAGTATCGCGAACCTCTACTTTTGCAAGTAGTAATGGGGTTTAGTGGTGATGAAATCGCATCCATTTTATCACTTAACAAAAATACGGTAATGACTCGGCTTTTCCGTGCTCGCAACCAACTGAAAGACAATTTACAACCAAGTTTACAAAGGGGGATCAACAATGGATGAATTAGAATTACGACGTCGTTTATATGCTGATCCTAATACCAGCGATAAAGACGTACTTAATGCGCTCGAATCAGACCCAGATGCACACGCATTTAGTAAAGAGCTAAAAGCACTCGACAATGATATTGAGCATGCGCTTAATGTCCCTGTGCCTGAAAACTTAGCTGAGCGTTTAGTGTTAAATCAGTCATTGCATGCATTTCAAACTCAGCGTAAAAAAACACGCATCCATTTAGCACTAGCGGCATCGGTAGCGTTTTTATTTGGCGTGTCGTTTACTTATTTGAATATGGGTGCACCGCTCAACTTAGAGCAGCATGCACTTGCTCATGTTTACCATGAGCCGAGCTCGCTTACTAATGTAAATCACAGCTTTAGTTTGCAAGAAGTAAACGCCAAGCTTGCAAGTTTTGGCGGTAACTTTAGCGAATTACCAAACCAAGTAAGCTACCTAACCTTTTGTGACTTTAAAGGGCAAAAGAGCCTGCACTTGGTGTTTCAAACAGAGCAAGGCCCGATGACACTGTTTATTGTGCCAAGTAAAAATCAGTATCGAACTGAGTCTTATTTTTCGGATGAGGCATTTGACGGTGCAACTTACCAAGGCCATAAGGCTAATCTAATTTTGCTCGGCGAAAAAGGACAAGCACTCTCGCCATATAATGAGAAATTACAAAATTCACTGCAATGGCGCATTTAATAAAAATAGTTAATAACTTAAACAAAAACAGCAGGTATCAACCTGCTGTTTTTATTTTTACTGATAGTTTTAAGCACTAACCATAGGTGTAACTTGCCTGTAAGCCAAGTTGAATACCTAAACCCCAATAAGCCAGCAAGAACAATGTCCAGCCAATCATAAAGGCGATTGAGTATGGGATCATTAACGCGATAAGCGTACCAATGCCAGTATTTTTAACATACTTTTGACAGTACACCACTACTAGCGGGAAGTAAGGCATTAACGGCGTGATAATGTTAGAGCTTGAGTCACCAATACGGTAAGCCGCTTGTGTTAAGTCTGGCGAAATACCCAATTGCATTAACATAGGCACAAAAATTGGCCCTAGCAGCGCCCATTTTGCACTACTTGAACCAACAAACAGGTTTACAAAACCGGTTAAGAAAATAATGCCCACCACAGTTACCGCACTTGGTAGTTGCATTGCTTTTAGTACTTCCGCACCTTCAATAGCGAGTAATGCACCCAAGTTTGACTGTGAAAACGCAGCAATAAATAGCGCACAGAAAAACGCCATAACCACATAATACGCCATGCCATGCATTGCTTTGGTCATAGCATCAATCATGTCTTTACTTGACTTAAAGGTGCCCACTACAAAACCGTAAACCGCCCCAGGGATCCAGAAAACCAAGAAAATAATCGGCACGATAGATTGCATTAGCGGCGCTTTAAAATCAGTAAGCGAGCCCTCTTTACTACGAAGTGGAGAGCTTTCGCCCCACGCAGCATAAGCAAGTAGCGCAAGTCCAGCAATCATAACAGCTGACGCAATGTAAAAGCCTTTACGCTCGGTGTCATTAATTTGATCAAAGCTCGGTAAGTCATCAGTGTTGCCATCAAGCTCAACCTTGTTAAGGCGCGGCTCGATAATTTTATCGGTAATATACCAGCCCAGAAGCACGATAAATAAACTCGACGCCGAAGTGAAATACCAGTTATTGAGTGGATTCACTTCAATCGTTGGGTCAATAATTTGTGCTGCACTTTGGGTAAAGCTTTGTAGTAATGGATCGATACCCGATGGAATAAAGTTAGCACTAAAGCCACCACTTACACCGGCAAACGCTGCAGCAATACCGACTAATGGGTGACGCCCCATGGCATAAAAAATCACACCCGCAAGCGGAATTACTAATACATAACCTGCGTCAGTAGCTGTATGACTAACTATCGCAATTAAGATTACGCAAGGTGTTAATAGCGCCTTCGGTGTGCGTTTCAACATTAATTTTAGGCCAGTGTTAATGTAGCCCGAATGCTCGGCTACACCTACACCTAGCATTGCAACAAGTACAACACCAAGCGGCGCAAAGCCGGTGAATGTTTTAACCATATTCGCTAAAAAGGCGGCAAGGCTATCACCAGTAAGTAAGTTATTAACAACTATCGCTTCGCCGGTGCGTGGGTCGATTGCTGAAAACGTGTAATTTGAAAAAATTGCAGAAAGTACCCAAATCAATAACATTGAGAACAAAAAAATCATTGCCGGATCTGGCAATTTATTTCCTACATACTCAATACCATTAAGAAATTTATCTATGGGTTTTACTTTTTGTGTCTGTGCATCAGTGTTACTCGATGACATGGTATTTCCCTAATAGTTATTATTCTTGATAATTTATCATAAACGATGTGGCGATAAAGGAAACTTAATTTGTTTTAACGTGTCGTTTAATTTGCGTTTAAATTCTGAATTCACGGTGCTACTATGCGTGCCTTTTAACGATTTGGTAATTTTTATGCAGGTAATAAAAGAGTTTAATTTTGTTGATGAACTCGCGCTCAGTAAGCATCAACGTATATTGCGCCCCGCTACACGCGCTATTGTAACCAAAGGCCAAAACATTTTATTACTACACACCGAACGTTATCGTGATTACTCTTTGCCCGGTGGCGGAGTTGATCATGGCGAGAGCTTGCAGCAAGCGTTAATTAGAGAGTTAACCGAAGAAACTGGCGCACGCGAAATTGATAATATTACGCCATACGGCTTAATTCGTGAATTTCGTCCCAACTACAAACAAGATGGCCAAATCATTGAAATGCTCTCTTATTGCTTTACCTGCGAAATTGATGATGAATTTGATCAGCAAAATTTAGAAGATTATGAAATTGCCAATGGCATGACAGTTCATTGGGTCGATATAGATAAAGCCATTGCTTACAACAAGCAAACAATGGCAGAGTCAGATAAAAAAGGTATCAGCATAGTGCGCGAAACCTTTTTACTTGAGCATATTGCAGAAAACTTACTTAACCCTTAGTGCTGATAAGCAAGACTTATTAGTGAAGCGCCGCTGTATGCGGCAGCTTGGCACAGATTTCGGCTTCTGCTTCTAAAATTTCCTCTAAACGCGCATCCACCACGACTTTATCAAAATATTCATACGCCAGTTCAACAAATAAAAATGCGTGCTTTTCTTCTGATTTAGCTATGGTTACGTAAAAGTCTTTTTCTTTGCCTTCTTCAAGCGCTTCAGCAACCAGAGAGAAACGCTCGTAACCACGGGCTTCAATCACCGCAGCAACCAGTAAGCGGTCGAGTAAAAATACGTCTTTACCTTGGCGAAATAGCGCACGTAAATCTTTTACATACGAATCTTTGGTGTCTTTACCTAACGTAATATCGCGCTCTAGCAGAATTTTCACTACTTGCTTAAAGTGGATCATTTCTTCAAGCGCTAAGTCAGTCATTGCACGCACTAATTTGCGGCGATCTGGGTAATGCGAAAGCATTGAAAGCGCCATGCCCGACGCTTTTTTCTCAGCGGCAGCGTGGTCTTGTAAAAAGGTATCAAAATCGGCCATTACCGCTTCAGTCCAAGAAAATGGCGTTTTGTATTTTAGTTCAAACATACTTGGCTAATTGTCATCAATTAAAATTAGCCGCAGTTTAATGGTCAGCACCAAAGATGTCTATTTTAAATCCGCTTTACCATTACGTGTTGAGTCGAGTTTTAGTGGGCTTTTGATTTGTTTCCACGCCGTAACTTTGCCATTTACGTTGAGCTGTTCAAAACCGCCTTTCGATTGTTTATCTAGAAACGAACAAAATTGCTGGTAGCTGTTATCATCAGTCAAGTTAACCACTAAGTGCTCGTTATCGATGCGCTGCAAAAAGTCCATGACCTTGGCTTTATGTGATAAATAACACTGTGTTAAATGCGCATCATCTAACATTGTTTGCTTATTAAGTGGATGAAAAATCTCACCATAACAGCGTTTCAAGCTTGGAAAAAAACCACCGTGTTCAGTTAGCAGCCTATCAGCCATACGCGTTAACAGTACTTTGATTGATGGTAACCAGCTTGCTAAATCTCGCTCTAGATAAATAAATTTCGCATTTGGGTATGCCGTCAAAAGCGTTTCATAATCATGAAAAATGGGGGTATCGGCAATAAACTCCGCTTCATCCAAGGTTGACTGAATATAGGCGGTATGCGCGGTTTTAAAGCCTAATGCTAATGCGGCTGCACACACACTTGTTGTGCCTGTGCGCGGTAAACCAAGCACAAAGATTTTTTGACTACTAATAACACACCCCTTGAGTGGTCTGATGAGTTGCGATAAGCTGAATATTATCGCATGTTCTAAAGCAACTTATTATGCAACTACATACCTTAAATGGACATATACAATCTATCTATTTAGTAGAATATCCAGATAAATTAATGTTACTGGATGGTTGCTGCCGTGCCGATTGCGATTTAGTTGCGCATTTTATTACAACCGAATTGAATCGCCCACTGTCTGATTTAAAACTCATTGTGGTAACCCATATGCACCCAGATCATGCCGGTGGCGCACATAAACTGCGTGCTATGACAGGCGCAAAAATAGCAACATCAAACGCACCCGGCCACTGGTATCAGGGGTTTGATGGCATTATGATGCATATTACCGATATTTTGTTAGCGCGTTGGGTAGCCAGTCGCAAAGGGAAAAAGCAAGGGTTTATGTGGTACTCACGTAAGCTTAAGGCCGATATTTATTTGCCTGATGGTATGAGCGTGCCAAATTTTGATGAGTGGCAAGTACATCATAGTCCAGGCCATACTGACAGAGATATTTGCTTGCATCACCTACCCAGCAATATGCTTTATGTGGCTGATTTAATGGTTAAAGTAAAAGGGAAATTGATCCCACCTTTTCCTGTTTTTTACCCAAAACGTTATCTTAATTCCCTGTTAATGTTAAAAACATTAAAGCCAGACTCTTTACTATTGGCACATGACGGTAAAATCCAATTTTCCGACATCGACTTCAATTATCTCTTACAAAAAGCACCAAGTATCCCGATGACACATTGGCGCTCTGTTAAAAGTAAATTAAAGCAGGTTTTTAAGAGCTCTAAGGCGTATTAACCACGCAGCCGTTATATAAACTCATCCATTGCTCATAGCTAAGCGACGATGCTGTTTGACAGGTTTTAGCTTTAATCTCTTTTAACTTGCCAGAGACGCAACCTGGGCGAAACTCATGACGCATCGCAAAGCGCTCTACTTCATATTGTTGCATTTCGCTCATATAAGTTACTGGATAACGCTCGCCATTACATTCAATTTGGTTGCTGCTACGTGGCGCTGTGCTACAGGCACTGATCACTAAAACAACACTTAGCAAAAATGCTTTTTTTATCAACTTCATTCTATAATCCTTGCAGCTTATCAATTACCGCACCGAGTTTTTCAATGCGCTCACTCATACCCCGAATAATGCGGTCTTTTATTTTATCGCGAATCGCATAAGGCAGTTTTTGCATTGCTGTATGGGAAATTGCCAGCAAAATAGTTTCATCATTTGCTTTTGCATTGATATTGCGAGTATGGGTTTCAACAAATGATCCCTCCCCAACAAAGTCGCCAGGCTCTATATGCACTAATGATGGTTTGTGCTGCTGTTTAAACAGCACAAGCTCGCCTGAAAGCACAATATAAAGATGGTTATCATGCTCATTTTGGCGAAAAACCATTTTACCTTTTTTAAATAAATGCAACTCTGAAAACGACTCTACAACCATTTGCCTTTCCGCTAATGTAAGCGTTTTAAAAAAAGATAATCGGTTAACTAATTCCATTTTCTTTATCAGTGGAATTTGGGTAATGAGTGCCACCTAAATTCTCCGCTATAAAGATTGAAGGTAATTCAAACCGCCACAAATTGCAGCAACTTGCGCATCAATACAAATTTGCTCATCAGATTTTGGGCTATCAGGATATACTTCTGTGGTTGTTACATATTTTGCATCTGTAATACCAGCACACAGCGATAATCCTTTGCAGTCATAATTGCAAACGCCAAACTGTTCGATAGCAACCCCAATAAGCTCACCATTTTCGTCTGCTGGTGCAATATGCGTTACTTTTTCAACAGATTCAATAATGGCTTTTTGAAAAGCCGCTTCAGGTCGTTTTGAATCACCAACAAGATAAAAACCATCCGGAATATTCCAGTTGGTATGTTCTACAGCATCGCGCGCAGCAAGTGCTGGGCGAAATTCCGTATTATCGGTATCAGTTGTTTCATGTAAATCAATATGCATTAAGAAATCACAATTCAATTTAGCGAGATAATCTAATACCGCTTGTGATTCTGGTGCTGGAGAATCCATATAAAATGAACGATTTGGGTCAACCGCATATGAATTCCAACGATTAATCGTTTCAAAACCCCAAGGGCTAATACAAGGTAAAATAACGAAATTAAATGCGCCTTGATACTCTTTCACTCTTCCTTGTGCAAACGCTAGAGCTCCCATTACACCACTTGTTTCATAACCATGAACGCCACCAGTAATTAAAATTGCCGGTTTATCCTGCTGCCAAGACTTAGAGCGCAATGCAAAAAGCACAAGGTTTTCGCCATAAGGTAGCTCACCATATTGCTCTATCTGAAAATCAGCTTCTAACGCATTAATCTGAGAAACAACTAATTGATGATAGTCACGTTTTTTGTTTTGAAGATTTAACCATTGTGATTTTTCGGTTTCATTCCACTTTTGACCCGGAATGCCTATAACGTATTTTTTCATATTGTTTTATTAACTTTTAAGTCATTTTAAAAATGTTTATCACATCATTGTGATTCTACATATTCAAAGTTGAGAATGACATTGATATTATAGAGAACATGCATTATTCACACTCATAACTCAAATGAAACTATTTAAATCGATTATTAACATCGCTTGTTTGAGCACTTCTCTAATTTTAATTTCGGAATCGTCATTTGCTTTTAGTACTGCAACTGAGCTAACAAAACAGAATCTAACAGCTATTAATAATTCAAATGAAGATTCAGCAGTACGTTCATTTATTAAAATGAAGCTAACTCATAAAAAAATAGCGTTTCAGGAAGAAGGTGGTGTTATTTACACTTCATCTGCAAAGGGGGGGATAAAAAATCAAATATTGATTGATGCGAGAAATCCGAAGACCTTTGATGAATTTGCTACAATTCTAAATAAGATCGATACAAATATAAACACAAGTAATTCTAGAATTGTTATTCTTTTAAACACTTCTGATGAAATTTTAAAATCACTTTCTAAAAGTGATGTAACGATCTCTTTGGATTCACCTTATCCAAGTATTTTGAACTTTTACGGTCGAAGTATAATTAACATTCAATTCTCAGAGAATGTGGTAAATGAAATTGAGCATGAGTCCTTAAAACTATCTCAATTTAGTAGTACTCAAGACAACAATTTCCCTATTTTGGCCAGTATTCTAATTGAGAATATTACTCCAGAATTATTTACGAAAATAAAAAATAGAAGTGAAAATCTAAAAAAAGTAAGCCGTATCCGTTCAGAAAAGAAATCTGTAGTTAGCTATGCATTTTTGAATCAAACCAATGGATTAAAAATAGTAGCTCGTGGCGAATTTTTCGGTCATGATCAAGAAATAATGAATATAAATGCGATAAGTTATTTAGCATCACTTTTTAAAGGTTTGCCAATAGATTTGACTACAAGTGGACAAGCAGTCAAATATTTAAATAGCCTACTAGCACTAAACCCTTACGCTGTAAGATTTGGAGAGTTAGCATTTAAAGATGAAGATATGGGCCCTCTTACACTTTGGCCTCAATCTATAAACAGTGATGGTAATTACATAAATCTAGAACTTAACTCTAGATTTCCTAATGGAAAAAGCATTGAAGAAATTGAAAGAAATGTCTTAGATATATCAAAGAAATGGCAAGACCATTTTAAGGTTTCTTCGTTAAAAACACAGGTTAATTCAACTCCAGCAAAACGAACTAACACGACTGTTTTTAGTTCTCAGATAAACGAAATTTTAAATTCTATTAAGCATAAAGATAAAGGTTCTGAGTATTTATCTAAAGAACGAATGTTAAGTGACATGGTCGAAGATGGGCTAGCACTTTCGCTTAATCAAACTGATTTAGAAAAACTTCTTCAGATTTTAATACAAAACTAATTTTATAAGTGTACTCTCAAAGAGAGTACACTTCTTTTATAGCTTTGGAGTAGCTCTATACAAATCTTTCTTTAAAGAAAGCATTAATGAATTCAGTTGCTCATTCGGCTTCAAGTCAACTTTTTTAACATTTTTTGCATAGTTATAGCGCTCTTTTAACTCTTCAGTAACTGCTGCCAGTTTATTGCGTGCAGCACGCGATTTCGCAGCAAAGTTTGAAAACTCATCAGGTTCTATGGTGTAACCTTCATACGCTTTTAATAAACGATGACAATCTTTGGCAATTTCATACTCACGAATTTTTTCATCAAGTACCATACAAGTGTTATTCACCAACTCATATCGCCACAGGTTTTTTTGCTGCCATGCATACATATCTGGCTTTAACATTTGCCTCGCTTTTTCTGCGCGTACACCAGCCAAAATACGGTCTGCATCCTGTTCAATTTGTTTTTTATCGGCGTAAAAGACTTCTTTATCTGTTTCACTCGCTTGTACCAAGATATATACAATCTCTTGTAATTCTTGGTATTGGCGTGCGATTGCTTTATCGAGCCACTTTCTTAATTCGGGGTTGTTGTTGTTATTTTTAACATTTTTGCCTTCATCAACAGCATGTAACACTTGCGCATTATATTTAACCTGTTGAATCACCGAATAAATATCCCATGAATCAGCTGAAGTATTATAAATAAAGTCAGCCGCTTGTTCAGTTTTAAAATAAGGCTCAATACGACGGTATAACCCTGTTACGTCTTCTAATTTTTTTGCACTTACAACAGCTTGGTAGTCGGCTTCATCGGTATAATACGCGTTTCGCGCCAAAAAACCGTGATGGTATGAAGAAAAACGATCTTTCTCTTTCTTGCTTTGCTCAAGTAAGTTGTAGCTTGTACTAATTTGTTGATAAAGCGCTTTGTGCTTTTCAGAACGCTCTTTGGTAAGCTCTATAGTAAGCAGTTTTTCATGCAAATTTTTGTTTTCAAGATTGCGTTTAACAAACTCAATATTATCTAAACTGTCTGGGTCACCACAGCCAGCTAAAGACAGCCCAAGCAAAGCTGCCATCGCGAATTGTTTCATACCACCAACCTTATAATTATTATTTTCTCGACTACGATACAAAAAATTAACAATTATTACAGTTTAATTCAATAAAATTTATGTTTTCTACGAAAATGAGTGTAATTAGGGTCTTTGGAGTGTGGAACAAATGGGGATATTTGACTGACTTAACGTCAAGCTAAGTCAGTCGGAATTATAGAAGGGATAAAGAGTTAGCTATTCAAATTATATTTTTTCATTTTTTCAACAAGTGTAGTGCGTCTTACACCTAATACTTCAGCAGCCCGAGCAACCACGTTATCATTTCGTTCAAGCGCTTGTTCGATCAAGCATATCTCAAGCTCAGCTAAGTAACTTTTAAGTTCAATGCCTTCAACTGGTAAAACCGCAGGTTTACTTGAATCAAATACTTGTTCGGTTACTTCTTCGTCATCATCTTCAAACTCTGCAAAACCTTCGCTGAAAATGTCGTTTAATGCCTGACGCTCTAGAATTTCTTCTGGATATTCTGGAATATATTCTTCTACATCAATATGCTGATATTTTTTTGGTAAATCAGATACATCAACAACCTTTTCAGGGAACATAATTTGCATACGCTCAACTAAGTTCGACAACTCCCTCACATTACCGGGCCAGTTATGCTCTTTAAGGCTTTCAAGCGCTCGCTCAGTGAACTTTACATTTGCACCACCAACAGCAAGATTACGTTTAATTAGTTCTTGCAATAGTAATGGCACATCGTCTTTACGCTCACGCAAAGACGGATTTTCAATAGGAAACACATTTAAGCGATAATACAAATCCTCGCGAAATGAATCCTCTTCAATCATGGTTTCTAAATTACGGTGTGTTGCTGCAATTATGCGTACATCCGCTTTTATAGGCTTGCCACCACCAACACGTTCATATACTCGCTCTTGAAGTACACGCAATAACTTAACTTGCATTTGGCTTGGCATATCACCAATTTCATCTAAGAAAAGCGTTCCACCTTGAGCCATTTCAAAACGCCCTTTTCGGGTTGAAATAGCCCCTGTAAACGCCCCTTTTTCATGACCAAACAGTTCACTTTCCAGTAAATCGCCAGGAATTGCACCGCAATTAACTGGAATAAATGGTCCTGAGTTGCGGTTTGATAGTAAATGAATATTGCGTGCGACAACCTCTTTACCTGTACCCGATTCACCCAAAATAAGTACATTGGCATTCGTTTTAGCAACTTGCTGAATCAAAAAGCGAATATGTTCTATTTCAGATGTGGCACCAATTAAGCCGTCAAAACGTTTTTCTTGAGTATTATTAGCTAAGCTTGGTAAATGCCTTTTATATTCTTGACAATCGCGCAGTAATTCAGTGGTAGGTGCGTAGGCAAATGGTTCAGCTAAAATCCCAATTACATTTGCTAATGCCAGTAAGGGTCTTAGAGTTTCACCGATGAGAATAAATGGAGTTTCAGGTTGGCTTTTGATTAGTGCTTCATGATCGTGACCTAAAATCGCGCCTAGAAAAACCGCTTCCACATGGTGTAATGCTGAATCTTGGATTTCTGAAACCGTTGCAACTTTTGCATTTTCACCAATAAAGCACAGTGAAGATACAAGTTTATTCGCACGGTTGTCGTTTTCGTCAATTACCCATATGGCATTGCTAAGCTTCATAATAAACGCACTACAATATTATTTATTCTAATTATTGTTTTATTGTAACGGCTTAAGTTGAGGTTGCAAGGGACAAGCGGCGGGATTTTGGCGTCAATTCAAAAAATTGACACCAAAAATTGATTTATCACAATCAAATTAAAGCAAGCCAAGAACTTGGCTTGCCGATTGATTGGCTTGACCTCTAAGTGCTATCGATGCCTGTGATAAAATATCATTTGCTGTTTTTTGCGAAATAATACTGGCGTAATCAGTATCTTGAATTCGACTTTGAGACGCCGCAATATTTACAGCATTATTAGTCAAACCACGAATATTCTGTTCAAACGCATTTTGGCTTGCGCCTAAACTTGCACGATTAGAATTAATATCATCACGCGCCTGTTGAGTCACACTTATGGCAGCTTGAGCACCAGCTTGTGTCGAAACGTCAATAGTAAGTACGTTAGATACAACGCTATTATCGCCTGGGTTTAAGTTTTGGGTTTGATTTGCATCTGCACCCACTTGAAAGGTGACATCATTACCATCAAACAGTTTTGCCCCACCAAACGTAGTGTTGTCATAGGTTTCAGTAATACCTGTTTGTAGTTGCGATATTTCTTCTTGAATTGCACTTCTATCGGCATCTGTTAATGCACCATTAGCAGCTTGCAATGACAATTGCTCAATACGAGATACGGATTCATTTACCCCAGCAAGCGCCCCTTCTGCGACTTGAGCATATGAAATACCATCATAAGCATTTCGGATAGCCTGGTTTTGACCGTTTTGCTGTGCTTGTAACCTGTCAATAATTTGCAATGCTGCTGCATCATCCGATGCAGAATTAACGCGCTTTCCGCTTGCTAATTGTTCAAGTAATGTTTTGCTTTTTTCCTCAGTTCGATTGAAAAAAGCAAAGTTTTGATTTTGGATCTTCATACTAGGTTGCCTCCTACCTGTATTACATAATGATCTAATCAAGTTTTTGCTTGAGTGATTATAGTACAAAAAGCTGCTTTTTTATGCGCATGCAAAGTGTTTATTGACAAACTATTGGCATATTTAGTGCTTATTAAGCTAAAGTAATGAAAGAACTATTAATCTTTCTGTAGTTTTGCAAATTCAATGGGAAACACTATGTTCGACAATAAAACTATTTTAATAACAGGTGGGACAGGATCTTTTGGCAAAAAATACGTCAAAACATTGTTATCACGTTATAACCCTAAAAAAATTATTGTGTTTTCTCGCGACGAATTAAAACAATTCGAAATGCAACAAGAGTTTAATCAAGACTGTATGCGCTATTTTATCGGCGATGTGCGAGACAAAGAGCGCTTAAACCGAGCAATGCGAGGCGTCGATTTTGTTATTCATGCAGCAGCTTTAAAGCAAGTTCCTGCAGCTGAATACAATCCGATGGAGTGTATAAAAACAAATATTAATGGCGCAGAAAATGTAATTGATGCAGCACTTAACAATGATGTTGAAAAAGTGATTGCTCTCTCGACAGACAAAGCTGCTAACCCAATAAATCTATACGGAGCTACCAAGCTCGCATCCGATAAACTATTTGTCGCAGCCAACAATATCGCAGGTGGGCATAAAACCACATTTTCTGTTGTGCGATACGGTAATGTAGTTTGTTCTCGAGGCTCCGTAGTACCTGTTTTCCAAAAGTTTATCGACGAAGGTAAAGATCACATTCCTATTACGCATGAAAATATGACGCGTTTTTGGATTAGCCTACAACAGGGCGTTGATTTCGTTTTAAAGAATTTTGAACGTATGCTTGGCGGTGAAATTTTTGTACCTAAAATACCATCAATCAAAATTACTGATTTAGCAAAAGCGATGGCGCCCAATTTACCGCTCAAAATAATCGGTATTCGCCCAGGTGAGAAACTGCACGAGGTAATGTGCCCAGCTGACTTATGCTATGACACATTTGAATATGATGACCATTTTGTAATTGCCCCAGGTATAAAATTCAGTAGTAGAAGTAATGACTTTACGATAAATGCGATTGGAGAAAAAGGCAAAGCAGTGGAACCTGGTTTCGAATACAACTCACTTGATAATGCCGACTACATGTCTATTGAGCAAATTGCCAACTTCAATATTGAGGCACTTAAGTGATTCCATATGGTAAACAAGATATCAATCAGGATGATATCAATGCCGTTATTGAAGTCCTAAAATCTGATTTTCTTACTCAAGGCCCCGCAATCCCTGCTTTTGAACAGGCTATTGCAAAATATTGCCAAGCTAAATTTGCTGTTGCCGTAAATAGTGCCACATCAGCCCTTCACATTGCCTGTTTAGCACTTGGTGTTGGTAAAAATGATAGTGTTTGGACATCGCCTAACTCGTTTGTCGCTAGCAGTAATTGTGCTCTTTATTGTGGTGCAAAAGTTGATTTCGTTGATATTGATGTTGAAACTGGCAATATGTCAGTTGCGTTACTTCGGATGAAATTAGAAGAAGCCCAAAAAAATAATGCTCTTCCCAAAGTCGTCATACCCGTGCATTTTGCTGGTCAGTCATGTGAAATGGCTGAAATTGCAAAATTAGCAAAAAAATACCAGTTTAAAATCATCGAAGATGCGTCCCACGCTATTGGTGCAAAATATCAAAACTCACCTGTTGGCAACTGCCTTTACAGTGATATTTGTGTTTTCAGTTTTCATCCGGTCAAAATTATTACAAGTGCCGAAGGTGGTATGCTCACTACTCAAAATAAAAAACTGGCTGAAATCTTAAAAAAGCTGCGAAGCCATGGCATCACTAACGTTAAAAATGAACTCCATGATATGGATCAAGGACCATGGTATTACGAACAGCAATCACTGGGATTCAACTACCGCATTACTGATATACAAGCTGCTCTTGGGCTTAGCCAAGTGTCACGCCTAGACCAATTTGTCGAGGCGCGTAACAAACTAGTTTCTCTCTACGGTGAATATTTACCCGATGGTGTTACACATTTAACGTTAAAACCAGAGTGCTATTCGTCTTATCATCTATATGTAGTGCAATTAGACGATGCAAAAAAAAGGAAAGCTATAGTTGAAAGCCTTCGAAAAAAAGACATCTTTGCTCATGTTCATTACATCCCGATTCACTTACAGCCATTTTATAAAAATTTGGGATTCAATAAAGGCGATTACCCTAATGCAGAAGAGTATTATTCAAAAGCAGTTACCTTGCCTCTTCACCCAAATTTAACTGAGAAGGATATAAATTATATAACGACCACACTTAGAGCATTACTATGAAATTGGCACTAGGCACGGTGCAATTTGGTGTTGATTACGGTATAAGCAACCACCAAGGGAAAACAAGTTTAGATGAAGTAAAACGAATTCTTAAATATGCTCGAAATCACAATTTAGAGTTACTTGATACTGCAGCTGCGTATGGAGATTCTGAACGTGTATTAGGAAAGTGCGGTATTAATAATTTTGAAATAGTATCTAAACTCCCACCATTTCCAACTTCTACCACTTCGTTAGAAGTAAAAGAGTTAGCTGAATACTCTCTCAAGCACAGCCTCGAGCATTTAAAATTAGAACAAATCTATGGCTATTTACTTCATTCTGCTGATGATATAGTCAGGTTACCCTTTTTATACGACTGGCTTCAATCAAAAAAAGAACAGGGGAAAATAAAAAAAATTGGTGTTTCAGTCTATAACCCTATCCAAACTAAAAATATTATTGATAAATTCGATATTGACCTTATTCAAATACCTTTAAACCTATTTGATCAGCGCTTTATTAGCTCTGGCACTCTCAATAAATTAAAAGAGAAAGGTATAGAAGTGCATGTACGTTCGGTTTTTCTACAAGGCCTTTTGCTGATGAAAGAGCGCCCAGATTACTTTCACAATATTTCCTATTTATTTGATAAACTTGAGGCAGTATCGACGAAATTTAATCTTAACAAAGCAGCTATTGCTTTAAATTTTGTGGCTCAACTGCCGCAAATTGACAAAGTAATAGTTGGCATTAACGAATTAGCTCACTTAAAACAACTCATTTCCTTACTAAACACACAGCTGCCAGATTACCCTTGGCATGAATTTAGATGCGATGATGAGCAATATATCAACCCTAGCCTATGGCAGCTATAGAAGATCTAATTTTACTACAAATAACCCGCAACTAAAGTTCTGAGTATTTAATTGGTGATTGGTGCCCTTTACGAATTAATAACAAGGTTTTCTCTGGGCCAACATTAAATAAACTATCGACCACCGCTAAATGCGAAATAAAACCACCAAAAAGTTGAGTATATTCTGGATGCTTAAAGTTTTGATAAAGAACATTAATATCGTTCTTAGCAAGTTCACCTCCGGGGGTGGTTGACTCAATATAAGCTTTAGCACCAAGTGGCGAAAAATATGTATCTCCTTGTAAATATTCACAGATACTGACTAATTTGCCATCTTTTACGCCAGACATACTTGGTAACTCAGAAGCAATGTAAAAATCACTTTCTATCCCAATGTAGTCTGCTAATAAGATTATAAGACCAATATTAAATTGACCTAACCGATAAGAATAAGACGCTTCAAAATAATGTTTTAATAACGGGTATAATTGTTCAAAAAAAGGCGCCTTTCGGTAACAAGCTTCAATACTTTTTAAGTGTTTTTTACGCCATGGGTGGCCACTTGCAAATTCAGTTGTATTGATTTGTGCTGACAAACGTCCATTAGGTGTCGCAACAGGGCAAGTTAGCATTAGCTCACCACTTGCAGATTTAATACGATTTCTAACGTGCCAATCACTTTTTTCAAGTTTTACATTATCAAGAAAAACAAATTTATCTGCGCTATCAATTAAATCAAAATAACCTAACCATGGCAGATAAGTTGGCTGCATTACACTGATAATCATTTATTGAACTCTTTAGAAGATTTACTGATTTGCATGGTAAATTCATAGGGAAACCCTCCCTCTTTTGTTACATAATCATGTGTGAGAGAAATATAAGGAGACAAAGAGCGTTTACAGTAATCAAACAGTAATAGGGGCGATACATAAAACAATTCACTATCCTGATATTCTACATAATCAGATAATGCATTAAAAATTACTGAACTCGAACAAGCTTCATAACTTTTTAATAGCGTTTTTTTGATAAACGAAAGATTATCGTCCATGAGATTATTAAAAATCCCACTTATTAATACATGATTATAATTGTTTGGTAGCGAATCATTATATATATCAAATTCGATGAATGATGCTTTGCTATCATTGGAGTAACTCTTTTTAGCGAACGATATAAATTCAGGTACAAAGTCACACCCCAAATAATTACCTTTAAAGCCATTTTTTCTCATGTATGGCAACATGTCTCCTAATCCACAGCCTAAATCAATAATATCATCGTCATTGTCGATAAGCTTTTGAAATAGAGCAAATCGCACCTCTTGAGAATGCTTAGAAACATGCTGCACAGCATTGTGAGTTGCGCCATGCATTCTAAATAACTGTTGATAATAATCTTTTAAATCTTTCATGACGTTTGAAATTCATTGATACAACTCACCATTTTTTCGAGCTGTTGTTGAGGTGTTTGTGGACGCACAAATAGATTTATTATTTTGTTTCCTATTTGCTCAGCATTGGGGCACTGAGTCGAAGTTTGTAGTTCACTCAGGCTTTTATAATGCGTTGTAAAAAGCACCCCTTGTTGCTTTGCAAAGCTAAGAAATTCACCTCTTTGATTACATAATAATGGATAACGCCAATATGCATATTCTTGTTGATAAGGCAATTTTACGAAACCTTTGTTAGTGATATTTTGTGTTAAATATTTAACATTTTTCAGCCTTTGCTCAACGTATTTAGGTAAATACTCCATTTCCATAACCAGCTTTTCGGCTAAATCGCAATTGTTAAATACACTTATTTCATTATTATTTAGGAAGGCTAGTAACGCATTTTGCTTTTCTGCTTCATTTACCAATACAGCACCACCATAACCTAAATTTATCGGCTTATCGTAGCCAAAACTTACTACAGAATAATCACCAAAACTACCAACGGCTCTCCCGTTGACACTGCTTCCATAAGCCAAGCAAGCATCTTCAATCAGTGCGATATTTCGATCTTTAGCAAACCTTTCTATCGCCTCTATACCACAACATCGTCCATATCCATGTACAGCAATAATTGCACTTACAGAGTTATCATAAACAGCACTAATTTGCTCCACTTCCATCGACAAAGACGTCAAAGACACATCAGCAATTTTGACATCAAAGCCAGCTATTTGAATTGCAAATAAAACAATTGGACACATACTTGCTGGGATAATTACTTTGCTGCCAGGTGGCAATTTTGCACTATGTAATGCGGCAATAATTGCCATACTACCAGAACGAGTTAAAACTGCGTTTTCCCGCTGGCATAGTTGTGCAAGTTTTTGCTCCACTAGTGCTAAAGCCACAATCTAATATCCTTCCGATAACCTGATAGAGTAAATTCACTGGGTTGTGTTAAGACCTCAAATTTGCAGACTAAATCTGAAAGTTCACTTTGTAAAAGAGCAAGGTCATAGAATTGCCATTGAGAGTAACGATGGATGTAGGGTATTTTCTGTTCATATGCCAAATCGCTATTACTTTTAATTTCATTTTCATAGCTAGAATCCAGTACATCGCCAATCAGGATAATACCACCTGGCTTTACAACTCTGATCATTTCTTTAACCACTGAAAGCGCATATTCTCGGTCAGGAAAATAGTGGAAAATACTATAGCTTAGCAATTTATCAAATGAGTCACTTGTAAAGGGTAGAGTTTTTGCTTCACCACAATAGAAATTAGCATTGGGAAGTAATATCTGTGCCTTATCTACCATCGCCTGAGCATAATCAATACCACTGATATTTGCGCAATTCCTTGCAAGTTTGGACAGTAATAATCCACTACCACAGCCAACATCTAATAAGTCATCTGTAAGTTGCAACATTAGCTTTTCCTGAACATCCACAGCTAAAAGTTGCCAACTTTCATCACTTTGCGGACGTCCAACTTGAAGTTTGAGGTCATCTGACGACTCAGCTTGCTGCTGCCACTCCGTTTGTTTTGTTAAAAATTCACTCATGTATGACCTCTAGAATCTTTTTTGTTAAATGCTTCATCGAGTTTCTATCAAAGTTACTTTTTTGGGCCGTTAACTGCTTAGTAGCACTGTCATTAATAAACTGTGATAATTTCACACTTAATTCATCTTGTGATATTGATTCAGCCAAACCTAAATCAAAGCATAAGTTAGCCTTAGCTAACATGTTGGTGTCCTCTTGCTGCTCTTTTGTCTGGGACAAAGCAGCATTTGGTTTTAAACAAAACCCTGCCTCATATTTAGTAAGACCGCCACCAGAAATAATAATATCAGCCCAATCATATAACTGAGCTATATCGTCAACAAATGACCATTGTTCAAGGTTATTATTCTTTAATTCAAAATCTAACTTATTCGCAGCAACCAAGATAATGTGTTTATCTAACAACAAATTATCGAGCAAAGCTAAAAGTCGACCTGCTATTTGGTGCTTATCATGAGCCCCTATGAAAACCATAACATGCGAGATAGAGCCTTTATTATTCTTTGAAAGCGTTTTATCTCTTACCGATATCAAATCTTCAGAAAAAGGGAAGAAAGTTAAATCTAGCGCATGGCGAGGAGTCACCTTACAAAGCTTTGCGGCGCCATATCGAAAATTCACAATTAATTTAATAAAGTCATAATTATATTGATCAAAATCATCAATGAGGATGAGCTTGCCACCAGCCGCATCAATTGCCAATAAATGGTTTATACCCAAATTATAGTCATCACATAAAACCGTCTGACCAAAAATAACATTTAATTCGCTCGAATATGAAAACCCAGCATTAACAAGTTTGTTATGTGCAAAATCATCGTAAAGTCCACAAAAGGTAACTGACACTCGACATTTTTTTAGAGCCAGAGCAATATTAAAACATCGAGAGAAGTGACCAAGCCCTGATTTTTTGTTTCCATTACAGTGAATTACAACATCATGCATTTGCGAGAAACTCATTAATTTCTTGATATGCAAGCTTTAATACATCATTTTGTAACCAACAACGTCCACTAAACCTTCCTGATAAGATAAAATTATCAAAATGCTGAGTTAATTGTTGATAATGGGCATCCGTCAACTTTGCAAAATCATGAGTTGGTACTGGAAAAGTATTATGTATAGTCTGCTTTAAACTCGATAATACTTGCGCATTCTCTTCAATCAGCCCCATTGCTTTTAAATCTTTTAGACCTTGCTCTAGGCTAATTTCTTGTGCCTCTTCTTTACTGCTCAAAATTTCAGCTGTCAGCTGATATTGCTGATTCTTGCGGATATTATGGTACAGAGTGATTCTAAAGATTGGCGAACACGCGTCCCAATTCCATAAATAGTGTGCAATATCATTATTAGGTTTTATATCAAATGTATAATGCAATAAATTAGCCGTTCTAAAGCTAATTGGTGCAGTTTCAACGTCTAATAGTGCGGCTTTTAATGCAAAAATGGGCGGCGCACTCCAATACACCAGTTGGCAATCTAACTCTTGCCCACCACTTAACAGCACACTAGTAATTGCCCCAGATTTACTATTTATTTTAACCACTTGCTGTGAGGTGAAAATCTCAACGCCAGCTGTTTGTGCTTTGGCAGCAAGTTTATCAATCCATACTTCTGCGCCACGCTCCCCTTTTGGGTAATAATACTCGGGTAATAAAACACCTTGCTCTGCTAATAAGGCTTCATATTCTGCTGCGCTATGAAAACCAAGTTTGCTATCAAAACTTGGATGTGTTTTTAACACTTGAGTTGTCGCTTTATCAAATGCTTTTATTCGCCCGGCACCAAAGTAATTCACCCCAGTGCGCAGTGCTAGGGAGGCGCAGTCCACCTCACTACCATATAGTTTTTTAATTATTGGCTCAGCAAGATGCTGATAGAATGTCGTTCCTAGCGTTGATTTCAAATAAGCTTCGATATTACTTGAGTCAGGAGTATCTACCAATTGCATAAACTCACCAACCCCTTGTTGGTACAAAGCAGCTGGTAACTTACGGGCATCAATTGTTTGCGTCGTGTTATCCCAACTACCAGCAAAGTAGTTGCCTGTGACTAAAGGAGATAAAGCATGCCAATTGTCACTAAGGTCCTGCTCGTCAAATAGAATTTCATCTATTTCTGATACTCCTGTCTTTTCAGGAATGTGTGTACCTTGATCATAGCTATTGCCAAGCTCATCGGATACGCTCGATAACAAGCCACCTAGCTGATCACTTTGTTCTATCAAATACACTGAGTCGAAATGCTTTTTTAATAAGATAGCAGCTGTTAAGCCACTGATCCCACCACCTACAACAACGCATGCTTTCATTCTACTTCTCCGTCAACCCCGTTACCGCATCAAAGGTAACACGATCACCTTGAGAAACATCTCGGGCGACGGTTTTACCTAGAACATCATCATAGTATTGGGTATGTAAGCCAAACCCTGGCCGTACCGATTGAATATCATTTTCTGTTATCACAGCGCCAGCGTTTAAATCTCGACAAAAATACAGTGAGCGTCTGGCGAGAATATTTTTCTGAGCAGACTGGGTTATCGAATAATTGACTGAACCAATAGCTTGTTCAGCATCTCTAACCGCACCAACCAATTGTTTAAACTCTTTTTCATCGAGTGAAAAAAATGCGTCTACCGAATCATCTGATTTATCTAAAATAAAGTGCTTTTCTATAATCTTGGCACCTAAAGCAATGCTAGCAATTGGTGAAACTAACCCTAGGGTATGGTCTGACAAGCCAGAAACACAATTAAAGCGTGTAGGTAAATCCACGATAGTCGCTAAATTACATTCCGAAAATGGCGTTGGGTAAGCAGTGGTACACTTTAAAATAGCAAGTTGCTCGCAGCCATTTTGCCTAAGAGTATGAACAGCCAGTTCAATATCACTTAGTTCAGCAATACCGGTAGATAGAATAATGGGTTTGCCAGTACTGGCAACCTTCTTCAATAATGGGATATCTGTAATCTCTGGCGAAGCAATCTTATAGACAGGCGCATCAAGCGATTCAAGTAAATCAACCGCACTAGCATCAAACGGGGAAGAGAAAATATCTAACCCGATTTTTTTTGCTTCTGCAAATAAGGTTTCATGCCATTGCCAAGGTGTAAAGGCTTTTTCATACAGCGAGTACAGAGATACATGTTCCTGCCAAGGGTTATCTGAAGGTAAACAAAAATCAGGTTTAGTTGAATTAAGTGTAATAGTTTCAGCACGGTACGTTTGAAGCTTCACAGCATCCGCGCCTGCCGCTTTTGCTGCATGAAGGATTTCAATAGCTTTCTCTAAACTCCCTCCATGATTTGCGGACATTTCAGCTATGATATAACACGGCTCACCTTCACCAATTATACGGTCATTAATTATTAACTTATTCACTTAGCCCTCCAATTTCAGATTCTTGCAAAAGTGAAATTGCTAATCCTTCATTACGTTCAATGTGTTTATTTATTGATTTAATTTCGGGGTGGTTATCAAAAAATGATTTGACCGATTGGTAATCCATTTCTTTCACATTAGGGTTTGCTTGATAAAAGGCTTCAATCACTTGCCAATCTTCACTACTATCCAGTGTATAGCGGTAGTGACTGTCATCCTGTATGTTTTTCATTTCTAAACAGCGGTAATTCTTATCATTATTTTCATAAAAGTGAAGGGTTACATGCTCTTGTTCTGATGGTCTCAGAGTGCTGCTATTGAGTTTTTTCAACTCTTGTGCGTTAATTACTTCGCAATCAACCCCTTCTGCAAAACGCTCACTCAAATAAGCGTAATCAACATTTTCATGAAAATAAGCGTCTATAAGTTGGTCACAAATTGAGGGGTCAACTAAGGGGCTATCACCAGTTATACGCACAATAACATCAGCCGGATAAAGCGCTAGTGCAGATTGGAAACGTTCTAGTACATTCTCTTCATCACCAGCAAAAACATCAACTCCATATGCTTTAAGGCAATCAATTAGAGGGATGTTTTCCGGATTTATTGAAGTTAAAACAACAATACCGTCAATTTTACGACACAACTTTAATCGCTCTACAATATGAATAATAACCGGTTTACCATTTAGACACTTCATGACTTTTCCAGGTAAGCGGGAGGAGCCCATTCGCGCTTGAATAAATGCTAAGACCGACATTAATTCAACCTTTGAAAGCCACTATGACAAACTTCATTTTCAATAAGAGTTTTCAAATCAATACCTTGTTCCATAGCATTCTTAATCATAGTGAATACTTCTTTTACTGTATCGAGATACTTATCAATTAGTTCAGTTGTATGTGCAATGGACAGGTAAATTACATTGCTAGCAAGATATCCACGTTTAAGCATTTCTTGAGTGAACAATGTCTTTGTTGCAAGGGGGTTATCCCCAGGAAAAATAAAAATTGGCACGCTATCAATGCCAATAATTTTTAAATCAAACCCCGTTTCTTCAGCTACTTGTGAAAGACCTAATTTCAGATATTGCCCAATCGACATCAATCGTTCAGGAACATTCTGAGATTCGAAAATTTCAAGGGTTTTTAAAGCCGCCACAAACCCAACTCGTTCAGTCCAATAAGAACTACTTATAAATGATTGCTGGGCAGCATCCATCACAACATGTTTACCAATAACAGCACCAATCGGGTGTCCATTTCCTAATGCTTTTCCAAGAACACAAATATCAGGTTCGATATCCCAAAGTAAATGAGAAGCGCCCGTGTTTAATCTAAATCCAGATGAAATCTCATCAAATATAAGCACAATATTATGTTGATCACATAATGCACGGATCTCTCTAATAAAAGTCAGATTTGGAGCACCATGTCGAAATACTTCCATCATTACAACACCTAGTTTATCACTATGTTTTGCAAGAATTTCTTTAAATCCTTCAATATCACCTTCTTTAAATGGTAACACTGAACCACCAAGCTGCTGCGGAACACCCGCGGGTTTTAAGCCAGGAAGTAATTGTTCGTCAAGGTTTCCTTTATCATTAATATTTGTAGCGAGATACCAATCATGCCACCCATGATAACCACAAAACGCTACCATATCTTTTTTTGCATAAGCTCTAGCAATGCGTATTGCTAGAGCGCATGATTCACCACCCGTTCTCGTAAACCTTGCCGCTCCTGCCCAAGGGTGTAAAGCAATTAATTTTTCAGCTAATTCAACTTCTTCCGGGCAATTTAAACTAGACATAGTGCCATCTTGAATAGCAGTAATTACTGCTTCATTCACTTCGGCATGTGAGTACCCTAAAGAACTTGTACCAATACCCATAATTGAAAAATCATAGTAATGATTATTGTCTAAATCCCATACTTCACAGCCTTTTGATTTTTTGTAATACGCGGGCCATGCCTCCGGCAAAAACATTTCAGCACGTTTTGAGAGTAATTGATTACCGCCAGGTATAATTTTCTTGGCTTGTTGCCAAAGTTTTGCGCCTGAATTTTCTTTAAGTGACAAAATTTAAACTCCACAATGCGTTGTTTTTACTGAAATCATCTGCAATATTTACACCATAAATAGAAAGTTAAAATACAGTTACAATGACATCAAATAAAAAGCGATTACTCGTATTCGTTTGTGATCTAGGGGCCATTCAGATCATAACATCGCTCTATCATTTATTATCGGCAAATTTCGAAATTAGTTTATTGCTTTCAAAAGAGCAGAAAATAAAATCTTGCATGGATTTCAAAACGGTTGAAAGTAACGAAGACGTATTGACCCATATAAAAAATTTTTGCCCTGATTTGATTTTACTTGGTACAAGTAGCGGTAATTTGATTGAGCCATTTATTATAAAAAGCGCAAGGTCTCTCAAAATTAAAACTATTTCGTTTGTGGATCAATGGCACAATTATACTTTACGCTTCACACACCTAGATCAACTGGTACTTCCAGATAAAATACTTTTTCCAGATGAAAATGCACTCTATGAATTTAAGCGAGAAGTCTCAGAACAGCCTACTTTGGTTGCATGTGGACAACCTTATCTAGCTCAAATAAGAAAGCTTAATAGACCAAAGAAACAATCCAAAGAATTACAAGTATTGCTGATAAGTGAACCAATCTCAAAATATTTAGATAAAGCGCAAAAAGATGTGTTGTATGGGTTTGATGAAAAGATACTTCTCAAAAGTACTTTAAAGGTATTAAATCATTTAAATGCTAAGTATAAATGTACCGTAAAAATACACCCAAAAGAATCAGGATATCTTAAAACGCATTCTAAGCGGTTTAAAGTATTCCATAAGACCATGTCACACAATCAATTAGTAAATTTTGATATAATTATTGGTATGCATTCAACCATGCTAATTGAAGCCTACTTATTAGACTTAAATGTCATAGTTTTTCACCCTCGAGGAGAAAACCACTTTGACCATTGTATGTTAAGTAGATTTGGCTTCACGGAACGTGTCACAACCACGTTTGCATTAATGAAA
Source organism: Pseudoalteromonas aquimarina (assembly GCF_049257255.1). NCBI lineage: Bacteria > Pseudomonadati > Pseudomonadota > Gammaproteobacteria > Alteromonadales > Pseudoalteromonadaceae > Pseudoalteromonas > Pseudoalteromonas aquimarina. Next base: position 218,526 of record NZ_JBMMUG010000002.1, read on the forward strand.
AAGCTAAAAAAGAAAAAAAGAACACAAAAAAGACTAGCTATACAAGAATATAAACTTATTGATTTTCTAAAAAATATCAACTAACTATCAAACGCATGTATAAACCATCGTCAGTTTCTTTATAGATCACAAACCCTAATTTTTTATAAGCACTAATAGCAGCAATATTTTCACATTCAACTCCGAGTAAAATGGAATTAATATCAAATTTTCGCCTTAAATATTGAGCCGTTGCAGAAATCACTTCACCTGCTACCCCCCTTCCACGCCATTTAGGATCACCAATTAAGATCCCCATAGTTGCTTCACGCTTAACAAAGTCAATCGGCTCATATTTTATATTGCCAATATGGACATCTTCAGCAAATATACCCATGAACAAACAGTTTTTAGCTTGCGCTTTTTCAAGAATATAATTTTTTAGTTGTTTAGTTGAGTCAGCACGTTGAGCAATAAATTGCTGAGTTGTGATATCTTCAAACCAGCTTAGGTAACGCTCACTTGCATCAGCAACTGTGAGCGGTCTTAAAACAAATCGCTCGGTACTAATCTCCAACATTTTCAACTGAGGGTTTGCTGTAATCAAAACTATAATCGCTTAATTTATTCCAACGTTCACGATAATAATCAGGCGCCTGCTTAAGGAAATCAATCCAAAGTATTAATGCGTCTTTGTAATAAGGTAAAGCTTGCTCTGAAGAGCCAAAATTATAAAGTGCACTTATCAGGATCGAACTTGTATACAAACACTCACCTTCTAAAATCAAATATAAATGAGCATAACGCGCTTCTTGTTTAAAAGAGTATAAAAATCGTAAGCTAGCCAATAAATTTTCCAACGCTTGCTCGCGCGATGTCATTGGTTGTTCTAAAATTTCGACCATGCTGTTGCAGATACTCTCAAAAATATCGAAATCTAAATATTTTTTTGCATCTATGCTTTTATCAAAAGGCTTATAGCACTCTTCTTTGATAAACTTTATTACGTTTTGCTTTGTGGCTGTAGATTCATCGAGCAAAATATCAGAAGAACGAAGTGGTAAAGCACCTTCAATTTTAGTTCCGTCGCTACAGTTATAACAATTTAGATGCGTACCTTTAAATGATTCTAGCAAGCGTTCCATCTGCTCTTTGCCTGTATACATGAAATGGTCTGTAATAACTTTTTTACCAAAGTTTCCGTCTACAACCATCTCATTACCCATTTTAAGAGGGCTATGAATAGTAGACCCTTTATCGTTATAATAATAACTTGCTTTAGAATGATGGTGATTAGGATCTACATAACCATTATCAACACCAAACAAATAAATTTCTTTGAACTTTTTGCTCGCGAAAAAACTTAAGGCAGTGTTTCCAACTAAAGGATTACAGTATCCTACTGTCGTTGTAATTTTCTGTGTTTTTATATATTCGGCAATGTGATAAATACTTGTTCCAGGCTCATTCCCTTTAAAGCCAACGCCACACCAGCCAAAAAGTTCAGGAACTTCTGGATACATAACATTAACAGTAATAAGTCCTATTTTCTGACGCTGCTCTGGTGTAATAAAAGCAGTGAGGAAATCAGCAGTTGCCTTTGTTCTTTCTAATGCAACATGAAAATCAGGAATAATACCTTGCTTAAGTAAAGCTGTTGTCGCTGAATTACAAGACACTAAAACTACCTGCTCTTTCATCGCTCGAATTACTTCGATGTCTTTATCCAGTGATGGTCCGTTTGCAACAATAAATATTGGAAATTTTTCAATTTCAGCGGGCAATTTATTATGCTGAACCAAAAGATTAATGTCTTTCTGAGTGTTTTCTAAGGTATGGGCAATACTCATTAAAGCATCATCAAAAAAGCCCCATCCCATAAAAAATTGATGAAAGTTTATTTTTATTTTTTCAATTAATTCATTCACTTCCTGAGAAGGATAATGTTGATAAAAGAAGGAGTTTGAAATACTAAACGCCCCTAAATATTGAGCTCTTCGGTATAATTCTTCATATAACTCTTCTTCAGGCACACCTATACCAATGTAAAGTGCACTTCCTTGCTCATCAATTGTGTTTAAGTAACCAGCCCAATCAAAACAAAATAAACTACCAAAAAAATAATCTTCATTGGGTTCAAAAATATTAATATATGAAGCTCTTACCTGCTCGTTCAAATAATTTAAATGATAGCCAAGACCAACACCAAAAATAATCACACTCGGTATGACATCATCAAGCATAGTATTTGGCGGAAGCTCACTTTTAGCTTTGTTATAAACAACACCAATACTTTTTAATAAGTCAACGTGAAGGAAATTAGTTTCGTTTGATAGATGTTCAATCACAGACTGATCTACACGACAAACCTCAGGGGTTGCAATAGCATCATCTACCTGCTTTTTACTCTGTAAAACTGGGTTTTCTGAATAAAAAGGAACATCTAACTTGGTGTCTGTAATATTACCTGTGCCATTGTTGTTAACAAATAAATTGAATTTTTCTGTGGGCTGATAAAGTACAAATTTCTCATATATATCAGGAAAATATTTTTTAAATGCAAGCATATTTGATTCGAACCGTTTATTTGCTTGTTCTACGAAGTTCGATTCTCGTTCAAGTTGAGATTTAGCATTATCAATGGAGGAAGCTAGTTGGTTTATTTCCTGATCAATTGAAGACATGTGAGCCTACTATTTATGTTGAATGTATTTATTTATTTTTAGGTTGTTACTTTTAAATTGAGCAATTTCTTTAATTAAGGATTTTTTGTTATCTGACATTTTACTAACTAACTGCTCAAATATATTAAATTGATAAAGCAAATCTTTATAATCCTTTTCAGTCAAGCCTTGCTGCGTAATTTCAATCGCAAATTCATGTTTAAATACAGCAAGACTATTCATTGCAGCACTGTAATTACCAGTGTCAATATCAAAAGAAAGTTGTGAGATAATTTCTTCAATTTTATCCAACACTTGCGCTCGCTTCTCCATTGAGTGTTTGCTCTCTTACATCAACAGGAATCGCATCCCAACCTAATTTTATTTCTTTGATCAAATTAGATACTTCTTCAACTATTTCAGGATCATTCTTAATACTCGCATCAATTAAACGGTCAAGCATGTAACTATAAAGAGCGTATAGGTTTTCCATCACATCACCTCCTACCTCAAAATCAAGACAACCTCTAAGTGCCTCTATTATTGCACTTGCTTTAGAAAGGTGTTCAGCTTTGGCCTCTAAATTTTGCCTTTCAATAGATACTTTTGCCATTACGAGTTTTTCTATCACACCTGCCATTAACATTTGTATTAGTTCGTAGCGATCCGCACCAGCTACTTGAGTCTTAAGTGCTTCTTTTTGGTAATTTTTTACTTTGGCATTATACATTTTCTGTTACCCTACTTTTTAGCTGAAGTGAAACCAGGCAAACTTGCAAGTTGCGCACTCAAATAAGACTGCGTTGATTGCATTTCCGCGAGTAGTACATCTAAAGAAGAATATTGTTTCCTAAGTCTAATCTCTAGTTGCTCCATTCTATATTCATGATTCAAGAAGTCTTCTTCCATATCATCTAATTGTTGATTTAGAGAAGAAGATCGTTCCTTGATAATTCCTTTAGAATCTATGTAATTATCAATAAGTCCTTGAAACTGTTTTGCTAGACCATTTTCACCAGCAAAAGCTTCACCAACTTTGTCATAATAATTATCTAAAGAATCATTGACGCTTCTAACTAAAGTAGATTTTTCAAGGTAACCTTCTTTATCAATACCTAAACCTATATCAAAAATTGTGCCAAAAGGTTCAACACCAGTTAGACTTGTACCAAGAATACTTGTTAATTGATTATCCAATGAACGCATTGAAGCATCACCATTTAAAGGATTGCCTATACGTGTTTGAAAACCTATATTTCCGATGAGGTTATTGTAATTGGCAATAAATTCGTCAATTAAGGTATTAACAGCAGCTTTATCATAATCTACATTAATTCGAGCTGTTTCGTTATTTTCACTTACTTGCTTTGCTGTAATTGTCATATCTTGAACAGCATCAGTAAATGTATTCGAATCATTTGTAACTGTTATTCCATCTACTTTGATAATAGCATCTGTAGCTTGGTCTGTAGCAGCAATTGCAAGCCCTCCAGCTCCACCACCATTTGCTACTGTAGAAACGGAATCTAATTCTGCTATGTCATTACTCACAACTAAATCATTACCAAGACCTGTTTTGGTAGAAGTCAAAACTAGCTTAGATTCAGAACCAGTATTTATGATGTTGGCAATAACGCCAAAGTTGGTATTCTCATCATTAATTGCATTTCGAACATCTTCAAGTGTTGCTCCTGCATCTAAAGTTACATCAAAACTTGAAGTGCCAGCACTGAAACTTAGTTTTCCACCTGACGCAGTTACTACATCGGTACTGCTGCTATATCCTGTTGCAGACACAGCTCTACTGCCTTGAGCAAGTTGGACTACTTCAATATCAAATTTTCCAGCAGTCGAGTCTTTTGTGGTTGAGACGCTAATTATTTCGCCTGAAGAAGGTTGAGTTATTGATGCTGTACGTTTATTGAAGTTATCGATATCACTAAGCTTTTCAATCGTAGATTCAAGCTGAGAAATTGCTGAACTAATAGTATCAATTGAACTTAGTTCTTTTTGAAGTGACTCTTCTTTGGCAGCAAATGCTTGAAGTTTTGGTATATTCTCAGCATCAATTGAAGCTTTTATAATGCTTTCTAAATCTAAACCAGAGCCAACCCCTGCTGATGTAATGCTTGCCATAACTCACCTCTAAAATAGCACTCTACTAACTCGCACACCCTAAACAGAATCGTTAAACAAAATTCCTGTTTGAGTAATTAATTTATCGGCCAAACTTTCAAAAGCTTTAGCGACATCCCTTATTTCTTGCGGCGGGATCTCTCTTATAACTTCATTATTTGACTTATCGATCACTTTTACCACTGGCGGCTCTCCCAGTTCATCAAATTCAAATATTAAATTTGTTGAGCTTACAGGAATAAAGTCATTAATTTTTTTCAGATTCTCTCTAATTTCATCAAAAAAATTTTCATCGTTTTTTTGTGAATCATTTCTTTTAATAGATGTTGTATCTGAAACATTTCCACTTTCACTAGCACGATTCATACCAATTGATTGTGAAAGCTCTTGCTTTTTAAGCGCGCTGTTAATGTCGAGCACACTTGAAACTGTTTCTGGAATTGTATTCATAACAGGTTCCTCTTCTAACAAGTATAGCTTAATTCTGATTGCATCAGCATTAGCCTATGCAATCAGAATTAACTTGCTAATTAACCCAGTAGAGACAATGCTACCTGAGGACGTTGATTAGCTTGACTCAGAATTGATGTACTTGCTTGTTGCAAGATCTGATTGCGAGTCAATGTTGCAGTTTCCGCCGCAAAGTCTGTATCACGGATTCGTGAACGCGCAGCTGCTAGGTTTTCAGAAACATTCGCTTGATTTCGAATTGATGATTGGAAACGGTTTTGAACAGCACCTAACTCAGCACGCTTTTTATCAACAACTGCAATCAATGAATCCATACCTGCAAGCGTAACTTGAGCATTTACTTGACTAGAAACACTGATAGCAGTGGCAATAAAAGCAGCTGCAAAGGTGTCTGTTGTTAATGCTGCACCACCAATATCAGAGGCACCTTCAGCAAGTGTAGACAGACGCTGACCAGTAACTGCACTTGCAACACCTGCGATACCAGACAATGTAAAACCGCCATTAGCACTAATACTGTTAATGGCAGCTGTACCACCAACATTTTGCATTGAAAAACCAATAGTCTGAACTGCATCAGCACCGATTTGGAAGTTCGCGTCATATGAGCCATCTAGTAAATTTTGGCCACCAAAGGTTGTATCCTCTGCCACACGGTTAACTTCTTCAGATAACTGACGAATTTCTTCCTGAAGCGCTAAACGGTCTTCATCAGTATTTGAACCATTAGATGCCTGTTGAGCTAGTGTTCTCATACGTTGGAACATACCTGTAATTTCATCCATTGCGCCTTCTGCTGTTTGCGCAAGAGAAATACCATCATTCGCATTACGAATACCTTGGTTCAAACCATTAATTTGACCAGTTAGACGATTAGAAATCTGCATTCCAGCCGCATCATCTTTCGCACCATTGATACGTAAACCAGATGACAAACGTTGGAATGAAGTGTCTAGAGCATTACCTGACTGACTTAACTGTCTTTGAGCATTTAAAGAGCTCACATTTGTATTTACATATAAAGCCATAATTGCCTCCGCTTTATTAACTATAGTGCTTTCTAAGTGAGTACCCCTACTCAACATGAAAGCCCAAATTAGAATCCTAATATAGGTGTTCTATCTGCCTTATCGACATCTTTAGAAAAAGCTTTAGAGTTTTTTTTAATTTTTTTTAGTTATAAAAAAAGCCCCAAAAATGGGGCTTGTTTACGATTAAGTAATTATTACAAATTACCCTTGTAACAGGCTTAATGCAGCTTGAGGTCTTTGGTTTGCTTGACCTAGAATTGTTTGACTTGCTTGCTGAAGGATTTGAGCGCGTGTTAATGCAGCTGTTTCAGCCGCAAAATCAGCATCTTTAATTCGAGATTTAGCCGCACTCAAATTTTCTGCAATATTCGCTTGGTTGCGAATTGTTGATTGGAAACGGTTTTGAACCGCACCTAATTCAGAACGTTTTTTGTCAACAACGGCAATAAGTGAGTCTACACCAGCCATTACAATTTGAGCATTTGTTTGTGTTGATACACTAATTGCGGTAGCTATAAATGCTGCAGCAAAGGTATCTGTAGTTAATGCTGCTCCAGCGATATCTGATGCGCCTTCTGCGAGAGTTGACAAACGTTGCCCTGTAACGGCACTTGCAATACCTGCAATACCAGAAAGTGTGAATCCACCGTTTGCACTTAAACTGTTGACAGCAGCTGTGCCACCAACATTTTGCATACTAAAACCTACAGTTTGAACTGCATCAGCACCTATTTGAAAGCTAGCTGAATAGCTACCGTCTAGTAGATTACGACCACCAAATGTTGTATCTGTTGCAACTCGGTTAATTTCTTCGGATAGTTGACGAATTTCTTCCTGAAGAGCTAATCGGTCTTCATCTGTGTTTGAACCATTAGCAGATTGTTGTGAAAGTACACGCATACGCTGTAGCATGGTTGTCATTTCATCCATTGCGCCTTCTGCAGTTTGCGCTAATGAAATACCATCGTTAGCATTTCGGTTACCTTGGTTCAAACCTAAAATTTGTGACTGAAGACGATCGGAAATCTGAAGACCTGCGGCATCATCAGCTGCACTATTAATTCTTAATCCAGAAGACAAACGTTTGAAGGCTGAATCCAGATCACCACCTGATTTATCTAGTTGGCGCTGAGCATTTAGCGAGCTTACATTTGTATTTACATATAAAGCCATAATCTTACTCTCTCTATCTCTTTTTATATGGTTAGATATGAGTAACCCGGTAAACGCAGTACTATCGCACCACTTGCAACAATGCCATTAGGGTTTAGGAAAATACTTGCCAGCTCAATTTCAAAAGCGGCAAATTAACGCCTAATTTTTCCTACATATCTTGTTCAATAGAGTAGAATTCAATAATTGTGCCAAAAACTATTTTATAGTCATCAAAGATCATTAATTAGGTGAAGGAGTTTAAATTTTATTACTTTTCGATAGCATGCAAATGGACTCACTATTCAAACCTTAATAAACACTTACTATTTATAAAAATAAGCAATTGTTACCCCGGTGAAAATCATTATTGCCAATGAAGAAATAACATTTTAAACAATTTTTAAGTATTTATTTTCCGATACTAGATCAACTAAAAATTCTTTAACTCATTTTTAAGGTTTAGTTGCAAGTGTTAACAAAGAACAATTTCAATCAATAAAAAAGGGGCCAAGCGGCCCCTTTTAGAGATAGTGAAAGTAAGAGTGAAATATAGCGATGTCAAAAAACTTGTTTTATACTTGGTACTATATTTGCTTAATTAATTTTAGTACGAGATACCTGCATGGTGTCTTATACTTACTTGTTTGGATATTTTAGCAGTTGCCTCCGCTTTAAATATCCCTTTTAATGCCCTTGCCTATTACCCCATTTAGCAAGGGCATTTTCATTATTAGCCTAGAAGGCTTAATGCTGCTTGAGGACGCTGATTAGCTTGACTCAAGATTGTTTGGCTAGCTTGTTGCAGAATCTGATTGCGTGTTAACGCCGCAGTTTCAGCTGCAAAATCAGCATCTTTAATACGTGATTTAGCTGCACTTAAGTTCTCAGCAATGTTTGACTGGTTTCGAATTGTAGATTGGAAACGGTTTTGTACCGCACCTAGCTCTGCACGTTTTTTGTCAACAACTGCAATCAGAGAGTCAACACCAGCTAGGGTCACTTGTGCATTTACTTGACTAGAAACACTAATTGCCGTTGCGATGAAAGATGCTGCAAATGTATCTGTAGTCAGCGCTGCACCACCGATATCTGATGCACCTTCTGCCAATGTTGATAAACGTTGACCTGTTACTGCACTTGCAACACCAGCAATACCCGACAGTGTGAAACCACCGTTAGCGCTTAAACTGTTAATAGCCGCAGTACCGCCTACATTCTGCATCGAAAAGCCGATTGTTTGAACTGCATCAGCACCAACTTGAAAACTTGCTTCATAGCTACCATCTAGTAAGTTTTGACCACCAAATGTAGTATCAGTTGCGACACGGTTAACTTCCGAAGAAAGCTGACGAATCTCTTCTTGAAGAGCTAAACGATCTTCATCTGTGTTTGAGCCATTTGCAGCTTGTTGCGCTAGGGTACGGATACGCTGAAACATACCAGTAATCTCATCCATTGCACCTTCAGCAGTTTGTGCAAGTGAAATACCATCGTTTGCGTTACGGTTACCTTGATTTAGACCGTTGATTTGCGATTGCAGACGGTCAGAAATCTGAAGACCAGCAGCATCATCTGCTGCACTATTGATACGAAGACCTGATGATAAGCGCTGAAAAGATTGATCTAACGCTGTACCTGAATTCATTAATTGACGTTGAGCGTTTAATGAACTTACGTTTGTGTTTACATAAAGTGCCATGACTCATTCTCCCGAAGTAAAATAACTTACTTTCAAATCTCAAATAAACTGATATTGGTTTGACTGTTTTGTCTTGCTCAATATCTCTAAGTTATTTTTGTTATCGGGCGGAAAAAATTTTCCTTTAGGTTATTTTTTAACTTTTTTTGTTTAATTTCATAAAGTTAAAAAACATTAAAAGAAGGGCTAACTAATATATCGACAGTTAGTTTATATACTTTAAAGCTTTTTAGTAAATTTAATAATAAGTAGCAAAAGAAAAGCGGTAAAACCGCTTTAATAAATATTATGGGGCAAAATTTTATCGTATGTAATCGAATAGTGACAACTGTGTTAAGCGGCCAAAAGTTGCCTGTGAAGCCTGTAATGCAGTTTCCTCTTTAGTGAGTTCTGATATTGCTGCAGCCATATCAAGCTCTATCAAATTTGCTTTGGATTCTTTATGATTAATATTGATATCGGCTGTTGAGCTTAAAAGTCGTTCGGCAACGTTCAAACGTCCACCTAAGTTTGCTTGAGTTATGGATACTTGATTTTGAGCATTAGTTAAACCTGTAATGCCATTTGCTAAATATTCATGATATTGATCGTTTGACAAACCAGGAGTCGTTAGACCATTAATAAGCTCTTCCAAAGTATTCAGCATATTTTTCTTTTCAGGCGCTGCTAATGTAAAATCAGCAGTCCCCGGTGCGCCCCCCGATAAACTGATTTCCATGCCCTGAAACTTGATTGTATCTCCAGTAAAACTTCCTGAACCGACAGGCGTACCACCCAAAGTTATCGCATATGTATCAGGTGCACCTGCAGAGACTGTAACTTGGAGGTTATTATTTGCAGGTACAAGAGGGTCATAATTTGCTTTATGAAAGGAATCAAATTGAGCTTGTTCCTTCACAAAAACTGAGCCCCCTGTAATACTACCTCCTACCGTTGGCGTATTTGTGTTTACATTTAAACGCGCATCTACATTTTCAAATGCATCTACGCCATTATCGCTAGAACGAAGTGTAACACCCACCGCCAACTGCATTTCATGATTACCTTGGTCACCTTGATAATCATAAGTACCGGTTGCACCATTAAAAACATATGTTTGATTACTATCTTGAAATCCTGAGAATATAAATTTGCCATCCTCCGATTTAGCATTCATTAAATCATATAGAGTTGCTTGAATTGATTTCATTTCTTCAGCAATTGTTTCTCTGTCTTGCTCTGATAGAGCGCCATTACCAGCTTGGATGGTTAATTGATAACCTCGCTGCAAAGAAGTTTTAATATTCTGTAAAACACTTTCTTCAGTTTGAAGCTTACTTGTTAAATAACTATTGTTTTTCTGGAATTGGTCATTTATTTCAATTCTCTCACCAAATAATAATGCTTGCGCAGAAGCGGCAGGATCATCAGAAGGTGTTAAAATACGTGTTTGTGTCGAGACCTTCTCTTGTGCAATAGCAACCTTCTGCTGATTATCTAAAATTTTATCAAGGTTATTTTGATACATTATGTTGTTTGATAAACGCATTTAAATTACCTCGCTGCATTCAATATAGTGTCAAAAACTGTTCTGGCTGTAGATAGTATTTGAGCAGCGGCAGAATAAGATTGTTGAAATCTTAAAAGGTTTGCGGCTTCTTCATCTAAATTCACACCAGAAATTGACTCATACCAAGCATTCGATTGATTCGCTAAAGCTTCAAAAGCCACTTGATTTGTTTTTGCTGAAGACGTTCTAATACCTACATCCGTTATTAAATTGCCGTAAGCTTCATTCAACTTCGTCAAATTGTCACCACCCGGTGAAGATTGAATATTAGCGCGTACCAATTCTTTATCTTGTAACCCTGCAAGCATTAAACCATTACGGTTGTCATCAAAACCATTAGTATTAAATTCAACCGTGAATGTATCCCCTGCATTAGGAACGCCTTCAATATTAAAATCAAAACCATAAGCGTTATAAGGTGCCCCAGCCTGATTTAACACATTATCGTAAGGTGGAGTAAGTACCACAGTAGTCGTTACTGCAGGTGTTCCATCCGTTATATTAAACTCATTTGGATTACCCGTTTTAGTAATCGTAATAGGACCATTTGTTAGCGACGGAGGTGGGCCTACGGTAAAGCCCGCAGCACTTGTATCTGTAACAATACTAGATGAAATACTACCCGTGCCTTGGTTATTAATATTATTACTAGTACGTATTGGCGAAGCCAATGCCAAATCTTCTGGACGATTAGTCGCTAGTTGAATATTGGTTGAAGCATCTGAATTTAACTTCAACTCAAATTGGTCACCAATATTTGCACCCGCAGTTAAATTAATTTGCAGGCCAAACAACTCACCTCCAACTGCAGTCGAGGAATCCGCTTGTCCGGCGACAATACTGGCAACAATTGGGGTTCCTGTAGGGTCACCATATTTATCGAGTGCCGACACAGTGATTTGATTTGCCGCAGTATATTCAATTAGGAAATCGGATGCCGGAATTTCGCTGCCTTTGCCTGGTTCGAGTGTGCCAGTCAGTTGAGCGGTCCCTGTATTTGCAGCAAAAGCATAAGCGCCTGCCGTTGGAATAGTGAATAAATCACCACCCAACTCGCCGTCAGCATCTAAACCTAGCCTATTTTGCTGATTAAATGCATCAGCCATTGCCAAACTAAGCTGGCCTAACTTATTTTGTGAAGGTATCAAAATATCTTCGCGATAAGCTAAAAGACCACCTATTTTGCCCTTTAGTAAACTGGTATTTACTTCTAGCGGAATTGCTTTGCCTGAATCCACATCTAATTTTAGATCTTTGAAGTTTGGATCAGGATCACCAGATAATGAGAATAAATTAAACGAACCATTTTCCATCACCACAGCTTCACCAGTGCCCATAAACACTAATTTTTCACCATTTGGTCCATCAAGCGTTTCAATATCAATATATTCTGCCAGCTCTTTAATCGCTAGGTCACGCTGATTAATCGTGCTATTGAGTGCACTGCCATCCGGACCAGAAGAGCCAGATGCAATAGCTAGGTTTAACTCACTAATTTTAGAAATAAGGCCATTGGCTTCATCGGCATAAATTTCCAATTGGTCATTCACAATCGTTTTTTGGTCAAAAACAATGCCCGATAAACGACCTAATTGATCAATGTAACCTTGCGCATCGTTAAAAAACAAACTGCGGCTAACGGTTGATGATGGTTGATTTAAACTTTCTTGTAATGAACTAAAAAGTGAATTTATGCTAGTCGATAAACTATTTGATTCTTCTGCAAACAAACTATCTACACGCGCAGATTCATCAACAAACTGATTAAAGAAAGCAAGGTTTGAAACATCGCGATTTAACTGCTGCTGAGCAAAATCATTTACTAAACGAAACGTCTGCCCAAGACCCACTTGGTTATCGAACAATGTTCTATGCTCGGTGCGTTCACGAACATATCCCTCAGTATTAACATTGGTAATGTTTTTACTGGTCGTTTGTAGCAGCTCTGAACTAGCACGAACCCCAGAGTTAGCAATATTAAGTAGATTAAAAGACATTAGTTACTGCCTCCTAAACCTGTTATCGAACTTTTCATAATATCCTTTACATTCATTCCAGCAGCGACAGATTTAATCGCATCATGAAATTCACTTCTGTTTAGTACATTAATTATTTTATTTGCGTAATTTGGGTCGGTTGCGTAACCCGCTTTTTGCAACTCGCTAAGATATTCAGTGGGGTTGTCAGTGGTTTTTAATGCAGATCGGTAACGCGGGTTCTGCTGTAAGAAATTAACAAAGTCATCAAAACTCTCTGCAATACTGTTATAGGCTCTGAAGTTAGACTGTTTTTTAACTGCAACACCATCTTCAAATTCAAGCGATGCTTTAGCGGCCTTATCACCTTGCCATGATTTATCTGCTTTAATATTGAAAAAGTTATTAGAGCTTTGCCCGTCACTTTTAGTAATAACATGTTTGCCCCACCCTGTTTCTAATGCCGATTGCGCAAGCATAACAGCAGGGCTTAAACCAATTTTCTCAGCAGCTTGTTTCGCATGTTGCCAAAGTTCTGACACAAATGACTGCTCACTTTCAATTGGCTTTGTATCCGCCGAGCTTGTAGTCGTTTCATCTGGGATAGCTTTCACTCTACTTGACTTAGAAACCTGAGGTGCAATCTGACTTGGCGCAAATAAACTTGCAGGTGTGTATTTTCCTGGTGTTGGCGAAAGCTGTTCAACAATAATATCTGCAAGGCCTAATGCCCCGCTTTGTGATAGCTCCATCGATAGCTGCTGATCATGCATATCACGATAAAACTTAACACTACTTGCATTAAATGGGCTGTCTTCATCTTCAAATGCTTCATTTGCTTTACGCATACTTTTAAACAGCATTTGCGTGAAGATTGATTCAAATTGCGCAGCAACCTGTTTCAATGCCTTTTTATCAGGATCGCCTTGCAACGCTTCTTTCCTAAGTGAGTTTAAGTTACTCAGGTCAAAAAAGCTTTGATGTTGATTTATGTTGTTGCCATCCATAATTCAGCTCTCATTCAATAAATTGGCTACGAAACACACTAGAAAAACAATGCAAAAATCAAGCCAACGAACTAAAATTAAAGCCCATAACAAAAAAGCCCTGCAATGCAGGGCTTTAAGAAATCGATAAACTTAAATCACTATTAACTGACCACTTATTGCGCCAGCTTCTTTCAGCGCCTCTAAAATCGCCATTAAATCACCTGGCGCTGCGCCAACTTCATTGATAGCACGTACCAAATCATCCAAACTCGCGCCAGGATCAAATACAAATGCACGGGTGTCATCTCGCGCAACATCAATAATACTCTGCTCTGTGACAACAGTTTGGCCACCAGCAAGCGCATTGGGCTGATTCACATTTTGCTGCTCAGCAATCGTTACGGTTAAACCACCATGGGTAATCGCAGCTGGTTCTAACGTCACATTTTTACCTATCACAATAGTGCCGGTTCGCGAATTAACGATAATTTTCGCGCTGTTATCTGCTGGTTCAAACTCTAGATTTTCAAGCGTTGCAAGGTATGCAACACGCTGTGCTGGATCACGAGGTGCTAATACTTTTACAGAGGCTGCGTCCATTGCCGTTGCCGTATTTGGACCAACTAAATCATTAATGGTATCTGACAACGCTTTTGCCGTAGAAAAATCTGGACGATGCAAATTAAATGTAATGTGATCCCCTTGATTAAACGGCGATGCAACAGCACGTTCAACAATTGCACCATTAGGTACCCGACCCACAGTCGGTGTATTGACTAATACCTTACTGCCATCGGCACCTTCGGCACCTAAACCACTAACAACTAAACTCCCCTGTGCAATCGCATATACATTGCCATCTACACCTTTAAGAAAAGTTTGAATAAGCGTACCGCCACGAAGGCTCAGTGCACTGCCAATTGACGAAACTGTCACATCAATTGTTTGCCCTGGTTTAATAAAGGGGGGTAAATCCGCATGCACGGCAACAGCAGCAACATTTTTGATTTTAGGTTTCAAATTCGCAGGTAATGTAATCCCAAAGCTACTTAACATTGCTTTAAAGCTTTGCTCCGTGAAGCTACTTTTTTCACCCGTTCCAGGCAAACCTACAACTAGACCATAGCCTACTAGTTGGTTACTTCTCACTCCTTCAACCGCTGTAACATCTTTGATGCGCTCAGCAGATAGCGGAAAATGAATCACACTCAGTAATGCGATAACGATAAACGCTAATTGACGCATGCTGCCTCCTAAAATGGATTTAATGGGCTTAAGAAAAACTGCGCTAACCAACCCGCTTCTTGCGCATCGGCAAGAGCACCTTTGCCAGAATACTGAATACGTGCATTAGCAATGCGATTTGACATCACCATATTATCAGCACTGACATCCTTAGGACGAACAATGCCTTCTAGGCGTATAAACTCTTCCCCAGTATTTAACGTTAGCCATTTTTCACCACGAATAACCAAGTTACCGTTTGGCAGAACGCGCATTACATTCACGGATATATTGCCATTTAAGCTATTGGATTGATCCGATTTTGCATCACCTTTGTAAGAGCCTTCCGAACCCACGCCATATTGCAATGCATCACCATTAATCGTAATTGGATTTCCACCTAACCCTGTCACGGGTGATAGTGCAAAGTCAGTTTCACGATCTGTTTCGGTTTTTGCCGTTTTAGATGCTTGTGTCGACTCGCTCAACACCACTGTAATAATGTCACCTTGGCGCAATGCCTTTTGATCAGAATAGAGGTCATTTGAGTAATGAGTATTAAATAGCGAACCTGTGTTTACTTGCGAAACATTGGTGTCTTCTGGGTACAGTGGCGCATAATAAGGATCATCCCGTTCAACAAAACGGTTCGCCGTCGTTACACATCCACTCAACAACACCCCTGAAACAACTGCCAAAACTAACTTACTCATGGGACTCACCTATTAAAGCTGCTGGTTAATGTAACTTAACATCTCATCAACAGATGAAATGACCTTTGAGTTCATTTCATAAACTCGCTGAGTTTCAATTAAATTAACTAACTCTTCGGTTACATTTACGTTTGAAGTTTCAAGGGCACCTTGCACAATAACACCTAAACCATCAATACTCGGATTACCTTGCACAGGCGCACCACTCACAGCCGTTTCGGTATAGAGGTTTTGCCCCATCGGTTCCAAACCAGAAGGATTAATGAAATCTGAAATTGTTAGCTGACCAATAACAGCGTTATCAGCCTGCCCTGCAATGCGTACAGACACCTCACCATCTTGCGAAACAATGATCTGCTGCGCATCATCAGGTACATTCATTTCTGGTTGCAAAGGATAACCTGCACCAGACGTTACGATGCGGCCCTCTTCATCGGTGGTAAACTGACCATTTCGCGTATAAGCAAGACTGCCATCAGGCATTGCAACTTCAAAAAAACCTTGCCCTTGGATCATCCAGTCCATTGAGTTGTCGGTTGTTAACATATTCCCTTGCGAGAAATTCTTTTGAGTTGCAACCACTTTTGAACCCGCGCCAAGCATTAAGCCTGACGGTAACTGCGTATCTTGTGATGAGCGGCCACCCGGTTGATTAATGTTCTGGTAAAGCAAATCTTCAAAAATTGCACGACTCTTTTTATAACCAACCGTACTTGCGTTCGCTAAGTTATTTGAGATGACAGACGTATCGGTTTGCTGAGCATCGATACCTGTTTTACTAATCCACAATGCAGGATGCATACTAACCTCCAAAAACCATTAATAAATTCGCATAAGAGAAGCTTGGCTTTCGTCAATTTTCTCTGCTGTTTTCATCATTTTGACTTGTAACTCAAATTGGCGTTGATGGGATATCATTCCCACCATTTCATCTACAGGATTTACATTAGACATTTCTAATGCGCCGCTGGTTACTGTCATATTTGGGTCAGTATCGAGCACATCCCCATCTTTACTTCTAAAAAGACCATCAAGTCCTTTTTCAAGGGGTTGAACCCCATAGGCACTGACCAATTTCAACCTATCGATATCTTCAATAAAATTTGCTGGCGCGCCTTGTGGTCTCACTTGGATCATGCCATCTTTCGATATCTGTACCTTCTCGATAGGCAGAGGTAAAATCACTGGGCCTGCTTCACCAATTACTGGTAATCCATTAGCTGTAAATAACTGCCCCGTTTCGCTCATTTTTAAATTACCCGAACGGGTATAAGCTTCTTGCCCATTGGCATCTTGTACAGCTAACCAACCATTCTCACCAATCGCGATGTCGAGCTCGCGCCCTGTCATTGACATTGCACCTGCACTTAATCGAGAACCAGGTCTTTCTTCCATTGCAAAAACACGTGTAGGTAACCCTTCACCAAATGCCTGCATTGAACGTGCTTGTTCTAAATCAGCTTTAAAACCTGTAGTTTTTGCATTTGCTAAGTTATTCGCTTTAACCGCGATACCAAGCATGTTTTGCTTTGCACCTGAGGTGGCGATGTAGAGTAATTTATCCATCAGCACAACCTTTAAAAAATCTCTAATAACTAGTTAGAGCAAAAATAGTGCCAATAAAAAGAGTAGAAAATTGACGCCAAAACTATGACTGAAGTCAATTAAAAAAGGGCTGATAAATCAACCCTTTGAAGAAGTGAATAACGTAATGAATTATCGAATCTGTAAAATATTCTGCTGCAGAGTTGAGTTAACTTCTAACGCACGCGAGTTTGCTTGGAAGTTACGCTGAGCTGAAATTAAATCTACTAACTCATTCGTTAGATTCACGTTCGACTGTTCAAGTGCACTTGAGTTAACGGTACCAAGCGTACCTGATCCTGGCTCACCTGCAATGGGTTCGCCTGAGGTTAAGCTTTCTTTCCAAGCGGTATTACCTACTTGTGATAGACCTTGCGAGTTGGCAAAACGTACCATAGACACTTGGCTAATATAAGTAGAATCACCATTACTATATGAAGCGACAATTTTACCATCAGTACCAATATCAATCCCAGTTAAACGACCTACTGTAGCACCATCTTGCTCGAGTGCTTTTACTTCAAAACGACTTGCGTACTGAGTTGGTTGTTTATTAGCTGTACCCGCTTCATCACGCCAGTTGATATTTACATCATTTGGAAAGGTAGCACCGTTGGTTAAAATATTTGAAAGGTTAGCCGAAGTCAGTGATACCGGGTCAAAAGTTGTGTTAGGTGCAGTTACTGGTGCAGAAGGCAAACCACTAGAATCAAATGTAAAGGTAGATAATGGACCACCAGCAGGGCTAGTACCCGTGTTATCAAACTCCTGCCCATCTAAAGTTGCACGTACTTCCCACTGGTTATTAACACCTGTCTTCAAAAAGAAAAACTGCATAATATGCGGTTCACCGAGTGAATCATATACCGTTGTTGATGTTGACGCGTTAAACGTTGCAGAATCAGTCGGATTAAATGGTGCAACCGTAGGTTGAGTCGCACCTGCATCTAAGTTAAATGAGGTATAAACATTATTTGTAGCACGTGGCGCACCTGACGCATCAGGTATTTGAATTGGTGTTGCCGTACTTAAACTCACAGAAGTCGTATCCCCATTAGAAGGATCTACAGGAAAACCTCGTAGGAAGTTATTTTGAGCATCTACTACAAAGTTGTCTTTGTTAAGCTTAAACGCACCCGCACGCGTATAAGTATAATCTTGAGATGAAAGTGAGTCTGTCATTGCAAAGTAACCTTCACCTGTAATAGCTAAATCAAGTGCATTTTGGGTAAATTGCAATGAACCTTGATTAAATTGTTGTGCTACTACGGTAGTCTGTACACCATCACCATTCTTCGTTTTACCTGAACTAAATACAGATGCAGCATATACATCCGCAAATTCAGCGCGTGATTCTTTAAAACCTGTTGTATTTACGTTTGCAATATTATTTGCTGTAACATCGAGATCTTTTTGCGCTGCCGCCAATCCCGTTAATGCAATATTAAAACTCATAATTCACCTCTAAATTTTGCAGTTTAATTTATGTAATGAACTGCCTTACACTGAGTTATCTATTCAACTTTAATGCCAAGATTAACCTTGAGCGATTTCCACAACATCGCTTAAATTAATCGAGCCTGCGCCTGTATTAAGCACTAGGCCATGCGTACCTTTTAAACTTACGCTTGATATATTTAAAAACGCGCCAGTTGGGAAGCTCATATATTCACCGTCCGCCACACGACCTTCTGCGGTCATCGCATAATTGCCAGGTGGCAATGGATTTCCGCTCTCGTCTTTGCCATCCCATTCAAACTTAACTGCTCCTGCAGCGTTTGAACCAATGTCAAGGGTACGAACTACTTCACCAGCTTCATTCTTAATTTTTACTGTGACATCATGAGCAGCAGTATCAAGTGCAACACTGCCTTTGGAAGGCTTACCGTCACTCAGTTCCAAAACTGTAGAAGGTACTAAAGCATCTTTACCGACAAGGGTTGATGCCTGAAGCGCTGAATTTGATGTCATTGAAGATGCAAAGCTTTCAAAATTTGCATTTAATTGGCTAATACCATCCGCCATTGAAAAGCTTGTCATTTGCGCAATCATTTGGTCATTATCTGCAGGCTTTGTCGGATCTTGATAAGATAATTGCTGTGTCAGCAATGCAAAAAAGTCTGACTGAGTTAGCTGGTCATTATTATTCGGGTCTGGCACTCCCGAAGGTGTTTGCCATTTTAATGAGTCGATATAGCTATCATTAGATACATTAGTTGTCATCGTCATCCCCTATTAGTTCTGACCCATACGCAATGTACGAGACAACATCTGCTTGGCGGCATCTGCTACTTGAACATTGGTTTGATAATTTCGTGAAGCAGAAATCATATTTGCCATTTCCTCAACGACATTGACATTTGGTTTATAAATAAAGCCATCTTTGTCAGCTAATGGATGTTCAGGATTAAACTCTCGTTTAAGTGGCTTATCACTTTCCACAATACCCAGCACTTTAACGCCTACAGCTTCCCCTTGTTGCGCATTAACAGCTTTACTAAGTTCAGCTGAAAAAATAGGATGCCTTGCACGATATGTTTCATCTGCACTTGAACTTACAGTATTTGCATTTGATAAATTACTGGCTGTCGTATTCAATCGAACCGATTGCGCACTCATGCCCGTACCAGAAATATTAAATACGTTGTACAAACTCATAATTATGCTCCTTGACCGCCAAGTGCTTTTTTCAAGCCCTTAAACTTGCCACCTAGAAAATTAATACTCGCTTGGTATTCCATTGCATTTTGAACATATTTACCTCGTTCAAGTTGCATATCTACCGTGTTGCCATCACCAGTGTCAGGTTGGTTAGGTACACGGTATAGCGTGTTACTCTCTAAACTGTTAATTGATAAATCGAAGTGTTTTTCGTGAGTGGTTACAAGGCGCTTAGATTGACTCGATTTAGCCTGTTCGAGAGCTTTTGAAAAATCAATGTCGCGCGCTTTGTAGTTAGGCGTATCTGCATTAGCAATATTAGTTGCTAACACCTCTGCTCTTTGAGAACGAGCAAGTGTTGCTTGCGGATGTATACCTAATGCTCTGTCAAAACTGATAGCCATAACTTCTCCAAAAAAGTGACTTTGAAGAAGTTATGCAATTAGTAAGCCAGCACTAGTTCGTGGTGTTATTTTTTTTGATAAATAATGCCTGGGTTACAGCGGATCATTTCAAAATCATCGCTTAGCCCGGTCATAGATTCAGATGCACCTAAAAACAAATATCCTTTTGGATTAAGTGCTTGATGGAATTGTTTGATGATCTTAGCTTTCACTTCAGGTGAAAAATAAATTAATACATTACGGCAAAAAATGATTTCAAATTTACCCATTAAGGCATAAGAATCAAGTAAGTTTAAATGGCGAAAATTGACCATTCGCTTGATATCATCATTTACTCTTGCCATACCATGACCCGAATCGGTAAAAAACTTACGTCTTCGCTCTGGTGAAAGCCCGCGAGCTAATGCCAAAGAGTCATACTCAGCATTTTTACAAATATCGAGCATGGTATTTGAAATATCCGTCCCTACAATATTCACTCCCGCTAGAGCACCGGGTTTCATCTGCTTATATTCAGCCGCGCTCATTGCAATTGAATAAGGTTCTTGACCAGAAGAACTTGCCGCCGACCAAATCTTAATAGGTCGGCGTAACTCTGCTAATTCAGGGAATAATTTGTTTTTCAATAACTCGAAAGGATAACTGTCTCTAAACCATAACGTTTCATTAGTTGTCATTGCGTCAACAACGGCTGCACGTAATTGCCGCTCACGTGGACTCAATGTTTTAGTAACTAATTCAGACAAAGAACCAACTTCAAAACGAGCCATTAATGGCGCTAAACGACTTTTAACTAAGTACTGTTTATTGTCACCTAGCACAATACCACATTGCTGCTCTAAAAAGCTTCTAAACTGCTGATATTCTCTATCATCTAAATCTTTGTTCAAATTTATTACTCGCTGGTCTACGCTTCATGAACCCACTTTTTAACCGCAGTTGCTAATTCATCTGGGTTAAATTTCGCAATAAAATCGTCAGCACCTACTTTTTCAACCATTGCCTGATTAAACACCCCACTTAATGAGGTGTGCAATATCACATGAAGTGGTGCAGTTCGAGGGTCTGCTTTTAATTCTGCTGTTAACGTATAGCCATCCATTTCAGGCATTTCAACATCTGAAATCAATAACGCTACTCGCTCAGTTACAACACTCTGACAGTCTTTTTCGGCAATTTCTTTCAGCCTAATTAATGCTTCACGGCCATTTTTTGCAACTTCAGTTTGCACCCCAAGAGGTTCAAGCGCTCTTTTTACTTGGTTTCGGGCTACAGTTGAATCATCCGCAATAAATACGATACGTTCGCCTAAGTCTTTTTGCATTTCACCGTCAGCAAGTAACTCTGCGCTAACTTCCGTATTTACCGGACAGATTTCATTAAGGATTTTCTCTACATCTAAAATCTCAACCAACTCTTTTTCAATTTCAGTAACCGCAGTTAAATATGAGTATCTGCCAGAGCCTGATGGCGGTGGCATAATTGATTCCCAATTAATGTTAACAATACGTTCAACTGAATCGACCAAAAAGCCTTGAACTGAGCGGTTATACTCAGTGATGATAATAAAACAGTCTTTGGTGTTTTGAATTCCTGGCCCGCCAATCGCAAGTGAAAGGTCAATAACCGAAATGGTTTGACCGCGTATATGCGCCACACCTTTCACAAAATGGTTTGATTTTGGCATTGCCGTTAAGTTAGGACACTGTAAAACTTCACGTACTTTAAATACGTTGATACCAAATCGTTGCCTGCCTTTTAATTTGAACAGCAACAACTCAAGTCTATTTTGGCCTACGAGCTGCGTTCGCTGATTAACCGAATCTAAAATGCCTGCCATTTCAATCTCCTAACTTGAAGCAATGAAAGGGTATACTTCTTGCTTCTTTGTTATTGTACTACCGTATAACGACATCGTGCCATAATTTTGACACTGTGAAGTTATACCTTGTTTTACCCATAAAGCATAGTCGAAACATTATGAGTTTGTTTAAAAAAAACCTGTATTTATTCATTTTAATACAAATTGCGTCTCTTGCTATGACTTCACTCAAAGCAAAAGCATATACAAAATTAGAGTTGCAACAAATGGCGATTGATTTTGTCAGTCAACAAGTGCAAGCAAACAGCTCAGAAATGACTAATTCAGAGCTTTCAATTACTGCATTACCTCTCGATTCACGTATCGAAACACGTGATTGCGACACACCACTTCAGTTAAGTGCTGCAAACCCTATAGATAATAATCGGCAATCTACTATAAAAATTAAGTGTTTAGATCAAAATTCTTGGCAAGTATTCGTTTATACACGTCAATTGGAGCTGGTTGAAGTTATTACGGCTGCAAAAGGGATCAGTAAAGGCCAGAAAATTACAGCCCAACATCTCGCGACCAAAAAAGTAGCAAAACATCTTTCACGTTCTAACCAATATAAATCTAAACAATTTTTAATTGGTGGACGCAGTAAACGAAATGTTCGCGCTGGCCAATCTATTAACTACAATTACATATGCAATGTCTGCAAAGGTGATAAGGTAACTATTCTTGCAAGTTTTAAAGGTATGACAATTAAAACTCTAGGAGAAGCTTTGGAAGATGGCCGAGTGGGTGACAATATTGCAATTAAAAATGTAAAGTCAGGCAAGAAAATACAAGCCCAAGTAACCAATGCTCAACAAGTTAAAGTGATTATTTAACACTGTACTAAAAGATAAAATTCAGGTTAAATAATAGGTTATAAAATTTAAAAAAATATCCATTTTTTTATTAAAGGTTGTACCTTATATGCCGATAACTAGGATGAGAAATCTTAGTAGAGAGAAATGTCATGGTTAATCAGATAAATCAAGGCTCAAACAGCCAAGCTAATGTCAGGCTTGAAAGTACCAAGCAACAAGCAACTGAATCAGCAAACAAGCAGGTGCAAGTAAATACTGCAACAGCAAAAGCAACTAGTGACTCTGTTAGCATTACGCCACAGGCTCAACAATTGAAAAAGCTTAACGAAAAAGCAGAACAAGCATCAGGTGTTGACCAAAAGAAAGTAAATGAGCTTAAAAAAGCAATTGCTAATGGTGAATACAAAATTGACGCTGAAAAACTTGCTGAAAACATCAATAAATTAGAATTTAAACTTTTTGGCCGATAACGAATGAATTTAGAACAGATATTATCGCAACAACTAGATGAGCTGAATGAAATGGCTCAACTACTAACACAAGAGCTAGATGCAATTGTGTCACGCGATCATGAATCATTAATATCTGTTGTGGAAAAAAAAGTAGAATCGCTGCGTTCAATTCAACAGCGAGATCAACATATTGCTAAATTTTTCGAGCAAGCAGGTACTGATGTTGCAACTTATCAAGAAATGATAAGTAAAATTAATCAGTCACTTGCAGAATGTAAAAAGCAAAATGATGTGAACCAAGTTGCGGCAAATCAAAGTCAACTTGCGTCGCAAAAGTTAAAAGATATTTTGTTTGGTAAAAACCAATCAGGATACGATAAAACGGGTAAATCTATCTCTCTACCTAATCCTATTGCCCGTGGATTAAAAGCTTAAGATTTTAAATCTTCTGAAATGAAAGTGACCAACAATTAAAAGTAGGTCACTTTTTTTACGCTTCGTGGTTTTGTTTGACCAATATAGAGATCATGTACTAGCTTCATATCAAGCTCAACCTCAGTTGCATAGGTATCACCTACAGCATAACTTTTAGTGACTTTAGCACCACGCACAACTCCTTGAACCCGAACTTTTAATGTATCGTTACTAGCAACCATACCTTGAACATTTGTCTGTGCGTCAACTTTTTGCCCATACACTTGTTCAGCGAGTTCTCGATAGGCCTCTAGTTTTGAAGCCTTCATTGCCATAATCGCTTTTTGCTCTTCAGTTGCACCTGGTTGTAAACTTATTGGAGCATAACCAACAGCATGTAATACCGGAAAACTATCAGGTTTTTGATATTCGTATTCAATATGTTTATCAAATAATTGACTACAACCTGCAAGCAATAAAACGCTTGAAATAATCGTTGTTTGTAAAAAATGTTTCGACATGCTTATCACCATCATATAGGTATCTAAACCCTTTGAAGCAATTTTTAAGCCAGTTGAAGTTTGGTATAGAAATTGAATGTTAAAAATCACTATTTTTCTAGAGACATTAACTATGCGCTTAATCGCACTGCTGATATTTGTGAGTTTTTCAAGTCATGCTGTTTGGTATGAATCGACAGGACAAGCCAAAATTAGGAATGGTGATATTGAGCAAGCAAGATTAATGGCAACCGAAGATGCCATTCAACAAGCACTGCTTTTTTCTGGTGCCCAAGTTAATAGCTTACAACAAGTTATCAATGGTATTTGGCAAACGCCAACCACGCAAATATCTTCTCATGGCGCAATCGACCAAATTGAAGTAATTGACGAACTCCAGTCATCAGATACATTATCAATCACCTTGCGTTTGGATATTTTAGACGACAGTGAAACCTGCCAAAATTCATCGCTCAAAAAGAACATTGCAATTACCAGAGCCGGTTTTAAATTTCCTGAGCAAGCGACCTACGGCCAAATTTTTGAACTGCCAAAAGCCTACAGCAACAAATTAGTTAACCATTTAAATCAATTCAGTCATTTGTTTAACACAAAACCAGATATTAACCGTAAATTAAATACAACATCGTTATTCACAGCGCATCATGATGCAAATTCGAGCGCACTTATTCAACAAATTGCAGATCAAAATAACAGTCAGTTTGTTTGGGTTTCTCAAATAGACGATGTTTCACTAGGTGAACAACAAAGCTCATCGCTTTCTTTTTGGCAAGATAAAGCATTTGAACGCTTTTTTAGTTTAAATACTGCTTTATATAACGGTCTTACAGGTGAATTAATGACGCAAAAGCGTTACGACAGCTTTGCAACCTGGCAGACTAAAAAAACAGCCCGTATCGATGTAAATAGTGAAAAATTTTGGACCATGCCCTATGGCCAAGAAATCACAGATATTAATTTAAAACTAGGCCAAGATTTAGCAAGCTACCTTGCCTGCGTACCAGCACAAGCACGTATTCTTAATATAGATCACGACACCATTATTATTAGTTTAGGCGCCGAAAATAACCTAGTAAAAGGGCAAAAATTACAAGTTGCTTTACGCAAAGGGTTTAATCAAAAGCAGTTAATCATTGACACTGATTACCAACTTCGCGTTACACAAGTAAATCAAAACACAGCCATAGCGCAAGTAATTGGTGATAAGTTATTAGCCAATGTTCAATTAGGTGACTTAGTCACACTAGCAAGCTTCTAATTGAACCATGGATTCGTTTTTTTAATAACTCAGTTGAAAAATTGTATCGACTTAATCAAAGATAGTCAGAGTAAACTTTTGAAATGAGGCACTTTCAGTGCAAAGAAAAGCGATTCTGTTCTTAGCTCTAGGGGCTGTCGATTTTGGTTCTGCCAACTGCACTGATTGCTCACACAAATAGCACAACTAAGCCACTTACATGTCACTTTGCTATCAAAATAAATATGCTATTGCGGAACATATCAATATAAATAAGCGTCATTAATTTACTGCAAGAATACTCACTTCCAAGCTTAATAACATATTAAATTCAATAAGCTGTCAGATAAGTAAAGCAGTAACGTTAAAACTTACGCTAGCACATTTACTTTTAACAAATCATAAAGGAAATTCAAGGATTTAATGGCGTTCCCGGCAGGAGTCGAACCTGCAACCCTTCGCTTAGGAGGCGAATGCTCTATCCTACTGAGCTACGGGAACATATTGAAATGATATAGCTATTAATAACTTAGAAGAATATGAGGTGAATAAAACTCTGATTTAATATAAACCTGTTTGTATATCAGTTATCAAATGCAACACTATACGGAATAATGTATTTAGCGCTTGCTAAAATACTTTGATTTTCTAAACTGGTAATTCTTGAATTAATCACAACACCATTTTCTTTATATAACAAAGTGCCACTTAATACAGCGTTAATATGTCCTTTCGTATTTAACTGCATAACATCCCTAGAATAACTATAGTCTCCCCCACTATCAATTCTCACCATTGGCATTACTTTATGATCAACAATATTTAGACCAAAAGCTTGAACTTCTGTAATCATAGATTCAGCTAACTGATTACCTAAACGACTGGCTGTTTGAAGTGAACCATCAAGATCAACAAAAGAAGTCACAGCTAGCCTAATTGTTTCTGGCTCAGCAGCTAGATTTTCCATTAGTTTTATAGCTAACTGTTCAACATATTCATCTAACAGATAATCATTAATTGGATAAACACGATAAGAAGGATGATAAGTTTCCACTTCACTTTTAACAGGCTCGACAGATTGCTGTTGTGTATTACTTGCACAACCTGTCAGTAGAATGGCTGATACAATAAATGATAATTTCATAATCACCTCATCACCCTCTTCGTAGAGGAATACCATCATTATTCTTAGTATTCTGTAAAGATTTGATCGCATAATCAGGCACTAAACCTTGTGCCGAGGCAACAACTGCTTTCGATTTTATACCAATAATTCTAGCGTTTACTAAATAACCTTTCTGATGTTTGGTCAAAGTACCAGTTAAAACATAATCAATGGGAAGATCCGTTCTCAACTCCATATAATCACGGCTAAATATAAAATCACCTTCTTCACTAATTCTAAAAAAATCTGTCGTTTTATAATCTAATACAGGTAATCCAAATTTATGCACTTCATGAACAAAACTTTCTGCGATTTGGTTGCCCACTAAGGTAGTTTTTTGTAGATCACTATCAAGCAGAACAAAACTCATGACAGCTATAGGTGTGTTTTGATTAACATACTTAATATTGTCGGCTAATTGATGCATCAGACCACGGACATAGTGATTAATATTCTTAATTTCTTTTACAGAACCTTTATTAGCCATAAAGGACTCAGCACTGTAAGCTTGAAATCGGCTATCAACTTGCATTGCCGTTTTATCATTGGCTGCAACAGTTTCCTTAGGAGCATAAAATGTCGAACAACCCATCATTGAAACAGTCAACGATGCGACACATAAAGATTTAAAATAATAAACTTTCATTAGTAATTGCTCCTATAAAGTTTTCCATCTCTGAGTAATACTTTATTTTCTTGCCAATTAATATTGGCAGGAAATATTTCAGTGGCGGCCGATACAACGCGTTTATCTATTAAGTCTATTAAACGAGCATTTACAATAAAGCCGCTTTCAACTTGGCTAATCGTGCCAGTTAAAAAATAATTAATGGCCAGCTTATTTGCCAAATCATTTTGTGTGCGAGATAGCATAATATCTTGGTTATCGGCGATATTTATATATTCTGAAGCCTTAAACTCAATGACATTAGCGCCCACTTGAGTGTATAGGGTTTGCAAACTTGATTGCACCTGATTCCCCAAAGAGACCAATTGAGCATTCGTTTGATTATGTAAGTCACTTTCTGGCAAAAATGTTCCTACAGCAATTCGATTATCCGCATTAAGTTTTGGCATAGTATCAAACATACTTACCGCAAGTTGCTTAGCAAAACTATGAAGATTACGCTCTGATACGGTCGTTTTATTAAATACTCTAGCCTCTTCAGATACTGCGACCTTAGGCTCATTTGCACATCCTAAAAGTAATGCACTTGCTAAAACTATAAAGCCAAGCTGTTTCATTTATTACGCCTTCAAATACGTGTGAACTGCTATAAGCAAAGCAAAAAAAATGCCACTTTGAAGTGGCATTTTCTTATTTCTATTCCAAAACGAATTAAAGCAGTGTTTTAATATATGCTTTTAGCTCATCTTTTAGTTCGTCACGGCGCAGTGCATATTCAACATTGGCTTTCATATAGCCTAATTTTGAGCCACAATCATGGCTTTTGCCTTTCATGTAATAGGCATCCACTTGCTGCTCTTTCATTAACATAGCAATTGCATCAGTAAGTTGAATTTCATTACCTGCTCCCAGTGGTGTTTGCTTAAGCAGTGGCCAAATAGATTTATCCAGCACATAACGGCCAACAACCGCTAAGTTTGAAGGTGCATCTTCACGAGTGGGTTTTTCCACAATATTTTTAATTGCAGTACTACCACCAGGTAATAAGTCGTTACCATTAATATTTACAATACCGAACTTATCAACATCTTCATCAGCTACTTTTTCAACCATAATTTGGCTGTGACCAGAATCTGAAAAACGTGTAATCATTTCAGCAAGATTATCTTTTTTTAGATTGCAGCTCGCATTATCTAAAATAACATCTGGCAGTATTACGGCAAAAGGCGCATCCCCTACGATTGGTCTTGCACACTCAACCGCATGCCCTAACCCTTTTGCTTCACCTTGACGCACATGAATAATAGTCACGTCTTTTGGGCAAATTGCCTGTACTTCTTCAAGTAATTGACGTTTTACACGGCGCTCTAAAGTTGCTTCAAGTTCAAAACTCGTATCAAAGTGGTTCTCAATCGAATTTTTACTTGAGTGGGTTACCAGTACAATTTCTTTAATACCAGCAGCGGCAACTTCTTCAACAATGTATTGAATTAAAGGTCTATCAACAATCGGAAGCATTTCTTTAGGAATTGCTTTGGTTGCTGGCAACATACGTGTGCCAAGGCCTGCTACAGGAATAACTGCTTTCATTATTATTCTTTCCTTAGTACTTTTTATACGGCAAATGGGTATTTTATTGCCTCATGATATTGATAACCTTCCACTGTAAAATCATCAGTACTGACCCAAGTTTCAATATCTACTAGCGTTTTAATATTCGGGTTTATTTGTAGTGTTGGTGACTCAAACGGTTCACGTTTAAGTTGCACATCACGCATCAATTCCAGCTGATTTTCATAAATATGGGCATTTACAATTTTATGGTACGCCTTACCTGGTTTTAAACCACAAATCTGTGCCATTAAAGCAAGTAAAACGAAACACTGAATTTGGTTAAAATTAAGCCCTAAAGGCACATCACAACTACGCTGATAAGATGTTAAATAAAGCGTATCGCCCAACAGTGAGAATGTATGTGTGTGCATACATGGGCGTAGGCAGCCCATATCAAACTCACCAGGATTGTAAAAAGTTAAGATTTCAGCGCGATCATCAATGCCATTTTTAAGGTTATCAACAATCTTTTTAAGTTGATCAAGCGTTGTGCCATCTGGCTTTTGCCATGAACGACCTTGCACCCCGTAAACACGCCCCATATCATCTTCACCTTTACGGTGTGAATTATTAAGCCATGCACTATTTTCGTTAGCATTCGCGTTCCAGGTGTTACATCCAATAGCTCTAAATTGCGCGGCGTTATCATAACCACGTAAATAACCTAGTAGTTCGGCAATAGCCGCTTTATAAAAGCTTTTACGCGTTGTAATTAATGGGAATTTGTTGTTAGCAACATCGTACTCTAAATCAGCATTAACGACAGTTAAACAACGAATTCCCGTACGTTTATTTTCAACCCAATGGCCTTCATCAACAATACGCTGACATAACTCTAAATACTGTTTCATGCGTTACACTCTTTTTGTTGGCGCTTTACAGCCCAAATCATCAATCCTAAACCTGCTAATACCATTGGCAATGACAAAATTTGTCCTTGCGAAATTACACCGCCATAAAGGCCAATGTGCGCATCAGGCTCACGGAAGTATTCAACAATAAATCTAAAGAAGCCGTAACCAAATAAGAATAAGCCACCAATAACACCTTCAGCACGCGGTTTTCTATTCACAAACTGAATAATCGCAAAAAGCACTAAGCCTTCTAAAATAGCTTCATAAAGTTGTGATGGGTGACGTGCAACTGGCCCGCCGGTTGGAAAAACCATCGCCCAAGGCACATCTGATGCTCTGCCCCACAACTCACCATTAATAAAGTTACCAATACGGCCAAAAAGCAAACCTAAAGGCACTAACGGCGCAACAAAATCGCCAACGCCTAGTAGGGTTTTATTCTGTTTTTTAGCAAACCATGCAATGGCTGTAACAACACCTATTACACCACCATGGAATGACATTCCCCCTTCCCAAATTTTAAATAGGTAAAGTGGGTTTTCTAAAAAGTAACTGAATTGATAGAAAAAGACATAGCCAAAACGGCCCCCTAAAATTACACCTAACATGCCATAAAATAATAAGTCGCTGGTTTGTTCTTTTGTCCAACCACTATTTGGTTTACTTGCAGCACGTGATGCTAAAAATGATGCAGTAACAAATGCAATTAAATACATCATGCCATACCAATGCACCTTTAATGGCCCTAACTCAATAAATACTGGGTCAATATTAGGAAAATCCACTTATTTCCACCTTTCCTTTTAACTACTTAACATTCTAATAGCGACAATAACTAACAGTGCCGCAAAAATTCGTTTTATTATTTTAACAGGTAAATATTGCGCTGCTTTTGCTCCAAACTGAGCAAAAAATGCAGATGTTAATACAATGCCAAACAATGCAGGCAAGTACACAAAACCAATAAATCCTTCGCTTACTTCATGGTATTGTAAGCCCAAACTAATATACCCGACTACACCAAAAGTAGCGATCAAAATGCCACTCAGTGCAGCACAACCAATGGCTTTACGCATATCGAGTTTAAAGTGCGTCAAAAATGGCACTAATAGTGCGCCACCACCAATACCAACCATGCCTGAAATAGCACCAATTACGCTGGTACCAAGGGTTAAAATACTGCCATGCGGCAATACTGATTGCTCTTTTGGTTGATGCGGTAAAATCATCCGAATGGCAATAAAAATAACACAGCTAGCAAAAATTAATTGCAGCGTGTCATTACTAATCCCAGTAGCAATCACTCCACTCAAAAGTGCACCAATTGACACACCCACTAATACCCAAGGGGCAATTTTCCAAGGAATATTTTGATTGCGATGATGCGCAAAAGCTGAACTCGATGAAGTGAAAATAATGGATGCCAATGAGGTAGCAATGGCAACTACCATGGCTTGATCTTTTGGTACTAAATCAAGTGCTAACAATAAGTAGCTAAGCACAGGGACAATAATAAGTCCGCCGCCAATTCCCAATAAACCAGCCAAAAAGCCAACTAAACACCCGAGTGCTAAACAACTAAAAAAAACAATCGAAATATCAGACATGAATAACCTAGGTTTTAGTGGACGGAGCTAGTATACAGAATTTGGCTTAAATTGTGATGAATAATAAATTCACGTAACAATCGGTGAACTTGTTTTGCATTTTTAGCAGCTAAACACTCTTTTAATAGCAATTCCATATCGCTAGCATTAAGGCGCCTTAATACGTATTTCACTTTATTAATCGCACTTGGGCTCATACTTAAATCACGATAACCCATTGCCACTAATAAAAGTGCGCCCTCAGGATCCGCAGCAAGTTCGCCACACAAACTAAAAGGCAATTCATAGTCAATGCATTGAATGGCAATATCATTTAACACCCTTAAAATTGCAGGATGGTAACTGTCAAATAAATTAGCAACGCGTGAGTTAGTTCTATCTACCGCTAACATATATTGCGTTAAATCGTTGCTACCAACCGAGCAAAAATCAACACACTTAGCCCACTCAGGTAATAAGTAAACACTGGAAGGTACTTCTATCATAATGCCCACTTGCGGCATTTCTAATTTTCCCTGAGCCGGAGCCCACTCTTCTTGCAGTTCAAAAAAACCTTGCTGGATAAGGCGTTTCGCTGATTCCACTTCGTTTACATCAGCGACCATAGGCAACATAATTCTAAGATTACCTAAGCCCATATTGGCTTTGAGCATCGCTTTTACTTGCTCTAAAAACAGTTCAGGATGATCTAAGCTGATGCGAATACCGCGCCAGCCTAAAAACGGATTTTCTTCTGTAAAATTAAAATAACTTAAGGATTTATCACCACCAATATCCAGTGTACGCATGGTGACAGGTGCAGGATGATACGCGGCTAAAATCCCGCGATACCAAGCTTCTTGCTCTGTCTGGCTTGGAAACGAAGCTTGCTGCATAAACCATGCTTCAGTGCGGTATAAGCCGATTCCATCAAGGTATTTTGCATTAATTAAATCGTTTGATACTTCAAGCCCAGTATTGGCATACAAGTTAATTTCTTCACCATCAAGGGTCACAGCTTCTAACTGATATTCAGCATCAAAGGTATCGTGTAAACGCGCATCCTCACGCTTTAACTTGGTGTACTCATTAATTAGCGCCTTGCTCGGAGATATATATATTCGACCGGCATAAGCGTCTAGAATTAAATACTTTTCCGCAACATGCGAAATAGGTAACCCTGATAAACCCCATATAGCTGGAATGCCCATCGCACGCGTTAGTATTGATGCATGTGAATTTGCCGCGCCACTAATACTCACAACCCCGGCCAACATTTCTCTTGGTATTTCAGCAAGCATTGTTGGTGTTACCGTATCAGCCACTAAAATAATAGGCTCATCAAAATGGTGTTTCTTGTATTCACTATTTAACAGATGATGTAAAACCCTCAGACCAATATCTTGAATATCAATGGCTCTTTCACGAATATAGGTATCTTGCATCGACATAAACTGCGCAACAAGGGCTTCAATCACTAATTTTAGAGCGCTTTTAGCACACCAGCCTTCATGTATTTTTGCTTCTACTTGGTCACCTAAGCTTTTCGCTTCGAGCAACTGCTCGTAAACAGTAAACACAGCCAAAGTTTCTTGTCCAAGTTCAGAGTCTAGCTGAGCCGCCATGCGTCTAAACTCTTTGCGTGTTGTAATTACTGCATGGTGGAATAAACGCACTTGCTCTACATGGGCATCCGATTTCATTAATTCTAATTGGCTAAAATCGATACTTGGCGCAACTACATAAGCTCTTCCAAGGGCAATACCAGGGGCAGAGCTTAAGCCCTTCAAACAGGTGGTCTTTTGTTCTGATTCATCAAATTCAAGCAAATGCTGAATTTCGGCGTTGGCTAGTTGAGCTGCGAGTTGTGCAGATAATGTGACTAAAAAAGATTCTTCATCTTGACTAAACACTCGCGCTAGTACTTGCTGTACAACAATAACACCAAGGATTTTACCTTGATGCACAATCGGCACAGCTAAAAAAGCATTAAAACTTTCTTCATCAACTTCAGGTGCTAATTTAAAGCGAGGGTGGGATTTTGCAAATGCTAAGTTTATGGCCTCTTCACGTTGCGCTACAAGCCCAACTAAACCTTCGGTGAAACCAATTCTAAATTCGCCAACAGCATCTGGATTAAGGCCTTCAGTAGCCATTAATACAAAAGAATCTTGCGCATAATCTGCGAAATAAACCGAGCAGCAATCAGTGTTCATAGTGTTTTTCACACTTAAAACAAAACACTCAAGCGCCGCTTTTAAACTGGTTTGTTGCGACACTTTTTGCGCGATTTCTCGTAATGCTGTTAGCACAGTTACCTCATTTATTAACGCCTATGTCGCCAGGCTTGTTCTTTTTTATGAAATGGCATTGCATGAGGAGCAAATTCTTTCATCACTCGACGATACACATCTCGTTTAAATGAAACAACTTGGCGTACAGGGTACCAGTAACTCACCCAACGCCAATCATCAAATTCAGGATGATTTGTTTTCGATAAATCAACATCTTCGTCAGGACAACGCAACTTTAGTAAAAACCACTTTTGCTTCTGACCAATACATACTGGACTTGAATCTCTACGAATTAAACGCTTAGGCAATTTGTAGCGTAACCAGTGTTTTGAACTCGCGATAATTTCAACATCTTCAGGTTTCAATCCCACTTCTTCGTTCAATTCACGGTACATGGTTTGCTCGGCAGTTTCGCCCTGATCAACACCACCTTGTGGAAATTGCCAAGAGTGCTGACCGTATCGCCTAGCCCAAAATACCTGTCCCTGATTATTACAAATAACTATTCCAACGTTGGCACGGAACCCTTCGGCATCTATCACCCGCATGTGCCTCTTTTAATTCTTAATATAGCTCGATTGTTCCATAATCCTTACGTAACAGCAAATGAAAAACCAGCATATACTCAGCTTACCCACAAGTTGTGAATAAAATTATAAATAAACGCACATTTCTCAAACAAATCCACAATAGACTGTTATTTTCCATTAGTTCTCCACAGTTTCTGTGGATAACATTGTTTATATTTGTGTATTTAGTGCATAAATACATCACCAAACATCAAAGACCCGGCCATCAACACAAAATAAAACATTAAATTTCAATGAGTTATAAATATTTTTCCAGAAAAAAACACCACCCACAAAAAGCAGCACATTTTCTATACAAGCAATTCAACTTTTAAGGTTATTCAAGTAATCAATATTTGCTAAACTTAGCTTTTATTTTTAAATGCATTTTTATGAACAAGCCAAACGCCCCTAGAGACATTCCTGAGTTAATGATGCGAGTTAATACTATTGCAGGATTAACACTTGGCGAAATTGCTGCGCAATATGCATTTAAAACGCCTGAAAACCTGCTGAGAGAGAAAGGTTGGATTGGTCAACTGATTGAGTATGTGCTTGGCGCGACTGCAGCGTCAAAGCCTGAACCTGATTTTCCACATTTAGGCGTGGAGCTTAAAACACTGCCTATCTCTTACACCGGAAAACCCTTAGAAACCACCTATGTTTCAATCACACCTCTTACAAATCTCCATGGTGTGACTTGGCAAAATTCTGTGGTAAAGAAAAAGCTTTCTCACGTTTTGTGGTTACCGATTTTATCTGAGCGCGATCTCGCACCAACCGATCGTATTATCGGAAATGGTTTTTTATGGAAGCCCAGTCAGCAAGAAGAAGCCTTACTAAAAAAAGATTGGGAAGAACTCACTGAAATGATTGCCCTTGGCAATATTGAGCAAGTAAACGGGCATTTTGGTCAAGTACTGCAACTTCGCCCAAAAGCAGCAAACAGTAAAGCACTGACTCAAGCAATAGGCCCAAATGGCAGCGAGATTATGACCTTACCACGCGGTTACTACCTAAAAACCGAATTTACCAAGCAAATTTTAGCCAAGCAGTTTGGTGGTGGGTAAAAAAGCTTTTAGAGTTTAGGATTAAGAAAAAACCTGAAATCTGAAATCTGAAATCTGAAATCTGAAATCTGAAATCTACAAAATAAAAAACCGCTGTAAAAACAGCGGTTTTTTTAGCTACAAATCAAATATCAATTATTGACCTTTGATTTCGCTACGACCATTGTAAATCGCTTTTTCACCTAACTTCTCTTCGATACGAAGAAGTTGGTTGTAC
The DNA here is from genome assembly GCF_049257255.1 of Pseudoalteromonas aquimarina. Lineage (NCBI taxonomy): Bacteria > Pseudomonadati > Pseudomonadota > Gammaproteobacteria > Alteromonadales > Pseudoalteromonadaceae > Pseudoalteromonas > Pseudoalteromonas aquimarina. The sequence goes on from NZ_JBMMUG010000002.1 coordinate 254,060, forward strand.
TTAGCAACACGGTCAGAACGACAAAGTGAACCAGTCTTAATTTGGCCTGCCGCAGTACCCACTGCTAAATCAGCAATAGTTGCGTCTTCAGTTTCACCTGAACGGTGCGAGATAACCGCTGTAAAGCCAGCTTCATGCGCCATTTGAATCGCTTCAAGTGTTTCTGTAAGTGAACCAATTTGGTTGAACTTGATTAAGATTGAGTTACCAATCTTTTCATCAATACCACGCTTTAAGATCTTCGTATTAGTTACGAATAAATCGTCACCAACTAGCTGTAGTTTGTCGCCAATCTTATCTGTTAGTACTTTCCAACCAGCCCAGTCGCTTTCATCTAAGCCGTCTTCAATAGATACAATTGGGTAACGTGCAGAAAGATCCGCTAGGAAGTCAGCAAAACCTTCTGAATCGAATACTTTACCTTCGCCTTTAAGGTCGTACTTGCCGTCTGTATAGAATTCAGATGAAGCACAGTCTAGCGCAAGCGTTACATCTTCATTCATTTTGTAGCCAGCAGCTTCAACCGCTTCAACGATTACAGCAAGCGCTTCTTCGTTAGATGATAAGTTAGGTGCAAAACCACCTTCATCACCAACAGCTGTGTTTAGGCCACGTGCACTAAGTACTTTCTTCAGGCTGTGGAAGATTTCTGCACCCATGCGAAGTGCTTCTTTAAAGTTAGGTGCGCCTACTGGCTGAACCATAAACTCTTGAATGTCTACGTTGTTATCTGCATGCTCACCACCGTTGATGATGTTCATCATAGGTACTGGCATTGAGAACTTACCCGGCGTACCGTTTAGTTCAGCAATGTGCTCGAATAACTCTTGACCTTTGTCTTGTGCTGCTGCTTTAGCATTTGCTAGAGAAACAGCTAGAATCGCGTTCGCGCCCAGTTTTTCTTTGTTTTCTGTGCCATCAAGATCAATCATGATGCCATCAATGTCTTTTTGCTGGTGAGAGTTTTTGCCGATTAAAGCGTCAGCGATTGGACCATTGATGAAATTCACCGCATTTAAAACACCTTTACCTAAGTAACGGCTCTTGTCACCATCACGAAGTTCTAATGCTTCGCGGGTACCCGTTGATGCGCCTGATGGTGCACATGCACGACCCCAAATGCCATTTGCTAAATGTACTTCAGCTTCAACAGTTGGGTTACCACGTGAATCCATTACTTCACGACCAATGACTTTTACGATTTCAGACATCTTATATCCTCTTTCCCATAAAGGTTGTTGTGCTAAGCCTGTGAAGGGTTCAAAATCACAGGCAGTTTAAATAAAAAAGCCGCGACATAGGTCACGGCTTAACAATTACTTTTCGTCTTTTTGCGCAGCGAACGCCGCACCCACGAAGCCTTCAAATAAACGATGGCCATCGCGAGGAGTTGAAGTAAACTCCGGGTGGAACTGTGCAGCCACAAACCACGGGTGATTTGGATGCTCAATCATTTCCACCAGCTTCTTATCTTCCGATAAGCCTGAGAAAACAAGACCAGCTTTCTCTAGTTGCTCAACGTAGTGGTTGTTCACTTCGTATCTGTGACGGTGACGTTCGAAAATTTCTGGCGCGCCGTATACTTCACGTGCTTTAGTGCCTTCAACTAAGTGACACTTTTGCGAACCTAGACGCATTGTACCGCCAAGGTCTGACTCTTCAGAACGTTGCTCAACGTTACCTTCTTTATCTAACCACTCAGTAATTAAACCAATTACTTTATGTTCAGCGTCTGCATCAAACTCAGATGAGTTCGCGCCTTCAAGGCCTGCAACATTTCGTGCAAATTCAATTAGAGCAACCTGCATACCTAAACAAATACCTAGGTATGGTACTTTGTTTTCACGTGCGTATTGTGCCGTTAAAATCTTACCTTCTACACCACGACCACCAAAGCCGCCCGGAACTAGAATACCGTCAAGACCAGCTAAAACTTCAACACCTTTTGTTTCAACATCTTGTGAGTCAACATACTTGATGTTTACTGTTACACGATTTTTAAGGCCTGCATGCTTTAATGCTTCGTTTACTGATTTGTAGGCATCTGGTAATTCAATGTATTTACCAACCATACCAATTGTCACTTCACCATTTGGATTTGACTCTTGATATAGCACTTGTTCCCACTCAGAAAGGTCTGCTTCAGGTCTTTCAATGTAGAAACGACGACATACTAAATCATCAAGACCTTGCGACTTAAGCAGCGCAGGAATTTTATAAATACTGTCGACATCTTTTAATGAGATAACTGCTTTTTCTTCAACGTTAGTGAATAACGCAATCTTTGCACGCTCATTTGGTGGAATTTGACGATCAGAACGACAAATTAGAATATCAGGTTGAATACCAATCGAACGTAACTCTTTTACAGAGTGTTGTGTTGGTTTAGTTTTAACTTCACCTGCAGCACCAAGGAAAGGTACTAGTGTTAAATGCATGTAAAGCGCAGATTCACGTCCTAATTCAGTACCTAATTGACGAAGTGCTTCAAGGAAAGGTTGTGACTCAATATCACCTACCGTGCCGCCTACTTCAACAATTGCAATATCATAACCTTCAGCACCATCAAGTACACGACGTTTGATATCGTTAGTAATATGTGGGATCACCTGAATAGTAGCGCCAAGGAACTCACCACGACGCTCTCGACGTAATACGTCTTCAAAAACACGACCTTGCGTAAAGTTATTACGCTTAGTCATTTTAGTGCGAATAAAACGCTCATAGTGACCTAAATCTAGGTCAGTCTCAGCACCGTCTTCGGTAACAAATACTTCACCGTGCTGGATAGGGCTCATAGTGCCAGGATCAACATTAATGTAAGGATCAAGCTTTAGAATCGTAACGTTAAGACCGCGCGCTTCTAAAATAGCAGCTAGTGACGCTGCAGCAATACCTTTACCCAAGGAGGAAACAACCCCGCCTGTAACGAAGATAAATTTTGTATTCATGTGAACCCTAAGATGTCAGGAATTAATAGACAATATTGCCGTTAAAGGCAATCAACAAGACGGGAAAACATTATACTAAAAGTTGCCATTTTGCTCAAATGAAATTTACGCTTTCTCAAGCTTTTTCACTCGCTGCCAAACTGCTTCCATTTCTTCAAGGGTTGCTTCTTTCATCGGTTTGGATTTAGAGATTGTTAATTCCACTTGGTTAAAACGGCGAGTAAACTTGTTATTTGCATTGCGCAGCACGTGTTCTGCATTAAAACCAGCATGGCGAATTACATTCACCAAAGCAAACATCAAATCACCAAGCTCTTCTGCCAACTTTTCATCAGGCGCGTTTGTTTCAAGCTCTTCGCGTACTTCTTGAAACTCTTCTTCCACTTTATCAAGCGCCCCTGTTATTGAGGGCCAATCAAAGCCAACGCTCGCAACTCGTTTTTGAATTTTTTGCGCGCGCGATAATGCAGGTAATGCATGGGGAATATCATCGAGAATATTCACCAACGTTTTTTGCTTGCGTTCACCCGCTTTTTGCGCTTCCCAGTTTGCTTTCAATTGCTCTTCTGAAAGCACTTCTTCGTTCGCAAATACATGCGGATGACGGCGTACTAATTTATCGCAAATAGCGGCAACCACATCGTCAAAATTAAATAACTGCTGCTCTTTCCCAAGCTGCGCATAAAAAACGATTTGAAATAGTAAATCACCCAACTCGTCTTTTAATTCAAGAAACTGCTCATGCTCAATACATTCTGCCACTTCATATGCTTCTTCAAGGGTATGCGGCACAATTGACGCAAAGTCTTGCTTTAAATCCCAAGGACAACCGCCGTCAGGGTCGCGGAGCTTAGACATGATATTTAGCAAAATATCGATATTGTGACTTTGGCTCATAGTGCTCTCTATGTTCTAACCGCTGAAAAAACATCATCCACTTGCGATAGCTTAACAAGTAGTTTGTTCATTTGATCGATGTTACTAATTTCGACTTTCATTTCAAAAATCGCAATTTGTCGCTCGTTATTAGTTTGCAAATTCATGTTCAGTACATTGGTTTTTTCATTGGCTAGTACAGAAGAGATATCACGCATTAATCCTTGACGGTCATTTGCCTCAATGCGAATAGTTACCGCATAGTGCTCGCACACTTCATCAGCCCAACTAACATCAATAAAGCGCTCTGGAAACTGACCACGTAAATGTTCTAACTGCTCACAGTCACTGCGGTGCACAGCAATACCACGCCCTTGGGTGATAAAGCCTTGAACACTGTCACCTGGCACAGGCTCGCAACACTTGGCAACATGGCTTAGCAAACTACCTACACCTTCTACCACAATTCCGTTTTTATCACCTTTACGCGGTTTGGTTGATTTGCGGAATTTTGGTAATTCATCGTCCTGTGGCAAATGTTTATTTTGCAAAAAGTTAATCAACTGATTTATGCGAACATCAGCTGCACCCACAGCTACTTGTAAGTCTTCAATTGAATTCAAGTTAAAACGCGTTAATGCCGGTTTTAAATCTTTGGTTTGTAAATTAAGCTTTGCTAGTTCAGTATCAAGTATTTCTTTACCTGCAGCTAAGTTTTTATCTCTGTCTTGCTGCTTAAACCAATGGTGAATTTTAGAGCGCGCACGCGATGATTTTACGTACCCTAAAGATGGATTTAACCAATCTCGACTTGGGTTCGGCTCTTTTTGTGTAAGAATTTCAACTTGGTCGCCAGTGTGAAGTTCATGAGTAAAAGGCACAATTTTGCCAAATACTTTGGCGCCAATGCAGCGGTGCCCTACATTTGAATGAATATAGTAGGCAAAATCAAGTGGTGTTGCTCCAGTTGGTAAATCTAGAATATCGCCGCGCGGTGTAAACACATATACACGGTCTTCAACCACTTGGTTTTTAAGCTCTTCAGCAAACTCTTCATCGTCAACAACTTCTTCTTGCCATTGCAGCAGTTTTCTCAACCAGCTAATTTTTTGCTCATAGCCCGAGTTTTTACCAGGCAGTGAACCTTCTTTATAAAGCCAATGGGCAGCAACACCAAGCTCTGCATCTTGGTGCATGGCTTCGGTGCGAATTTGTATTTCAACGGTTTTACCTTCTGGGCCAAACACGACCGTATGAATAGATTGATAGCCATTAGCTTTTGGCGTGGCAATGTAATCATCAAATTCTTTATTGAGATGACGCCAGTTGGTGTGCACAATACCCAGTGCACCGTAACAATCTTGCAGTTCGTTAACCACCACGCGCATTGCGCGAATATCAAAGAGCTGATCAAACTCGTAGTTTTTATTTTGCATCTTCTTGTAGATGCTATAGATGTGCTTTGGACGACCGTACACTTCAGCTTCAATACCCGCATCAGCCAATTTAGCTTTAACCAGCGCCACCATATTGCTCATATAACTTTCGCGTGCAATACGCTTATCATCGAGTAATTTGGCTATTTCTTTGTATTTTTCTGGGTGAAGATAACGCAGTGAAAGATCTTCAAGCTCCCACTTTAATTGGCCTATACCTAAACGGTTCGCCAGTGGTGCGAATATATTGTCGGTTTCTTTTGCAGCAATAACGCGCTCTTCTTCGCTGGCATTTTTAAGCTCGCGCAGTAGGCACACTTGCTGTGCCAATTTAATCACCACCGCGCGCACATCTTCTACCATTGCTAGTAACATGCGGCGGATATTATCGATTTGTGTACTGCCCTTACCTTGGAAGCTTAACGCACCAAGTGCTGCCATTTGCTTAACACCCGTTAACAGTTCAACCACTGATTTCGAAAAATGTTTAGCTAGGTGTTCTTTGTCTAATTTTTTACTCAAATACAAAGGAGTTAAAAATGCTGTTAATAGAGTTTCCGCATCCATATTAAGTTCAGCAAGAATTTCGACAATTTCCTTGCTGGCAGGCAAACTCGCTTCAAACTCACTTTCTAGCTTTTTTTGCTCACAAAATGCTAGGCAATAGTCATAGGCTCGTTCAAGCTGCTCTTGCTTCTCATGACTTAATGCAAGCATTTCTAACCAAGCATTAAAGCTCTCTACATTAGAAAGTAAGTGAGATTGCCTAATGGATACCATGTCTATTAATTCTCCTTTTCAAACAGTGCCATCGTTTCAATATGGGACGTATTAGGAAACATATTCATTAATGAAATTTTACTCACTTTAAAGCCCGCATTAATTAATAGCTTGCTGTCGCGTGCCATCGTTACCGGATCGCATGCAACATAAAGTACACGAGAAAAACGCTTTAATTTAAGTTGAGTTAGAATATCAAACGCCCCCATACGCGATGGGTCTAGCAATAGTACCGAATACTCGCGATTAAACCAGTCTTGCGTCTTAATATTTTCAGTTAAATCCTGACAATAAAATGCCGCATTGGCCAATTGGTTTTCTTGAGCATTGTGTTTTGCCAGCGCAATAGCTGATGCAACACCTTCTACACCAACCACGTTCTTACACTGAGTTGCGAGCGGTAAAGTAAAGTTACCCACACCACAAAAAAGGTCTAATACAGTGTCTTCTTTTGTTACATTAAGCCAGTTAAGTGCTTGCTTAATCATGGTTTTATTTACATCTGCATTTACTTGAATAAAGTTATCAAAGCCAAAAAACAGTTTTAACTGATAATCATCAAGTAGGTAATACGGTATTTCTTGACTATCAAAAAGCCCTTTATCGCTATTCAGCACTAACTGCCATTGATGTTCAAGGCACATGGTTTGTAGTTGCTTAATATCACTGTCTTTAAGGGCTTTAGTATGACGTACGATTAAATAATTTCCGCTTTCAACCGAACATAACTGTAAATGTGAAATCGAATCACCTCCTTTTAATTGAGGTAATAGCGACCTTACCGCACTGAAAACAGCTTGCCACGGCTTAAGCAAAACATCGCACTGTGAAATATTGATTATTTTTTTTGATTGTTTTTGACGATAACCAACTAAAAATTGATCTTTTTGTTTGTCGTAAATAACCGCAATACGACCGCTGCGACGATAATGAACGGGCTCACTCGTTAACGGTTTTTGCCATGGTAAATTAGATACTTCAGCAAATTTTTCGAAGAGCTTGTTCACAGCGGTTTGCTTTTCTTGCACTTGCTGCTCGGCGTCTAAATGCTGTAATTGGCAGCCGCCACATTGTTCATAATGCTGGCAAAAAGGCGTTACTCGAAAAGCGCTTGGCTCAAGTACTTTTACCGTTTGGAATTTTTCAAACTTACTTTTATTTGAAAGTTGTTTGGCTAATACGGTTTCGCCAGTTAATGCCCCTTCAACAAACACCACTTTTTTATTATGACGGGTAACCCCTAACCCCTCGTGATTCATTGAATCGATAGTAAATGTTTGTTTCTCTTGTGAAAGCTGCTTTTTCTGTGGTTTAAAAAACCTTGCCACTGCTATTAACCCTATAAATTGTTTGCCTAATACCGCTTTAGTCTTTAACCTTACCTATTAAGTGTCATAATAAATTATTATAACAATTGCACCCGATGAGTAGATTTGGTTTAAGAGATTGGATAATACTATTAACTTTAGTACCCACTTTAGCGGTTGGTATTATCCTTGGCAGTTATTTTACCTTAACTCGCTACCAAGAGCTTAATGATTTTCTTACAGAACAAGGTCAAACCATTTCTACACCTTTGGCAAAAGCCATTGAGCATGCACTTAATGAAAACAATGTTGCCGAGCTAAAAAGTGTCATCAGTGACACCCACAATCAACATGCACCCTTAATAAAATCTATTGTTTTGTTTAATGCAAACCATCAACTGATTTTAACCAGTAACTATTACCCTGAAATTGAGCAATTTAAATTTGAAAACGGCAATGCTCTACCCTCACAACTGCACATTAAGCAACTAGACAACAGCCTTTTATTTTCACTGCCAATTTTCGATAAAAACGCACTTTCAAACGAAAGCTTGTTAATTTCTCAAGATTTACCAATAAAAGCTTATGTAAATGTTGAAATAAGCACTGATCGCGCCGTAATTGCACGGCAAAGCGCAATGTTGTTTAGCATAATTATGATTAGCCTTGCTATCGCAATTGCTTTAGTTATTGCGTTTCGTTTTTCAAATCGATTAAGCGACCCAATCAAAAAGCTAGTGTTCGCTGTTGATCAACTTAAAAGCGGGCAACTTGAAACCGACTTACCGCAGCGCATGACAGGCGAATTTGAAATTTTACGTCGCGGGTTAAACGATATTGCAGAAAACATGGTCTCGCAAAAAGACGAAATGCAGCGTCATATTGACCAAGCGATTAGCGACTATCGCGAAACATTAGAGCAATACGAAACGCAAAACATTAAATTAAACTTTGCTAAACGTGAAGCTCAAAGAGCGAATCAGGTTAAATCAGACTTTCTGGCAAAAATGAGTCACGAACTAAGAACCCCGCTCAATGGTGTAATTGGTTTTACTCGTCAACTGTCAAAAACACCGCTCAATAAACACCAAAAAGACTACTTAGACACCATTGAGTTTTCAGCGAAAAGCTTACTTACTATCATCAGTGATATTTTAGATTTTTCAAAACTTGAAGCAGGTGCAATGGAACTTGAACATATTCATTTCCAACTGCGCGACACCATCAACGAAGCTCTCACCCTATTAGCGCCAAACGCCCATGACAAACATATTGAACTCTCACTTTATGTGGCTGAAGGAATATCGGATCATGTAATAGGCGACCCAACACGCTTTAAACAAATATTGATTAACCTTATTAGTAATGCCATTAAATTTACCGAACATGGTAGCGTCACGATAGATGTCACAGGGCGCAAAATTGATGATTACAAACAAGCACTGCTTATTTCAGTAAAAGATACTGGTATTGGTATTGATGCAAGTAAGCAAGATTCATTGTTTTTGGCCTTTGGTCAGGCTGACTCAAGTATTACCCGTAAGTTTGGTGGCACCGGTCTTGGCTTAATTATTACTAAACACCTTGTTGAGGCAATGGGTGGAAAAATTTCACTAAACTCAGCCATCGGTAAAGGTAGTTGCTTTACCTTTAATGCTGAACTTGAAATTCCAAAACATCAGTACGCAATCGATTTACCTCTCGCACCACTTGAGCAAAAGCGCATTCTCTTTTATGAGCCTTTTGAACACAGTTTTGAAGCTGGCTGTGAGCTATTTGAAAGTTGGCAATTAAATGTAACCCCTTGTGCCACGCTTGGCGAACTAGAACAAGCACATAATCAGGCGTTTAATTTTGATATTGGCTTACTGGCCATCAATATTGACCCAAACGATTTGCAATCATGCCGCGATATAATTAAACGCACACGTGAAAAATGCGATTATTTATATGTTTTAGTGAATACCATTTCACACAGTTACCGTGAAGTTGTGATTAATGCTGGCGCCGATGCGTGCTTGTCTAAACCTATGAACCATCGCAAACTTTGCCACACTTTAGCAGCGCCATACCGCTTAGATCACCCAACGATTAGCACACCAACGAACAGCAAAGAGAAACTGCCGCTTAAAGCGTTAGTCGTTGATGATAATGATGCTAACTTGCGTCTAATGTGCGCACTGTTACAAGACAAAATAGAAAGCTTTGATACAGCTCACAATGGCGCACAAGCGGTTAGTCTTGCTAAAAGCCGTAAGTACGATGTGATATTGCTCGATATTCAAATGCCAATTATGGATGGCGTAACAGCATGCAAACTCATTTTAGAGTCATCTCTTAATGAACAAACGCCAATTATTGCGGTAACTGCGCACGCACTTGCCAGCGAAAAAGAGTCGCTGTTAAGCAATGGCTTTACCAGCTATCTAACTAAACCTATCGATGAAGAAATTTTGATGAAAACCATCGCTGAGTTTGGTTCAAAAGATTATCAACCTAAAGTGCAACCAGCTAAACTAATAAGTAGCGAGCCACCTTTTGAAAGTACCATGATTGACTGGCAGCTGGCGTTACAACGTGCTGGCGGCAAAGAAGATCTCGCAAATGAAATGCTGAGCATGTTGTTGCTTAGTATTCCCGAAACACAAAAGTTAATTAGCGAAGCGTTTGGTGATAATGACAGTAAAGAGCTATTAAGTATTATCCATAAATTTCATGGTGCCTGTTGTTACACTGGCGTGCCCAAAATCAAAGATCTCGCAGAAACCATTGAAACTGCGCTAAAACAAGCACAAGCACTTAAAAACATCGAGCCAGAAATCTTTGAACTGCAAGATTGTTTATCGGGATTGATGCAAGATGCAGGCGCAATTCAGAGTGTGGAGTAAGAGTTTACCGTTCAAGCAGAATGAAGATTTTGACGGGTACTTTTGAGTTAAATCTCTTCTAAATCATGGAATAAGCAAAGCAATGTCGCTGTTTTTAAAAACAGCGACAAGCAAAATTTAGCTCTGTACTAAGCTAAAACTCAAGGCTAGAAAGCTTACATTCTCGCTTCTAACATTAAGCGCTTCATATCTGAAACCGCTTTTGCTAAGCCATCAATCGCTGCGCGGGCAACAATTGCATGGCCAATATTAAGCTCATAAATTTCTGGAATGGCTGCGATTGGTTTTACATTATGGTAATGCAAACCATGGCCAGCATTAACGGTTAAACCAAGGCCTGCTGCGTATTTACAGCCTGCAGTGATACGCGCAAGCTCTTCATCACGGTCTTTATCGTTTTCAGCATCGGCGTAAGCACCCGTGTGAATTTCAACAAACGGCGCTTTTACGCGGGCACATGCATCTAACTGCGCTTCAATTGCATCAACAAATAGCGATACTTTAATACCTGCTGCACTTAGCTTTGCTACTGCATCTGCTATTTTTGCTTCGTTGCCAATCACGTCTAAACCACCTTCGGTAGTAAGCTCTTCACGCTTTTCTGGCACTAAACATACGTATTCTGGGTTTACTTCAAGCGCTATACCTATCATCTCATCGGTAACGGCCATTTCTAAATTCATACGTGTTTGAATGGTTTTTGCCATCACATATACATCACGATCTTGAATATGACGACGGTCTTCACGTAAGTGAATAGTAATACCATCTGCACCTGCATGCTCTGCAACCGTTGCCGCATGGGCAGGATCTGGAAATTGTGTGCCACGAGCTTGTCTTAACGTAGCGATATGGTCAACATTGACCCCTAATAAAATCTCTTTCATATTTTAAGATCCAAATAATTCTCTGCTTTTCAGCTGTTTATATCCTAAAAGCGGATTAAGTAAATAGCGCGCCAGTTGCTTTGCCAATGTGCGGGTTAGCTTATCAGAAAAATCTAACTGTGCAATTTGTTGAATTTGTTTGCCACTTAAGCCTCGCTTACTGCCCTTCAGCGAGAGCCAACCGAGCTCATTTTGGTACTGATAATACGTTTCATCTTGCAATTCAGAGCCATGGGCATCAAAAGAAAAATCAAGCCCAACACCAAGTGCTTCTAACAATTGAAATTCGTACGAACGTAAAATAGGTTCAAAGTCTTCGTCAGTGGCTAACTGCGTTAAATGTTGGTGGTATAACTCATAAATGTCATCGAGTGGTTCGTTAATCGGGGTTAAACGTGCGGTAAGCTCGTTGAGGTAAAAACCGCAATACAAAGCTTTATTTTTGAGTGCAACAAGGCTCTCTAGCTCGTATTGGTTTAAGTATTTAATATCGCCTTTGCCAGCATATTGTACGCTAAGACGACTAAATGGTTGTAGGTTAGCTTTTTGTTTGATGCTGTTGCGCCCTTTGATACGGGCTAACAAGCGAAGATGACCAACACCTTGTACCAATAGGTCCAACATTAACTGCGAGTCGCTAAATGGCCGAGAATGCAGTAAATAAGCTGGCACAAAGTGTTGCATTGATTAGGCCTTAGTCTTCACCATAGCCTAAGCTGCGAAGTGCGCGTTCATCATCAGCCCAACCTGATTTCACTTTCACCCAAAGCTCTAAAAACACTTTGTTATCAAGCATGCTTTCAAGGTCTTTACGTGCTTCACGGCCAATCACTTTAAGCTTTTCGCCTTTATTACCAATGACCATGCGCTTTTGCGTTTGGCGCTCAACCAAAATTAGGCCGTTAATTTGCCAAACACCGTTATCCATCCATTTAAACTGTTCAATTTCTACAGTTACTGAATAAGGTAATTCATCGCCCATAAAGCGCATTAGCTTTTCACGAATGGTTTCCGCCGCCAAAAAACGCATTGAGCGGTCGGTTACGTAATCTTCAGGGAAGTAAAACTCACACGCAGGTAACGTGTTGTGAACGTGTTGTTTGATTTGCTCAACACGTTTGCCGTGCTTTGCAGAAATTGGGATCATATCAAGGAAATTACCTTTCGTTGCTAACCACTGCAAATGTGGAAGTAACTCTGCTTTTTCCTTAACATTATCTTCTTTGTTGATAGCAAGAATGACAGGCACACCACTGCCCATCACCTTAGTGAGTACCATCTCGTCGTCGTCTGTCCAACGGGTACCTTCAACGACAAAAATAATTAACTCAACATCACCAATAGAACTGGACGCTGCTCTGTTCATTAAGCGGTTAATTGCACGCTTTTCTTCACTGTGCAGACCCGGTGTGTCAACATAGACCGCTTGGTATTTACCCTCTGTATGAATACCCATAATACGGTGACGTGTGGTTTGCGGTTTACGTGAAGTAATACTTACTTTTTGCTCAACCAAACGGTTTAGTAAAGTTGATTTACCTACATTTGGGCGACCAACAATCGCAATCATGCCACAATGGGTATCAATTGGTGCATCTAACAGTTCTTTATCAAGCGTCATCTTTAATCATCTTCAATGCAAGCTCAGCTGCTTTTTGTTCTGCTTTACGACGCGAACTTCCTTTAGCTACTACTTGAGGTTTATTCTCAATTAAGCACTCAACCGTAAATACTTGGTTGTGCGCTTGGCCTTTAGTATCAATTACATTATAGCTAGGCAAAGGGATCTTGCGGGCTTGCAGATACTCTTGCAGCAAGGTTTTAGGGTCTTTTTGATTGTGCCCAGGGGTAATTGCTTGTAAACGCGTTTGATACCAGTTAAGTACTAATTCGCGACATGTTTCAATGTCTGAATCTAAAAATACAGCACCTATAATTGCTTCAACGGCATCCGCAAGCGTTGATTCGCGGCGGTAACCACCACTTTTCAGCTCACCTGGACCTAAGCGAAGAAAATCGCCTAGTTCAAATTCCACACCAAATTCTGCCAATGTTTGGCCACGCACCAGCGTAGAACGCATGCGGCTTAAATCGCCTTCACGGGCTTTTGGAAATTGATGATACAAAGCATCAGCTATAACGAAGCTCAAAATCGAGTCACCTAAAAACTCAAGGCGCTCATTGTGAGCACCTCGGTAACTTCTATGGGTCATTGCTTGCTCTAGCAAGCGAACGTCGTTAAAGCTGTAACCTATCTTCTTAAATAATAAGTTTACGTCTTTAGTCATTATTAACTTTTACAAGATTATTGAATTTTGCCAAGGCGTTCAAAACGCACACCAGTTGGCACCCAAGACGGTAATAAACTGTCTTCGTCTTCTGAAAAAGTAAAGCTCATCCAAATAAATACGGCTTTACCTACTAAATTTTCTTTTGGTACAAAACCCCACACACGGCTATCTTGGCTGTTATCACGGTTGTCACCCATTGCAAAATAATGGCCTTCTGGTACACGCCACTCATCTTGTGCCGTCCCCGCTTGCTGATAATAGCGACCTGATAATTCAGGCATTGCAGGGTTAATTAAAATATCGTGTTGAACACCTGAAAGTTGTTCAGTAGCACGAATTTGTGGAATTCCCGCAAGGCTAAACTCACCTTGGTTTACTAGCTCACGTTCCATTTTATTAAACTGACCACAGGTTAAACCTTGGCTGTCAGTTTGGCCTGCTTCACATTTAGGCTTAATGTAAATTTCCTTATTACGATAAATAATGGTATCGCCCGGTAAACCAATTACACGTTTAATAAAGTCAATTTTATCGTCTTCAGGATATTTAAATACAAATGGGTCTCCACGCTCTGGCGTGCCTACATCCATCAATTGCGAGCGCCAAACTGGGTCTTTAACACCATAAGAGTATTTTTCCACCAGAATGAAATCGCCCTTTAATAAGGTTGGCATCATTGAACCTGATGGAATTTGGAACGGTTCATACAAAAACGAACGGAAAATTGTAATGGCGGCTACCATAGGAAAAATCGACTGCGCCGTTTCAGCAATTGAATGCTGTGGTGCAATCTGTTCAATCACATCATCAGTTAATGGCACTTGGCTTGAGCCCTGTGCGATAGCAATGCGCTCTTTACGCTTTGGCGCGTAAACTAAGTGATCAATCAACCAAATCAGGCCAGAACCTAAGGTCAACAATACAAGGAATATTGAAAAATAACCCGCCATGTAACTAACTCCTTACTTACCCACTTTCAAAATGGCTAGGAAGGCGTCCTGAGGTACTTCAACATTACCTAGTTGTTTCATACGCTTTTTACCTTCTTTTTGTTTTTGTAATAGCTTTTTCTTACGTGATACGTCACCACCGTAACACTTCGCGATTACGTTTTTACGAAGTTGTTTAACAGTTGTACGTGCAATTACGTGACCACCGATAGTTGCTTGAATCGCAATATCGAACATCTGACGCGGAATAAGCTCTTTTAATGCTTCCGCTAATTGACGACCGCGTGATTGTGACGCTTCGCGGTGACAAATAATTGCCAGTGCATCAACACGGTCGCCATTGATAAGAATATCAACGCGCACCATATCGGCTGGTTGGAAATGCTTAAAGTTGTAATCAAGTGACGCAAAACCACGGCTGGTTGACTTCAACTTATCAAAGAAGTCCATCACCACTTCACCCATTGGTAATTCGTAAGTAACAGCAACTTGCTTACCGTGATAAGCCATTTTTGTTTGTACACCACGTTTTTCAATACATAGCGTAATTACATTACCAAGGTATTCTTGTGGTACTAGAATATTCGCTTCAACAATTGGCTCGCGGATTTCGTCAATGTTACCAACTGGCGGTAACGCAGACGGGTTATCGATATGAATAACATTGCCGCCCTTCTCAACAATTTCATACACTACCGTAGGTGCGGTAGTAATAAGATCCATGTCGTATTCACGTTCAAGACGTTCTTGGATAATTTCCATGTGTAGCATACCCAAGAAGCCACAGCGGAAACCAAAACCAAGAGCGGTTGAATTTTCTGGTTCATAGAATAACGACGCATCGTTAAGGCTTAATTTTGACAGTGCATCACGGAAACTCTCATATTCATCAGATGAGATTGGATACATACCCGCGTAAACTTGCGGTTTGATTTTTTGGAAACCTGGCAGTGGACCATCAGCTGGTTCTCGTTGAAGCGTGATAGTATCACCTACCGGTGCACCGTGAATTTCTTTAATACCAGCAATAACAAAACCTACTTCACCCGTTCTTAAAATACCGGTGTCAGTTTGTTTTGGTGTGAAAATACCCACTTTATCAACAATATGAACCTGACCATTTGACATGATCTGGATTTTGTCGCCTTTTTTCAGCTCGCCGTGTTTAATACGAACAAGTGATACAACGCCCTGGTATGGGTCAAACCATGAATCGATAATCAGTGCTTGTAACGGCTTTTCAGGGTCACCTTCTGGCGCAGGGATATTTTTAACAATATCTTCAAGTACCGCATCGATACCTAAACCTGTTTTTGCACTACACTGAGTTGCACCCGTAGCATCAATACCTACGATATCTTCAATTTCTTCTGCAACGCGGTCAGGATCAGCTTGTGGTAAATCAATCTTGTTTAGAATTGGTAAAACTTCTAAATCCATTTCAATTGCTGTGTAGCAGTTAGCAACAGTCTGAGCTTCTACACCTTGACCTGCGTCTACGACCAATAATGCACCTTCACACGCAGCTAACGAACGTGATACTTCATAGGTAAAGTCAACGTGTCCTGGAGTATCGATGAAGTTTAACTGATAAGTTTCGCCATCATTTGCGGTGTAGTTAAGTGTTACACTTTGCGCTTTAATGGTAATACCGCGCTCACGCTCAAGATCCATTGAATCCAACACTTGCTGTTGCATTTCGCGATCAGATAAACCACCACAAACTTGGATTAAACGATCGGATAATGTCGATTTACCGTGGTCAATGTGGGCAATAATAGAAAAATTACGAATGTGCTTCATATGCTGGATTCAATACTTCTAAATAAATAGGGTTCAAAATCAAAACGCCGATTTTACCCTTAATTTGGGTTAATCACCATTAATTTGCGTGATTGGTAAGCTGATTGGGTGGATTTTTTTTATTTTTATACGATTTTTTAACCCTTTTTGCTTTGCTTTTGCTAATAAAAAACCAACATACCCGCCAAATATGGCAAACAAAACCTGCCAAAGTTCAGCCAATACAAATACGTTTGCAGCCACAATTGTAAATATCAGAGCAAGTAACAGTGGCACCATATAGGTTAAAAGCGACATTTTAATGACATGGGAGTCATCTAAGGCTAAATCTACTTTTTGACCGATTTCTAGCGGTGTTTCACTTTCAATGGTCAATTCTGAACGTTTATTAGCAAACAACTTGGCAAATGTAAGAGAGCCGCACTTACCATCACATCCGCTACATGCTTGTGGTTTTGGAAGTGCAAACGTGACCAAAGTATTGTCTACTTTGGCCACGGTAAAGGTTTTTTCGATCATGCTATTGAGCGCGCTGGACTGATTCTGCCACTAGTTTAGCAGTCATTGGCGGCAGTTGGCCAATTACAGAGACTTCGTAACCCGCTGCTTGATGAATAAATACCGTTGTTGCGCCAGCTGAAAGCGCTTTGCTGCGGCTATTACTCGCAAGCGGTCTTTGTATAAATACGGATACTTCAATCAAGCCATCACTGTAAAGATAGTAATCCGCTAATTCACCGTTTAAGTTTAACGTCTGACGCTCTGATTTAATCAATGCAAAACCTGCTGGCATCGCTTCAATCTGCCAAGTTTCAATGCTGTTATCGTCTGATGCTGCGGCTACAGGTGATGGTAAATTTTGCTGGCTCATTTCGATAAGTTCAACACTTGGCTGTTCACTGAAACTTACGTTGGTCATTTGAAGCTGTTCAACGATTTCACCTGTTGCTGAAACATATGCGGTTTTTAACGGCAATTTTGATTGGCCATCTAACCAAAGCCAGTAGTTAAATTTACTTTGATCTTTCGATTCTATTCTTACCAATTGAGCAACACGACCAGAAATACGTGATTTACCACCCAATGCAAAATGATAATGAGGCTCTAAATCAGCAATGTTATTAAAAATAATGCTTGGAATAGGCCCAGCAAGTGATGAACTGTACAACGAGTAAGGGGTATTTTGTGGTTCAAAATAAGTTACAACATTATCAATGCGTAACATTTCGACTCCTGCACCGTCAAGCAAACTTAAATGCTCTAACTCTTTACCATTGTAGTTAGCATGTCGCCATGCATAAGGTTCAATATTATTGCGCCCTTTAACTACAACAAATGAGGCGGTGAAGTTACTTTTTTGGACCGTTTCGGCCATATCTAATAATAGCTGCTTGGCTTCATTAGGTTCAGAAGCAAAGCTTGGCAACGCAACTACAAGCCAAGCTAAGACAACGAATATTCGCATCGACTAGTTGTTCTCCGAATCGTCTTCTTTTGCTTTTTCAGCTTGTGCAATACGTGATTGACGTTGATGTTCCATAAGAAGAGCACCTAAGCGCTTTTCTTCTAGCTCTTTTAGCCCTTTTTGCGCTGTTTCAAGCGCAGGCTCTGTAGAGTAACTCACTGGAGTTGCTGTGCCGCCGAAAGGCATAGTTTCGAGATTTTGTAATTGTGGTGCAGGGTTCAAAATATCAGCATCTTGCTGAGGCATCGTCTGAACACCAATAACCGCAACAGCCGCTACACTGGCAGCAATTGCTAATTGGGCAAATGGCTTCTTCCAATTTGATAGCACAGTGGCACTTGAATTATTTACCGCGGCAATATCTTCAACGATAGGTGCTTGGCTGTATGTTTCTTCTTGTTCTAGTGCCAACGCGACTTGATCTGCGATATCGATTTGAATTAGCGCTTTACCTTCGCCGCGCATAACATCACCAATCAGTGAATAGCGCGATGCAGCGTGCTCTAATTCGTCCCCCAAATGTCGGCTTTCAAAACTGTGTTCGTTATCAAACACTGCCGATATTTGTTCTTTTCGTTTCTCATTCAAATTAGTCATATAAGCGACCTATGCATTATTTAATATTGGATCAAGTCGGTTGTCGATTGCCTCGCGAGCACGGAAAATCCGCGATCTAACTGTTCCTACTGGACAGTCCATTATTATGGCAATGTCTTCGTAACTTAACCCCTCTAATTCGCGTAATGTAATAGCTGTTTTAAGATCATCCGGTAAACCATCAATTGTCTTAAAAATTACCTGCTTTATTTCATCACTTAGCAATAAATTCTCTGGTGTCGAGTTACTTCTCAGTGCATCAGCACCATCATAAAACTCTGCATCGTCTGCATCTACATCATTAGCAGGGGGACGACGACCTTGAGAAACCAAATGATTTTTAGCACAGTTAACAGCAATACGGTAAAGCCATGTGTAAAAAGCACTGTCACCTCTAAAACCGGGTAACGCTCTATATGCTTTTATAAACGCTTCTTGTGCAATATCAGCAACATCTCCATGGTTAGAGACGTAACGTCCAATTAAGTTCGCAACTTTGTTCTGATATTTTTTAACTAACACATTAAACGCGTTTTTATCACCTTGCTGAACTTTTCTTACTAGCGCTAAATCCAAATCCTGCTCGCTCATTCGAGCCGGTACTCCTCTTATTTATTATCTTTCTCTAGTTCCCGAGAATAAATTCACTATTTAGGACTCTAGGGTTTTGAAAAAGTTCGATACATTTTGTAAAAAACTTAATTAACTGACTTTAACACCTTTTCTAAAGCAAAATTAGCACAAAATTAACTTAACGCTATAAATCGCGGCCTTTTAACCATTTCCTGCATACTATGTGCGACTTTAGTCTTTTTATCATTGTCGTAATTGGTGTTAATATAGCGCCCATAACTCAATAGCATTGTAAAGTGATACTTGTATGACAAATACACCACAATTAACAACTGATGTTGTTATCGTAGGTAGTGGTGCAGCAGGCTTAACCCTAGCGCTGACTCTCGCTAACCATTGCCACGTCACTGTGTTAAGCAAGGGACCATTAACCGAAGGTTCTACTATGTATGCCCAAGGTGGCATCGCTGCTGTATTTGATAAAGAAGATAGTATTGAATCTCATGTTGAAGATACACTCGCTGCTGGCGGTGGTTTGTGTGACCGTGATGCGGTTCACTACACTGCTAGCAATGCAAAAACCTGTATGAAGTGGTTGATCGAACAAGGTGTGCCATTTGATATGGACAAAAGTGCACTAGGTAAAGAGCGTTACCACTTAACACGTGAAGGCGGCCACAGCCATCGCCGCATTTTGCATGCAGCAGATGCTACGGGAAAAGCTGTGCAAACCACGTTGATTGACCGAGTAAAAGAGCATCAAAATATTCAACTACTTGAACGTTATAATGCAATCGACTTAATCACTGATGAAAAGTTAGGCCATCAAGGAAAGCGTTGCCATGGCTTATATGTGTGGAATCGCACAACTGAACAAGTTGAGATTATAAATGCACGTTTCATTGCGCTCGCAACAGGCGGGGCAAGTAAAGTGTACCTTTACACATCTAACCCTGATGTCTCAAGTGGTGATGGTATCGCTATGGCATGGCGTGCAGGTTGCCGTGTTGCCAATATGGAATTTAATCAATTCCATCCAACCAGCTTATATCATCCTGAATTACAGAATTTTCTAATCACCGAAGCAATGCGTGGTGAAGGTGCGTATTTAAAACGCCCTGATGGCTCACGTTTTATGCCTGACTTTGATGAACGCGCTGAACTTGCTCCGCGTGATGTGGTTGCCCGTGCCATCGATTATGAAATGAAGCGCCTTGGCGCCAACTGTGTTTACCTCGATATCAGCCACAAAGATAAAAACTTTATTATCGACCACTTCCCTACTATTTATGCAAAATGTTTGAGCGTAGGGTTGGATATTACCAAAGAAGCTATTCCTGTAGTGCCTGCGGCACATTATACCTGTGGTGGTGTAATGACTGATTTTAATGGTAAAACCGATTTAGATAATTTATACGCGATTGGTGAAGTTGCCTACACAGGCCTTCACGGTGCAAACCGTATGGCGAGTAACTCATTATTAGAATGCATTGTGTTTGCTCAAGCTGCAGCCAAAGACATTATTGCTCAATTAGCGCAATCTCACACTCCAGCAACAATACCAAATTGGGATGAAAGCCGCGTTACAAATTCTGATGAAGAAATTGTAATCACCCATAATTGGCATGAACTACGTTTGTTTATGTGGGATTACGTTGGCATTGTTCGCACCACTAAACGGTTAGAGCGAGCTTTGCGTCGTGTTGAATTATTACAACAAGAAATTGATGAGTACTACACTAATTTCAGAGTTAGCAATAACTTGCTGGAATTGCGTAACCTAGTACAAGTATCAGAGCTAATTATTCGCAGTGCACTTGAGCGGAAAGAAAGCCGGGGGCTGCATTACACGCTTGATTACCCCGAGCCAAAAGCAAATCCAAAACCGACAATTTTACATAAACACTAGTCGGGTTACTGCTTTTGATAAACGGCTCTTAAGAGCCGTTTTTTGTCTCTTTTTGAAAGTGAACTTAGCATAATAAACTGGTTTTTATTACTTGGTTTATGTTTAAACTTTAGCAACACAAACCAAGCGGTAACGATACTAAATGGGCTTATTTCACCAATCAGTTTACCGCTCGATTCACTTAGCATTGCACGCTTTTCATCTAACAATAAATAGCTATCACTTACCAACATTTTATTGAGTTTGTAAAAACAATAATAACTAAGAAAGAGTAAAAAGGTAGTAACACATATAACTGCAAAGAGATTTTCTGCAGGCAATAGTGCAATGGTAAAAATAGGAAGGTTAATGCCGATGTAAACACTCGGCATTATTTTTGATTCGCCAACGTATATTCTATACTCGGACACGATTTAAAATAGTATTAACCATGTACTTTAACTCAGCGTCTTTACACTCTTCATGACCCATAAACCATGCAAACAGATCGGGATCGTCGGCGGTCAGTAAACGCTGAAAAATCGCTTTGTCGTTGTCACTTAACGCATCAAAGGCTTCATCAACAAATGGTCTCAGTAAAACATCCAGTTCCAACATACCACGGCGACATGCCCAACGTAATTTAGCCTTACTATCTAAATTGCTCATTTCATACCTCGTTAATTAGCGCTAGCTAATAGTAGCAAAAGCTAAGCATGCAATCATCAGGAATCTAAGTTAAAATCAACGCATTAATTTATAGTGATATGTCAATTATGGTATTAGCAAATCGTATAGCTGAAAAAATTGTTGTAATAAGTGGTCAAGACAGAAAGTCTTATCTCCATGGTCAAGTAACTCAAGACCTTAATTTACTTAATGAAAGTACGTTTTTATGGTCAGGTCACTGTAACGCCAAAGGCAAACTATGGTCAGTACATAAGCTTATCGCAAGCGATGAAAGCTACTTATTACTTGCAAGTGAAAGTGAAGCAAATCAAAGCTTTAGTGAGCTTAAAAAATACGGCGTATTTTC
The DNA here is from genome assembly GCF_049257255.1 of Pseudoalteromonas aquimarina. NCBI lineage: Bacteria > Pseudomonadati > Pseudomonadota > Gammaproteobacteria > Alteromonadales > Pseudoalteromonadaceae > Pseudoalteromonas > Pseudoalteromonas aquimarina. The sequence goes on from NZ_JBMMUG010000002.1 coordinate 275,788, forward strand.
AAAAGCTGAATTTGAGCTAAGCGAGACATTGCACACCATTGGCCTTATCGCACAAAGCACCAGTGAAATTGAGTCCCTACTGTCTATTTCATTTGGCGAACGTAATTTAGTCAGCTTTGACTTAGGCTATGCACTACAATTAGCAAACGGCCTTGTTGAGCTTGTTATCGCTGAAGACAAACTTGCAGCACTTGAAAGTAAAATCACTATCGAAGCCCATGAAAATGATTGGCTTGCGGCCACAATTAAAGCAGGTTTACCACGTTTAAGCGCAGAAACGCTAGACGAATTTGTACCACAAATGGTAAATCTTCAAGCAATTGGAGGCATTAGCTTTAATAAAGGTTGTTACACCGGGCAAGAAACCGTAGCTCGCATGAAGTACCTAGGCAAAAACAAACGTGCCATGTACAGCTTATTTGCTAAAGAGCAAACGATTGAAAGTGCCAGTGAAGTTGAAATTCAACTGGGCGAAAACTGGCGAAGAGCCGGTAAAATTACCAATATTGCGGTAACCGCAGAAGGCACGTTTGTGCAGGCAGTGTTACCAAACGATACATCTGAGCAAGCTCAGTTACGAATAAAAGATCTCGAAGAGTCTCACCTTTGCGTGACACCTCTTCCATACACACTTGAAGATTAGGTTAGATATGAAAATTGCACAGCAAAAAGTGGTAAAACTACATTATTCAGTAATGGATAAAGACAACAATGCAATCGATAGCTCATTTGATAACGAGCCGCTTGAATTTATTGTTGGCTCAGGTTTTTTAATTCCAGGCCTTGAAGATGCGCTAATTGATAAGCAAGCTGGCGATACATTCACAGTAGCAGTAGCTGCAAAAGATGGCTACGGTGAACGTCATGATGGCCTAATGCAAGCAGTGCCAAGATCAATGTTTGAAGGCATGGACATCGAAGTAGGTATGCAATTTCGTGCAACCACTGATGAAGGCGAGCAAACAGTTGTAATTATCGACATTCAAGACGAAGATGTCGTTGTCGATGGTAATCACCCTCTATCAGGTATTGATTTAACATTTGATGTTGAAGTACTAGAAGTACGCGATGCAACTGAAGAAGAGCTAGCTCACGGCCATGTGCACGGTGCTGGCGGTTGCGGTTCACACCATGATCACGTTCATGACGAAAACGGTGGCTGCTGTTAATTAAGCAGTAATTTACATAAAAAAATAGCGCTATTAAGCGCTATTTTTTTGTTTATCTAAAGCAGCAATTAAGCCAGCTTGATCGTTTGTTCCAAGGCGTATTTTAGTGTCATCTTGTAATACTAACTCTACCGCCTTAAAACCATGGGCAGAATACACAAAACCATCATGACTGATGCGAAGGCCTATGCCATGACGCCAAGAATTTGTAACTGCTTGATACGAAACAATGTCAGATAGCGGCAAGTTTTGACCAAACCAGCCAAAAGCAAAGCCCCATTTAATCGTGTTATCTTTCACTGTTACCGTCATGCCATGAAATAACAAAGCAACTAACAGCACAAACCCTGCAAATAATAGTAAGCCCATAATTGGCCCAACTAAATAAACGGCTAATAAGGTGAATGAGAAAATCCACGACATTAAAAATAAAATAGCCCAAGCCATTTGCTTATGTGAATACATTAAGATGTTTCCCAATTAATTGAAGCTAAAAACAAAAGTAGCACTTGTTTCAGCATCATAATTTCGCTTACCTGCTTCTGGCAGGGTGTTGTAACGATAAAGGTAAGAAAATTTTAAACTCAGTGCACCACTGATTTGACTAACCAATGATGTTTCGGACTTAATACGCGAATTTAAACCACTTAGCGAATGCTCGGCACTGATATCTTGGTTAAAACGAGTACGTTTACTAACAATGCGCTCCCATTGCAGCGCAAGCCTTAGCAAATAACCTAAATTAGATTCTTTCGATTCGGTTACTTGGTAATTCATACCTGGCCCAATATCCAAATCAATACTGTCTTTCTTGGTTTCTAAAAAACGCCAGCCATAACCAGTTGCAAAACTCGCCTGTTTTTCAATACCGCTAAATTTATCAAATTCGTAGTCACCATATAAAAATAGTGAGGTATTCTTATCTTCAAGTAAGTAGTTACTTTGTAATGAAGAAAAATAACGCGCTGCAGACAGCCCTTTACCATCTTCATTTTCTTTTTTAACTAAGGAGTCAAACTTCAGCTGATTTCGCCAGTTATTTAGGTCTTGCATTAGGTTGGTTTTTAGCTTTGCACTGGATGTATTGGTGTTTCCGGTGGTAACAATAAAGCCCAACTCTAAATCACCGAACAACAAGCGGCCTTTGTTTTCTTCGTATCTGTCATCAACAGGTGTTTCACCATAAATAGCAAAATCTTCGAACGGATCGGCTGCTATTACCTCAAAACAAAAACACATACACAAAAAAACTAACCAGCGCATTACAAACTACTTCAAACCTCTATTCGTAAATGAAAACCTAGCTTAACTAAATCAATTCAAAAAATCCGCGCAAAAAATGTAATTTTGCTAACAAATTTTTTAAATCTTACCGAGTGACTGAATTATTTCCAAAGCACGTGAACAAACGGCGCTGCTTTGTCACGACTTATCAAAATACGTGCAAACAGCACATCTTGATTTTCAAACTCTAATCCAACCAGCACTTGCACATAAAGCTCTGGTTCAATTTCAAATTCAGTAAATTCATGCCAAGATTCATCTGGCTCACTCTCTTCGATAAAACCTAAGTCTTCACGGTATTGGTTAAATTCAACAATATCCTGCTCAGAAAGGTTGTCAGGTGCCAGCTCTAAAAACACCTCATAAGCGTGGTTAGTGGCTTCTTCAATGGTCCACAAATGATCTTCTTGTGTCATAACTATGCTCAAATTTTTTTTCTAATTATATCAAAACAAAAAAGGCAAAGAAGTCCCTCTTTGCCTTATATTTTTGTGATTTTAACTAGCAGACTACTCGCTTGCGAGCTTGGCCTTTACTTTTTCACGCATTGTTTGAATTAACGCATAGAAAATCGGGATAAGCAGCGTACCGAAAATCGTTGCAGCCAACATACCCGCAAGTACTGTTAAACCTAAGCTTACTCGACTACCAGCGCCTGCACCGGTTGCAAATACCAAGGGTAAAACACCGAGCACAAATGAGAATGCCGTCATGAGTACCGCTCTAAAACGCAGCCTTGCTGCATTAAGCGCAGAATCGAATATGCTATGCCCTGCAGCACGTTGCTCCATCGCAAATTCAACAATCAAAATTGCCGTTTTGGTGGAAAGACCAATCAGCAATATTAAACCCACTTGGGCATAAATATTGTTAGCCATTCCAACAGCATAAAGTGCAGCCATCGCACCAAAAATTGCGAGCGGTACAGCAGCAATTACTGAGAACGGAATCGTCCAGCTTTCATATTGCGCCACTAAGAATAAGTAAACAAAGATAATCGCTAAACCGAAAAGTAACGGTGCTAAGTTACCAGCTTGAATTTCTTGTTTAGTTTGTCCAGCCCAATCGTAGATATAACCTGTTGGTAACTGTGCTGACAGCTCTTGCATTACTTTAATCGCCTCACCACTTGAGTAACCAGGAGCAGGTTGACCTGTAATACTCGCACTGCGATATAGATTAAAGTGGTTAATGCTGGTTGGGCCTAAAATTGGCTCAAGGCTGGCAAGCGTGGTTAATGGTACCATTTCACCATTACTGGCGCGCACATAGTAATTATTCAAATCAGATGGATCTTTACGATATTCCGTTTCCGCTTGAATAACCACCTGATAAGTACGACCAAACTGGTTAAAGTCATTAATATATAACGAGCCTAATTGCGCTTGAAGCGTAACAAACACATCACTTAGTGCAACTCCTTGCGCCTTTGCTTTATCACGGTCAATTTCTAAAAAGTACTGTGGTACATTGGCACGGAACGTACTAAATACACGGCTTAACTCTGGGCGTTGGTTAGCTTCATAAATTAAACCATTCATTACCTGTGCCAGTTCATTTGGGTCACGCCCTTCGCTATCAAGTAATCTAAATTCAAAACCTGAACTCGTACCTAACCCTGGAATTGGCGGTGGGTTAAAGACAAAAATCTGTGCATCAGGCATCGCAAATAACTGCCCCATTAAACGCGGAATAATCTGCCTTAAACCAAGTTCTGGCGCTGTACGCTCTTCCCAGTCTTTTAAGATAATAATACCTAAACCATTATTTGAGCCTGGGCCACCTAATAGCGAACTGCCCGATACTGAAATAAAATCAGTGACTGCTGGGTCTGCCAAAATAACTTCATTGATTTTCGCCATTACCTCAGCGGTACGGCCACTTGCAGCTGCATCTGGCAATTGCACATCAACAAATAAATAACCTTGGTCTTCAGCAGGAACGAAAGCTGTAGGAACCGCTTTTGTTAGCCAACCCGTAGCGGCAAAAAGCAATACAGTTACAACACCCACACGCGCAGAACGTTTTAATAACCAATTTACACTAGATGAATATTTTGCAGTTGATGATTCAATGCCACGTTCAACAGGTGCAAGCCATTTCACTGGCTTCATTGCCTTTTCACTTAATAGCAAAGTACAAAGCGCGGGGCTTAATGTTAGTGCATTAATCGACGAAATTAATACAGCAAATGAAATTGTCACCGAGAACTGCTTATAAAGCTCACCGGTAATGCCCGGCATAAAACCAACCGGTACAAATACCGCTAAAAGAACTAACGTGGTCGCCACAATTGGCCCTGACACTTGTTCCATTGCCTTGGTTACCGCCTCTTTAATCGGCAATTTCTCTTCTTTTAAAATACGCTCAACGTTTTCAATAACAACAATCGCATCATCAACCACGATACCGATTGCCAGTACAAGGCCAAATAAAGTAATGGTGTTAATTGAGTAACCCATCAACATCATAAAGGCAAACGTACCTACCAACGATACTGGAATAGCCACAGAAGGAATAAGCGTTGCACGCCAGTTTTGTAAAAATAAGAACACCACTAAAATTACCAACGCAACCGCTTGGTAAAGGGTAATTACTACTTCATCAATTGAGCGGTTAATAAACTCGGTAGTGTCGTAAGGAATACTGTAATGAAGGCCATCAGGGAAACGCTCAGCAAGAATCTCCATTTCTTTTTTTACATTCGCTGCCACTTCGGTCGCATTGGCATCAGGTAATTGGTAAATAACCAAAAACGCCGTATCGTTGCCGTTTAATTTTGCTGTAAAACCATAAATTTTAGAGCCTAATTCAATGCGGCCGATATCTGATAAACGAACAAAGTTACCTTCGGTGGTAGCTCGGATAATGGTATCGCCAAATTCATCCGGTGTTTTTAAACGTCCGCGCGCTTGAATCGAGTATTCAAATTGCTGATTTTTGGGAGCAGGGCTTGCACCTAATTTACCCGCGGCAACAATTAAGTTTTGCTCTTTTAGTGCATTTTGCACATCCGATACAGCCACCCCAAGCGACGCCATTTTATTTGGGTTTAGCCAAATACGCATTGAGTAAGTTTTTTCCCCCATCACTTCAGCATTAGCAACACCTGGAATACGACCTAGCGGCTCGGTTAAGTAGTTGGTTGCATAATTACTTAAGAAAATATCGTCGAGGTTTTCTTGTGAACTATAAAGTGTTACACCCAAGAGCATATTGCTTGACTGTTTTCGCACCACAACACCTTGACGCTTAACTTCTTCAGGTAACCCCGCCTCAGCTAATGCTACGCGGTTTTGTACGTTAACCTGCGCCATATCATCGTCAGTACCTACTTTAAAGTACACAGTGATCGTTGCTGTACCATTATTGGCGGCTGTAGATTCGATGTAGAGCATATCTTCCACACCATTGATTTGCTCTTCAATGGGCCGGATCACCGACTCCTCTACAACTTGCGCACTTGCACCAGGATAAACTGCCGTTACCTGAATTTGCGGTGGCGTGATCTCTGGGTACATGTTTACAGGTAGCAGGTATAACGAAATTAAACCCGCAAGCGTTATAACAATCGAAATAACCAGCGCAAATTTAGGCCGATTAATAAACGTTTTACTAATCATTTATCTCACCTACTCTGCGCTGTTTGTGATAACACCAGTTACCGCATCTACATTTTTATCAACTGGGTTTACTTCAACGCCAGGGCGCACTTTTTGTAGGCCTTCAATAATAATCTTCTCGCCGGCTTCAATGCCTGAATTTACTACCCACATGGCATTAACACGACGACCTAAATCAACATGACGGGTAGTAACTTTATTATTGCTATCTACAACCAATACAAACTTACCTTGCTGATTTTCTTGTACTGCAGCCTGTGGCACTAACGCCATTTGCGATTTATTTTTACTTTCAGCAATCAGTTTTACAAATAAGCCAGGTAACACAATGCCATTTGGATTAGGGAAAGTCGCTCGAAGCTCAACAGTACCTGTATTACTGTCAATTTTAGTATCAGCAAAATCGAGCATGCCCGCTTCTGCGTATTCAGTGTTATTTGGTAAGCGAATTTTTAAATCAATCGGTACTTGATCAGGGCTTTTTATACTGTGATGTTCCTGCAAGTAAGTGGTGTAAAGCGCCTCTTCAACCGAGAAGTTTACATAAATTGGGTCAATTGCAGTGATTGTTGCAAGCACACCACTTTGTGGGCTAATAATATTACCCACATCAATGTTCACTCGGCCAATTTGCCCATCAAAAGGCGCACTAATTTCAGTGTAACTTAAATCTAATTTTGCTTTGGTTAAAGCGGCCTCACCGGCCTTAACAGCCGCTTGTGTTTGCGCTGCATTGGTAATCAATTTGTCTAAATCGGATTGCGAAATAAAACCTTGGTCTGCAACTTCTTTACCACGCTTCAAATCACGTGCAGCGCCAGCAGCGCCAGCAATTTTCGATTTAAGGTCGGCATCATATTGTGCCACTAACGCTTGGTATTCACTCGGGTCGATCTTTAGCAATAAATCGTCTTTCTTAACCTTAGAGCCTTCCACAAACTTACGCTCAATCAATTCGCCTTGAACTCGGGTGGTGATTTCTGCTTCTTTAGAAGCCTGGGTACGTGCAGTAAATTCGCGATAAGTACCCACCAAGTCACTGTTTACCGTATAAACAGAAACAGCTGGAGCTGGCGCCTTTTGCACTACTTGCTCTTTACCACACCCCGAAAGTGCTATTGGTCCCAACAAAATACAACTAACAAACAACGCGGACTTAGTCGGGGAACTAATCTTTTTTAATGTGGTTCTTAACATGCAACTCTCCCTCATCACAAATAGAGCAAATTTTTGTTTCCAGCAAACGCGCCGAAATTTCTAATAAAATCTTCTGGTTATCAATCATAATACGACATGGCATTAAATGTAATTTAATATTTAACTAATTTTTAGCAAATAAACACGGGCATATTTTTAATATCTAATATGCTGAATAACGCCGTTATTTTGCAAAGAAAATATGAACCTAGCGTGAAGTATGGCGCTTTACAGCAGCTTTTTTCCACGTTAATCTCAAACACCTAACAGGTCGGATGAGAATAAAAATGAAGCACCTAATCACCTTAAGTATTGATGCAGGAATTGCCACTGTCACCTTTGACCGCGCTGAAAAGCTCAATGCCCTGAGTTTTGATAGTTTTATCCAGCTCGACAGCATTATTAAACAACTTAAAAAAGAAAAGTCATTGCGCTTAGTCATTATTGACGCAAATGGCAGTGATTTTTGTACTGGCCTAGATGTTAAAAGTATCAGTCGCTCTGCACTTACTATGGTTAAGCTATTGTTTAAATGGCTGCCTGGCAATGCAAATTTAGCACAGCGAGTAACACTTGGATGGCAAGAAATAAAAGCGCCGGTCATTTGTAAAATTCATGGCCGTTGTTTTGGTGGCGGTATGCAAATAGCCTTAGGTGCCGACTTTCGCCTTGCCAGTAAAGATGCTCAGCTTTCAATTATGGAAACGCGCTGGGGACTGACACCTGATATGGCAGGCAGTGTGATATTGCAGGGCTTAATGCCTTACGATCAAGCATTAAAGCTCACTCACCTTGCTAACCCAATTGATGCAAAAACAGCTCTTTCGCTTAATTTAGTTACTGAGGTCTGTGATGATTTAGACAAACGCTGCGAACAACTTAAAGATGCACTCTTAAAAAAATCACCAGATGCCCTAGCTGCTAACAAACGTACGTATCAAAAGCATATGTTAGTTAATCGCCGTAAATTACTGGCCGCAGAAACACTGAATCAAATTAAAATTTTACGCGGTAAAAATGTAAAGCGTGCAATAAACAATCGATTAAAAGACGAATCAAAACCCTTCTTCGACTCTGCAAACTGGTAACGACTAAAGACCAGTAGATCTGGCATAAAGCTGTGGTAGGCTAGCAATATGAAATATATTTTTAGTCTGATTATTTTACTCTCAGCCCTTGGAATTGCCCACGGGCTGCTGTTTTTGCTTGATTTTAAATTTCCGCCTGCGGTGCTCGCTATGGGGGTATTATTACTTGCGCTCAAATTAAATATAGTGTCGCTGAAAAAGTGTGAAGTCGTGGGTAATCTATTACTTAAATATTTTCCGCTTTTTTTCATTCCTGCAGGGGTCGGTATCATTCAGCATTTAGACCTAATAAAAGAAAACCTATTTTTAATTATTTTCTCGGTACTTGCTGCCACCATAGGTACTTTGTTTATTGTTGGGAAAGTAGCAAGTTTACTTTTTGCAGCTAACGATAAGGAACAATCATGAGCTTACTTTTGATTGTTTTCTCGCCAATATGTTTTTTTGTCTTTAAATGGCTTCAAACTCATTATCTTAAGCACAGTTTATGTAATCCCATTTTGTTAAGTATTTCGCTGATAAGTTTAGTACTGATATGGGGGGATATTAGTTATACACAGTTTGCTGAGGTAAATACCCCGTTTTTCTGGCTATTAGATTTAGCCATTGTGGCGCTTGCAATTCCACTTTACAAAGAGTCACGTACCATCAAAAAAGCAACATGGCGTTACATTCTATGCAGTGTTATTGGCGTTGCAAGCTCATCCATCATTGCAATGTTAACAGCATATAGCTTTGGCGCGAGTGAGCAACTGGTTGTCAGTCTTGCTCCTAATGCGGTTACCACCCCCATCGCAATTGAAGTAAGTGAGCAACTTGCTGGTATTAGTGCACTTTCGGCTGTTGTGGTTATTTGCGTTGGTATTTTTGGTGCAGTGATCGGTTTACCTTTGCTTCGCTTTTTTGGTGTAAAGCATGTTCCAAGTCAAGGACTCGCTCTCGGCGCGGCCTGCCATGCGGTTGGTACAGCAAGGGCAATTGAAGTTGATGAGCGCATGGGGGCATTTGCATCGATTAGCTTAGTATTAAGCGCCATATTGACGCCATTGCTATTACCTGTAATCTATACCCTATTAAGTCTCATATTTACAACCTAACTTAACGGTAAATAAATGTTACTAAAACGGATTTTATTAATAGGAGTGGTGCTTGTGATGGCGGGATGCGCAACACATATGAAGCCGAATCCCGGCGAAAAAAGCTATGCTATGCCACCTGCAAACTCCGGCAAGTTAGCAAACTTCGTAACCGAACTTACAACCCAAAATAAAAATAAAACAGGCGTTTTTACCTTAGGGCAAGGCGTTGATGCGTTCATGTCACGCGTCAGCCTTATTAATGCAGCCAGTAGTAGCATTGATTTACAATATTACATTTATAACAAAGACATTACAGGCAACCAAATAAACTACTCTTTGTATTTAGCTGCGGAACGCGGAGTACGTGTTCGCATTTTACTGGATGATTTAAAAGCGCCTGACTCCAACCCACAGTTACAAATTTTGAATCAACATAAAAACGTTGAAATCAAACTATTTAACCCCTTACCTAATCGCAGTAACAAAGCGCTTGGGATCCTATCCGATTTTTCACGGTTAAATAGCCGTATGCATAATAAATCACTCACCGTCGACAGCCTTTCTTCGGTGATTGGTGGTCGCAATATTGGCGATGAATATTTTAGTGCCAGCCATGAGGTAGAGTTCGGTGATTTTGATTTGCTATTAATTGGCGATGCCGTTGGCGATATTAATCGCCAGTTTGATGAATACTGGAACAGTGAATACAGCTATCCGCTTTCTGTGTTCCACCCAAAACTTTATTCAGATGAAGAGACCATTGAAATTTTAACTAAATGGGATCTTGAAGTTAGCGAAGCTGCACAAGCAGAGCAAGAATATGTAAACGCGCTTAATAACTCACAATTTATCGAATACATTACTGAAGGCGCATTACCTTGGTCATGGGGCAACGCAAAAGTGCTTTACGACCCACCAAATAAAATTAGCGCCAATGGGGTTACAAGCCCATTACTGGATGATTTAGCCAGCACATTTGCTGATACGAAGCACCACCTTTATATTATTTCTCCTTACTTTGTGCCAGGCAAAGCAGGCACGGCCTATCTTAAAAAGATGGTTGAGCGTGGAGTTAAGGTTACGGTGCTGACAAATTCTCTTGCCGCGACCGATGTAGTCGCTGTGCATTCTGGTTACGCACCATATCGTAAAGCGCTGCTAAACGCGGGAGTGACTCTGTATGAATCCAAAGTAATGCCCAACTTTAAACCCACAGCATGGCGAGGCTCAACACAAGCCAGCCTTCATGCAAAATCCATTATTTTCGACAGTAAACATATTTTTGTCGGTTCGCTTAATCTCGATCCTCGTTCAATGTTTATCAATACCGAAATTGGTGTTTTGTTTGAAAATGAAGAGCTCACAGGCAAGGTTGTTGATACACTTAAAACAGCAATTTCAAATTCGGCTTACCAAGTAAAGTTAGAAGATGGTGAGCTGCTTTGGTATGACATGGCAAGCCAAAATGTCTATACCAAAGAACCCGATGCCAGCATCTGGCGTAAAATTGGTGCATGGTTCTTTCGTGTATTACCCATTGAAGACCAACTGTAATCACATCGTGAAAGTTGACTTTCGAGACGACTGGTCTAATAATACCCACAAAGTGTGTACGTAAAAAATTAACCCAAATATGAATAAGCCAGATACCAAAGAAGCGATTTTGGCGGCAGGTCATGCGCTGATTATCGAAAAAAGTTACAACGGATGTGGCTTAAAAGAAATCCTAGATAAGGCTGGAGTGCCTAAAGGGTCATTTTATCATTACTTTAAGTCTAAAGAAGACTTTGGTTTAGCGTTAATTGAACGCGCCCAAGATCAAACTCACGACTTTATGCGTGAATTTCTTCGCGACCGCAAATACTCGCCTCTGCAGCGGATAAATAACTGGTTCAAACGCATTCAACAGTTTCACGAAGAAGAAGGCATTGACTGCGAATGTCTTGTACCAAAATTAATTCTGGAACAATCACAACTCAGTGAAAATATGCGTGGCGGCATTAAGTGTGCGCAAGATTTAATGCACAGCATGATGGCGCAAACAATTAGAGAAGCCCAGCAAGAAGGCGAAGTAAACGAAAAACTCGACCCACATAAAATTGCAGCATTCTTGTTTAATGCCAGCCATGGCGCTGCAATACAAATGCAAGTAGAGCGCTCAACAGAGCCTTACGATAATTTTGTCGATATTATTTTTGAAACAATTTTAGTGCCTTAATTGGCACTTTCACCTTGAAAACCCACCACTCTAGACCAATCGGTCTAAAAAATACTTTTTAAATATAAATAAAAAATTCAATCACTTAAATAAATTCATCTTACCAAGAATAGCATTCAGCCGAAATTCATCTTGCAACAATTGCCATTATAAAAGACAATAAACTAGACGACTGGTCTACTAAATTGGAAATACGATGACTTCTCCACGCTCATTTAAACAAATTGGACTTTTATTAAGTCTTTTGTTTTTGGTGTTTCATGCTAATGCACAAGTGGTGCGTTTTAGTGAAGCAACCGAACAACAATTACAACCACGCAAACGTGTCGTTGGCACCTTAAAAGCCTTTAATCAAGCCAATGTCGCTTCTGTTGAATCAGGTAAGGTTGTTAATGTACTGGTTAACGAAGGCGATATTGTGACAAAAGGTGCTGTTTTAGCACATTTAGACACCCGCCGACTTGATGCTGAAAAGCAGCGTTTGCAAGCGGAGAAAATGCTTGCTGAGGCGAATTTATCGTTAGCAAAAGCAGAGTTTACGCAAGCCGAAGAAGATTATTTAGCGTATAAACAATCAGCACAAAAAAGCGCCGTATCAAAACAGCGTCTAAATCAAAGTAAAACACAAACAATCGCTAATCAAGCCCGTGTGATAGCTGCAACGCAAGCAATTGAAGCGTTAAATGCTCAGCTCGACGCTTTACAAGTTCGCATTGATGATATGTCAATCCGTGCTCCGTTCGATGGTCAAGTTACGAGTCGACTCGCAGAGCTTGGGCAGTGGTTAGGCAGTGGCGATCATGCTTTTACACTTACCTCACTAAATAAATTAGAAGCTTGGTTAGATGTACCTGAGCGATTTGCTTTCTTAGCCAGTAAAGCTCCCTCTGAAATTGCTCTGCAAATTGGAGATGAACTTGTACAAGCGCATAATATTAAAGTACTTAATAGCGTTGATGAGCGAGCGCGTACTTTCCGCGTTATTGGGCAAGTTAATGGTAATGGCTTAATGCCAGGAATGTCAGTAAGTGCATGGTTACCAGAAGGTGAAAGCAAAACAACGCTGACAGTACCGAAAGACGCACTGGTAAATCGCGGCGGCAACTACTTAGTTTATAAAATAATTGTGCAAGGCGATAAGCAAATTGCGCAGCCTGTATCTGTCAATGTGCAATTTCATCAAGGTGATAAAGTGGCTATTTTCGCTCCGCAATTAGCACCAAATGACAAGGTGATCACCGAAGGCAATGAACGATTAATGCCAGGCCCTGTGGTTGCTGTAGCCGATGTCTCAAATGGCAATCAACAACATTTAAAGTAGGCACGATATGAAGATTGTAGAAAGTGCGGTTAAACAACCCATAAGTGTTATCGTCGCTGTTATTTTATCAGTATTAGCGGGTATTTTAGCTTTTACACAAGTTCCAGTACAAATGACGCCATCGGTTGATTCTGTGGTAGTTAGCGTGCGTACCTTTTGGGAAAACGCCAGCCCTGAAGAAATCGAATCAGACGTTGTTATCGAACAGGAAAAAGTGCTGTCTGATGTCAATGGCTTAGTGTCGTTAACCAGTATTAGCCAAACGTCTGCAGCGCAGCTGCGTTTAGAGTTTGAAACTGGCACTGATATTAAACAAGCACAAGCAGAAGTTGTACAAAAACTTAATGAAGTTCCCGCCTACCCTATGGGCGTATCGGAACCGACAGTTGAAGGCGTTGACCCGATGTCGGTAGACTACATTGCCTGGGTTGGCCTTGCTGCAACCGACCCGAGTTTTGACAACACTACCCTATATGATTTTATGGAGCGCCGATTACGTCCACGCCTTGAAAACATCAAAGGTATTTCAAAAGTAGGCATTTTAGGTGCTCGTGAGCAAGAGCTGCAAATTCAAATTGACCCGATCAAACTTGCTAATTTTGGCATTACTTACAGCCAACTAGTCGACGCCATACAAATTACCAATAGCAACTACTCTGGTGGCAGGCTACCCGATGGTAAAAATGATATTCGTGTGCGTGCAATGGGGCGTTTTAGCGATGTAGCAACTATTGAAAATATTGTGATCCGCAAAGATAGCCGCGGCCCGGTATATGTTAAAGACATTGCGACAGTAAAACTCGACTACAAAGATATGCGTGATTGGGTGCGTGCTCGCGGTGTGAAAATGCCATTTTTCAACTTTCAGCTGGCGCATGGTGCAAACTTACTTGAAACCATGAACTCGCTAAAAGCGGAAATAGCAGAGCTTAATAAGCCCGATGGCATGCTTGAGCAACATGCTAAAAAGCTTGGTATCAATGGTACGATTGAGCTAGTTACTACCTGGGACTCATCTAGCTATGTTGAAAACGCCATTGATTTAGTGCAAAGCAATATTATGGTCGGTGGCTTACTTGCCGTTATTACCCTGCTACTATTTTTACGCTCGCTGCGTACTATTGGCGTTATTGCTATCGCGATTCCAATTTCAGTGATTGCATCTGTAGTAATTTTGGTTGCTCTTGGTCGTTCGATTAACATCGTATCGCTTGCGGGCATGGCCTTTGCGGTAGGTATGGTAGTTGATAATGCCATTGTGGTTATCGAAAATATTTTCCGCCATTTAGAAATGGGTAAAAAACCGCTTAAAGCCAGTGTTGAAGGTACGCAAGAGGTTGCAGGCGCAGTGTTTGCGTCTACCATGACAACACTCGTGGTATTTGTGCCAATTTTAACGATTGCCGACAGCGCAGGTCAGCTTTTTCGCGATATATCACTTGCCATCATGGCAGCAGTCTTTATTAGTTTTGTCGTTTCTGTCTTAGTTATTCCAGTAGCGGGTGCTTACTTCTTACGTGCTCGTAGTGACTCTAAACAGGTCAAACTGAAAACGGGTAAACTAGCTGAAATAGAGAAAAAAGCAGCACAACTTCCTAATAAAATTGGCGAACTCTTTATTGCCATTACCAGCACTACCAAACGAAAAGTGACTGTGGTGACTAGCTTTGCCGTTGTGACACTTGTGGGTATTGCATTACTTATTCCACCGCTTGATTACTTACCAAAAGGTAACCGTAATTTTGCCTTTGGTTTTATGGTACCGCCGCCAGGTTATAACCTTGATCAAGTATCTGAAATTGGCGACCGTATTGAAAAAGTACTGCGCCCTGCATGGGAAGTCACTGGCGATAAATACCAAGCTGAAACAGTGATCCGCGGTGGTGAGCCAGACTTAACGCAAAGCGTGCCTGACATTCAATTAATGGATGGCAGTACCATTAAAGCACCAGAAATCGATCACTATTTCTTAGTTGCCATGGACGGTCAAATACTCCATGGCATGATCCCAAAAGAAGCGGATAAAACCATTGATGCAGTCGACTTTTTAAACCAAACATTAATGGGTGTAAACGCGCCTGATGTAATTGGTTTTGCTTTCCAGTTTCCACTTTTTAATACCGGTGGTACAACAGGTAGCGCAATTCAAATCGACTTAGTAGGTGATGACTTAGAGCAAATCACTAATGGTGCAACAGCCTTGCTATTTAAGTTAATCGGCAATTATGGTCCCTACGCAACCATTCCAGAGCCAGCTAACTTTTTACTACCAACGCCAGAGCTATCAATTAAGCCGCTAGATGAACGTTTAGCCGAACTTAACATGACGCGTCGTGATTTAGGCTTGGCCGTGCAAGCAAATGGTGATGGCATTATTATGATGAACAGTTTTGCGGTTGGTGGTGAGTTAAAAGATCTTAAAATCGTAACGAATGCGCAACAAGGTGATTTTCCGATTGATGCACTGATGCAAACACCGCTTGCAACACCGCAAAGTCAGGTAGTAGATTTACAATCTTTGGCACTGGTTGAGCGTACACAAACCGTTGACCAAATTAAGCACGTTTCACGTCAGCGCGCGGTAACATTACAATTTACGCCACCTGCAGGAATGCCGCTTGAGCAAGCCATTGCATCAGTGAATACCTTGGTTAGTGAACTGCGCGGCGCGGGCGCTATTTCACCTGCTGTAGAGGTTAATCTTGCTGGTAGTGCCGGTAAACTGGCAGACCTTAAAAAGTCGTTATTAGGTGATGGCAGTGTTTTTGGCACATTAAGTTCAAGCATGTTTCTAGCAATGTTTGTGGTGTATCTGGTAATGGTTATTTTATTCCAAAACTGGAAATACCCACTTGTTATTATGGTAAGCGTACCGCTTGCAACATTAGGTGGCTTTATGGGACTTGCTGCTGTGCATTGGGCAAGCGTGTTTGACCGTTACACGCCGATACAAAACCTTGATGTATTAACCTTATTAGGCTTTGTTATTCTGGCAGGTGTAGTTGTAAATAATGCAATCTTGATTGTGCACCAAGCGCTTAACAATCTGAAATATAAGGGCTTAAATGCACAACAGGCGATTAAAGAGTCTGTTGAAAGCCGTGTTCGCCCAATTATGATGTCTACACTTACTTCTGTCGGAGGCATGTTACCTCTGGTATTAATGCCAGGTGCTGGTAGTGAGCTATACCGAGGTTTAGGCGGTGTTGTGGTTGGTGGATTAGTGGTTTCAACAATATTCACTTTGATTTTAGTGCCAGTCATATTAAGCTTCTTACTTAAGGATTCTGATGTAAAACAACAATCAGAAGACACCGATTTACGGACAGCCGCTTAGATATGGAAATCTAAATTGATGACTGACCAAAAATCCCAGCTCCGGCTGGGATTTTTTATCTAGTACTCTATTTAATAATTTCAAACACAGTTTATATAACATTTAGCCCGCTAAAATAAGCTGCTATTTAAGTGATTTGTTATAAATCACACTTTCAATTTCATCTGCATGACAATCTTTGTCTATAGTAATTAAGTGGCTTGCTAAAAATAAGCGAACTGATGATAGAAATAGACAGTAAAATACTTAACGATGTTGCAACGGGTTTTACCATTCCTGCTAAACCCGATATCTTGCAAGCCCTGCAAGATGAATTGAGCCAAGAGCCTGAACTGTTTCGCGTTGCCGATATTATTGCGGCAGATGTGGCAACATCCGCTGCAGTACTTAAAATTATCAACAGTCCGTTTTATGGGCTTGCCAGAACCATTAGTGATATTCGTCAAGCTGTAATGTTTTTAGGATTAGAAAACATTACCAACCTAGTGACAGGTTACCTGTTAAAGCAAGCATACGATCAAAGTAAATGTTCGGTGTCATTAAGTCGCTTTTGGGATAATGCCAATGATATCGCCAGTGTTTCTTGCATTATTGCCAAACACCTTAAGTCTCCTTTACCACCAGAGAACTTACATTTAATTGGCCTTTTTCATGACGCAGGTATTCCGGCGATGGCTATTCGCTTTGAAAATTATGCTAATCTTTTACAAGAACACCGAGAAAATGACACAACGCCTTTAATCAATAAAGAAGAAAACCGATTTAAAACCAACCATGCAGTTGTAGGGTATTACCTAGCCACCAGTTGGAATTTACCAAAACAAATCTGCCAATTAATTTTACAACATCACAGTAATGACTTTATCAATAGCTGTAATGACGCATTTGAGCGCAGCTGCTTTGCCTGTTTGCGTCTTGCTGAAAATTTCGTTCATGTTGCAAGGCAATTTCGCCCAGAGCCACAGTGGCACACTATTGAACAAGACGTGTTAGATATACTGCAGTTATACGATGATGATTTCCAAGATTTAAAAGAAGATGTGGATGAATATTTAATTTCTTCTCATTAAAAGTGAATACTTCTTTTTAAAGCCCCTTGAAAACAAAAAACCCAGCACATGGCTGGGTTTTTTTATATGACGTTACTTAGTCCGCTTGCGGGCGCATATGCGGGAATAAGATTACATCTTTAATTGTTGGTGAGTCAGTAAATAACATTACTAGACGGTCGATACCAATACCTTCACCTGCTGTTGGCGGTAAACCATACTCAAGTGCTTGGATATAATCATCGTCAAAGTGCATTGCTTCATCATCACCGGCATCTTTCTCTTCAACCTGACGTGCAAATCGTGCCGCTTGGTCTTCTGCATCGTTAAGCTCAGAGAAACCATTTGCTAATTCACGGCCGCCTACGAAGAATTCGAAGCGATCAGTAATAAATGGATTTTCATCGTTACGACGTGCAAGTGGTGATACTTCCCACGGGTATTCAGTGATGAAAGTCGGTTGAATTAGCTTGTGCTCAGCTGTTTCTTCGAAGATCTCACATAAGAACTTACCTGCACCCCATACACATTTTTCTGGGATCTTAACGTGTACTTTCTTCGCATAAGCTACTAGCTCGTCGAAGTGGTTTTCAGGATCTTTGAAGATATGCGCGATTTCAGCTGCATCTGGGCCAAACTTGATGATGGCATCAGCCATAGATAGACGCTCAAATTTGCTACCAAAGTCATATTCGATTGTCTCAACAACTTCACCTTCAGCGTTTTTAACTGTGTTAACAACCGTTGTTGTACCAAGTACATCTTGTGCAACGGTACGTAACATGTCTTCAGTTAAATTCATTAGGTCGTTGTAGTCAGCGTACGCTTGGTAGAATTCAATCATTGTGAATTCTGGGTTATGACGCGTTGAAAGACCTTCGTTACGGAAGTTACGGTTAATTTCAAATACGCGGTCAAAACCACCCACAACTAAACGCTTAAGGTATAGTTCTGGTGCGATACGTAAGTACATGTCGATGTCTAACGCGTTGTGGTGAGTCACGAATGGACGCGCTGATGCACCACCAGGAATAACCTGAAGCATTGGTGTTTCAACTTCCATAAAGTCGCGCTCAGCTAAGAAACGACGAATACCTTCAATCACTTTTGAACGAATACGGAAAGTCTCACGGGTATCCATGTTAGTGATAAGGTCAACATAACGCTGACGGTACTTTGCTTCTTGGTCTGTTAAACCGTGGAATTTTTCAGGTAATGGACGTAGTGATTTAGTTAGTAGCTCGTACTGAACCATATCTACGTAAAGGTCGCCTTTACCTGATTTATGTAACGGACCAGATACACCGATGATGTCACCGATATCTAATTGACCATATTTTTCTTTAAGTGCTGCTTGAACTTCTTTTGAAGCATACGCCTGAATACGGCCTTTCATATCTTGTAATACAAGGAAAGGACCACGTTTTGCTAAGATACGGCCTGCTACTGAAACTTGGTGGTCTAATTCGACTAACTCTTCCTTCGATTTATCACCAAACTTAGCTTGTAGATCTACTGTGTAATCTTCACGGCGGAAAGTATTCGGGTGACCATTAGCTGAGCAATTCTCACGAATCGCATCTAGCTTGGCACGACGCTCTGCAATCAATTTATTTTCGTCTTGAATTTGATCTGTCATGTTATAGCTCTAAGTTGCTTGGTTTAAATTAAAGGCCAGATTTCAGGCTGGCTTCGATAAACTTATCTAAATCGCCGTCTAATACGGCTTGAGTATTGCGGTTTTCAACCCCGGTACGTAAATCTTTGATGCGAGAATCATCCAGTACGTACGAGCGAATTTGGCTACCCCAGCCAATATCCGATTTTGCATCTTCTTGCGCCTGCTTTTCAGCATTTTGCTTATGCATTTCAAGCTCAAACAATTTAGCTTTTAACTGCTTCATTGCTTGGTCTTTGTTTTTGTGTTGCGAACGATCATTCTGACACTGTACTACCGTATTGGTCGGTAAGTGAGTAATACGTACCGCAGATTCTGTACGGTTAACGTGCTGACCACCCGCACCCGATGCACGATATACGTCAATACGTAAATCGGCTGGGTTAATATCAATTTCAATATTGTCATCCACTTCTGGATAAACAAACGCTGAAGCAAATGACGTATGACGACGACCCGTTGAATCAAATGGGCTTTTACGCACTAAACGGTGAACACCTGTTTCAGTGCGTAACCAACCGTATGCATACTCGCCTGATACTTTTACCGTGGCACCTTTAATACCGGCAACATCACCATCGGTCGCTTCAACGATTTCAGCTTTAAAGCCCTTTGCTTCTGCCCAACGTAAATACATACGTAGCAGCATATTACACCAGTCTTGTGCTTCAGTACCGCCCGAGCCTGACTGTAAATCGATGTAGGCATCGTTACTATCTTGCTCACCAGAGAACATACGGCGGAACTCAAGTTTTGCCAGCTGACCTAATAAATCTTCAAGCTCTGACTCTGCTTCTGCAAACGTGTCTTCGTCTTCAGCCTCAACCGCAAGTTCAACTAAACCTTCCACATCTTCAGCACCTTGCTCAAGATTTTCGATGGTTTCAACAATTGCTTCTAAGCTCGATTTTTCACGACCTAACGCCTGTGCTTTTTCAGGCTCATTCCATACTGCTGAATCTTCTAATTCGGCATTAACTTCTTCTAACCGCTCTTTCTTAAGAGGGTAGTCAAAGATACCCCCTAAGTTGGTCGGTACGTTCGCGAATTTCCTTGATTTGGTTAATCACAGGATTCACTTCAAACATTACATCACTCCAACAGGTGTTTTGCCCGAATTCTTGGCAATAATCAAAGGCGGGAATTTTAGCAAAAAAAAATGGTTTTGATTAGATTCAAAACCATTTTTTCGCATAAATATTTCTTATCTATGCCAATTGTATTTCGCTAACCAGTAATTGCAGCGAAAACTTGCCTCTAAACTCATTAATATCAAGCTGATAGGCTAAACGTACTTTTTCAGCAGCGGTATTTGGCCACGCCCTTAAATCAACATTAAAGGCAATCGCGTCAACATCTAAACCCGATGCATGTCGCAATACTAATTTTAAATGTTTTTCACCCACCATACGCTGTTGAATAACATAAAAAACATCGTCAAATAGCGGTTCAGGAAAGCTCTGACCAAACGGTCCAGCTTGCTTAAGCTGGTTAGCAAAATTCAAATTAAAACAATCAGCTGGCAAATTACCGTCGGTTAATAGCACCGCGTGTTTATCTTCTTCAGCTAACGTATTTGCTACTGCATCTGAGTACACTTGCTTAAAGCGTGTAAAGTCGCTTTCTAAAATTGATAACCCCGCCGCCATCGCGTGACCGCCAAATTTTAAAATTAAATCTGGGTGTTTCGTTGAAATTGACTCTAACAAATCACGCATGTGTAGCCCAGGAATCGAGCGGCAACTACCTTTAATTTCGCCATTTTCGCCCTGTGCAAAAATCACAGTAGGACGATGATATTGCTCTTTTAAACGCCCAGCTAAAATACCAATAACACCCTGGTGCCAATCATCTTGATATAGACACACTGCATCTGGAATCTCTTGTGACTTTGATACTAAGCGTTCTAGCACTGCGTTTGCCTCAATTTGCATGCCTTGTTCGATTTCGCGGCGCTCTTGGTTTAACCCGTCAAGTTCTGAGGCAATGCGCCTTGCTTGATTACCATCACGGCTCAGTAAACAGGCGATACCTAAACTCATGTCATCTAAGCGCCCTGCCGCATTAAGCCGTGGCGCAATCGCAAAGCCAAAGTCACTGGCTTGCAGACGATAACTATTACGGTTGGCAACCTCAATTAAAGCCAAAATACCAGGGCGGGTGCGTCCTGCGCGAATACGCGCCAAACCTTGATACACCAGAGTACGGTTATTGGTATCGAGTGGCACCACATCGGCCACAGTACCCAGCGCCACAATATCCAAAAGACTCGCTAAATTAGGTTGTGCTAAGCCGGAGTTTTCAAAATAACTTTGCTCTCGTAACATGTGGCGAAGTGCCACCAGCAAGTAAAACGCAACACCACACCCTGCCAAGGCTTTTGATGGAAACTGACAATCAAAGCGGTTCGGGTTAACAATCGCATCGGCATTCGGTAGTTGCTCACCTTGCAAATGGTGATCAGTTACTATCACTTGAATGCCAGCTTGCTTACAAATTTCAACACCCTGCAAACAGGAAATACCGTTATCGACTGTAATTAAAATATCCGGTTTGATTTGCACTACTTGCTCTGCAAGCTGCGGGCTTAAGCCATAACCTAGGTTAAAGCGGTTTGGCACTAAGTAATCAACATGTTGAAAGCCAAACATTGGCAGGCCTTCCATTAATACCGCGGTGCTAGTTGCGCCATCGGCATCAAAATCGCCAACAATTAAAATTTTTGCCTGTTTTTGCAGCCCATTAATTAAGATATTTGCTGCAACATCAATGTCTTTTAACAAGCGAAAATCAAGCAGTGACGCTGCACTGTTGTCGAGTTCAGTATTGTTTTTAATGCCACGAGAAGCATAAATTTGTTTAATAACAGGATGAAGCGATGCATCTAAATGACTGTCGTCAACGCGTGCTCGAGTTTGAATTGTTTTTTGCATGAACCGTTTTTAATAATCCCAGACTAAAAAGGGCCTTTACGGCCCTATTTCACAAACTGGTTAGATTACCCTTTTGTGCTACTTTCAAGAATTTGCTTTAATTGCGCTGCTGGCTGGTAACCCGGAATAAGCGTACCATCTTCTAAAATGATTGCCGGCGTACCCGTAATACCAAAGCTTTGACCCATTTCAAACTGCTCTTTTACTGGTGCATTACAGGCAGCAACATCAACCACATCTTCACCTGCTTTTGCATCTGTAAGTGCTTTAGCCGCATCTTTTGCACACCAAATGTCTTGTAAGTCGTCAAAACCTTTACTTGGTATACCTGCACGCGGGTAAGCAAGATATTGCACCGTAATGCCTGCATCTAAGTAATCTTCTAACTCACGGTGTAATTTACGACAGTAACCACAAGTAATATCTGTAAAGATTGTTACCTTGTATTTTTCATTTTTAGCTGGGTAAACAATCATTGAGTCTGCAAATTGTTTTACGCCTTCTTTACGTAAGTTACCAAGTGCAACTTCCGTTAAGTTTTCTTTGTTTTCAAGGTCAAGTAACGTACCTTGCAGTAAGTATTTACCATCTGCCGTGCTGTAAAGTACGCCGCGATTGGTTAATACTTCGTATAACCCTTTTACTGGCGTTTCTGCAACACCACTTGCTTTTAAACCAATTTTCTCAAATTCAGCAATGATTTTCGTTTCAATTGGATCAACACTCGCTGCTGCGACACCATTTGCTGAAATATTAAATGCCGCACTCAACAAAGCAGCTGCGATTGCTAGTTTTTTCATTTGCTTTCTCTATTTTTAAATACTGGGGCTTATAAATATTTAGACCGTACTAAGCCACATAAAATTCCGTATTTTGTCATCAAGCCCTTGGATGATGCGTCTGATGAATGGATTTTAACCTTTCTTTTGCTACATGAGTATAAATCTGTGTGGTCGATAAGTCACTATGACCAAGCATCATTTGCACCACGCGTAAGTCAGCGCCATGATTAATCAAATGTGTGGCAAACGCATGACGTAAGGTATGCGGTGATAATTCCGTTTGAATATTCGCAATTAACGCATAATGTTTAATGCGATGCCAAAAGGTCTGCCGAGTCATACCTATGCCGCGTTTTGACGGAAAAACAAAGTCGGTTGCATGTTTAATTAACTGCGGTCGCGCCAGCTTAATAAACGCTTCAATGTACTCAAGCGCCACTTCTCCCATCGGCACTAAACGTTCTTTATTACCTTTACCTTTAACAAATACCACAGCTTGACGCAGATTGATTTGCTCCATACGCAGGCCAACTAATTCACTTACGCGAAGCCCTGTTGCATATAACAGTTCAAGCATTGCTTTATCTCTTAGCTCAATGGGCTCTTCAAGATTAGGCGCATCAAGTAAAGCTTCAACTTCTTGTTCTGTTAAAGTTTTAGGTAATGACTGACCTAGCTTTGGCTGTTCAATATGGGCAAGCGGTGAACTAGAAAGTTTTTTTAAACCAATAAAATACAAATAAAAGCGTTTTAACGCACTTTGCGCCCGAGCCGTGCTGCGCGCTGAAAAACCGTTATCTCGACGATAAGCTAAATAATCGAGAATAATGCCTTCATCAACATCAAAAAGTGATGTTTTCGCAATAAAAATCGCAAATTTATTTAAATCGCTGCGGTAGGCCGATAAGGTATTTTCACTTAAACCTTGCTCAAGCCAAAGGGCATCTAAAAACTGCTCTATCTGTTGGCTATTTTCAACACTTGGGGTTTGTTTTTCTGTCAATGTATTAATAACACATAGGTTAAGGTAAACTAGCGCCTATCATATCAAGCTCTCGGCAACGCACAAATTTAATATGAAAATTGGTTTATTTTTTGGCTCTACAACCTGTTACACCGAAATGGCTGCAGAAAAAATTCAGCAAATTATCGGTGAAGACATCATTTCACTTCACAATATTAAAGACGAGCCACTGAAAAACGCAGAAGATTTCGATTTCTTAATATTTGGTATTTCTACTTGGGACTTTGGCGAGTTACAAGAAGATTGGGAATCGATTTGGGATGATATTGAGTCGGTTAACTTAAGTGGTAAAACCATTGCGCTTTTTGGCATGGGCGATCAGCAAGGCTATGGCCAATGGTTTCAAGATGCATTAGGCATGCTGCACGACAAAATAAAACCGCAAGGCGTGACCTTTTTAGGCTACTGGCCTAATACAGACGATTATGAGTTTGAAGCGTCAAAAGCATTAACCGAAGATGGCACACAGTTTGTTGGCCTGGCACTTGATGAAGACAGCCAGTACGAAAAAAGTGATGAGCGCATTGCTACTTGGGTTGAGCAAGTGATGACTGAATACGCCGAAACACTTTAATTTTCGACTTAAAAATTCAGATAAAAATCGCGGCACAGTGCTTTAAAGGCTGTGCTGTATTCGCCACTTTCAGCGTGAATAATCAATTCTTCTTCAACTAACGTTTGCAACTCATCATTGTGCGCTAAACACAGTAACACGCGTTTTGCAGCTTTCTTTTTGCTAGTGAATACCCACAGCTTTTTAATAACCATTAAATTAGCGTTATCTGCGGCACTTTCAAATCGGCTTAACTCGGTTGTTGGCAATACCACACAAAACCGGCCCTTTTTACTTAATAAACTCGCCGCTTTAGCACATAAACTATCAAACGATAAGCCATCCGTATGGCGTGCTGTCATGCGCTGTACATTATCACTTTTAAGTGAATCATTAAAAAATGGCGGATTTGAAACAATTAGATCAAATGCTGTATTTGCTTGAAATTCTTTGATATCGCCTTGCCACACATTTAAATCCGTCCAAGGCGACGCTGAAATATTTTCTTTTGCTTGATTGTACGCTGCCAAATCAATTTCAACGGCTGTGATCGCTAAACTAGGCGCACGTTGCTTAAGCATCAAAGCAATTAGCCCCGTACCTGTGCCAATATCTAATGCTGTATTTGCGCCTTCAATAGGTGCCAAAGCGCCCAGTAAAATACCGTCTGTGCCCACTTTCATGGCACATTTATCGTGGTTAATATGAAACTGCTTAAAAGTAAAACCCGACATTGCGGTAAAATGCCCTCTGCCCTATTGCCTGATTCGGTGTATAATACAGCTAATTTTCATTTATGTTTATTTCCTTATGCACTTTGCTGACCTAGATCTTGATCCCAAATTATTAAACGCCATTGAAAAAATGGGTTTTGATAAACCGACTAGCATTCAATCGCTCGCTATTCCTGCAGCGATGAAAGGTCGCGATATTTTAGCAAGTTCACCAACCGGTACTGGTAAAACAGCTGCGTTTTTACTTGGTTCAATGCAATACCTGATTGATTTCCCAAGACGTAATCCAGGTTTTGCGCGCGTACTTATTATGACACCAACACGTGAACTCGCCTATCAAGTGTATGAACAAGCAAATGCATTAGCTGCACAAACTCACCTTAAAATTGGTGTGGTAACCGGTGGTATTAACTACGGTAGCCATAAAGAGATTTTTGAAAAAAATAACGACATTCTGATTGCTACGCCTGGTCGTTTAATGGATTACTTAAATTCAGAAAACTTCCACGCAGAAGATGTTGAAGTACTTATTCTTGATGAAGCGGACCGCATGTTAGACATGGGCTTTCGTAAAGAAATGCTACGAATTTGCGATGAAGCAAAAAACCGTAAACAGTGCTTTTTGTTCTCAGCCACATTAGAGGGCGACAGCGTTGAGCTATTTGCAGAGCGCATTCTTAATGATCCTGCACTTTTAGAAGCAACCCCATCGCGCCGCGAAAAAGGCAAAATCCATCAATGGGTGCATTTATCAGATAACCGCGAACATAAAGTGGAACAACTTGAAGCGATTTTAAAATCGGAAGAAGTTGAAAAGGCCATTGTGTTCGTTAAAACACGTGAGCGTTTAGAGCAGCTAGTTGGCGAGTTATTCGCGAAAGACATTAAAACCACTTGGTTGCGTGGTGAAATGCCTCAAGATAAACGTTTAGCCGCACTTAAAAGCTTTGATACCGGCCGTACAAACGTATTAATTGCAACAGACGTTGCCGCACGCGGTATCGATGTAGCTGATATTAGCCATGTAATTAACTTCGATATGCCACGCACCGCGGATATTTATGTACACCGCATTGGCCGTACAGGCCGCGCAGGTAAAAAAGGCACAGCGATTTCATTTGTTGAAGCTCATGATGTAGAAATTTTGGCAAAAGTTGAGCGCTACACCGAGCAAAAACTTAAACGCCGCACGATTAAAGGCTTGGAGCCAAAGCACAAAGAAGCGAAACTGCCGGCGAAAAAGAAAAAAGATCCAGAAAAAATGAAAGCGAAAAAGAAAGCCAAGAAAAAAGCGAAAAAGAAGTAAATTAATTACGCGGTGTTAATTTATTACACCGCATTATATTTTCCAATTATAGAATGCTCACTAAATTAAAAATATATACTGCTCGTTTGATTGTAAGTTTATCGCTGCTTATAAGTACTTTTACTTTTGCAGCTGAAACTTACAGTGATCACGAGCAATTTTGTCAATCTCGCACGTTTGAAAAGTGTGATTTCTATCTAAAAAACACACTAGCGAGAATAAAACCCTACAGCAACCAGTGGTATAAAATCAGCTCGTATCAACTCGATTTTTACTACGATCACCAGTTGTTTTCAGAGACATTGAAAATTACTTCGCCATTGCTAGAAAAACCTGAGTTACCTAGCGTCTTTAAAGCTCAAATCTATTTTTATCACGCTAAAGCATTAAACTATACCGGCCAGAAATTACAGGCTAAAGAAGTTGCATTTAAAACCAAGGAGATTCTGAAAGACCATTTTGATGCCTTTCAGGACCCCTATCGCATTGTTGAAATAGCAAACCTATACCATGTATTTGGTGACCCTGAAAATGCACTAAAATTGCTCCAAAAAACCCAGCATCAATTTGCTAAACGTCAAGATCCGCATTTTAATTTTGAGTTGTACGGTAATCTTGCACAAACTTATATCGCATTGGGTGATTTAGATAAACAAGTATTAGCTTGGCAAAATGCCCTTTATGCGGCTAATCAAACAAATGACCCACAAAAAATAAAAATAGCTTATGGTGGTTTGGCCTTTAGCCAAAAAGCAAACAAAGACTTTCAAGGTGCTTATAATAACTACCTCAAAGCACTATCAATAAAAGCCCCAAAACAAAATCAAGCAAGCTTTGCTAGGTTGCAAATAAATTTAGCTGAAATGGGTCTGGCACTTAAAAATAAAAAGCTCGCAGCGGACCACTTTAAAAAAATATTACCGCAAAGTGTGCCTAGACTGCACAAAGAGCGATATTTACAATTACAAACTAAACTGCAAATCGAATAAAACTTAAGGTTTTATTGCACCTTCATGGCGTAATAACCATGCCTTTCGCTCTAAGCCACCTCCGTAACCTGTAAGTGACCCATCCTTACCAATCACCCGATGACACGGCACAATAATCGCAACCCGGTTCATACCATTTGCAGTGGCGACTGCGCGCACCGCTTTTGCGTTATTAAGTGCCGTTGCTTGCTCTGAATAACTGCGTGTTTCGCCAAATGGAATAGTTTGTAACCCTTGCCATACGCCTTGTTGAAATTCGGTACCAGGTAAATCTAGGGGAATGCTAAACTCTTTTCGCTTGCCCGCAAAATATTCATTGAGCTCTAACTTACACTGTTTAATGTGATCATTCTCGCCTTGTAAAATCACCGCATTCAAGCGCTTTTGTAAATCGTTAAATTCCGTCTCAAGCATTCGCCTATCAACAAACTCAACCAAGCAGACGCCGTTATTGGTTGCGCAAATAAACATTGGGCCAATCGGTGTAGTGTGGCGCGCAATTAAGATAACTTGCTTTTCATTACTTTTACTTGGGTTAAGGCCTGTGGCTTTTTTAAAGGTGTAGGCAAACCCGCTTAATGAGTTAAAACCTGAATCAAGTGCCGAATCAATCAGTTGCTTGCCATTTTGAATTTCTTGATAAGCGGTATTTATACGCACCATGCGCTGATAAGCTTGAAACGTCATGCCATAGTGTTTTTTAAACCAACGCCTTACCAGCTCAGGTTGAATGCCCGCTTCTTTTAAATGGTAGTCTGAAAGCTTTTCTTGGCCTTTTTGCGCTAGCAATTTTAACGCTGTAGCAACTGGCTCTGGCATTGAATGGGCATTTTGTGTTGGCTTACACACTTTACACGGGCGAAAGCCCGCATCCAGAGCATCTTTTACCTCAGAGCAAAACTCGACATTTTCTTTTTTTGGTTTGCGTGCACTGCAAGTCGCGATACAAAAAATCTGCGTGCTGGTAACACAGGCATAAAAACAGCCAAGATATTGACTGTTTTTATCTACCAATGCTTGGTAATACTCGTTAATTTTTTCAGGTTGTGTGATTTTCATAAAGCCAATCATTTGGTGATTTTAGCCAAGCGTAACCAAGGCTAACATTTCACTCAACCGAAAACTGAACAAGTATATTTTTAGTGTTGGACTAACGAACTTTCAGGCAATCCAATTTCATCCAACATCATCATTAAATGGGCAGCGCTCCAACTAAAGTTAGTTGCACCTTGTTGCTCACCAGTAAAAGGATGATAATTTTCACGAATACTGTCTTTTTGGCTAAGGCCTTTACTATTACTAATCAGCTTTTGTAAAAGCTGCTGCGCGTCCTTTTTATAGCCATAATGACTTAGTGCACTTAGCGCGAAATACACTTGATCAAGCCACACCCTGCCGCGCCAATAAACATCTGCGCCAAATGCGGGGTTTGTGATAGCAGCGGTAGGAAATGGCACATGGGTATTAAATTCGTGCTCACTAAGCATGGTATTAATAACGCTTTTAGCATTTTTCTCGCTTGCAACCTGGCTAAACAACGGCGCCCAACCTTCAGGGCCTTTGCCGCGATGCACTAACAACTTACCTTTACATTCACTCGTTGACTGCTGACTATTTTCAATGGCTAAATCATAGTAAAAGCCAGTTGTGCTATCGTAAAAACACGCATCAATACGTGCTTTTAAGATTTGATATTCTGCTTGGTATTTTTGTGCATCTTGCTTGTTACCTAATCGTTTTGCCATTGCCGCTAGTTGGCGTTTTTCCATCGCGAGGTAGCTATTAAGCTCTACAGATTCTTGGTTAATTGAGTAGCCAACCAATTGACCATCACGTACGTTTTCAAAAATCTTAACCTGCCAATCAGCCTTCGCTTTTGCCATATCGCCTTGATAAGTTTGATTGGCATATTCTTTAAACTGCTCATTTGAAATAAAACCAAAACGCGCCGCATTATCCATACCTGACTCCCAGCCCGCAGCATGTTGCACAGGAATATCAAACGCACTAATTTGGCTGTTATCAAGTAAACTTAAATACAACTGATTACCGCTGCATAAATACCAATTATCTTTCCCTTTTTTGCACGATGCCAAAACAGCCAGTTGCGTATTTGCTTGCACTGAGAAACGCATCTCCCCCTCTTTTGTGGTATGCGTATCATCAACCGTGCCGCCATATTCAATTAAGCCATTGCCATTATGATCACGGTTTAAATACCACCATTCATGGTACGCTTTTAATTTCGGATACATTTCAGCCAAAAACGCATCATCATTACTTTTTGACACAATTTGCCAAACAACCCAAGATGCCAGTGGCGGCTTAGTATTACGCTCATTCCAATTGCCGCCATCGCCCCCGCGCGCTTTTGAGTAGTTGTAAAACACCGCATCAATCACCATGCCCGCGTCTTGCGCACGAAGTGTATCTTTGTGCGTTATTTGATAGTCAAACATGGCGCGAACATTATCTTTAGCAAGTTCGGGCATCACCTCAGCAAGTGCATAGGCATGCTTCCAGCTGTCCCACGCCCATACACCATTAAACCAACGGGCAGTCACCGATGGGGTTATACCATTATGTTTAATTGCCCCTGCAGGACTACGCCAATTACCAACTAAGGTTTCTAGCGACTTTATTGCTAACCCCTTTGCTTGTTCGCTGTGCAGATTTGATAGTTTATTTGCAACTGACTGCCATCTCGTTTTCGCTTTCAAATAGGCGGGCTTTTTACTGTTCAACCAAGCGTTTATTTTTACATCTTCGCTATCGCTTTCTTGCTTATTGTGAGTATAGCTGAGCACTGTAGTCAGTAACTTTGAATTTGCAGGCAAAACCGTTAATGCACTTGTACTTATGTAGCTTTGTTCAACAGGGTTAATAACTGATTTAGAAGCAATGGAACGCGTAATTTTAAACCGAGCGTTGCTGTCATTAAGTTTGTGCCACGTATCGCGAGTTTGGTCAAATTGCCATGCAATTGCTTGCTTAGAGGTTTTTGGTGTTACTTGCCAAATGTAATCGTCATCGTCGCTTTTCCAATGCTTTGTAAGTTGCCCTTGCCACTTTAGTGAAAGGTTGAGTGGCTTTTCGGTTAAATTAGTAATGTGTGTATCAATCACACTGCTGCGCGTTGATACAAAACTTAAGTAAATATCGATGCTAAATGTGTTTGTGGTAAAGGTTTGTTTGTAATATCCAAGCTCACTGGAAATGGAACTAGATAAAGCCGAGAGACGTTGATAATCACCGCCATCAACAGCAACTGATAACATCTCAACATATTCAGCAAAATAAAGGGTGTACTCTTCAAACACAATGGCAGGCCCCGCAAATCCGCCAGCATTTTCATGGTTTGGTTGTAAAAATCCATGCCAGCTACCAAGGTCAAATAATGGGTTTGCTTGCTGATTACCATATTTGTCATAAAATTTTGCCAATTTGGGCTCGCCTACACGGTCGAGTTGCGATGCAGAAATAGCCTGAAAGCTAAAACACATTAGAATAGAAGTGAGTAGAAATTTCATTAAAATAAGTTAACAATTTAAATTTTGTATACATTATCCACAACATGCATAAAAAAACAATTCAGGACAAATGCACTACTATCTTAAGTAGAAATCAATTGAATTGCGTGACAGTACTTCCTAGAATAACGCTGACGCCAAAATAAATGGCGAGTAAATAAATTATAAAAATAATGAAAAAACGAAACGGTATTTTGGCAAGCTTATTATTGCTTTGCACACAACTTTTAGCTGCGGATAACATGCATAACTTTGAAGATGTATGTTTTGAGCTTCCCGTACCAAAGTGCAGTGCAAAATTATTAAAAGAGCAAAGTGAGTATGACCCATTCACGACCGATTGGTACTTTATTACTGCTCATTACCTAGATTTTCTCTATGAAACAACAAATTTGCTGCCGCTTAAAAACCTAACTGAGCAATATATCAATGCCGACCATAGGCACCCTGTCACTTTTCAAACTCAGCTTTACTTTTATGCCTCTAAAGCATTTAGTGTTTATGATGAAAAAGAGAAGGCTCAGCATTACGCTAAAAAAGCGATTGCGTTAGTAAGCGCTACATCTGATAGTTTTCCAAATCCTCTACGCACAGTAGAAATAGCTAATTTAGAAATGGTTTTCGGGGACAGAGATAAAGCCGTTAAAATGTTTAGTCGCCTTGCGCAAAAATACAAAAAGAGTAAAGACGCAAAATTACAGCACGAAATTTATGGAAACTTGGCAAATGCCTTGTACTCACAAAATCAATTACTAGAATCGATTCCGCATCGTAAAAGTGCTATTTTCTGGGCGAAACAGCTTGGCTTTACAGAAAATATAATTATGGCGATAGGTAATTTAGCGCGCACCTATCAACTCGTTGGCCAGTTACAGCTTGCTAATGAAACTTATCAAAATGCAATTTCTCTATTTAAAACAGGAGAAAGTCCAAACTATTCAATTTTTCAGTTACGTTTAGCTGAAATTAACGCTGCGCTGAGTTTGCAAAATGAAGCTAAAGTGCACCTTGCAGAAGTTAAATTTACTAAATTATTGCCGGGCCACCTTACTCTCTACAAGCAACTAGCTCAAAAGTTAGACTTAGAAACTTCGGCGCTTTAATCACCAATCTTAACTTGTTAATCTGATAGTGGCGGTTAATAATTGTACTAAGCACAAGTAATGTAGCGTAAAAATGTCGATTTATGCTTTAGCACTCTTTTTTTTATTACCAGTTGTTTCATTCTGGTTGTTTCCGCATGTAAATAACATCGATTACATCAGCTTTGCATCTGAATTTATTATGGCTGTGACGGTGCTAGTGTGTATTGTGAATTTAAAGAACTTTCAAAAAAGTGAACGCTCAAACCAAATTCTCTATGTTGGTTTCTCTATTCTTTTAGTTGCCATCTACGTTGATGCTCTAGATGAATTATTTATTTTTCCAAAAGTCATCACTATTGTTATCGAAGATATCTTCCAAATTTTAGGGTTGCTTTTGATCGTTTTCGGTATCAAGTTGTGGCTGGAAAAACAAGAAGCGCAAAACAATTCATTGATAAAATTAGCAACCACAGATCCACTAACTGGCGTATTTACTAGGCGCTATTTTATTGATAAAGCAACTGAAAAATTAAGTGAAAGCAATCCGCGTTTTTGTATTTTGATGCTTGATATCGATCATTTCAAAAAAATAAATGACAAGTATGGGCACAATGTAGGTGATTTAGCTTTGGTTGAGTTTTGCTCACTGATGGAAAAAAACTTACGTGATTCTGATTTATTTGCTCGCTGGGGCGGTGAAGAATTTATTGTGATGTTACCGCATATTGCACTGTCTTCAGCTGCAGATAAAGCTGAATCACTTCGAAGCAAGCTGGCTGAATCAAAAATCCAGTTGCCAGATGCTGAATTTACTATGACAGTGTCGATTGGTGTGGTTGAGTTTAACCCTGTTACGCCAAAACTCGAGACGCTGATCGATATTGCCGATCAGCGTCTCTATAAAGCAAAACAGCAAGGGCGAAACCAAGTTGTATCAAACTAGCTGCGCGCTTGTTTTTAAGCTTGCTCTTCTCTTAAAAATACAGGTTCATTTGCTTTTTTAGTTTGCTCTTCGCTAAAGTAATAACCCGCACAATCAAACGCTAATAATTGCTCCATAGTAGTCACTTGCTGCTCCATAAGATAACGCGCCATCAATCCTCGCGCTTTTTTCGCATAGAAGCTAATCACTTTATACTGACCGTTTTTACAATCCTTAAATACAGGTGTGATAATTTCACCTTTAAGCGCTTTTTTATCCACCGCTTTAAAATATTCGTTAGATGCTAAATTTACTAATGTCGATGTATTTTGCAGAGCAAATACCTCGTTAAGCTTTTCAGCAATAATGCTGCCCCAAAATTGATACAAATTAGCACCGCGAGAATTCGCTAGTTTTGTGCCCATTTCAAGACGGTACGCCATCATTAAATCAAGCGGTTTTAAAATTCCGTATAACCCCGATAAAATACGCAAATGGTTCTGCGCATAATTAAGCGTTTCTTCACTGAGAGACGCAGCATCAAGACCAACATAAACATCCCCATTAAACGCGTAAATAGCTTGTTTAGCATTACTTTCATTAAATGGTGTTTGCCATTCGGTAAATCGCGCTACATTCAAACCCGCCAATTTATCGCTAATTTTCATTAAGCTTGAAAGATCTTGTGCTGAGAGTGTACGACACACTTCTATAAGTTCTTGGCTATGGCTTAATAATTCTGCCTGAGTGAAGTTTTTGTGCGGTGCTGGCGTTTCGTAGTCTAAATTTTTAGCAGGTGATATTACTGTGATCATAATTACTATTGACTTGTCGTTGTATTAAGGTAATTTCAACATTTCTTGTAATAAAAATCACCTGTTAGTTAGTTTTCGATGGATTTTTCTTCGCTAGGAGTAGCGTAAACCGTGAGTTACGGACATTTGACCTTTCCCAAATACTTGTCATCTAGCTTTAATGATTCATCTTTAAGCTAAACTTTAGCTAACACGCTATTTTTATTACCTTGAAATTAGGAATGAGGTAAACCATGACACAAATTTTAGCGGCTTTAAAAGCCCAATCTACAATTGTTGCCGATACTGGTGACATCGCTGCAATCAAAGAACACCAACCTGAAGATGCAACAACAAACCCTTCACTACTTTTAAAAGCAAGTGAAATTGAGGCATATCAGCCACTGCTGGCAGAAGCACTTTCATATGCAAAAGCAAACGAAGCCGATTCTGCAAAGCAAGTAGCCCTTGCGTGTGATTATTTTTCAGTTTTACTGGGTAAAGAAATCAGTGAAGTTGTACCTGGTTACATTTCAACAGAAGTTGATGCGCGTTTATCATTTGATACTGAAGCTACCATTGCAAAAGCAAAAGCTCTGCTTGCGCTTTACCGTGAAGTAGGCGTTGATACAGATAAAATTCTGATCAAAATCGCATCAACATGGGAAGGTATCAAAGCTGCTGAACAGTTAGAAAAAGAAGGTATTAAGTGTAACCTAACACTACTATTCTCTGAAGCGCAGGCCAAAGCATGTGCAGATGCAAATGTATTTTTAATTTCACCATTTGTTGGTCGTATTTTAGATTGGCACGTTAAAAATGGTATGCCTAAGCCAGAATCAGCACTTGACGATCCAGGTGTACAATCAGTGCGTAGCATCTACAATTTCTATAAGTCACATGGTTATGAAACCGTTGTAATGGGTGCAAGCTTCCGTAATACCGGCGAAATTTTAGCGTTAACAGGTTGCGACCGTTTAACGATTAGCCCTCAGCTATTAACTGAACTTGCAGAGTTAACCGACGCAGAGGTTTATCCTCTAGAAAAACCAACGGAAGTATTACCAAAGCCAGCACCACTTAGTGAAAATGAGTTCCGCTGGCAGCATAACCAAGATGCGATGGCAACAGAAAAGCTAGCTGAAGGCATTCGCTCGTTTGCCGAAGCACAAATTGAACTTGAAACTCGTTTTGCAAACCTATAAGGAATAAACGGTTTATGACCACCTTAGCGCAGTTGCACACGCAACTAACAAATGCTGCTGAGAATATTAAAAAGAGCCATATTTTGGCTCTTTTTGATGCGCAGCCTAACCGTGCAAGTGAATTTACAATAAGTGCGGCAGGTTTAACCCTCGACTTTGCTAAGCAAGCAATCGATAAATCCATTCTTAATGATTTAATTGAAGTTTCTAAGCTAAAGCAGTTAGCGCAACTAAAGCACGCGCAATTTAGTGGTGAATTAGTAAACACTACTGAAAAGCGTGCGGTACTTCACACAGCATTGCGTGACAGCACTTTGTTAGCCAAGCACTTGCCCGAGGTGGCACAAGAAATTGAAGCAACTAAAACTCGATTGCTTGATTTTGTTGCCCGTTTCGAACAAAACAGCATCAAAGGCGCTACAGGCAAAGCCATTACAGATGTAATCAGCATTGGTATTGGCGGCTCTTTTTTTGGCCCTAAAATGTTGGAAGCCGCATTAGTAGATAACCATGTCAATGATATCAATGTGCACTATATTGCCAACATTGATGGCCAACAAATTAAGCACACGCTAGCAAAGCTAAATGCTGAAACGACCTTGATTGTGGTAGCGTCGAAATCGTGGACCACAGCTGAAACTCAGCTTAATATGCAAGCCGTGATGGACTGGTTTAAGCAAACCATGCCAAACACTGCAATTGCCAACCATTGGGTAGCATTAACGGCAAAACCAGAGCTCGCAAAGCAAGCAGGCTTTAGTGAAGAAATGATATTTCCATTGTGGGATTTTATTGGTGGCCGTTATTCAGTTTGGTCAACCATCGCCCTTCCGCTAGCACTAAAAATTGGTAAAGCTAATTTTGAAGCCTTGCTAGCAGGTGCTGCAAGCCTTGATAATCATTTTATTACTGCGTCAGAAGAGCAAAACTTACCTGTAATTGCAGCCTTAATTGGTTATTGGCAGCAACACTATTTAGGTGAAAACAACCTACTTGTACTGCCTTATGGTCACGCCTTAAAAACATTACCTGCTTATTTACAACAACTTGATATGGAAAGTAACGGTAAAAGCGTGAATATTACTGGTGATTCGATTGAATTATCAGGCCCAATTTTATGGGGTGCTGAAGGCACAAACTGTCAGCATTCATTTATGCAATTGCTGCATCAAGGCAAGCAAAGCGCCATGATTGACTTTATTTTGCCACGCGTCGGTGAAAGCAGTTACCAGCAACACCACAAAGCAATGATTGCAAATTGCCTAGGTCAAAGCCAAGCGTTATTGCAAGGTAAAAACTTAGCGCAAGCGCAAGCTGAACTAGAAGCCCAAGGGTTAAGCCAAGAAGACATAAATGAACTTGCGCCGCATAAAGTGATGCCGGGCAATAAAGGTTCTAATACATTATTAATTGACGATTTATCACCTCGTTCACTTGGCGCACTGTTAGCTTTTTATGAACACAAAGTGTTTGTGCAAGGTGTGTTATTTGGCATAAATAGTTATGACCAATGGGGCGTTGAACTTGGTAAACAACTCGGTAATCAAGTACTCGATGCGATGGCGTCCCAAAATTACGAACAGCTTGATCCTTCTACTGCTCACCTACTAAAAACACTTACAAATTAATACCCTAACAGCTACCTTTTTGGTAGCTGTTTCCTCCTTGTTTGATCCAGTCGAAAAACCTTCATTATTTTTTAACAAAAGCTAAACATATTAGTTTTATTTTTAGACGAGTTATGATATTTCTTATGCCGAGGTTAAAAAATCCACAGGAGGATACCATGGATAGCATCGACGATATTTTCGCAATATTAGAACGTCCTGACCCAACAACAAAGGCCTCTTCGAAAGGGAAAAAGCGCAAATGGCGTGAAATAGAAGCGTTAAAGGAAAGACACAGACTGAAAAAAGAACTCGAAGAATTCGGTTCTTTTGATGAAATTGATTTAGATGACTTAGTTATCTAACAATCATCACAATAAAGGCTCTCTTGAGCCTTTTTTTTCATCTGATTAAAGCTTAAAACTCATACCCAACACTGACAATAAATTGAAAATCGTTTTTCTCAGGTGCCTCCCCTTGAGAACGGGTAAATGGTTTATCATTTCTATCAACATACAATAATAAATCTAATTCAAAATCATTCGTCAGTTCAACATCAAAACCCGTTTTTAAGGTTTGCTGTTTACCACCTAACTGTTCTTTTAAGAATTGAATTTGATAATCAAATTTGAAATCAACGCGCGATGATACTTCCCAATCAACCACCATACCGAGCGAAAGCGCGCCGGATGTTTCTCGCTCTTCGTTATTTGATGAAGTGAAACGTGTACTTTGATAACTCGGGCCCGCACTTAAATTCCAGTCCAACGTTTTGCTGTCAACTAAGTGGTAACCTACACCTACACCATAAGTTGAGCGCTCATCAATGTTACTAAAAGGATCGGAAAAATATTCATATTCAAGCGGACGAATAAATACTTTGTTTGAGAAAAACCAATCAAGGCTGATATTAAGGCGCTGATTATCAACCGTTGTTTGCGCCTCTTTTGACGTATTTTGCAATTCACTTTTATTAATCAAATAATCAACTTTTAACCGATTAATCGCTGAGCGCCTTTGTAATTGCAAACGCATATTGGTGTCGTTTTGTTTAATGTTGCCACGGCGAAAATTAGCACCTAAATTAATCGAGCCAGACCATAAATTTATCCGGCTTTCTCCAAACGGCACCATGGTAAGCACATTGCTAAAATACACTCGCTCACTTTTTAAACCCTGGTGTATAGTCAGTACATTATCACTTAACTCTAAACGGCCAGTATAAATTCGCCCTGCATTGAGCCTCACACTAAATGCATGCTCTGAGCGAATCTCACTAATATCTTCAGCATCAATGGTTTGCAAGCCAAACTCATCAGAGTCAAACTCAACTTTGTCATCATAGAATGAAATGAT
This sequence comes from Pseudoalteromonas aquimarina, assembly GCF_049257255.1. NCBI lineage: Bacteria > Pseudomonadati > Pseudomonadota > Gammaproteobacteria > Alteromonadales > Pseudoalteromonadaceae > Pseudoalteromonas > Pseudoalteromonas aquimarina. The sequence goes on from NZ_JBMMUG010000002.1 coordinate 313,651, forward strand.
TTCGCCATTTATCCATTCACCAGAACTGGTTTTAAGCCAATCACGATCAACAAATATTTCAGGCTCAGCGGCAAATGTCTTTAGCGAAAAAGCAAAAAGTATCAGGGAGACAAGTCGCGTAAAATAGTGCTTTTTTTGCATCATTAAAGGTTGTTTAAATGCCAATTTATTGGGGTTTTACCCATAGCTAATAAGGCATCGTTCGCTTTAGAGAAATGCTTACAACCAAAAAAGCCACGATAGGCCGAAAGCGGTGACGGATGCGGCCCATTGAAGACTACATGCTTAGTAGTATCGATATGACGTCCTTTCTTTTGCGCATGCGAACCCCAAAGCAAAAAAACAATACCTTCGGCATGTTCATTCAATGCAGCTATAACGCGATCAGTAAAGGTCTCCCAACCGAGCATTTTATGCGAGTGAGCTTGGCCTTGTTCAACGGTTAATACCGTATTGAGTAACAGTACACCCTGCTCTGCCCAAGTTTGCAAATAACCATGATTGGGTATAGCAAAACCGTCGATATCGGTTGCTAATTCTTTATACATATTGGCAAGAGATGGTGGCGCTTTAACGCCTGGTTTTACTGAAAATGCCAAGCCATGTGCTTGGTTTGGGCCATGATAAGGGTCCTGCCCGAGGATCACCACTTTTACATCTTCAAACGCGGTGCTTGAAAACGCACTAAACACTTCATCCGCAGGCGGAAATACATTAACCCCCTCTGCGCGCCTTTTAGCAACATAGTCGAGCGTGTCTTTAAAGTAGTCTTGTTGCTTTTCAACTGCGAGTACATCTGTCCAAGTAGTCATAAAATTCTTTGTCGGTTATTTTTGCTGTCAGTATGCCATAAAAAAGCCGCTAACTTGTAGCGGCTGGGTATTTCAATCAACAGATTTAAAAGGATTAAGCTAGTTTTGCCAAAATGTTTTCACGAAGCACTTGATAGTCATTAACTAGGTCTTCTGCTAAACACTGTTTTGCTAGTGCATCAGCAAGTGGTTTTGGCATATCTAATTCAATCGAAAGAATTTCTTCAACTGACTCTTTAAATTTAGCTGGGTGAGCGGTTGATAAAAAGATGCCAACACCATCGGCAGCTAAATCTTGTTTTAAGCCTTGGTAAGCAATTGCCGTATGCGGCTCAGCTAAGTAACCTTTAGCATAAACATCATGCATTACCGCTTTCGTTTCTGCTTCATCTACACTGTGCGAATAAAAGTTATCGTAACTAAACCAGTTGTTATCTAGCATAAACTGCACTCGTGGCCAGTTATTTGGTTTACTTACGTCCATCGCATTTGATAGCGATTCTAGTGTTGCATTTGGCGTCCATTCTTTTGATGCCAAATAGCGCGGCACAGTATCATTTTGATTTGTCGTTGCAGAAAGTTTAGCCACTGGTAAACCTAAACTTGCGGCAATCATTGCAGCACACACATTACCAAAGTTACCACTTGGCACCGAAATATGTGCTTTTGCGCGCTCTGCTTTAGGTAATTTCGCCACCGCTTCAAAGTAGTAACAAACTTGCGCAAGTAAACGGCTAATATTGATTGAGTTTGCTGAGTTTAAGCCCAAGCGCTGTTTCACTTCATCATCTAAAAACGCTTGTTTAACCATCGCTTGGCAGTCATCAAAGCTGCCATCTACTGCGTAACAATGAATGTTATTGCCTAGCGTTGTGAACAGCTTTTGCTGAGCTAATGAAATTTTACCTTTCGGGTATAAAATCACCACATCAATGTCTTTTTTGCCGTAAAACGCATGTGCCACAGCAGCACCTGTGTCACCACTTGTTGCTGTTAAAATCGTGGTTTTATTGCCTTCATTAAATACCGACAAGCACTCCGCCATAAAACGGCCACCAAAGTCTTTAAATGCGAGCGTTGGACCATGAAACAGCTCAAGGCAGTAAACATTATCTTCAACTTTTACCAGTTCAGCTGGAAAGTTAAAGGCATTTTGTACCATTTGCTGTACGGTACTTTCTGGTAGTTCATCACCAATTAAATGCGATAAAATTTTGCTACTACGCGCGACAAAATCAAGCTCAAGTAATTCATCAACATTGCTTAGCGGCACAAGGCTATTTGGGAAAAAGACACCTTGATTGTTGCCTAATCCTACTTTTACCGCCTCTACAAACGATACCTTCTGCTCGGCGTCTTTTAGATTATGCAATAACATCACTTTCTCCTTTTTCTAGTACACGTGTGCCACGGTTATCTATTTTACAAATGTGGCTAAAACCGTTTTCATTCAAATAATTTTCTTTTAACCAAGCGTCTATCGCTTGTGCTTGCGCTTCACTTTTTGTTAAAGCCAAAAGCGTTGGACCTGCGCCAGAAATGGCAACCACTTCTGCACCTAATTCTGGTAATGCCGCCTTGGCTTCGCTAAAGCCTGCAATCAGAGATTGGCGATATGGCTCAGCAAGTTCGTCTTTCATCAGGGCTATTGCGCTATCAAATTGCCCGCTAAAACATAATGCGGTAAACGCGCTTAAACGCTGACCATAATTAATGCTAGTGTGCATGCTGACTTCTTTTGGCAGCACAGCGCGTGCTTTTGCGGTATTCAGTGCAAAGCCTGGGTAGGCAACAACTAATTGCCAATTTTCATCTGTTGGTAACGCCAGTGAATTATTTGGCACTAAATCACCGCACAATTGCAAACCACCTAAATAACAAGGTGCAATGTTATCGTAGTGGCGACCACCACTGACTTTTTCTTCAAAATCAGCCATTAATGCCAATAACTGTTTTTGTGAAAGGTTGGTATTAGCAAACTTATCAAGTGCTGCAAATGCAGCAACCACAGAGCACGCACTTGAACCTAAGCCAGAACCAACCGGCAAGTTTTTCTTTAATTCCAGTTTACATGCTGGCATATCACTTGAAACACGCTCACGGAAATGCACTAAACACTGATAAGCAAGGTTATCCTCTTTAGGACCAGCCAGTTTTTCAGCGTATTTTCCACTACATACAAATTCGTCTTGGCCTGAATCGCTTGCACCAATTGCAACAATATCACCAAGTAGCGCGCCACTTACTGGCGCAAGTGCTGCGCCAAGTAAGTCAAAACCAACGGCAAAATTACCACTGGATGCGGGTGCATAAACTTCAATCATCACCCTCTCCTACGGCAGTGTTTTTAAAATGTCGGCAAATACGCCTGCCGCAGTTACTTCTGCACCTGCGCCATAACCACGAATGACAAATGGTTTTGGCTGATAGTATTGGCTTAAGATTGCCAGTGCATTTTCACCATCACGAACACTGTTAAGCGCATCTTCTTTGCTTACAGCTTGAATACCTACTTTACATTTGCCATCTTCGATTGAACCAACATAACGCAGTACTTTGCCATCCGCTTTTGCTGATTCAACACGCGCTGTAAACTCAGCATCAAGTTCAGGTAGTCGTGCCATAAACTCATCAACACTTGACCCTTCAGCAAATTTTGGTGATACCACAGGTTCAACGTCTATATCATCAAGCTCAAGCTGTAATCCAGATTCACGGGCAATAATAAGTAACTTACGTGCTACATCCATACCGGATAAATCATCTCGCGGATCAGGCTCTGTAAAACCATTCTCTTTTGCTTGTTTAGTTGCTGCGCTTAAACTTAAGCCATCTTCAACTACACCAAACATATACGACAGTGAACCGCTTAGAATACCGTTAAAGCTAAGTAATTTATCACCTGCACCAAACAGCAGCTGCAAGTTATCAAGCACTGGTAAGCCAGCACCTACGTTTGTTTCGTATAAAAATTTACGACCTGTTTTTTGTGTGGCAGATACCAGCGATTGGTAATATGCCTGCGAGCTCGTATTTGCTTTTTTATTAGCCGCTACCACGTGGAAACCTGCATTAATAAAGTCTAAATACTGCTCTGCTAAGAACTGTGATGATGAACAATCAACAAGCACAGGGTTAATTAAATGGTTTTCTTTGACAAATTGCTCAACCGCTTTTAAATCAAAGCTCTGCTGTGAATCGGCAAGTTGCATTTGCCAGTTTTCAAAATCTACACCGTCACTATCAAGTAGCATTTGACGCGAGTTTGCAACGCCATACAGATTCAGTTTGATATTACGTTTTTTCAGCCATTCTTGCTGGCGTTGTAGCTGGCTAACCAGCTCTTTACCCACTAAACCACAGCCGAGTAAAAATACATCTATAGAAGGCACATGAGTAAAGAAGTTTTCATGACATACTTTCACTGCATCATTACAAGATTGACCATCAATTACCGCTGAAATCGCGCTTTCTGTCGAGTCTTGCGCAATCGCAACAATGTTAACTTGTGCTTGAGCAAGTGATGCAAAGAACTTAGCAGCAAGGCCTTTATGGGCTTTCATGTTGTCGCCAACTAAAGTCACTATTGCTAAATTTTGTTCGATTTGGAATGGTTCTATCAGGCCTGCTTGGGCTTCTAACGAGAACGCTTGCTCAAGAGCGTTTGTGGCTTTAGCTAAATCAGCTTGATAAACACAAAAGCTGATGCTGAATTCGCACGATGACTGTGTAATTAACACAATTGAGATTTCATCTTGCGCTAATGCGCTAAATACGCGCGATGCCATACCCACTTTGCCTTTCATGCCTGGGCCAGACACTGTGATCATTGCAAGATCTTGTAAGCTCGAGAGCGCTTTTACAGGCTCACCGTTAGAGCTTGACTGCGCACTGATAAGCGAGCCAGGCACATCAGGGTCATGAGTATTTTTAATCTCACATGGCACGCCATATTTAGCACAAGGAAGAATTGTTTTAGGGTGAAGTACTTTAGCGCCAAAGTATGAAAGCTCCATGGCTTCTTTGTAGCTTAAGCTATCAATTTTCATTGCTGATTTGATATAACGCGGGTCGGCGCTATAAACACCGTCTACATCTGTCCAAATTTGGCAGATTTTAGCATCAACACAGGCTGCGGCTATCGCTGCTGAGTAATCAGAGCCATTACGACCAAGGGTTGTTAACTCACCTTGCTCGCTTGCGGCAGTAAAGCCCGGCATAATATAAACCTTGCTTGGCTGCTCTGCTAATTGTTTTGCAAATTGCTGTTTTGACTGTGTTAAATCAACTTCTGCATCTAAATAGTTGTTGTTTGACGCAATGCACTTAGTGGCTTCAAGGTAGACAGGCGATAATTCATTTAACAACGCTTGCATCAGCGATACACTAACGCGCTCACCAAAACTGATTACATACGCTTTTACTTGCGATGGGCAATGCCCGATTAACGCAACACCATCAAGCTTTTGCTTTAACTCATCAAAATTAGGCCAATTTGTTACAGCTGCAACCTCTGATACCTGTGCTTTAAGGCCTTCACTACGTGTAACGAGTGCTTGCCATGCAGCTGCATAATCTTGCCCTTTTTCAGCAAGTTCAGAGAGCTCAACAAGGCTGTCAGTCATACCACCTGGTGCAGATAACACTAACAGCATTTGGTCTTCAAGCTGACCTTTGGCAAGCTCAGCTACCTGCTTTAAACAGGCAAAGTCGGCAAGTGAAGATCCACCAAACTTTAATACTTTCATTCTTTTTCCCCATTCCAAAAACGAAAAAGGCCTGTGCTCTTAGTGAGCACAGGCCTTTAAATTTTGCGTACAGACCTATGCCACTATCCAGTTAGGATAATGGTTGTAATAATCGTGGTAAGTACTAAATTAATCTGTTTCATGGGGACTAGACTGCCGAATCACAAAAGTAATGTCAACTATTAAAAAAGATAATTTATTCCATTTAGCTCTATAATAAATCAACGAATGCCAAATTTATGCAAAAGAGATGAAAACGCTTCATCTTTAAATGGTTTTTCAATAAAACCTAGCACTCCATAGTCAGCAACTCGCTGCTTCATTTCAGGTTGGATATCGGCCGATATAATGACCGTATGTAGATGGATATTCTCAGCTTTTAAATTAGCTAACACCCCAAGGCCGTCCATTACAGGCATAGTGAGGTCGAGGCACAACAAACCAAATTCTTGCTGGCGCAATAAATCTAATGCCTCTTGTCCATTTTGGGCTTGGCTGACAACAAAGTCATCGTGACTTTTAAAAAAACGGACTACTTGTTTTCGCGCTATAAGCGAGTCATCGCACACAAGTACCGGAAATGCACTAGTCAAAACATAAAACCAAATAAAACTGCAATAATAGTCATAATATGAGTAAACGCTGTAATTGCAACAATTATGCGAGCTAGTTTCCAGAGCATGTTGATCTTTGTGGTCTAAATTCTGTTCAAATCCAAAGCATTTTGATCGCGGCGTTGCTTTGCAGGCCTAGTGGGCTAAGTCAAGAAGCAACAACAAAGAACAAAACGCTTTGGGCTGAACCTGTTAGGCAGTGCTTGTTTGGCATTTATACTGCTTTATCGTTCATTTATGTAGAATAACTACACTACAATCACTCTGCCTTGTCTAAATGCCAAACAAACAGCTGCAGAAACAGACAGCAAAGATCATCATGCTCTGATACAAAGTATTACAGACAAAAAATTATGAAATTATCGAGAACAGCGTGGAAAAATGAACTAAGCTTTTATTTATTCAATTTATTTAACCACTTTCGTATTTATTTTTAAGCTAAAATTAGCTAACTTTAATGTCGTGCATGAAAAAAATTACAATAATGAGGATCTGGTTAATTCAATGTTAAGCAAAAGTCTTTCTAAACGCTTGTTAACCAGCGTACTCTCAGTTTATTTTGTACTTACGTTTATCGTAACTTGCGGTCAAGTAATCGCTGAATATCACAATTCTAAAGATCACATTCAAAACGAACTCTCCACGTTACAAAAAACCTTTTCAGGTAGTTTAACGCGCGCTATTTGGGAGTTAAACACCCAACAAACACGTACCATTGCCGAGGGTTTATTGGCAATCCCCTCTATCGAAGGGGTCATTGTGCGCGATGATAACGGTGAAATTATTTCGCAGATTGGTCAATCTATCGATATTGTTGAGCGCTATGAATCGCAGTTAGTGCAAGAGGCGGTGCTAGTACAGCATACGACGTCTGGTTTATTTGGTTATACCTTCCCGCTGGTATTTGAATTTTCTGGTCGTGCTACCCAAGTTGGTGACGTAACACTATTTTCAAGCCGCGAAGTGGTGTTTAGCCGCATTATGGTTTCGCTTTACTTTTTAGTAGGTAATGCCTTAATCAAAACCACTTTCTTAATTATTTTGTTTTTAATGGCCTTTAGACGTTTACTTACTGAGCCATTAACCGATTTAACCCAACAAATTGAAGAGTTAGAGCTTGATAATTTAGAAGGTGCTCGCGTTAGCATTGAAACCACCGAGCACAACGAATTAAAAATCATGGAGCACTCTTTCAACAAGCTAATTGATAAAGTTGTAAGTTATAAAGACCAATTAGAGTCTACGCAAAAGCAATTAGTACATACCAATGAAAAGCTCGACCAACAAAATCTGCTTTTAGAGCAAGAAGTTGCACGTAAAACCTCAAATTTAAGCCAAGCTATGATGGATTTACAGCAGCAAAAGTACGAACTAGAAAAACAAAAACTGGTTCTTACCGAAGAAGTCGATCGCCGTAAAATGACCGAAGATGAGTTACTGTCTAAGCAAGATGAACTTACTAAGTATGTAGATGAATTAAACATGGCGCAGGAGCGCTTAGTTGGCTCTGAAAAAATGGCGGCATTGGGCGGCTTAGTAGCGGGTATTACTCACGATATCAACACACCTGTGGGTATTGGTGTAACTGCAACCTCTTTCCTGCAAGAGCGCCTTGCTCAAGTTGAAGCTGCATATCAAGAAAAAACCCTATCGCCTAAAGCGCTTGAAGAGTTTATTGCCGATGCAAAACAAAGCACGGCACTGTTAACCACTAACTTAGAGCGCGCATCAGAGCTTGTTGCTAGCTTTAAACAAATTGCGGTTGACCAAGCGAGTGAAGCTGTTCGTCAAATTAACTTAAAAGAATATTTGAATGAAATTATTCGCTCACTGCATCCAAAGCTTAAAAAGACAATGCACAAAATTAATATTCATTGTCCTGAAGACCTATTGCTCAACTTGCCAGCTGGCGCAATCAGTCAGATTTTTACCAACCTGATTATGAACTCGCTTATTCATGGTTTTGAAGGCATTAATGCAGGCACTATCGACATCAATATCCAAGAGCAAGATGGCGAAGTATCAATAACCTTCAAAGATAACGGTCGTGGTGTTGAAGCTGAACAACTAGAAAACCTATTTGACCCATTCTATACCACACGTCGCGAGCAAGGCGGCAGCGGCCTTGGTACGCATATTACCTTTAACTTAGTGAAGCAAACCCTTGCAGGTGACATCACTGCAACCAGCGAGCCTGGTAAAGGTTTATGCTATAAAATCACTTTCCCTAAGGATATGCCAAGCCCTGACTCATCACCTTTGGTTGATTAAATGTACAAATAGAAAAGAAGCGCCGAAAGGCGCTTTTTTATTGTTGGTAACCCTGTTAGGCTTAGCTGAATTTATAAGAGAAATTGGTACTACCAATTCAGTTTCAAGGATCCTTTCATGTGGTTTAGTAACCTAATTTGTTATCGCTTTAAACAAGAAGTTGATTACAACCAAGACGAATTTGAAAAAGCACTCGAACAAGATAAGTTTCGCCCATGTGGCAGCCAAGATTTAAGCACCTTTGGCTGGACTAAAGCGTTAGGCAAACATGGTCAAATGCTGTCACATTTTAGCAAAAAGAGCATTCTACTGTGCGCTAAACGTGAAGAAAAAGTACTTCCTCCAGCTGTGATCAATGACCTTCTAGCTGAAAAAGTAGAGCAAATTGAAAACAGCGAAAACCGCCCTGTTAAGAAAAAAGAAAAAGACGAATTAAAAGAAAACTTAATTCACTCGTTATTGCCTCAGGCGTTTAAAAAATCAAGCTTACAATTTGCTTTTATCGACCTAGAAAAAGGCTGGATGGTAGTTAATAGCGCAAGCTTTAATAAAGCAGAAGAGCTACTTGCACTGCTTCGTAAATCACTCGGTTCACTACCTGTAGTACCTGCATTTGTTAATTACGATTTAGGTCTATTTTTAACAAATTGGTTAGCAAAAGATGCAGCACCAGAGCAATTTACAATTGGCCTTGACGCAGAGCTTGTTGAACCAGAAGAAAACGGCGCAAAAGTAGTGCTTAAGCAGCACGACCTAGCCTCAGACGAAGTTAAGAGCCACTTAGACAACGGTAAAGTGGTAACAAAACTCGCTCTTGATTGGATGGAACGCATTCGCTTTGTACTGCAAGAAGACGGCTCTATTAAACGTGTTAACTACGCAGAGCTGTTAAAAGAAGAAAACGCTGACATTCCAAAAGAAGATATGGCAGTTAAGTTAGATGCTGATTTTATGCTTTCAAGCGATGAAATTAAGCAAATGCTAGAAGCGCTAATTACTGCGCTAGGCGAACCTGAAGATACAATTTAAGGCTATCTGTGTAACCGACGCTAAATATTCAAAAAGCCGCAAACGCGGCTTTTTTATGGTTAAAGTTTCTGATTTATCTATTTTGAAAACGTACTTTTAGACTTAAAAGTTTAATCTCAGCTTATAAATAAAATTAAAGCTGGTTTGTCGTACTATCAACTTTAAACTTACAAAACTATACATTGCGCAACTGCCCCCTCTTGTTCATTTTTGTTACACGACAAAAACGAACCAAAAAACGTGCCCCAAAAATCAAACTGATTCCTCAAATACAATTTAAATATGAACATAAACGCCATGAAGCAACGTCCCTGTTGTACATGGCTTGCTCGACCGCTTCGCTCCCTGTCTCGCATTATTCATTTAAATTGTATTTTCAAGTTTGATTAATGGGTGAGGGAGTAAACCTTAACACCTAGCTTAATGACAGGTTAGTGCCAGAAGCGGTCATTCGTAACGCCGCAAATAAACGGCTAAAAATAGTGGGCTATAATTTGTGAGGTACGAACAAAGCCCGCTGTTTTTTGTCCGCACTTTTAATTTGCTTTGTTATATTGCGATTTACACAATACATTTTGATTAGCGCCGCTACCATACAGCTTTAACCTTTCTGTACCACCTGTTTTTTCAAAAAACTCTTGTAATGTAATTTCCTTTTGCTCGTAGTTCATTAGTTGCCAGAGGCCGTAAAAACCTTTGAACCAAAAGTAATAGAACACAGCTCCGACAGCTAACAGTAGATATACAGATTTACCTGCTTTTTGTTTGTACTTTATCCCGCAATAAAAAAACCAAATGCAGCTAAATATCGCCACAATAAAAAATGCAGAGAAAGGAGTTATTACAGTATAGGAGTTACTCCAAATAGAGCTTAAACAAGTGAAATCTCTGCCTGATACTATTGAGAAGATCAAAGTAATTTTAAAAAAGAAATACAACAGCACGGTAATGAACACCGCATATAAGATACCACTTTCCTTGCTTTCTTTTTTATTCAACGCTTGACCTTACAAAGCAATATAACGCCTCAATATGGGGCGTAAAAAGCTTGGCTAAAATTAGCGAAGAATGAGCGTCAGCCAAGCTTTAGACGTCCCACACATAATTGACTTGTTATATGCTCTTAACACCAATAACCTCGCCCGACATTAAAACAGCAACGAAATTTTTTGAACCATACATTTTGTTGCCATCAAGTAAAGGATCGTACTCAACAACGTAATACCAATACTCTTCTTTAGAAAAGCCAGCCAGACAATGATACTTAACTAATTCTACACTTCTAATTTCGATGCCATCGAATTTAGGCAAATTATCGACAGCCCAATCTTCAACTAAAGAATAAGCTTTATAAGTTGCTAATGGTGGAGAAACCATTTTTTTAGGTGACCAAGAGCCTGCCTTTTTTATTTTGCTCCCCGGAACAATAAGACCATACTTTTCACCACCATGAGTTACTGTAGTTCTTGGAGTATGATCCTCACAAAAATCTGTATTCGCTTGTGCAAATAGCGGTAGTAAAACTAAAAAAGAAACTAGAAATTTATTCACAATTCTTCCTTGAGCATATAACGCCTCAATAAGAGGCATAAAATCAATTGGTTATACTTTAGCGAGGAACGAGCGACAAGCCAATTGATTTTTGTCGCTCACTTGATTGACTTGTTATATGCCGCTATCTCTGCACTAAAAAACCTAGAGGGCTTATTAGTAAAACAATTAGCGAAGAGTAACCTATTGTTAATGAATAGGAAGAAAGCTTAACCGTTAATTTAGTAAATTTGTCTTCGCTAACTTTATACAATAAACCGCAAAATATGAGCGTAATAAATGTAGCAATGGACGTAATTATTAAAGAGGTTTCACTAACTGTCGTGTGCCCGTCATTACTATAGCCATAGAACTTAAACCACTGCCATAAGCCATGAATAATTCTCTCACCAACACCGTACCATTGGATTAATGCGACAAAACATACAATCAAAGCTAGAAATCTATACAAAATTTTCATAGGCATATAACAATTTAATATCTACCCAATGGGTCGTTTTTCTAACGAGCCGCGGGTCATTTTTATCATTGTACCAGTTCTACCACACTAACTAACTTGTTGCTACAGATAAACTTTTAATCATTATAGAAATAATGAAAAGGATAAAAACGACCAAATGGGTCGTTTTCCTGAATATAGGAGAAACTCATAGCAACTGGACATAAAATCAGTGCTGAAAAATAATTTTCTAATGACTGCTATTCGCTCTGAGCTGCCTTAGAGCGACTAAGTATGATATGGACATGAATTAATAATTCATCCATGAAGCTTGGTTCCATCGGTCATCCATGACCTCACTTCCTAAAGCTGCGAAGCTCAGATGATTCTAGGCTTCCTGCCTTTCACCCTCCGGGCCAGCTAAGCTGTTCAAAAATATTCCATATATTTTTGTCGGTCTTTCGTCACCCCTTTAATCAAACCTGAAAGCAAAATTTAAATGAATAATGCGAGACAAGGAGCGAAGCGGTCAAGCAAGCCATGTAGGCATGGGTGAATAGCGTCTTGAGTCGAACGAAGTTCGACTAGCTATGAACGCGAGAAAAGGACTTCGAGCTGGAAAGCGTACAGGGATGTTTAGCGCGTTGCTTCATGGCGTTTATGTTCACATTTAATTTATGCTTTAAGAATCAGTTTGATTTTGGGGCACGTTTTTTGGTTCGTTTTTGTCGTGTAACAAAAATGAACAAGAGCGCATCATGGATGATGCGAGATAAAAATCAGGGATGAGTGCTGCTTTGTATAAGACTCCTAAAGCTCATTACCAGTTGAAACCCCAGCCACAAAAAAAGCCGCTTATGCGGCTTTTCTCACTCTGGCTGTAATTAGCAATTACGCCATTAAGTTTTGTAGCTTTTTCATAGCTGATTTTTCTAGCTGGCGAACACGCTCTGCTGATACTTGGTATTTAGCAGCTAGGTCTTGCAGTGTTTCTTTCTCTTCTGCTAACCAACGTGCGCGGATAATATCTTGTGAACGCTCATCTAACGTGTTTAACGCTGAGAATAGGCGTTGGTTTGAGTTATCCTGCCACTGTTCTTCTTCAACCGTTTCAGCTAAGTCTGACGATTGATCTGTTAAGTATTGAACAGGTGAAAACTGAGACTGCGGCGTGCTTTCGTCTTCGTCCGCATTTAAGTCAAAGCCCATATCTTGACTGCTCATACGCGATTCCATTTCACGTACGTCTTTTTCAGATACACCTAATTCGTTAGCAACTGTTTGCACTTCTTCGTGATTAAACCAACCTAAACGCTTTTTGTTTTTACGCAGGTTGAAGAATAACTTACGTTGCGCTTTAGTTGTTGCAACTTTAACGATGCGCCAATTTTTAAGCACATACTCATGAATTTCTGCTTTAATCCAGTGAACAGCAAATGATACTAAGCGTACACCTACAGTTGGGTCGAAACGTTTTACTGCCTTCATCAGGCCAACGTTTCCTTCCTGAATAAGATCTGCCTGCGGTAAACCATAACCCGAATAGCTCTTCGCGATATGTGCAACAAATCTAAGGTGTGACATGATTAACGCTCTTGCTGCATTAAGGTCGCCACTGTCCTGTAGCTTCTCTGCCAATGCCTTTTCCTCATCCGCACTTAGCATAGGAATTGTGCTTACAGCTTGTAGATAGCTTTCGATGCTACCTGCATTTTGCGGCATACTAAGTGTTAGGGCATTCATCTCTTTTGTCATATTTCACCTCAGGTGGAGTAACAAACTTTCTCAATTTTAGCACTCTCTTAACTAGAGTGCTAATCTGAATTTACAGGTTTTGAGCAGGAATTCAAGTTAAAGTTCCATGAAACTTGTAAGAAAAAACTAATCTCATGAAATATAGACAATTTTAAATGGATATATTCTTTGCAACAAACCAAACAAAGCTAAACTTCGTTTGGTTCTATAGCATCAATGTAGCGTTTAACCGATAAAAACGAGCCAAACAAACCTAGGCTAATTGCCAATCCTAGCAGTACTAAGAACTCGCTAAAGTTAAGCCCTTGCAAATTAAAGCTGGCGTTATAAACACCCACAACATGGGTTACTGCGTTATCAAGCCAAAGCAACATCATTAATACCGCAAGAAAGGCAATAAAGCCGCCAACAATGCCGTACCAAATGCCTGTCCATAAAAATGGCGCTTGTATAAAGTGGTTAGTAGCACCTACAAGCTTCATAAGCTGTATTTCTTGTTTTTTATCCATAATGGATAAACGAATGGTGTTACCAACAATCAGTACCACTGAGGTTAAAAGTAAGAAAGCGATGGTTAATACACTTTCTCGAAGCAGGCTGAGCAAGGCATTTAGCCTTTCAAGCCATTCAATGTCGAGTTTACCAAAATCCACATCTCGCTCACGCTCTAATTTATCGAGTAATTCTCGCGCGGCTTCCGGTTTGGTAAATTGACTATTTGGCGTCACCAGCACAACACTTGGTAGCGGGTTTTCGTCAAGGTAGTTAAGCGCTTCACCAAAACCCGATGCCACTTTAAATTCTTCTAATGCATCTTGTTTTGAAATAAAACGTACTTCTTTTACTTCTTTGTAAAGAGATAAGCGTTTTACCAGCGCGGTTGAGTCTTTGTCTGAAATATCTTGCTTTAAGAAAAGTGAAATTTCCGCAGCATTATCAAAACCACTGCTTACCTTTTGCACATTTTTAACCACCACATAAAGGGTGGTTGGTAAAGTTAAACTAAGGCCAAGCACGGCAATTGTCATCAATGATGCAACAGGTGTGCGCCAAAGTTCACCAAGGCTTTGCACCCCTTGGCGAATGGTATTCATAAAGGCGAAATACAATCCCATTATTGATGAATGCTTAATTTGTTCGCCCTGACTTTTACGCCCTTTAAATAATAAACTCACAGTGCATCTCCCATTAATGGATCAACCACTAAATTACCGGCTTTTAAGGTTAAGCTACGATATTTCATGCGAGCAATCAGCCCTAAGTCGTGAGTTGCAATCAACACTGTGGTGCCGTGCTGATTAAAATCTTCAAACAGTTTTAAAATTTCAACAGAAAGTTCAGGGTCTAAGTTACCCGTAGGCTCATCGGCCAATAAAATTGGCGGCGAATTTACAATCGCGCGGGCAATACCTACTCGCTGTTGCTCACCACCCGATAGCGTTTCTGGTGCGCAGCGTGCCTTATTTAAAAGTCCAACTTTATCAAGCGCGCCATGAACGCGCTTTTCAATATCGCGGCGATGGCTGCCAGCAATAATAAGTGGCAAAGCCACATTATCAAACACTGAATAGCGGTCTAGCAGGCGGTGATTTTGGAAAATAACACCAATATCCCGCCTTACAAATGGGACTTGTTTGGCTGTCACTTTATTGAGGCAAACACCATTAATAAAAACTTCTCCAGCTGATGGCCTTTCCATCAAACTAATCAGTTTTAATAATGTGCTTTTACCTGCCCCACTGTGGCCCGTTAAGAAAGCAAGTTCACCTGGTTGTAAGTGAAAGCTTACTTTCTCAATGGCTTTGTGGCCGCCGGGGTATGTTTTACTTACCTGTTCAAATTTTATCATTATTATAATTATGTCTTGTTTTATTCTTCGCTAAACAGTGCCTCGATAAAATCAGCACTGTTAAAGGTACGTAAATCATCAATACCTTCACCCACACCAATGTAGCGAATTGGAATGTTAAATTGATCTGCTACCGCAAAAATAACACCACCTTTTGCAGTACCATCCAATTTAGTTAAGCTGATACCTGTTAAGCCAACAGCTTGGTCAAATAACTTCACCTGACTAATCGCATTTTGGCCTGTACCTGCGTCAATGGTAAGCATTACTTCATGTGGCGCATTTACATCGAGCTTTTTCATTACACGTGCGATTTTTTCAAGCTCTTGCATTAGGTGATCTTTGTTCTGTAAGCGCCCTGCTGTATCGGCAATTAAAACATCTACATTACGCGCTTTTGCAGCTTGCAGCGCATCAAATACCACAGATGCACTGTCAGCGCCGGTATGTTGTGCAATAACAGGAATATCGTTACGCTCACCCCAAACTTGCAATTGTTCTACAGCTGCTGCACGGAATGTATCACCCGCAGCTAACATTACTGATTTGCCTTCAGCTTGAAATTGCTTAGCGAGTTTACCAATAGTTGTGGTTTTACCAACACCGTTTACACCCACCATTAAAATAACAAATGGGCCGTCGCTATTATCAATAACAAGTGGTTTATCTGCACTTGCCAACATTGACGACATTTCTTCTTTTAACAGGCCGTAAAGTGCATCACCATCTTTAAGCTGCTTACGATCAGCTGCATCAGTTAAGCTATCAATTAACTTTAATGTGGTATCAACACCGACATCTGCTGTCAGTAATTGAGTTTCTAACTCTTCAAATAATTCATCATCGATTTTTTTGCCGCTAAAAATGTTAGCAAAGCCAGCACCGATATTTTGCTTTGTTTTAAGTAAACCTTTCTTTAAGCGACCAAAAAAGCCTAATTTAGGTTCTTTTTGTTTAGCTTCTTCCGCTTGACGCTTTTCTTCCGCTTCAGCTGCTATACGAGCAGCATCGATTGCTTGACGCTTCGCTTCTTCCTCAGCTGCTAAGCGAGCAGCTTCCTCAGCTTGGCGTTTTTCTTCCGCCTCAGCTGCTAAACGTGCTGCTTCTTCAGCTTGGCGTTTTTCTTCCGCCTCAGCAGCTATTCGTGCTGCTTCCTCAGCTTGACGTTTTTCTTCCGCTTCAGCGGCTAATCGAGCCGCCTCTTCGGCCTGGCGTTTTTCTTCCGCCTCAGCAGCTAAACGAGCTGCTTCCTCGGCTTGGCGTTTTTCTTCCGCCTCAGCTGCTAAACGCGCTTCTTCTGCTTGACGCTTTTCTTCCGCCTCAGCAGCTATTCGTGCAGCTTGCTCAGCTTGACGTTTTTCTTCCGCCTCAGCCTCTAAACGTGCAGTTTCCTCAGCTTGGCGTTTTTCTTCCGCCTCAGCAGCTATTCGTGCAGCTTCCTCAGCTTGACGTTTTGCCTCAGCTTCAGCGGCTAAACGAGCTGCTTCCTCGGCTTGGCGTTTTTCTTCCGCCTCAGCCTCTAAACGTGCCGTTTCCTCAGCTTGGCGTTTTTCTTCCGCCTCAGCAGCTATTCGTGCCGCTTCCTCAGCTTGGCGTTTTTCTTCCGCCTCAGCTGCTAATCGAGCCGCCTCTTCGGCCTGGCGCTTTTCTTCAGCTTCAGTCTCTAAACGTGCAGCCTCTTCTGCTTGACGCTTTGCTTCTGCCTCTGCTTCCAAGCGAGTCGCTTCTTCTATTTGGCGCTTTTCTTCTGCTTCAGCTTCCAACCGTGCCTTTTCTTCCGCTTCTAATCGCGCTTGTTCTTCTGCCGCTAAACGGGCTTCTTCTTGTTGCTGTTGCTCGTCTTTTTTACCGAAACCAAGCCAAGATAAAAATTTATTTTTTGCCATTTAAGTTAAATACCAATCACAAAATTCTGATAAACTACAATTCCCAATATGGTATCACTTTCACCGATGAATGAAAAAAATCATATTGGTTTTTTAGTCTAATTCTGTAAGTAAATTTGTAATGAGATCACACAAGTCCAAAAACAAGCCAACAATGAGTTCTGGTCAAATTAGAATTATTGGGGGTAAGTTCCGCTCTCGAAAGCTAAAAGTATTAGATGTAGAAGGTTTAAGACCGACTACTGATAGAGTGAAAGAAACTGTTTTTAACTGGTTAATGCCTTATACCAGTCATGCGAACGTATTAGATTGTTACGCTGGTTCTGGCGGCCTTGGTTTTGAAGCATTGTCTCGTTATGCCGAAAACGTAACCTTTATTGAGCTAGATAATCTTGCGCACCGTCAACTTGCAGAAAATATCAAATTGCTAAACGCTGACAATACACAATTGTTTAATGGTAATTGTTTAGAAGTATTACCTAAGTTGACTGGCAGCTATGATTTGGTTTTTATCGATCCTCCATTTAGAAAAGAGCTTGCTTCAAGCACATGCCGTTTACTTGAAGAACTTCAATTATTAGCCGACGATGCTGTTATTTATCTTGAAGTTGAAAAAGAGCTAACCAATCTTGAATTGCCTTCAAACTGGCAAATTTTAAAAGAGAAGAATTTTGGGCAAGTGACAAGCTACTTACTAAAAAGGTAAGCAGCTCAGATATTTTCTAGCATTCAATGCCAATATTACTTTGACCATCAGCAAGCGCTAGTTGCTTTAACTCTTTCGCAGAATCTTTATCTATACGTTGAAATGATTCTACTTTATCTATTAGTTCAGCCAACACATCCATTTCGTAATTCATTAACGGGTGTGCTCTAAGTGCTGAATTGTCAGCGACTTCACCTTCAGTTGTCAGCTGATATTCAATAAATTTGGCAACACTTGCTTGCGAAATCTTACACACATCAACGAAGTTAGCCTCTTCTTTTTGTTGCATACCATTGATAAGGGTAATCAGTGCTGTACAAGTATCAATTGCAGGGTAAACACCAAACATATCAAAGTCATTTAAATCAGGTGTATTTAATTCAACTTTTTCATTAAGTTTTTCAAGGCTTATTTTTGCTTTTGGAATTAGCAATTTTTCCCAAAGTGAATTTAATACATTGCGTAAATCGGCTGCATTACCAAACTCAAGTGCCTCACTGAACAGCACATAATTAGGAAGCATACGCTCTATCATTGCTGCGGCTAGTGATGCTTGCTGTAAATAGTTCAGATCTCGAATACGTTGAAAATTATTAGGTTTTTTCATTTTTGATAGGTCTTATCTGCAATTAGCCGAATTGTAGCAAGTTTCTGTATAAAACACATAAAAAAGGCGCACTTAAAAGTGCGCCTTTTTTGTTAATACTCAAACTACTGATTTAGTTGCTTTTGTGCATATTCAAACTTCAGTTTGAATTCAGTCACTTTAGCTTCAAGTTCTTCAACACGATCGGTTAAGCTAATATTTTCGCTTCGAATTGACTCGTAGGCACCGCGTGCTTGCTGTGTATCTTTTTCAAGACGACTAAGTAAGCTTGTATTTCGACCTTGCTCTCTATTAAGTGCAGTGTCTTGTGCTTCAAGTTGACGACGCAATTGCGAAATCAAATCTTGGTCATCTTGCTTAGCATTTTCAAGTAATGTTAACTTTTCAAGCAGCTCTTGGTTTTTAGCTGTTTCTTCAGAAAGTGCGTCAGCTTGTGCTTTTACTTTTTCTTTTAAAGCACTGCTTTCTTGACTTAAATCTTTCTTAAGGTCATTAAAGCGGCCTTCGCTTTCTTTGCTAATTTCAGCGAGTTTTTCTGAAAGCTCACTCACTTGTGCTTTGTGCTCTTCAATATCAGATGACAGAAGTTTGTTTTGCTCTTCCAGCTTACCAACAATATCGCCTTGTTCTTTAACTTGGCTTTCTAATTGCGCTTTTTCTTTTTCAAATTGCTGTAATGACTTTTCTTTATCTTCTAGCATTGAACGCAATGTTTCGCTGTCTTTATTCGCTTCTTGAGAGAATGACTGATGTTGTTCATGCACAGAGTTTAACTCGCCGCTTACTTTATCAAGCTGTTGCTTTAACTCAGCAATCACATCATCTTTGCTTACAGATTCTTGCTTCAACATCTCAATCTCATCAGTGAATACTTTTTTCACTTCCACTAATTTTTGATCTTGATTTTGATGCTCTGCTCTACGCTCTTCAATTAGCTGCTTCAGCTTATTTGACTGCGCTTCGTTTTGTTCTTTTTGTTTACTTAGTTGAGATTCAGCAGCTTCTAAACTCTCAGTTAGCTTATTAATTTGCTCACTGAATTCGCCGTGCTGTTCTTCAGATTGACGGCTAAGTTCTTCACTCACTTTTTCAAGTTCAGCTTCTTTTACCGAAATCGCATCTTCAAGTGACTGATTATCTGACTCAAGCTGACTAGCTTTCTTTTTAATTTCAGCAAGTTGAGCTTCAAGCTGTTGAATGTGTTCATCTTCGTCGTTTTGATGTTGCACCATCGCTGCTTGATGGCCTTTTTCAAGTGCCTGCTGACTTGCGCTCAGCAATAGCGATTGCAAAATAGGTGCAATATTTGTTGTAAACTTTTGACTTAACTCAGAAATGTATGGATGTTCAAACTCAATTGCATCAGCAACTTGTTGTTCAATACTCTCTTGACTCGCATCCACTTTATCTGCGGCAAGATTAAACACATCACTAGGCGATAAACTGTTTAAAGCACTCAGCACTTCATTTAACTGCTTGCTCTTATTTTCACCCATGTATCCCCCTTTAGAGCTATCTTATTATTATTGCTCTTTATGTAATCCAATTTACTGAATAACTTTCTTTGCCTTCATTCATTTTTATGAATTGTAAATGCCAAAGATAAGTGTAGACAAAAAATCTTGCGATGCTTAACCTTGCGACAAGATTTAATTGTGTTATTTTTTGCGCATTAGTCTAGCTTACAATATAGTCTGATGGAATAACCTGATTATAAATTTAGAAAAATAAGTATTTATTACTAAAACAAAAAATACAAAATGGCGATGACAATCGAATTAAACCTGACAACTCCAGCGCTGCTTTTTCCAGCAATTTCACTGCTGTTACTAGCATATACCAACCGTTTTTTAGTGCTTGCGCAACTGATTAGGCAATTAAACGCCCGTGAAAATGGCAATGAAATACGTGCCATGGTGAAAGCACAAATTTCAAACTTACGAAATCGGCTAAATCTAATTCGCCGCATGCAATTTTTTGGTGTGTTATCTTTTTTACTTTGCACCGCGGCCATGTTTGCCGTTTTTCTAACTCAAAGCCTGATTGGAACAGGTTTATTTGGCTTGAGCCTAGCTTGTCTTTTGTATTCTTTAATACTGTCACTCTATGAAATACACATTTCTTGTCAGGCAATCGAAATAGAATTAACAAACATTGAAAATAAACCTGTTATTGATAGCCACCAAGAATAACCTTTCATTTATTCAAGGCTAAAACGCTCTCGTTTAGCCTTGAATATTTATTGCAATATTTCACTACTCACGTTTTTTACTTCTATACTTTATTACAACAATAAACCAAAAGAGCAGTGATTGTGACGGATTTTCTGTTTGCTGAAGAGCATATCGATGACATCAGATTAGCCTCGAATGATGAGAGCTGGAATATACTAGTTGTTGACGATGAAGAAGATATTCACCAAGTAACTAAGTTGGTGCTTAATGGCTTCACATTTGAAGACAAACGTCTCATTTTTCATCACGCATATACTGCTGCAGAAGCTATGGAAATGCTTAAAGGGCTGCCAGAGGTTGCTGTTGCCCTAGTTGATGTAGTGATGGAAACCAACCATGCAGGGTTAGACCTTATTCGCTATATTCGTGAAGATGCTGAAAATCATGATATTCGTTTAATTTTACGCACCGGCCAACCAGGTGAAGCGCCTGAGGAATCGGTTATTCGTGATTATGATATTAATGACTACAAAAACAAAACTGAACTTACCGCAATAAAGCTTAAAACCTTACTCTATTCAGCCCTTCGCTCCTATCGCGATATTTGTATTATCGAACAGCACAAACTCGGCCTTGAAAACATTATTAATGCCTCAGCTAAGTTTTTAGAATGCGAAACAGTAAGCGAGTTTGCTTCATCAATTTTAGAGCATGTCTCTGGTGTGATGGGTCATAGCGACAAAGAAATTTACTGCGCCGCAGCAATCAATTCGCAAGCAGACAACGCCACAGATTTTAAATTATTAGCCTGCTCTGGCGCAGATAAAAATACTAAGGATGTACCTAACGAGGTTGGTAATTTATTTGAGCAAGCTCATAACACTAAGTCATCTTTTAAAAATCAAAAAGAATACGTTGGTTACTTCCCAACGAAAGGCGGCCTAGAAACCATGCTTTATGTGAGTAAAGACTCTGATTTAAACGCATCGGATCATCAACTGTTAGAATTCTTTGCCAACAACATCGCCCTCGCTTACGATAATTTGCGCCTACGAGAGCTTATTCGAGAATCTCAAAAAGAACTTTCTTATATTCTTGGCGAAGCTGTTGAAAAACGCAGTAAAGAAACAGGTAGCCATGTAAAACGCGTCGCACATTACAGCTATCTACTTGCAATAAAATACGGTTTAACACCTTATCAAGCTGAGATAATTAAGCTTGCTTCACCACTTCATGATATCGGTAAAATATCCATTCCTGATCACATTCTAAATAAACCTGGTAAACATGATGCAGAAGAATGGGAAATAATGAAATCTCACGCTGAAATTGGTTTCGATATTTTGAAAAACTCAACCAATGAAATATTAAAACAAGGTGCAACAATTGCCTACGAACATCATGAAAGATGGGATGGCAATGGCTATCCACAAAAGCTCAGTGGTGAAAGTATTGATATTTCAGGGCGAATTACTGCATTAGCAGATGTGTTTGATGCTCTTGGCAGTGAACGTTGCTATAAACCTGCATGGCCGCTCGAAAAAATCATTGATTTATTGAAAGAAGAAAAGGGTAAACAATTTGACCCTAAGCTAATTGAAATATTCCTTGATAACCTTGACGATTTCCTAGCGATTAGAGATCAATTTCCTGATTAAATTCATGTGGCTTTGTACACTTTTCTTTATATCAGCTAATAATAATTAATTACACATTAGCAATGGTATTTGTACCTTATTTGTGTTCTTATAAGCTGATACACGGATTAGTTTACAGGAGTAACCATGCGTATAGAGCAATTTGAACAATTTATTGCACTTGCACATCATCAACATTTTCGCAAGGCAGCGGAAGTAAGCAACTTAAGCACTTCTGCGTTAACACGAAGCATTCAAACATTAGAACTTGATTTAGGCTGTGATTTACTAACACGTTCAACACGTTCAGTAAAACTGACTCCTGCGGGTGAAGTTTTCCTACAATACTGCCAGCAAGCACTTGATAATCATGCGTTACTCCAACAAAAACTAAGCAAATTCGCTACCAATAAACACGAAAAGATCGTTATTGGTTATAGTCCTGAAGCAATAGGTTTAGTGCCACAAGCTTGTGGTAAATTTATGCAGCAATTCCCTAATATTTCAATTGAAATGCAGCTACAAGATGCTGATACCTTGGCCGAAAATGTACGCAATGGACAACTTGATTTAGCAATTAATTCTCCAATAGCTGCCAATACAGGTGAGTTTATTAACCTGCCTGAACAAGTGGTGCTCTTTTGCCATAAAGATCACCCTATTTTACAAAGCAGTAATATCCGATTAGCACAGCTTAATGAGTTACCTATTCTCGCAACGGTTAGTACAAATCAAGCGCTTAGTAAGTTAATCAATCAAGCCGCGAGTAATCTAAATAAGTTGGACTCTTTACGCCTCGGTACATTCGAGCAAATCGTTAGTAAACTAAATGATTGTAAGCATATTGCTCTTACTACATTAGATATGATGCAAAAGATATCCAATGATGAGTCATTGGTTAATCTAAGTGCATCAATGGAGCGAAATAGCACACTGACTTTAGAGCTACAAGTTGCTAAAAATAACTTAAGTGCACCTAATGTATCTGAATTGCTCAATTTTATTACTTTAGAGGCGAATACGCGCCCAGAAATAGCACTTGCAAAAGCGACTTTCTAACCGCTTAATTGTCCATTAAAATAACGCCAATTAATTTAATTGGCGTTATTTATGTCTAACACACCGCAATTTGCATTTTCTTTCGATACGTTGCTAGATGACATAGCCGAACACGGTTATAGCATCATCGAAAATGCCCTGCCCGAACAGCTTATTTCTGATCTTAAAAAGCAATGTGAAGCCCAATCTGAGCAATTTCAACTTGCCAAAATTGGACGTCATCAAGACTTACAACAAGCCAGTAAAATTCGCAGTGACAGAACAAAATGGTTTGATGGCACGACCAAAGCAGAGCAAGATTACCTTGCACTAATGGAAGAAATTAGAACTGCCATCAACCAAAGCTTCTTTCTAGGTTTATTTGATTACGAATGTCATTTTGCTATTTACCAGCAAGGTGATTTTTACAAAAAACATTTAGATGCGTTTCGAGGAAAATCTAACCGTGTTTTTACTACGGTGTGTTATTTAAATACCCCAGAACAAGGTGGTGAATTATTAATTTACCCTGAAAAAGGAAAAACACCCTTAGCGAAAGTTTCGCCAACAGCGGGCACACTGATTTGTTTTGAAAGCGAGCGTTTTCCTCACGAAGTATTAGCCGCTGCAAGTACTCGCTATTCGATTGCCGGATGGTTTAGGAAGAATAATTCGAGCGCGAACTTTGTTGACCCTAGCCAATAAAACTTGCTGCTATTCCCATAAAAACAAATAAACCAACATAGTTATTATTTAAAAATGCCCAGAAACAAGCATCGCGATCGCGGTGCTTAATTTTAACTTGCTGATGGGCTAACAAAAATGCTGATAACAACACACCGATGTCAAATGGCCATGGCAAATTACGGTTAAAACCAATAAATACCAGAGTCAGTAAGAATGCGATTTGCAGCAACAGCACTGTAATTTTATCAAATCGGCCAAACAAAATAGCAGTCGATTTAACACCTATCTTTACATCATCATCTCTGTCGACCATACCGTACATGGTGTCGTATGCAACAGTCCAAACGAGGTTAGCAAAATACAGCCACCATGCTTCCTTTGGCACTTCACCAAGTACAGCCATATAGGCCATTGGAATCGACCAGCTAAATGCAGCGCCCAATACTACTTGCGGCAAGTGCGTATAACGCTTCATAAAGGGATAACAAAACGCCAACGCCAACGCACCAAACGACAACAGAATCGTTTGCCAATTTAAAAACAGCACCAGAATAAATGCACATACAATCAACAAAATAAAAAGTTGAATTGCTTCGTTTTCGGTTGCTTTACCAGAGGCTAGCGGGCGCATATGTGTACGCTTAACCAAGCCATCAACCTTGCGGTCGGCAAAGTCATTAATTACACAACCAGCACTTCGCATAACAAAAACACCAGCAGTAAAAATAACTAAAATACCGAGGTCAGGCACCCCTGAGCTTGCTAGCCATAATGCCCAGTAAGTTGGCCATAACAATAACAAGGTACCTATAGGTTTATCGGTTCGCATTAATGCTTTGTAGGCATCTCGATTTTGCCACGTTAATTGCATCATAGTCAGTCAAATGCTCCTGGCAAAAAGGCTTCACACACCATTAATTTTAAATCTGCTAAGTGAAAAACACTGCGCCTTGCTGACACATCACTCGCTTCAATAGCTAAACTAGTTAATAGTGTTTGTAATGGCGAGTGCTTGGTAAAATCAGTAATCATCAAGTTTTCTCTGACTAAATCAGGGTGCTGAAAAATAAACTCACCAAGTGGTCTTTCCCCTAAAGAAAGAAACAGGCTGTTTTCTGCTAGCGGCGCAAGAGGGATCCAGCTTTGAGCATAGACACGCGGTTTGCTATCACCATATAAAATCACTTCTCTGCAAAGCGCAGGTTGTTGCTCTATACCCATAATTTTTGCTTGGGATTCAGTCAACATAATGCGTGTTTCACTCAGCACTTTTACATTAAATTCAGAAAATGTTTGCTTTAATTTTGCGGTAAGCGACCCAGTCTCTAATAACCACTCGCTGCGCGAGCTATCTAACGCGGTAAAATTCTGATGCCACTGCGATGAAATATCTAAAGGAAAAGTTAACACAATAACCTGCTGCAAAAAAATAACGCGTCATTTTAGCACTGCTCAGTAATGAGCTAAATGAGAAATTAAATTTTCCATTAAATTCCCAGTAAGTGACTAGTAAAAAGCCCATAATCAAGTATTATTATTGATTAGTTACTAAGGGAAAAACAAGGTGTTAGTCACGCAATGCGTAGCCTATCGATATTTCTATTTACACTTTTATTATCACTTTCAACGCCTAAGGCATTAGCTGCGTCAAACTTTGGCTATTTTGGTTTCGAGCCGGACATAATTACCAACTACATTGCAACATCAAATAAAAAACTTGGCTATGTGCGAGTTACCGTTGAATTGATGATTAAAGATATGGGTAACTTAGAAGTTGTAGAGCATCATCAACCATTATTGCGTGATGCAATTGTAGAAATTATTAGTAAAGAGCAAGAAGAGCACGTTAAATCGCTAACAGGCCGCGAGGAAATTCGTAAGCGCTGCAGTGAGCGAGTAAAAGAATTACTTAAAGAAGAAACAGGGCAAGAAATTGTTCATGATGTGTTGTTTACTAAATATCTGTATTATTAATTTCACTAATCTTGTAAAAAAAAAAGCAAAGTTAATCAACTTTGCTTTTTTTATGGCTATTCGCAACGAAAACACCCAATAATGCACCCGCAACAAGCCCACCTAAGTGCGCCCAATTTGCCATATTGATAAACAACACATCAGCAAAACCAAGTACTAGCCACACCAACATAAAGCCAACAATAGATAGGTTAATCGCTAACTTAGTATTACCCGCAATATGACCATACAACCAGCAAAAACCGAGTAAGCCGTAAACTACGCCAGAGAGACCGCCAAAGTTTGCATTTTCAAGGGAAAATTGAAGCCAATTACTCGCGAGCGCAGTCACAATAAATACCAACACTAAAAAGCGTTTTCCTAGTTGCTCTGCGATTTTATCGCCAAGATATATCCACCACATCAAATTAAAGATCAAATGCATTGCCGAGAAGTGCATTATGGTGGGCGTGAGCCACGAGTAAATTTTAACAGGCGAAAATTGCAAGTAAGGAAACAGCCATTCAAAGCCACCTAGTATAAAGGCGCCATAAACGAAAATCGACAGTATCGAAACACCCTGAATAAGCAGTGACAACTTGAAAAAGCGCGGCAGTAAATTGAGTGAGTTACCCACATAGCTCAGCCCATTATTGGTTGAGCCAACTTGCCAAGACGCTTCATAGTACTTTGCTTGATTAGGATCCTCGAGAAACAATTCAAGCTCTTTGTAAGCGATATCGAACTGAGCATCGGTTACAAACAAAATCACTTGTTCACTGCTTATGGGTTTTAACTCACAGTAAATACTAATGCTATTAAGATAATCACAAAAACCTTGTGCAGCCCTTACATTACTTAGCGTGGCAAGTTGTTTCACAATGATTACGCACCTGATTCAACGTTGTCTGCTTGCTCAGTACCCCATGCGGCAAAGCCACCATCCATACTATAAACGTCTTCAAAGCCTTGCTCTACCAAGTAGCTTGCTGCTGTTTGAGAGCTGATGCCGTGATAGCAAACTACAACAATAGGTTGTTCGTAATCTTTTTCATTTAAAAATTGCCCCAAGTTTTCATTAGATAAACGCTCTGACCCCGGAATACGCGCAGATTGAAAACTATTCGGATCACGAATATCGGCAATAACAACATTGTCATTCGATAATAATGCCGCGGTTTGCGACACTGAAATATGTTTATATGACATATATACCTCAATAAAAAAGGGAGCAAATGCTCCCTTTATAATATCATCAAGCGATAGCTTAATCCCAATTTAAAATAACTTTGCCCGATTGGCCTGAAATCATCGTATCAAAGCCTTTTTGGAAGTCATCAATATGGAATTCATGGGTAATAATTGGCGATAAATCTAAGCCTGATTGAATTAAACTTGCCATTTTGTACCAAGTTTCAAACATTTCACGGCCATAAATGCCTTTAATGATTAACCCTTTAAAAATAACCTGATTCCAGTCAACCGCCATATCTGATGGTGGAATACCTAGCATGGCAATTTTACCGCCATGGTTCATGTTATTTAGCATGCTGTTAAACGCGCTCGGTACACCTGACATTTCAAGACCAATATCAAAGCCTTCTGTCATGCCAAGCTCTTTCATTACGTCTTCAAGCTTTTCGTTTGCGACGTTTACGGCACGTGTTGCACCCATTTTACGAGCTAGGTCTAAACGGTATTCATTCACATCAGTAATTACCACATGACGCGCACCCACGTGTTTAGCAACTGCTGCAGCCATAATACCAATTGGGCCAGCGCCAGTAATCAGTACATCTTCACCCACTAAGTCAAACGACAGCGCTGTGTGCACTGCATTACCAAACGGGTCAAAGATTGATGCTAATTCATCAGGGATGTTGTCAGGAATTTTAAACGCATTGTATGCAGGAATAACTAAGTACTCAGCAAATGCACCTTCGCGGTTTACGCCAACACCAGTTGTGTTACGACATAAGTGAACACGACCTGCACGACAGTTACGACAGTGACCACAGGTAATATGACCTTCACCTGATACGCGATCACCTACTTTAAAACCACGCACTTCTTGGCCCATATCCACTACTTCGCCAACGTATTCGTGACCAACAACCATAGGTACTGGAATGGTATTTTGCGACCATTCATCCCATTTGTAGATATGAACATCCGTACCACAGATCGCTGTTTTACGGATTTTGATTAATAAGTCATTGTGGCCAACTTCCGGTTTAGCCGTTTCTGTCATCCAGATCCCTGGTTCAGCTTTAAGCTTTGATAATGCTTTCATCTTTTTACTCACAAAAAAGGCCTGTTACAAACAGGCCAATATCAAATTAAATAATACCTAACTCTTTACCAATACGGGTAAATGCAGCAATTGCTTTATCTAATTGCTCACGCGTATGCGCAGCAGAGATTTGTGTACGAATACGCGCTTGACCTTTTGGTACCACAGGGAATGAGAATCCTGTCACGTAAATACCTTCAGCAAGTAATTTATCAGCCATTTCAGATGCCAATTTTGCATCGCCTAACATCACTGGAATAATTGCATGGTCTTTACCGGCACAGGTAAAGCCAACTGCTTCCATTTGTTCACGGAAGTAAGCAGCATTTTGCCAAAGGGTATCACGTAGCGCTTTACCGTCTGCAAGCATATCAAGCACTTTAATTGATGCCGTAACAATTGATGGTGCTAATGAATTTGAGAATAAGTATGGACGAGAACGCTGACGTAACCACTCGACAATTTCAGCTTTACCAGATGTATAACCACCTGAAGCGCCACCAAGTGCCTTACCTAATGTACCCGTGATAATGTCAACTCGATCCATTACATTGCAATACTCAGGCGTACCACGACCATTTTCGCCAACAAAACCCACTGCGTGAGAATCATCAACCATCACCAGTGCATCGTATTTGTCAGCCAAATCACATAACGCTTCTAAGTTACAAATAACGCCGTCCATTGAGAACACGCCGTCAGTTGCAATTAACTTAGTTTTTGCGCCTGCCTCATCAGCTGCGATTAATTGCTGCTCTAAATCAGCCATGTCGTTATTAGCATAACGGAAACGCTTTGCTTTACATAAACGCACACCATCAATAATTGAAGCATGGTTTAATGAGTCAGAGATAATGGCATCTTCTGGGCCTAAAATCGTTTCAAAAAGACCAGCATTGGCATCAAAACATGAAGAATAAAGAATAGTATCTTCTGTTTTT
Source organism: Pseudoalteromonas aquimarina (assembly GCF_049257255.1). NCBI lineage: Bacteria > Pseudomonadati > Pseudomonadota > Gammaproteobacteria > Alteromonadales > Pseudoalteromonadaceae > Pseudoalteromonas > Pseudoalteromonas aquimarina. The sequence goes on from NZ_JBMMUG010000002.1 coordinate 342,641, forward strand.
AAGAAGTTACTGATTTTCGCTTCTAACGTTTTATGAATATCTTGTGTACCACAGATAAAACGAACAGACGCAACACCAAAGCCATGATCATCTAGACCTGCCTTTGCGGCATTAATTAACTCTGGGTGATTTGCTAAACCTAAGTAGTTATTTGCACAAAAGTTAATTACTGAGTCGCCAGAAGCAACTTGAATTTCAGCTTGCTGCTGTGAAGTGATCACTCGCTCACTTTTATATAATCCATCTTCTTTTACTTGGTCAATCTGTTGCTTAAGCTGATCAAAAAATGCAGATGCTCTCATCCAAAGTCTCCAATGCCTAATAGAACGGGTTGCGGAAATGTGTTTACGCACCAAACGTGCAAAAAAACATACGCTAAGCTTTAAAATTGTAGCTTAAATTTAGGAGGGTAATTGTAAAAGGTTAGGTAGATAAATGCACTTATTACTAGTAAATGCATTTAGAAAAGTGAATAAATCCAAAATAAAGATTAAATACAGTATAAAAAACTGCATTTTAAATATTGCGACAATTATTCTCAGTTGTTTTCACTAAATTTTTCACTCGCACAATCAAGTGAATTCCATACTTCATCTGCTAAGGAAAGCTCTTCATCAGTTAAGCTTTGGCCTGATTTAACTAAAATTTTCTTTTTAAATCCCGCAGCAGTTGCAGCTAACATATCTGAACCTTTATCACCAAACATAATGCACTCACCAGCATCAAGAGATAGCTCTTTAATCCCCTGCAATAACATTCCAGGTTTCGGTTTACGGCAATCGCAATCTTGCTGGTAATCGGCGATACCTTTTGTTGGGTGATGCGGACAAAAATACACTTTACTGATTTCTATATCGTGCTGTTTAAATTGCTCTACCATCCACTTTGTCAGTTCGTGAAAATCTTGCTCCGTATAGTAACCACGGCCAATCCCTGACTGATTCGTTACAATAACAATTTGATAGCCACATGCTTGAAATTGCTTACATGCCTCAAATACACCATCGATAAATTCAAACTCTTCGATTTTATATACATAAGCGTGGTCTACGTTTACAACACCATCTCTATCAAGGAAAACTGCCTTATTACCCATTACAACGCCTTTTCTGTTACTACACGGTCAAACATCTGCTTTACACTCTCAACACTAATTTGCTGCATAAGCTCTTTACCTTTAACGCGCGTACCCCAAGGCAGTTGCTTTGCAGTCTTGCCCGTTTGTTGTTTTAAGTTTTGATGGTATACCTCAACAACGTAATCTTGGTATAAATACGGACCTGTGCGCGCAGGATTTGAGTGTGCATACAGCCCAATTACCGGCGTTGTCATAGTAACCGCCATATGTGCTGGCCCCGTATCAGGTGCAATAACCAGCGACGCTTTTTCTAAAACACATAACAGCTGCTTTAAATTAGTTTTACCAACTAGATTAAGAGCGTTTGATTTCATCGCTGCTTCAATCTGCTTTGCAAGGGCAATTTCAAGTTCAGTAGGGCCGCCGGTAATTACCACACTAAAACCTTGTTCTTTCGCGTAATCTGCGACTTCGGCATAGCGCTCAGGTAACCAATTGCGCTCAGCTTTACTTGCTGCAGGCGAAAGCACCAGTACTTTATCGCCAAGTGGGGATAGTATTTTTTCGGCAAAGTCTCGGTCTTCTTGGCTTACTGGCATCTGCCACGATGGCTCATAATGCGGCACACCAATGGCTTTTGCGAAACCACGAAAACCCTCAAGTACATGAGCTTCTTTTTCAGCTGCTATACGGTGGTTGGTAAATAAGAAGTGCCCTTCTTTGGCGCGGTGCCAATCAAAACCTACTTTCACTTTTGCAGGAATAACACGTGCAACTAAATTGGCACGTAGTGCAACTTGCATATGAAGCAGCACATCAAACTTGCGGCCTTTGAAATGCTGTTTAAGAGTCTGAAACGCCTCTTTACCTTGCTTTTTGTCAAAAACAACGAGTTCAACACCTGGTAAATCTGCCAGTAACATCGCCTCGATTTTGCCTACCACCCAAGTAATTTTAGCGTTTGGATAGTGCTTCTGAATAGCCTGAACCGCAGAGACGGCATGACACACATCGCCAATTGCCGAAAGACGCAAAATACAAATATCGTTAAATGGGCCCTGTAAACTCACAATTTACCTAAAAACATATAAATAGATGCGTGCAGTTTAACGTAAATTAAAACTTGGTATAATCCCTTTTTGCACGCAATCACTTTTAAACACATTCGCCATGCTTTCAATTAAACATTTAGGTTCAACATCAATCATTACACCAAAATCATTTAACGGTGAGTTTGATGCCTCATTGTTTGATGTCGGTTTCTTAGCTAGAAACGATTTAATTCGCGCTGAGAAAAAGGGCCGTGCAACAACTTACTTTTTTAATTGCGGTGAAAAAATAGGTGTATTGCGCCACTATTGGCGCGGTGGATTAATCGGCAAGTTATTGAGCGATCAATATGCCTATTTCGGTCTCAAAAATACCCGTACCTATAAAGAGTTTGCACTGCTTGTTGAAATGAAGGAAAAAGGCCTGCCAGTACCAAGTGCAATTGCGGCAAAAGTCACTCGAAGAGGATTGATTTATCGCGGTGATATTATTACTGAGGCACTGCCAAACTCGCAAAGTGTGCTCGATATTCTAAAAACACGTTCTCTTTGCGAACAAGAGATAGTGCAAATTGCAGAAACTATCGCGAGTTTCCATAACCATGGTGTGAATCACGCCGATCTGAACATTAATAATATTCTGATAAGTAACAAAAATGTGTACTTAATTGATTTTGATAGAGGCACATTGGGCGCGTTTAATGCCAAACGTAATCAGAATAATATCGAGCGATTAGCACGCTCATTTGCTAAAGAAAAACATCGCAACAGCCCTTTTTATTGGCAAGAGAATGATTGGCAAGTGTTTTTAGAAGCATATAAAAGCGCACTAAAAGCAGATTAGTGCGCTTAACGATTTGTAGTTATTAACTGTCGCTTTGGATTTTTTTAATCACGTTTGAAGTAGAGCAACCATTAACAAACTCAAGAACTTCAACTTTGCCGCCATTAGCAAGCACAAAGTCTGCACCAGCGATTTCAGAGACTTTATAATCGCCGCCTTTCACTAATACATCAGGTTTAACACGCTCAATTAATTTCGCTGGCGTATCATTTTCCGCTTCAGAACCAAACGGGATAACCCAATCTACTGATGCCAATGCGCTAATTACTGTGGCGCGCTCATCTAATGGGTTAACCGGTCGTGTTGGCCCTTTTAAGCGGCTAATTGATGCATCATTATTTAAACCAACCACCAGCTTATCACCGCGCGCTTTGGCTTGCGCTAAATAGCGCACATGCCCTGCATGTAAAATATCAAAGCAACCATTAGTAAATACGATTTTTTCACCGCGCTGGCGCGCTAGCTCAATATGGTGTAGCACTTCTTCAGCTGGTGCTTGATATTGCTCACCGGTATCGCGTAAATACTGGGTTAATTTTGCACTTAACTCTTCAGGTGAAACCGTTGCTGCACCCAATTTTGCAACTACAAGCCCCGCTGCAATATTTGCTATTTCAACCGCTTGTGGTGCTGGCATACCAGTACTTAACATTACCGCCAGTGTTGCAATTACGGTGTCACCTGCGCCCGTTACATCAGACACTTCATGAACTTGCGCAGCAAAATCATGTTTTTCACTTGGTGTTATAAGCGACATGCCCTGCTCAGAGCGAGTTAACAACATCGCGCCTAAACCACATTCAGCCACAATGGTGCGCGCACTTTGTGTAATGATGTCTTCATCACCAACCACGCCACCAGCAGCTTTAAACTCGGTAAGATTTGGTGTGATAAAATCAGCACCACGATAATCGGCAAGTTGCTTTGATTTTGGATCCACTAATACCGTTTTACCAGCAGCTTTAGCCACTGCGATCATTTCTGAAATTAAGTGCAGTGAGCCTTTGTTGTAATCAGAGAAAACAACAAGGTCAAAATCACTAACTATCGCTTTCAACTGTTCAAGTAATAACTGAGAATGTGCTTCGCTAAAGCGCTCTTCTAGATCTAACCTGACTACTTGTTGATGGCGACTAATTACACGCATTTTTGCGATTGTTGGTGCTTCTGATTGGCGAATAAGCAGCGAGTCAATATTTTCAGATTTCAGCAAAGCTTCTAGGCTCTGCCCATTATCATCCTCACCAATAATACCGAGTAAGCTTACTTTACCGTCAAGATGCGCAATGTTTTTCGCAACGTTTGCTGCGCCACCGGCTTTATCTTCAAGGCCACTCACCTTCACAACAGGTACTGGTGCTTCTGGTGAAATACGCCCTGTATCGCCATGCCAATAGCGGTCAAGCATGACATCGCCAACAACTAAAATTTTGCTGCTAGATAATCGATTAAAATATGACAAATCCATAATCAGTACTTAGCTCTTTTGGGCAACTAGCATATCGATGGCTTCACATAACCAATGACCAATAAACATATGCGCTTCTTGAATACGTGCAGTTTCATCGTTAGCAATGATAATCGGCAATGTTGCAATGTCTTTTACCTGACCACCGTCACGACCAGTTAATGCCACAGTATAAGCGCCAATTTTGTTAGCAGCGGCTAAGGCAAGATTAATATTCGCACTGGTACCTGATGTTGTTAAACCGATCACTAAATCTTCTGGTTTACATAAAGCTAAGATTTGACGCTCAAACACGGTGTCAAAATGATAGTCGTTTGAGTGCGCTGTAAGAATTGAGGTATCAGTTGTTAGCGCAATAGATGCGAGTGGTCCACGCTCATTTTTATAACGAACTACAAATTCAGCGGCTAAATGTTGTGAGTCAGCTGCACTGCCGCCATTACCAAACCAAATAACTTTACCACCCTTTTCCAATGTCTCTTGGCAAGCTTGTAAAAGAGAAAGTGATTGCTGTTGATATTGCTCCATAATGGCGAACACATTACGGTGACGTTCTAGGCTGGCTAAATATGAGTTTGTTATCGCTTCCATAGGCCTTTCGATAATTGCTTTTTTTGAATAATTGGCATCATTTTATACCTAATCCACTCAAAATGGCGAGGTTTGTTACCTTTTCTTACCTTTCAGTTTGTTAAATTTTTAAGATCACTACACTTGCCCTAAAGTTGTTTGGTACAATTTAGGCTCATGCGCAGGGAGAATTAAGTGCATTACACAAAGCAATTAACCAATTTGAATACACACACACCAGAAATAACGCTGACTAAAGAAAGCAAAGTCTTGTATATGACTCACCTAGCATTGGGTGATTATGTCTATCAAGGCGCTTTTTTAAAAGCGCTTGCTGATACCTATCCAGGTGTGCAAATTGACGTGTGGATGGATGATTGCCGAAGTCACCAAAAATCATGGCATAGTGGCAGAAATGCTACTCTGCAGCAGTGGCTTACCAAAGAAAGTCACCTCAATGCAATTTACCCAATTGCGCATTCAGAACAACATCGTAATGAACTAATTTCAAAAGCTTCAAAAGAGCAATACGATGTCATTGTATTTGTTGCTACAACCCGTGCGCCTGCTTATTTAAAAGTAGCAAAAGCAATTAATCCTAATGCGCAAGTCGCAGGCACAACACCAAAAGATACGCTGTCACGCTTACTTTATCGCAGCCAATTTAAAGCGCTGAATGTTGCTATTGATTCTAACGTCCTTTCAAAATGTCAGCATATTAGTGATTTTTATAATCATGTGTTTTCGCGGTTATTTGCTGTTTCGCTGGATGATCAACTGCGTTCACGAGAAATAACACCAAACGATACACTCAATGAAAAAAGCAAACAGCAAATTGCGCTGTGGCGAAATCAACTAGGTTTAAGCCAAGGCAATACACTTTTTATTAATCACATTTCAACAAATGAAAAGCGTGATTGGCAAAATACACAACTTGCCGAATTTGCCCACCAGCTTACAAAGCAAGCACCCAACACGCTGTTTGTTTTAAATACACCACCGCATAAATTAGATGAAGTAACAGCTTGGTGTGCAGAGCAAAAAGACATCGCTGTAATTGCCTTTTCAGCAACTGACGATTTTTTTGAACTACCCAGTATGATGTTAGCGTGTGATTTAGTGGTTTCCGTAGAAACTGCCATAATGCACTTAGCCAGCTGCCTTTCATTACCGCAAGTAGCGCTTATCAGAAAGTCGGCTTCAAACTGGCGCCCTTTGCAGGCAAGTAAGGTATTAACAGGGAAGAAACGAGTGGATAATATTGCTGTATCTGAAGTTGTTAAAGCAGCAAGTCAATTATTGTAGCTAGGCCCAGCAAGCACCGAGCCTAACCCATCTTTTACCAGAACATAGTTACAGATAAATAACCATAATCCTCGTCATACACATTTTTACCACCAGTTAAGCTGGTTTCAACACGATACTCACCCACTTTACGGCTGTTAGTTAACGATAAAGAATAAGCTCGCTGATATGCTTCACCATCATTATTTTGTGTACTTGCCTTAAACTGCCAAGAGCTCAGTACTGATTCAAAATAATCGTAATTAAGTGTGTGTACATCTGCAGGCACGCCATCAGCAAAGTTGCGATTATCTGCGCCAAAATGGCCAAATGTGAATCCTTGGTTGGTGTTACCATTTTTGTATAAATGGTGCACATACCAAAGAGTATTCCATTTATTGTATTCGTATCTTAAAGATGAGTTATGCGTAAGCTTTGGTAAATATGTACCAAACGAAATGGTTTGATTGCCAAATTTAAAGTTGCTCTTATGCAATGTATCTTCCGCACCGTATTCAGCGTAAATTTCAACCGGCATACCCCAATCAAAATATACGCTTGAAGTGAATGAGATCATTTGATCGCCAAATTCATCATCGGTACTTAAATCGCCATCCGCATTATCGTTACCTGATGGATCAAAAAACGCTTTAAAAATATCGCTAATATCTGTTTTGCGTGGGCCACCACCAAATTGCATAACGCGATTAAAGCCAATTTTCCAGCCTTGTAACGGTTCAATTGAACCATGCATACCTACTAGCTCTGGGCTGCCATCATGCCACTCGCCTTGATATTGAATACCGTCTTTCACTTCATCTAATTCGGTATAAAACAAATCAAAATCTAGATTCCACCAGTTATTTAGTGGCACAACTGTACTGAGTGAAATACTCATAGGCATTTGTGCATTGTTCGACATAATTTGCGCCGAATTTTTAAAAGGTGAATACCAATGATCTTTGTAGCCAATATCTAGCTGAAGATTAGCCGCAGCCATACTCAACGTTGAGTTATACGCTACTAAGTCTTGTTCTTTAACCCGATAATCAACACCCACTTGCGCTAACATAAAATCATTAGGTCGCCAAACGCCCTCAAAAAAGCCCTGAGCATACTCTTCGCTTGTTAAACCACGTTGATTAGCTATTGGCATTTCATCGCCTGTATTTATGGTTGTACGGAGACCATAACGACTGATTTTATCATTGCCACGGTAACGCTTTAGTTCTGCAACTAAATAACGATAGAGCTGACTATCTTTGTTTTTAACTTGCTTAAGTGCAATATCCACTTCGCTTAATGCATAAGGTTTATGCATTGGCGTACCACGAGTTAATACAAACATGCGGTCGAGTTGACTTTCGAGGTGGGCATCAATGCCTAAAGGTAAATAAACAGTAGGTTTTGCCATGCTTTCAGTAGCAACAAAAGCACTGGCAACTAACAATAAATTACGGAGTTTCATAAGCGCAAAAGTTATAAAATTATGCAACCATGATAACAAAAGGCGATCACTAATCGCAGCAAAAATTGTATAAATATGTTATAACTCGCGGCGATACTGGTTGAGGTAACTATGGCGCGTTTAATTTACAGCTTTGTTTTATATATTCTTTCACCCTTAGTGTTTTTACACCTTTGGTTACGAGGAAAAAAAGCGCCTGAATATCGCAAACGTTGGGCAGAAAGGCTGGCTTTTTATAACGCACATTTAAAACCAGACAGCCTAATTATTCACTGTGCCTCTGTAGGTGAATTGATGGCTGCAAGTAAGCTTATCCATCATCTTAAAGACAATTATTCAATTACACTTACCTGTAATACCCCCACTGGCTCAGCTGAAATTCAAAAGCAATTTGGCAATACTGTGCAGCACGTGTACCTACCGCTCGACTTTCCCTGCGCTATTAGGCGATTTTTTAAAGCTTTAAAGCCCAAAGCCATAATTATTTTAGAAACAGAGCTATGGCCAAATTTAATTATTAAAGCGCAGCAACAACATATACCTGTGTGTGTTATTAATGCCCGTTTATCTGAAAAGTCTCTAAAGGGCTATCAACGTATTTTGCCACTAAGCAAACAAATTATGCGCAGTATTAACCTACTTGCAGCTCACAATAAAGAAGATAGCGAACGTTTTTTACAACTAGGGTTACCGTCAAAAAATAGTAAAATTACTGGCTCAATTAAGTTTGATATTGAACTTAATACCGAGATTGAAGAAAGAATTAGCGCTTTCAAGCCGCAGCTCTCATCTCACGATTTTACTTGGGTTGCAGGCTCTACTCACCCTGGTGAGTATGAACAAGTAATTAATGCACACTTATTACTACTAGAGAAAAAACCAAATGCGCTTTTAATAATTGCACCGCGACACCCAGAGCAATTTAATAAAGTTGCTGATTACCTTAAGCAAAATAACATTTCATTTAGTCAGCGCTCTAAAGAAGAGCATACTGGGCAAAGTGTATTACTTGCCGATACCATGGGTGAAATGTTGGTGTTGTTTGGTGCTGCCGATTGCGCCTTTATTGGCGGTAGTTTGATAGCGCGAGGAGGTCATAACCCATTAGAGGCTGCCGCATTTAATATACCTATTTTAACAGGACCTAGTTACACTAATTTTTTACATGTATACCCACAATTAATTAGTAACAATGCCTGTATTTGTGTTGATTCATCAAAAGCTCTTTTTGACAATTTATTGTCGCTAGCCAACGATGCAGAAAAAAGACAGACACTTGGTAACAACGCATATCAAATTTTAGAAACCAATCGCGGCGCACTTAAACACACCATAGCGCTTATTGAAAATGAGATTTCACATGACACTCTCCCCCGTTGAGCAAACAAAAAACTGGGTTAGCCAAGTTATTGTTGGCTATAACTTTTGCCCATTTGCAAAAAAAGAAGTGGTAAATAACACCATTGAATATGTCGATAGCCAAACTGAATCGCATGAAGATGCGGTGATTGAAATGCTGTCACTGATACAGCAGATGCGTGAAAACGACGAAATAGAAACCTGTTTACATATTTTTAGTAAAGGCTTTCAAAATTTTGACGATTTTTTAGATTTAGTGGATTTAGCCAATGCCATGTTAGTTTCAAGTGGCTATGAAGGGTTTATTCAAATTGCCAACTTTCACCCAGACTATGTATTTGCTGATAGCGATGACAGTGATGCGGCTAACTATACTAATCGCGCACCGTACCCAACGCTACATTTAATCAGAGAAGCATCAATGGCGCGAGTGCTTGGTATTCACCCTGATCCAGAAGGCATTCCAGAAACGAATATCAAACTTGCGAGAGAAAAAGGCATTTCATTTTGGCAGCAATTACTTAATCACTGCCAAACTGGAAAGAAAGATTAAGCGACTGCTTTTTCCACTTCGAGTTGTTTATTTAAATATTCTTGTTGTAGCTTTTTCAACTGTTCAAGCCCTTCGCCGCGGGCATAAGGTTTGAACAGTAATATCACTTTTACAATACCACCAAAAATATCTTGTTTAGTTAGCGAACTATCTTTGCTATGCGCTTTCACATAAGGAGTCCAAAAACTTACCGTCAGCTTTACCATATGAGCAAGCTCTTCAATATCGCAATCATCAATAGCAATTACTTCGGCATATTTTAAACCGTTAATTACAGCAACAACTTGCTCAACTAATTGCGCTTGGTGTACAAGGTATTGCGCTTTCAACTCTTTATCGCGACCTAAAATATCCGTTAAATTGTTATAGAAGAAATTAAATCGCCACATCAACTCAACTAACGAATCAAGGTAGCCCGCAAGCTGCGCCATCACATCCAAATTTTTATCCATTGGGGTGAAGTTTTCTTTTAAATGACTTTGGTACAGACCAAAAATATGACGCAAAATATCTTCTTTATTTTTAAAGTGATAATACAAGTTACCTGGGCTTATACCCATTTCTGATGCGATGTGGTTTGTTGTAATTGCGCGCTCACCATGTTGGTTAAACAACGCAATGCTGGTTTGAATGATCTTATCCTTGGTACTCATAACTATCCTAATTACGCCTGTATTTATACGCCGCAGTATAAACAATCTCACTATGAATACCAATTGGCAAAATAGTCCATCCAGTTAATTGGTATTCCATTTAAAGCTTGATAAAATGCCTGCATCATCACTTAGTTACAAATAACATGAAAGTAAAAGCAATTTATCCAGGCACTTTTGATCCAATCACCAATGGACATACAGACTTAGTTGAACGCGCAGCAAAAATGTTCGATGAAGTTATTTTAGCGGTTGCTCACAACCCAAATAAAAAGCCATTTTTCGAATTAGAACAACGTGTTGAAATTGCAAAATCTATTTTATCGCATCTTGAAAATGTAACTGTGATTGGCTTTTCTGGCTTGCTTGCCGATTTAGCAAAAGAACAAAACGCACCGGTTTTAGTGCGTGGCTTACGCGCTGTTTCAGACTTCGAATTTGAATTTCAACTGGCTAATATGAACCGCCGTTTAAACAAAGAACTTGAAACCGTGTTTTTAACGCCAGCTGAGAAAAACTCGTTTATTTCATCAAGCTTAGTTAAAGAAGTGGCTATTCATGGTGGTGATGTAAGCGAATTTGTAGACCCTATCGTTGTAAACGCCCTTAAGGAAAAGTTGGCAAAATGAAGTTAACCCATATTGCTGCCTCATGTAGTTTAGTATTTGCAGCAAACGTATTTGCCGAGCCTTGGATTGGCACTGACGACCCTTTTTTACGCGCTGCAATCGAACAACTTGTAAGTGAAGGTGCTATTAATCGCCCGGTAAATAGTTACCCACTGATGTGGCAAGGCATCGCACAAGACCTATCTCAGATTAATCGTCAAACCCTCTCTGAAGATGGGCTTTTTGCGCTTCGAAAAGTACAACATGCCCTAAATGTAGCCAAATCTGGTAGTTATTCATCAGTCAGAGTGAGCGGTAATAGCGAACCAAACAGCTTACAAAGTTTTGGCCAGCGCAATAAACATAAAGGCAATATTCAAGGTACTTCGGTACTAATGGGCGACCGCGTAACTGCAAAAGTGTCTATTGGCTATAACAAAGATGCCACCAGCCAAAAAGAACTAAACTATGATGGCTCTTATTTGGCGGTTCTTTATGGCAATTGGAGCGTAAGTGTTGAGCAGGTCAATAAATGGTTTGGCCCAAGCAACGACAATGCACTTTTACTTTCTAACAATGCCGACCCTATTCCGGGGTTGCGCCTTAGCCGTTTAAATACTGACTATTACGGCCCCAAGTTTCTATCATTTATTGGTGCTTGGAACTTCTCTGCTTTTGTAGGGCAAGATAAATACCCAAAAAACGATGATAAAGACAATTTATTTTGGGCGATGCGCTTTTCATCTACGCCAATTAGCGGCTTAGAGATTGGTATCAACCAAACAGCACAGTTTGATAGCCCAAATGCCAACCATGGTTTTGGCGCACTAAGTGACGTAATACTGACTAAAAATAAGCTCGATGATGCTGGCGTTAATGAATACAACCAATTAACAAGCATTGATGCTAAATACAGTACACGACTATTTAATCAATCTGTTGCATTGTATGGTGAATATGCTGGCACTAATGAGCTTAGTTTTTTACCTGAAGATGCCATGTTTAGTATAGGTGCAGAGCATTTCTTTGGCTCTCAAGATTATTTAGTGAAAAGTTACATTGAATATTCCGATACCGAATCAAACTGCACTTTTATTAACGATGTAAACCACTGCCAGTATCAACACCAATACTACGATCAAGGTTATGCTCACTTAGGTGAAAATATCGCAGCCAGTATCGGTGGCAATGTAAAGAGTATCGCTCTCTCAACGAGTTACCAAACAACAAACGGTTATGCGGGTTTTGTTAAATTACGCACGTTAGATTTTGCTAATAAAGGCGAAGCTAATCCAGATACAAATGTATCAGAACGACTGCAACTTGAAGTCGGTTATCAACAAGGGTTATTTGATGGTTTACTAAAACTTAAAGCAACCACATGGCGCGATAAGTTTGAAAGTAAGTCAGAGACAGAGTTTGCAATGAGTGGCAGTTGGGAATATCGTTTCTAATCGCTGTATTTAAAACGATTGCAACTGTAAATAACGAAAAGCGTTTAAGCTTGTAGCATAGCTTGTGACAAACGCTTTTCTTTTTGGGTTTCAATAAAACGTTCTTTTTTAGCAATTGCTTTATTGCGAATAAAGCGGCCAAAACGTACTAAACCAAGCCAATCTCTACCCACAATTAATGTAATAACCATTACATAATCAACAGTATTTACACCAAAAGAGTATACAGTCCAAAACCACCAAGGATCTTGATTGGCTAGAACTTGAATATCTACCCACATCAGATAGAACATTAAACCATTTAATGTAAGGCCAAGATACACATAGTAAGAAGCACGGTGATGTTTAATTTTAAAGATTTTATGGACAATTAAGATAGTGGCTATTGTGAGGATATCTTGTGTCATCCATTCAAGGTATATACTTGTTGTACGAGAGAAATCTACAAACTGCTCACTAAAAAAGTAGGACATGAATACGAGCAAGGCTGTAATGATAATTGAATAACTATCTTTAAAACCTACGACCTTTCCGAACACATTAAACAAAAAAGCAATTAAAAAACCCCATGTCATAAATGCGCCAAAAAAAAAGGCCAAATTCATTTCAAAAAACATTCATGTCCTTAACGGATTAGTCTTCCTCGCGTTTAGTGATAACTTCCCCACCACCGCGACGTAATTCAGGAGTCAAACTCATTGCCTCCGCCGATAAAGTTACCTTATCACTTTGTAGGGTATTTTGTGAAGACTCTGATTTAACTGTATTTGTTTGAGTGTTCTGCATTTGCGCATATTGCATAGCATTTAAGCTGTTTGTACCGTTAATTTGCATTTTTCTATTCCTTATAAAACTAAATTTTAAAGATGACCCTAAGCGTCCTTATTATTTCTTGTTTGTACTCCTAACAAGCCTAGGGGCCTTTAGCTGTCATTTTTCTGACAACTAAACATCAGGTGCACAGTAGTAGCAATTAGCGATCCAGAAATGCGAATGAAACTCAATATACGAACAAAGGATTAATTTTAATTAACTGATTTATATGACCATTTAACAAAATGGCATATAAAACTCAGCGATTAAATTTAGCTATCTCACGCTCGCTACACGTCCCTAATTATTGTACAAACAAAATAATCACCTTAAATAAAACGCAATAAAAAAGCACAACAGTTAACCTGTTGTGCTTTTAATGGCGTTAAATAATAAAGTTTGAAAAATTACTTAGGCAACATTACGGCATTCGATGCGTAATTCATTTGGCTTTGCAATACGGTAGTCCATAGCCACTTCATCGCAGTTGTCTTTTCTAAGGCACAACTCGCAATCTTTCATTACCTTTTCTGGTAACTGAGATTTATGGCTATCGGCAAAACCTAACTTAGTAAAGAAGCCCGGAACCCGAGTAAGTACGATAATCCGTCCTAATGCAAGCTTAGCGCCTTTTTCAATTAAGTGATTTACCAGCGCTCGCCCTTGCCCTTTTACCTCGGTATTCGGGTCTACCCCGAGAGAGCGAATTTCTGCAAGGCCTGTGTCGTAAATATAAAGTGAAGCACACCCTGTTACTTTGCCGTTAACTTCTGTTACTGCAAATTCATTAATGCTGTGGATCATATCGCTTTTTGCGCGCGGTAGGTTTTCGCCTTCTCGTGCCCAATATTGAATAAGCTCAGCGATTGCCTCAACATCGTTAAGTGTTGCATCTCTTACCGTAAATTCAGCGTTTTTTTTTGCGTTGCTAATAGCATATTGAACTTGCGTAGGTGATGTACCACCAAGCGCTAAACGGGCATCTAAACATGCTTGTAGTTCAAGTACAGGATACACATCGTCATCAATCACATCGCACACAGCTTTAAATTGCGAAAGCGATAATTCTTCAAGGTTTTTGCCTTCAGAAATAGCCACTTGTACCAGTTCACCGACAATATGATGCCCTTCGCGGAATGGAATACCTTTGGCAACTAAGTAATCAGCAAGCTCTGTTGCATTAGCATGGCCACCTTGCGCCGCAGCTTTAGTTTTCTCAGCATTAACCTTCACACCTTTAATGCAGGCCTCAGCCATATGAATACATGCAAGCCAGGTTGGCATTGCATCAAAAAGCCCTTCTTTGTCTTCTTGCATATCTTTGTTATACGCAAGCGGCAACGCTTTTAATGTCATCATCATCGCACTGAATGCGCCAAAAACACGGCCGGTTTTACCGCGAATAAGCTCTAACGCATCTGGGTTTTTCTTTTGTGGCATCAAGCTTGAACCTGATGTCACGCTGTCAGCAAGTTCAATAAAACCCGCTTCACCCGAGTTGTAGAAAATCATATCTTCCGCAAGACGCGATAAATGCATCATTGAAATAGATGCGCAGCTCAATAGCTCCACAACAAAATCACGGTCAGATACAGCATCAAGGCTGTTGCGGCTTGCTCTATCAAAACCTAAATTAGCAGCTAATTGTTCACGGTCGATAGCATATGCAGTACCAGCCAGCGCGCCTGAACCTAGCGGACATACATTAATGCGACTAAGCGCGCTTTCTAAACGCGCTTCATCGCGCTCAAGCATTTCAAAATACGCCATGCACCAATGGCTGAACAGCACAGGTTGTGCACGTTGCAAATGAGTATAGCCAGGTAACACAGTACCAAACTCTTTTTCAGCAAGAGTAACTAAGGCATTTTTTAATGACGCTATGGCCGCAAGTAATTGCTTCGCAGTTTTTCGACTCCACAAGCGAAAATCAGTGGCAACTTGATCATTTCGGCTACGACCTGTGTGCAGCTTTTTACCAAGATCGCCCACTTTTTCAATCAGCTTCGCTTCCACGTACGAGTGGATATCCTCATCCCCAGCCGTCGCAATTGCATTTGGATTTTGCTG
This sequence comes from Pseudoalteromonas aquimarina, assembly GCF_049257255.1. NCBI lineage: Bacteria > Pseudomonadati > Pseudomonadota > Gammaproteobacteria > Alteromonadales > Pseudoalteromonadaceae > Pseudoalteromonas > Pseudoalteromonas aquimarina. Next base: position 357,912 of record NZ_JBMMUG010000002.1, read on the forward strand.
AACTTCAAATAATAGTTCATTCAATCCTGCCACCAATTTTTGATGTTCTTGTGTTGTAAGTACATCAACCTGCTGTAACGCGCCAGCCCACGCAATTGAACCAATAATATCCTCTTCTGCCATTTGGTAATCAAAAGGTAACGAGTCATTAAATTGCTTAAATGCGTGATCTGGTCCCGAAGAAAAACGTCCGCCCCACAGTGCCATAGCTCAATCCTCTAAAAAATACTCGGCAAGATTACTTGTTATTCATTGCAGAAATTCTACTGCTTAATGAAAATAGACGAATAAATCCTTCGGCATGTGATTGATCGTAAACATCATCTTCGCCGAAAGTGGCAAAGTCTTCGCTGTACAACGAGTTTTGAGACTGCTTTTGCACTGCTGTAACTTGGCCTTTATAAAGTTTCAATACCACTTCGCCTGTTGCCAGTGTCGAAAATGCTTCTGCTGCCGCTAAGATTGAATCTTTCAGTGGCGTAAACCAACGACCATCATAAACAAGGTGCGAAAATTCATTGGCTAGGGTGTCTTTCCACTTACGGCTGGTTTTATCAAGCACTAACTCATCAATCGCTTGTAGCGCCGCCATGATTACTGTGCCCCCTGGGGTTTCATAACAACCGCGTGACTTCATACCCACTAAACGGTTTTCAACAATATCAACACGGCCAATGCCATGTGGTGCTGCAATTTCGTTTAGCGTAGTAAGCACTTGAAACGGTGACATTTGCTCACCATTGACCGCAACTACTTCACCATTTTTGACACTTAACTGCACAAACTGCGATTCATTAGGCGCTTGCTCTGGTGAATTTGTCCATGTCCATACTTGGTCGCTTGGTTGACACCACGGATCTTCAAGCTCTCCACCTTCGTGTGAAATGTGCCATGCGTTTGCATCACGGCTATAAATTTTAGTAGCCGACGCTGCACATGGAATATTACGTTCAGCAAGGTAATCAAGCAGAGATTCACGGCTTGATAAATCCCATTCACGCCAAGGCGCAATCACTTTTAAATCAGGTGCAAGGGCTGCAAAACAACTTTCAAAACGTACTTGGTCATTACCTTTACCGGTACAGCCGTGAGAAAGTGCATCAGCACCTACTTTACGCGCAACTTCAACTTGTGCTTTTGCAATAATTGGGCGCGCCATTGACGTACCTAATAAGTAGGTACCTTCGTAAATCGCGCCAGTTTTAAGTGTTGGGTAAATATAATCAGCAACTAGCTCATCTTTTAAATCAACGATATGACATTCAGATGCACCTGATGCAATCGCTTTTGCTTCTACGCCTTCTAATTCTTCAGCGCCTTGCCCTACATCGGCAACAAATGCCACTACTTCGCAGTTATAGTTTTCTTTTAACCATGGCACGATAGCCGATGTATCAAGACCACCTGAGTATGCTAATACAACTTTTTTAATAGAACTCATGTTACCGATTCCTTACACAAAATTTGGATTTAATAAACTAACAAGCAATGCATTTTGCGCATGCATACGATTTTCTGCTTGTTGTATTATGAATGATTTGTCACCGTCCATTACCTCTGAGGTAATTTCAAATTCACGGTGTGCTGGCTGACAATGCAGTACGCTTGAGGCACCTGTCATATCAACCAGTTTTTGATTAATTTGGTACGGCATGTACTTTTCTTTTACTTGTTCAAGTGGCGTGTTATCGCCCATTGATACCCAAGTATCAGCATAGAGTGCATTTGAACCAACTGCCGCTTCAATACGGTCACTTACCAGAACTGATGCGCCATTTTGCGCTGCAATTGCTTCTGCCTGTTTGACAATTTGTGCATCAGGTGATGCACCTTTAGGGCACACAGCCACAAAGTCAGTACCGAGACTTGCCGCTAGTAACATCAGCGAGTGTGTTACATTGTTACCTTCACCTAAATAAGCCAGTTTTAATTGGCTAACGTCGCCGTAAATTTCAGTTAGTGTCAAAAAATCGGCGAGTGCTTGGCATGGGTGGTATAAGTCACACAAGCTGTTCACCACAGGCACTGATGAAAACTCACTAAGTGTTTCTAATGTACTGTGCGCCATTACCCGAGCCACAATGCCATCTGCCCAAGTAGAAATATTAAGGGCAAAATCTTTTACTGATTCACGCTGCCCCATGGCACCATTTTGTTGATCAAGATACACCGCATGACCACCGAGCTTGTTAATACCAATATCGAATGACAAACGGGTGCGTAAACTTGGTTTTTCAAACAAGGTTACTACAGATTTACCTTTTAGCGATTCAGCGAAATCCGTTGGGTTATTTTTAATTTGTAGTGCTAAGTTAAGTAATTTTAAGTTGGCTTCTTTGTTTAGTTCTAAGCCTGTTATAAATTGTTGAGTCATTATTTTTCCTATGGCGTAATCTTGGTTCCAACATGCTCACCATTGAGCAATGCGATTAAGTTTTCTGGCTTTTGCCAGCTCGAGATATAAACGCCACGTCGTAAATGTTGAGCAGCTTGCAAGCTGGTATTTACTTTTACCTGCATGCCGCCTTTAATGACTCCTTCTTCAATAAGTTTAGAAATTTCATCACTTGATAACTGATGTAATGGATTGAGTTTATGATCTAAAACTGCTTCCACATCTGTCATAAAAATAAGTTCTGCATCAAGCAATTGCGCAATACTGGCTGCTGCTTCATCAGCATTCACATTGTACCAATTGCCTTCTAAGTCATAACCAATCGAGCTCACAATTGGAAAACAGCCCGCATCGAGTAACGACTTAATCACGCTGGCATCGTTTTCAACACAGGTGCCCACTTGGCCAAGGGCTTTAAGTTTTTGTTCGCTAACAAGACCCGCTTCAAAAAGACTTAAACCAACAGGTTTAAAACCATTACTAATTGCAGCGCCCATCAGTTGTTTATTTGCACAACCCGCTAACGCACCCACAATGTAAGGCATTTGTTCACGCGGGCTAATACGCAGACCAAGGTGTTTTGAGGTTACAAACCCTGCATCGCTTAACCAGCTATCAACAAGCGATCCACCGCCATGCACTAAAATAAATTTGTCTTTTGGCTTTTGATGTAATACATCAATAAGTGCTTTTGCTGCATCAATGTTATTTAATACGGCACCGCCCAGCTTTATTACCCAGTTAGCCATGTTTCACTCCTTGAAAGCCAGTATGAGCTGGCAAGCCTAAAGTTAAATTAATGCATTGCAGCGCTTGGCCAGAGGCGCCTTTAAGTAAGTTATCTATCGCAGAAATAACAATGAGTTGGTCGCCCTGTAGCTGCCAGCCAATGTCAACAAACGGCGTGTTTTCAACGCCTTTAATTGATGGAATAACATCGCCAAGTAAGCGAATTAAAGGTTCATCAGCAAGCACTTGATATGACTCTGCAATTTGCTTTGCAGTAGTGCCTGGTTTTACTTTGACATAGATGGTTTCAAGAATGCCGCGTTTAAAATTGCCTAAATGCGGTGTAAACAGCACCTTGTGGCCAAGGTATTTTTCAATTTCAGGGCCGTGTCTGTGATTAAATAAACCGTAAGGCTTTAGGCTCACTTCGCAAAAGTGGGTTGCCACATTAGCTTTTCGACCAGCACCCGTCACCCCAGAAACCGCATTGATAATCACAGTATCATCAGTAAGTAAACCGGCCTGTTTTAATGGTTTAAGGGCATTGAGTGCAGCGGTAGGATAACAACCAGGTACCGCAATCAACTGCGCATCTTTAATTTGGTCTTTTTGCCATTCAACTAGGCCATAAACGGCTTGTTCTAATAACTCAGGGCTGGTGTGCTTAAAGCCATAATAGGTTTCATAATCATCATTTAAAGACAAACGAAAACCTCCTGATAAATCGAATACTTTCTTGCCCATCGCTAAAAACTTAGGCGCAAGTTCCACGCTTACTGAATGTTCAGTACACAGGCAAACAGCATCAGCATGTTGATTAATATAGTCAAACGCCTCTGGCGTAAGTGGCGAAAGTGCCCCTTCCACTACGCCATTTAATTCAGGATAGAGGCTGGCAAGCGTCTTACCTTTATCTAGGCTATTTTCAGACACAAACATGCCCGTTAAATTTAACAAATCATGCAGTGATATTAATTTGGCAAGTTCAGCACCTGAATAACCGCTTGCACCAACGATAACGATATTCATATTTACTCCAAAAAACTAAAAAAGGGTTATTAATACAAATTTTAAAAAAGTGTTATCGTCGTAAAGTTGATTTATGCATGCTGTTAGTCTCGGTACTAATTATTTCAAAATAATGAATTGAATCGCAGAATAAACCAATGTAAATTTATATTCAACTTTTTTGCATAATTATTTATAAACTTTTTGAGTAGATAATGTCACACATGAATTTTATGGAAATGTATCGCGCGTTAATTGCAGCCCCCTCAATTAGCGCCACGGTGCCATCACTCGATATGAGCAACCGCGAAGTGATTAATTTGTTAGCCACTTGGTGCGAGTCACTTGGCTTTACAATTGAAATAACAGAACTTGAATCAAGCCCAGGAAAATATAATTTAGCGGCAAAATTGGGTGATGGTGATGGCGGCTTAATGCTTGCAGGTCATACCGATACAGTGCCATTTGATGATAGTCGATGGCAGTTTGATCCGTTTAAGCTCAGTGAACAAGACAATAAACTTTTCGGTTTAGGTAGCATTGACATGAAAGGATTTTTTGCATTTGTTATTAATGCATTGCAAGAAATTGATGCTGAGATAGGAATTAAAAACATCAAGCAACCTATCACGCTTTTAGCGACCGCAGACGAAGAAACCACAATGTCTGGTGCAATTGAAATTGCCAAGCAAAACAAATTAAGACCTAGCCGCTGCATTATTGGTGAACCAACTGATATGGTACCTGTGTATACACACAAAGGGCATATGTCGACGGCCATTCGCATTACAGGCAAGGCAGGTCACAGTTCCGATCCTGATGCAGGTCTAAATGCGATTGAAGTTATGCATTTAGTAATAGCACAGCTATTAAAATTAAAAGAAGATATAAAGAATAAATATTCATTTCCAGACTTTAAGATTCCTTACCCAACATTAAACCTTGGACATATTCATGGTGGCGACAATGCCAACCGCATCTGCGGCTGTTGTGAACTGCACATTGATATGCGGCCGATACCGGGCATTAGTATTGCTGAACTTCAAGCCATGTTGTTGCAGGCGGTTGCACCTATCAATGACAAATACCCTAATGCCGTTGCGGTTATTGATTTACACGACCCAATTCCGGCGTTTTCTGGCTCTACCGATAGTAGTTTAGTGAAGCTTGCTGAGAAGCTCTCAGGTGAAAAAGCACAAGCGGTTAATTACTGTACCGAAGCACCTTTTTTACAACAATTAGGCTGCGAAACGATTGTTATGGGGCCTGGTTCAATCCAGCAAGCGCATCAGCCTGATGAATTTTTAGCGATGGAAAAAATAAAACCCAGCCAAGAAATAATTAAGCAATTGATTTTTCAGTCTTGTTTTGAATAGCTCATCAAATAGCTTGTTCATGAAGCTTTAAAAACGCATTAAAAATTAGCTCATCAATATCACAAAATGGTGAGCTATCTATTACGCCTGTAATGAACTCAATTTTGTTATCGTAGTTTTTTGCATGACTTAATTGATTTAACTGCTTTACTAAATCATTAACTTTGCTTTGCGTATTAATTTTATTTGCATTGCTAACCAGTGCCACAAAACTATTCTCATCATAATGGGCGATTAGATCAGTCGCACGTAAATTAGCTTTAAATACATCCGCAGTGGTGCGTAAAAACGTATTATACTTTTCGATATCTTGCTTGTAGCTTAATAACCCCTTCATAAAGAGATACACCACTGATACCTTGAGGTTTAATTTCTGACAAACCTTCAAACTAACAGGAGCTAGCAATTTAAAACCAGCCTTATTTGAAAGACCCGATACTTCATCCATGGTATTTGCAATCTTATGAACAAGCTCTAACTCAACTAATACAGCCAGCTCACGTAGTAACGAAATATCATCTGTGCTGAAATCACGAGGTTTTGTATCAATAATGCATAAGGTTCCCAAACGCTCGCCATTATCATGGGCAAGCGGTATGCCAGCATAAAAACGAATAAACGGCGCACCTGTTACTAACGGATTATCTGCAAAACGAATGTCATTAAGCGTGTCATTCACCACAAACGCTTGATCACTCAAGATTGCATGGCCGCAAAATGAAATATCACGCGGAGTTTCATTGACTTCTAGCCCAATACACGACTTAAACCACTGTCGTTCATTATCAACTAAGGATACTAACGCGATTGGTACATTAAACATATTGGCAGCTATTTGGGTAATTCTATCCAAACGTTCTTCAGCAGGGGTGTCGAGCACATTCAAACTTTGCAGCGTTTTTATTCTAATATTTTCATTGGCCAGAGTGTCAGGTGGCAGCATAAAAAGTCCTCTTTTTTCAATACATCAAGTATAGACTGTGTAAAAAAAAGACAACAAACGAAGTTCTTATCATTCACTTTAAAGTATGATCGTGCTATTATCTCAAAAAATAGAACGAGCGTACTTTTATGAGTAAAGGCCAAGAAACCAAACAGCAAATTCTTGCTACGGCTTTAAAAATCGCAACACAGTCAAGTTTAGATAACCTCACTATTGGCGGTCTTGCAGTTGCTACTGGCATGTCAAAATCAGGGTTATTTTCACACTTTAAATCTAAAGAGACATTGCAACTAAACGTGCTTGAATTTGCTAACGATCTATTTCAAAACATTGTTATAAAACCAATAGATCGCGAATTAGATCCACTTAACCAATTACTTTCATTATGTAAAAACTGGTTAGGTTGGTACGAAGAGCAAGCAAAAACCTGCATTTTTATTTCAGCTGCGGTTGAGTTTGATGATCAGCCTGGCGCAATTCACGACCAAGTAAAGCAAGACCTTGCGAATTGGTTAAGCTATTTAACTCACAAAGTTAACTTGGTTATCAAAAGCGGTCAATTCAAAGCAGATGTAAACGCAGAGCAGTTTGTATTTGAACTATACGCCCTTTATTTAGGCAGCCAAAGTATGTCGTGGCTCGGTGTTGAAGATGAAAATCACAGCCGCTTTAACCACGCATTTAATCAACTTATTGAACGTCATCGAGCTTAAACTATTATGAGCAGTAAAATTTATTTTTCTTCTTCGGCAAATAGAAAACCTTTTGCCTATTATTTGATTAAAGCGGCATCGACTTCGGCTTTAAAAATTGCACCAAACTTTGCTCTTAAGCAAACAAAGAAGTTATTACTAACACCAGCAAAAAGGCGCAAGCAAGCAAAGTTAAAGTCACCTTTTTTAGAACATAAATTGAAAACAGACTATGGCAATCTTAATCTGACTTCAATTGGTCAAGGCCCTGAAATCATTTTTACACACGGCTGGTCTGGCAGTGGCAGGCAGTTTTTACCATTGATGGAAAAAGTAGCTCAAGCTGGCTTTAAAGCAACCGCATTTGATCATTATGCACATGGCGAAAGTGAAGGGAAATTCGCTAATTTACCGCTTTTTATCAAAGGCCTACGTTCGGTGATAAATAGTATCGAAAGCCCTAAAGCGATTGTTAGTCATTCGATGGGCACAGTTGCAGCACTCAATGTGAGTAAACAACTCCCCCATTTACTAATTGCACCCACTTTTGGTTTTTACGATTCATTTGAACAGCGCATTTTAAATTCGGGTATTAATAAACGATTGTTTAAAGGCGTGCTATCAAGTGTTGAACAAGAGCATCAAATGCAATTTGAACAAATTTTGCCTGAGCTCCACATTAAACAACATGCCCACCCAGTGCATATAATTCATGATAAGAATGATAAATTTGCCAATTTCGCTTTAGCATATGAGCAAGCAAAACAACATGGACACATTAGGCTAAAAGCAGTGGATAAACTTGGCCATGGTCGCATTATCAACTCTGATGAAACATGGCAATTTATGAAGCAAAGCTTACTCGCTTAATGCGATTAATGTGCCTTCAATAGAGCGTACATATGCAAGGTTTTTACCTTCCATTTCATTGGGTGCACTAAGCGGCTCGGCGCCTGCATCCACTGCTTTGGTAAACGCTAGATTAATATCCTCTACGTGCAATACTAACTCAAAGCCCAAAGCGGGTTGTTTTGGTTGTGCACGAATGTAGCTCTGTTTGAAGTGAGATTGCGCTAATGGGTGGGCAGCAAAAGCAATGCGAGCACCTTGAAAGTCTAATTCGCCATACTGGCCATCTTCGTCCAACTGCGCGGTATTAATGGCAAATGCCTGGTAGTAGAAATCGAGTGTTTCTTCAACATTATCAACGTAGATAACTGTTTTTAAGTAATCCATTATGAAGTGATGATTAATTATTCTTATTGTCTAATTATTAGCACAGAATTGTGTTTTATTGCAGCTATTTCCATCACTTGATACGAAAAAAGCACCATCAAGGTGCTTTTTTAAACAAATCTAAAAGTATTACTTTTTCGTATACATTTTAGAAATGCGTTTGCGCTGACGCTGCTGTGACAACGTCATTTTATTAGTACGGCCAGCGTAAGGGTTATCGCCTTCTCTAAATTCAATCTTGATTGGCGTGCCCATTACTTTCAATGCTTTGCGATAGTAATTCATCATATAACGCTTATATGAATCTGGCAGGTCTTTTACTTGGTTACCGTGAATAACGATAATCGGAGGGTTATAACCCCCTGCGTGCGCATATTTAAGCTTAACACGACGACCACGCACTAATGGTGGCTGGTGATCCGCTTGTGCCATGTCCATAATTCGGCGCAGCATCGCAGTACTGATACGTTTGGTAGCAGACTCATACGCTTCATCAACTGATTCAAATAAATGGCCAACACCAGTGCCATGAAGTGCAGAGATAAAGTGAATACGGGCAAAATCAATAAAGCCTAAACGACGATCTAGTTCTGATTTAATACGCTCTTTCACGTCCGTATCTAGTCCATCCCACTTGTTCACAGCAATTACCAATGAACGACCTGCATTTAGCGTATAACCTAATAAACTTAAGTCTTGGTCGCTGATACCTTCGCGGGCATCAATTACCAATAATACAACGTTTGCATCTTCAATAGCTTTCAGGGTTTTAATTACCGAGAACTTTTCAACAACGTCTGATACTTTTTTACGCTTACGCACACCTGCAGTATCAATCAGTACGTATTCTTTTTCATTGCGCGTCATTGGAATATACACAGAGTCACGAGTGGTGCCTGGCATATCGTACACAATTACGCGTTCTTCACCTAAAATACGGTTAGTGAGTGTTGATTTACCTACGTTTGGACGACCAATAATCGCAAGCTTAACCGGCTTGTCTGGGCGCTCACCGTCAACGTCTTCCCCTTCATTCTCATCGTCATAAAGTGAATCAACTAATTCATCTTCGAATTCTTCAGGGTTTGCTGCACGGTATGCCTCAGCATATTCAGCAATTACTGGCTGTAATGCAGTATCAAGTAATGATGTAATACCACGGCCATGAGCTGCAGCAATTTGATACACTTCGCCTAATGCGAGCTGATAAAATTCAGCACAGTTAGAGTCAGCATCAATACCGTCAATTTTATTAGCAACAACGAATACTTTCTTTTGTTGTTTACGTAAGTGGTCTGCAATGCCAAGATCAGACGCAGTTAAACCTGCTCTGGCATCCACTAAAAACATCACGATATCCGCTTCTTCAATCGCTAACAGCGATTGTTCAGCCATTTCAGATTCAATGCCCTGTTCAGAACCATCAATACCGCCAGTATCAACTAGAATGAATTCATAATCTTCATAACTTGCTTGGCCATATTTACGATCACGTGTTAGACCTGGGAAGTCCGCAACAAGGGCGTCACGCGTACGCGTTAACCGATTAAATAATGTTGATTTCCCAACATTAGGACGACCCACAAGGGCAATCACAGGAAGCATATTCAACCTCTTAAATAAACAACAAAAGGCTTCGTCCAGAGCAAGCCGTAACGAAGCCTTTAATTTGCCAAGTAACACTTGGCAATAAACTATTAATTCGCTAGTGGTAAGTTAACTAAGCTAACTTCACCGTCACGAGTGATAACAATTAACTTATCACCCGCAGTTACTGGTTCTACATAAAAACCAGAACTATCGAATTCACTACGCGAAACAAGATCACCTGTTTCTTTATCTAACCAGTGCAGATTACCTTCCTGATCACCAGTTACTAAGTAGTTACCAAATACCGTAGGGCCTGTTAAGAACCAACCATTAAGTGCTGGCTGACTCCAACGTTCAATACCTGAGCTTGCATCTAAAGCATAGATAGAACCTTGGCTATCTACCAAATAGATGTTACGACCATCGATAGTAAAATCACGATAACCACTGTATTCACGTTTCCAAAGTACGTTTCCACTACGTACATCCACAGCTACTAAATTGCCATTGTAAGCCAATGAGTAAACTGTTGAACCTTGGATAATTGGCTGCGTATCAACATCCGCTAAACGCTCAAATTCAGAAGTACCTTGCGGCACTGCTACATCAGCTTGCCATGCTAAAAAGCCGTTTTCCGCAATAACTACTGAAAGCTTGCCATTTTCTTCACCGAAAATAACACCGCCATTAGCAGACTGCGGTGAACTAATACCACGCAGAGTTAACGCTGGTACTTCATGCTCATATACCCAGCGCTGTTCACCTTCATCAGGGTGAAGTGCGACAAGTTTGCCTGAGCCTAAATTCACATAAATTAAGCCATCACCTGCTGCTGGCGCTGAAAGCGCTTCGCCTGGCACTTTTTTGCGCCATGCAAGCTCACCTGTTTCACGGTCAAGTGCAATCACTTCACCACGCTCAGTGCCGACAAAAATTTTGCCGTACGCTTCACTTAAACCACCGGAAAGTTTTGCACTGTCGTCATCTGCCCATGGCCAAAACGCTGGGTTTTCACGTAAGTCAGCACGCCACAATTGCTTACCAGTATTAATGTCTATCGCTTTTACTTCACCACCGCGTGATGCAACAAAAACAGTGTCTTTGTAAACCACAGGTGAAAGACGCGAAAAGTAATGTTCAACACCTGAACCAACACTGGTTTGCCAAACGCTATCGGCTTCAAATTGATTTACAATTTCAGGCAGCTTTAACTCATCTTCCTCGTCATCACTCGACGAACATCCTGCTAACCCTAAGGTGAGTAATAGCAAACTAGCTAAGGTAATTTTTTTCATAAATCACCTACAGCGACTGTGCAACGGCAAGATTATCCAATTTAACTTGAAGAAGTTGGCTTGGCGCTTCGCCCGCAGCATCAATCGCTGCTTGATACGCTAAACGGGCATTGTCTTTATCTTCTTTTGCTAGATAAATATCACCTTTTAACTCTTCAACTTGTGATTTAAATGCCTCTGGTAATGTCGTATTTAACTTCGCTAGCGCAGCATCAAAGTTACCTTCAGCCAGTTCAATACGTGCAATGCGTGTTGTCGCTACTGCTTTTAGTTCAGCTTGTGATGAATTAGTAACAATCCACTCTAGCTTTTCTTTCGCAGCTGCGTAATTCTTTGCATCAACCGCTTCACGTGCAGTTACAAATGCAGCAAGTACTGCATAGCTTGAATCTTTATATTCAGCTAAAAACGCGTCAGACTTTGCTAGCACGTCTGAATCATCTTGACCTGCTTTAGAAATTAATTGCGTATAAGCGTCAGATGCAGCTTCTGCACTATCAATTTGCGATTGGTTATAAGCTTTCCAGCCATATAAACCACCTAAACCAATTACTACACCGGCAATTAAAGATGTGCCATTTTCACGGAAAAATCGTTTTATTGCTTCTGCTTGTTGTTCTTCTGTTGAATAAATTTCCATTCTAACCTCTTATACCAAGCCTTTTAGCAACTCGGCTGCTTGATCTAAATCTAGTGTTTGTTGTTCTTGATGCTCACGTAAGTGCTTTACTGTCACTTGATTGTTCTCAAGTTCACTTTCACCAATAATTAGTGCGTAAACCGCATCACTTTTATCTGCTCGTTTTAATTGTTTCTTAAAGTTACCGCCACCGGCATGCACAATAATGCGAATACCAGGTACTTTAACACGTAACTTTTCAGCAATTACTGGCGCTTGAATGCTCGCTGCATCGCCCATTGCTGCGATATAAACATCACTGGTACGACGAATTTCACCAACGCAGTTAAGCTCTTGCAGTAATAGAACTAAACGTTCCATACCCATTGCAAAACCAACTGCAGGCGTTGCTTTACCACCTAATTGCTCTACTAAGCCATCGTAACGACCGCCAGCACAAACGGTACCCTGAGCACCTAAGCTTTCGGTTACCCATTCAAAAACTGTGCGATTGTAATAATCTAAACCACGAACCAGCTTTTCATTAACCTGATATTCGATACCCGCTGCATCTAAACGTTCACATAAATTTGCAAAATGTTGTTGTGATTCTTCATCTAAATGCTCTGACAGTTTAGGTGCGTTCACTAAAACAGCTTGTACATCTGGGTTTTTGCTATCGAGTACACGTAATGGATTTGAGTGCATACGGCGCTTTGAATCTTCATCTAAAGCATCAATATTTTGTTCAAGGTAAGCAACTAATGCATCACGGTATTTAGCACGCGCCTCATTTGAACCAAGTGAGTTCAGCTCTAAACGCACATGATCACTGATACCAAACGCTTGCCATAAACGCGCCGTTAAAATAATTACTTCTGCGTCAATGTCTGCAGTTTCAAAACCAAATACTTCCAAGCCAAACTGGTGAAACTGACGGTAGCGCCCTTTTTGTGGTCTTTCGTGACGGAACATTGGTCCCATATACCAAAGTCGTTGTTCTTGGTTGTAAAGAAGGCCGTTTTGATTACCTGCGCGTACGCATACAGCTGTACCTTCAGGGCGTAACGTAAGGCTGTCACCGTTACGGTCTTCAAAGGTGTACATTTCCTTTTCAACGATATCCGTAACTTCACCAATTGAGCGCTTAAACAAATCAGTTGATTCAACAATTGGGAAACGAATTTCTTGATAGCCATATGATGCAACTGTTTCGCGTAAAATATTTTCTACTTTCTGCCATACCTGAGTATCACCTGGTACACAGTCATTCATGCCGCGAACTGCTTGGATTTGTTTTGCCACGCTGCCTTACCTTACCCTAATGCTAATTAAATGCATGGGGCGAAATCGCCCCAGAAAAAGAAGATTGTCAATTATACCCAACGAGACTACTTACTCAACTAACTTAACGTCTATTTGTTGTTCAGTACTCTTTTTAGCGATGTAATCGCGAATTTGTGTTTCTAATTGGTCAACAATTTGATTGTTATCAATCCGTGTTTTTTGACGCTCACCATTGATATATAAGCCTGAACGCTTATTCGCGCCCGCCAAGCCTAAATCACTGACAAGCGCCTCGCCTGGGCCATTTACCACACAGCCAATAACAGAAACAGTTACAGGCTCAATAACGTCTTCTAAGCGCTCTTCCAGTTGGTTCATGGTGCTAACAACATCAAACTCTTGACGTGAACAACTTGGACAAGCAATGAAGTTAATACCACGCGAACGAATACGCAGAGACTTTAAAATATCAAAACCAACTTTGATCTCTTGAACAGGATCAGCCGCAAGCGATACACGTAGCGTATCACCAATGCCCTCGGCAAGTAACATGCCTAGTCCAACTGCAGATTTAACTGAGCCAGCTCTAAAACCACCCGCTTCAGTAATGCCTAAATGCAGCGGTTGTTCTATTTCTTTTGCTAATAAGCGGTACGCACCAACAGCTAGAAAAACATCAGACGCTTTAACCGATACTTTGAAGTTTTCAAAATTTAAGCGTTTTAGAATATTGACATGGCGCATTGCTGATTCAAGTAACGCCTCAGGTGTAGGTTCACCGTACTTTTCTTGAATATCACGCTCTAGCGAGCCGCCATTAACACCAATGCGAATTGGAATATTCTTTTCACGCGCAGCATCTACCACGGCTTGGATTCGCTCTTCGCTGCCAATATTACCTGGGTTGATACGTAAACAGTCAGCACCGTATTCAGCAACTTTTAATGCGATGCGGTAATCAAAGTGAATATCTGCAACTAATGGGATATCTACTTGTTGCTTGATTTCTTTAAATGCTTCAGCTGCATCCATGGTTGGTACAGATACGCGCACAATATCAGCACCAGCATCTTGAATCGCTTTGATTTGCGCAACAGTAGCGGCAACATCTGTAGTTTCAGTATTGGTCATTGATTGCACAGCAATGGGTGCACCATCACCAATCGGTACATTTCCTACATAAATGCGTTTCGATTTACGACGTTTTATTGGAGATTCTGAAAACATACTTATTACTCACTCAACGGCAGGCTAAATTTGGCTAAACGGTTAGTTGGAAAATGCGAAATATCAATTAAATCGCCATTAAATTTAACATCAACAATATAATGCTTACCGAGTACCACGTTGAACGGCGCCTTACCTTCAAGCGTCATTACATAGCCTTTTTTCTTGACACCAAACGCGACACGCTCGCCATCAGCGTCAAAAATCTCAACCCAACTATCATCTTTAAAAGTCATTGTAATGGTATCAACATTAGTAGCACGCTTAGTCGGCACACTCTTGTTTTCAACCGTTTTAGTCACTGGCTGCGCTTCTATTTGTTCTAGAGACTTATCTACCTGAGTATTGCTGATCTCAACATCATTAGCAGCAAGTTTTAGAGGCTCTAACGTGTCGGCTTGCTGAATTGGCAATCTATCGCTTTTTACAGCTTCAATCTCTTCATTATCGCTCGTTTGCGCCACAGTTTGTTTTTCTGAGGCGATAGGCGCAACGTCTCGATTTTGCCACCAAATAAACAAAGAAGAACCGATGATCAAGGCGATAATGGCATAGCTAAACAGCATTAATCTATTATCTTTCGCTTCACGCTCAGTGCGACGTGAGAAGCTTTGCATGCGCTTTTCTGCCTCTTCACGTTGATGCGAAAATAGTGTCATTAAATCCGCTTCATTAAGTGAAAATTCGCGGCAATAACTGCGAATATAGCCCTTCACAAATGTAACTGGGCCTAACTGGCTATAATCTTCACCTTCCAGTGCTTCAATTTGTTTTGCGGTTAGTTTTAACTTGTGCGCCATTTCATCAACCGAAACATTAAATTGTTCACGTGCGTTTGAAAGTTGCACGCCTAACTTGATGCTTGGCTGTTGCTCTAATACTTCTTCGGTCATAGTGCGTAAGTTTTTGGATTCACTAATATAATTTTATTGCCAGGGCTTAAAGTTGCCGATTCTTGTATATCGTTCCACTCAGCCAGTGATTTCATGCGTAAGTTATACTTCACAGAAATGCTAAATAACGTATCGCCATCTTTAACTAAGTGGTACACATTCGGATTATTTAGATAGATTTTTGTGCCTGCAAAAACAGGATCGTTTTCTGTTAAACCATTCCACTCAAGCAGTTTTGCCAGTTTCACATTGTATTTAACCGATACTGAGAATAAGTTTTCGCCACCTTTCATTATGTGATAAGGCGTTTCAACAAGTTTTAATGGCGTTGCAACCTGATCTACCGCTTCGCCTGCATCTTCAGCTTTTTTAGCTTGCGCTAAAACAACTTCATTTTTAGTTACTTGTTGAATCGGTTTTGCCACTTCAACTTGTGCTTGCGGTTCGATATCTACTTTTTCAGAAACGGTTACTTGTGCTTCTTCAGCTGGAGTTTTGCGTTTAACCACTTTAACTTTTGGTTTTTTAACAACCGCTTCACCATCTGGATTAAGCTCTTTTTTCAGTTTACTGATTTCATTTTTACGGTATCTTTCGCGCAGGCGCTCGAACTCACTGTCAGCGGTTTTCTTTTGTTTAATTTGCTTCGCTTCAATTGAGTTACCATACGTTTGATGTAACGTAAGCGCTATGGTACTGGCCTTTTCAATATGACCCATACGGCTTTCAATTAAGTATGACAACATCAACGAACGAGAAGAAATACGGCCTGATTTTTCATAGCGGTTCATAAACGTTTGCGCACGATGTAAATCACTTTTAGCGTAATAAATCGCAGACAAGTTGACCAATGAAGAACCACGCGAAGGGCTGTGCTTAACAGATGCTTCTAGATACTCCTCCGCTTCATCGAATTCGTTATTTTCAATGGCACAAAGGGCTAGGTTTTCATAACTTTGCGAAACACGTAGATAGCTTGGTACTTCAATCGCACGTAAAATGTACTCTGATGCTTCATCGTATTCACCTAAGCCACATAAAAATACACCATAGTTATTCAGGGTATTTGGGTCATTTGGTGCAATGTCAATTGCGCGCAGGTAAGAGTCTTTAGCAAGCTCATTTTCACCCACTTGCTGATAATAATAAGCAGTGGTGTAATGCACTTCAGGAAGCTTTGGTGAAAATTTTGCAGCACGCTCAAGGTTATATTTTGCTTGTGTACTATCGCCTGACGCTAAATATTTTAATGCCAGAGAGATACGTGTTCTTGCAGCTTCATCATTATCGATGCGATTTTCTACAACCGGTTTATCGCTGCCTACATACACACTTTCGGTTACACATCCTGTTGTTGCAAGCACTGCAACACCTACTAATATTGAACGACGCATAGTTATACTCATTTTCTGACAATTACCTTAATTCTACCCGAATTAGCGTTGGGATCATCTAATTTTTTATTAGTACCAATTATGGGTTAACTGTATTTACAGCGATTTTATTATCATCAAGCTGCTTTTTCTTCATAACACGTTTAGTACGGTCAACCACATCACCCACTAATTGACCACACGCTGCATCAATATCATCACCGCGAGTACGGCGCACAATACAAGTTAAGCCAGCAGCTTGAAGCACCTTCGAGAAGCGGTCAATACGGCTATTGCTTGAACGGCCATATTCATTACCTGGGAATGGGTTAAACGGAATAAGGTTAATTTTTGATGGAGTACCTTTTAGCACTTTAACCAGCTCATGGGCATGATCAGTGCTGTCATTTACACCTTGCAACATAACATATTCAATTGTCACATCTTTGTTTGCTTTTGAACCATCAATGTAACGACGACATGCAGCTAGAAACTCTTCAATTGGGTACTTTTTATTGATAGGTACTAGTACATCACGCAGTTCGTTGTTAGGTGCGTGAAGCGAAATAGCCAATGCAACATCAATTTTTTCTTTTAGAATATCCAGTGCAGGTACAACACCTGAAGTACTCAATGTTACGCGACGCTTGGAAAGGCCAAACGCCCAATCATCCATCATCAGTTCCATTGCTGGTACAACATTATTGATGTTTAACAGTGGCTCACCCATACCCATCATTACCACATTGGTAATAGGACGTTTTGTTGAGTCACCGTGTAAACCGATATCTTTTGCTACGCGCCAAACCTGACCAATGATTTCAGATACTTTTAAGTTACGGTTAAAACCCTGCTGTGCTGTTGAGCAGAAGGTACATTCAAGGGCACAACCTACTTGTGACGAAACACACAAGGTTGCACGGTCTTTTTCTGGGATCCATACAGTTTCAACTTCTTGACCACCTTCAAGTACCAATGCGTACTTAATAGTGCCGTCTGAAGCCACTTGTTTTACAGAGATTTCAGGCGCTTTAATTTCACACTCAGCGTGTAATTTAGCTTTTAGCTTTTTGTTGATATTTGACATCTCGTCAAAGTTATCAATGCCGAAATGGTACATCCATTTCATTACCTGATCGCCACGGAACGGCTTTTCACCCCACGAAACAAATAACTCACGCATTCCTTCACGGGTTAAATCCAGTAAATTAATTTTCTTTTCCGCAGCACTCATAACTCAGACCCCAGTACGTAACACAACTCAATATTAGTCGAAATATCAACTTTGCTTTACTTTTATACACCTTCAAATGGAATGTGATGTCAGTAAGGCGTATTTATAAATTTAAAGCAAAGGTGACAATTTGAATGAAATTCTTGGCTTTAGTTCAAAATGACAAGAAAAGGGCTAAAGAGCCCTTTTCTCCTGCATCACAAAGTTAATGCAGCTTGTCTACGTCGTTAGAATTAACGAGTACGTGGACAGATTTCTTCGTCAGAGAAGAAGTACGCGATTTCACGTGCAGCTGATTCTACAGCGTCTGAACCGTGAACAGCGTTTTCGTCGATGCTGTCTGCGTAGTCAGCACGTAAAGTACCAGCTAGTGCTTCAGCAGGGTTAGTAGCACCCATGATTTCACGGTTTTTAAGTACTGCGTTCTCACCTTCAAGAACAGTAACCATTACTGGACCAGATGTCATGAACTCAACTAAAGCACCGAAGAAAGGACGCTCGCTGTGCTCAGCGTAGAAACCTTCAGCTTTTTCTTTTGAAAGGTGAACCATTTTAGCTGCAACGATTTTAAGACCAGCAGTTTCGAAACGGTTGTAGATAGCACCGATGTGGTTTTTAGCAACTGCATCAGGTTTTACGATAGAAAAAGTACGCTCTAAAGCCATCTTTTATGCTCCATAAATAATTAATGATTTTAACGGCCGCGAATTATACGCATATTTGTGTGAAAATCCTATTAAAACCGAAAATATTCTGCTCATTTTTCCATCAAAAAAGAATTTTTCCTATTAATCCGCTTAGTTTTGCGCGTTTTGATGACGCTATCGCAAGCTCCTTTGAAAAGTTGATCTACATCAACATCCGTTAATTTGCTCTTTGATAAAATTGCGCGCTTTTTTAATCATGCAACTGGCCAGAACCCAGTTCGATGTATGAGGATATCCAAATGAACAAACCTTTTGTGCCTGAATTATTATCGCCAGCAGGCAGCCTTAAAAATATGCGTTATGCCTTTGCCTATGGTTCAGATGCAGTCTACGCAGGTCAACCACGTTACAGTTTGCGCGTGCGTAATAACGAGTTCGACCTTGATAATTTAGCGCTCGGGATCAATGAAGCACACGATTTAGGTAAAAAACTGTATGTGGTATCAAATATTGCGCCACACAACGCTAAGGTAAATACCTACCTACGTGATATTGAACCAGTAATTGAAATGGGCCCTGATGCCTTGATTATGTCTGATCCTGGTTTAATTATGTTGGTTCGTGAAAAATGGCCAGATATGCCGATTCACTTATCGGTTCAAGCTAATGCGGTAAACTATGCAACGGTTAAGTTCTGGGCGCAGCAAGGGGTTGAACGGGTTATTTTATCACGCGAATTATCGCTAGAAGAAATCGGCCAAATTCGAGAGTTATGCCCTGAAACCGAATTGGAAGTGTTTGTTCACGGTGCATTATGCATGGCGTACTCTGGTCGCTGTTTGCTTTCAGGATACATCAATAAGCGCGACCCAAATCAAGGTACCTGCACCAATGCATGTCGTTGGGAATACGATGTAAAACCGGGTAAAGAAACCGAAACCGGTGATGTTGTGCATAAAATTGACCCAAGCTCAGTGATCCCAACGTTAGGTGAAGGTGCACCAACAAACGAAGTATTTATGCTGGAAGAGCAAGGTCGCCCTGGCGAATATATGCCTGCGTTTGAAGATGAGCATGGCACTTACATAATGAATTCGAAAGATTTACGTGCAGTACAGTACGTTGATCAACTTACCAAAATGGGTGTACATAGTTTAAAGATTGAAGGACGCACTAAGTCGTTCTACTACGTTGCACGAACTGCACAGGTTTATCGTAAAGCGATTGATGATGCAGTTGCTGGTAAGCCGTTTGATCCAAACTTAATGCGCACCTTAGAAAACCTCGCACACCGCGGTTATACCGAAGGCTTCTTAAAGCGTCATGTACATCAAGAGTATCAAAACTATGAATATGGTCACTCAGTTTCAGATAAACAACAATTCGTGGGGGAAGTGTTAGGTCGTCACAACAATGGTTTGGTTGAAATTGATGTGAAAAATAAGTTCTGTACAGGCCACTCAATGGAACTTATGACACCACAAGGCAACATCCAGTTTACCTTAGATCATATGGAAAATAAGAAAGGTGAACGTATCGATGATGCAAAAGGCTCAGGTCATATTGTAAAAATTCCATTGCCGGAAGATATTGACCTTGATAAAGCGATTTTATTACGTAATTTAGATTCAGACCAAGATACGCGTAACCCTTTTAAAAAGGCCTAATATCATGGCGTTGATGATAAATTCGAAGTGTATCAATTGTGATATGTGCGACCCTGAATGCCCTAATCAGGCAATTTACATGGGTGAAAAAATTTATCAAATTGATCCCAATAAATGCACTGAGTGTGTTGGCCACTATGACCAACCAACCTGTGTAAGTGTGTGCCCAATTGACTGCATTAAAAAAGACCCTGAACACAATGAAACACTTGATGAGTTAGCTGAGAAGTTTATTCGCTTAACTTCAAGCTAAAACATGACAGTTATATTTAAACACATAATAAAAAACCGAGCTAAGATGCTCGGTTTTTTTATGTGTGAATGGTTTAATTGGATTCAACAGGTTCTAATTGAAGCTTGCTCGCAATTAACACCGCTTGGGTACGATTATACACGCCAAGCTTTCTAAAAATTGCGGTGATATGTGCTTTCACTGTAGCTTCTGAAATGTTTAGCTCGTAAGCGATTTGCTTATTGAGTAAACCTTCATGTAAATAACTTAAAACTTTGTATTGCTGTGGTGTGAGTGATGCAACTTGCTGCGCAAGCTCTGCGTCTTGCTCAATCACTTCTTCCACTTTATCTGCCATTGATGTTGGTAACCAAGTTTCACCATCTAAAATTTCTTCAATAGCTTCAGCTATTTGTGCTGATGAGGATGATTTAGGAATAAAACCAAGGGCACCATAACTCATCACTTTAGAAACAACTTGAATATCTTCAGTGCCTGAGACAACGGCAATAGGTAAATCGGGGTAATCTTCACGAATGCGAATTAAACCGTACAAATCACCACTGCCTGGCATATGTAGGTCTAATAATAGTAAATCGAGCTCTTGTTGTTGTTCTAGTACATTGAGCGTTGTATCAAAATTCTCTGATTCAAAGATTTCTAAATCATCGAAACTGCCATTTAAAGCCCCTTTAAGTGCTTCGCGAAACAAAGGGTGATCATCCGCTATCAAAAACTTGCTCATATATGACTCCTAATAAAAAGGCTGTTATCACTGATAACAGCCTTCATGTTACTGCGAGTTTAGTCGATTCTCAAACCTAATTAACGGTTTAAGCGGTTTTCGATTAACTCCTCAACAACACTCGGATCTGCTAGCGTTGATGTATCACCTAACTGTTGGTATTCATTTGCAGCGATCTTACGTAAAATACGACGCATAATCTTACCTGAGCGTGTTTTTGGTAAACCTGGAGACCATTGGATCATATCTGGTGTTGCAATTGGGCTTAGTTCTTTACGTACCCAATTACGTACTTCTTTGGTCAACTCATCACTTACTGCAACACCATCATTCGGTGTAATGTATACGTAAATCCCCTGACCCTTAATATCGTGTGGGAAACCAACAACCGCAGCTTCAGCAACCGCTTCATGGGCTACAAGTGCACTTTCGATTTCTGCTGTACCTAGGCGGTGACCTGATACGTTTAATACGTCATCAACACGTCCAGTGATCCAGTAGTAACCATCTTCATCACGGCGACAACCATCACCTGTGAAATACACACCTGGGTAGGCTGAGAAATACGTTTGTTCAAAGCGTTCATGGTCGCCATAAACTGTGCGCGCTTGTGATGGCCAACTATCAAGAATAACTAAGTTACCCTCTGTTGCACCTTGCAGTGTTTCACCTTCTGCATCAAATAATGCTGGTAAAATACCAAAGAATGGACGCGTTGCTGAGCCTGGTTTAAGATCTGTTGCACCCGGTAGTGGTGTAATCATCACACCGCCAGTTTCAGTTTGCCACCAAGTATCGACAATTGGACACTTACTGTTACCAATGTTCTCGTAATACCAAGCCCATGCTTCAGGGTTAATTGGTTCGCCAACTGAACCTAAAATACGTAATGATTCACGCTTAGACGAAGCTGTAGGCTCATCACCTTTCGCCATTAGCGCACGAATTGCTGTAGGTGCAGTATAAAGAATCGTTACATTATGCTTATCAACTACTTCACCCATACGACCTGATGACGGATAGGTTGGTACACCTTCAAAAATAACCTGAGTACAGCCATTAGCAAGCGGGCCATAAGCAATATAACTGTGACCTGTGATCCAACCCACATCGGCACTACACCAATAAATATCGTCTTCTTGTAAGTCAAAAACGTATTGATGGGTAAGCGAGGTATACACTAAATAACCTGCAGAGCTGTGAACTACGCCCTTTGGTTGGCCAGTAGAGCCAGATGTATAAAGGATAAAGAGCGGATCTTCTGCATCCATAATTTCTGGTTCACATGTTGTTGCTTGATCAGCAACTAAGTCATGCCACCAAACATCAACATCATTCCAAGCAACATCGCCAGCAGTGAGCTGGTGAACAACAACCGCTTCGACTGTATCTACGCCCGGTTGTGCTAATGCTTCATCAACATTGGCTTTAAGTGGTACCGCATTACCACCGCGGCGGCCTTGATCCGACGTGATTACTACTTTAGCGCCAGAGTCTTTAATACGATCTGCAATAGCTGAAGGTGAGAAGCCACCAAAAACTACAGAATGAACAGCACCAATACGCGCACATGCTTGCATTGCATATACAGCTTGTGGCGTCATTGGCATATAGATAGCAACTCGGTCGCCCTTTTTAACACCAAGCTTTTTCAAACCATTTGCTAATTTACACACTTCATCATGCAGTTGCTGATAAGTAATATTTTCAGATTGCTCAGGGTTGTCACCTTCCCAAATTAAAGCAACTTTGTCGGCTTTATCTTTCAGGTGACGATCAATACAGTTATAAGAGACATTAAGTTGGCCATCTTCATACCAACGAATATTTACATGGCCTTTATCAAATGAGGTATTTTTAACTTTAGTAAATGGCTTAATCCAATCAAGACGCTTACCTTGCTCACCCCAAAATGCTTCAGGGTCGTCAATCGACCATTGATATAATTCATTGTATTTTGCTTCGTCGATTAACGCAGCTTCTTTAACTGAAGCCGGTACTGGATAGATTTCTTGTGACATGTGTTGTCCCCTTTTAACTTTGTTGCTAGTTGCTTAAATGCAACCTAGACCAATACCCTCAAGCATTACTCAGCTAGGTAGTATAAAGAATTAGACCTTAGTAGCATCTCAATTTAAATATAAGTAGTACCTAATCAAGATCATCTTTTTAACAACTAGTTATACTACAGAAAATTAAATTGTCTTTTATATTCAGATTATTAAATATTAATTTTGCCATTTTTTAGGTTTACTGCAAAAAAGTAACTATATTCTTAACAAAATATTCACATTTTCAGTAACTTCCATACGTTTAATGGAATAAACGCTCTGTAATATGCAAATTAGCTATACCTTAGTCGTATAGACCAATGGGTAATTGAGCAAAATCTGAACATGGCCAAAAGTGAAGATGTTAACTTAATCGGGATACAGTTATGAAAAACAATAAACTAACAACAACAGCGCTTAGCGTTTTAGCAGTATTGTTCGGTGCGTCTGCCCATGCGGGTGTTTTAGAATCAACAGATGTTAAATACGGTGGTTACGTAAAATTAGATGCAATGTGGAGTGATTGGTCAGCAGGTACAGTGGGTGGCACAAGCATTGGGCGTGATTTTTACGTACCTAGCACAACACCTGTTGGAGCAGATGCTGATAATGATCCAGTATTTGATATGCATGCACGTCAATCACGTTTCAACTTAGCTACATCGACTAAACTAGACAACGGCCAGTCGATTAATACCAAAATTGAACTTGATTTTATGGCGTCCCCTGGTGGTAATGAACGTGTTTCTAACTCTTACGCACCTCGTATTCGTCAAGCATTTGTAACTTACAACGGCTTCTTATTCGGTCAAGCATGGTCAAACTTCCAAAACGTTAGTGCTTTACCAGAAACCCTTGATTTCGTAGGCCCTGCTGAAGGTACGGTGTTCGTTCGACAAGCCATGATTAAATATACCTCTGGCGGTTTCTCTGTGTCTGCAGAAAACCCAGAGAGTACAATTACAACTACAGGTGGAGTTCGAAACGAAACTGACGATTCTAGCTTACCTGATATCACGGCTCGCTATACTTTTAAAGGTGATTGGGGCCACTTTACCGTTGCCGGTCTTGCAAGACAACTTACCTATAAAGCCGGTGGTGCTGATGCATCAACTTCATCTTTTGGTGTGAGTGCATCTGGTCGACTTGATTTTGGTAAGAATAACTTAAAGTACATGGTAACCACAGGTAAAGGCTTAGGCCGTTATGTCGGTCTTAATGTTGCACATGGTGCAGTGTTAAATGGTAACGATCTTGATGCAATCGATTCAATTTCAGGCTTTGTTGGTTACCAACATCACTGGAGTGACAAGCTTCGTTCGACCTTCTTAGCGTCTTATTTCAGTGCGGATAATAACCGTGATTTACTTGCGATTTCCGGTGACCCTACAAAAACATCAATGAGCTACAGTGCTAACCTTCTGTATTCACCAGAGAAGAAAATGACGTTTGGTGTTGAGTATAAAGTAGGTGAACGCGAAACTGAAAGCGGTGCTGATGGCGATATCAACCGCCTACAACTTTCTGCTAAGTATGTTTTTTAAAACATATTTGCAAACCAGTTAACTTAGATTGCTTCCTAAGTTGTTGTCAGTAATAAGCGACCAATTGGTCGCTTATTTTTTATCTTTGCCCATCACCAAAAAAGTAAATCAGTGATAAGTTATATGCATCGTCGTGGTTGCTATATTTACTATTAAAATAACGTTTCGCATCCAGTTGTAATGCAAAGTTATTATTGATTTTGTAATGTAAACCCAGCCCCGCATTTAGTGCGAAGGTGCTATCACCATTTTCTTCTTTGTTTTTAGCGTAGAGCATTTCACCAGCACCAGCACTAACAAAAGGTCTCCAATCACTTTCTGTATTAAAGTAGTAGTTAGCGCCCACATTGAACTGCTCAAATGTCACGTTTTTTTGGCTATTTTCATTTACTAACTCACCTTTAAGGTAATCTAGTTTCATTGAAAATTTAGGTGAATAATAAAGTCCTAAACTCCAGCCATCTGCTGCATCTTGCTCTAAGCCCCAATGTTTACCTGGTTTAAACCCACCGTAATTCAAACCAAGACCAATAACGCCAATATCTACAGGGTCTTTTATGCTGATGTAATTCTTCTGATAAGTAGGTGCTTGGTACGCTTTACCTGAACCAAGTTGATAGTTCACGTTCAATTGAACCTGATCTTCATACTCGCCATTTGGTAGTGGCATTTTGGCAAAATTAATTCCACCAGTGCCCGCTTTAACTACTTCAGTGCCAAATAAATTATTAATACCTTTACCTGCAGCATCAATCGGGTCGAGTAATACAAGTGAAATATCACCTAACGTTCTTGAACCCCACACTTCGCCGCCGCGGCTGCGAATTTCCATCTCTTTTTGATACGCCCATTCACCGTAGGCCCAGCCCATTACAGGTGTAATCACTAGATCTTGCATTGATGGCACTTCTGCAAATGCTTCAATACCATATTCCCAATAGAAGGTACTCATAGTGAATGAATAAAGAAACGCATCCCACTGACGATAGCCTGATTTACGCGCAACTTGGTAGTACACACCACCAAAATACGGGTGCCCGACCCAATTTAACCACCAAACATCACGATCCCAAGTTGGACCTTCTTTTATATTCTCGTTCCATTTTGTAAATACGCCATTTTCCTTATCCCATTTCGAGATATCTTCTGGCAACATAAGAATAAAGCCAGCTACACCAAAACCGTATGCCATTACCGATTTAGTTTGTGACCATAAACGCTCACTGTCTTGTCCGTATTCGGCAGAAAATAAATTGACTTGGTAAGGAGATTGATAAAAATCTTCTGGTACAGGGTGTAAGTTCCAATCACTATTACTTGGCAAATTGTAGCTTGGCACTTCAATCGCTTTAATAGCATCATTTGTTGTATTTGTGTTAATTGGGGTTAGCTCTTCCTGTTGAGCAAGTAAAGGCTGAGTCAGCGCGCTGGAAATAAGCGCTAACTTAATCATTTGAGTGAGCATTTTCATTGACTGTAAGTGCGTCCGTTCTTGGGCAAGCTACAAAAAAACGACATTTTAGCCGCTTTTACCTAGTATGACACTTAAACTTAGCAAAAAAATGTAAACATAAACGCAAAAAAGGCCACATATGTGACCTTTTTTAAATAGTGATGCCCTTATAGTTCTAAGTCATCTTCAGCTAAGCTTTTTGCTTCACCTTCTTCAGGTTGAATTGTTGCTTGAAGAAGTAACATGTCACGAAGCTTTTGCTCAATCTCATTGGCAATCTCAACGTTCTCTTTTAAGAACTTAATTGAGTTAGCTTTACCTTGACCAATCTTGCTACCTTTGTAGCTAAACCATGCTCCGGCTTTATCAACTAGGTTATGTTTAACACCTAAATCAATTAGCTCACCTTCTTTTGAGATACCTTGACCGTACATGATAATAAATTCAGCTTGCTTAAATGGCGGTGCAACTTTGTTTTTAACAATTTTAACTCGCGTCTCGTTACCAACAACTTCATCACCTTCTTTCACTGAACCCGTACGTCGGATATCAATACGAACTGAAGAGTAGAATTTAAGTGCATTACCACCCGTTGTAGTTTCTGGGTTGCCAAACATTACACCAATCTTCATACGAATTTGGTTAATGAAAATACAAAGTGTGTTTGAACGCTTGATGTTACCCGTTAACTTACGCAGTGCTTGCGACATTAAACGCGCTTGCAAACCAACATGGGTATCACCCATATCGCCTTCAATTTCCGCTTTTGGAGTTAATGCTGCAACAGAGTCAACAATCACCACATCTACCGCACCAGAACGTACTAACATATCGCAGATTTCTAATGCTTGTTCACCTGTATCAGGTTGAGAAACTAAAAGCTCGTCAACATTTACACCTAATTTTTCAGCATAAACTGGGTCTAGGGCATGTTCCGCATCAACGAAAGCACAGGTTTTACCTTCTTTTTGAGCTGATGCAATTACTTGTAATGTTAACGTTGTTTTACCTGATGATTCTGGACCATAAATTTCAACAATTCGGCCTGTTGGTAAACCGCCAATGCCTAATGCGATATCAATACCTAGCGAACCAGTTGAAATAGCTTCAATATCAAGTGCTTGGCTATCGCCTAGCTTCATAATTGAGCCTTTACCAAATTGGCGTTCAATTTGTGATAGCGCAGCTGTTAGGGCCTTTTGTTTATTATCGTCCATTTGACTCTCCAAATCTCTGTTATGCAGCAAAGTATACTGTATAGATTACCAGTATCAAGTGTTTTTTATGAGTTTATTAGCTCAATTGCTTTTTCTAACGAATATTCAATAACTTGCAGTCTAACTTCGGCACGATCACCGGTGAATAAACAGTGATTAAGCGATAGTTTATCCAGTACTTTTATCGCAATCCATACAGTACCAACAGGTTTTTCAACACTGCCACCACCAGGACCTGCGATGCCAGAAACAGCAATTCCCACATCAGCATTAGCAGCTTGCATTGCACCAACCACCATTTGTTCTACGGTTTCTTTGCTTACCGCGCCAAATTGCTCAAGTACATCAGTGTTTACACCTAGTAACTCATGCTTTGCCTCATTGCTATAGGTAACAAAACAGCGATCAACATAAGCAGAGCTACCTGCGGTATCGGTCAATGCATAGCTAATGCCACCACCAGTACATGATTCAGCAGTAGTGATCCAAAGCTTTTTATTGGTTAAACTAGCACCCAACTTTGCCGCTAGCTCAGAAATATGAGCGGGTAATATCATTTTTTTACCTTTTACATAACAACTATTAGTCAATTATGCCGTTAGATTTATATTCAGACCATACTATCAGCCAACAAACGCCAATGATGCAGCAATATTTAAAAATTAAGGCTGAGCATCGAGATATTCTCGTTTTCTATCGCATGGGCGACTTTTACGAACTGTTTTTTGATGATGCCAAGCGCGCTGCCGAATTACTTGATATTTCGCAAACTCATCGCGGTAAAGCTGGCGGTGATCCTATCCCTATGGCGGGCGTGCCTTATCACGCGGTTGAAAACTACCTTGCACGCTTAGTGCAAATGGGCGAATCAGTTGCGATATGCGAACAAGTCGGCGATCCTGCCACCAGCAAAGGGCCTGTTGAGCGCAAAGTGGTACGTATTATCACACCAGGCACGATTTCAGACGAAGCCTTATTAAAAGAGCGTCAAGACAATCTACTATGCGCTATTTCGCACAACGACAAAGGCGCCTATGGTATTGCATATCTAGATATTAACTCTGGACGTTTTCGTATTTTAGAAGTTGATAATGACGAAGCACTGACATCGAGCTTGCAGCGTATTTCACCTGCTGAATTGTTATATCCAGAAACCCTCGAAAATACCCGTATCATTGAGCAATATAATGGTCTGCGCCGTCGCCCAATATGGGAGTTCGATTTAGACAGCGCGAAAACCGCATTAAATAAACAATTTGGCACTAAAGATTTAGTTGGGTTTGGCGTTGAAAATGCTGCGCTTGCGCTGCAAGCTGCGGGCTGCTTAATGCAATATGTAAAAGATACCCAGCGCACGACATTACCGCATCTAAATGCGATTGGCCTTGAGCAAAATGAGCAAAATGTCATTCTTGATGCGGCAACCCGTAAAAATTTAGAGCTTACTGTCAATCTATCGGGCGGTTTTGATAACACTCTTGCGCAAGTGCTTGATAAAACAGCGACGCCAATGGGCTCTCGTTTACTAAAGCGTCGCCTGCATAGCCCAATTCGCGATCAACAAGAATTAAACAATCGCCTTGATGCACTCGGTGAAATCCACGACTTAGCCATTAACCATGAACTGCACGATACACTTAAACAAGTTGGCGATTTGGAGCGTATTATTGCGCGCTTAGCGCTGCGTTCAGCAAGGCCTCGTGATTTGTCGCGTTTGCGTTTAGCGCTGCAAACATTACACCCAATTCATGACTTAATTAACGATGCGAGCAGCACGCGCCTAACGCAAATCAAGCAAGCCACTCCTATTTTATCTGAGTTACAAGACTTACTTGAGCAAGCGATTATCGACAATCCACCAGTATTAATTCGCGATGGCGGTGTGATTGCCCCAGGCTACAATCAGGAGCTTGATCAATGGCGTAATTTAAGCAAAGGCGCCACTGATATTCTCGAGCAAATGGAAATTCGTGAGCGTGAGCGCACAGGTATTGCCACCTTAAAAATTAGCTATAACAAGGTACATGGTTATTACATCGAAGTAAGTAAAGCCAATGCAAGTAATGTCCCTGCAGATTACGTACGCAGGCAAACACTGAAAAATAACGAGCGCTATATCATTCCTGAATTAAAGGAACATGAAGATAAAGTATTGAGCAGCCAATCTAATGCGCTAGCCCTTGAAAAACGCCTCTACGAAGAACTGTTCGATATTATTTTGCCGCAAATTGATGTGTTGCAAAAAAT
Organism: Pseudoalteromonas aquimarina; assembly: GCF_049257255.1. NCBI lineage: Bacteria > Pseudomonadati > Pseudomonadota > Gammaproteobacteria > Alteromonadales > Pseudoalteromonadaceae > Pseudoalteromonas > Pseudoalteromonas aquimarina. The sequence continues at coordinate 387,612 of NZ_JBMMUG010000002.1, forward strand.
GGCAGCAGCTCTAAGTGAGTTAGACGTAATCAATAATCTTGCAGAACGTGCAGAATCTCTCGATTATGTCAGACCAACGCTTAGTAATAATAATTGTATTGATATTAAAGGCGGCCGCCACCCTGTGGTTGAATTTGTTATGCAACAGCCGTTTATCGCCAACCCAACTTACCTTGATGATAAACGTAAAATGCTGATTATTACTGGGCCAAATATGGGTGGTAAATCAACTTATATGCGTCAAACAGCACTCATTGTTTTAATGGCACATATCGGTTCATATATTCCGGCAGAATCTGCCAGTATTGGCATCACCGATCGTATTTTCACACGCATCGGTGCGAGCGATGACCTTGCCTCAGGTCGTTCAACCTTTATGGTAGAAATGACCGAAACCGCCAATATTCTCAATAATGCCACCGAAAACTCGCTGGTATTAATGGACGAAATTGGTCGCGGTACCAGTACTTACGATGGTCTATCACTGGCATGGGCAACGGCAGAATATTTAGCAAAGAACATTGCTGCGAAAACCCTGTTTGCAACGCACTATTTTGAATTGACCGAACTGGTAGAGCAGCTCGACATTCTTGCCAACGTGCATCTTGATGCAATTGAATATCAAGATACCATAGCGTTTAAACACACAGTACTTGATGGCGCGGCAAGTAAAAGCTTTGGTTTACAAGTGGCAAGCCTTGCGGGTGTACCTAAGGCGGTGATAAACCGTGCCAAACAAAAGTTGTCGTTACTAGAGCAGCATCAAAGTGTCAGTGAAATGCCATTAACAAATGTTGCCAGCGCGCCACTTTCGCAACAGGCGAGTTTATTTGACGCACCGAACCCAGTGTTAGAAGAACTTGCTGCAATTGACCCTAACGAGTTAACCCCTCGTCAGGCGCTTGATTTAATCTACCAACTTAAGCAGCTTGCTAAAAATAGCTAGGATCTATTGGCCTGTTGCAAAACAGGCCGACTTATAAACGAATGTATAGTTAAGCTGAGCTCAAGTTAATTAAGTAGCGCTTGTCCTTTTTCCGACAAGCTTACTTTTACCCCATGATAAAATTCAATTTCTTGGTGTAATAAACTCTCTTGCGTGGATATACATAAGTACTCACGCATTTCTTCAATTTGGCACCAAAAGCTTAAATCGCCCATAAATGGCACTTCTTCCAAATCTTGATTTGCACCAAACAACTGTGCCAATGAGAGCGTTTGACCATTTAAACAATCTAAAACTTGCCACTGAGTACGATTTAACCCCATATCATCGGGTTGTTCTTGTAAAAAGCGTTGAATCGATGTTTTAAGGTTCGGCCAGTGTTTAAAGTCGAGTGTTAAACAAGTCTCTAACGCAGCTATATTTGTAGTTAATGCCTGCCAAACCAGAGAGGTTAATTCAAAAAATGCATCACTCGGGCTAAAGCGTGTTTTGTAATACTGGGCAACTTGCGCTGCATCTAATTCACGCGGGGGTAAGTGATCAGGCAGAAGTACGATAAATAAGTTACGTGTTGATTCAAATTGCGCGCGGTACCATGCAATAAACTGTAAGCCAATTAAACTGTCAAAGAGTTCTGGCGTAAGCCACAAGGTGACTTCACTACTCTCTTCAATACTATCGAGTAAGGCATTTCGCTGTGCAAACTTGGTTTGCACATCTTTTAATGGCAAACAAAAATAATCAGCTAAAAAAGCTGCGCGGTAATCACTCATTGCAGGTAGTGTAAGCTGCGACGATATCGGGCCATGATGAAGCACATCTTGCCAAGCAACAAACTGCCCTTGAATACCAATTCGTTTTAAAAATAAGTTTGCGCTATCGCCATTGGTAATATGAAACATATAATAACCTCAACTAATAATATTCAGTTGAAACTAATCCACTAAATAATATTCAATGCTTGAAACCACTCGCACCTGTTTAATGTGCGGCGAGTTCGAATCACGATCTGCAATACTAAACTGACCTTGACGTGCAGACTTGATTTTACCGAGTGTTGAATTTGAATCCGTTGCAAATTTCTCAGCAACTTCACGCGCCTTTTCTGTTGCTTGCTGAATCATTTCAGGCTTGATGTCATTCAGGCCGGTAAAAATATACTGCACTTTTGCGTCATAGCGGTCACTAGAAATAGCAATACCTTGTTTAGCGAGCTGCGTTACTTTAGTGAGTGCATGGCGTACTTTCTCTGGCTCATGGCTATACACTGTGATACTCGACATTACAAAATAGCGCATTTGGCCTTTTTCTAATTGTGCGTAAGGCTGAGCAAGTTTGTCGGCAACATTTGGCGGTGCAATTGACACTTCATCATCACTAAAACCATGCAGTGTCAAAAATGCGCGCACAGCTTGGTTCTTTGCTTCTAACTCACCAATTAGTTTGGTTAAATCATTTCCCGCTAGCGAATAATTTATTGGCCAAATTACGGTGTTTGCCATTACCTCTTTTTCAGCTAACCCTTTTACCGCAACGCTACGATCAAGCGTTTTAAATTCAATAATGCCCTGTTTTAAAATCAGGCTGGCAATAATCAGCGCAAGCGCAAGGATTAAAGAAGTCGCTATTGTTGGTTTATTCATGTTCGCTCACTAGATGTTTGTCTTTGCCGAAGTATTCTGGCGTTTGTGTTGAGAGCACTTTTAAAGGCTGTTGGGATGTGACCGTTACACCATGCGGCGTATTCTCATCAATTTTTACAAAATCACCTTTTTTAATCGTAAAGGACTTATCGCCCAACTGCATTTTCCCTTCACCATCGACAATATACACCATTTCACTGTGTTCTTTATGCAGGTGCTGCGGTACTGATTTCTTTATAAAAATAAGAAACTGGCTGGCATCTTGATTGCTTGCAAGCTGCACCACTTTAACATTTTCAAGATCACTTGGTGCTACCATTTGTTCAATGTTTATTGGTGCACTACTGATAGCAGCACTTAGCAATAATAGGGTCATAATTAACGGTCCATATTCATTCTCAAAGAAGCATAACAAGACCCTGTTTTATATCAAGTATCTTGTCTGAATATTGCTTTATACTTATAGACGAATTTTATACTATACGAGTAACTCAACTCTGGTGAAAAGCTATGACGGTAAAAAGGATAAGCCAATTTTTCAACCCTAAGTCAGTTGCAGTGATTGGGGCATCAAACCGCACCAATCGAGCTGGTTATGTGGTAATGCGTAACTTACTGCAAGGGGGATTTAACGGTCCAATAATGCCTGTAACGCCTAAATATAAAGCGGTACACGGTGTGCTTGCCTACCCAACCATTGATGCGTTACCACAAGTACCAGACCTTGCGGTTATTTGTACTAACAAAGATCATTGCAATCAAATCGTCGAGCAACTCGGGCAAAAAGGCTGTAAAAATGCCATTATCATTGCCTCTGGGTTTGATAAAACACTAAAACAAACCCTTATAGAAACCGCCAAAAAAGCCGATGTGAATATTCTCGGCCCTAATAGCCTAGGTTTACTTATTCCACGTATTGGCCTTAACGCAAGCTTCTCACATATGGTTGCAAAGCCTGGCAAAATTGCATTTGTATCGCAATCGGCTGCCGTATGTTCAACCATTTTAGATTGGGCAAAAACCAAAGACATTGGTTTTTCATACTTTGTTTCTGTAGGCGATTGTGGCGATATCGATTTTGATGAGCTAGTCGACTTTTTAGGTCGCGATGCCAATACCCAAGCCATTTTGTTGTATATCGATAACATTGAACATACTCGCCAGTTTATTTCTGCAGCAAGGGCTGCGGCATTTAGTAAACCTGTGATTGCAATTAAAACAGGCAAAACGGCAGCTGGAGCCGATGCAGCTATGGCTCACACTGGTGGCAATCAAGGCTCAGATGCAGTTTATGATGCCATGTTCCAACGCGCCGGTATGCTTCGAGTAAACGATTTACGCGAGCTCTTTGCCGCTACACAAACCCTTGCGTTACACCCTAAGTTATTAAAACAAGAAGCACTCACTATTTTAACTAATGGCGGTGGCCCTGGTGTGATGTCGGTTGATACACTGATTCAAAGTTCTGGCAAACTCGCTGAGTTATCTAAAGAAACCATTACTAAATTAAATCAGGTATTACCTCAGCATACTTCATTTGCTAATCCGGTCGATATTTATGGCGATTCAGATCCAAGACGTTATCAAAAAGCCGTTGAAATTTTAGTGCAAGCACCAGAAGTTGATAACTTGCTTATTTTGCACAGCCCTTCAGCACTTGCCCCAAGTGAAGAATTTGCCAATGTTATTGCAGAAACGGTGAACAAGATCCCCAAAATGCAGCGCCCTTATGTAATGACCAACTTTATGGGTGAAACAGCCGCCTATGCTGCACGAAAAGTATGCCAAGCAGCAGGGATCCCAACCTATCGTACACCTGAAGGTGCCGTTGCCGCATATATGCACTTAATTCAATATCGCCGCAACCAAAAACACTTAACGCAAACACCTGAGTCATTACTTGATTCAAATAATATCCATAGCGAAAAAGCTGCATCACTGATTGAAAATAACCTGCAAGATAAAATGCATTACTTGCCTACTCATGACGCAGCACCGCTTTTAAATTGCTACCAAATTAATTGCATTGCTACAGAGCATGCATACACCCCAAGTGAAGCCCGTGAGTTTGCCCAAAAGATAGGATTTCCCGTTGCACTTAAGTTAGTTAGCCCTAACATTCCGTCAAAATCTGATGTTGGCGGTGTTGTGTTAAACCTTAACGATGGCGATGAAGTAGAACAAACGGCATTTAACATGTTGTTGCGCATTAATGAAACGTATCCAGATGCGCAAATTGATGGTTTTGCACTACAGCGTATGGCAACCCGTGCAGGCGGCCAAGAGTTACGCATTGCGGTTAAAACCGACCCAAATTTTGGCCCTGTGATTTTACTCGGAGAAGCAGGCACTGCGCTTAATTTTGATTTAGCAGCCGTTGCCCTTCCGCCGCTTAATATGAACTTGGCGAAGTATTTAATTGCCGCGGCTAGCGATAAAGGGTTTATCAAAGAAAAACACCTGCCAACAAAAATTGATAAGTACACACTTTGCGCCATGCTCACGCGGGTATCGCAAATGGTTGTTGAAAACCCCGATATCAAATCGCTAGAGCTAAACCCTGTACTCGCTTTGCAAGGAAAGTTTTTAGTGTTAGATGCGTGCATTGAGCTTGAAAAATATCAAGCAACAAGCCGCGCTAAACGCTTAGCAATTAAACCTTATCCAAAAGAACTTGAACAAGAAATCACCCTAAAAGATGGCTCACTTGCTATGCTGCGCCCTATTCGCCCAGAAGATGAAGAAGCCCACCGCGAGTTTGATAATAAACTCACGAAAGAAGACAGATATAAACGCTTCTTTGGCGAGATGCCACAGTTTAGTCATGAGCAACTGGCAAAAATGACGCAAATTGATTACGACCGAGAAATGGCATTTATAGTTACACAAAGACGTGATGATGTTTGGCAAACACTTGGGGTGTCAAGGGTGTTAATGGATCCTGATAATCTCGTTGCGGAGTTTGCCGTTGTAGTTCGCTCAGATATAAAAGGCTTAGGTTTAGGGCGCATTTTAATGCAATCGGTTATCGACCATTGTAAACGTCAAAAAGTACAAAAAATTGAAGGTCTCACCTTGCCTGAAAATGCCGGCATGATTGGCCTTGCCAAAAAACTCGGCTTTAAAGTAAGCCGTGATTTTGAAGAAGGCACTATTGTTATGACCATGCCATTAAATTAAGAGGCTCACGTGAATCAATTACGACTCAGCATTGCACAAGTACTTGAAAGTTCTGGTGAGGGGTTACGCCTTGGCCGCTTAATTGATGGCTTATTAATTTTACTGATTATCGGTAACGTCGTAGCCATAGTATTTGAGTCAGTTGAAGAAATCGCCTTAGCCCATCATCAACTGTTTATTAGCATTGAAATTTTTTCAGTGGGTATTTTTACCATCGAATACTTATTACGCCTTTGGGTCTGTGTGGATAAAGAACATTACCGTGATTTACCTATGCCTAATTGGCGTAAACGCCTTCGTTATTTACGTTCCCCTCTGGCAATTATTGATTTACTCGCCATATTGCCTACCTATTTAATGTTATTTGTCAGTTTTGACTTACGCTTTTTACGCGTATTCAGGCTGTTACGCGTATTCAAACTCACTCGCTACTCGCGCGCGATGCAATTATTACTGCAAAGTATTCGTGAAGAAAAAGGCCCCTTACTTGCTGCCTTTTTCATTATGAGTGTGGCGTTAATTACCGCCTCTTGCGGTATTTATCTTATTGAACACGACGAACAACCCGATAAATTCGGCTCAATTCCAGACGCAATGTGGTGGGCAATGGCCACACTGACTACCGTAGGGTATGGCGATGTTGTGCCAATAACACCGCTCGGTCGCTTTTTTGGCGGCATGATCACTGTGCTAAGTATGGGCATGGTTGCTATTCCAACAGGTTTACTGGCATCGAGTTTTTCAGATCAACTCAGACGCCGCCGTGTTAAGTTTGCACAGTATGTTGCGTTATGTTCTCGCGATGGTGAAATTTGTGAAAAAGACCAAGCACAAATTGAAGAAATGCGTATTGAGCTCGGGTTAAGTAAAAAAGAAGCGCAAATCGCAATTCGCAGAAAAATGGAAGAAATAAAACACATTAACTACTGTGCTAATTGTGGCCATAAAATCCCCTAGCTAAAAGTTAGGGGCTGTAAATTTTGGTAAAACAACAGACTCAAAGGTTTGTAACAATCAATTCTAAAATGAACGCGCATTTAATTGCCTGTAAACTTTGAAGGCTCATTTTAGCTTTATTACAAACTACTGATATCCGTTATCACCACAACAAAGTTATCAACCTCAGCGCGCTCATTAGCAACAGCAGTCACTTTAATTAAGCACTTAAACTGTTCGCCTTCTGGGTTGGTTATGGTCTCTTCCGATTGATAATGCTCACCGGCATTTAGCTTAGCTAGCTCACGCAAGTATTGGGTACGGCGTTTTGCACTCAAACCAAGTGATAACTTGCGTGATGAGTCTTTACTTATATCAAATTGATGACTTTCTCTAAGCGCCTTATTAATGGCTAAAATTTTGAAGTCACTATCCATAACAAACACCCAGTCACGGGTATGTTCGAATGCGGTGCTGAATAATCGTGCACTGCTTTCTAAGTCTCGTTCACGTGTGAAATTGGTATACGTGCCCGTTACCCGCTGTGGCAAGTCACCATCCCACTCAATTACACGGCCTACATCTTTGTACCAGCGCCAATGGCCTTGATTGTGACGCACCCGATAAGTGAGATTGAACTCCCCTTTTTGAGTACTAACAAATTCCAACCATTCTATGCGATATTTAGCCCTGTCATCAGGATGTATTTTGGCTAAGTATTCATCTAGCGTCACGTTTTGCTTATCAAAGCCTAATTCATTGCGTAAACGCGGCTGATAAATATCGCCTACACCACTTTGCCATTCCCAAACACCTGATTGGCTACTTTCAAGTGCCAGCTTTAAGCGTGTTTCATTTTCACTACTTTGCTTATGTGCAGCCAACAAACGTTGTTGATAGCGATGGCGGCGCAAAAACCAAACTGAAGTCAAACTCGCGATTAAAACAAAGTAAATTGCAAACGCCGCCGGTGAGCGCCAAGGTGGGTAATGCACTTGAATAGTAAAACTTTTAAAATCTGTATAACTCCCATTTAGCGGGTCGCGCGCGCGCACATAAAAAGTGTGTTTGCCCGGTGCAATTCGCGCAAAAGCGACCTTGTTGTTTTCAGTGCGTACCAGCGGAGAATCATCTAAACGGTATTCATACTCAACACGGTCTTGGTATTTAAATAGCATGGCTGAAAAACCGATTTCAAGCCCGATATCATCGTAATCAAGTTCCAGTAAATTTTGCTGAATAATTGATTCGGCTTCTAACTTACGTGACATCAAAGTAATGGAGGTAATATTTACACGCTCTGAAATTTGCTCGTTAATATCATTACGCTCGGGGAAAAAACTCGTAATGCCCTTAATCGAACCAAAAATGATTCGCCCATCCGAGTAGGTTAATTTTGAGCCCGAGTTAAACTCGTTTACTGTTATGCCATCATCAACCGTGTATTGCCTAAAATGCATAGTATTGGGATTAAAGCGCCAAATACCACTGTGACTTGCCATCCAAATCATGCCTCGTTGATCTTTGGTTAAGCTGTAGAACAATGAGCCACGAGTATCGAACTTATCTTCAATACGGTATTTCTCTTCAAATGTATGACTATCAATTCCAACAAGGCCATAGCTATAGTATGAAAGCCACATAACACCATTATTATCTACCACGTAAGATGTCATTTCTAAGTACTCAACATCGTCTTTTACTGGCGGTGTATAAAGGTGTTTTACGCTGTTATCAGGTAGAAGTTGATAAAGTGATTTACTGTGGAAAAAAAAGGGTAATTGGTCGTCTTTCATAGGCGGTAAAAAATACCCTGAAAGCGTATCGTCAATTACCGGTATGGCAGGTTCAATTTTGATTAATTCTTGGCTATGAGTATTAAATTTAAAGTAGCCATGTTTAAAGCTTTTAAAATACATTTCACCGCTTTGGCTGAAATGACCAACAATAAGTTGCTTTTGAAATATATCTTTGTACTTTTCAACGGCAACCTCCACCGCTGAAATGGTTAACGTAGTTAAATCAAATTTAAAAAAGCCACGACTTGTCGACAACCACAAGATATTGTTATGTTCAAAAATTTGATAAACATGAAATTCGTGGTTGATACGATCTGCAAAATAACCTTCCAAATAGGTTTGGCTTTGATAGGTGTGTGGATTGATTTTGGTAATTCCGTCGCTGGTTGCAAGCCAAATATCTTTGTTGTGCTCAACCATGCCCCACACATTGTTATGCGATAAGCCGCCATACAAGGTATCGCGATTATAGTTTTGAAATAGGTAATTATTTTTAGCAACAAAATACGCGCCATCAGACTTACTTGCTAACCACATTGATCCATCTTCAGAGATCAACATATCAACAATACTGTTGTCGCTCAGTTCGTAATCTGAATTATCTAGCTCGGTGCTTTTGATAAGCTGATCGTCATCTGCAAAATAGTTATATACGCCTTCGTTAGTCGCCAGTTTTAAGCCTGACTTAAACTGCATAATTTTCCAAATATTTAGATCTGCTATACGCATTTCACTGGGCAGTTTGTCTAACTCTCCAGCCACTAATCGTTCAATATTATCAAGCTCAACCGAGTGCAAACCTTGCACCGTACCTAACCATAATTGCGAACCCACAATATGAAATGACTTCGCATTATTTTGGTCATGATGCTGCGCCGGCTCATTGAGATACTTAAGCTCAACTACTTTTTGTGTATTGGTGTCCATAACATAAACACCTTCAGAAGTACCAATCAGCAAGTAGTGTTTGTAGTACTTTAATGCGCGCACATACGCGTATTTAAAATCACCCGGAATTTCAAAAACATGCTTCACTTCGCCTGTTTTACTATTCAGTAAGGCCAAATTTCGCGTGCGCCCTAACCAATAAAATCCTGGTTGGTGCGTTTCTAACATTACAATCGGTGAATGACTGCGATCAGTTTTAAACTCGAGCACCCTTTCGAGTTTATAAGCGTCTGTATCATAGCGATAAAGCCCTGAGTAAGTAGTCGATATCCAAATATCATTTTGTTTATCTTCATATAGAAAATCGATCGACTTATCTCGCAACGTGCCTTCTGGACCTGTCATAGTAGAAAGCTGATAACCGTCGTAGCGATTAACCCCCGCTTCCGTGCCAATCCATAAATAGCCATTTTTGTCTACCAGCATGCCGGTAACGTAGGACTGGGCGAGACCTTCATTGGGAGAAAAACGACGCACATTCGGGTTATCAAGGGCTAAAGCCCCAGCCGAAAACACTAAACACAGCAACAATATAAAGCGATTCATTACAACTCCAGATTAGTTACCATGCAGCGAATATCTCGCCCTTGGCGGACATAAGCTTGAAATATTGATTGAAGCTCTGGTGGTGGCTCACTTAAATGAAAAGCGCAGCGGGTATACCAGTCAACAAGGTGTGAATATGCAAAGGTATAAATTGGCAGCTGATAATAGGATGAAATGTGTTTAATTAACTGTGATGCCAAATTTTTACCGCGATGAAGCGGCACCGTAAACACCCCAGTTAATAAATAATGCTCTTCTTTCAAAGTAAGCTTTGCTGTGGCAGCAATTTGGTTATCAATTTTAATCAGCCAAACCTTATCATGGCTTTTAGCACGACCGCGCACATTGTGCTGTTGATAAAATTTATTTACCAAAGGCGTCATGATTGGGTCGAGTGATTCACATGCTATTTGGTTCACGACATTGTCGCTAAATACCGCTCAAAGCGTTGCTTTAGCTCACCTTGCTCTGATTGTGGGCGCTGCAAAATAGCTGAATAAATTTGGTCTCGCGTACTTTTACCACGCTTTACTTTAAACGCCCAAAAAGAGGCTTCATAATCTAATTGGATTAAATATTTTTCCTGACGAGGTAAATTACATAAGTTAAAAGACATGTTCTTTTTATACAGCAAATTAAATAGTATGTTATGGTAGCAATGTACCATATAGGTTTCGCCGATCAATACTAAAATGAATTCTGTAATGCGTCAGATAACAACTAAAACACATGCTTTATTGGGTTTAACACTAACTGGCTTTTTACTTGCAGCTACGTTGTTACTTGCCAAACCGATTATGGCTGAGCAAAGCACCACCACTTTAATTTTCAATAAACCACTAGATACCGAAGTGTCTCGCATGCTTATAGAGCGTTTAAACAACGCTTATCGCGCTATTGGTATTGAGATTAAAATTATCGACTTTGACCATAAAAGCTCGCTAAAAGCGGCAAACGCAGGTGAACTTGATGGGCAAATTGGTCGCGTAATTGGTATTTCAAACGATTACCCTAATTTGGTAGCGAGCATCACACCATTGATGCATTTAAACCTCGTACTTATAACCAATAAAGGCGTCTGTTCAAATTGCCAATTAAACAACCTGAAAACCATTAGTCATAATGCCAGCTACCCATTTGCGCAAAAATACATAGAGCAAGAAAGCTACCAAGGCGAAGTGATTACCAACAGTAACCTTACCAGTCAATTGCATATGCTTCGTAATGGCACTATTGATGGCATATTAGTATTAGAGTACTTGCTTGATCATCAAATTGAGCAGCAAACCTTCGAGTATTTTGACAGACAAATCGTCTCGCAAAAGCCTATTCATCACTACTTACATAAAAAGCACAAAGCCATTTTAGCCAAACTTGATGAGCAATTTATGCAAAACTCATGGGCAAAATTAGATCACAAAAAACCCAAGTAACCTACTCATACACAACATCAAAAGTCTAAATTGGTTTGCTCTGAAGCACCGTTTCCGCCGTCTTGTTGTTGCGCTAAACTTTGGCGAATGCGCTTTTCACGCTGTGCACATAGCCGAATAACATGCTTCTTTTGTGCATTGGAAAGCTGGTTCCAATGAAAGCGTTCTTCGCGCGAACGAAAACAACCTAAGCAATAACCTCGGTTATTCACCTGACATACCCCTTTGCATGGACTGGGTATCTCAAAAATTTCGATTTGCTCAATAATTTGTTTTTGTTCAGCCATTTATTATGTAAATCCGCTTTAAAAAACAAAGCAGACTTGGTCTATTTTTACGCACTCATAAATACAGTTTAACTATTTTTTGCACAAAAAAAACCAGAGTATTCACTCTGGTTTATTGAAAAATTTTATTCTTGCGTAAAAGCAAAGCGATTGATTACTTTTGATTTAACACCGGTTTTGCATAAATTTGCTTTATAAACTCATGTAATTCAGGGGCTACATCATCAAAACGACTTTGATAAACACGTTTCGCATCTTCGCTTATTTGTTCTGCTTCTTTATTTGCCGCTAAGTAATTGTTTGGATGCAGGAAGTAATTGGCATGAATGTAGTTATCAATGGTCTGCGCTAATTGTTCTGGCGTATCACAGTTATCGCTAATTGGCTCACCAAACGACAAGTGAACATGCCCTTTGTTAGTTGCAAAGCCCTCAATAATGCTAGCGATATCTTCGCCCTGTGCTTTTTTGTATTCACCGAATGTGGCTTTATGATATTGCTCTTTTGCTTTGGCTTTTTCGCATGGTTCAAACTCGTACGAAATCGCCACTGGCACGACGTTAATCGATTTAACATAGTCAGCAAATTCCATTTTTAATTTACGACCATGTAATTGCAGCATTTTAATTAATGCCGGATCAGTTACATCGTTACCGTCTTTGGCACGACCTTCTTTTTGTGCAATCCATACTGAGTTTCCACTGTCGAGCGAATCATAAATATAGTGCGAAAGGGTCGTCAGTGTTTTTAGCATTTCTTTTGGCGACTTTACCGAGCGCTTTACAATAAAGCTTTTATTTAAGCGCATTAGCTCCGTCATATAAGGTACTTGCAACAGGTTGTCGCCAATTGCAATACGCACTGTTTTCATATCACTTTGGAACAAACCATAGTTAACAAAGGCTGGATCCAGCGCGATATCACGGTGATTTGAGATAAATAAATACGCTTTATTTTTATCAAGCTTATCTAATCCAGAAAACGTTACTTTAGATGTAGTGCGCTTTACTAAAATCTCCAGATAACGAGCAACAGCTTGTTGCACTTCATCAACGGTTTTAAATTTTCCATATTTGTTGCGTAACTTAGATTTAACTAAGTAATTGCCAAGAAATGGGATAGCACGCAACCAAGATGGCAAGTTATGCTCTGCAATTACAGAGATAAATGCATCATCATTTAAAAGTCGCGAAACAGATGCGGCTACTTCGTCATCATTATAAGGGCGAATATCTGCAAATTTATCGTTTGAAATAGTCATAACTTGGTTTACTGCATATGAAAAGGGCGAACATTTTACCTGTCATTATTGTTTTTGGCTAAATTTAACATCTCTTACCAGTTAAGAGTAAATTAAATGGTTGTCGAACCGCAATGCTTGTAACTGAAAAAGAGGTAATTTTTCATTGCTACTTACAACCTGCCCTTTGCCATTAGTAACAATAAATGACTCATGCGTGTTTGCCACTCCCGCACAATCTGCAAAACGTTGATGACTTATCAAGTGATGATTATCGAGCTGCCAAAACGCCACAATCCCACCTCGCGGTGAAGTAACTGCAATACGATTCTCTTTATCATTTATCGAGATGCTTGCGATGTATTGATTAAACGCCAACCAAAAATCTGGTTCTGCGCCAAGAGGCTTGAGCACATCTCCCCGCTTGTGACTAAATACCAGCGGCCAGGTATCGCGATAATTACCTTGATACTGTGCGCCGACAATTACTTCACCACTTTTAGCAACTGCCAAATGGCGTAAGCTCAATTGAAAATGCGGCGGTGTCACTGTTTCAACAACTTTTCCTGAATTCAAATGCACATAACTGAGATTGGGTGCCATCGTATCGAGATTAAGTTTCTCGCGACCTTTTTCTGGATGAGTTTTAATTCCGCCATTAGCAACCACAATATGCTCACCATCAGGCATTAATGCCAATTGGTGTGGGCCAATCCCGCCGCTTTCAACTCGTTTTACAACTTCAAACGACGTTGCATCACGAAACACTAAATAGCCCTTAGCACTTTCTATGTGATTTTCTGTCGTGATCAATAAGTTGCGCGTTTCGTCAAATACCCCATGCCCATAAAAATGAAAGCCATTTTCAGCATTCAAGGTATTTTCTAAAGTGTTTTCCTTAAGGTCGACAATAAATAACTTGGTAAATGGGCGACGTGAAAACGCCACCACACGCTCATTATTGAGGATCAGTAGATCATGGCCTCGGTTAGCAATTTTCACCTGATTTAATAAATTACCAGCATCATCAAATGCCACCACAAAATGCTCACCTTGATGATTTGACGCCGCACTAACAAAGCGTGATTGCTTGGTTGTTGTGCATGCCACCAAATTTGCCCCAACCGACAAACTCAAGCCACAAAGCGCTAGGCTTTTTAAAAACGTTCTACGCTCCATACTTAATCACCATCATTAGAATTAAAGTTTGGATTTAGCGCAGTTAACTGAATAAAGTCAGTTGAAAGGTAAAGCCTAAACTCTTCAATTTTAGTGATAAGTGGTGATAACTTATTGCGACTTTCTTGGATTGTAACTGCTTGAGATAAAGGTTTATCAATTGCATTTAACTGTGTTTCAAGCTCATTAAAGTAAGCCAAGATTTTTTCATTTACGCTGGTATTTTGATGAATGTCTTTTAAGTACTCATCAAAGCCATAGCCGTCGCCTGCAAGATAAGCCGCCTTTAACGCTGCTACATTCATCTTAATATTTTCAAGTGATGATAAGCTGTAATGGGCTTCTGCCTTTTCTGGATAGCCCGGAATAAGCGTGCCTTTCACATTGTTCAATTTGTTATCTTTAATCACTTCAATTAACTCAAACCAGTTGGTCACGAAGTCTTCAAGTACCGCTTGTTTAGTATCATAATCACCTGTGCCGTTTTTAAAATCATTTACAAACCCTGTGGTTTGCTGCTGCCAAGCCGTTAAGATTTCCGTTGCGATAGTTTTAACATTGGCAGCAATCGCCATTACCGCTAAACAGCGGTCTTCTTTATTTTGAGCAGTGAGCAGTGCTGTTTCTTCATCGTTGTTAAAAATTAATAACTCAAGTGCTGGCAATCCTTGCGCACCGTCTTGTAAGCTTGCTACCGCATTGGCATCAATAACTTGTGCTGCTAAAAGAGAAGCTACACCGCGACTTACAGCGTTGTTATTATCCGGCCAAAATTGCATGCGGTAATGACGGAACTCCTCTGACTCTGGGCCCATTTTAACTGCTTTAGCAAACTGCCACGCTTTACTCACGTTAAGCCAAGCAGTTTTAAGTGTCGCCAATTCATTTTCGCTCGGTGACGGGTAAGCACAAAATGTAATGCTTGCTGCATCTAATTTGTCAGCTTCATCCACCAGCGCTGAGTAGGCAGGTAAAATATAGTGATCAGCTTGTGCTTCTAGTAACTGAGTCATCGCCTGATCTTTTGTCAGTGAAACAACGGGTGGTGTAACTGTCGGTGTTTCTTTTGTGGTTTCACTGCCACCACCGCCACATGCGGTTAATAGCGATGCGGTTATCAATACTGTAAGTGCCTTAAATTTCATTTGGTTACCCTTAAATTTGTTTTAAAAAGTAAATCAACGCATCGCGCTGTTGTTGATCAAAATTCACAAATGCCAACTTTGCTTGTTCGGCTTCACCGCCATGCCATAAAATAGCTTCGGCGATTGTTTTCGCTCTACCGTCGTGGAGGAATGCTTGGTAGCCTTGTACTTTTTGCTGAAGCCCGATGCCCCAAAGAGGAGGTGTGCGCCACTCGCGGCCATTCGCTAACCCCTCGGCTTTGTGATCTGCCAGCCCTTCGCCCATATCATGCAAGGCTAAGTTGGTGTAGGGCCAAATAGTTTGATTAGCGAGCTCTTTAATCGGGTAATCTCGCTTGGTTGTATAACTTGGCGTATGGCAGCTATGGCAATTCGCTAAATAAAAAAGCGCTCTACCCTGCTGTGCTTTTTTTGAAGTTAACTTACGGGTTGGTTGCACAGCGACATGCGCTCCCATAAATACTGTGAGTTTGTGTAGCTTTTCGGGGATCTCAAGCGCAGTATCATGACCACCCATAAATGAGGCTTGTTGACACAATAATTGCGATTGAGTGCAGGTATCCTGAGTAAAAAGTGGATTGGTAATGCCAATATCATTCACAAAGGCGGCTGCAGTTTGAGATGCTAAACTGACCTGACTTGCTTTAAAACCAAACCTGCCTAGTTCGCGCTGCTGTGTTTTTGGATTCACTACACGGTTGTATTTAGCCGAGATACCATCCTTGTTTTGGTCATTAATATCTTGTTGCGACAGTAAGTCAGCTTCACTGATCGCATCTAATAACCCCATGCCATAAAGTGCTGGTGCGTACCGCGGTGAAAGCACCGTCGATGGCTGTAACTCACCATAACCTAAATCAACCAATTGATAGCTTGGCTTAGTCAACTGATAAGCTGTGCCGTCAGCATAGTGGCCAGTCAATATTTCATACTGAATTTTTACTTTACCTTCAGCTACCAAGCTTGCCGGTTTAGCTAACTTAATAGCAAAAGGTTGGAACTGCCCGCCGTAATGCTTATCAACAGCCTCACCATTTTGCGAATGCCCCAAGCGAAACAGTAAGGCCATGGGTGAATGTGTGCCTTCACCAACCAATTTTCCGCGTCCCCCACGGACATGGCAGGCTTTACATGAGCGCGCATTATAAAGCGGCCCTAAGCCATCACGATCTGTGGTTGCTGCGGGTGCAGCAACCCATGGGTCGCGGAAAAACGAAAATCCATCCCAAAAATCCAGTTGCTGATCTAGGTCGAGATTTTCCGATGGGTGAATAAAAGTGCGCGTATTAATGCGTTTAAGCGTGATATCCCCGCCGGGGCGTAACTCGCTTTTTGAAAACTCAGGTGCCTTTTGCTCAGTACAACCACACAGCAAAAAAGCGAAACAAAATACGCTAAAAAATGTATTTTTAATCATAACGAATTTAGAAAAGCGAGCAGTAATTCACGGTCATCTTTTGCCATAGCCAAATATGCTTGTTTGGCTTTTTCGGCTTCACCGCCATGCCATAAAATGGCTTCGCTAATGTTGCGCGCACGACCATCATGTAAAAATGTTGCTCGGGCATTTACTTTTTTCACAAGCCCCAAGCCCCAAAGCGGCGCTGTTCGCCACTCAGTACCAGAGGCACTGCCTTCTGGGCGGTTATCAGCAAGCCCTTCACAGCGCTGCACATAAATACAGTTTTCACCTGCTTGGCAACTACCACCTTGAGTATTTTCTTTGCTAATTGGTGCACATTCACCGCCCATATCATGGAGCAGTAAATCGGTGTAGGGATAAATAATTTGCTCACTTAGCGCTGCAATAGGTGTACTGGTACCTTTAAAACCAAGAATATCGACATCGCCCAACAAACTCGCTGGCGCTTCAGTGGTTTTATGACGTGGCACATGGCAGCCATTACAGTTAGCGGCAAAAAATAACGCGCGACCTTTCACAATATCGTCTTGCCAAGTGTTTGTTTGGCTATCAAAACCACGGCGCTTTGGCACTGCAAGCAAGCGGTTATAAAATTCCACCTGCGCAAGATCTAAATCACTGAGATCTAAGCCTAGCGCTTCGCTATCTTGTTCAAGCGAAGCTTGTTCTATACAAGCTATTTGATTTTCCGTACACGGCTCATCTTGATTAATACGGTTTGTTACGCCCATATCGCCACGGTAAGCACCGGCGATTTGCTGAAGTACGGATGCTGTGCCCAGCTTATAACCAAAGCGAGCTAGTTTTGTTTGCTCTGAAATGGGCTCAGTCACATAAACTGCGCGACCTGAAATGCCATTGTTATCAACATCATCTGGGTCAGCATAGCTGGTGATATACGCTTCAGGAATGGCATGTAATAAGCCTGAGCCAAAAATCGCTGGCGAAACACGCGCTGAAAATCGCACCGTTTCGTTAAATGGGCCATAAGATAAATCGGTTACTTTATAAATCGGTTTACGCAGCTCATAGCTTTCGCCATCAGCAAACTGCCCTGTGAGCGTTTCATATTCAACAAATGCATACGCTTCACCATAAGCAAGGCCTTCATCTAACGCGCCATTAAATTTCGGCAGCGCTCCTGTTGGAAAACCAAACACCTCGCCAAAGGTTTGTAGTTGGTCACCATAAATCGCATCAGGCTGGCCATTCTCATCGCTGATGCGTAGAAACATACTGGTCATTGCAATGTTTTTGCTGCTTGGCACTTCACCGCGGCCATCTTTAATGTGGCATCCCTGACACGTAGGATTGTTAAATACTGGTCCAAGCCCTTTATGTGTGCCCCTAAATAAGTGATCACCCGACTTAAAAACAGCATCAAGTTCAAAGTCATTACGGATAGTTGGTGCGGATTGGCTGAAGGCATCCTCGTTAAATACACTACTCGTAGCTTCACCACCGGATAAATGCTCACTCGCATCCGGTTCGCTTTGACTAATTGGCGCTAAACCATCATTTGGTTGCCCTGGCAGACTAGCACTTGGCGGATTTGGTTTATCTGGTACTGGCTCGCTTGTCGTTGATGAACCACCGCAACCAACAACAGCAAAAACTAAACTTGAAAGAAAAATGTGTCGCTTCATAAATGCCCCTAGAAACGAAAATAGCGCTGCAATATGCAACGCTATTTATGTGTTAACGATGATTAGCCTTCAAACTCTTCAGTATCTTGTTCAAGATCACCAGTAGTTACTTCCAGCGCTTCAATCGCTTTTTTGATCACTTGGGTTTGTGACTTTAATGCTTCGATTGTATTGGTCACTGGCTGTTTTAAGTCAGCATGTTGAATTTGCACATCAAATGAATAACCCAATTTTGCATTGGTATCGATAACAGCCGCTTTCGCCATAGTGTCCTCAATTGCCGCACGTAATTCATTAGCTAGTTCATGAGAACCATCAACCACCAATAAATCATAAATGCTTGCACCTTCTAAGGTTTCACCATCCATTCGCTGATAGGCACCGTTAAATGCATTTTGAATTCCCTTCGCATTTAAGAAAATATCGCGGTGTGTATTGTCTGAAAAACATGAATGCTCATCTTCTTGGGAGTCGGTTCTAAGCGCAATACTCATACGCTCACCTGCTAATTCACCGAAGCTTAAACGCCCCATGCCTTCAAGAATTTTTGCTAAAGACATTTTTACATTTTCATCTTTAGTAAATTCCACATAATGGAAACCAGAGCCCGGCGTCCATGCATCAACTACACCTTGTAAGTCATCAATTAGTAAGTCAGCTGCCGCAATAAGGTAGTCGCCACGACGCTCACAAATTGATGAATCAACACTATTATCAACACCTGAAGTACATTCACCCATACCAGTAGCAGTTGTGTAGTAATCATTTACTTTACGGTAACCCGCACTGTAATCACGGTTTGGTGTGTATGAGCCATCAACGTTTAAATCTTGACCCCAAAGTAAAAATTCAATCGCGTGATAACCCGATGTCACATTCGCTTCATCGTCGCCACGTTCAAACTGCTCAGCAAGCAGTGCTTTTGTGATTTCAGGGAATTCAGCAATATCCGCAATAATATTGCCACCGACAGGTAATGTAGCTGGGTTTTCAGGTAATTGAGCGCCATCCATATCAACGGTGTAATCAATTAACGCTTCAGCTAATGGCCATGCATTAATCGCCCCTTCAGGGCCTTCTTCCGCGACTAGTACTGGATTGCCATTGTCATCGCTTGTTAAGTTATCAATTGGTCCTTCACGAAAACGATACACCTCAGATTGGCCATAAGGTTCACGTGCATCTAACCAGGCATTTTTTGCTGCTGTGAAGTTTTCATCGGTTGGACTTGCAACAAATAGTTCAAGCGTATTTTTAAGCTTTTTAGCAGCAATTAGAGAATCAGCATAAACCGCGTAAGCATGCTGAGCATTGGTGATAACAACGTCTTTTTCAGTTACAAAAGTAGAAACGCCATTTGTACCATCAGTACCTGCTGCACCTACAGCGCCATCAATACCGTCTTTGCCATCGTCACCACCACATGCTGCAAGCATCGCAACACATAAAGAAGAAAGCGCAAAATTAGCTATTTTTTTCATTATGTTAATTCCTGATTTTCTAATTATGAGTAAAGTAAAACTGCGCAGCATTCTAAAACTCAAAACAAATTAGATCAATAACAGAAATCATTATCATTTAAATTAATTTATTTTTTATTTATCTTTTTGTACTTTTAATTTTAAATAAACATTTTCCGAGCCATAAAAAAAGGAGCTCGCAAGCTCCTTCGATATTTTAAACAACCAACTATTTTTTAATGACTTTTAACCAAACCAAGCGCAGTAACAACAAGGCAAGAACAATACCTGCGAAATATTCTAACCACATTGGCAGCACATGATGAGAGGCTTGCAATGAGGGCGCAATTTCAAATCCATACCGCTCAACTAAATAATCAGTAATAAAACCAAACACCAATGCAACGCCAATAACACCACTTAAATAAGCTGCAACCGCACGTTTACCTAATTCACTTGCCACCACGCCAAGGGTTGCCACATTAGTAGCAGGCCCTGCCAGCATAAATACCAAGGCAGCTCCTGGGCTTACACCAGACATCAATAAACCAGCTGCAATAGGCGTTGATGCTGTGGCACACACGTACATTGGTATACTGATTAAAATAACGATTAACATCGCCCATATGCCACTACCATATTGCTGAAGATAGTCTTGTGGCACATAGGTTTGCACCAATGCCGCAAAAAATAAGCCGATCATCAACCACTTTGCAGTATCACTTAGTAGTTTATTCGCGCTAAAAGCAAAGGCACGTTTTAGCTTTTGCACTGAACTTTCAGTTGCTTGCTTTTTACTGGCACAACATGACGATTCAGTCACTTGTTTTGTTGGTTTTTCGTTGGATGCACAACACGATGTTTGTGTTTTAATTTCATCTTCAGCGGCTTTATTTACTCTGTCGCAGCATGTTGATACCTCTTTTATCACAGCAGGTTTTGTAGCGCAGCACGAGGTGGTAGCTTTAGCTTCTGCCACGCTTTCATTAATATCTGTTGATACTGTTTTTTTGCTACAGCACGATGTCTTTACTTGCTCGGAATTTGCTACAGATGGCGCTTGCTCATCTGTTGGAGAGCTCTTTTCAATAATTGCTTTAGCCTTTTCACCACCCACCAATAAGCCTGCGGTAATCGCACTGGTCACAGCCGCGATTGGACGAATAACTGCCATAAACGGCCCGAGTAACACATACGACACTGAAATGGAATCAACCCCTGTTTCTGGCGTTGAAACTAAAAATGCGGTTGTCGCACTTTTTGATGCACCTGCACGCCTTAAACCAAGTGCAGCAGGAATAACCCCACAAGAGCAAAGCGGCATCGGCGCACCTATTAATGCCGCCTTTATGGTGGTAGCAAATCCCTCTTTACCTAAATGACGATTTAAAAAATTAGTTGGCAAATACACATTAATTAATGCCGCAATAAATAAACCTAATAACAGCCAAGGCGCTGAAATTATAAAGAGCTCAATAAAATTATTAACTAGCGTCATTTTGTACCTCAAGTGCTGATAAAATCGAACAGTGAATGGCGGGTTCGTCGCCGCCACAACATGACTTATGAAGCAGTTTTAGTGAATTAAGAATGGCATTCATTTCAGTGATTTTGCGCTCAACCTGGCTAATTTTCTCGCTGGTGAATTGCTTTACTTGTTCACAGCTGTGGCTTTGCTTATCAACTTTAATCGCTAACAACTCTTTTATTTCATTTAACGTAAAGCCAACATCTTTTGCACGAATAACAAATGCCAGTTGCGCAATATCTTGCTCGGTATACAAACGGTAACCAGACTCGCTTCGCCCTGACGATGTAAGAATACCTTGTTTTTCATAGTAGCGAAGCGTGTCGGTAGACACACCTAAACGCTTTGCAATTTCACCTATTTTTACCATTTGCTAACCTAATTAAGATACACTAAATCTAACTTTCCTAATGAGTATAAACCTTAGAGTTAACTCCAAAGTCAAATCGATTATTAAAAATTATGAAAATTGTTATTCTCGACTACGCAACAATTGAAAATGGTGACTTATCACCGTTAAACGTACTGAGCCCCAATATCACAACCTTTGATAATACACTTCAATCTCAAGTTGTTGAACGCTGCCAAGGGTTTGATGTGGTGATTACCAATAAGGTTGTGTTAAACCAAGAAGCTCTAACACAATTAAGCTCTGTAAAACTGATTTGTATTGCGGCTACTGGCACCAATAACGTTGATTTAGTTGCCGCAAAGCAACAAGGTATTGCGGTGACTAATGTTGCCGGTTACTCAACCGCCAGTGTGGTACAGCACACCTTTGCGTTACTGTTTAATTTACTTGGCAATACCCACAACTACATTACTGATTGTAAAAACGACCAATGGCAAAAGGCACAGCATTTTTGCTTTTTAGATCATTCGATTAATGAAGTGGCAGGTTTGAAAATGGCACTCATTGGCTATGGCGATTTAGGCTCTGCCGTTGCAAAGGCGGCGAGCGCGTTTGGCATTGATGTACTTATTAGCGAGCGTAAAAACAGCCCTGTGCGTGACGGCCGCGTGGCATTTGAAGACGCATTGAAACGCGCTGACATTATTTCAATCCACTGCCCGCTTAATGCAGATACCGAAAATTTAATCAGCACAAATGAATTTGCCTTAATGAAAGCAACAGCGGTACTTATTAACACAGCTCGTGGCGGCATTGTTAACGAAAGCGCCTTAGCAAATGCGCTTATTAACAAGAAAATAGCAGGTGCTGCAACCGATGTACTTAGCAAAGAGCCCGCCGAGCAAAATAACCCGCTGATTCAATATAAAGGGGATAACTTATTACTTACTCCACATATTGCATGGGCAAGCAATCAATCAATATCTCGCTTAATCAAGCAAATCGCTCTCAATATTACGGCATTTCAAGAGGGTCAAATGCGTAATCGCGTATAGTTGACTAACTATCGAAAAAACTTCGATTTTTAAACAAAGTTGTTACACTGCTTTGAATGCGGCTTAGATATTTTTAGCCGCTTTATAATTCACTTTAGGGACTCACAATGAAAAAAACAGCATTAAGTTTAGCCTTGGTGGCAGCTCTTGGCCTGACTGCTTGTCAAAACGCAAACACGAACAATGATACAGTTGTTAGCCAGCAACAATCTCAAGCAGCTGCATTTGAAGCATTTTCAGCTCAATTTATTGAAGACTTATGGCGTCACAGCCCTGAGTGGTCACAATATGCAGGTTATGGCAAATACGACCACATCCTTACCGTGCCAGATGCACAAAGTCGTATTAACGACCTTAAGTTTGCCAATACGCAACTTGCTAAGCTAAAGCAGTTTAACCTTGAAAAGTTACCCGCTAATTTAAAAACTGATTACTACTTAATTGAAAATCTATTAAAAGAAACAATTTGGTCAGTAGAGACTTTCAAATCGTGGCAGTGGAATCCGTCAAACTATAATGTTGCAGGCGGTTTTGCGCAGATCATGAATAGCCGTTTTGATGACGACAATAGCAAAATAGCCAAAGTGCTGAAGCGCCTTGAAAATGTGCCTGCATACTATGCTGCAGCTAAGTCAAACATTGATACACCAACACTTGAATACACCCAACTGGCAATCAGCCAAAACAAAGGTGCCTTTAGTGTTTTAAATAAAGACTTATTTAATAAAGCAAAAACATCAAACCTATCAGACGCCGATAAACAACTATTTGAAACGCGCTTTAAAGCAGCTACAAATGCAATTAATGACTACATCGACTTTTTAACTAAGCTTGAAGCCGATCTCGTTGCAAACAACAGTGCGCGTTCATTTAGAATTGGAGAGGAGCTTTACGAGCAGAAATTTGCGTTTGATATTCAATCTGGTTACACCGCAAAACAGGTTTACCAAAAAGCATTGGATGATAAAGCCCGTGTTACTACTGAAATGCTAAAAATCACCGAGCAGCTTTGGCCAAAATACTTTGCTAATAAGGCGATGCCAAATGAGCCACAAAAGGCCATTGCAACATTAATTAATCACTTAGCGGTAAAACACGTAAAACGTGACGATTTTGTCGCAGAAATTAAAAAACAAATCCCTGAGCTAGAAGCCTTTATTAAAGAAAAAGACTTAATCACGCTTGATCCTGAAAAGCCACTTGTTGTGCGAGAAACGCCAGATTATATGCGCGGTTTTGCTGGCGCATCAATCAGTGCTCCGGGTCCTTATGCGAAAAAAGAAAACACCTATTACAATGTGACTCCGCTCGATAATATGAGTGAAGAGCAAGCCGAATCTTATTTAAAAGAATACAACCACTGGATTTTGCAAATCTTAAATATTCATGAGGCGATCCCTGGTCATTACACTCAATTGGTGTATTCAAATGAATCTCCGTCGTTAATTAAAAGTATTTTGGGTAACGGCGCCATGATTGAAGGCTGGGCTGTTTACACCGAGCGCATGATGCTTGAAGAAGGTTATGGCAACTTTGAGCCTGAAATGTGGCTAATGTACTACAAATGGAACTTACGTGTAATTTGTAACACGATTTTGGATTACCAAATTCAAGTAGAAGGTATTAGCAAAGAGCAAGGCCTTGATTTACTGATGAATGGCGCTTTCCAAGAGCGCGCAGAAGCTGAAGGAAAGTGGCGCCGTGCAACTCTTAGCCAAGTGCAGTTAACAAGTTACTACACAGGTTACCGTGAAATCTACGATTTCCGTGAAGAGCAAAAAGCAAAGCTAGGTGACGACTTTAATTTAAAAGCCTTCCACGAAGAGTTTTTAAGTTACGGAAGTTCACCAGTGAAATATATCCGCGCCTTAATGGATAAGTAAGTTCAGATTAGAGAATGTAGAAGGAAGCTCCCGCTTCCTTTTTTTGTGGATAATAGAATTGTCAGAAAATTATTTCGTTCTATCACAACATCTTGACTAAGCTTATGAATATTTAACACAATTCCCATTAAATAGATAACCACCCCGTATGGAAGAGGCAATGGATAGACTTTTACGCAGTTTAGCCGTAACTGTTGTTATTGGATTAAGCTCACTCACCGCAACTTGCTTTGCAGCTGATAGACAAGTTTCACAAGAAAAAGAACAGCAAACGTTTTATTACTCATGGCGTGATTATCAAGGCAATGAGCAAAAACTCAATTTTACTTACTCAAATGATCAATTGTTTAACCATTACCGCCGCTTTAAAGGTTTTAACGACCAAGAATATCTCGACAAAATTAACGTTAAGGTAATGAATACCATCAAAGAGTTTGACCGTCGCAAGTACCGCCTCGAAACCACACGTAAAGAGCGCAGCATTGAATACAAAGTATTTAGCGATGATAAAGTCTTATTAAATGAAGTAGAAACCCGTGTTGAAAATGCTAAGCAAAGTGCACGTAAAAGCTATTTAAAAAAACACTATTACGCAGATTTAGAAGCTATTTGGGCAACCGATGCGGTAAGACCTGACCTACCTCGATTTGTTAAAGAGTCTTACAACTACATCACTCCAATTCGTGAAGCGGTAATCGCCAAGTTTGGCAATAATGTTAGGCCACAAACTATCATTAATTTTATTTTAGGCTGGGTGCAATCTATGCCAGCTTCAGAATTACCTGACCGTTTTCATAATAGCGGTGAAAACTTTAAGCCACCATTAAAGCTGATCCGCCAAGAATACGGCGATGTTGACAGTAAACTAGTACTTACCAGTGCAATTTTAAAAGCAATTTACCCACGCTTAACCATTGCCATGATAAGCACACCTAAACATGCGTTAATTGGCTTAAATTTACCTATTCGCAAAGAAGATAAGCACATTGAAATTAATGGCTTAAAATACCTTGTAGGTGAAGTGAGTGGGCCAAAACAAATGCCACTTGCTGAAGTCAGTTCACGCTCGTGGGATATGCTAAACAGCAAACAATATATTGTTGATATTATTTAAGCTGAATTTAAAAAAAGAGCTGGTTTAAACCAGCCCTTCTAACTGCTTAATTTTTAATCGCTAATTTATAAGTTTTCTTCAGCGAAGCTTGCAAGGCGGCTTCGTACTACACCATTTAAGTTAATCGTGCTGCTACCTTGAAAGTCCTTAAATCGTTCAACAATATAGGTTAAACCTGAAGTAACTGGTGTTAAATAGTTACTATCTATTTGTGCCAAGTTACCTGAGCAAATCAATTTAGTGCCTTCACCACAGCGAGTGATGATAGTTTTTAACTGTGATGCCGTTAGGTTTTGACTTTCATCCAAAATTACAATGGCATTTTGAATACTGCGACCGCGCATAAAGTTAATCGACTTAAACTGAATATTTGCCTTTTCCATTATGTAGTTACGGCTTGAAATTGGATTTTCGTCGTTTTTATGTAGCACTTCTAATGAGTCAGTAATGGCTGCAAGCCAAGGCATCATTTTTTCTTCTTCAGTGCCCGGTAAAAAACCGATTGATTCGGCAATTTCAGGGGTATTTCGTGTAACAATTATTTTGTCGTACATACCGCGTTCGATGACAAGTTCAAGTGCACAGGCTAAGGCTAGTAAGGTTTTACCACAGCCTGCAGGCCCTGTAAGAATTACTAAATCCATTTGCGGGTCAAGCAGCGCATTAATTGCCATTGCTTGATACACATTCTTGGGCTGTATCCCCCAAGCACTGCGCCCCATAATGCGTTCAAAGCCTAAATCAAGTAACTTGATATGCTCTTCATCGTAATCCACTACGCGCGCCGCAAAATGGCCTGTTTCATCAAGCAAGTATTCATTAATAAACACTTCGTTTAATAAATTACGCGGCACCGTATGATAGGTGTCACGGCCACTTTGCTCACTGTCGCACTCTTTCACATGAGCCCAAAAATCGCCATCGAGCTTTTTGTAACCACTAGTTAATAGACTAATATCATCTATCAGTTGGTCGGTACGATAATCTTCGACAAACTCAAGTCCTGCACCTTTTGCTTTAAGGCGCATATTGATGTCTTTGGTTACTAAAACCACTTTCACCTCAGCGCGTAACTGCTGTAAATGAAGTGCCGTATTAATAATTCGATGATCATTTTCATCACCCGGTAGACCAGACACCGCATCTTCAAAAATATGATCATTGACGATGGTTAACTTACCGGTACAATTTTTGGTTACTCCTGATAAGTCGACTCCGGCAAGCATCTCTTCCGGTGTTGCATCTCTAAGTACATCGTCTAATGCTCTAATAGCAATACGCGCGTCACGGCTCACATCTTTTTTGCGATCTTTAATGTGGTCGAGTTCTTCGAGTACAGTCATTGGGATAACGACTTGATGTTCTTGGAAAGATAAAAAAGCGAAAGGTTCGTGAAGTAATACGTTGGTATCTAATACATAAAGTTTATTATCGTTATTGCGCACTTTTCCCATAAGCTGTTCCTTCTCTTAGCTGGCGGGTTTATCGTTTTTGCTTTACTTTTAAGTTTAGTCTATTTCAAGAATTTGGCTCTTTTATGACAAAAAAAGTTCAAAATTCTGGATAAATTACAAACATTAAAGTGGCTAAAAATTAACAGGTGAATCCGACGAGAAATCTAGGTAACATAGCCGCCTTTTTTCGATAGTAGCGAGTTAAAAATGAGCTTTTCTTTAGGTCAACGCTGGATCAGCGACACCGAATCAGATTTAGGCTTAGGTACGGTAGTAGCCTGTGAAGGACGCCAAGTCACCATTTTATTCCCAGCCAGTGGTGAAAGCCGTGTGTACAGTATTTCTGAAGCACCCGTAACCCGAGTCGCATTTAATGTGGGTGATAAAGTGCGTAGTGTTGACGAGTGGGAACTCATTGTTGAACAAATTGAAGAAGAAAATGGATTATTTACTTATTTTGGCACACGTGAAGATAACCAAGAACAAGTTGCCTTAAAAGAAACGTTTCTTGACCACTTTATTAAATTTAATAAGCCACAAGATAAACTATTTTCAGGTCAAATTGACCGTTTTGACCGCTTTACACTGCGTCATAATACACTTAGCCATGTGCACCAAAATCAACAATCAAGTTTAAAAGGCTTGGTCGGTGCCCGTGCAAGCTTAATTCCACACCAGCTTTATATTGCCGAAGAAGTTGGTAAACGTTTTGCGCCGCGAGTTTTACTGTCTGATGAAGTTGGTCTTGGTAAAACCATTGAAGCCGGTATGATCATTCACCAGCAAGTGCTGACGGGTCGCGCTTCTCGCGTACTTATTGTGGTACCTGAAAACTTACAACACCAATGGTTAGTTGAAATGTTACGTCGTTTCAACTTACAGTTTTCAATTTTTGATGATGAGCGTTGTACAGAAGCCTATGCCGATGCTGCAAACCCGTTTGAAACCGAGCAACTCATTCTAACCAGTCTTGAATTCCTATCGAAAAAGAAAACATGGTTTGAACAAGCAACACTTGCCGATTGGGATTTACTGGTAGTTGATGAAGCGCACCACTTAAAGTGGAGCGAAAAGAAATCGAGCACCGAATACAACCGCATTGCCGAGTTAAGCCAAGATATTCCAGGGTTAATTCTACTAACAGCGACACCTGATCAGCTAGGGCATGAAAGCCACTTTGCACGCTTAAAGCTGCTTGATGAAAACCGCTTTTATGATTATCAGGCGTTTGTAGAAGAAGAAAGTCACTATCAAGAAGTTGCCGATGCGGCAAACCAACTGCTTGCAGATGAAACACTAAGTGATAACGCTAAAGCCACGTTAACATCGCTTTTAAAAGAAAGTGATATTTCAACTTTGCTCAGCCAAGTGGAGCAAGGTGAGCAAGCAGCTAAAAATGAAATACTCTCAATGCTACTTGATAGACATGGTACTGGCCGTATTTTGTTTAGAAACAGCCGTAGCAGTATTCAAGGTTTTCCATCACGCGAGCTTCACGCTTACCCTGTTGAAATGCCAAAGCAATACACTACAGCAATGAACGTAATGGGGAATATTGCGGGCTTAAAAGATGCTGAAATGCGTGCTAAACGCGCCCTATTTCCAGAGAAAATTTTCCAAGAATTTGAAGGTGAATCAGCTAGCTGGGCACAATTCGACCCACGTGTTGAATGGCTAGCAGAAAAACTACTTGAACTAAAACGCGAAAAAGTACTGGTTATTTGTAGCGAAGCACAAACTGCCCTTAGCCTTGAACAAGCCATTCGCGAAAGTGAAGGTATTAAGGCTGCCGTTTTCCATGAAGGTATGAGCATTATTGAGCGTGACCGTGCTGCGGCCTATTTTGCCGAGCAAGAAGATGCTGCACAGGTATTAATTTGCTCTGAAATTGGTTCTGAAGGTCGTAACTTCCAGTTTGCCCATCACCTTATTTTATTTGATCTGCCATTAAACCCAGATTTACTTGAGCAGCGCATTGGCCGCTTAGACCGTATTGGCCAAAGCGAGGACATTAAAATTCATGTGCCTTACTTTGAAAATACCGCGCAAGAGGTGCTTTTCCGCTGGTACCATGAAGCACTTGAAGCTTTTGAACATACGCTCACAACAGGTCAATTACTGTATTCAGAGTTCAAAGATGAGTTACTAGAGCTTGTTGCCAACCATAATACAGATGAAGAAGAGCTTGATCCGTTACTTGAATCAGTAAATAAGCAAAACCAAGCGCTTAAACAAAAAATGGAGCAAGGTCGCGACCGTTTACTTGAGCTACATTCAAAAGGCCAAGGCCGCTCTGAGCAATTAGTTAAAGATATTGAAACCCTTGATAATCAAACTGCATTACCAATGTTTATGATTAAGGTATTTGATATTTTTGGTATCTCGCAAGAAGACCGCGGTGAAAACTCGATTGTTTTAAAACCAACTGAGCACATGCTAACACCGTCTTTCCCTTGCTTACGTGATGAAGGAATTACCGTAACCTTTGACCGTGACACAGCACTTGCACAAGAAGACGTTCACTTTTTAAGTTGGGATCACCCAATGGTACAAGGTGCAATGGAGCTAATTATTGATGATGACTTAGGTACGACATCAGTTGCTCTTTTGAAAAACAAACAACTACCTGCGGGTAGCTTCTTTGTAGAGCTTATTTATCTTGCGGAAACAAGCGCACCTAAAGCACTGCAAATGGGCCGTTTCTTACCGACTACACCTGTACGCTTATTGCTTGATAAAAACGGCAATGATTTAGCAGCCAATGTTGCATTTGATACCTTTAATCAGCAACTTAATGCTGTAGGTAAACAAACAGCGAGCAAGCTAGCTTCTGCTTTACAGTCAAGTGTTCACCCATTAATTGAAAAAGCAACAAACGCTGCGAAAGAACAGTTAGCAACACTTAAAGAAAGCGCTAGAAGCAGTGTTAATACTAACTTAGATGATGAGTTAGCGCGTTTGAAATCATTAAAACAACTTAATCCAAACGTCCGTGAAGATGAGCTGTTTTACCTTGAGAAGCAAAAAGCACAATTGCTTGAGCATGTTGAAAAAGCAGAGCTTAAGCTTGATGCCATCCGCTTAATAGTGGTTTCTCACTAAGCATAATTGCTTTAAAATAGGGCTGACTAAGCCCTATTTTTTTGCTGGAATCTCTGTGCTGTTAAACTATAACCCACCAACCTCACCATATATCAATATCCTTTACCAAGATAATGACTTGATTATATTGAATAAACCAAGTGGGTTATTAACCGTTCCAGGTAAAGCAGCTGAACATAAAGACAGCCTAATCAACCGCGTTAATTTAGTATTTCCAACGGCTACCATAGTGCACCGGTTAGATATGGCAACTTCAGGCATTATCTGCTTAGCACTCAACAAACCTGCCCATCGTGAAATTAGCCGTCAGTTTCAAGATAGAGAAACTAAAAAGCGTTATATTGCGCGTATTTTCGGTAAGCTTGAGCCAACGACAGGCTCGGTTGATTTACCCCTAATTTGTGATTGGCCTAATCGCCCTAAACAAATGGTGGATCATGAACGCGGCAAACCATCACTGACGCATTATGAAGTAATCGCGTATGAAGAAAATGCAACCCGTGTTGCCCTTACGCCAATTACAGGTCGTTCTCATCAGTTACGTGTTCATATGCTATCACTTGGTCATGTGATTTTGGGCGATCGCCTGTATGCGCATCCAGAGGCTCTAGCAATGGCAGCACGTTTACAGCTTCATGCAGAGTATTTAAGTTTTACCCATCCGGTTACACAAAAACAACTAAGTTTTTACTCTGAACCTGATTTTTAAACTAAAATATTCGCGGAATATGTCGATAAACTTAAAAATCGAATAATTATTTACGCGTGTGAACTTTAGAACTTTCTTAACTCTTTTAATTTGTTTAAGCCTACCATTTTTAGTGAATGCTAAAGAGGTTGAATGGCTTGCGCCTATAAATAAAGAGCTTCAAGGAAACCAAGATATTAGCCATTACTACGATAAATCTGAAGTTGTTAATGTGATGGCTGGCGAAAATGAAATAACCGCATTGTTTCGCGATCATACTGCTGAATTTGATAAAGGTGTGGCGATCTTAATTGCCGATTGGCATCTCACCCAGGCCAATGATCGTGGTATCGATTTTTTACGTAAATCTTTGAACGATTACGGCTGGATAACCTACAGTATTAGCGCAGGAAGTTCGCCGCGTATTAATAACGAAGAGCTGCCCGAAAACGACAATTTAAGCCTCGCGCCAAGCCTTTCACACTATACAAAACCAGATTTTGACGCCTACGCTTTAAGTTTAACTAGCCGCTTTAAAGCAATGTATCAGCAAGCACTGACTCACCCTGGTTTTGTTATTGTAATCACTCAAGGGCAAAGTGGCGCGATTCTTAATAGTTATTTAAGCCAACAAAGCTCAGAGCCTATTGATGCTTTAGTACTTTTAAATAATTTTTATAATGAACCACAAAAAAATAAAGCATTAAACCAAACCATCACCACAACTACTTGGCCAACACTCGATATTTTTTATCAAAGCCACAACCATTGGTTAAGCCAACAAATGGAATTGAGAAAAAAGTTAGCGCGGCGCAATCACAAGCTTAATTATCGCCAGCGCACATTATTTGGCAGCCAATCAAGTGAGCAACAACACCAACGATTATCAAAAGAAATCTATGGTTTTCTAACTTGGCTTGGTCTTTAAGTTAATTGATTAAGCTCGAATTACTTACCTTTTAAAAGCTCATAAGCCGCTTGAATATCTTGGCTTTTTTGTTTCGCAAGTTGCATCATTTCGGGCGGTAAACCTTGTGATACCAGCTTATCTGGGTGATGTTGCGCCATCAGTTTACGATACGCCTTTTTAATTGCCTTTTCATCGGCACTTTCATCTAAACCTAATACTTGCAATGCGCTACTACGAGATAACCCATTAGTTTGTGAAGCACTACCTGATGAACGATGTGATTGTTGTTGATTTTGCTTAGAATGTTGGTAGCGATGAAATTCAAACTCAGCTCTGTAGCGCTTTAAAATAAAGCTGAAATGGGCATTGTTGATGCCAATTAGCTTGCTAACCTGTTTAAGTAGTTCACGCTCTTTGTCACTCAGCTCACCATCGCTAAACGCCATTTGGATTTGAATTTCGAGAAACAGCTGAATTAAATCATAACGGCCAGAAAAACGATCACGAAAATCTTTAAGCACCGATTTAAAAGGAAAATCTGCCTCTTTACCACTGCGAAAGGCATTTTGCGCATCGCGACGAGCACCGCCCGACAACCCCATTTCATCCATAAAACGAGATGCAGCAGAGATATGCTGCTCGTTTACTCGGCCGTTTGATTTAGCAATGTGCCCCATAACGGCAAAACAAGTGTATGAAAATAACGCCTGTTTTTCTGACACAGAACTATTATCAAAAAAACCTTGAAAGCCACCGGCTTTATTGAAGTCTTGTTTTAAACCACGGTCAAATAAATGCCCCAGATAAAAACCTAAAATAGCCCCTAACCATTTACCAAATAAAAAACCAAACCCGGCACCTAATAACTTTCCCCACATTTAGCTATTTAACTCCTGTTGGTTAATCTCTGCCAATCGCTCTGGCGTGCCGATATCGAACCACTTACCAATATAAAGCTCTGCGGTAACTAACTTCTCAGCCATTTTCTCACGTAACAACGGTGCTAATGGTAAAAATGCTGTTTCTCGCTTTGCAAAAAATGATTTGTGATAAAGCGCAATACCTGCAAATGTATGTTTATCTTCTCTATTTTCATCACAATGCGCAAATCCTTGGAGAATTGAAAAATCACCGCTTGGATTGTGCTCTGGATTTTCAACCAATACTAAATGCGCTTGGTGAGGCAATAATGCAATTTGTGTCAAACTGGATACATCGTAATCAGTGTAAATATCGCCGTTAATAACAATAAAAGTATCCGATAATAGATCTAATGCATTAAGAATACCGCCTGCGGTTTCAAGACCTTCGCCACCTTCATCACTGTAAATAAGGCGAACCCCAAATTCACTGCCATCACCTAGTGTGCTGCGAATAACATCACCACACCAAGCAAGGTTTATCACTATCTCTTTAATACCTGCACTAGCTAAGCGCTCAATATGATATTGAAGAAGCGGTTTTCCATTAACGGTGAGCATCGGTTTCGGCATATGTTCAGTGAGTGGCATCATGCGTTTACCACGACCTGCAGCCAAGATCATAGCTTTCACAGTTTTGCCTCCAATTGTGGTTTCACGCTTACTTGTAACCACTCGGCAAAATAACCAAGTACTGGGAATGCATTTGCCACTTCTTTACAGGCTTCAATAACATAATTTAAAGTATCAAGCACATGCGGCAAATAGCCTTGTTTACCATCACGCAAACTCAAACGACAAAAAATACCTGCGGCTTTTAAATGACGTTGAATGCCTGTCAGGGTATAAAGCATTTCAAAATCGCTGAAACCAAGCCCTTGAGTCAAGCCCGCTTTTTCATATTGTGTAAAACCATATTTTACTAGCGAATTGCGAAGGGCCTGAGGAAGTACTTGGTAGCAATCTTTAGTCAATGAAACTAAATCGTAAGTAAGCGGCCCTTGCACTGCATCTTGGTAGTCGATAATCGCCCATTGCTCATTCCATAACATTAAATTTCGACTGTGGTAATCGCGATGCATGGTCACTTTAGGCTGCATTTCAAGCGCATTAATCAACTGCTGCTTTACTTGTTGCCAATTCTTTTTGGCACCAATATCCATTTCAATTTTGCAAAAATTTTGCACTAACCATTCATTGAAAATCTCAAGTTCAAGGTCGATAAAGGCAGCATCATACGGTTTCATCGCTGAGCTTGACGGTAAAGTGGCGATTTGCGGCAATAACGCAATGGCTTGTTGATACAATTCAGTATCTTTTCCCTGCCCTAAACAATCAGCAAAGTGAGTACTTCCTAAGTCTTCAATTAACAGAAAACCGTGTTCTCTATCCACAGCTAGAATACTTGGTACTTTAAAATCACCTTGATTAAACAAAGTGTTCAGTTCAATAAAAGGCTCGTTATTAACCAGTTCTGGCGGTGATACCATAAGAATATAGCTTTGGCTTAAAGCGCTAACACGATAGTATTTACGAAAACTTGCATCCCCGGTTATGAGCTCAATATTTAATGACTGTTGTTCTTTTAAATTAGGTAAGTTTTGCGATAAAAACGCATCAAACATTTGGTTATGCAAGGCTTAACCCCTACTACAATTAATTACAAATCGTGCATTGTCCTTTGCCATTTGGTAACACAGTATAAATGACGCTTAATTGCACAAGTATTTTTCTCTTTTCAATGGTATATTACCAGCTCAAGTAATGAGAGAAATCATTAAAATTAAATTATTCTAGAGTGTATTAACGCTGTCAGTTTGAATTTTGTACAAACGATATAAATTTGATGCAGCAAAAAGTAATACTGTTTGGGTTTTTATAAGAATTTTGACAAAAGACCACCTATGTTAAATATGGTGTGACACCAAACTTAAATATACTCTTTTTCACAAGGTTATCTGATTAATGAAACGCCCTTTTGGCATATTGGCAACACTGATATTTATGTCACCTATAGCAAGTGCTTCAGATATGTTTTCCCTATGTGAAACAGATCCAAACCTTAGTTGGCAATCAACTTCTGACCTAACCTTAGGGCAACTGGCTATTAACGCTGACACCGTTGAACTCGCAGGTCGAAATAAAGCGCTTTTTAGTGGCAATGTAGTTATGGACTCAACGCAGATGAGTCTTACGGCTTCAAGTGCTGAGCTTGATAAACTCAATGGTATGCTTAATGCGATTGGCCCAATTATCTATCAAGACACGAATAGCTATATTTCATCAAAGCACTTTTTTGCTAACTTTAACTCATCTGAATTATCACTCGGTGATGCAAAATACCAGTTCACACAACAAGCTGGTCGCGGTGAAGCAAAGCTTCTTGAAGTAACTAACCAGGCACTTTTGTTAGAAGACGCCAGTTTTACAACTTGCCCAAGCGAAACCCCTGTGTGGGCGCTTGATGCGAAAAAAATTAAGTTATCGCAAGAAGAAGGTTGGGGTGAAACCTATGGTGCCGTTCTTAAAATTTACGATACGCCGGTTTTCTATCTTCCCTATTTTACTTTCCCAATTTCGGATAAACGTAAGTCAGGTTTTATTGAGCCCACATTCACCAGCTCTAACCGTTACGGTTTAGAAATAGAGACGCCTTTTTACTGGAACATTGCACCTAATATAGATGCAACCATTACCCCACGTTATATGGCAAACAAAGGCTTTCAGTTACAAACGGAGTTTCGCTATTTAACAGAAGAGCATCAGGGTATGGCGGCAATTGAATACCTTAATAGTGATGATTCGGCTCCAGAACTCAATAGTCGTTACCTGCTTCATTTTAGCCAATACAGTAAAATTGATGATAATTGGCGCGGTCAAATTGATATTACCAATATCAGTGATGACAATTACATCAATGATATGGGTTCAAGCTATGCGAATCGCACAGACACCCAACTAAACCACCTGATCCAATTAACCCATCTAGGTGAAAACTGGCATACCGACTTTAAGTTGCAAGGCTTTGAAGTATTAGGTGATCACTTAGAGTCTTATCGTGCGTTACCACAGATTTCATTCAACCAAATTAATGCTTTTGATTTTTATGGATTTGATTTTACCTTTAATGGTGAATTTGCTCATTTCCAAAATGAAGAAGCAATTGTTGAAGAAGCGACGCGTCTGCATTTAGAACCAAAACTCAGTTATGGTGTAAGCGATTATGCATGGAGTTTTCTTTCGGAAGTGAGTGTGCTGCAAACCAATTATCACCAACAAGGTGATTTAATTGGCAGTCAATTTGAAGAAAACGTCAATCGAACCTTGCCAAAGCTTCGCCTTTACGGACAAATTAACTTTGAGCGTGACACCCACTGGTTAGTGGATAAAGGCTTGCAAACACTTGAACCAAAAGCGCAATATTTATATATCCCAGACAAAGACCAATCTAATATTGGCTTATACGATACCGTTAAATTACAAGATGATTTTTACGGACTATTTCGTGAACAACGCTTCTCTGGGGTTGATAGAATTGCCACGGCAAACCAGTTTACTTTAGGTGCGACAACACGCATATTTAACCAACAAAACAATGAAGTGTTTAACTTTAGCATTGGTCAGATTTTCTATGTTTCAGATAAAGCAAAACCATCAGAAATTGACGACAACGCAAGTTACAATTCACTATTCGCCAGTGAAGCCATGCTTCATTGGCATAAAAACTGGTATTTATCTGCTGGTCTGCAATACGATACGGATGGTAGCGAATTAGTTAACTCGCATTTAACCCTTGATTACAAGGGTGATAATAATGAGCTAATTCAATTGAACCATAGATACGCAAATAATGTCTCAGGAAATACCATTGAACAAATTGGTCTGTTTGCCAGCTATCCAATTGGTGAGCAATGGCAACTTGTTTCAAGCTATCAACGTGATCTCGAAAGCGATCGCAGCGTAGAATTTTTAACTGGTGTACAATACCAGTCATGTTGTTGGGCGATTCAATTATCTGGTAGTAGACAAATTGAAACTGACTTAAACAAGCCAGTAGGTCAATTTGAAAATGAATCAGCTAAATTTGACTCGAGTATTCAAATTAAATTTATAATGGGTCTTGATGCGCAAAAACTACTCAACCAAAGCATCTTTAGTTATCGCAGACCTTATTTTCTAACAAATTAAATGTGTAAGTAGAAAAATCAATGAAGTTAAAACGATTAATGACCGCGGGCGTTGCCCTACTTGCTTTTTGCCAAAGCGCATACAGCCAAACCGTACTTGATAGTGTTGCGGTAAAAGTTAACGACGGTGTTGTTCTTCAAAGTGAAGTTGATGCACTGGTTAACCGTGTAACAAACCGCGCGAAAGAATCAGGTCAAGAGCTGCCTTCTGAAACAGCACTTAGACGTCAGGCGATTGATAAACTTATTGACCAAACTTTGTTATTACAAATGGGTGAGCGTATTGGTTTGCGTATTTCGGATGCACAACTTGACCAAACGCTAACACAAATGGCTGCAGAGCAAGGTGCAACACTTGATGATATGCGCCGTTCACTTGAAGCAAGTGGCGATAACTTCCAAACGTACCGTGAAGAAATTCGCAATGAAATGATCGCCAGCCGTACCATGCGCGCAAGTGTAGAGCGTCGTGTGTATGTTAGTCTTCAAGAAGTACAAAATTTACTTCGCATTTTAGAAGAACAAGGCCAAACCAACGAAGAATACAATGTTGGTCATATCCTGATTGAAATCCCAGACGGTGCTACCGCTGAAGAAATTAAAGCACAAAAAGAGCGTGCTGAAGCTGTTATTAGACTTTTAAATGAAGGTCGTGAGTTTAAACAAATTGCGATTGCTTCGTCTGGTGGTGCCAAGGCATTAGAAGGTGGTCAACTAGGTTGGATGAACATCAATGAAATGCCAACATTATTCGCTGAAGCCGTAAAAGGCCACAAAAAAGGCGATATCGTGGGCCCGCTTCGCTCAGGTGCAGGTTTCCACATTGTAAAATTACAAGATGTACGTGGTGTTGAAGTTGTTGAAGCAGTTGAACTTAAAGTTCGTCACATCTTAGTTAAGCCTTCAATCATTGTTTCTGAAGAAAAAGCGCGTTCTATGCTGGCAGGCTTTGTTACTGACTTAAAAGCGGGTAACGCAGATTTTGCAGAGCTTGCAAAAGAGCACTCGGAAGATCCAGGCTCAGCTCTTAATGGCGGTGCATATGATTGGACTGACCCTAACTCTTGGGTAGGTGAGTTTAAAGAAACTGCGCTTGGCTTAGAAAAAGGTCAAATTAGTGAGCCATTCAGAACACAATTTGGTTGGCACAT
This sequence comes from Pseudoalteromonas aquimarina, assembly GCF_049257255.1. Taxonomy (NCBI): domain Bacteria; kingdom Pseudomonadati; phylum Pseudomonadota; class Gammaproteobacteria; order Alteromonadales; family Pseudoalteromonadaceae; genus Pseudoalteromonas; species Pseudoalteromonas aquimarina. The sequence continues at coordinate 425,767 of NZ_JBMMUG010000002.1, forward strand.
TATGGAGCTAATGGACCGTCGCATCTCTGATAAAACAGAGTTAGTGAAGCAAAACCGCGCTCACCAGATGATTTTTAACCGCCGTTTTAAAGAAGAAAGCTTTACTTTCCAACGTGAGCTTCGTGAACAAGCTTACATCGAAGTAATAGAAGAATAATTATGACTTTACGTATTGCAATTACTCCCGGTGAACCTGCGGGTATTGGCCCAGACTTAATTTTACAACTGGCGCAACATAATTGGCCTGCTGAACTTGTTGTAATTGCAGACAAATCGGTTTTAAAAGCACGAGCAAAACAGCTCGGCATTGATATTTCATTAAATGATTACGATGCTCAACAAGCACCAAAAATGCACACTGCTGGTTCACTTACTGTAAAACACATTGCAATTAGTGAAGAAGTTGTTGCAGGTGAACTTAACGATGCTAATGGCCAGTATGTGCTTGATACTTTGAAATACGCCTCTGATGGCAATATGCAAGGTGAGTTTGCAGCTGTTGTAACTGGCCCTGTACATAAAGGTATCATCAACCAAGCCGGTATTTCGTTTAGTGGTCATACTGAGTTTTTTGCGCAGCAATCGAATACGCCTGATGTTGTGATGATGCTTGCTACCGAAGGATTACGTGTTGCCTTAGTGACAACCCATATCCCGCTCGCATATGTATCAAAAGCAATTACTGAAGATCGTTTAAGTAAAGTAACACGCATTCTTCACCATGATTTAACCACTAAATTTGGCATTGCATCGCCTAAAATTTATGTCTGTGGCCTTAACCCTCATGCGGGCGAAAATGGTCATTTAGGTAGAGAAGAAATTGAAGTGATTTCACCTACCTTAGAACTGCTTAGAAATGAAGGTATTAACTTAGTTGGTCCGTTACCGGCAGATACTTTATTTCAAGATAAATACTTAAAAGATGCAGATGCCGTGCTCGCAATGTATCACGATCAAGGATTACCTGTGTTAAAATACAAAGGATTTGGTAATTCGGTGAACATTACCCTTGGCCTGCCATTTATCCGCACCTCAGTGGATCATGGCACTGCGCTTGATTTAGCTGCAAAAGGTGAAGCGGAAGTGGGAAGTTTTGAATTAGCAATTTCAAAAGCAATTGAAATGGCAAGTAAAAGCGCACAATAAATGAATGATAAAGTACACTTAGGGCACCGCGCCCGTAAACGTTTTGGTCAGAACTTTTTACACGATACCAGTATTATCGATAAAATTGTTACAGCAATTGACCCAAAACCTGGCGATAATTTAGTAGAAATTGGCCCTGGCCTTGGTGCAATCACTGAGCCTGTTGCTGATTTAACCGATCACTTAACGGTTGTAGAGCTTGATAAAGATCTTGCTCATCGCTTAATTCATCATCCTTTTCTTGCGAGTAAATTAACCGTGCATCAAGGTGATGCAATGCAATTTGATTTTGCATCTTTAATCACAGATGAACGCAAGCTAAAAGTATTTGGTAATTTACCTTACAACGTATCTACACCACTTCTTTTCCATTTGTTCGAGTTTTATCAAAATATTGAACACATGCATTTTATGCTGCAAAAAGAAGTCGTTAAACGTATGGTTGCAAGCCCAGGTACAAAAGCATTCGGTCGATTAAGTGTTATGACACAATACTACTGCCATGCTATGCCTGTCATCGATGTACCACCTGAGTGTTTTAAACCTGCGCCGAAAGTTGATTCAGCTGTAATTCGTCTAATCCCTAAAACGCCAGACCAATTAAAGGCAAAAAGTACCAAACTTTTAAATACCGTTTGTTTAGAAGCGTTCAACCAACGACGCAAAACTATTCGTAATAGTTTATCTAACTTACTAACACCTGAAGAAATTGAAAACTTAGGGTTAGATTTAACGCTTCGAGCTGAAAATCTCTCTCTAGATACATTTGTAAAAATCGCAAACTGGATTTATGACAACAAGCAGTAATTCTCCGATTAAAGTATCGGTAGAAACTTTTTATGTCGACGGTCAATCTGAACCGGAAAAAGACAAATATGTTTTTGCCTATACCATTACAATTAAAAATCACAGCTTATGTTCTACTAAGTTGTTAAGTCGCTATTGGCTTATTACAGATGCTAATGGCAAAGAAACCGAGGTAGAAGGTGAAGGCGTGGTAGGTGAAACCCCAACCATTGGTCCTGGTGAAAGCTATTCTTATACCTCAGGTGCGGTGCTAGACACTCCCATAGGAACAATGCAAGGCTACTATCAAATGCGTAATGAGTTTGGTAATGAGTTTCAAGCACCTATCAAGGTATTCCGTCTCGCGAGTGATGTCGTACTTCATTAATAAAACTTATGGCTGATTATGTAATTGGTGATCTGCAAGGCTGTTATCATGAGTTCATGACGTTATTGGACGTGGTGAATTTCAATGCTAGCCAAGATCACCTGTATCTTGTTGGTGATATCGTCGCGCGAGGACCACATTCGCTAGAGTGCCTAAAGTTTTTATATGAACTACAAGGTAGTGTCAGTATTACTTTAGGTAATCACGACTTACACCTTCTAGCAACTTATTTCACCCACACTAAACCAAATCCAAAAGATTGCCTTCAATCCCTGTTTGAAGCTAGAAATTTACCTCAATATATTGAATTCCTTAAGCAACAACCGCTTGCTATTTGGTTAGAGCAATACAATACATTGCTCTCTCACGCCGGTCTCAATCCACAATTAGATGTAAATCAAGCACTCAAATTAGCAGCTAAAGCAGAAAAGAAATACCAAGGTGATAATGCGACCTTTTACCTTTCTAATATGTACGGTAATAGTGTTAACTGCATTTCAGATATAAATGACAAGTTATCCCGCTTTGTTTTTACGATAAACGCATTTACGCGTATGCGCTTTGTTGACGCAAACGGAAAAATGGATTTTAGCAATAAAGGACCTGCAATTCAGAAACAGAATACCTTACAGCCTTGGTTTGAAGTTGCACCGCAAAATCATCAGAATATAAACGTGTGTTTCGGGCATTGGGCAGCACTTCAAGGCCAAACCCCCTATACTAATTTATTTGCTTTAGATACAGGCTGTGTTTGGGGTGAGCGCATGACACTGCTTGAACTCAAAACGCAAAAAAAACACTATTGCAATAACTTCAAAGAACATCAAAATAGTAATTAAGTTGTATTTTTAGTAATGACTATAAACTAATCAACTAGAATTACTGAAATAAAGCCGCGACTTTGCTAGATTAAACTAAAGTTGTATCCATGTATGTCGATAAATTTGTAAAGTCCAAAGAGACTTATTCACTTTGTCGGCAATTTGTAAACAGGAATGAATATGAAGTTGACTGTAAGCCAACGTATTTGGGGTGGATTTATTCTTATCACCCTTCTATTGATCACCATAGGTATCAATTCACTAATTAGAATAAATAGCATCAGTAATTCATCTAATCATGTGAATACACTCTCAATTCCTGCGCTCAGAGCAACCAATGAGCTTCAGGTATCATTTAATAAAATGCAAGCATTGGCATTGCAGGTTTATTATAGTGATAGCAGCAATCAATTACAGGGCTTAATAAGCCAATACCAGGCTGCAGCTCAAGATTTTGATAAGTCGAATGAAAGACTTAAGCAAGTTGTGAGTAGCGATCAACAATTATCAAGTGCTGCCGCAGCCGTCGATAAAACATATGCAAGTTTTGTAAACCGCGTGCAAAGTCTTATCAATAATAAAACCAGTGCGCTTGAGCTTGAAAGTAACTTGAAAAAGCAACTTGAAACAGTTGAAATAGCAGCCGAAGATGCAAGCACAGTAATTTTAGATTTAAACGATGGCGCTGAACTTGAAGACAAGTCACAGCGTTTATATCAAGCTGTGTCTAACATTGAAACCGCATTGTTAAGCTTAGTAAGTAATAGCACCGATTTAACTAACATTCGCAATGCAGCAACCGTAGAAACATTATCAAACGAAGTTAACTTCAGTATTAATGATATCCAGCGTAATTTAGAGCTGTTGAACGATACCTTTGAACAAACTGATTCCGACCTACACCAAGACTTTAAAAATTACTTTCAAGTTGTAAAAGAAAACAGCCAGGGTAATAAATCTCTTGCTAACATTAAACAAAATCATATTCGTCAGTTAGAAGAAGCAAAGAGTAACCTTCAACTAGCTGAGCAAAACACTAATACGGCAAGTACACAACTAGATAAACTTGCATCGCTATCAGATAACTTAGTAGTGGAATTAAGAGCCGAAGTTGAAAGCAGCGTCGCAAAAGCGGAGTTATGGACTTGGTTAGGTATGGTTATCGCGACGATTATTGCTATTGTTATCGCTTTCTTAACTGTACAGCGCATTACAAAGCCGCTCAGCGAAATTAACAGCGTGCTTGATAACGTTGCACAAGGTGATATGACTAAACGCCTTGATGATAGTAACCAAGACGAATTTGGCGAATTGGCAACCAGCCTTAATAGAGTAACAGATAATCTGCGTAACTTAATTCAAGGTATTATTTCTCGCTCTACGCAACTTGCTGCTGCGTCAGAACAAACGTCTGCAGTTACAGCAGAATCAAGCCAAGCAATCGAAAGCCAGCGTGCGCAAGTTGAACAAGCAGCAACTGCAACAACCGAAATGAGTAGCACCTCACAATCGGTTACACAAAGTGCTGAAGATGCATTACATGAAATTAAGCAAGCAGACAGTGAAGCTGAACGCGTTAAAACAATTTCAAGCAATAACAAGTTAACGATTGAGCAATTGGCAAGTGAAGTTGCAGGTGCAGCTCAGGTAATTAATAAGTTGCATCAAGATAGCGCATCAATCGGTGGCATTTTAGATGTTATTCGTGGCATTGCTGAGCAGACTAACCTACTCGCTCTTAACGCAGCAATTGAAGCTGCTCGTGCCGGTGAGCAAGGGCGAGGCTTTGCTGTTGTAGCAGATGAAGTGCGTTCATTAGCGAGTAAGACACAAGAATCAACGCAAGAGATCCAAGCGATGATTGAATCTCTACAAAGTGGCGCTGAAGAAGCTGTAGCTGTTATGGCTAAAGGTCAACAGCAAGCTGATTCATGCGTGGAGCAATCAGAACAAGCAGCAGCGGCGCTTGAACAAATTACGCAAGCGGTATCACAAGCACACGATGCAAGTGAGCAAATTGCAACAGCAGCAGGTGAGCAACATCAAGTATCACAAGAAATTAGTGAAAGCTTAGAATCGATTGTTGCTATCGCCGAGCAAACAGCAGAAGGCGCAAACCAAACATCCGCTTCTGCAAGTGAAGTTGCAAAACTCGCTGAAGAATTAAGACTTTCAGTAGAAGAGTTTAAGGTTTAACCCTTAATTTATTTAAAAGCCCACCAGTCTCGGTGGGCTTTTTTGTGTCTAAATTTTAGGAATAGTTACTTTTCTAAGTACTTATTCAAAGCGAATAACTTCAAAAATTGAAGATTCAAGGTTCTGAGTTCTGAGTTCTGAGTTCTGAGTTCTGAGTTCTGAGTTCTGAGTTCTGAGTTCTGAGTTCTGAGTTCTGAGTTCTGAGTTCTGAGTTCTGAGTTCTGAGTTCTGAGTTCTGAGTTCTGAGTTC
>NZ_JBMMUG010000002.1:431453-647717 GCF_049257255.1 Pseudoalteromonas aquimarina
TGCAAATTTAATTTCCTAAAGAAATAATACAACCATTAATTTCGCTTTAAAGAGATATTAATGGTTACTTATAATTTGCTTATAAAAAATCATTAGCTCTTTTACAGGGTGTACATTAAGAAACTCTAAGTATTATTTCAGTATGTATTAAATAGGCACAAAAAAGCCAGCTTAGCAGCTGGCTTTTAGTCAAAGGGAAGATAACTTATTAAAGGCCTGCTCGTTCCTTTAATGCAGTAATAACAGCTGAACCTGAGTGACCATTAGCATCAGCCCACGCTACATCACCGCCAGCCTCTAAATCACTTTTTGGCAACTGCTTAACAATGTACTCACCTGTACCATCAGCACCGCTAACAATCGCGTGACGAATTAAGTTGTTACCACCACAACTAATGCCAGCATATATGTTACGAAGCTTTACGCGAGAATCCTTCAGCGTTTTACGAATACGACTTTTATCATCTGCAGCAACGTAGTCACACAAACTTGCAGCTAGCTGCTCGTTTGCATTTACTGTGTGAGAGCTCAGTAACGCAGCCGAAGATAAAGAAAGAGTGATTAAAAATGTTGATAATTTCATGGTACAGCAACCTTAGTAGCACTTTATACTTAACTTGTTGATGACAATTCTAACAACAAGTTAAATTCTCTTCAAGAAATTAACCCTAATTTATTATAAATAACAAATCGGTAATGATATTGATTGACTTCATCAGGTGAAAAACTAGTACTTTCTAATATTTCCCAATTCGCAACTGCTTCGTAGTCAGGAAACTGTGTATCACCTTCAACATCCAAATCGATATGAGTTAAGTATAGACGATCTGCTCGGGTTAAAAAGTCTAAGTAAATTTTTCCACCACCGATGATCATCACCTCTTCAACATCACCAGCTAGCGACAAGGCGTGCTCTGGGCTTTCAGCCATTATTGCACCATCAATAACATAGTCACTATTTCGCGTAATGATTATATTATCTCTTCCTGGGAGTAAGCGCCCGATAGACTCATATGTGCGGCGCCCCATTATCACGGGTTTGCCTAAGGTGACTGCTTTAAAGTGTTTTAAATCTGCTGGAAGGTGCCAAGGCATATCATTATCTTTACCAATAACACGATTATTAGCCATCGCAGCTATCATTGAAATCATCATAAGAAATTAATACTTTTAACCTAGTAATTTATTATTAGTACTTTTTTATTAAATATAAAAAAAGGTGCGCAAGCACCTTTAATTATCGTTGATACACGACTTCTACATCGTAGTCATCTTCATCCCAATCTTCATCATCGTCGTCATCATCAAAATCTGACAACTGATCTTCATGGTATGTATCCCACTTAAACTCAACTTCAGCCTGTTCATCTTCTACAACAAACTTTTCTTTTGGCATTGACTCTAGTAACTGCATAATGTCGAAACACAGTTGCTCTGTACCAATTTTATTAAATGCTGAAATTTTATATGTTTTCTCTGCTTCTAACTCTTCAGCTATTTCAGCACATAACTCATCAGCTTCATCATCTAATAAGAGGTCAATCTTATTAAATACTAACCAACGAGGTTTTGCAGCAAGCTCAGGGCTGTAGCGCTCAAGCTCACCTAAAATAGTGTAAGCATTTTCTACCGGATCAGAACCGTCAACCGGCATAATATCAATTATGTGCAGTAAAACACGGCAACGCTCTAAGTGCTTTAAGAAACGTATACCAAGACCTGCACCTTCGGCAGCACCTTCAATAAGCCCTGGAATATCAGCGATTACAAATGATTGATTTTGGCTTGGTCTTACAACGCCTAAGTTAGGCACTAGTGTAGTAAATGGATAATCAGCCACTTTTGGTTTTGCCGCAGACACACTACGGATAAATGTCGATTTACCAGCATTAGGCAGGCCTAACAAACCAACATCAGCAAGAAGTAATAACTCTAAACGAAGGTTTCTGATTTCACCTGGTGTTCCAAGCGTTTTTCTGCGCGGGGCACGGTTCGTACTTGATTTAAAACGGGTGTTACCAAGTCCATGAAAGCCACCTTTAGCAACAATAATTTTATGGCCATGTTGCGTTAAGTCACCTAGTACTTCGGCAGTGTCGACATCAACAATGCGAGTACCTACAGGTACTTTCAAAGTGAGATCTTCCCCTTTTTTCCCTGTCATATTGCGACCAGCACCATTAGTACCGCGCTCAGCTTTATGGAAACGCTCAAACTGGTAATCAATCAAGGTATTTAAGTTTTCATCGGCTTCAATAAAAACACTACCGCCATCACCACCGTCGCCACCGTCAGGGCCACCATCAGGAACAAACTTTTCTCGGCGAAATGAAACTACACCGCTACCGCCATCACCAGCTTCAACGCGAATTTCAACTTCATCTACAAATTTCATATATTTAGCCTTACACAGCCTAGAATGTTTTCATTATACAAGACAATCAGGGTGTGCGTAATCAAGAAACAAAAAAAGCCCCGCATTTGCGGGGCTTTTTAAAATTTTTTAGGGATTACTCAGCAATGATGCTTACGTATTTACGACCTAAAGGACCTTTTTGCTCAAACTGAACTTTACCGTTTGAAGTTGCAAATAAAGTGTGGTCTTTACCCATACCAACGTTAGTACCAGCGTGGAACTTAGTACCACGTTGACGAACGATGATGTTACCCGCTAAAACTGATTCACCACCGTAGCGCTTAACACCTAGGCGTTTGCTTTCTGAATCACGACCGTTACGAGTACTACCAGCTGCTTTCTTATGTGCCATCTTTCTGTACCTCTAAATTAAGCGTTAATGCCAGTGATTTTAACTTCAGTGAACCACTGACGGTGACCCATTTGCTTGCGAGAATGCTTACGACGTCTAAACTTAACGATCTTAACTTTCTCACCACGACCATGAGATACAACTTCAGCTGTAACCTTACCGCCATTTACGAAAGGTGCACCAATTTCGATTTTCTCACCGTTTGCAACAAGTAATACTTTGTCAAATTCTACTGCTGCACCAGTTTCAGCCTCTAATTTCTCAAGGCGAATCGTTTGACCTTCAGTCACACGGTGCTGTTTACCACCACTTTGGAAAACCGCGTACATAATTAACTCCGTTCTGCGCCCTCAAATCGACGCAACTTAATAATCTTCGATAGGGCGCGAAGTCTACGCGAAATTAGACCATTGCGCAAGCCTATTTTTATAAAAAAGACTAATAATGTTGCGTTTCGAAAGACGCACTTAAAAATTTGATATTATTGGCGCCAATTCTACCCAATTATGTCCACTTAGAAAACCATTATTTTACATAAAATATTGATTCTACTAAAAGCCAAAAATAGTGTACAATCCCCGGCAAATATGTGGCTCTTCCCCTTTAAACTTGGAGACTCATGGATATCAAAGCGATCCAAGCCTTAACAGAACAAGATATGTTAGCAGTTAATCAACTCATCGAGCAGCAGCTGCAATCGAATGTCGCACTTGTTAATCAGTTAGGTCTTTATATTGTCAACAGCGGTGGCAAGCGAATTCGTCCTATTTTATCAATTCTTGCTGCAAAAGCTCTTGGGCACCAAGGCCAAGAACATGTTCGTTTAGCTGCAATTGTTGAGTTTATCCATACAGCGACTCTTCTTCATGATGATGTTGTTGATGAGTCATTACTTCGTCGTGGAAATCCTACAGCAAATGCTGAATTTGGTAATGCAGCAAGCGTTTTAGTTGGTGATTTTATTTACACTCGTGCATTCCAGCTAATGGTTGGTTTTAATAAAATGCAAGTAATGGATATCTTTGCCCATGCGACTAATGTGATTGCAGAAGGTGAAGTATTACAGTTAATGAATTGTAATGATCCAGATACAACTGAAGATAGCTACATGCAAGTTATCTATAGTAAAACAGCTAAGTTATTTGAAGCTGCAACTGAATTAGCTGCAATTATTACCGAGCAAAGTGATGAGGTAATTAACGGACTAAAATTCTATGGAATGCATTTAGGAACAGCTTTTCAGCTTGTTGATGACGTACTTGATTATAGTGCTAATCAAGCTGAACTAGGGAAATCTATTGGTGATGATCTTGCCGAAGGAAAACCAACACTGCCTTTGATCTATGCAATGCAGAATGGATCTGAAGACCAAAGAAATTTGATCCGCGGTGCAATTGAAAAAGCGGATGGCAAAGACTACCTAGATAAAGTCTTAGCCGTTTTAGATGAAACTAATGCCTTGTCACTTACAATGCAAAAAGCACAAGAAGAAGCACAGAAAGCAATTAACTACCTATCTGTGATACCAGAATCAGACTACAAAGATGCATTGATAGCACTTGCCAAAATATCTGTTGATAGAAAGTATTAAATTTTATCTATAAAAAAACCGCTGAAATCAGCGGTTTTTTTATTTTACGCTCTAAACAGCGATTCAATATTTAATCCTTGGTGCGTTAACACCTCTTTTAAACGACGAAGCGCTTCAACTTGAATTTGTCTAACTCGCTCGCGTGTTAATCCAATTTCTTTACCCACATCTTCTAATGTAGAAGGTTCGTAACCGAGTAAACCAAATCGTCTTGCTAACACTTCACGCTGTTTTGCATTTAGCTCTTCAAGCCAGTGAACAATATTATTGTGAATGTCTTGGTCTTGAATTTCACCTTCAGGACCACGCCCTTTTTCATCAGCAATAATATCCAGCAGTGCCTTATCAGAATCCCCTCCAATTGGAGTGTCAACTGAGCTAATCTTTTCGTTTAAACGCAGCATCTTACTTACGTCTTCAACTGGACGATCTAACTTTTCTGCTATTTCTTCTGCTGTTGGTTCGTGATCTAATTTTTGCGTTAATTCACGAGCAGTACGAAGATAAACATTAAGCTCTTTAACAACATGGATGGGCAGTCGAATAGTGCGCGTTTGATTCATTATCGCGCGTTCAATCGTTTGACGGATCCACCAAGTTGCATATGTAGAGAATCTAAATCCACGTTCAGGATCAAATTTTTCTACCGCTCTGATCAAACCTAAGTTACCTTCTTCGATCAGATCTAATAATGCTAAACCTCTATTATTGTAGCGTCTCGCAATCTTCACTACTAAACGTAGATTACTTTCAATCATACGTTTTCGTGATGCTTCGCAACCACGTAAGGCCTTGCGTGCAAAAAATACTTCTTCTTCTGCACTAAGTAATGGTGAAAAGCCGATTTCGCCTAGGTATAGTTGTGTAGCATCTAAGTTTTTAACAACTTCTTCTTTAGCGAAGATTTCGTCTTCTGTATCTTCTATCTCTTCAAGATCCTCATCTTTTACATCCATATCGATGATTAGATCTTCAGTATTTTCTTTCTTTGTGCGTCCCATAAGCATCCTCCCGAGTCATTCAGTGACCTTTAAACACTAAAACACGTTCGCGCCCCAACTAACTTAGCGTGGCAAATACCTTAATGGGTCAACCGATTTTCCGCGGTATCTCACTTCAAATCTAAGCCCTACAGACTTGGCTTCGGAGTTACCCATCGTGGCAATTTTTTGCCTAGCTGTAACTTTTTGCTTTTCTTTAACCAAAATTCTTTGGTTGTGAGCGTAAGCAGTTAGATAATCATCGTTATGTTTCACAATGATTAAATTACCGTACCCTCTTAACGCACTTCCCGCATAAACAACAATACCATCTGCTGCTGCAAGAATATCAGTCCCTGATTTATTTTTTATTAGTATCCCTTTGTAGCCATTTTCTTTTCCTGAAAATTTCCTTGCTACACGGCCTTTAGCAGGCCAATACCATCGCAACTTGTCACTACTCTGAGCTACTTTTTGTTGCTTTTTTAAACTGGCTTGATTTTCAACATACTCTTGTTGTTTTTTGGGATCAAGCGGTTTTTTTAATGAATTGTTATTTTTTTGTATAGTTTTAGTAGACTTGCTGGTCTTATCAGTGTAATTTTTAGGCTTTTTTTGACTTTTGATAGGAGCATTTAACTGTAAGATTTGGCCTGGAAAGATCGTGTAAGGGGCTTTAATACCATTGATCTTAGCCAGATCTCGAAAGTCTTTGTTTGATCTAAAAGCAATTGAATATAAGGTTTCACCTTTTTTAACTTTATAGTTACTTCCTTTAATTTTAATTTTTTGTTGCGAACTAGTCTTACCAGATGTGAGATTTGCAACAGGGGCAGGCGTTGTTCTACTACTACATGCGATTAGCTGTAAACATATAATGCAAGTAAAAAGCTGTAGAAATAAACGCATATTTACTCCTAATCAATCGCACCAGCGACTAATGGAACAAATCTTACTTCTTCTAAGGTTTGTGTAATAAAACTTTTTCCTTGCCGTTTTACTGCGACTAAATGCTGCTGATGCTCACCTATTGGAGAAATTAGCACACCACCATCATTTAATTGTTCAACTAAAGCTTGTGGAATTTCACTTGCTGCGGCAGTCACAATAATACCATCATAAGGTGCATTGGCATGCCAACCCTGCCAACCATCACCATGCTTCATTACCACATTAAATAAATCTAACTGCTGTAACCTTCTTTTTGCTTGCCACTGTAATGCTTTAATTCGTTCAACTGAATAAATACGCTCAAAGCACTGCGCTAGAATAGCTGATTGATAGCCTGAGCCTGTGCCAATTTCTAATACAGTTGCCGAAGGACTTGTTAGCTGCAAAAGTAACTCAGTCATTCTTGCAACAATGAAAGGTTGTGAAATCGTTTGCCCAAGCCCAATAGGCAAAGCCGTATTTTGATACGACTTATGTTTTAAAACATCATCAACAAACATATGACGAGGTGTTGATGCAATAGCGTCTAACACTTTTTGCGATCGAATTCCTTGCTGATATAAAAGCTGCGCCAATTGATGTGCGCTACGACTATAATTATTTAACACCTGAAATATTCAATCCTTCAATCCAGGTTTCCATTTTTTTAAGGCTCGATTTTGCTGTCATATCAACAGTAAGCGGAGTAACAGAGGCAAATCCATTCGCTACCGCATGAAAATCAGTCCCTTCACCAGCATCTTGCGCTTCACCTAAATGGCCGTACCAATAAATTTTTCGTCCCCAAGGGTCACTTTGCTCTTGCATAGTTTCGGCTTTATGACGAGAGCCTAAACGAGTAACTTTAATGCCTTTAAGTTCTGAAAGTGGAATGTCTGGTACGTTTAAGTTGATTATTTGATCTGACTCTAGTGGATGCGCTTTAATTTCATTAATAATAGAGACGGCTACGGCAGCAGCTGTGTCATAGTTTTCTTCTTTTTTTGAGCACAAAGATACTGCAATTGCAGGCAAACCTAAAAATCGCCCTTCTGAAGCAGCTGCAACAGTACCCGAATACAGCGTATCATCACCTAAATTTGCCCCATTATTTATACCTGCCACAACAATATCTGGCGTAAAATCAACCAGTTTATTTATGGCTAATTGAACACAATCACTGGGTGTACCATTAACTGAGATAAAGCCATTTTCATGTGTATGGGTTCTTAAGGGGTTTAGTAAAGTAAGTGAATTACTTGCACCACTACAGTTACGATCAGGCGCCACAACGGTGACTTCTGCAATTTGAGACAGCGCTAAATATAAAGCTTCAATGCCCTTTGCATTTACACCGTCATCATTGCTCAGCAAGATTTTCATTATTTTCCTTATTCTTTACAGATACATCTTGGCACAGTGCAAGCTCACGTAATACTGCCGTTGCAAAGCACCCTTTGGGCAGTGCAAAACTAAACTCTATCACATCTTCATCTACATGATGTACTTCAAATTTTTCTGGATAAAGGCGCATATTTCTGCGCTCAGATTTAAGGCCTAGTTGAGCAAGGCTCTCACACCAAGAGGCAAAAGGCGCTAGCCAAGTTTGTTCTTGCTCTGTGACACCTTGTTCACCTTTGCCTGCTAAAGGCGCAGATAAATGTATATCACCACTAGCAAGGCGATTAACGGTTTCAAGGCTTATCTCTTCTTTAAAAAAGGCATTGCTACCGTTCAGTAAAAATACTTCTTCTGTCATTGTTTTTGCAATGCCATATTGCGCAATTCGTTGGCTAACAACCTGATTAAAAATATGCGAACGCGCAGCTGATATTATTATGCCGCGCAATTTTTTATCATAGATTTCTTTGCCTGCAAATAATTGCTCTGCCAATTCTAAATTATGCCCATTATGACCAAAGCGTTGAGCGCCAAAGTAATTTGGAACACCTTGTCTTACAGCATTGATACGCGTTAGCACTTCGCTTACCGAGCTACAATGACGTAACACAATCGTGAAGCGGTTTGCCTTATGGCATCCTGTTTTGAGCTTACGGTTATGCCTTACCTGCTGCAATATTTTTACGCTATCACTATTAAGAGAAGAGAAATCAGCTTCTTTCTTGATAGGGACAGGCACACTAAACCATTGCGAGGTTACTGCGTTGCGATCTTTTAATCCTGGATAACTAACATTACGCGCTTGTGTGCCAGCGATTTTGGCAATTTGTTTCGCTATAAATTGTGTATTCTCGCCTTTTTTAAGCACCTGCAAACACACATGCTCACCAGAACCTGTCAGCTCAAAACCAAGCTCTTCATCAACGCGAAAATCCTCAGCTGAACTTTTAAACTCAGCTGTCGCATTCGGTTTTCCGTAAAGATAAGTTAAATTATCCATTTGTAAGTAACACTACCGCGTGGCTCTCAATACCTTCTTTTCGACCAGCAAAGCCAAGTTTCTCTGTTGTTGTCGCCTTAACATTAACCTGATCAATATTTATCTTTAGATCATCAGCTATCACCGCACGCATCGCTTCAATATGAGGAGCCATTTTTGGTGCTTGCGCCACTATAGTTATATCTGTGTTGGCAACGGAATAGCCACGTTCTTCCATTAATGACACAACATGACGCAGTAAAATTCGGCTGTCTATATTTTCAAATTCAGAGGCCGTATCAGGAAAGTGTTTACCAATATCCCCTAGTGCAAGTGCACCCAAAATTGCATCACATAGTGCGTGAATTGCAACATCACCGTCAGAGTGTGCGATAAAGCCAAATTCATAATCGATTTTTACACCGGCAATTGTAAGAGGACCTGTACCACCAAACTTGTGCACGTCATAACCATGTCCTATTCGCATTTATCTATCTCCAAAAGTTGTTTCGCAATTAAAAATTCTGCAATTGCTACATCATCAGGGGTCGTTAATTTAATATTATCAGCTCGGCTTTCAACTAGTTGCACTTTGCCACCAGCCCACTCAATCGCTGAGGCTTCATCCGTTATTGAAACCTGTTGAGCTAATGCATTTGACACTGCATTAGTTAATTCATCCAATAAAAACATTTGTGGAGTTTGTGCCTGCCAAAGCGAGTCTCTTGGTACTGTATTTTCAACAAACGAGGTACCTTGCTTAATCGTATCTCGCACTTTACTGGCTAAAATACCGCCACATTGAGTCGTTTGACACTGAGATATCAATTTTAGTATGTCACTTGGTAAAACAAGTGGACGCGCAGCATCGTGCACTAGCACCCACTCAATTGAAAAATTATGTGATAAGTAATTTAATGCATTTAATACTGAGTCGGCACGCTCTTTTCCGCCCGTTACGGTAATTACATTTTCAGGTAATGTGAGATCTTTAAAATAAGCATCACTATCACTAATCGCAATAATAATCAGCGCATCAGGCAAGGTTGCTTTTAGCTTGCCAATTGTGTGTTCTAATACTGTTTTTTCACCAAGATGGATATATTGCTTAGGCTTATTAGCTTGCATTCGTGCACCCACACCAGCAGCAGGCACAACAAATGCGATAGAAGGATTAATATCTGTCATTTTTATGTGTTACGCGAAAAAATGTTTCGCCTTGTTTGATCATCCCTAACTCATTTCGAGCACGTTCTTCAATGCCCTCTAAACCAAGTTTTAGATCTTCCACATCCGCTTTTAAAAGCTTATTTCGTCGTTCTAATCGAGTATTCACTTCAGTGTGTTGTTCAACCGCTGACTGCAGCTTTCGATAGTCTTTAACACCATGATGGCCAAACCATAACTGGTATTGCAAACTTGCAAACAAACACAACAAAGCTAGTTGAAATAATCGCATGGTAAATTCTATTTTTGAGTTATAAATGGGCGTTTAAAATCTTGCCAGTTTATTCGTGCTGCGAGCAACATTTCGCGTAATGTTAATACACGCGGGGTTGTCGCTCGTGAAAGCAACCAAACATGCCCGCAGCAAGCAGCTGAAAATGCCGCTTTGCTCGGTTTTAATACTTGTATTCCCGTATTTTCTTGGGAGCTTCCAGACATTGCAACCCAACCAAATTGATTACAATGAAAACCCGAGCTTGTTACTTCATCAACACTATCGATTCTAACAGTTGAATACTCAGCGTCATATACTAAAACAGGAATAATTAAGCCGACAAATACATTTTGGCTAAAGAATTGATGGTTTTTCTCTTCATCAACTTTTGGTATTGCACGTGACTGTTTCGCGATCCAACTGCCGTTTTGTGTATCTAAGGTAAGCGGGCTGTTGCCTTCTAAAATATGATTCGCGGCTTTTTCAATGTAATAAGGCAAACTAGCAAAGCGTCGTTGCAATCGCTCAACTGAACCAAACTGCTCTTTGCTTAAGCGATGAATCTCCCGAACATAAAAAGTATTACATAACGCATTGTACGCATTACTGCGTGACGAACTGCGCCATAACTCTGTTTGCTCTTCACATCCTGATTGCACTGATAAAAAACCTAGCGAATACACTTAATTAACCATAGTACATCATAATAAAATTGGATGTAACATCGACAATAGCTTAAAAATGATACGCCAAGAAATAAGACGGTATTCAGCACTTAAAGGAAGAATAAGTATAGAGTTAATTTACCTTACTGAACGACAGTAAGATAAATGAAAAAATTGAAAAATGTGAGATATTTTCGCAATTGCTACCAGTAAACAATTACGATAGGTAATTTAATCTATGCGCTTGCCCAGCTTGGCATATCCAGTTTCTAAAAACTGCACCACCTGATGACGTTTTTTACCAATTAGCAAACTGCCATCACTCATAAATAAAAAGTTTAACCATGTTGCTTTAAAGGTTCGCCAATCAGTTTCAATAACGTGCTTGCGAGATAAACAAAAATACACAGTCGTATTTTCATCCCAATCGAGGTGATTAATGATTTCATCTGGCAATGCATCATCGTTATCCCAAGCTGACTCCCATTTAACCGAGTTCACCCAAGTTTTGCCATTTCCTGGCCAATCTTTGTTATCAAAAAAATCGGGGTGATCTTTTTCACAACTGACAAAAGTAGCCCATAAATTTGTCGCACGACTTTCAGACATTGGTTTTATTTTAGCGAGTAAAGAATCATCAATAGGTAACTGCTGATGACGAAATGCCCATGCATATTTAAAATCATCAAGGGATATATAATTCATGCTTTATCAAATCTGTAACAAGTCGCGAAACTATACCATAAATCCCTATTTAAGCAGAACCGTTGTGGAGCCAGCTTGCCTTATAATTTTTTAGGAACTACTTGTTGGTATTTTTGATAAATCTCACTAAGCCGACCTGACTTTTCTAATTCGGAAAAGCGCATATCAAACAGATTTGCAATGTATTGACCTCTTACTGAATTGGAAAAAGCCATATATAAATTAAGTGAGCTAATATCAATAAGTTGAAATTCAGCTTTATCAGACTGATTTGCTAAATGCGTTGCTAAGATTGTGCGTACATCAATAAGGTAATCTACACGCTTATACCTCACTAAGTTAAACCCACTCTCAGTGTTTTCCGTTTCTACGCCATTAACCAAAGGCTTTATCGTATCGTTTAATAGTTCATTTTTGTAGCCAGAACGCCATACACCAACCAATTTAGGTAAATCACTTTCAGACACTTTGGCATAACGGTCTTTTCGAACTAACAGCGAGATAGGCTGACTTAATACAATATGCTTTGACATTATAAAGGTTGGATTTAATGGCATCGCCCCTGTTAAATCTGCCCCACCTGATTTAACCAGCTCTAAAGAGCGCAGCCAAGGTGCATACTGCACATTAAATTCGTTAGCTTCATAAAATATAGAGCGCATCAGCTCATGGTATAAGCCTGTACCATCCTGACTTGTGTAATTTGGCCAGGAGTCCGTCACCCATCGAACTGGTTTGCTAATGTCATTAGTATTTGAAAAAGTAGCCGGAGAAAATAAAAAAACGCTTAATAAAAATAAACATCCTAATCTCATTTTGCGCTCCAAATTAATCCAATTTCACTTAAACTCAACCTTAAAGACCACATTTTGCAGCAACTTCATACTTTACTTAATCACTTAATATGACACACTTACACATCATACCAGTTTAGTCTAAAAGGTGCCCTGTGCAATTTAATGGTACACAAAACTATATCGCTTCTGAATCACTTAAGTTAGCTGTTAATGCAGCAATTACTTTAGAAAAGCCATTATTAATAAAAGGTGAGCCTGGAACAGGTAAAACCATGCTTGCTGAAGAGCTAGCCCAAGTGCTCGATACTGAATTAATTCAATGGCATATCAAGTCAACGACTAAAGCACAACAAGGTCTTTATGAATATGACGCAGTATCACGATTACGTGATAGCCAATTAGGTGATGAAAAAGTTCATGACATCAGTAATTACATTGTAAAAGGTAAGCTGTGGCAAGCATTTGAAGCGCAAAAACGCCCTATTTTACTCATTGATGAAATTGATAAAGCTGATATTGAGTTTCCAAACGACTTACTGCTCGAACTCGATAAAATGGAGTTTTATGTATACGAAACCCAGCAGCAAATAAAAGCGGTTGAACGCCCCATTGTAATTATCACCTCAAATAACGAAAAAGAGCTACCGGATGCTTTTTTACGACGCTGCTTCTTTCATTACATTAATTTTCCTACACCAGAAGAAATGGCACAAATAATTGAAGTACACCACCCTAATGTGAAGCAAGATTTACTAGCACAAGCGCTACAAGTATTTTTTAATTTACGCGATGTAAATGGGCTTAAAAAGAAACCATCCACCAGCGAGTTAATTGATTGGTTAAAGTTGCTATTAGCTGAAGATATTGACGCCAAAACACTGCATGACAAAACTCAAAGTGGTGGCTTAATGCCATTATTTGGTGCACTTTTGAAAAATGAACAAGATGTTAGCCTAATTGAAAAACTAGCATTTTTAGCAAAGCGTTAGACCTTTTATGCTAATAGATTTTTTCTTTACCTTAAAAAAACATCGCGTAAATGTGAGTGTGCGTGAATTACTTGATTTAATTAACGCTCTAAAACAACACGTTGTTTTTGCAAATATTGATGATTTTTATCATTTAGCCAAATTGTGCTTAGTTAAAGATGAAACCCAATTTGATAAATTTGACCGAGCCTTTGCTGAATATTTCGAAGGTGTTGAATCAGTTGATATATTTTCAAAGCTACAAGCGCAACACCAATTACCTAAAGATTGGTTAAAGAAAGAATTTGAAAAGCATCTTAGCCAAGAAGAAAAAGATAAAATAGAAGCCATAGGCGGCCTCGACCAACTTATGAAAACATTGGCTGAACGTTTAAAAGAACAACAAAAAAAACACGCGGGCGGAAATAAATGGGTAGGTACTGGCGGTACATCACCTTTTGGCGCGTATGGTTATAACCCTGAGGGGGTTCGTATTGGTCAAGATGGCAACCGTCAGCGCCGCGCGGTCAAAGTGTGGGATAAACGCCAATTCAAAAATCTCGACCAAGATGCTGATATTAGCTCTCGAACAATGAAACTGGCTCTCAAAAAATTAAGAAAATTCGCTAGAAGCGGCGAAAGTGATGAGCTTGATCTCAACAGCACAATAAGCGCAACCGCAAAACAAGGTGGTATGCTTGATGTCAAAATGAAACCTGAACGTCACAATGCGATAAAAGTGCTTATGTTCTTTGATATCGGTGGTTCAATGGATGATTATATTCATACCTGTGAAGAGCTTTTTAGCGCGGCACATTCTGAGTTCAAGCATCTTGAGTTTTTTTACTTCCATAATTGTCTGTATGAACATGTTTGGCAGGATAATCAAAGACGATACACAAATGTGCTTGATACCTACAGTATCATCAATCGCTTCTCCAGTGATTACAAAGTGATATTTGTTGGCGATGCCACAATGGGTCCTTATGAAATAAGTTACCCTGGCGGCAGTGTAGAACATTGGAATGAAGAACCTGGCCAAGTATGGTTAGCGCGTATCACACAACATTTTAATAATGTTGTTTGGCTAAACCCTCAACCACAACAACATTGGCACTATTATCAATCAATAGGCCTAATTGAACACTTGATGGAAAAAAGAATGTTCCCATTAACTTTAGACGGGATTGGCCAAGCGATTAAGTGCTTAAATTAATTCTTAAACACATGTTTATGCTATTGAGCAGTTTAATGTAAAAGTTCGCGCCAATATCGTGTTTTGCAAAAACCAGCAGACTATTCGCTCAAGTATAAAGTATATAACCCATAAAAAAATAAGGATATTAGCTGAAATGGATAAACAAACCGTTACCGATTATTTACTGAAGAAACCTTTCACGAGTGTCACTCAACCTTTTGGTGATAACGTTGATGTATTCAAAGTAAAAGATAAAATGTTTGCAACTCTCTCTTTAGGTAACGGGAATGAAAAAGGCACAAATGGAAAAATGGCGGGTTATTATTGTATTAACTTAAAATGCGATCCAAATGAAGCACTTGCATTGCGTGATATTTTTGACGCTGTAATCCCTACTTACCATATGAATAAAAAGCTCTGGAATACGGTTATTCTAAACGATTCAATTCCAAAAGGTGAGATTGAGCGAATGATAGATAACTCATTCTTACTTGTAGTTAATAAAATGACCAAGAAAGAGCAAAAACTCATCTCGATGCACTTGTAAGCTATATAAATTAACTATTTAAAGATAGAAGATAGAAGATAGAAGATAGAAGATAGAAGATAGAAGATAGAAGATAGAAGATAGAAGATAGAAGATAGAAGATAGAAGATAGAAGATAGAGTAAATTGAACATAAAAATATTAACAATAAAATCTTTTAACACTTCACAATAGAACTTTAACAATCACTGAGTATTCAACATAAAAAAAAGCAGACTAGAAGTCTGCTTTTTTATTTGAAAGTATTTTATAGATACTGGAATCCCAAGAACTGGAACTTCCCAGTTGAAGATTCATTTGGATCAGGCCCAACCACAGATTCACCTAGATAAGCATCATAGTGAAAAGCGCCACTGCCAGTTACAGATACCGTTTTTCCTAAAATTGCGCCCATAAAATCAGCGGATGATGTTACTGTCACATCTGTTTTTGGTGCATAAACAGCTGCGTAAATATCTTCAGTTCCACCTTGAATAGCAATGCCATCGCCAACATAATCACTAAAAATACTTAATACAGGTAACTTATCAGGATTAGTCAAACCAACATCAGGGGTGTATATTTCTCCACCGCCACCAACCTCAAAGGTCCCTTGAATAATAATCATCAAACTACTGCCATCGGGAATGGTTAAGCTAGATTGGCCGCCCATTTCAAAATTGCCTTTAATAAACCACACTACATGGGAATTCTCAGCAATTTTAATATGCCCTTTAACAGAAACGTTATCGACCATAATCACATCGCGTTCTAAGCTTAAAAAAGTAGCTCTTACACTTTCTAAAGAAGCTACACTACCTTGATTTGTAGAATTTCTGTCAACTGAAAACTCCGCACTTGTTTCTCCAATGACAAAAACATCGCCACTACCAGAACCACTTACAAATAAATCACCATTAGAAACGTAACCTTCATTAATATCTGACATCTGACTATCAATATTCAGTGGATCGCATTGTACATCACCTACACCGCTGCCATCATCAAACGGAATTTCTTCAAGTGGCTCAATCTCATCGAATAATGCTAAGATATTTTCTTCGGTATCGTGGAAATCTCCTAAACCAAAATCGGTGTGTTCAATAAAACTACCGGTACCGGCATACAATAAATCTTTATCGGTAATAGTAGTGCCCCATTTGGGTAAACTAACATCACCAATAACACGAATACCCCCATCTACCCGACCATAAGTTTGCACAAAATTACCATATGTTTGAACACCATAAGATAAGGTCGAGGTGTCATAATCGATAATGGTGTTATTAAGAAAAACATCCCCTTTGCTATAAACACCACCATAAACAGTTTCACCTGTAATACTGACATTTGAGGGATCATTCAAAGAGCCTGAAACAGGGGAAGAAATTACGTCCCCGCCAACCACAACTTGAGATAACGTAATGTAACTATTACTTTGGATTGTGCCACCGATAATAGTATTTTTTACATCAACATAATCTAATGCTGTTACATCTCCACCGATAAAGCTTGATGCACTTGTGATATCAACAAATCCATTGGTGCTTAAATTCCCCGATATAGATGCCGAACCACCAAAAATAACATTACTTGTTGCTTTAACATCCCCTTGTATATCTGCGCCACCTTTAATGGTAATTACGCCAATATCGGATACCGTACTCACTGTCACTGCATCACCAACATTATCACCTCCATATGCACCATCCTTAGAGTTATAACTATCAGCTTCGCCACTACCTCCTAAAACGACGCCATCGCAACCAGTAAGCCCTGTTGCAAATGGTGAGGGGTAGTTAACGACATTGCCTGGTACAAATTTGAAAACGGCACTTAAAGTATCTCGCCCTTCAAATTGACTACCTTGCGTTTTAAAAGTGAATAAATCTCCCGAAACGGATGTCATTTCACTGCGATATTTGCTTGAATCTGATAGCCCTTCACTTACGAGCATATCTGTATTATTTGTCACTGCCTCAATAAAATCATCCAATTCCATATATGGATTGGCTTTGATCATATTTTCAACTTCTTCGCGAATATTTATCACACCTAATTCTGCGGTATGGCGTGAATTAATTTTCTTGTGAAAATTACCTGTTAGCCTTTCTTGGATAAAATTATCTTTCAGAGAACCCGCTACAAGTACACTTGCCATCATTACTAACAGCATAATACTTAAAAGCGCGAAACCTTTTGATGGATAAGAACTACGCATCAGTTAGTCTCCTCCAATAAAATCTTACTACTCAAGGAAATATCTATTCTTACCCCATTAGGTAAATCTGCAATAGGAAAGTCACCAGGTAAAACAGTGATTTCGACAAGATCCCCATTTATAACAATCGACATATTTTCAATGCCTTGTAAAATAACAATTTCCCCATTTCCTGCATTACACAACAAATTTGGCGCTTCAAAACGAAAAGATTCGGTGTAAGGTGCAACAATTGGTACTGTGCCATCACATGCCACAGAGCCCACTTTATCTTGAACAATGCGAATATTATCTGTACCAGTAGAAACTGGTGTAACAAGTGTTTGTTTCAAGCTTCGACCAAACACATCTGACGTGTATCGTAAAACCTCTTGGGTATTTTCGATGTTCTTAGATAGATTTATTGAATCTGAGATACCAATATAAGCAAAGCCTGTTCCGGCAACCAAAAACATCGAAACAGCCATAGCAACCATCAATTCGACTAAAGAAAATCCTTTATGCATTTTCATGAGCACACCCTTGGTAACTTCACATTTAAACCAGCTGTATTAGCGAGGTTATCTGTCATGCGTTCGTCACTCCAACTTACCCTGATTTCAAAATCATCAACGTCAAAACCGTTTGGAAACTCAATAACATATTTATCTGTTTGGGTTGCTACATTAAGATCATTTAATGTCAGAGTGCCATTTTGTAGTTCACACAAATTAGCCCATGATTGCTCAACTGCATTATTCGCCTGTATTAATGAAAGGGTATAATCTAAGCTGCTCGATGCATATTGAAGGGATTTAACTTGCCCAACACCCAAGCTTAAAAGCGCTATGGCTGAAACTACCGTTGCAACCATTGCTTCAATTAAAGAGAAGCCTCGTTGTTTATTGGGTGCTTTCATTTACACACCCTCCTTTAGTTAACTGACTTTGCCCACTCACTAAAACAGAAAAACAACGGTCAACCGTATCCGCATCGCCATCTTCAATAGTTAAATTTATGCTTGTGGTTTCACCAGAAGCACGTACAGTCATATTTGCTAAACCATTAACACTGACACTTGAATAATTACTGCTAAACGTCATGATTGTTTCGCCATCCAGTTGAACTAACCAATCACCTCCTGAGGCAACTAATTGCACGTCGGTTTCTCTTTTTACCGCTTCGCTTCGAGCAAATTTAAATGTACTGGTTAATTGATTAGCTGTAGCAACCAGCCTGTCAGATTTAATAGAAGTGATCATAGAAGGGATAGCAACGGTGCTTAAAACCCCTACAATACTTGAAACAACCGCTAGCTCTATTAAGGTATATCCGTTTTTCATAAATCACCTCAACGCCAACAGGTATCGAGTGATGCAGTCGTTGCACCTTGTTGATTAACCGATAAATCACCACATTTATCGTCTGACTGAGCTCCTTTAGGACTAGCACTTAGAGTAAATGAAGTGTCGCTATCGCGAGAATATTTGTAAGCATAGTAATCTGAGGTTTCAGGGGTAATTGAGTCTTCTGTTGGGTACTCACCAAGGCGAGTATAATTTCGTTCAAGCGTACCAGAGAGTTGCAGCAGATATTGCTGAGCATCTACTCTCCGACTTTCTTTAACATATTCAGTGTAAGCTGGTAGAGCTAATGCTGTAAGGATCCCTATGATTGCGACAACAATCATAATTTCAACAAGCGTGAAACCCATTTGTCTTTGCATTTCTATCCCCTTCTATACAAATACCAGAAATGCAAATCCATTTGTAACTGGTATAGAATAAGTATAGAAAAGTCTAAAAAATAGACAAAATGAAAAAACTAATTTTTATTTGGATACGCAGGGGTTGTTCAGTTTTAAGAAATGATTCAATCAAATAGAACTTTAATATTTTGAAAGTAATTTAGCTTCATACTTATCCGTATCAAGGATTACATTCACTTCTCGTGCTTTTGCATCTAATTCAGCTTGCCAGATGCTAAGTTCTTCCATAGTGATAGTGTTATCATCCAGCTGCCAAAGTTGACGCGATCCAGCATATGAATAGTTAATAATCTGCATTGCAACAACATCGCCCTCTTCAACTGCGGCTTTTAACTTACGCATTTTTCTGGTGATGTAATTCAGTTGCTTTTTTAATTCCCACACATACGTTACTTCAGTCATAAAGTCATGGTGCTTATATTTTTTTAATATACTACCAATGAATAAACACGTCACAACTACGCCTAAAAGATTCCAATGAAAATGGCTGCCCTGCTCACTAGGGAAAATAGCAATAAGGGCTTGTGCAATGCCCAAACTACCAATCACTAACGCCCCAATACAACCTACAATCACTTTATTTAAATGATTGCGATAACGAGCTTTATTGATCTCTTGAATTTTCATTAACGTAATTACCTATTAATTAATAGAACATTGAATTTTGAAAAATCATTTTACCATTAATCAAATGAAACAAAACCTTGCATGCATGCTCACAAAATATAAAATAGAAATAATTCTCAATAACATTTGAGTTGTAAAATATATGAAATGTTTAATCAAGCTAGGTCTACTCTCTCTTGCTGCATCATTTTTTTCTGTCAATGCTTCAGCGTCATGTTCAGCTACGCTCGAAGCAAACGACATGATGCAATTTAACCAAAAAACGTTAAGTTTTTCTAAAGACTGTAAAGAAATCAGCATAGAACTGAAACATACAGGCAAACTGCCAGCAAAAACGATGGGCCATAATATTGTCGTGGTTGATAGCGCAAATGTTCAGGCTGTAGCTACAGACGGAATGTCAGCAGGTATTGCAAATCAATATGTAAAACCGGGAGATGAGCGCGTTTATGGCTTTTCAAAAATAATCGGTGGTGGTGAAACAACTACATTAACCTTTAAAACAGATAAGCTCAAAGTGGGCGGTGACTATGCCTTTTTCTGTTCGTTCCCTGGTCACTGGGCAATAATGAAAGGTAAATTAGAGTTTAAGTAATTAAACCATCTCTTCTGGGCGTTTTTTAAACGCCCTTAAGGACATTTGTCCTTATAACTATAATCAACAAAGCACTATAGTGGTAAATCACTTTGAAAATACAGTAACGTTAAAATGAACTTTAACGTCATTAAAACGTCATAACTCTGTATTAAGTTAATGGAAATCGCAATCACCCTGATCCAGTGATTGCACATGTTAAACCTGTGTTTACTCTAAACACATAGAATAGAGAGTCGAAAATGGACTATTTATATCAAGGATCCAAAATCCATGTGGCGCTGCCTGTGGACTTTGCATCCATCAACAAAAGCAAGGTGACTTTCGAAGATAAGTCAGGCAATCAACGCGTTGATTTCGAGAACAAAAGCGACGCACGCCAATTCCTAAGCTGGCTAACTAGCCAAAAATAAAAAAACCGCGAACATCGCGGTTTTTTTATATCTAAATTCCCTATTCTGCTCGCTTTCTAGTAACGATAAACCAAACTTATTTTTAATTTTTCGACAAACGTCCAATCCTAATTAAAACTTTATAAAAAAACTGATTACGTTTGCCCATGAAAATTCGCACTAAAATACTTGCTCCAATTATATGCGCAACATTCATAATGATGTTGAGTTCCTTTTTTAGCATATACAAACTAGAAGCGTTACTTGCCGAATATGATGGCTTACTGAATAATGAAGTATCGCAGGCGCACAGCATCACACACGTTCAGATACTTTTTAAAGATCAAGTTCAAGCATGGAAAAACACGCTAATACGTAGTGCTGAGCAAGAAAAATACTGGGCGCAATTCTCAAGCCTTCAAAATGAAATTCAAACTCAATTAAATACTTCCTCAAAGTATCAAGCGTTACGGTCTCAGCATCAAAAATTGTTCGAACGCTATAATGAAGCAAAAAATCAGCTTAGCTCAGGTACAATCATGGAAGATGTTGACTCAAAAATAAGAGGCATTGATAAACAATTTAGCCAACAGTTAACATCGACAGTAGAAAGCAAAAACGAACAGGTTGTAAACGTACAAAAAACAATTAATAAGCAAAAAAATACTATTACTGTTATCTACCCAATCATTGTAATCGTGTTATCAATCTCTTCTGTTTTACTGGTTTTACTTTTATTAAACTCTTTAATCATCAATCCGCTCAGGCAGTTAATTAGCGAAATTACCGAAATTTCCGATGGCAAATATGATATTGCACTCAACTATGACAAAGACGATGAGTTAGGTGAACTCAGAAACGCTGCAACTGAGATTAAATCCCATATTGTCGATACAGTGTCCAGCATATCTTTAGTAAAAATGGATGTTGAAACTGCCTTTTCGTTATTAACTGAAGTAAGTAAACAAATCTCGAATGGCTCTACTGAACAACTCCACTGCACACAACAAATGGAAGAAATTATTGAAGAGCTCGTACATATTGCTACAGAGCTAGCGCAACAGAGTGATAATGCTCATCTTTCAACAAATACCGTACTTGAAAAATCAAATCTGTGTAATCAACAAATGATTGACTCCTCTAAAGACATGTTTGCATTAGCCAAACAAGTTGAATCAACATCACAAATAATAAAACAGCTCGATCAAGAAGCAGGCTCAGTAAGCTCTGTACTTGATGTCATTACAAGTATTGCGGAACAAACTAATTTACTTGCGCTTAATGCGGCAATTGAAGCTGCAAGAGCAGGTGAAGCAGGCCGAGGCTTTGCTGTTGTTGCTGACGAAGTTAGAATGCTCGCTACAAAAACACAGCAATCAACATTAGATATTGGCGAAATAATAAAATCTTTACAAGTTGCTGCCAAACAAGCTGTTGAGGCTATGCATGAATCTGAATCTATTACCGCAAAAAACCACGAGCAATCAAACTTGGTTCGCGAATCATTAAACGAAATTAGTGAAGAAATGGGTAATATGACCTCGCAAAGTCAGCTTGTGTCAGACATCTCCTCTCGCCAAGTAAATATAAATAATCAACTTAATGAGAATTTAAAGCATCTCAAATCAGTAACTGATAACTATCAAGAAATTGCAAATAGCAATACCGTGAGTGCAAGTGTCAATAAAGCCACTGATGATCTAAATAAAATGGTTGAAAAGCTTACTGGGAACCTCGCCCATAACGAAGTAGAACTCTTTTAATTGACGTGTTTACTAATTAATACGCTTAAGCTTTAGAGTAAATACTTCATATAAATGTAAATTGGCTGTAAAAATAACCACTTAGTTTAGTACCTTTATTAACAACAAAAATAAAGGTAAATATGAACATCAAACTCACCTCGCTACTGCTGGCAAGCTCGCTTGCTGCAGTCAGCCAACTAGCTAATGCATTCTCACAAGAAACACATAAACGTATTGTGATTGATGCTGTGAATTATATGCAGCAAAACCCTAATTCCACAGAATACGCAAAATTAGCGAACTGGGCGTCACAGCTTAATCTAACGGTAACTCAGTTAGCAAATCTGCTAGGGCAAGCAGCTTACGACGTTGATGATTTTGAAGATACATTCTTTTGTGGCGCAATCACAGGCTCTTGCGTACAAGCGCCTATTTGGGGCGCAGCTGAGAGCATTGTAAAATACACTAGCTACTGGCACTTTCAAAACCATACTCAAGGCCCTGACCAACACGGCAATGACTTTGGCGGTTATAACTACCAAAAACTTACGGTATGGGGTGACATTGATAATTTAGCCGCCACTTGGTTAAAAGGCGATTACTTGGACGATGGCCGCGGTGGCGAAACCGGCTGGTTTGGTTCTGACTCAACTAAATACAATAGCTACGGAATCACTGAAGCAAACTACCGTATTGATGGTCACTCACACTACAACATGTATGATGACTTTGAAGAAATGCCGTTCCAACCAATTGATCATTTAGGTCAATACTGGTTTCAAAAGTTTGTCGAAAGCAAAAACCCTCAGATCCTAGGATTTGTATTTCACACCACTGATTTACTACAACCACACCACACTTGGGTAACGTCTGCATTAAATCACTCTGGTTGGGAATCATGGGTAAAAGATTACTACGACAAAGAACAACTAAACGATTTTAGTAAAGTCAGCCAAGCACTTGAATACTACGCAACACTTGATGCAAGCCAGCAAGATATCCGCCCTATTCTTACTCAAGGTGGTGCGCTTTCATATTCACAAGGTGGCATAGTCCTTAACTCGAAAGACCATTATGACCGCGTAAATACCGGGCAAGTCGTGATCCCACATGCCATTGCTATGGTCGTTCATTTACTTAATCATGCCGTGGTACAGCTATAAATGAAGTTCTTAGTATTATTAAGCACGCTTTTAGCGTGCTTTGCACACGCTAATGTGCAATTTAATTACGATGAAATTGCTTTTATGAACCAGTTTTATATCAAGCAAGGCGAGCAATTATCCAAGCAGCAAACACAACAAAGGCTTGAAACCCTGTACTTTCATCTTGCCCTCGCTAAACAAAAAGCACCAACATTATTAAATCGTGTTGCAAGTGTTGGCTTTAGCACTAACTATCATAAAAAACGCTATATGATCAGCTTATTAAGTAATGAAAGCACTAAAGTTTCAGTGCCAAACATTGCTCTTACCAGCACAAAACTAAAACAGCTACTTGGTAACTATCCTCATAATGGCATCGCAACAACGCAAAATTTAGCTAAGTTAACTCAGTCTCTAACTGAAGGCTACACATTGGCAGATGCTTATAATGATGCATCGATGCAAGCACGTTTTAACCTGCACCAAGGGGACGTAAAACAGCTCACTGAACTCGTAAAGGTAGAAGCCCACTACCAAAGCGTAAAGCAACAGCATCAAAACCCAAATATTCGCTGGCAGGTGCTCGAGTCACTCAGTACAAGTCAGGCTATCACACCAGCACTGCTCTCTTACCTCGGTGTAAAAGCCAGTATGCATAATGAAAGCCCTTACCTCGACAATTTGAAAAAGCAGATAACATCGTCAGAAATAGCTCATTACTACAAACAAAATAAACAGCAATTTCGCTACAGCTCAGAAGTAACAGCCGCATCGCTTTCCTTTAGCTCGCAAGAAACTGCACAAAACGCTTATAAAAATAACGAGCTGTCACAACAGCTTAATAGAAAAAAAGCAGTTATAAAACGTCAAGCACTTAACACTAATTTTGTTAATCAAGCCGCATTCAATTTATCCACAAAACAAGGCCCTACACTTTTACGCACACCTAAAAACCAGTGGGTGATCATTCAAGTATTTGATAAAAAATATGATTACTATCCTGAAAACAGTGAAACCGTTGTTTATCAGGCAAAAACCTCCCTTGCAGCAACATTGGCCAAAAATCAGTATGCCAATGCTAAAAATCAATGGCTAAAAGGCGGCCAATTATGAAATTAAATTTACTGTTAGCTAGCATAGTTATAGGCTTAATTATCGCGCTTAGTTGGTTTAGCAATTTGCCAATGAGCCCTGAAGTTTATAGTGCTATGAATACCCCAAAAACCGTACATTCAAGAGAAAAACCCGCAACAAAAATACAATCCATTGAAGCACAAACACCAGTACCAACCGTTAACAGCAGATTAAAAACCACTTTAATCAGCCCTGTAAAAACGCATGTTAAGGTTGATATTCCGCCGATATCACCAACTAAATTAGAGACAACATTTACCGGTGATTTAGATGATCACGACGCTTACTTAGTGTATGAGAATGAACAAGAAATAGCTCTTAAAACAGCCTATATTCAAGCAGCGAAAGAAAAGGTGAAATTACTTAATAGTTGGCTTGCTAGAGGGTTAGAAGCAAAAATTGATCAAACACAAATCGAATTTGCTAAAGAAAAAATAAAAGCACTTGAACAACTAAGTCAAACCTTGGAAGAAGAACTAAAAAAGGCGAGCTAGATGCTCGCCTTTTTCTATATCAATTTTTAAGCCGGTTTTAAATCAACTTTACGTTGATTGTAATAGGCAATTAATTCATCAACTGTTTTTTGACAATACTCGCGTATGCCCGAAACCAGCATATTCTTCTCGCCTTTGCCAATTACTTTGTCGCCATCTTTAAAAACAAAAGGTAGTGTGATTTTTCCACGCTTACCTGAAAGTTCAAATTCAGGCGTCACAAACTCTAACACAGGTTGTTTAACATCAAGGTTAGAAAACTCAATCGACATTGACTCGTACATTACCATTGGGCGCGCAGGGTTAATCATCACCTCTTGTTCACCCATTAATGGAATAATCACATGTGGAAACGCTTTACCTGAAAACTCCACATAGTTTTTAATTAAACTATTGGTCAGCTCTTCACAGGTTGAAGTATCACCTTCACGGTTTACCGATAAGTACACTTTATCATCTTGTGTTAATGCAATATCACTGTCAGCGTCAGGGAAAGTAAGAGATACTTTCTCATCAACCATACCAGCAAAAGTAAAGTGCATTTTTTCACTTACACCGTACTTGTTTAACACCATTGAGAAAAGTAAATCACCTGGCACACAAAAACGCTTTGCATCAATATCGTGAAGCGGGTTGTAATCGTCAGCAATCAGTTTCGCAAATCGGCTTGCCTGATCACGTGTAAACGATACTTTTCCTTCAGATTCTTGATAGAAACCAGATAACATAAAATAACCTCAATTTTAACTTGGCCGCGCATTTTATCAGCGTTTTTCTGAATAATTGGTCATACCTGTTGAAAGGCTAAAATAGCGTTTAAAATCGATACTCCATATTCAAGTAATATTTATCCATTGATAAGAAGGTATGGTGACTATAGCCCGCTTTTAGCCCCCAGTTTTTCGCAAAGTTATATTGCACACCAAGCCCTAAATTGGCACCGTAATTTGTTGAGTGTTCTCGTGTAATCACTTCTCGCTGATGATCTCTCCAATAAGAAAGTTTGGTCGTTACATGAGTAACTGCAAGGCCTGCTAAACCGTAAAATGAAAGTTTGTCATTTACTGAATAAAAGTGATAGATACCATCTAAAGTGAGAATGCTCGCATCGCTATCATGGTAAACATTGTTTTTACAATCCAAAAAGCAAAAATCTAACCAATCCAGCTCAATGCCATAGGTGTAATTGGCGCGTACAGCTAAGTCATTCGTCAGGTAGTAACCCAAACCAATACTTGCATTCACAATATCGGCATCGTCGCCATTTAAATCATATTCATCTAGCAAGTCTTGAAAGTTTTGATCTAGTTCGTCTCTTGCATCCTTACTGTTGTAGTTATAATAGTTAGAAGCAAGACCAAAATTAATAAAATATTGCCCTTGATTCTGATTATTTGCCAAGGTGGAAATAGGAAGTAACAGAGCGAGAAAAAGAACCAAAGAAGAAACCGGTTTCATAACATATCCTTTTGTATTTAAATGAAAAATCAAAACCGGATATATCGTACCTAAAATAAGTAAAACGACTACAAATTAATAGTAATAAAATGTAAAAAGCCAGCATAATGCTGGCTTTTTAAAAATAAGTTACCAAGCAAAAATTATTGCGCTTGATACTCTTTATAAGCTTTTTCTAATTTCTTAGCTTGCTTCTTCGATACACCAATGTGGTTAAGTGCCACGCGTAAACGTGCACGCGACATATCTGAACCAAGAATTTCCATTGCATCAACAACCGATGTAGACGATGTTTTACCGGTAATAGCAACAAAAATCGGCTCTAAGAAGTCTTTAATTTTAAGGTCAAAGTGAGTTGCAACCGCTTTTGCAATGGCAAAAATCTCTGACTTTTCCCAACTACGTAGTGCTTCTAATTCCCAGATGAAAATTTGTAATGCTTCACGCACAATATCTTCTTCTACTTTGCCAGCTGTTAATAATGCAGGGTCATATTGTGGTGTACCCGCAACAAAGTGGCCTGCTAAATCAACTAAGTCAGATAACGTATTAATACGTGTTTTTGCTTGTGGCAATACTTTAGCAAGTAACTCAGGGTTAAATTTCCAGTCAAAGAAACGCGCCATTAACTCTTCGTCAGATAAGTTTTCGCGGATCCATAAACCGTTTAACCAGTTAAGCTTGTCGATATCAAAAATTGGACCACCTAGTGATACACGCTTCATATCAAAGTGTTCAATCATTTCATCAAGCGTGAACTTTTCACGCTCATCTGGCATTGACCAACCCATACGGCCAAGGTAGTTAAGCAATGCTTCTGGTAAAAAGCCCATCTCTTTATAGTAATTAATCGATGTTGGGTTTTTACGCTTAGATAATTTTGACTTATCAGGGTTACGCAGCAGTGGTAAGTGACCTAGTACTGGCGGCTGCCAGCCAAAATCTTCGTAAAGTTTTAATAACTTAGGCGCTGAGTTAATCCACTCTTCACCACGGAAGATATGGCTAATTTCCATATGGTGATCATCTACCACATTGGCTAAGAAATAGGTTGGGAAACCGTCAGCTTTTAAAAGTACCTGCATGTCTACGTTTTCCCACGGGATTTCAATCTCGCCACGTAGGTAATCGTTAAACTTAAAAGAACCTTCAGCAGGAATTTTCATACGAATAACGTAAGGCTTACCCGCTTCAAGGTTTGCTTTAATTTCGTCTTCAGACAAATTTAAACCACGGCCATCATACTTAGGACGAAGACCTTCAGCCATTTGCTCTTCACGCATTTGGTCAAGTTCTTCAGCTGTGGCAAAACAGTAAAACGCTTTACCTTCATCAACTAATTGATGCGCAAACTTTCTGTACAAATCAGAACGCTCAGACTGACGGTAAGGGCCAAACTCGCCACCCACATCAGGACCGTGATCCCAATTAAGGCCTAACCATTTAAGGCTATCCATAATCGCTTGTTCTGATTCACGCGTGCTACGCACTTGGTCTGTATCTTCAATACGCAGTACAAATTCACCACCTTGCTGTTTCGCAAAGCAGTAGTTAAATAGTGCAATATAGGCCGTTCCTAAATGCGGATCACCGGTTGGTGACGGTGCAACACGTGTACGAATTGTCATCAAATGTCTCTTATAAATCGATAGCGATAAAATTGGCGAAAAGATAGCACACCACAGCTATTTTTCGAAGTCATTCCCACACTTTTTTAAGCTAAATTACCACTTCAATACCACCATCACGATGCCGTAGTACTTGATCAACTCGAGCAAGACCAAGTTCAAATGCTTGTCGTGAGCTGGGACCGCCTAAAGTAAATCTAAGTGCATTGCAATTCGCGTTGCCATTACGTGTGAATACATCAACGGTTCGCACAATTACGCGATTTGCTTTTAATTGATTTGCCAATGAGAACATATTGATATGTTCAGGCAGAGGTAAATACACATTCAAGCCCGAAAACACTGCCTGTAAGCCATGTTTTTCAAAAAGTGTTCGCAGTAAGTTGATGCGCACTCTTACTTCTTCTGCGAGCTGTAATTGGTTACGTTTAAATTCATCATCGTGTAATGCAAGTGCTAACAACTCAAAATTCATCATAGATACCGACCAACACTGACTATGAATTTGCTTAAGCACTGCTTGCTGCCACAAAAATGGCGCAATTAAGTAACCAGCACGCAAGCCACCAGCAAAATATTTTGAAAAGCTACCTATATAAAACACTCTGTCATTGGCTGTTTGCCAAAGCGGTAAACGCCAGTTTTCAGGCAAACAGTAGTTCACATCATCTTCAAGAATAAAAAAGTTATAACGCTGGCTAAGCGCAAGCAGCCCATCTAACGTTGCTTGGTCATAGCGAATATTGGTGGGGTTTTGACAGTTTGGCGTAATGTAAATCGCTTTTACGGTATGTGACTTACAGTAGGCCTCAAGGGCGTTTAAATCGATGCCTTCAGGTGTAAGCTCAATCGGTTTTGTATTTAAACCGAGTGAATCGCATGCTTGATAAAAACCCGGATAACACATTTCTTCGTGAAGTACCGTGTCGCCAGGTTGGCACAATGCAGCAAGCACACTATAAATCGCTTGCTGAGCACCTTGGCAAAAAATTAGTTCCTGCTTGCCAATTTGCAAACCTTTATCGTTTAACCAAGCTTTAAAAATACCTTGTAGTTCATCGCTGCCATTGAGTTTGTAGCGCAAAATATCTGTCAGCGCAGAGGCGTTATTTGCTAGCTTGCGCATTTGCTCAGCCAATATATTTTGTTGCCCCATAAGCGGCATCATGCTCGATGAAAAGTCGGTATCGTCTAATTCATCCAAATGTACTGACTGTGCTTTTATAAACGTGCCGGCCCCCAGTTTTGCTGTCGCAATACCGCGCTTAACGAGTAAATCATAGGCGCGCGTAACCGTGCCATGAGTCACACCAAGGTGATCAGCCAAAATTCGCTGCGCTGGCAACTTTTGCTCCGCAGAAATTACCCCAGATTGGGCGACACGCTCAATTAAAACCGCAAGCGCTTGATATTTTGAACTTATTTTACAGAGCTCTTGGTACTCCGCTATATCTGGAAACCAAATTGTATTCATAACAATATTTCAATTGATCCTTTTTAATCAATATGCCATTGCTAACAATATAAATAAACATGAAATTGTATTGATACAATTTAAGGGTCAAAATGGAAACCAACACAGTATTGTCATTACTACCTGCACTTATATTATTCAGCATAAGTGCCACGCTCACTCCTGGACCAAATAATATTCTGCTCGCCTATTCAGGGGCGAATTTTGGATTTCGTAAAACGCTGCCGCATATTGTGGGCATTCGTATCGGCATGACGTGTATGCACTTAGCTATGTTACTTGGCCTTGGCAAGCTGTTTGAGCAGTTTCCAATGCTGCATCAAGTATTAAGTGTGTTTGCCGCCAGCTACATTATTTATTTAGCAATTAAGATTGCTCGCGGTAAGCCAAATAGCAGTAACAGTAGCGCCTCCCCTATGACATTTAGCCAAGCGGCACTGTTTCAACTGGTGAACCCTAAATCATGGGCAATGTTACTCACTCTAGTAACCGCACTTACTTTACCCAATGAACAGTACTGGCCTTCAGCCTTGCTAGGTGTAATCGTGTTTAACTTGGCAACCTTGCCCTGCTCGTTTTTTTGGGTTGGTGTTGGTCGTTATTTAAAGGGCTTTTTACAAAATCCACAAAAGCTTAAACGCTTCAATTTAGTCATGGCGAGTTTGCTGCTACTGACATTGCCACTTATTTTTTATTAAGGAGTAAATAATATGAAGGTGTGCCACACAATTGATGAGCATGATTTTGAGCACATTCATCAGTTTTTATCGCTTCATGCATATTGGTGTTTAAATATTCCAAAGCACACATTAAAAACGGCGTTAAGCAACTCACTATGCTTTGTTGTAAAAAGTGATGAGGATGAACTACTCGCATTTGCACGGGTAGTAAGTGACTATGCTACATTTGCTAATTTACTCGATGTCTTTGTTTTACCAAATAACCGAGGCTTTGGAGTTGGTAAAGCGCTCATGAAAGCCATTGTTGAACATCCTAAGTTACAAGGTTTAAGGCGTTTCACCCTTGCGACTAAAGATGCTCATGGACTTTATCAACAGTTTGGTTTTAAAGCGCCTAAATTTCCTGACACTAATATGGAAATCTATTTACCGAATATGTATTAAATTTAAGGCACAATAATAGTGGGTGCTTCTGGCTCTTCTTTACCTAACATGCGGCGAATAGCGTGTAGCTTTTGTGCATGCTCATTCTCTTTATGATACGCAATATACACATCACGCTTAAACTCAGGTAATGCATCTAATCGATGCAATGAGCCTTGTTCAATAAATGGCTCTACTAATACATCAGGTAAATAGGCTGTGCCGCCACACTGCAACATTAAATCGAGTGCGATACGTGCCGTACTTGTTCGCATCACCGGGGTAACCATGCCTTTTAACTCTTTTGCATGCCACGCGGTAAAATGCGCTCCCCAATCAACACGAATATAACGCGCTACATCACTTGGCTGTGCAATAGTGTCTGGCGTGGTTGAAACTGGAATAAGCGCAAAGGTATAGAGTAGCTCTATTTTTAATTCTTCCGCTTTCGGAGGATCAAAAATAATCGCAATATCTAATGAGCGCTCAAGTAATTGGCGAGTAATTTGTTCACGCGCCAAAATCTCCGCAACCAAACTAACATCAGGCTGCGATGCATAAATTTTAGAAATTGCATCATGAATATAGGTATCCCACGTATTTGGGGTGCCTGCTATCGAAATTTGTGTCACTTGCTCTTGCGTTAATGCAACATCTTGCTTTGCCATACGCAACGTTTGCATCATCACCTCAGCATGAGAAACAAAACGCTCTCCCGCGGCTGTTAATTGAATATTGTTGCGGTTGCGAACAAATAACTCTACACCAAAATACTGCTCTAGCTGACGAATTCTGGAGCTTACTGCGGCTTGGGTTAGATATAAATTTTCGGCTGCTTTGCCAAAGTGACGGCAGTCTTTTACTTCAATAAAGGTCTTAATTAATTCTATATCCAAAACGCTATCTCTTATCGTGACGATAAATTTTTATTGTTGTACTTGTTAAACGCAATTCACGCATACTCCGCCAAAATGGGCAAAGTTGTCAACATGAGAATATCATATGGACTTATTACATGGTTTTGTAAAAACAAGCAATTTCTATGATGACCTGAATTTTCCACAAGGATTTAACCGTAGCGGCCACTTTACAATTCAAGAAGCAGAGTTGTTAACAGCCATTGGTAAGAGATTATTTCAACTAGAACATCAACTTGCAGATCCTCAAAATCATACGGAAGAGAATTTCGTGATTATGTGCCACACTAAACGAGAAGCCGAAACGCGTATCGAAAGTTTGTGGCACAAGTATAAATCGGTGACACAAGGAAGAAGAATTCACACGCTCACTGGCAGTACGCCTGGAAATGTTGGCAACACTCTTAATGAATTAGAAGGTAATTATTAGTGCGTGGTTGGATAATTTACAAACACAATGACATGCTATTGCGACAAGAAGCATATGAAATTAATCGCTTAGTTGAAGTAGCAAAAGAAGAAAACATCGATCTTCAAGTTTTTTCCCCTGATCAGTTTGACCTTACAGTGACTCGTGATGATGAAAAAAGTATTTTGATCGATGGCGAGCGTCAGCAATTACCTGACTTTGTTATGCCGCGCATGGGTGCAGGCACAACGTACTTTACACTTGCGGTTATTCGCCACTTAGAGCGTTTAGGTGTTTACTGTGTAAATAGCTCACATTCAATTGAAACCGTTAAAGATAAACTGTTTGCACAGCAAATCTTAGCTGAGAAAAATTTACCAACACCAGACACTATGCTAGTTAAGTTTCCAGTAAACGTGGCGCTAGTTGAAAAACAAATTGGTTTTCCTGTTGTTGTTAAAACACTTTCTGGTTCACAAGGCAGCGGTGTATTTTTATCAAAATCACCAGGTGAATTTGATGACTTAATGCAGCTTATTGAAGCAACAAGTCCAAAAGCGAATATCATTTTACAACAGTTTGTTAAAGCCAGCCACGGACGTGATTTACGCGTATTTACTATTGGTGGTCGCGCAATTGCCTGTATGGAACGTAATTCAAACGGTGAAAACTTCAAAGCAAATGTAAGTTTAGGCGGTACAGGTAAGCTTTACCCAATTACACCTGAGATTGAATGGCTTGCAACACAAACAGCGAACGTGCTTGGTTTAGATGTAGCGGGTATTGATTTATTATTCGATCAAGAACACTTTAAAATTTGCGAAGCAAACTCATCACCAGGTTTTGAAGGGCTAGAAAGCGCAGTTGATATTGACGTACCGCGCGAAATCTTCCACTTTATTCGCATTCGCTTAGGTATTTTTGAAAAAACCTCAGCAAAAAAAACATCTAAAGTATCTGCTGCTAAATCGTCAGAATAAAGCAACGACTAACTTTCAGCTTAATAATAAAACGCAGCTACGGCTGCGTTTTTTGTTTGTTCGATAAATAGTTTTGAAATTGCTTAGGCAGCTTACACTTGCGACTACTTTTACTATTGCTATTACAATCAACAGCTGCCACTTTAAGTAACTTGCTCTGTGCAATAGGTACTACATATTTTTCACAGTGAGTGCCCTTTTTAACATAGCCATCTATGCACTGCCAACCACCTTTTGCATCATCAATAGCAAACTCTGGTAACCCATTACTGACACATTTGCCGTAGCGCCAATCTTTACCTATCGGGCAGACGCAACCTCCACCAACTAACGACGTGTCCATATCTGTACCGCATTGGTTCGCCAATAAACTAAGTGGAAAACATAACAGCAAAAACAGCAACTTCATTTATCTATCCATGAAAAACAACTATTAATTAAATTGTATATTACATGCAAAATGTCAAAAAACAAAAAACGCAGCCGAAGCTGCGTTTATATCAATTTGATTTTTAGCAATTTAAGCAGCTTTTTTTGCTACTTCATTTTCTAAAAAGGCAATAATATCGTTAGACTCATAAAGCCATGTTACTTTGTCGTCTTGCTCAATACGCAAACACGGCACTTTAACCTTACCGCCCTCTGCTGCAAGCGTTTCACGGTGAATACCTTCGGCTTTTGCATCACGTAACTCAATATTTAAGCTGTTGCGCTTCATTGCACGGCGTACTTTTACGCAAAACGGGCACGCTTTAAATTGATACAAGCTTAGGTTTTGGGTTTTTGCGTCAATTTCAGCCTGTAACTGTGCATCGCGCTTAACACCACGTGGTGTTGTAATAAAATCAAAAAATAAAATAATGCGGCCTAATAACCAACGAACAAACTTCATACAACCTCCAATCAATTTGGCGGCATTCTACTGTAAATATTGGAACGAATAAAGATTAGCCCTAAGCTAGTTTTGCTTATTTAGAGCCAACGGCGGACGTTTGTTTTGTACTGTGTAAACTGCTCACCAAAGCACTCGGTTAACGCGGCTTCCTCTGGTTTAATTTGAAAGCGCTCAATAAACAACATAAATGCCACAACACCTAACAAACTTAACCAACTGCCAAGTAAAATAGCAAAGCCTAAAATCGCTAAAGCCATGCCCAAATACATGGGGTTTCGCGTGTATTGAAAAATACCGCTAGTAACTAAGCTTGAGGCGGTTTCAGGTTTAAGTGGGTTTACCGTGGTACTGGCTTTACGAAATGAAATAACACCAGCAAGGGCAATCGCTACCCCAAGCAAAACGGCAAGTGCAAACAGTTTAAAATTAAGTGTGCGAATAATCTCAAATGTGAATTCAGCATCTGACACTAAATACATGCCCAGCATACAAGATAATCCCACCACAGGGGGTGGGATTTTATTATTCAGCTTATTGGCGAATGAGGTAATCACCCTCACCTACCCATTTATATGTGGTTAATGCCTCTAAGCCCATAGGCCCGCGGGCATGCAGCTTTTGTGTTGATACGGCAACTTCAGCACCTAAGCCAAACTGCGAACCATCAGTAAAGCGGGTACTCGCGTTAACATATACCGCCGCAGAATTTACCGCTGCAACAAACTTATTCGTGTTGCTTAAACTCTCAGACAAAATACCATCTGAGTGACCTGATGAATGCTCACGAATATGCATTATCGCCTGATTAATATCATCAACGACTTTTATGCCAAGTGTTAGGCTTAGCCATTCTTTGCTGTATTCACCATCAGCAATTAGGCTAACGCGTTCACTTAGCGCTGCCGCTCTTTCACAGCCTTTAAGTGTCACTTGCTCTAAACGCTTTGCTAATAGTGGCACTAACTGCTTTGCAATTGATTCATCCATAAGCACAGTATCAAGTGCATTGCACACACTTGGGCGCTGTACCTTAGCGTTTTCAATAACATCCAACGCTTTTTGCAAATCAGCTGAAGCATCAACGTATAAATGACAAATACCAATACCGCCAGTGATCACCGGAATTGTGCTGTTTTCCACGCATACTTTTTGCAGCGTATCGCCACCGCGCGGAATAATCATATCGATGTACTTATCTTGCTTTAAAAGCTCAAGAACTAAGGCGCGATCTGGGTTGGTAATTAATTGCACTGCGTCTTTATTAATGCCCGCATCAATAAGTGCTTTACCAATTAATTCAACTAAGTAAGTGTTGGTATTAAGTGTTTCTTTACCGCCGCGCAAAATGCTGGCGTTACCGGTTTTTAAACACAAACAGGCAATGTCTAAAGTAACATTGGGGCGCGCCTCATAAATAACGCCTACCACACCTAATGGCACAATTTGTTTTTTTAAGCGCAGGCCATTTTCAAGCGCTCTACCATCATATTCACCGCCAACAGGGTCATCCATTGCTATTAAGCTTTGAATATCATTGGCAATGCCTAGAATGCGTTCTTTGTTTAATAACAAACGATCAAGTAAGGCCTCGGTTAAGCCATTTTCTTTACCAGCATCAATATCTCGCTGGTTCACTTGTTCGATTTGTTCGGCATTTTCTAAAATGATGGAACGAATATTTTCTAATGCTGTATTTTTCTGTGCTGTTGTCGCCACAGCGAGATCAAAACTTGCTAACTTTGCCTGCTGTGCTAATTGCGTAATCACGTTAATCCTCCAATAAGTACCAAATCATCGCGATGAATCACCACCGCCCCATAGTCGTAACCGAGCAATTGATTGATTTGCTCGGAATGTTGCCCTTTTATTTGGGCCAAATCGCTTGATGAATATCGACAAATGCCACGTGCTATTTGCTCTCCATTTTGGTCGCATAATTTCACCATGGCACCGCGTTCAAATTCACCAAGCACATCACTCAAGCCTTTTGCTAATAAACTTGAGCCCGAGTGTTTCATTGCGCGAACAGCGCCTTCATCTAATATCAGCTCACCGCTTGCTGGCGGCCCTGCCATCAACCACTGTTTGCGGCTTTCTTTCACTGATGCCGTAGCTAAAAAACGTGTGCCAACATCTTCACCAAGTGCCGCATCCACAATTACGTTGTCTTTATGGCCTGCAGCAATAATCACCTCAACGCCAGCTCGGCATGCAATGTCAGCTGCTTGCAGTTTAGTTGCCATGCCGCCGGTGCCTAAATGCGTGCCCGAGCCACCTGCCAATGCTTTTAAATTAGCGTCTATTTTATCGACCAAGTTAATCAACTTGGCATCTGGGTTAGCGCGCGGATCGGCGGTAAATAATCCCGGCTGATCCGTCAGTAACAACAATTTATCGGCCTTAGCGAGAATGGCAGCCAAAGCCGATAAATTATCATTATCCCCAACTTTAATTTCTTGTGTTGCCACCGCATCATTTTCATTAATGATCGGCACAATATCGTGCTTAATAAGTGCTTTTAGCGTATCGCGTGCATTTAAATAGCGCTCGCGGTCATCTAAGTCTGCACGTGTTAACAGCATTTGCCCCACATGCATGCCATACAAGTTAAACAAGGTTTGCCATGTATGAATTAAATGACTTTGGCCAACGGCAGCAAGCATTTGTTTGTTATTCACATTGCTTAAATCACAGCTTAAATGTAAATGCTCTTTACCCGCAGCAACTGCACCGCTCGATACCAAAATAACTTTGTACCCTTTCTTTTTTAATTGGGCACACTGGCGCACTAATTCAACCATATGCGCTTTATCTAAAGTAAAACTGCCACCGGTTAATACACTCGTACCCAGCTTTACAACAATTGTTTTTTTCCCGTCACTCATTCCCAACACCTAACACCTCAGGCAACAACCTTTGTTATATCAAAGCTGAGAAAATCAACAAGGGTAAAATGGTCTCACACAAAAAAATATCATGCAAACCACCAAATAAACCAAATATAAATAAAAAAATCTAATCTATGTCAGCATAAAATTTGGCATTTATGTGTTCTGCTATTCTTTGGTCGAGACTTGTCGCTTGATACTTATTGCACCAATAAAAGTCTGTTAAAATCCATTGCCCCTTTTATTTGAGTATTCGTTATGCCCGCTAGTTTATGTTTGCTTATCGCCACCTTTTTGTGGGGAAGCTCGTTTATTTCCTTAAAGTTCGCCATTGATTTATACCACCCTGCGGTAGTGATTTTTCTTCGCATGCTCACCACATTCACTTTATGCTTAATGCTTTGGCGCTATGTGAAAAAATTTGATTACCAACAAGGTGATTGGAAGTACCTACTCGGCATGTCACTTGCCGAACCTTGTTTGTACTTTTTATTTGAAGGCTACGCCCTTGAATATACCTCTGCGAGCCAAGCAGGTGTGATTGTCAGTTGCTTCCCACTTATCGTAGCGATTTTGGCGTTCTTTATGCTGAAAGAGTATTTATCTAAATCCATCATCACCGGATTTGTGTTTTGTATTGTTGGGGGTATTGCGCTTACCCTTGTATCGCCCGATACCAGCGCCGCACCCAACCCAATTTTAGGTAACTTTTTAGAGTTTCTAGCCATGGTATGCGCCGCTATATATGCGGTGTGCGTAAAACATTTAGCTCATCGTTACTCACCACTAAGTTTAATTGCTTTGCAAGGCATTAGCGGCACCTTATTCTTTGCACCCTTTTTGTTTTTTGTTGAATTACCAAGTGAAATGTCGCTCGAAGGCATTGCTGCCATTATCTATTTAGGCTCGTTTGTAACCTTGGGTGGCTACGGTATGTATAACTATGCCATTTCAAAAGTATCGGTATTAACCGCAGCCGCGTTTTCAAACCTTATTCCCGTATTCACCTTGTTACTTGCGTCATTACTACTTCATGAATTTTTAACGTGGCAACAGTGGCTCGCCATTGGCTGTGTATTTATTGGCGTAGTGATTGCCCAGCGCCATAAGCCAAAACCACACCAGGATATGGAGCCGCAAATGGATACCATGCCGGTAGAGGTTGGGGGTGAAAGGTAGTTTTTATTTATAGCAGTTACTTATACTTTTGAGTGGCTGCTAAA
The DNA here is from genome assembly GCF_049257255.1 of Pseudoalteromonas aquimarina. Classification (NCBI taxonomy): domain Bacteria; kingdom Pseudomonadati; phylum Pseudomonadota; class Gammaproteobacteria; order Alteromonadales; family Pseudoalteromonadaceae; genus Pseudoalteromonas; species Pseudoalteromonas aquimarina. The sequence goes on from NZ_JBMMUG010000002.1 coordinate 469,477, forward strand.
TTGTGCCTCCATGCGTTTCGAAAAAGCCCATCCTTGGGCTTTATGTTACTTTTCTTTGCTTCGCCAAAGATAAAGTAACCAAAAGAAAGGCGACCGCACTATCAAACTTAATCCTCAAATCAAATTTGAATTTTATGATAAACGCCATGAAGCAACGTCCATGTTGTACATGGCTTGCTCGACCGCTTCGCTCCCTGTCTCGCATTATTCATTTAAGCCACTTTTTCAGGTTTGATTAATGGGGTGACGAAAGACCAAAGCAACGCTTCGCAGTTTGAGGAAGTGAGGTCATGGATGACCGATGGAACCAAGCTTCATGGATGAATTTTAAAGCGTAACGGTTTGGTCAAAATCGGCTTTTACACAGCCTGGGGACTACGAGGAAATAAGCTATGAATTTAATTATGTATCCGGCAGCAATGAACCCTCGACGGTCACTATAAAATTATTTTTCAGCACTGATTTTATGGCCAGTTGCTAAGTGTTTCTCCTATGTTCAAGAAAACGACCCATTTGGTCGTTTTTATCCTTTTTATAACTTCTAAAATGATTAAAAGTTTATCTGTAGCAACAAGTTAGTTAGTATGATAGAACTGGTACAATGATAAAAATAACCCGTGGCTCGGTAGAAAAACATCCCATTGGGTCGATATTAAATTGTTAGCTGCTAGGAAAGCAAATGTCTAAATATGTTCTAGAGGATTTATGTTGGAGCTTCATCGGTGAGCCGTTTGAGCTGATAGATGAATTTGAAGCTGAGTTGAAAGAATACCAATTAGATATAATTGGTGAAGACTTTGATGAGCAAATACTCAATGAGCTAGTTATTATTGAGCCCTCCATAAGAGTCAAATATTGGTGTTATGACGGTGATGAACAGATTGAGCCGACTGTGACCATTAATGCGATAAATTCGCATGCATTTACAGCCACAGATTTAATGTTTCAGTTGCACAATGCTGTTGTATGCAAACTAGATGAGATTGATCATCACTTTTTCCAAGGGTTAGTTTTAGAAAAAGAGCAAGATGAAAATTTACCTACATTATACACGCTGCAGCAAGGCAGCTAACAAGTCAAATCAGGCATGGACGCGCTTACAGCGCGCCCCTGTTTGAGACGTTCAATGTCATAGGAGTAGCCACATTGGAAGGTAATACCTATCCTGTAAGATGGAAAAAACAAGGTGAAAAATTTCTAGTCTATCTTGATAACGATAAAACTGTGAAAGGTTTGGATATAGACTTTGAAACTGCATGTGAAGAACTATGTTTCGAAATTTGTGATAGATATGCTGACGGTGAAGCAGCACTAAACTTTTTACGTGAACCGCCGGAACCCTCAGGAGTATCCAAATTCGCGAATCCAGCATTGGTGACTTTAAGTTGGAATGAAGCTGCAGAAGGAGAAAAGTGGCAGGAAGGGCTTTTCGAAGGTGGTTATTGCGGAGCATGCAGGGGTGGCATAGGTAAACGCACATCTATAAGCTTAACTGTTAGCACATTTCCAATAGGAGACATTGGGGGTTTTAATCAAATTATGTATAACCCCCTGTTGTTATCTGAAGACTTTTTGACCCTTTTTACGGAATCTGAAAGAGATTCTTTTGAACTCATAGAAGTCGTATCCACTAAAAAAAGAAAGAAGAGATTTTTTGAAGTAAATGGCGAGGCTGTTTTAAAACAGGTGGGTGTTAAAGAAGGTAAATATTACTCGCTTGCTAGCTGGGAATGTCAATCGTGTGGTTATAAATCATTTTCCTGCACTCATCCAGATATGCCGGACAATTACAAGTACTCGGACTTTATCTCCAAATCTGATTTACCAAGCGATCTAAGTAATGCATTTGTCATAGAAGATAATATCGGCCGAAAAATGATATGTATGTCCCTAAATAAATGGAAGAAGATTAATAATCACAAGAATGCAAAAGGGGTTTCTGCAGATAGAATATACGTCTTAACAGAAGATCAAGTGGATAGAAATCCATCCGTAAGAATTGAGACCAATGCAAACTAAAACATTGAAGAAAAAATTAGAGTCAAATATTGCAGCATTGAGCACGACACTCTTTAAACCTAAGCACAGTTTACAAGATTCACTCCTTCACCCCTTAATCAAACCTGAAAATACAATTTAAATGAATAATGCGAGACAGGGAGCGAAGCGGTCGATCAAGCCATGCACAACAGGGACGTTGCTTCATGGCGTTTATGTTCATATTTAAATTGTGTTTGAAGAATCAGTTTGATTTTGGGGCGTCGGGGGAATCCAAAGGGGGGCCGGCATTAGCCCCCTTTTGGCTGCCGTCGCCAGCGCGACAAATATGCGTTCTAATTTGCATTACAGCTAATAATTAGCTTCCCAGTCAGAGCTCTGAGATCCTGAAACAAGTTCAGTAGGACAGTATTTTGCACCTTGGCTTTCCGCTGTATTTGTGTCGCATGCCGCAAAATCTAAATCACTGGCTCTGCCACAACCACAACCCTTCCCTCTGGCACTAAATCCAAACTGTTGCGACGCTCGCAAGTAATCAGTACTAAATACCCATCTAACCCTAATAGCCAGTTTGAATCTCGGTAATCTACATGTATTTTATTCACTACTTTAAAATGTTGCTGCGCCTTACCTTGTGCTTGATAGCTAATTTTCTCGTCGAGCTTTAACTCTCTAACAAAGCTAAAATGAGTGTCGTTATGTGCGGCGACTAAAATGTTATTGCTTGGGTGATGCCAAATACCGGGGCCAAATGCGAGGTTACGGTTACTTGCCTCATTAAGCACAATTTGCGAAATATCTCTGCTTTTAACTTTGAGTTCACCAACCGGATAGCCGTCGGCGTAGTACCATGCTTTTTGCTGGCGATTGGCATCCGTTTTATTTTCTAGCCATGCCTGCCACAGTAAAAACTGAGCAAGTTGCGCTTTGCCATACACATAACTTGATTTAAACACTAAAACTAAACCTAATATCGCAATACAAAACGCCAAAAGGCGTAATAATTTACGCCTACTCTTCATTTTTCTGCGTCCTCTTTTTGCCCCCAAAGAGCTAATAAAAAACCGCCAACTAGCAATAAAATGCCAAGCCAAAGCAAGCGGTCGTTATTACCTGATGTTTGAGGCATCGCACTTCCTTGCGGCAGCATATTTGGCGCTTCGAACGATTTATTGGCAACATCACCAAAGTATCTTTCTACCGCGATAAAAGCTGTATATGGCGTTAATAACCCATGGCGAATGCCAAGCTTGGTTATTTCCGCTTTATCTTGTACTAAATCTAGCGTGTTAATGTGTTCTTTAGCGAAAGCGCGGGCGATGCCTTTTGCAGCAATCGCATTTTCAAGCGAAACCCGTTTTAAAAACTTTCCATTAACACCATCCCCTGCAATTTGCACCGCTTGAGCCGGTTGTGCTAATTTAAAATACGCCACCAGCGGCGATGAAAAATAAAGATCTGCAGTTGGTAAGCTATCAACAAGTGGTAAGCCCATATCATTTAATACGCGAATATTCTGAAGTGCTGGATTGCTAAGCTTGTCACTTAACAAAGCCACTTCATCAGCGATGCTTTCAAGGTTATTAATAAACAAGGTTTCACCTTTGCCGTGCTTGGCTAATAAGCGCATTAAATGGCTATTGGGTGCACTGCCAATACCCACGGTAAATAGCTTGCTATCGGCGCGGCGATTTTTTACTAAGCCCTTAACAGATTCAGCGTCGGCAACTGCGCCATCGGTTAATAACACCACTTGGCGTACGCGTGTTTCATCAAATTGACCATCAAAGCTAGCTGCTAATGCGCTATTTATTTCGGTACCACCGTCAGCTTCAAGCCCTGCAATAAAGCGTTTTGCCGCTTGCAATTGCGAGTAGGTTGCTGCAACTGCTTCTGGTTTAAACAGTTCAACTTGATGATCAAATGCCACAATATTAAAAAGATCATCTGTGCCGAGTTTTCCTAACGCTAAAATCAGCGCCTGTTTTGCTTGCTCCATTGATATACCTGCCATCGAACCCGAGGTATCAATCACGAACACCAATTCGCGGGGTAAACTGTGCGACACAAAGTCCGATTTAGGCGGCATCATCATCACTTGGTAAAAAAGTTCGCCATCAATATTTTCATGGAACACTTGCGTGGTAATTTGCTCATTTAGAAGCGGCACAAATTTAATATCAAAGTCGCGATTTGCCACTAAGCTTTGTGGTGCAGGAATCAGTTGATACTGTGTATTTCCGGTTTGCACTACCGACAACATATGACTTGGGCTGGAAATGCTATCGAGTTCAAAGCCTAAGTTCACATCAAAATTGATAGTAATCTTGTTGTTTGCATTGAAACTGGTTAACACAGTGTTTGGCAAAAAATCGAGAGTTGGCGCCTCCTCAGCCATTAATGTATTAGGTTGAAAACTGCTTTGCGAACGCGTTTTAAAATGGCTATTCGGGTCATTTTCATCAAGGTCAAGATTATTAAAATAGCGCGGCGCAACCACTGTCGGTAATCGCAAGCTAAACACTTCATCTTGATAGGTTAAAGGAAATTGAAAGCTCAGCTTAACAGCGACTTCCTGCCCCGGTTCAATATTGGCCACCTTTGTTTTAAATACATTGGCGCTTTGGTTTTTAACTAATGCGGCTTTATGGCCTTGTTGCTGGGCTTTTTTATAAATCACCTCAGCCTGCTGTTTTTCTTTAATTTCACCAATAATTTTGCGGTTATCAAGCATCATTTCCATGGCAAATACCGCGCTATTTTCAGGCAGTGGAAACTGGTAACTGCCATTTAGCGTTTCTAATGCTGGATTTTGATAGACCTGTTTTAATTCAACAAACGCCAGCATGCCTTTTACTTGAATATCAAGGTGGGTCGATTTAAGCACACTTTGCTCAACTTCTTGCCCTGCCTGATTAGTTAAAATAAGCCCTTGCGCCGACACTTTCGCGCTAAACAATATGGCCGAGGCAAGCCAAGCAACAAAAAGAATGGCAAGGTTGATGAAAAGGCGCAGATGCGCGCCTTTTCGTTTACCTTGTTGTTCTTTTTCACCTCCTTTTGTGTGTTTTGGTAACATTACTAGCCCCTCTCTAGTATTGGTTGTTAGCGGTTTGAGATTGTTCTTGCATGCGTGCATGCACGGTTACGCGGCGGTCAAACACGTTGCTTTCAAAGCTGTCTTCTGCATTTTGTTTGGCAATACTTTGGCTTTCACCAAAGCCATGTGTGCTTAAGCGGTTATGGTCAACACCTTGTTTAATTAGAAATGCGGCTACATTGTCGGCACGTTTAGTTGAGAGTGCTAAGTTGTTTTCATCGTCACCGCGTTGGTCAGCAAAGCCGTTTAGGTCGAGATAAATTTCAGGTTGCTGTTTCATCACTTCAGCAAGCTCAATCAATTGCTCGGCAAAGTGTGGTTCAATGTCAGCCGAGCCTGAGCGGAACTGCACCGACATTGCGAGTAAGTTGTCGATACGCTGCTGTGCAATGCGTTCAAGCTGAGATTCTAGCTGCTGCTTAGACGCAACTAACTCTTGGTAATCTGATGTTTTATGTTGCAGTGCAACGATGGTTTGTTGCTGCTTTGAAATTTCAGCTTGCTGCTCTTTAATATCAACTTTATCCCCTTCTATCTTGCCGATAAAAATCCCCACAATACCACCAGCAACTGCGCCAACCGGACCACCGATAATTGCCCCCATGGTTGCGCCAGCGCCAAAGCCAATTAATGGCTCTTTTTCAAATTCTTTTTCTGTTGCCATTGCTGGGTTGCTAAGTGCTAATGCGATTACTGAAACTAAAAGTGCTTTTTTCATAATATTCTCCAAGAATGAGTTTTAATTTTTTTACTGCGTTTATGTGTTGATGCTGCTGCTCCGTTTGCGTTGGAGTAATTAAAACAAGCTGTTCTGGCAATTTTTGGGGTGAAAAAAGGCAATGCGATGAGCAATTGTGGCAAAAAAATGGCAATTGGCCTCAGTCCCTATTTTTTGCGCAATTTTTCGGTATAGTGGCGGCTATTGAGTAGGTAATTATCAGTAATCCATGAAAAAAATCGCCATCATTGAAGATCAAGACGCTATTCGCGAAAACTATATTGATATGCTGCAAGGCCAAGGTTATTCAGTTAAAGGCTATGCTGATCGCATCAGCGCACAAGATGAGTTATTAGCTAACCTGCCAGATTTAGCAATTATTGATATTGGCCTAGGTGATGAAATAGATGGTGGTTTTATGTTGTGCCAAGCATTACGTGCAAAAAGCCAAACTTTACCGATTATTTTCTTAACTGCGCGCGATAACGAAATCGATACTGTATCAGGGTTACGCATGGGCGCAGATGACTACTTAACAAAAGATATTAGCCTTGCTCATTTAGCTGCGCGTATTTCAGCGATTTTCCGCCGCCAATTGGCACTTAATGCGCCACAACAGCAAGAGCAATTAATAGAACGTGGTGATTTAGTGATTGATCCTGAGCGCATGCAAGTCACTTGGCAGGGCGTTACCATTGATTTAACCGTGACTGAGTATTGGTTAGTACATGCGTTGGCTATTCGCCCAGGCCATGTAAAACAGCGCAATGATTTAATGAGTGAAGCAAAAATTTACGTTGATGACAGCACCATCACCTCACATATTAAGCGTATTCGTAAAAAGTTTTTGAAAGTTGATGAGGCATTTAACCATATTGATACTGTTTATGGCATGGGTTATCGCTGGGAGGCAAAATAAACCATGAGAATTGGTCTGCGTACTAAAGTTGTTGTTCTTTCTAGCTTTTTGCTATTACTGCCTTGGCTTGGCCATCAATATGTGGCCGAAATGGAAAACTTTTTACGCTTAGGACAAGAAAAAAACTTAGTTGCCACCAGCCGCGCTTTAGCAACCGCACTGCACGACAGACCAAAACTATTCGACAGCCAAGCAAGCTTTTTAGACTCAGTTGAAAAAGGTCGCGATCTCTACGCTTACAATATTGTGGGACCCATTCAGCTCGATGGTAAATTACAGGAATGGCAGCCCTATTTACCGCTCGTTTGGCATTATGGCGACGCCTATTTAACGCAAGATAAGAATGCCCATAGCGATGCCGATATATCGTTTAAACATATGGTTGGTAAGTATAATAACTACTTGTATGCACAATTCAGTGTGACCGATGACGATGTGGTACTTCGCGGTAAAAACACCATCAGCTTAGAGCGCAATGATCATTTAAAAATCGCCTTTACCAATGCTGCTGGGGTCGTGAAAACTTATTTAATATCAACCACGCAACCTGGTTGGGTAAATGCGTTCGACGCTGAAACAAAAATGCCCTTTACGCAAATTCAAGGTTATTTTCGTTTAACTGAACAAGGCTACAATATTGAACTGCGCTTGCCGTTAACGCTTCTTGGTAACAAATTAGGTTTTGCTATTTTAGATAAAGACCAAGGGGAAGACGATTTAACCGAAATCGCCACCTCTAACCTCAGTGAATTACAAAGCTTAGGCTCAATTTTAGTACCCTCTCCAGAGATTGAAGAAATTATTAAAGGAATGGCACGCGCTGGCAGCCGTGTGTTTGTTGTTGACCAGCACCGCCGCGTATTAGCCGATGCTGGCAACATTAAAAACGCCGATGGCGGTTGGGGTGATGCCATTAAAAAGCGCAAGCAATCGCGCTGGGAGCAATTTGAAGAAGAATACTTGCACCCAATTTACTACAAGATTCTTACTCGCCCTGCTACAGAGTTTACCGATATAACCCGTGATGTAGCTGCACTTGATGGCAGCCATATAAATGCTGCTCTTGAGGGGCATGCTAAATCAACATGGCGCTTAACCCCTGATCAAAAAGCAGTGATCCTCTCTGCTGCCTATCCTATTTGGATTGACGACCAAGTAATGGGCGCCGTAATTGCTGAAGAAACCACAAATGGCATTCGCGAAATCAGAAACAAAGCGTTTGAAAAGCTGTTTAATGTAATTTTAGCGATTATGCTGATTGGCACGTTGAGCTTATTTTTATTTGCATCTATTATCTCAACGCGTATCAGGCGCTTACGTGATGCAGCAGAAAAAGCCATTGATGCACAAGGGCGTGTTACCGGTAAGATTGAAAAACAATTTTCCAGTGATGAAATTGGCGACCTGTCACGCAGCTTTGCCAATATTGTTAATCGCCTTGGTGGCTACACTCATTATTTAGAAAATATGAGCTCGCGTTTATCACACGAGCTGCGCACCCCTGTTGCTGTAGTGCGCTCATCCCTTGAAAGCTTAGAATTACAAAACACCGATGAACCAAGCCAAAAATACATCGCACGGGCAAAAGAAGGGGTAGCGCGATTAAATAAAATTCTGACTACCATGAGCGAGGCAACACGCCTTGAGCATGCCATTGAAAATAGCCAAAAAGAGCAATTTGACTTAAGCGAAGTAATAAATGGGTGTTTGCAAGGCTACGCCCTTGCCTACCCAGATAAACAGTTTAAGTTAGCCTTAAGTGAAGAAGCATTTAAATTAAATGGTGTGCCTGAGTTTATCGCTCAGCTACTTGATAAGCTTATCAGCAATGCAGTTGATTTTGCTGAACCTGAAACAGCAATTGAAGTGAACTACACAATCCAAAATAACAAAGCGCAATTTAGTATTTTTAACGCAGGTCCTGCACTTCCTAGCGATATGGCAAACCATATTTTTGATTCAATGGTATCGGTACGTGAATCAAGCAAACAAAAAGAGCCGCATTTAGGACTTGGTTTGTACATGGCACGTTTAATTTGTGATTTTCACGGTGCAAGCATAACAGCCAACAACAAAGATGGCGGCGTTGAGTTTTTGGTAAGCTTTAAACTATAAATTTTAAAGCCCTTAACTTATTAATAATTAAGGCTATAAAGATTTTTATTTGATGCGCTTTAAAAATTATTTCTCAAGTTTTTATTGCAGAAAACGATATAAAGCTATTGTATTAGTTGAGAAGTAGACATGTAATGCAAACGAACCAATTTAATGAAGTTAATTTCGCGTCTTTAAACAGCGCAATCATTGTTGAACAAGAGCTTTGGCAAGCGGTTTGTATTAATTGCTATGACCTTGTTTCGCGTGGTGTATCTAATTGTGCAAACTCGCTAAATTATGTGATTGAAACAGCGCTTAAACTTGCCAAGCAACTAAATTTACCCGCTGTTCTTTGGACGACTAACTGCGAAAACGAGCAAAAATTAGCAACTTTATTAGTTGCCATTAACGCGCAGATCCAAACGCCTCAGCAACTATTAAATAGATAACCCTCGACTATGTGGTAGCGCCCTACCACAGTTTATTTAACGCCAGTTCATGTAATGAGTGGCGTTAAATACTTTTCTTCATCAACCACTTATTTTTTAATTTGTTTTTGCTATTCTGAATACACACACTAAGCGTGAGAATAACAATGACAACAAAAAACCAACTTAAACGCGCATTCATCGCTGTTACCAGTTTGGGCCTAAGCGCCATTGCACCTGTAGCCTTTGCTGATTACACCATTTTACACAACGCAAACGGTTACACCTTGAAACAGGGAGCTGGCGTTCACGAATTTTCGACCTTGGTTATCAAAGACGGTAAGGTCGTTGCCACCGGTGATAAATCGATTATTTCAACCTACAGCCCAGCTGAAAAAATCGATGTAGAAGGCAAAACATTACTGCCAGGTTTAATTGATGCTCATGGTCACATTATTGGCCTTGGTAAAAATCAAAGTCAGCTCGATTTACGCAGCAGTAGTTCGCTTAAAGATGCTCTAAAAGCAATTGAAGAATACGCAAAAAATAGTGATGGTTGGGTTATTGGCCGTGGCTGGAACCAAGAAAATTGGCCAAGCAAGTCGTTTCCTAGCGCTAAAGATCTCGATGCCATTGTAAGCGACAGGCCTGTAGCCCTTACTCGTGTTGATGGTCATGCCCTTTGGGTAAATTCAAAAGCGCTCGAAATTGCAGGCATCACTAAAGACACAAAATCACCTGACGGTGGTGAAATTATTCGCTTAGAAAATGGCGAGCCGTCGGGTATTTTAATTGATAATGCAGAGCCTTTGGTTTATCAACATATGCCTAAAATTGATAAAACAGAGGTTAGTAAACGCCTTGATGCTGCCGGTGAACATTTACTGAGCTTGGGTATTACATCTGCCCATGATGCAGGTATTGATGACTTAACCTACCAAGTTTATATGGAGCGTGCTGCCAAAAACACCTTACCAATACGCATTTATGCCATGTTAAGTGCGACGGATAGTCAGCTCAGCAAACAACTGGCGGCAGGTAAGCAATTTGACGGTAATGATATGCTGGCAATTCGCAGTGTAAAGGTATATTCCGATGGTGCTTTAGGCAGTCGAGGTGCGGCTCTACTTGAAGATTATCAAGACCGAATTGGCCATAAAGGCTTAATGTTAATGTCGAATCAAGAGCTTGAAAATGTGTTTACGCAAGCATTTAAAGCGGGCTTTACCGTTAATACCCATGCTATTGGTGATAAAGCTAATCGTGTAGTACTCGACACCTACGAAAAAGTCTACGCTAAAACCGGTGGTAAATTACTTAGGAACCGTATGGAACATGCGCAAATTGTTGAACCAAGCGATATTAAACGTTTTAAACAACTTGCGATTATTCCGTCAATGCAACCGGTACATGCCACATCTGATATGCATATGGCAGAAGATAGATTAGGCAAACATCGTCTGACAGGCGCATATGCGTGGCAAACCTTCTTAAAACAAGGCTCTCGTGTAGCCGCAGGATCAGACTTCCCTGTTGAATTAGCAAACGCGTTTCATGGTTTATACGCAGCAGTTTCTCGCCAAGATAAAGATGGAGCCCCAGAAGGTGGCTGGCTTGCTGAGGAGAAATTAACGCGTGAGCAAGCGCTTCGCGCATTTACTTTAGATGCAGCGTATGCCGCACACCAAGAATTTAAAATTGGTAGCCTTGAAAAAGGAAAATGGGCAGATTTTATAATTGTGGATACTAACTATTTTAAAGCGCCGCTGACTGATATTTACCACACGCAAGTTGAACAGACATGGCTTGCAGGTGAATTAAAATATCAACAAAAGTAAGCTCAAAGAGCGTTTAGGATTCAGAGCACTATTGCGCTCTGAATTCTTCATCCAGAAACTGTTAACTGTCAGCTTTATCCTTAGTTGCAGTAGATTTTTTCTTTGCTAACTTAATTAAGTGATAGATATTTACCAGTGAAAGCAAACCGTTAGTAAATGCAACTGGCCACGCTGAAATTGCAAAACCATAAAGGGTAAAACAAATACAGCCGGCTAAATTAAACCAGCGTAATTTAGCAACATCTTCCATCATTAACGAAGCAACAAGCAATGCCGATGCAAAATAACCTAAATATTCCCAAACCATGTGCTGCTCCGATTCTAATTATTTCCAGTTTGCTGTAAGCTATACGGTTCGTTAGAATAGCTAAAGGACAATTGTCCAACGGTTATTGCTCACTGGCGCTAATTATATGTTCTCAACAAGCGAGACTTTATGTTCGATTACCACTTTTCAAAAACTCTAGTTGATGAGTTACTGTCTTATGCAGGCAATAGCTATACCTTAAAAAAGGGAAAGCTACTTGCTGAACAAGGCAAACCGCTAAGTAAGTTAATTTTAGTACGTAGTGGCACAATTTCATTTAGTTATGATGTGGGTAATGGCAGGCGTTTGTTACTAGGCCAGTTAGATTGTAACAATACTCTTGTGGGTGAAGTGGAAGCACTTAACGACAGGCCATGTATTTATTCGATGACTTGTCAAAGTGAAGTAACCTACAACCTGATTGAGTTGAAGTACTGGCGTGAGTTATTACAAGAAAAACCAGAGCTTGCGATGTACACGGCAAAAAGCATCGCTGAAAAGTTTATTGAGAACCAACAAATAAACTTAAATAAGCTGCTATTACCACTTAGTTTTAATATTGCCAAAGACTGCTTAGCGCGCTACCAAGATGAAACAGTGACTATGCTTAAGCCTTATCCAAAAGTAAGTGCTGAAGCTGAGCGTTTTGCAACCACAGAGCGTGCCTATCGTCGCGTGGTCAGTGATTTGGTAGAACAAGGTTTAGTGCAGCGCACAGAGCAAGGTTTAAAACCGCTTGATGAAGATAAACTAGAAGATTTTATCGATAGTTTTGCAAGCCGCTAAACGCATTTATCAATACTAAAAAAGGTCGCAATTGCGACCTTTTTCTATTTATTAGAGATTATTTTTTATCAATAAATAAATGGCTGATTTCTTTTAAATCTGTTTTGCCATTAGCTAGTTCATCTGGTGTTAAACCTGAAAGCTCATGTGGGAATACTAACCACTCATCTGAATCATGAATGTAGTAATCAGGCTCAATTGGTGTTTTGTTGTTTTTAGGCTTGTAGTAAGGACATGCTACGCGAATATCTTGCGGTAAATTTAAACGCATTAATTCTTTTAGCTTTTCTTTTAATGCAAAGATACTACGGCCAGAATCAAATACATCATCAACAATTAATAAGCTATCAGACGCGTTAGCGTTTTCAATGATGTAGTGCAAGCCATGTACTTTAATATCTTTAGATTGCTTGCCAATACCGTAGTATGACGACGTACGTACCGCAATGTGATCTGTGTCTACACCTTTAAAGTCATAGTATTCTTGTACTGCAATACCAATTGGTGCACCACCACGCCAAATACCCACAATATAATCAGGGCGAAAACCATCATCAAAAACTTGTGCTGCGAGTTTAAATGAGTCTTGCAAAAGCTGCTCTGCGGTAATAAAAACCTTATCTGACATGAAGTGCTCCTGATTTTTTGGGGTATAAAAAAGGGTGTGAATAATAGCTCATATTAAACTAAATAGCTTGCTTTATATCAAAAATGCATGATGTAAGTCTTATAAAATATATTACACCCTGATTGGTTAAATACTAAGCTTATTAAGTAATCGAAGAACATAGACGTAAATAGATTATGGAGTTATTTTTGGTCTTTTACCAAAAAACATATTTTAGGGATGAAGCAAATAAATTGAGGTAACTCTTATGTTGTGGATATTTGCTTTCATGCTTCTTGGTTCATTAATAGCATTAAAACTAGTTAGATTTAATGACTCAACACCAAGCAACGAAGAATTAAAGCGATTAGGCTTTAAAGATCGTGAATAAAAAAGCCTGCATTTGCAGGCTTTTTTATTGTTACAACTAACCTTGTCTATGCTTTTTCAAGCAAAGTACGCGCAACAGTTCGCATACCCCAAGTTGTTGCACCTGCAGCCCACTGGCTGTTTGCTGAATCTTGGAAGCTAGCAGCAAGGTCGATATGCACCCAGCCTTTACCTTCATTTGGTACAAAGCGCGATAAGAAACCAGCTGCATTTGATGCACCACCAAAACCACCGCCTTTCTGTGCACGGCTGTTAGCAGTATCAGCATAAGCTGATGGGCAGTTAAATTGGTGGAATTTTTCAAGCGGTAATGCCCATGCAGCTTCAAACTCATCACTTGCAAAGCTTTCAACTTCACGAACAAGTTCTTTATCAAGACCAAAAAGTGCGTTGTACTCTTGACCAACTGCTACAAGTGCTGCACCCGTTAATGTTGCAGCATCAATAATTAGTGGTGCACCCGTTTCACCTGCAGCCATTAAGCCATCAGCAAGCACTAAACGGCCTTCCGCATCAGTATTCACGATTTCAACAGTGGTACCATTTTTATATTTAAGAATATCGCCTAGCTTATATGCATTACCTGAAATAAGGTTTTCTGCGCAGCAAAGGAATAATTTAACGCGCACATCTAAACCACGGCTAATTGCAAGAGCAAGACCAGCAGTAACCGTTGCGGCACCGCCCATATCACACTTCATTGAAAGCATGCCTTCACTTGGTTTAATTGAATAACCACCTGAATCGAAAGTAATGCCTTTACCTACTAATGCCGCGGCAACAGGTGCATTTTCATCACCCGTTGGGTTGTAATCTAACGTAAGTAAAACTGGTGGGCGTTCACTACCACGACCAACAGAGTGAATACCAATCCACTCTTGCTCTAGTAATGCATCACCTTTAATGATGTCATAGCTAACATGTTCAGGTGCCAGTGAGCCGATAAATTCTGCTGCTTTTTCAGCAAGGCTTTCTGGGTAAACATCTTCAGCTGTGCCATTGATCATTTGACGTTGCCAAATTGCAGAACGTTTCAATGCAGCAAGTTCTTCTAAAGATGACTGGCTGTTTTCCGCAAATGTCACAGCATCAAGATTTTTTGCAGTAACAAAGCCTTGGTAAAGTGCCCACTGGCTTTCAGTACACCAAGCATCGCCCTCTAAAGCGATTGTTTTAATGCCTTGATTAGCAAGTGCGCGACCTGCTTTTTGCACATTTTTAAGTGTTTCTTGTTGCTGTAAATGAACGGTAGCACCGTCATTTGAGAAAGAAAGAAGTGCGTTTTCGCCCCAATGCGCCGCAGCAGCATCTTGCGATAACTGAACTTTGAACAGATCTGACATATTTTTTCTCTTGTGTGTTCACATAATTGCGTGGCTCCAGTGTACACTAGTGGCATTAATAGCCCAATAATTTGCGACCAAGCCAATGCAATTTCAGTCTGAATTAAAACAAGCTAAATTAATTAAGCGCTACAAACGATTTTTAGTCGATATTGAAACAGCACAAGGCGAGATAACCATTCACTGTGCTAATACCGGCCGTATGACTGGCTGTGCTGACTCTGGATTTACAGCGTATTACTCCACATCCAACAATAGCAAACGTAAATACCCACATTCGCTAGAACTAACACAAAACCTCGCAGGTGATTTAATTTGTGTAAACACCAGTATGGCGAATCACGTGGTTGCCGAAGCGATTAGCAATCGAAATATTCCTGAATTCATTGGTTATTCAACTTTAAAACAAGAAGTGAAATATGGTGACGAAAACAGCCGTATTGATATTTTACTCAGTGATAACAATAAACCCGATTGCTACATCGAAGTAAAATCAGTCACTTTGCTTGAAGAAAATGGCAAAGGTTACTTTCCAGACGCAGTAACCGCCCGTGGTAGCAAACATTTGCGTGAATTAGTTGCAATGAAAAATGCTGGACACCGTGCAGTTTTATTCTTTTTAATTCAACACACTGGCATTCAGTCTGTTGCTCCAGCTGCGCATATTGACGCCAACTACGCCAGCGAAATAAAAAAAGCATTGGCCGCAGGGGTTGAAATTTTATGTTACCGTACCAACATATGCTCGGAACAAATTGTAATAGATAAATCCATTCCCTTTGTTGAGTCGCAGTAATAAATAAGATGGTTCAAGCCTTTTACCGCATAAATGATTGTCATAGCTTCTCGCTAAAATTTTTTAATTGGTAAAAATTAATTGCACTTCATTTTTTATTCTGCTATTTATAGCCGCCGACTTTTATTGGGACTCTATTCATAGAAGAATTAGGAGACAGTTATGCCATCACAAAATAATTTGAGTTTACTGGCTCAAGCGGGCGTTGTACCGTACACAGAAAAACCTGGCGAAGAATACATGAATGACGCTCAACTAGCGCATTTTAAAGCGATTCTTGAGACATGGCGTAACAATTTACGTGAAGAAGTAGATCGTACGAAAAACCATATGCAAGACGAAGCTGCAAACTTCCCAGATCCGGTTGACCGTGCTGCACAAGAAGAAGAGTTTGCATTAGAATTACGTACACGTGACCGTGAGCGTAAGCTAATTAAAAAGATTGAAAAAACATTACAACTAATCGAAGACGAAGATTTTGGTTATTGTGATGCATGCGGTATCGAAATTGGTATTCGTCGCTTAGAAGCACGTCCTACCGCTGATCTTTGTGTTGATTGCAAAACATTAGCTGAAATCAAAGAAAAGCAATCAGGCCGTTAATTTGGCCTAAATGTTGGCAAACACATTTGATTTTGGGGCATATCGTGGCCGATTTGCCCCTTCACCTTCAGGCCCACTTCATTTCGGCTCATTAGTTGCTGCACTTGGCAGTTACCTCGATGCAAAAGCACATAATGGTTCATGGCTAGTTCGCATCGAAGATATCGATACCCCCCGCGTAGTTGCAGATAGTGATTCACTCATTTTACGTGCGCTTGAAAACTATGGCCTGTATTGGGATGAAACGATTCGCTATCAAAGCGAATGTTTAGACCACTATCAAGATGTACTCAATACACTTACCAATGCAAAACAAGTCTATGCGTGCAAATGTACCCGTAAAGAAATAAAGCTGCATGGTGGTTTTTACACAGGCCATTGTCGTGACTTAGAACTTGCATTTGAACAACAAGCTTTAAGATTAAAACAGTCTTTACCTACCTATCAATTCAATGATTTATTTAAAGGCAATATCATTGTTGAAAGTAAATTTGCCGAAGAAGATTACATAATCAAACGCCGCGATGGATTATTTGCCTACCAACTTGTTGTCGTACTTGATGATATTGAACAGCAAATTTCACATATTGTGCGAGGTGCTGATTTACTTTTCCCCACAGTACGACAAATCAGTTTATACAAGCTGTTGGGAGCCAAGGTACCGCAATTTGGCCATTTACCTCTCGCCGTTGCAGAACCCGGATTTAAACTATCAAAGCAGAATTATGCAGCTGCAATAGATATGGATAAGCCGCAACAAACGCTGCTTGCCGCACTAAATTTTTTGGGCTTAGATACTGCAGCTCAACTTAAAAGCGCAACTGTTGAAGAAATAATTCAATGGGCAGTAAACACATGGCAACGAGAACTTGTGCCTGCCAATGATGAAATCCAACTTATACCAAACGATAACAGCTTTACCTTTAAACCTCTTTAAGATGTTCAATCTTTAGGCTAAATAATGCCTAAATAACAGCCCATTCAACCCTGCTAGAGATGGCATTAACACAGTGATTAGTATATTATTACGCGGTTAATTTTCCCTGTATGAATTCTGGAGCTGTCCCATTATTTCTAAGCTTGTAAAAATCTGCCGAGATATTTTATCTGGGTCAGAACAAAGTCAAGAACCACAAAGTGCTGCGAGTTTCTCAAAGCCGCTGGTTGTCACCAGAGAACATCACGTGGTTTCGCGTAAACAACTTAGCCCAAATGCCTTAAAAGTACTTTATCGTCTTAAAGATGCTGGCTACGACGCCTATTTAGTTGGCGGCTGTATTCGCGATATTTTACTTGGCTTAGAACCAAAAGACTTCGACGTGGTAACCAATGCCACACCAGAACAAATCAAAAAGCAGTTTCGTAATTGCCGTTTAATTGGACGACGCTTTCGCCTAGCGCATATTATGTTTGGCCGTGAAATCATTGAAGTGGCCACAATGCGTGGTCATCACAGTGACGAACAAGAAGAAAAAAACAAAAGCCAAGCGAGTGACCAAGGTCAATTACTGCGCGACAACGTTTACGGCACCATAGATGAAGATGCTGAGCGTCGTGACTTCTCAATTAATGCGCTTTATTACTCAATTAATGATTTCAGTATTCATGATTTTGCCGGTGGAATGGAAGCGATTAAAAATCGCCGCATTGAATTAATTGGCGATCCTGAAACACGCTACCGTGAAGATCCAGTTCGCATGCTTCGCGCAGTGCGTTTTGCTACTAAGCTGGATATGACCATTGCACCCGCCACAGAAAAGCCGATGTTTCAACTTGCATCGTTGCTTGGCAATATTCCAGCAGCCCGCCTATTTGAAGAAATGCTCAAGCTATTTCTAAATGGCAAAGCAGAGGCTAATTTTGACTTATTACGTCATTACGGGCTTTTTTCTTATCTTTTCCCAGCGCTTGATAAGCTGCTAAATAAAAAGCCTGATGGGCCTGAAATAGCACTTATAAAACAAGTGTTAAGTAATACCGATAAACGAATCAATGCCGGTAAAAAAGTAACACCTGCTTATCTTATTGCCGCATTTTTATGGTATCCACTGCAAGCACAAACCAAACGTATTACAACGCAAGGTGAGACACCGTTTAATGCATTTAATATTGCAATGAACCAGATTTTATCTGAAAGCGCAAAAGCCATTGCTGTACCAAAGCGCTTTACCATTGGTGCCCGAGAAATTTGGCAATTGCAGCACCGTTTTGACAAACGTGGTGGTCAACGTGCATTTCGTTTAACGCAGCAACCACGTTTTCGTGCTGCAAAAGATTTTTTCTGCTTACGTGCCCAGTACGAACCAGAACTTGCTGAGCTTGCTGCATGGTGGGATAACTACACAGAACAAGATGCAGGCAGTCAGAAACGCATGGTAGGTGAATTAAATAAATGTGCCAAAACCAGCAGTTTCCGTCGCAGACGCCCACGTAAACCAAAAACTAACAATGCGAAACGTCATGACTAATCAAGCTACTCAGCGTGTGTATTTAGGTTTAGGCGCAAATTTAAATGCTCCTTTAGAACAAATCCGAAATGCCACAATGGCGCTATCTGAGCATGCTGCAATTAATTTAGTTGCAAGTTCTTCGCTCTACGGCAGTAAACCGATGGGACCGCAAGATCAGCCTGACTATGTTAATTCAGTTGTGGCTATTGAAACAAATTTAACGCCTTTAGCACTTTTAGACATTACGCAAAAAATTGAACTTGATTTTGGTCGTGTGCGTAAAGAAAACCGTTGGGGACCACGTACACTCGACATAGATATCATTTTGTTTAAAGGTGAAGAGATTGAAAACGAACGCCTTACTATACCGCATTATGGTATGAAAACCCGTGAGTTTGTTCTCTACCCGTTAAATGAAATTGCTCCCAATTTGTGCCTACCGTGTGGCACTGAATTAAACGCATTACTCAAAACCATTGATAAAAATGGCTTAACCATTTTGGCATCAAGCTAATAACAAAAAACAATCGAGAGACACATGGCTAAGATTACTGTTTCAAAATTAAAGAAGATGAAGCAAGAAGGCGAAAAAATTGCTGCACTAACGGCATACGACGCGAGCTTTTCCAGCCTATTTGAACAGCAAGGCGTACACGTTTTATTGGTAGGCGATTCAATGGGTATGGTACTACAAGGTGGCAGTGACACACTTGCGGTGACCAATCAAGAGATTGCTTATCACACTCGCTGTGTCCGCGCTGGCGCCAAAGACACATTTGTGATTGCCGATATGCCATTTATGACATACTCAAACCCAGCGGATGCCTGTCGAAATGCTGCTGAGCTAATGCGCTCAGGTGCAAATATGGTCAAGCTTGAAGGGGGTGAATGGCTTTACCCTGCAATTGAATCACTTACGCAACAAGGTATTCCTGTATGTGGTCATTTAGGATTAACGCCACAGTCGGTTCATGTGTTTGGTGGTTTTAAGATTCAAGGTCGCACAAACGAAGCGGCTGAAAAAATGATTAATGATGCCAAAGCGCTTGAAGCTGCTGGTGCACAATTATTGGTACTTGAATGCATTCCTTCTGAGCTTGCTAAAGCCATTACTGAAGCGGTATCTATTCCAACAATTGGTATTGGCGCGGGTAAAGATACCGACGGTCAAATCTTAGTTATGCACGACTTAGTAGGTATTTCAGCAGGGTATATTCCTAAATTTTCAAAGAACTTTTTACTTGAAGCTGGCAGCATGCCAGAAGCAGTTAAAAAATATATCGATGATGTGCAAAGTGGTCAGTTCCCTGCCCCTGAGCATGAATTCAATTAATTTAAGTGTTAAGTAGTTACTTTTATGCAAACGGTTTCTAACGTTTCTCAATTGCGCAGCAAAATAAAAAGCTGGAAGCAAGAAGGTTTAACAGTTGCTTTTGTGCCAACCATGGGCAACTTACATGCAGGCCACTTTTCATTGGTGGATAAAGCGAAACAAATTGCCGACAAAGTGGTTGTCAGTATTTTTGTGAATCCAATGCAATTTGGCAAAAATGAAGATTTAGACAAATATCCTCGCACGCTTATCGATGATCAAAATGGTCTTATCGAGCATGGCGCTGATTTACTCTTTACACCAACAGTTGAGACGATTTATCCGAAAGGACTTGAAGCGCAAAGTTACATTGATGTGCCAGGTGTATCAGAAGGTCACTGTGGTGCTAGTCGCCCTGGTCATTTCCGTGGTGTTGCGACTATCGTAAATAAATTATTTAACCTTGTGCAGCCAGATATCGCGTGTTTTGGTGAGAAAGATTTCCAACAGCTTGCGGTTATTAGAACTATGGTGGAAGACTTATCAATGCCCATTGAAATTATTGGCGTTGCTACCAAGCGTGAAGAGTCAGGCCTTGCAATGAGTTCACGTAATGGTTATTTGTCTGAAACTGAAAAACAGCAAGCCAGCGCGCTTTATCAGATTATGCTAAACGCTGAAAATGCCTTAAAAGCCGGTGAGTTAAGTATTGCTGAAGTCACTGAACAAGCGCATTTAGCAATCGTACAAAACGGCTTTAAGCTCGACTATTTTAATATTTGTAACGCCAGCACCTTACAACCGGCGTCAAATGATGATACAAATTTAGTGATTCTGGTTGCTGCATTTTTAGCAAATGTGC
Source organism: Pseudoalteromonas aquimarina (assembly GCF_049257255.1). Lineage (NCBI taxonomy): Bacteria > Pseudomonadati > Pseudomonadota > Gammaproteobacteria > Alteromonadales > Pseudoalteromonadaceae > Pseudoalteromonas > Pseudoalteromonas aquimarina. The sequence goes on from NZ_JBMMUG010000002.1 coordinate 490,031, forward strand.
GTTTAATTGATAACTTACAAGTTACAACAGCCTAACCTCGCTACTCAATTTAAAAAAATTATAAGGATTAAGGATAATGAAAAAGCTAGTCACCATCGCCTTAGTAGCTTTATTGGCTGCATGTAGTGCAAATAAAGACTTAACACCAGCACAAAAAGAAGTACTTAATAGCTGTGCACAACAAAACTTCCAGTGTGAGTCTTCATGTGAAAACACCAATATGCGCGATAATATGGCGAATGGCGTGTGTATGCGTCAGTGTATTGATCAACATAATGCGTGTAAGGCACAGCTAGGCCCAGAATTTATTAACTAACCTGAATTCAGGTTAACTAATACCATTCACTTGAGTAGCTGATCACCTACTTAGCAGAATTGGTATCAAAGTTCTTTTAAACACAAAAAAGCCGCTAACTAGCGGCTTTTTAATTGGCTGAGATACTTTATTTATAGAAGGCCTAGCTTCTTAAGTTCTTTGTTTGCCATGTTTGAATCAAGTGGTACATAACCATCTTTCTCAACGATTTTCTGACCATCTTTAGAAAGTACCATCTTCAGGAACTCTGCTTCGATTGGTGAAAGCGGCTTGTTAGGGTGCTTGTTCACGTATACGTATAGAAAACGAGAAAGTGGGTATTTACCAGTTGCTACGTTTTCTAATGTTGCATCAACATAGTTAGTGCCTTTCTTCGCTAGAGGTACTGTACGAACACCAGACGTTTTGTAACCGATACCTGAGTAACCGATTGCATTTAACGAAGATGAAATAGACTGTACTACTGATGCAGAACCTGGTTGCTCATTTACGTTGTTTTTAAAGTCGCCTTTACACAGTGCTTTTTTCTTAAAGTAACCATAAGTACCTGATACAGAGTTACGACCATACAACTGAATGTCTTTACCTGCCCAAGTACCCTCTAGACCAATATCGCTCCAGCGAGTAGCTTCTTTATCAGCACCACATTTACGTGTTGATGAGAAAACTGAATCTAGTTCTTTAATTGTTAAACCTTTGATTGGGTTATCTTTGTGTACAAATACTGCTAATGCATCAATTGCAACACGAACTTCAGTTGGCTTATAACCGTATTTTTTCTCAAAAGCTTCAATTTCTTTTGACTTCATTTTACGGCTCATTGGACCGAAGTTTGAAGTACCTTCTGTTAATGCCGGTGGCGCAGTTGATGAACCAGCTGCTTGAATTTGAATATTAACGTTAGGGTATTGACGCTTATATTCTTCAGCCCAAAAAGTCATCATGTTTGCTAATGTATCTGAGCCTGTAGATGAGAAATTACCAGAAATACCAGTTGTTTTTTCGTAATCTGCTAATTGGTTATCTACTGCAATCGCGTTACCAGCAAACATTGCAGTAACAGTTAGGCCCATTGTAGCCACTAAGTTTTTAAGTTTCATTGGGTAACTCCAATTGATTATCCCGTTTTGATGATGCGACTATTTTTAGCCTTTTCCATGACAGTAACATGACTAAAATATGACAAATTTATTAACACCAATATTTATTCAAATCCAGCTTCTAACTTTTTGTTTTTTAAGCGTTCGCGTGAAAAACAAAAACTAAAAATTGAACCTTCACCTACTTTTGATGAAATATTTAAGTGAGAATCATGACGAGTTAGTACATGTTTAGTGATCGCCAAACCTAAACCTGAGCCACCTGTATCCCGTGAGCGGGCTTGGTCAACTCGGTAAAAACGCTCTGTTAAACGGTGAATATGTTCACTCGCAATGCCATCACCATTATCTTCTACACTAAATTCAGCGCCGGTTTCATTCTTTTGCCAAGTGATAATAATTTCACCACCTTTTGGTGTGTAGCGAATTGCATTAAACACAAGGTTTGAAAAAGCACTGCGTAGCTCTTGTTCTTTACCGATAACGTTAAGCGTATCGTCAATATTAAGCGCAATCGTGTGTTGCTTGTCTTGATTCAACTGCTCGGCTTCACGGTAAATATTCATCAACATATCGCTGATATCCACTTCTTCTTCGAAGTCCGGCTTGTCTGAATTCTCGATACGCGCTAATGCCAGTAATTGCTCTACTAAACTTGCCATGCGCTTACATTGCTCTAGCATAGTTTGCTGTGCTTTGCCCCACATCGCAGGCGGTGGCGCCATATCGGGATCAAACATTTCAAGATAACCCGACATTACAGTGAGCGGCGTGCGCAATTCATGGGATACATTAGCAATAAAATCACGGCGCATTTCTTCAAGCTGCTTTATTAACGTCACATCACGCACAACCATCATCAATTGTGATGTTGCGTAAGGTGTCACCCTCACTTCTAAAACACTATGAGAGTCAATTGGCGATTGCAGTTCAAGCGGCTCTAGGTACTCTTTTGAGCGCATATATTTAATAAAGTCTGGACGACGAATTAAATTATCTAAACGCTGGCCATGATCAAGCGGCCACTGTAAACCAAGTAGCGCGATCGATTCTTTGTTGCACCAAACGATCGCCAGATCATCTTGCAACACTAATACACCATCTGGAACCGCTTCAGCACCTTCTCGGAAACGACGAATTACATCCGCAAGCTCATTGCGCTTTCTGCGATTTCGCTGTTGTAAGCGGTAAATACCCTCAAACACTTGTTCCCACACACCCTCACCTTCAGGTGGGTAGTATTTTCGTTGTTCCGTTAACCAATCGCTAAGTCGGAATAACTGGCGATAATTCCACACTAATAGTGAAAATGTACCTAGCCATAAAAGTAAAAAAGGAGCCCCTAACAGGACTCCTATTAATGTAAGTGGAATAAAGTAAACAAAAAGGCGTTTAACTAATTCCCGCTTACTAACAATTCGTAGCATAGACTTCTCTTAGATTTTGCTCGAAAAACGATAGCCAGCACCGCGTACTGTTTGCACTAATTTATCATGTCCCATTGGTGCAATCGCTTTACGTAGACGACGAATATGTACATCAACAGTACGGTCTTCTACATACACATTTGTACCCCAAACATTATCTAGCAGTTGTTCACGGCTGTAAACACGCTCTGGGTGAGTCATAAAGAAGTGCAGTAATTTAAATTCCGTTGGGCCCATATCCAACTCGTTACCAGCTGATGTAACACGGTGAGAAATAGGGTCTAAACGTAAACCGTGAACTTCAATTGCTTCTTCAAGAGATGTTGGCGATACACGACGGAAAACGGCTTTAATACGTGCCATTAATTCTTTCGGTGAGAATGGTTTAGTAACATAATCATCAGCGCCTACTTCAAGCCCTTTAATTTTGTCTTCTTCTTCACCACGAGCGGTTAGCATTATGATTGGGATATGACGAGTGTAATCGCTATTTTTAATCTTTTTAGCAATTTGTACACCACTGGTACCAGGCAGCATCCAGTCTAATAAAATCATATCAGGATAAGGCTCAACTAGCGCATCCATTGCTGAATCATAATCCTGAGCTTCAATAGCCTGAAATCCATTTTGTTCAAGTACGAATACCAACATTTCACGAATTGGTGCTTCGTCATCAACCACTAGTATCTTACGCGACATGAAATAATTCTCTTAGTTATCAACTGACTTCATTATCAAAGTAAAGTGTGACACTTTTATGAATATAAACATAAAAATATCATAAATAAAATGTTGTTAATCTGTAGTGTTATTTTCATCACTCTTTAATACTATAAAAAACAGCATATTTATCATTACGATAGAGACAAAAAAACACTATAAATTAATATTAAAAAGCCCCTAAAAGGGGCTTAAAAAATTAACTAAATTGTCACGTTTTTATTGCAATTAAAAATCATATCTAAGGGTAACCGCCAAGTGCCCTTCGTCATCACTGTTATCTAAATCTCGCTGGGTATACCAAATATAGGCTTTAGCTTGTTTGCCTAATTTGCGTTCAACACCCACAGAACTTGCCGTGCCGCTGTCTTTTAATTTACCAAATCCGGTTTCATCATCTTGATACTGAACAAGGATCTTATAATTTTCAATTTTGTATGAAGCACTTACAACAAAGGTATCACCATCGTCACCAGAAGATACTTTTTCGCTGTTTTGATACATACCATTAATCGTAAAATCCCCTAATTTACCTTGAGCTGATACGCGGTCAATATTATAGCCAGCAACATCCTCATCATGCGCGTATGACACATAGAAAGGTGTTTTCTTTAATGCCTTATCACCGTAACCAATTGCTGCTGAAACCCCTGCTCCGTCAGTTTGTTTACTATTTTCTTCAGCGACATAAGTCACTTCAAATTGCAATTGGCCAAATTTAGGCGATTGGTAATTCACCATATCTCCTAAACGGTTTTCACCCGTTGCCAAATGTTTAATATCACCGACAAAATCATTCATCATATCGAGTTTATTTTGCGATTTTTTAAGTGCGGTATCTTTTCGGCCAATTAAGATCTGACCAAACTTATTGCTTTTGATCCCGACATATTGATCACGCGATTTAATATTATCGTCGCTACCGTTAGCACCATCTTGCTCTGAGATATTCACTTCCCACTCTAACTTGGTCAGAACCGAAAGATCATCCGAAATACTATGATTTGCTTTAATGCCAAAGCGAGAGGAATAAGAATCTACTTCAGTGGAGCTATCTTGATTATCAATATCGACATACCTTAAACCAAGGTGTGCTCGACCATACACTTTGGCTTCCGTGTCTGCGATCACATCCATTGGTAGCAGCACTAAACCGATACAGCTCGCTAGTAAGAGTTTTTTGATCATGATGATTTCCTCAAGCAGAGTATGTTTCAAGCAATTTGCTTTTATTTTATATACTTATGAACTGAATATATATTTTATTTATTATTTACTCTAGTACATTTTTGCATGATGGCAATGATTATGGATCACTATTTTACTAGTCGGATCATCTTTATACTAAGAGTGAGCAAAAAAGGCGTTGTTTGGATCTAAAAATTACCAAGATCATTGTGGTTTTAGATCAAATTTCAATGAGTTAGCAGTGTTTTAACTTTGAAATTAGGTAAAAAAAGGCATTTAGTTGGTAGGATCGTGATCCCTAATCGTAAAATTGAGATCTTGTTGGTAAGAAAGTGATCCCAAATTAAATTTGAGATCACCGCAACTTAATTATTGAGCTTGTTTTTCTGCAATCTGCCAAACACTTACTGAGCCTGAGATCTCATTACCAACAACCAATAGAGGTTTACCTGTTGGACTGTGTTCAGCCGCAATAAACGACATACCTTCAGGCGCTAAATCACCACTGATTTCAGCACCTTCTTCAACGCCACGATTAATAAAGTAATCAACAAATTCAACGTTATATGGGTTAGTGATATTAAATACCATAATCCCTCCCATACGCTCTAAACCTAAAAAGGCATAACTTTGCTCGCCAATCTTACCGATTGCAAGTGCCTCAGGCTCTGCTCCTTTGGCATCAGAGCGTGTATCGCCTTCATTAGTATCTTCATCATTATTAAATGCTTCACCATGGATAGACGCTGTGATTCGGTCAACCTGATCACCTGAATCAAACACCAACAATCCATTTTGATCCCAAATAGAAAATGATCGCGCACCATAGGTGTACAACTTCTCATATAGACCATCTTGATCCGCATCACCGTACTCGGTTGTTACTTTTAAACGGCCAATATCATCATTGTCATTATTCAAGTGGCTAAAGTTTGCAGCTAGGTTAAGGTCTTTTACGCGAGACTCATCGGTATAGGCCAAGCAGCCGTCGTCTTCATCATAGTCAAGGCCACCGTTTGCAATACATTCAGCTTCATTTGCAGCATCAAAAAAGTATTCGCGACCGTCACCTTCATTAGCTGAAACTATAAATGACGCACCTTGCCAGGTGTAAGTTGCGATTGTATCGGGCTGATACATGCCAAATAAATCGTTATAGCGTTTGAAGTTTATACCTCCGTCTTTATCGGATGCGTCAAAATCAAGGTTTGACCAATCTTTAAAGCCTAACCCTTTTATTTCCAGTGTATTAGTTGTTAGATCTAAAAACGCAATAGCATTGTTTTCTTGCAGGCTAACATAGGCCATCTTGCTATCTGCACTTACAGAGATGTATTCAGGCTCTAAATCTTCAGCAACGGTGGTGTTAATTAACTTGCCTTTAATGGTTTGCCCTTTAGGATTAGCAAATACAACGCCATCAGCTTCAAGCTCAACTTGCTTACCATTATATGCTGTCAGTGAAATTTCAGTTGCCGTGTTTGCCACTTCGCCATTAGTAACTGTAATAATTGTTACGCTGCCTTCACCATCAAATGAGTAGTCACTTAGAGGTTCACCTTCATTGGCTACCAGTATTTTTGTGCCATCAGGTGTAAACGTTAGCATGTCAGGTAAATAACCAACTGGTACGTTTTTCACAAAGCTTGGTGTAGCTCCAGATAAGCTATAAATTGCAACATTTCCCTTTTCGGCTTTACTTGGTGCAGCCATTGCCACCGCAAGTAAGCTTTGATCGGGCGAAATCGCAATGCTATTTGCATCACCGCTCGTGTGTTCGTTTAATTTAATTTGGCTAAATGAAGTCAGGTTTGTATTGGTAACAACACCTTCATTGTTTTTAAGTAAACCATTGGCATCTACAGCATCAATTTTTATTAAATCAACAACAGCTTCAGAACCTGAGCTATTTATTGCAAAAATAGTTTGTGAGGCTTTATGAAAAGCAACAATCTCTGCTGCGCCTTCTGGAGATTGTGCATTAAGTACAGCGCGACCAACTAGCTTTATGTCGAGTAAGTTCGTTGCATTTAGACCATCAACGCCATTGCTACCATTCGCGCCATTTGTACCATTTACACCTGTAGCACCGTCTTTTCCGTCATCGCCATCTAATGAACAACCTGATAATGCAGCTAATACTGTAATTGCTAGCAAAGATCGTTTAAGCATTTTTATTTTCCTAAAATTATTGTGATAAAAATCAACCCAGTATTAAGCAAGATAAAAATGAATAAACGGTGACAACAGTTTGATGTTTTTATTGCACAAAAAAAGCGTTTACATGAACTCATATAAACGCTTTGCTTGTTAAAGGAAGTTGTAAAACTTGATATTACTTAACTTGTTGGTTTAACTCACCAGCAAGGTATTTTAAGTGCATATCATCAAGTGAAATTGGTTTAATTTTAGCGGCTTGACCTGCTGTACCAAACGCTTCATAACGTGCAATACAAATTTCAGTCATTGCTTTCGTTGCTTCGGCTAAGAACTTACGCGGGTCAAAGTTTGCAGGGTTGTGTGCAAGGTGACGACGAATTGCACCTGTTGATGCTAAACGTAAGTCGGTATCGATATTTACTTTACGTACACCATGCTTAATACCTTCAACGATCTGCTCAACTGGCACACCGTAAGTTTCAGGGATCTCACCGCCAAACTCGTTGATCACAGCTAGCCACTCTTGTGGTACTGATGACGAACCGTGCATTACTAAGTGAGTATTTGGAATACGCGCGTGAATTTCTTTGATGCGGTTAATTGCAAGAATGTCACCCGTTGGTGGACGTGTAAACTTATACGCACCGTGTGAAGTACCACATGCAATCGCAAGTGCATCTACACCTGTTTGCTTAACAAAGTCAGCTGCTTCTTCAGGATCAGTTAACAGTTGGTCTTCAGTTAGTTTACCTTCTGCACCAATACCATCTTCTTCGCCTGCTTCACCCGTTTCTAATGAACCAAGTACGCCTAGCTCACCCTCAACTGAAACACCACACGCGTGTGCCATTTCAACTGTACGACGTGTTACATCAACGTTGTACTCGTAGCTTGAAGGCGTTTTACCATCTTCAAGTAATGAGCCGTCCATCATTACCGATGAAAAGCCTAATTGGATTGAGCGTTGGCAAACTGCTGGGGATGTACCGTGATCTTGGTGCATAACAACTGGAATGTGTGGCCATTCTTCAATTGCCGCTAAAATCATATGGCGGATAAACGGCGCACCGGCGTATGCACGCGCACCTGCTGAACCTTGAACGATAACAGGACTGTTTGTCTTGTCTGCTGCTTCCATAATTGCACGCATTTGCTCTTGGTTATTCACATTAAACGCTGGAACACCATAACCATTTTCTGCCGCATGGTCTAATAGCTGACGCATACTGATTAAAGCCATTTTGCTTTCTCCAATTTTTGATGGCACCTAACACCATCGAGTTTGAACGGATAGATTTTTAATTGCCAAGTAATCACTAAATTGAGAGAGATATGATTACTTGGCTTTTTATTCAGTTACTTAGATTCTGTTACATTAATCTAAGTATAGCGTGCACAAATTATTTCGCGCGCGCTTCTAACATTGCTACAGCTGGTAACTGCTTGCCTTCTAAAAATTCTAAGAAAGCACCACCACCTGTTGAAATGTATGAAATTTTGTCTGCAACTTCATATTTATCAATTGCTGCAAGAGTGTCACCGCCACCAGCAATTGAGAATGCATTTGACTCTGCAATCGCATGTGCAAGTGCTTTGGTACCTTCACCAAATTGGTCAAATTCAAATACACCTACAGGGCCGTTCCAAACAACAGTACCTGCATTTTTGATAATCTCAGCAAGTGCCTTCGCTGAATCTGGGCCAATATCAAAAATCATGTCCTCTGAATCAACATCTGCAACTGACTTTAATGTTGCTACAGCTGTTTCTGAGAACTCTTTACCCACTACCACATCAGTTGGTACTGGAATATCGCCACCCGCTGCTTTTGCTGCGTTAGTTAGCTTATTTGCTTCATCAATTAAATCAGCTTCATAAAGTGATTTACCAACGTTATTACCCGCAGCTGCGATAAAGGTATTTGCAATACCACCACCACACACTAGCTGATCAACAACGCTTGAAAGCGACTCAAGTACAGTAAGCTTAGTTGATACTTTTGAACCACCCACAATCGCTACAAGTGGGCGCGCTGGGTTATCAAGTGCTTTACCAAGTGCATCTAGCTCTGCGGCAAGTAATGGACCTGCACAGGCAACATCTGCGAATAAACCAACACCGTGAGTAGATGCTTGTGCGCGGTGCGCAGTACCAAATGCATCCATTACATACACATCACACAGTGCAGCTAATTTTTTAGCTAAAGCTTCGTCGTCTTTTTTCTCGCCCTTGTTGAAACGTACGTTTTCAAATACAACCACTTCGTTGTCTTGAACCTCAACACCGTCAAGGTAGTCTTTTTCTAGGCGAACAGTTTGCTCTAATACGTCATTTAAATAGTTAACAACCGGCAGCATTGAGAATGCTTCATCGTATTCGCCTTCTGTAGGGCGACCTAAATGCGACATAACCATTACTTTTGCGCCTTTTTCTAAGGCTAATTTAATGGTTGGTAACGACGCACGAATACGCGCATCACTTGTTACTTTACCGTTTTTTACTGGAACGTTTAGGTCTTCACGAATAAGCACGCGCTTACCTTGTAAATCTAAATCAGCCATTTTAATGACAGACATTTGAGCTCTCCTTTAACATAAAAAAACCGCAAATTTGTTGGCAAACTCACGGTTATCTAAATCTAACTTTTTAATGCCATCGCTTCGGCAGTATCTAGCATACGGTTGGCAAAACCCCATTCGTTATCGCACCAAGCTAAGATTTTTACTAAGCGCTTGTGGCTTACTCGGGTTTGCGTACCATCGATAATCGACGAATGACTATCATGATTAAAATCAACCGATACTAATGGCTCTTCGGTATAACTGATAATACCGGCCAAGTGTTGATGCTCTGCATCTGAAAGTACTTTATTAACCGTTTCAATTGTTACATCAGTATTAAGTGTGACACTTAAATCCATAGCAGTAACATTGATGGTCGGTACACGCACTGCAATTGCTTCAAAGCGGCTTTTAAACTTAGGCAGAATACGCTCGATACCACGTGCTAGTTTAGTATCAACTGGAATAATCGATTGGCTCGCAGCTCGCGTTCGACGAAGGTCACTATGGTAGGCATCAATCACTTGCTGATCATGCATTGACGCGTGAATCGTAGTAATCGCACCCGACTCAATACCAAACGCATCATCAAGTACTTTAATCACTGGCACAATACAGTTAGTGGTACACGAACCGTTAGAGACGATAGTGTGCTCAGCTTTTAATTCATTGTCATTAATACCAAAAACAATGGTGGCATCCATATCGGCATCGGCAGGTTGCGAAAACAAAACTTTTTTCGCGCCAGCATTTAAATGTAGTTCAGCATGTTCGCGTGAGTGATATACACCCGTGCATTCAAGCACCACGTCTACATCCAATAAACCCCAAGGCAATTCATTTGGATTTTCTTCAGCAAATAACTGAATTAAATCACCATTTACTGTGATGGCATCTTGTTTTAATTGCACAGGAAACTTAAAACGACCATGAGAAGTGTCGTATTTTAATAAATGCGCGATACCTTTAGCGTCTGCTAACTCATTAATCGCAACAATTTGAATGTCGTTAGTGCGACCAGCTTCGTATAAAGCTCTTACGATATTTCGTCCGATTCGACCAAAACCATTAATTGCAACTTTGATTGCCATTAAGTTGTTTTTCCTAACAGTGCAATGCACTTTTCACAAGTGGTGAGAGGGTTAATGGCGGGTATTCTAAAGCAAAGAAATTGATTTCGATAGTGAAAAAAATTTATTCTTGGATTAGCAAATATAATGACACCGGTTACTTCCTAGGTATATCAAGGGATCCAGTAATTTCGCAAGTTTCGTGAAGATTTTTAGAAAAATGTGATTTTAATTTCTCCGTCAAAAATGACACCGGTTTCCCTAAATTTATTACGGCAATTTAGTGCTAATCACGCGCTATAAAAAAGCCTAATTTAGGCTTTTAAAGTCATCTAAAAAAAGCTGTAGATTTAGTCATTCATTTGCAACTTTTCTTCTTGGCGTAAAGTTAGCACTTCAAAGCCGTCTTTGGTGACTAAAATTGTATGTTCCCATTGCGCTGATAGTTTTTTATCTCGGGTAACTACAGTCCAACCATCGGATAGGGTTTTGGTTTTTGATGTGCCTTGGTTAATCATTGGTTCGATAGTAAACGTCATGCCTTCTTGAAGAGTCACACCACTTCCTTTTTTACCAAAATGAAGTACTTCAGGTGCTTCATGCATTTGCTGACCAATACCATGACCGCAATACTCTCTTACCACGGTATACCCTTGTTGCTCTGCATGTTGTTGAATTACCGCGCCGATATCGCCCAGTTTTGCACCCGGTTTTACCTGTTTTATCGCAAGCCATAGTGCCTCATAAGATGTATCAACCAAGCGTTTTGCTAAAGGCGCTACATCGCCAATACAGTACATTTTACTGCTATCAGCAATAAAGCCATTTTTCTCTAAAGTAATATCGATATTTATGATATCGCCATTTTTAAGCTTTTGCGTGCTACTGGGTACACCGTGACAAACCACTTCATTTATCGATGGATTGAGTACATATTTAAAGCCATATTGGCCTTTACTCGCAGGGCGCGCATTTAAGGTATTGGTAATATAGTCTTCAACAAAATTATTGATATCTAAAGTCGACTGACCAATTGCAATATAGTCATCTAGCGCTTCGAATACTTTAGCAAGCAATTGCCCTGATGTTCGCATAAATGCTATTTCAGAAGGATTTTTAATTATTATTTCACTCATTACTCGTTCCTTGTAACGCTACTTCGCGTAACAATTCCTTTTCCATTATTTCAGCAAAGGTCAAATTTGGATTACGCTCAGCGAGGCGCCCTACTTTTATCCAAAATTCAGCTTGAGAGTTGATAGAACGCACCATTACGGTGCTAGCATGACGAATTTCGTCATGTAATTGATCGGAAATTTTTACAATACCCATAGCTTTGCTTAAACCCAAATATACGATTTATATATAATACGTATATACACTATATAATAGCAATAAAAAATGGCGCCATAGGCGCCATTTTGGGCTGGGTAACAAATGAAATTATCTTGGCAGATTTTTGCTTAACTTTTTGTTTTTATTCATTACATCACTGTAATAACCATGAAGCGCTTCGCTTAACTGCCCTTCTTGGCGCTTTAACTTCTCTGCTTGTGAAATATTTTGCTGCTTTAATGTCACATTTTCAGCACGCAATTGATTTATTAAGTCGCCTTGCTGCTGTGCTTTGGCTTTTAAATCTTCTACGCTATGAAGTGACTCTTTAATCAACGCATTTAACTCTTCGTTGCGCTCATTAAGCTCACGGCAATGATGCTTCATAACTGATTTACTCATGTTGGCTTCTTCAACCTGCTGCTGTAAATCATATAATTTTGCTGTTAATTCAACACTTGGCTTTTTCTTAGCGTCTGCTAACTGTTCCATTAGTGTTTCGAGCATGGCATTTGAGTTTTCCCACTCACGCTCAATAAGCTGAACATGCTTAATGATCATGGCATGATCGTTTTGTAGCTGTTCAAATTGCTGCTGCTTTTCTAATAACAGTGTTTTCTGCTGAATTAGCTGTTCTGTCAGTGCTTTTTCATGTGCACGTTGCGCAAAAGAGGTAATATTTGCTTGTACGGGATCTGCACCACAAACAAGTTCAGGTGCATTTTGTTCAGAGGTAACCATCTCCCTTTCCTCGTTTTTATACCTATCAAAAGTTGGTCAAATTTTAGCAAGAGGATTGCTTTGGGGAGTTTGATCTAAATCAGTTTTTTTAATTAAGAATCGTTATCAAAGATAAAACTATTGCGCTAGATCAAAAAAGCGATGCATTTGCATCGCTTTTGATTATTATAGCTTTTTTTGCAATTATGCGAGTTGGTTTGCTTTCGCTACGATATTTTCAACCGTAAAACCGAAATGCTTAAATAGCTCATCAGCAGGTGCTGATTCACCAAACGTTGTCATACCAACAACTGCACCATTTAAACCAACATACTTGTACCAGTAATCTTCAATGCCCGCTTCTACTGCAATGCGCTTAATTACCGCACTTGGTAGTACTGATTCTTTATACGCCGCATCTTGTGCATCAAATAAATCAGTTGATGGCATAGAAACAACACGTACTTTTTTACCTTGCGCGCGAAGTTCAGCTGCTGCTTGCATTGAAAGTTCAACTTCAGAACCTGTCGCAATAAGAATAATCTCAGGCGCACCATCACAGCTTAATACATAACCACCTTTGCGAACATTTGCTAATTGCTCAGCAGTACGCGTTTGCTGTTGTAAACCTTGACGGGTAAATACCAGTGATGTTGGACCATCTTTACGCTCAATAGCATCTTGCCATGCAATTGCAGACTCAACTTGGTCACACGGGCGCCAGTTAACTAGGTTAGGCGTTAAACGCATGCTTGCTAGTTGTTCAACTGGTTGGTGCGTAGGACCATCTTCACCTAAGCCGATTGAATCGTGAGTATAAACAAAGATTGAAGGCTGCTTCATAAGCGCCGCCATACGTACCGCATTGCGCGCGTATTCCATAAACATAAGGAACGTCGCACCATAAGGAATAAAGCCTTTGTGAAGCGCAATACCATTCATGATTGCAGACATACCAAATTCACGTACACCGTAGAAGATGTAGTTACCTGATGCGTCATTTGCGGTTAAGCCTTTTGAACCTTCCCAAAGAGTCAGGTTTGAACCAGCAAGGTCAGCAGAACCACCCATAAATTCAGGTAGCATAGGACCAAACGCATTTAGTGCATTTTGAGATGCCTTACGTGTTGCTGGGTTGTCAGGGTTTGCCTGAAGGCCTTCAATATAAGCTTGTGACTTCTCAGCCCAATCAGCTGGTAATTCACCTTTTTGACGACGTTCAAATTCTGCCGCTAGTTCAGGGAAAGCTGCTTTATATGCGTCAAACTTCTCAACCCAAGATGCTTCTTTCGCAGTACCCGCTTCAACTGCATTCCAATCAGCATAAATATCTGCAGGAATATCAAATGCACCGTGCTCCCAGTTTAGGAATTCGCGTGCAGCTGCAATTTCAGCATCACCTAGTGGTGCACCGTGACAGTCGTGACTACCTGATTTATTTGGTGAACCATAACCAATCACTGTTTTACAACAAATTAATGTTGGCTTGCCCGTTTCAGCACGTGCTTCATCGATTGCTGCGCGAATAGCTTCGCTATCGTGGCCATCTACGTTACGTACAACATGCCAACCGTAAGATTCAAAACGTGCCGCTGTATCGTCAGTGAACCAACCTTCTACTTCACCGTCGATTGAAATACCGTTGTCATCCCAAAACGCAACTAGCTTACCTAATCCTAAAGTGCCTGCTAGCGAACACGCTTCGTGAGAGATACCTTCCATAAGGCAACCATCACCTAAGAAACAGTATGTGAAGTGGTCAACAATATCGTGACCTTCACGGTTAAACTGGTGCGCAAGTGCTTTTTCAGCAATTGCCATACCTACAGCGTTAGTAATACCTTGGCCAAGTGGGCCTGTCGTTGTTTCAACACCTGGTGCATAACCATACTCTGGGTGACCCGGTGTTTTAGAGTGCATTTGACGGAAGTTTTTAATTTCCTCAATTGGAAGATCATAGCCAGATAAATGCAGTAAAGAATAAATTAGCATTGAGCCGTGACCGTTTGACAGAATAAATCGGTCGCGATCAGCCCAATCAGGGTTTGCTGGATTATGGTTTAAATAGTCGCGCCATAGCACTTCAGCAATGTCTGCCATCCCCATTGGGGCACCTGGGTGGCCAGACTTGGCCTGTTGCACAGCGTCCATAGATAGAACGCGAATAGCATTTGCTAGTTCTTTACGTGACGGCATGGATTTTCCTACCTCATTATTTGTTTGCTGTCATAATTTGGGTACATTGCCTATTGGTATTGTGTATGCAAAAATCCAATACCAATAGGTCAATGTACCCACGCAGTTCTATTCTTACCTATAAGCACACGCGGAGCAATGGAAAACCGTCTATAATCTAGCTTCTTTATGCATAAAATATGATAGTTACAGTGAAGAATTTTCACTTTATATTTTTTTTAGACGTCTAGGCGTAAAATTATTGTTTGCAGCGTCGATATTAGTTAGAATACCCGACCATTTATTTTGAACCTGCGCAAATCCATGTGGCAACGCGCATTTTTGTGAGTGAGTAGAAATACCATGGCAAGAACTTTATTTACTTCTGAGTCAGTATCTGAGGGTCATCCGGATAAAATCGCTGACCAAATTTCTGATGCGGTTTTAGACGCAATTATCGCACAAGATAAGCACGCGCGTGTTGCCTGTGAAACAATGGTTAAAACAGGTGTTGCAATTATCTCTGGTGAAGTTACGACTGACGCTTGGGTAGACCTTGAGTCAATCACGCGTAAAGTAATCACAGATATTGGTTATACATCATCTGACGTAGGTTTTGACGGTGACACATGTGGCATCATGAACCTAATTGGTCAGCAATCACCTGAAATCGCACAAGGTGTTGACCGCGCTAAGCCTGAAGAGCAAGGTGCTGGTGACCAAGGTTTAATGTTTGGTTATGCAACTAACGAAACACCAACATTAATGCCTGCGCCACTTTACTACTCTCATTTACTTGTAGAGCGTCAAGCTGAAGCACGTAAGTCAGGTATTCTTCCTTGGTTACGTCCTGATGCAAAATCTCAGGTAACGTTTGTATATGAAGACGGTAAGCCTGTTGCAATCGATGCAGTTGTACTTTCAACACAGCACAACCCAGACATCGAGCAAGATGCACTAGTAGATGCGGTAATGGAAAACATTATTAAGCACACGCTACCAGCTGAGCTTTTAACTGAGAATACTAAATACTTCATTAACCCAACTGGCCGTTTCGTAATCGGTGGTCCTGTAGGTGACTGTGGTTTAACAGGTCGTAAGATCATCGTTGATACTTACGGCGGTATGGCTCGTCACGGTGGTGGTGCTTTCTCTGGTAAAGATCCATCAAAAGTTGACCGCTCTGCTGCATACGCAGGTCGTTATGTTGCTAAGAACATTGTTGCGGCTGGTCTTGCTGATAAGTGTGAGATCCAAGTTTCTTACGCTATCGGTGTTGCTGAGCCAACGTCTATCACTATCGACACATTCGGTACTGGTAAAATCTCTGAAGAGAAATTAGTTGAGCTAGTACGTGAGCACTTCGACTTACGTCCTTACGGTATCACTAAGATGCTTGACCTACTTCACCCAATGTACCAAATGACTGCAGCATACGGTCACTTCGGTCGTGAACCGTTTGAAATGACGGTTGGTGAAGATACATTCACAGCATTTAGCTGGGAAAAAACAGACAAAGCTGACGCTCTTCGCGCCGCTGCTGGTTTATAATAACCTTCTGATTTTGAAAAAGCGCCACTGGCGCTTTTTTTATGCCTAAAATTCAGTAAGTTGCTATGATAACCGCTCTAACAAGTGATAAAGAAACTACACGGTGAAGTTATGTACCTTTCAATCAAACATTACCCTGAAATAACAAACCATAGTGACCAAGACAGAATAACGCGCCTAGCCAAACCTTACCTCACAACTCCAGCAATTATTTACGTTATCCATTGTGTCATCTTGATAGCCCTCGTCATGATAGACATAGCCAGTGTGCAGCAACTACATCCTTTTATTCTAAAAGCAGGTTTGTTTATTATTTATATGATGGTTATGTATTTAACTGGTGTTAATACGTGGCAACGTAGCCAGTTTTTAATGCATCTTGATGAAATAAAGGCAAAAGCAGAACAATCTGATATCGCTCTTGCACAATCATCTTTATTTAATTATTGGCAAGATTATCAAGTAGCTAAAACGTTTATCGTAACAGCGCCTAGTTACTCACGGATACATACTTTCGAGTTTGGTTACTTAAGCCTTAGTGAAAATGGTGAAAAAGCGATGATCCGTGTATTAGAAGACGAAAGTTTAGCATCAAGCCAACTTAAAATAGCGATTTTAAATGAGCAAGTAATCCCTGCGGTGATTACAGAAAATACAAACGTCCTCTTAACCATAGCGGAGCAACCAATAAATGGCTCCATCAGCAAAATTAACCAAATAGCAAAACGTAAAATCACCACTAATCAATTAGCAATTAACTTTACGGAAAAGTTTCTGGTGATAGAGTTTGAACAATCGCCACATGAACTCTCACTGATAACAAGCGTAACAAACCCGCAAACCAAGCAATCCTATCAACTAAAACTCGTTGCCGTAGATAATCAAGATTATGTGGTATATAAAATCCTCGATGAGGATATCTCACGTCCGCTTTTGAGTGCAGATTTAATCATTTTTGAAAACGATAAAAAACAACGCGCCCATGTGCTCGGGTTTTCAGAGCTCGCTTCACACTTTGGCAATCACTATCCACTCAGTGGTGGTAAAATTCGCTGATTAGACTTTCCATCACAAATTGAGTATAAAAACATCTTCTAAACAAGGAGTACTTTGATGAGTAAAGGGTATGTAGTTGCGTTTGTACTTGGCGCATTTAGTTTTTTTGTTGTTTCAACGTTTTTTCATTCCGAGCATCTACAGCAAAGTACACAAACACTAGAACACACTCTCACAAGTAGTGAAAAATCAATTAACCAAGCGTTTTCGCAAACCCAACAACCATTTGAAAGCGCGTTGAAAAACACAACAAAATCGTTAGAAAACACCCTAAGTACGCTTTCTAAATCAGCGCTTATTGAAAAGGTAATATTGCTAGAAGATCAACTTGCTACCACAACTCAAAAACAAGAGCAGCTTATTGAAGAAGTTACACAACAATCGCAAAATTTAATAAAACAAAAAGTTGCTGAGCTAGAGCAGCAAATGCAACAACAAATTGACACTTTACTAAGTAAAGGCAGTGATAACTTTAATTTAGCTTTGCAGTTTGAACAACAAACACGTGATGATAACTGGGCTGAAAACAGCGAAGCGTTACTGAGCGATTTTTTTAGCACTCACGACTTTATAGATGATGTAAAACTTAATAACATCAAATGCCGCACCAGCATATGTCAAGTAAATTATCAATATGCTGATGATTTTGAATCATCACATCTCTTTAGACATCGTTTGTCTCAATTTATAACTAAACACAACTTCGGCTCAAGCCAATCACAAAATAACAATGGTGTCGTTAATATGCATATTGCGAAGTAGTTTAAATTTGGCCTAGATTGTTTTAATGCAGGAATATAACTTAAGCCGCTCTTTCATTTTTTTGAAGGTATTGAACACGTTTGATTTAGCAACAGAATTGCCTAGCCAGTGAGGAATTTTACCTGCAGGATCCGCAATCGCTTGGTATTCAATCGAAATTGAATTTGGACTACGTTGATTAATCACCCAACTCGCTTCAACATACTCAATACGAATGTAATTATCTTGTATTGGGTAAACATTTGGTGCAGCTTGAATGCCTATTTGCGTTTGTGAATTAGAAGTTCGAAAAATTCGTGAATACGTCACCATATCACGGTTTTTAATCGGCCAAGGTGCATTAAACCTCGTGTGTACAATATGTTCATCGGGTGATGGTGATTCA
Organism: Pseudoalteromonas aquimarina; assembly: GCF_049257255.1. Lineage (NCBI taxonomy): Bacteria > Pseudomonadati > Pseudomonadota > Gammaproteobacteria > Alteromonadales > Pseudoalteromonadaceae > Pseudoalteromonas > Pseudoalteromonas aquimarina. The sequence continues at coordinate 508,557 of NZ_JBMMUG010000002.1, forward strand.
AGTACCGTAACGCTTTGCACATTACTTAGCCATTTGTCCGCATGTTGGGTATCAAATAGTAATGACTCAAAGGATGCTAAGCATCCTTCGGTTAAAGTGATGGCTTTTAGTTTAAGCAGTCCATTTGGTAATGCTTGCTGATAAACTTCAATCCCTTGTTTGTTTTTAACTTGCTGCCACTCTAATGCACTCAGTTGAGCGCAAAAAAATAACAGCAACAGCAAAATACGCATATTATTGCCAGTAAGGCTCCAATTTTTGACTTGCAAGACGGCTGTGCTCCATTGCCGCAAGTAACCCATCATTTTTCTGCGCTAACCACAGTAAAATACTCTTAAATCGCTCAGGTTCTTGTTGCGATTCACACAATTGTTTCAAGTAATCGTAAGTCGCAAGTTCATCCATACCATGAATTATATCAAGCCAGGGACCTCTAAACTCATCACGTAGCGAACCTTCAAATAGCTGACCTAAACAACAGCCACTCAATAGATTGCGATGTAATTTCTGGCGTTTTTCAATATAGCTCTCAGCACTTACTACATCATGCGGTAATAAATGCTGCATTTCTTGCCAATCATTTTCAAATAACTTCGCTGCAATCTCTTTAACTGGCGTACTGGCCGCGACAATTTGCTCTTGACCCCAATCATCACGCCAACGTTTTTCAATCAAAAACCGGGTTAAATCCAAGATCAACTGGTTATAACGTGGGCTGTGAAATATCGCTTTTAGATTTTTACGCGACGGTTGCTCTGCTTTCAGGTTATCGATAACTTGCTCAAGCTCTGGTGCCGCTGAAATACGCTTATGAAAAGCATGTTTTTTGGACGTAAACATACGTAATTGAATTGCGGTTTCAACCCAAGAAAAGGTTTCTAACAGCCACTTTAATTCTTTACGCAATGACTTAGTAACTTGTTTATCGGCCACTTCTTCAAATAACCAAAAACTATGACGAATTAGGCTCACCCCGTCCACAATGCGTTTTAAGGTTTTGAGTTTAGGCGCATCGATATAACATTGCTCATGCTTTTGCACAAACTCAATGCCATACTGTAAACACTTCTCAAGCGCTTGCTCTTGCGTTGCCGTTTCATCCAGTTGTACATAGCCTAAAAAGGTATCTGCAACTAATGGGGCATCGTCTGCTAAACGATATCCACGCGCGGCTTTACTGTACAAACCTAAGCGCACTTCACTGCAACTTATTAGCTTGTTTGCCAGCTCAAAAAGCTCGCCTCTATCCCCGCTGATTAATTCCATTTCAACTTCACAAATCGGCACACTTTGCCCTAAAGCGGAAATATCCCCTTTATCGAGTACCAATTCTATTTCAGTGCCTGATTCTGTTTCCAATAACCAAGTACGGCGAATAAAATTAGTATTAAAAATTGAAAATAAATTTTCACTAATCGCGCTTGGCTCAATACCCGCTGGCCAAATAGCACTGTCGAATAACGCAATATTGGGGCGCGAATTATTAATTGGCACATTGTATTCAGGGCGTTGATGAAAGCCACCTACCACTTTGCCTGCTAGCTTAATTGTTTGTTCACACTCACCATCAACACAACGCGTACGCAAACCAATATCAAGCGCTCTGAGCTCTCGACTAGGTGTGTCAAAGTAGGCGTTTTGTAAATTACGTGAAGCTTTATTACTGACTTTTTTTGAAAACTGAGTAATCAGTGCTGGCAGTTGAGAAATAACTTGTTCTGAAACTAAAAATTTCAGCTCTATTTCAGTATCCATTAGCTGGAGGATTGACCTATTTAATTAGCAAAGCCTAAGTAAAACTAAATCTGCGTTTAAATGCAACCTTTTACGTCACCACTTGTAAACAACAACTAAATTATTAGAAGGCCAAAGCATCGCGGGCAATTGCCTTTCTCGACTTGCTATTACACTGCTAAATCCATACTATGAAGCCTTACATACTGGACAACAACAATTAAAACAGGATCTTCCCATGTTTAAATCGATTGCTGGGTTTCTTTTATTAGCAAGTTTAAGCACAGCCATCCAAGCCGAAACGACACCTGAAAACGAACCGGCTACCGAAGTACTTGAAGTACAAACTTCAGAGACATCAACTTCTTCAACGGCTTATATTACAGATAACTTATTTGTTTATATGCACTCAGGTCCGGGCAAAAATTATCGTATTCTTGGTTCTGTGCAAGCAGGTACTGAGTTACAACTACTCGATGAAAACAAAGAATCGGGATACAGCCAAGTAAAAGACAGCCGTGGTCGCACAGGCTGGATTGATAAACGTAATATCAGCAAGCGTCCAGGTTTAGCACAACAAAACGCTAAGCTAAAAAGTCAACTGTCTGAACTTCAAGCTGAACTAAACTCAGCACAGCGTGACATGCCTTTATTACGCCAATCAACAAATGAGCTAGAAGTTAAAAACCGTGAATTAAGCGCTGAAATTGAAAGCTTAAACTCGCAAATTGCAAATTCGCGCAATCAAAAACAGCAGGCTTCTGACAAACAGCAAAAACAACTGCTGATTTATGGTGGTGGCATTGCATTTATCGGTATTTTACTAGGCATTATCATCACCATCGTATTATCACGCCGCAAGCGTTACGACGGTTGGGCATAAATGCCTTATAAAAAAAGCGCTGATATCAGCGCTTTTTTTATTCGTCTATTTTGACTGTTAAACCGTTATCTTGTTTAACATGTTCAATCACCATATAAGTCCGATTGGTACCTACCCCTGGAATATCAACAATTTTACCAAGCACCTCTCGATATTCGATCATATCGCCTACACGTATTTTCAACAGGTAGTCATAACCGCCTGCTACCATATCGCACGATACAACTTGTCCTATTTGTAAAATATGCTGTTTAAAAATATCAAATGCCGCTTCGGTTGATTCTTTTAACGTTACCTCAACATGGGCAACCACGTTTTGTTTTAACTTTGTAGCATTTAAACGAGCACCATAACCTTCAATGTAACCGTCTTCTTCTAACTTTTTTACCCTTTCAAGGCATGGACTTGGGCTTAGGTTGACCTGTTTTGCTAAATTTACATTCGAAATTCGGCCATTTTTTTGTAAAGCATCTAAAATTGCTAAATCGATGCGATCGAGTACTCGGGTTTTTATAGAGGTGGTCATACAGAATATTATTCGGCATCTTTTGGACTATTCCCTGTAAATTACCGGATATAGCCAAAATACGCCAGCACATTCTGCTGAAAAGAATTTACACTACGCCCCTATTTTAGAAATTTAACCTATTTTATTTTGAGGGTTTCTTTATGCTTTACAATGGTGACTTAACTACCAAATGTCCGATCCGTCAGCAGATCCGTGACTTTTACCGTATTGATGAAGACCAAGTAATTGACCATATTCTGCCGCTTGCAGAAGTTGGTGTAAGTGCACGTAGCCGCGCATGGGAACGTGCTCGCCAAATGGTTTTAAATATTCGTAACGACCAAGAAGGTCAAGGTGGTGTTGATGCACTGCTTAACGAATATTCTCTGTCTTCTGAAGAAGGCGTGGTGTTAATGTGCCTTGCAGAAGCCCTACTTCGCGTGCCAGATAAAGAAACTCAAGACAGTCTAATTCGCGACAAGCTAGCGAACGGTGACTGGAGCTCTCACTTAGGTAATAGCGATTCTCTATTTGTAAATGCATCAAGCTGGGGTCTTCTTTTAACCGGTAAAATGGTTAACTATGCTGACAAAAATAAAGAAGACCAATTTGGGTTATTAAAGCGCACTATGGGTCGCATTGGTGAACCAGCTATTCGTAAATCGGTTCAGTATGCCATGAAGATCATGGGTAAGCAGTTTGTAATGGGTACTACCATTGAAGAAGCTGTTGAACGTGCGAAAGATAAAGAAGCAAAAGGCTACGCATATTCTTACGATATGCTTGGTGAAGGCGCACGCACCATGGCGGATGCAGAGCGTTACTTCAACAGCTATATGATGGCAATTCACGTAATTGGTAAAGCTGCTAATGGCCGAGGTCCAATTAAGAGCCCTGGTATTTCAGTAAAACTTTCAGCTATTCACCCTCGTTACGAGTTCACACACCGCGAGCGCGTAATGGAAGAGCTAGTACCAAAACTGAAGGAACTTGCGCTAACAGCAAAGCAGTACGACATTAACTTTACAGTTGATGCGGAAGAAGCAGACCGTTTAGATATCTCTTTAGACATTATTGAAGCAGTATTCTCAGATGATGCTTTAGGTAACTGGGCAGGTTTTGGTCTCGCGGTTCAGGCATACCAAAAGCGCGCTATCTTTGTAATTGATTGGTTAGAAGCGCTTTGTCGTCGCGTAAACCGTAAGATGATGGTTCGCCTTGTAAAAGGTGCATACTGGGATACTGAAGTAAAAATGACGCAAGCGGATGGCCTTGAAGACTATCCTGTATTTACTCGTAAAGCGACAACTGACGTATCTTACAAAGCCTGTGCGATTAAATTAATGAAAGCACGTGATGTAATTTTCCCACAGTTTGCAACACACAACGCATACTCTGCGGCAACTATTTTAGAACTGGCTGATGGCAATTACTCTAACTTCGAATTCCAGCGTCTACACGGTATGGGTGAGTCACTTTATGACCAAGTTGTAACTGAAGATCGCGTACAGTGCCGTGTTTATGCGCCAGTTGGTCACCATGAAGACCTACTTGCTTACTTAGTTCGTCGTTTACTTGAAAACGGTGCTAACTCGTCATTCGTAAACGCGATTGTAGATGAGTCGCAACCAGTTGAATCTCTACTAGAAGATCCAGTAGAAAAAATTCAGCGCGTGCGTAACAAGCGTAACCCGCAAATTGTATTACCAAAAGATTTATACGGTAGCGAACGCCAGAACTCGAAAGGTTTAGATTTAACCAACATCAACCATATCACGCCATTTAAGGCAAACTTAGATAAGTGGGTTGCTGAAAACCTAATGACCCATGCGGATGTGCCTGAAGGTCACGAAGCAGTTATTAACCCAGCTAATCACGCTGAAGTGCTTGGTTCTATTCGTCACCAAGACGAAGCAGAGATGAAAGCGTTAGTAGATACAGCAGAAGCTGCTTTCCAATCTTGGTCACAAACACCGGTTGCTGAGCGCGCTGATATTTTACGCCGCACTGCAGACATTTTAGAGCGTCATCGTGATGAACTAATCGCGCTATGTATTAAAGAAGCTGGTAAAGTTGCACAAGACGGCGTAGATGAAGTACGTGAAGCAGTGGATTTCTGTCGTTACTACGCAGCACGCGCCGAAGAACTTGCAGCTGATAGCCGTTTCTCACCTCGCGGTGTAATTTTATGTATCAGCCCTTGGAACTTCCCGCTTGCGATTTTCCTAGGCCAAGTAGCTGCAGCAATCGCTACGGGTAACTCAGTAATTGCAAAACCAGCTGAGCAAACATCACTTGTTGCACTTCGTACCATTGATTTAATGCGTGAAGTTGGTTTACCAGAAAACGTAGTTCAACCTGTTATTGCGCGCGGTAGCAAAGTTGGTCAGGTAATTATTCCTGACGAGCGTGTACAAGCGGTAATGTTTACAGGTTCAACAGAAACAGGCACGCGCATTGCACAAACGCTTGCTGAACGTGGTGGCGACCAAGTACCTCTAATTGCAGAAACAGGCGGTCAAAACTGTATGATCGTTGACTCAACTGCACTTCCAGAGCAAGTGGTTGACGATGTAATTTCTTCAGGTTTCCAATCTGCAGGTCAGCGCTGTTCTGCACTACGAGTACTATTCGTACAAGAAGAAATTGCAGATAAAGTAATTAAGATGATCAAAGGTGCAATGAAAGAATTGCATGTTGGTGACCCTGCTTACTTATCAACAGATGTTGGTCCTGTAATTGACCAAAAAGCACTTGATGCCCTGAACGAGCACGTTGAGTACTTAAAAGACAAAGCGACACTTCATTTTGAATGCCCAATTCCGGCAGATAATGAAGATGGTCACTTCTTCTTTGCACCACGCTTATATGAAATCAGTGACCTATCAGTACTAACGAAAGAAGTATTTGGTCCGTGTGTACACGTAATCCGCTTTAAAGGTACTGAAATTGATAATGTTATCAACCAAGTAAATAGCACTGGTTTCGGTTTAACTATGGGTATTCATACCCGTATCGAAGAGCGTGCTGAGTACCTAGCAAAACAATCTCGCGCAGGTAACATTTACGTAAACCGTAATATGATCGGTGCAGTTGTAGGTGTGCAACCATTTGGTGGTCGCGGCCTATCAGGTACGGGCCCTAAAGCAGGTGGTCCAACTTACTTAACACGCCTAGTAAAAGAAAATGCTGCACCTGAAAACGTTCAAGCAACCAATATCAACCTTGATGGTGAAGTAATTGCAGATGACAAGCACGCAGTTGAGCGCGTTAATCAGCTTATGGTTAACTCAATTCGTGATGAAAAGACATGGCGTGCAACCAGCTTAAACGACCGCATTTCAGTATGTCGTCAAATGCTTGCGAAAATCGCGCAAGTTGAAATTATGGATAAACTTGCTGACGACTTAACGCAAACAATTGCGGACGCGAGAAGTCAATTAGACCGTATTGAAAAACGTTTAGCAAAAGGCACTGTACTGCCAGGTCCTACAGGTGAATCAAATACAATTTACCTAGAGCCACGTGGTTGTGTTGTTTGTTACGCTGATAAAGATACTTCGTTTAACTTCTGGGTACTTTCTATCGTAACGGCAATTGCAGCAGGTAATACGGTAATTACTGTTGTTTCTGATTTATTCCACGAAGAAGCGTTAGCATTCCGTGAAAAACTGATTGCATGTGGTGTTGCAGAAGGTGTACTACAAGTTGCTAAGCTGTCTGAGCTAAATGCAACACTTGCTCACCCGCATGTTGCAGGTGCGGTAATTGGCAGTGGTTGTGAGCGTAAAGCATTAGTGAACGAAAAACTAGCGGCACGTTCTGGTGCAATTTTACCAGTAATCAGTGCTCAGTATTACGACACGCTAATCAACCGCCTAGTTACTGAAAAGACAGTGAGCATTGATACCACAGCATCTGGTGGTAACACGTCACTTATGACATTAACTGACGCGGACTAATTTGAAGTTCTGACCCGATACTCGGGTTGTTAAGCAAAAATAAAAGGGCGAAGTTTTACTTCTGCCCTTTTCTTTTATATTCAACTTAATTTTCATCACTTTATTTGCTAGTTTTAAAGATAATGAAAAAATAATTAATGTGCTGCCAATGTTAAAAACCATTTTAGTATCCGAACTTGTACCAGGCATGTTTGTGCAAGGTGTTGTAAAGCAACAAGGTAGTGTCAAAGTAAAGACCGAAGGCTGGGTAAGGACACAAGCCGCAATCGACAAACTTGTGCAATCTGGCATTTTAGAGGTCTCTGTCGATCCTGATAAATTTATCGACTTAGCCGCAGAAAAAAAAGCGACTACAGAAACAAAACCAGTGCCAACTGCAAAGTTTGATCCGACAAAAACTACCGCTAGCTTTTCAAGCGAAGCTAACAAAGCTAAAAAACTTTACAGCGAAGCAAAACAGCTTCAATCAAAAGCATTTGATGATATCCGCGCTGGCCGCAAGATTGATGTTGAGCCTTTTAAACAAGTTGCTAACGGCTTTATTGACTCGGTGTTCCGCAATCAAGATGCCCTTGCCTGCATGACGCGCATTCGAGAAAAAGACGCTTATTTACTTGAGCATTCAATCAATGTTTCGGTACTTATGAGTATTTTTGCAAAGCATATGGGATTTGACCGAGACATTATTCATGAGCTTGCCACCGGTGCGTTATTGCATGATATTGGTAAAATTAAAGTCCCAGATGAAATCCTCAATAAGCCCGGAAAGTTAACCGATGACGAATTTGATGAGATCAAACGACATGCGCTTTACAGTAAAGAGATTTTAGAAAATTCAGGCTTAAGCGACATTGCCATTCAAGTGGCAGGATTTCACCATGAACGTTTAGATGGAAAAGGCTATCCATTTGGCCTTAAAGATGACGAAATCAACCAATATGTGCGCATGATATCAATTGTCGATGTATATGACGCGCTTACAGCTAAGCGTGTTTATAAAGATGATATGAACCCTATTCAAGCCTTCAAAATTTTGCGTGCAGGTTGCCCTAACTGTTTTGATAGTGAATTAGTTGCAAGATTTATTCAGTGTATTGGTATTCACCCTGTAGGTACGTTAGTCAAACTCAAAAGTCAAAAGCTAGGCATTGTGTCACAAAGTAATTTTGAGCAACCACTTAAACCAATGGTAAAAGTTTTCTACAGTGCAAAACATCAACACTACACTGAAATACAGGACTTAGACTTAGCCAGCAATCGCACTGACGATGAGCTGGAATCATCAATCAAACCTGAAGATTTTGGCATTGATTTAATTAAGTTTTTCCGCAATGCCTTTTTTGATTAAGAAGAAATGACTCCTGATAAAAACGGTAAAATCCGCATTCCTATTACCAAGTTGGAAGTAGGTGATTTTGTGGAAGAAGTAACAAAGCAGCTTGGTGATGTAAAGATAGTACAAACAGGTATTGTGCGTAATTACTTTGCATTACAAGCGCTTAAGAAAAAAGGCGTTATTGAGGTTTTAGTCGATACTGCACGGTCAAATAAAAGTGAAGAAGTAGAAACAACGACGGCAATAAAAAAAATAAAAATTGAAAGCCAAATTGAAGCTGCACTCCACTGGCAAGACAAAGCACTTAGCCTAATGGAAGACACTCTTGCTCGTGCCAAAGCGCACTTGCCTATCGATTTATTTAGTTTAGAAAAGCTCGCAATTGATGCATTAGCGCTTACCAAACAACATAAAGATGTTTTAGGTTTAGCAGTGCGCTGCAAGATGTCCAATAACTTGCTGGCGAGCCATTTGATTCGTATTGCTGTGAGCTTGGCACAGTTTTGTCAAAGCCATAACTATCAGCCCCACGTTAATCAAAGCTTAGTACTTGCAGGATTACTGTCGCGCCTTGGTTACCAGTTGCTGCCAAACAAGCTTCGTTTACCAAATGAAAAATTAGCGGTTATTGAACAGCGTCAAAAACAGCAGCATATTGCCCAGCTGCTCAAACTACTCTCACTTAGTGGGCAACCTAGTCCACAGGTATTGCGCCTGCTTGCAGAGCAAAATGAATTACTTGATGGTACAGGCTATCCTCATCAATTAGACATAGATAAGCTAAATTCCGCACAACGGATTTTAAGTATTGCGATTACGTTTGATAGTTTGGTATTTGGTTTTGATCATACTAAATCGCTCGGCAGTACAGCGGCCTTTCGAGAGCTTATGGATCGTTCGCCTGCCCATTTCGACCCCGATTTACTACAACAGTTTATTCAAACAGTCGGTCTATACCCTGCGGGCACCTTAGTAAAATTAGCCTCTGGTAGAATCGCTTTAGTGATTGAGAACCAAACACAACTCACCAAACCACGAGTAAAGGTGTTCTACAATGGCGAGTTTAATCATCATGTGGCGGTGCGCATTATTAATTTAGCTGAATCAGACGATAGCATTGAAGGTACCGCCAAAGCACAGCGGTACGACTTAAATATTTCGGACTTAGTTACCGAAGACGGTATCTAAAATTATTCCAATTGCATTAATTAGCGGGTCATTTATTGCGACAGAAAAATGGCTCATAAACAAGGCTTAAAATTCGACATGTAGTTGTTCTACTTTAGAATTTTAAAACGCAGTTTATGGGTCATTTAACTCGCTAGAATGATAAAATGATTAATAAAATTGGTATTAGAACTGCCAATCTTCCATTGAGCCTAAACTAAATTCAACGCCTTCAAACTGCATTAATGTTTGCTCTGCGGCAATTTCAATGATGTAAACACCATTGATATTGTCGCCTACTTTTAGTTCTCGGTCGTTGATTTTAATCCAGCTACGGCTTGGTTCTGAGGCAAATACATGCGCTTGGTACCGCATTTCAGGAATGCGTACACGAAATGCTTCAGGTAAGTTTTCAATGGGTGGCACTCTTGCAGAGGTTGTTGACGAAGTGATCACCTCTTGCTCTAACGGCTCGTTTTGCACTTGCTCAAATGCCTCGCTAAATGCATCTATTAATGCATAGGTTTCTTCCCTTTGTTTATTCTGATATCCAACAACTTTATATTCAGATAAATCAATTTCTTGATTGTCGTTATTCTGTTGTTCTTCTGGCTGTGTTTGGCTATTTGCTGGCGTTGTCTGTTGAGTTTGAGCTGCCTGTTGAGCCTGAAGTGGTAAAGGCTGTGAATACACAGGCACTGGCACGAGCTGATATTGTATTTGTGGTTGATTTGCTATTGGTAACTGATTAACAGATTCTACTGTTGGCTTATTTTCGATGGTTTTATCCGGTTCAAATTGTGTTTGAACGATTTTTTCAACTTTTTCAGTTTGTAGGCCTTTGCCAAGAAAAAATCCTAACGTTAAGGTTAGTAAAAATCCTAAAAACAACGCTAAATTTCGGTAGAAGCGTAACTTCTGACTTAACACATATTCTTGCTGATAATCACCTTGCATCGGCATTGTTCCTTTGCTACTTGATTCATTCTGTTTTAACGCATCGAGAATATAAGACATACACACTTCTATTTAAAAAATAAATGACAAACCAATGCCAACTAATAAGGCAACAATAGCAAAGCAAGCATACATCCATACTACGTAATTGGCATTATGTGATGCTGCAGCATTAGCTTCTAACGGTAAAATTTCGGTTGCAGCTGTTGCAATCATGGCTTTATTAACCAAATGACGACTATTTGCAAATGCCCCCATTAAAGAACGCTCACATAGTAAATTGATAAGCCGAGGGATACCACCAGTAAGTTGGTGAATTCGTTTGATTGCAGCGTTTTCAAATAGCATTTTGTCACAACCTGCAACATGCAATCGATGTTTAATGTATGCAAACACCTCAGCTTCGTTAAGCGGCATTAAATGGTAACGCGCTGTAATCCTTTGTGCTAATTGCCTTAAATCGTTACGTTTTAATAATGTTTGTAATTCAGGCTGCCCAACTAAAATAATTTGCAGTAACTTGCGTTGATTGGTTTCTAAGTTAGTTAATAGGCGTAACTGTTCAAGCACCGCACCACTTAAATGCTGTGCTTCATCGATCACCAACATGGTGCGTTTATTTTGACTGTGGTTTTTAAGTAAACGATTTTTAATTTTATCGGTTAAATTTTTAAGTGTGGCTTCTGATTTTTTATAGCGAATACGCAACTCATCACAAATACTGGCCAATAACTCAAGCTCAGATAACGATGGATTAAGCACAAATGCCACTTGCGTATCATCACCTACATTTTCCAGCATACAACGTGTGACCGTTGTTTTACCTGTGCCAACTTCACCAGTTAATAATACAAAGCCGCCAGCATCCCCTAAACCATAGGTTAGATGTGCAAGTGCTTCTTTATGGCGCTCACTAAGGAATAAGTAATCTGGATTGGGGGCTATGGAAAATGGCTGATCCGTTAAACCAAAATAGTCTAAATACACGTGCTTACATTAACTGAATAAAAACTGAGCCTATCATACCAATTCACCACCGAATTCCAAATTATGATAATCTTTACACATTATTCGTTTCGATTTAGTCCGATGAAAGTATATTTAGTCGGTGGCGCTGTTCGCGATAAACTTCTTAAGCGCCCCATCAAAGAATGTGATTATGTTGTGGTTGGCAGCACACCAGCTGAGCTAATTTCACTTGGTTACCAACAAGTGGGCAATGACTTTCCTGTTTTTTTACATCCAAAAACAAAAGATGAATATGCCCTTGCTCGCACCGAACGTAAATCAGGTCAAGGCTACACAGGCTTTATTTGCGACTTTACGCCAGAGGTAACCCTTGAAGAAGACTTAGTGCGCCGCGACTTAACTGTTAACGCGATGGCTGAAGATGAAAACGGCAATATTATTGACCCTTTTAATGGCCAAACAGATTTAGCAAACAAGCTTCTGCGCCATGTTAGTGATGCTTTTTGTGAAGACCCATTGCGTATTTTACGTGTTGCACGCTTTGCCGCACGTTATCATTATTTAGGCTTTACTATCGCGCCTGAAACCCAACAATTAATGCAACAAATGGTAGCTAGAGGTGAGATTAATACATTAACCAAAGAACGTATTTGGCTGGAAATTGAAAAATCCTTAGAAGATGGTGCGATTAATGTATTTACCGATGTACTTGCTGAGATTAACGCATTACCAATAATCCTGCCTGCACTAATAGATTTTTGGTCGCAAGAATACAGTTGTAAACTCGCAGAGTTATTATCTAAAACGTCGGGTGAACAGCAAAAAATCGTGCGTTTTTGCTTGTGGCTAAAAGATATTTTGCCTGAACAAATTAATTCACTTTCAGCGCATTTACGGATCCCTAATACTTATAGTGATGCACTTTATTTATTTAACCGCTTTGCGCCTATATTTTCGAAAAGCGCCCCATGCACACAGCAAGTATTAGATCTGTTAAACACAGCAGATGTGTGGCGACGCCCTGAGCGACTGGCCTTATTTTTAGCAACATTTAAGCTATTAGGCGACTCGCAGTCATCACTTGCAAACGAAATTGAACTTGCGGCAAAACACGCTTCAGCAATTAATGTGCAAGCAATTATTCAACAAGGCTATAAAGGGGCTGAAATCAAACAGCAATTAGATATTGAACGCGAAAAAGCGATCAATGACGTTTTTAGTAATTAGCTATTAGCGCTATTTGCTTTAAATGTGAAATGACTATTGACGTTGTTTATATATAAATAATGCACAAAAAAGGCTAAGCATCTCGCTTAGCCTTTTCATTTCAAATCTCACAATGCACGATTAAGCGCTAATATAACCGAGTCCAATAAGGGCAAATAAACCAACACCTAGAATTAGTCGGTAAATAACAAACGGTAACATGCCCATACGCTCAATAAACTTTAAAAATAAAAAGATACAAGTATAGGCAGAGGCAAACGAAAGCACTGTACCTAGTATCAAAGCATGCCAATCAACCGCTGTGTTATCCAAAATAAGTTTAATGATCATCACTAAACCTAACCCACCGATTACCGGAATAGACATTAAAAATGAAAAACGCGCTGCGCTTTTTTTATCAAGCCCTAATAATAAACCGGCTGTAATGGTTATGCCCGAACGTGATGTGCCCGGAATTAACGCAACCGCCTGAGCAAGGCCCATTAATAGCGCAGCTTTCCATTTAATATCGAAAATATTCTTGTTTTCTTTCGCTTTGATATCGGCATACCAAAGCGCTAAACCAAATACAATGGTGGTAGTGGCTATCACCGCTGCGCCACGCGTGTTAGCTTCTATGAAATCTTTTGCAAGACCTGCAACTAACCCAGCTGGAATAGTCGCCAAAATAATGTACCAGCCCAATTTACTTTCTGCAGTATGACCTTTACCAGCACAAGATTTAAACCACGCTGTTAAAATTTCTACCACATCTTTTCGAAAATAAATAAGCACCGCAAATAAGGTGCCCACATGCACTGCAATATCAAACGCTTGCCCCTGATCTTCCCAACCTAATAACTGGCTAGGTAAAATAAGGTGACCCGAACTCGATATAGGCAAAAACTCTGTAAATCCCTGAATTAAAGCCAGTACGATAATTTCAATCAGTCCCATCTAGTTTATATCTCCACTTTCCATAATTTTTGTTTGGTTTTATCGTATTCTTGCCATAGTTGAGCAACACTTTTGTTTTCAACTGGGTGAGAAAACTCTCCTGCAACTTCGGCTAACGGCCAAAGTACAAAGGCATTTTTGGTGATTTCATCACGTGGCAATTGCGCAGGGGTGTCGCAAATCACGTCGTCAAAAAACAGTAAATCGAGGTCTAGTGTGCGCGGGCTAAACTTTTTATCAGCAGGCGTTCTTCCATGCTCTCGCTCAATTTGCTTGAGTAACGCACACACTTCTTCCAAGGTTAAGTCAGTTGTTGCAGCGGCTACGAGATTATAAAAGTTATTACCTTCAAACCCGACAGATTCACTTTCAAAAATACTTGAGTAAGTCACATTTTCGAAATGTGTTGGCAATATTGCTAATGCTGCTTTTATATAACGCTCTTTGTTGATATTAGAGCCAATACTTATAAATATCTGTGCCATTAGCTTTGCTTTTTACGTGTGATTTCAATGCCCACTGTCTGTGCTTCAAGCACCGCTTGGGGCTTAGAAATACGCAATGTTACTTGCGATACAGCAAATTCTGTTAAGATAATTGACGTTAGTTGTTCTGCAAGTGTTTCTAACAATTCAACTTGAGTTGAACCACAATGAGCGATTATACGTGCTGAGACTTTAGCGTAATCAACCACATCATCAACATTATCGCTTTGTGCGGCCTTGGCAAAATCTGTCAGCATTTCCACGTCAAAAAACAGCGGTTGCTTTGCTTGTTTTTCAAAATCAAACACGCCAATAATGGTATTAACCTGTAATTGACTAATAAAAACCTTGTCTTGCACCCGTATTCACCCCAATTATACTGTGGTCGGATACCAATTAGAGAAAAAAATAGGTACTCTTATGGGTAAATCCGCTGAAAAGAATTAGCGGCAGATAATAGCCTATATTTGCTAAAGAAAAAATAAGGAACACTGTGTTAGCAAGCTTAATGATTGTCTTTGCCTATCTGTTTGGCTCCATTTCTTCAGCAGTGCTCATTTGTAAGCTGTTTCGCTTACCTGATCCCAGAACAACGGGTTCAAATAACCCTGGTGCAACTAATGTTTATCGTATTGGCGGTAAACTGCCTGCCAGCTTAGTGTTAGTGTTTGACGTATTGAAAGGCACCATTCCGGTTTACGGCGCTTATTTCTTGAAAATTGAACCACTTTATCTTGGTTTTATTGCAATCGCAGCCTGTCTTGGCCACATCTACCCAATATTTTTTGGTTTTAAAGGTGGAAAAGCTGTAGCAACTGCCTTTGGTAGTTTATTACCACTTGGTTTTACGCTAGCAGGTTTATTAATCGTTACTTGGGTTGGGTTAATCTGGTTAACGGGCTACTCTTCACTGGCAGCCATTATTACGGTCAGCCTTGCACCATTATTTACTTGGTTTATAAAACCTTTATATGTGTTGCCCGTAACTATGCTTGCGGCACTTATTGTATTTCGCCATCGCGCAAATATTATTCGTTTATTACAAGGTAAAGAGCCAAAAGTAACACAAAAAAAAGCCGAATAATTTCGGCTTTTCTATTTTAACTAATCAGTTAAATCGCTTCTAACTCATCAAGTGACCAACGCGGTTTGGCTCGCATATCAAGTGGTGCGTATTGTTTTGCTTTCAAGCGCTGCATTCCCGCATAGGCGATCATCGCGCCGTTATCGGTACAAAACTCTGTGCGTGGGTAATAAACACGCCCTTGCATGCCCGTCATCACTTTTTCTAAGGTCTCACGTAAATACACATTTGCACTTACACCACCTGCAATAACCAAACGCTTAATGCCATACTCTTTTAGCGCGCGCTTACATTTGATAACTAACGTATCAATTACCGCTGTTTGAAACGCATGAGCGATATTTGCTTTCACCTGTTCAGATATTTCGCCATTTTCATCTTTTTCACTGTTAATGGTGTTAGCTGCAAATGTCTTTAAACCACTAAAGCTCATATCAAGGCCGGGTCTGTCGGTCATTGGGCGCGGAAAACGATAAACTTCTGGTTCACCTTTTTCTGCAAGCTTGGCAAGTAGAGGCCCCCCAGGGTAATCAAGGCCTAATAATTTAGCCGTTTTATCAAACGCTTCACCTGCTGCATCATCAATTGATTCACCTAAGATAGTGTATTGCCCAATACCTTCTACCTTAACAATCATACTGTGACCACCCGATACAAGTAGCGCTATAAATGGAAATTCAGGCACCTCTTCATCAAGCATAGGCGCTAATAAATGCCCTTCCATATGATGTACTGCGACAGCCGGCACATTCCAACCATAAGCAAGCGAACGACCAATTGACGAACCCACTAATAACGCACCTACTAAACCTGGGCCTGCGGTGTAAGCAACGCCATCCAGATCTTCTGGACCACAGCCTGCCTGCTTAAATGCGGCTTCAATTAAAGGAATTGTTTTACGTACATGGTCACGTGAAGCAAGCTCTGGCACAACACCACCGTAATCAGCATGAACTTTCACTTGAGAATATAACTGATGAGCTAATAAGCCTTGTTCATCATCATAAATCGCGATACCCGTCTCATCACAAGACGATTCAATACCCAAAATACGCAAGTTTCTCTCCTAAAATAATAATTAAAGCTCGTTGAATTAAGCTAAGGCAGCGATTTTACAAGCTTTCAGATTTTTTGTCAGCTTTTTACCATCTTTGGTATAATTATTCTTTACATTGCGTGGTGCTTCAGATTACAATGCCGCACCATTTTTGAACTAGTCGGTTAAATCTTAACCGAGATGAGTGGCACTAGCTAAATGTTTAGCTAATAAAACTCATTTAAGTAGAAACATATTACTAAGTAGGTGATTTTTTAATGCCAGTTATTAAAGTTAGAGAAAACGAGCCGTTTGACGTAGCTCTTCGCCGTTTCAAGCGTTCATGTGAAAAAGCAGGTATCCTTTCAGAAGTTCGTCGTCGCGAGCACTATGAAAAGCCAACAGCTGAGCGCAAGCGCAAAAAAGCAGCTGCGGTAAAGCGTCACATGAAGAAGCTTTCTCGCGAAAACGCTCGTCGCGTAAAACTTTACTAATCTAGATTAGGTCTTGTTGATGAGCCTTTTAGCACAACTTAAAGATGCACAAAAAGATGCAATGCGCGCTAAAGACAAATTACGTCTTGGAGCAATTCGCATGGTTTTGGCAGCTGTTAAGCAAAAAGAAATCGACGAACAAGTTACTTTAGGCGATGCTGAAATTACTTCAGTACTCGTTAAACTTGTAAAACAGCGTAAAGATTCTGAAACTCAGTATCGTGATGCTGGCCGTGAGGACTTAGCTGAAGTTGAAGCGAACGAAATTAAAGTACTTGAAGCGTTTTTACCAAAACCGCTTACTGAAGAAGAAATTCTTACTTTAATTGACGAATCTATCGCTGCAAGTGGTGCGTCAGGTATGCAAGATATGGGTAAAGTAATGGGCTTGCTTAAAGCTAAAGCTGAAGGTCGCGCAGATATGGGCAAACTTTCAGGTTTAATTAAGCAAAAACTAAGCGCTTAATCCAGAGTTTTAAAGGCTGACTTTCTCAAGTCAATAACTGCTGGCCTTAACAGCTTTAGAAACCGAGCTTTTGCTCGGTTTCTTCATTTCTAGACTATGATAACGTCTAGCTTAAGCATGCTTTTTTGGGTATGCTACATCACTACCCCACACCACTAGAAACAATTAAAAACTGACCATGGCCGGAAAAATCCCACGCAGCTTTATAGATGATCTATTAGCCAGAACCGATATTGTTGATCTTATCGACGGTAAAGTAGGCTTAAAAAAAGCAGGCAAGGATTATCAGGCATGTTGTCCATTCCATAACGAAAAATCACCATCTTTTACGGTATCGCAAGATAAGCAGTTTTATCACTGTTTTGGATGTGGTGTGCATGGCAACGCCATTTCATTTATGATGGAATACGAAAAGCTCGAGTTTGTTGATGCTATTGAAGAACTCGCCGCAATGCTTAACCTTGATGTGCCAAGAGAAAACGCTTCAAATCAAGGCCCTCAGGTCAGCACCGAGCAAAAGCGTTCAGACTATGAACTGATGATGCATGTTGCTAAATTTTACCAACATCAGCTAAAACACCATGCTAATTCATCCCAAGTTATTGAATACTTAAAAGGTCGTGGCCTGTCTGGCGAAACCGCTAAGCAATTTATGATTGGTTACGCACCGAGTGAATGGGATGCGGTTTGTAATACATTTGCTAAAAATCATGACAGCAAAAAGCAGTTATTAGAACTTAAACTTGCCAGTGAAAAATCAGCAGGGCGACAGTTTGATTTCTTCCGCGACCGCTTGATGTTCCCTATTCGTGATAAACGTGGCCGTGTCATCGCCTTTGGTGGTCGCGTAATGAATAGTGACGACAATGGCCCTAAATATTTAAACTCACCTGAAACGCGCATTTTTCACAAAGGCTTTGAACTCTATGGCCTGTATGAAGCAAAACAAGCAAACAAAAAGCTTGAACAAATTTTAGTAGTTGAAGGTTATATGGACGTGGTTGCACTTGCCGAAAAAGGCATTAATTACGCCGTCGCGGCGCTTGGTACAGCAACCACACCTGAACATATTCATACCTTATTTAGAACGACTGACCGCATAATTTGCTGCTACGATGGTGACCGTGCAGGTCGCGATGCCGCTTGGCGCGCGCTTGAAAACGCGCTGCCTTATTTAAATCATGGCAAAGCACTAGAATTTGTGTTTTTACCCGATGGTGAAGATCCTGATTCACTAGTACAAAAAGAAGGTAAAGAAGCTTTTGAACTGCGCTATGACAATGCAACTGATTTTTCGGCTTACTTATTTGATCGCCTTGCGCAAGAAATTAATTTGACCACAGATGCTGGAAAATCAAAATTATTACAACAAGCGCTACCTTTAATTGAAAAAGTGCCGAGTGATTTTTATCAAGAAAACTTACTTGAAAAATTAGCGCGCTTAATTGGTCGTACACGTGCCCAGCTACAAAAGAAAATAAACACCCCTAAGCAGCAACAAGGCCTTGCCAAAAAATTTAAAATAACGCCAATGCGCCGCGCCATTGGCTTGCTATTACAACATCCTGAACTGGCCAGTGAAGTCCCTTTTCAACCCGAGCTTGCGCAAATGGATGTACCAGGAATTAAGCTGTTTATTCAATTACAGCAAAGCGCCTTAAATAAACAAATCACGACAGCACAACTACTTGAACAGTTTAGAGAAAGTCCTGAATATGCGCCATTAGCAAAGCTTGCATCTTGGCAGCACCAAGTCAATCAAGACTCGTTAGTTAGTGAATTTCAAAGCACCTTTAATTTTATTGAAGATCAGTGTTTAAATTTGCGCCTTGAATCCCTATTAATAAAAGAGAAAACGCAAGGGTTAAGTAAAGCTGAAAAACAGGAATATTCACTACTTACTCTTGCGTTAAAAGGCAGATAACAGCTAGCCAGATTAAAGCTTTGGTGTTATAATCGCCTATTCACTGCGTCTTGTATCGAGTTGTTTAAGGCGCCCGTTGTATCAACTTATCAAAGTGGAAGAGATTACCTCTATGGAGCAAACTCCTCAGTCACAGCTAAAACTCCTCATTCAAAAAGGTAAAGAACAAGGTTACCTTACATTTGCCGAAGTTAACGACCACCTTCCACAAGACATCATAGATTCGGAACAAGTTGAAGACATCATCGGCATGATCAACGACATGGGTATTCAGGTAGTAGAAAATGCACCTGATGCCGATGAGCTTATGATGCAAGAGACCACTACCGATGAAGATGCTGCAGAAGCAGCCGCGGCAGCCCTTGCTACGGTAGAAAAAGAAATCGGTCGTACTACTGACCCGGTACGTATGTATATGCGTGAAATGGGTACTGTTGAACTACTTACACGTGAAGGCGAAATCGACATCGCTAAGCGTATTGAAGACGGTATCAACCAGGTACAAGTATCGGTTGCTGAATACCCAGAAGCAATTAACCACTTACTTGAGCAGTGGGATAGTTACCTTGCTGAAGATGTTCGCCTAAGCGATATTATCAGCGGTTTCTACGATCCAGATGCAGATGACTCAATGATCTCTGCAACGCACATTGGTTCAGAGCTATCAGAAGAAGAACTAGATGATGAAGATTCAGATCTAGAAGAAGACGATGAAGATAGCGAAGACGAAGGCGATACTGGTCCAGATCCAGAAGAAGCGCGCGAAAATTTTGAAAAACTTCGCGACCTTTACAACAAAGCACGCACTATTTTTGAAGAAAAAGGTCGTTCGCACCCAGATGCAGTAGCGATTATTACTGAAATCGGTGAGCACTTCCGTACCTTTAAATTAATGCCTAAGCAATTTGATCGCATGGTTAAAAACATGCGCGATATGATGGACCGTATTCGTGTTCAAGAACGTATCGTTATGAAGCAAGTAGTTCAAATTGCAAAAATGCCTAAGAAAACATTTGTTAAAAACTTTGCTAACAATGAAACAGATTTAGCATGGTTAGACAAAGAAATTGCTGCAGGCGAGCTTTACTCGAATAAACTTGCAGAAGTTAAACCTGAAGTTGAACGTTGTATCAACAAGCTTCGCCATATGGAAGAAAGCACAGGTCTTAACTTAGAGCGTATTAAAGATATCAACCGTCGTATGTCAATCGGTGAAGCGAAAGCACGCCGTGCGAAAAAAGAAATGGTTGAAGCAAACTTACGTCTTGTAATTTCAATTGCGAAAAAGTACACCAACCGTGGTTTACAGTTCTTGGATTTAATCCAAGAAGGTAACATTGGTCTTATGAAAGCAGTTGATAAGTTTGAATACCGCCGTGGTTATAAGTTCTCAACTTATGCTACATGGTGGATCCGTCAGGCAATTACTCGTTCAATTGCTGACCAAGCGCGTACTATCCGTATTCCAGTACACATGATTGAAACGATTAACAAACTAAATCGTATTTCACGTCAAATGTTACAAGAAATGGGTCGTGAGCCTTCACCAGAAGAACTCGCAGAGCGCATGGTAATGCCGGAAGATAAAATCCGTAAAGTACTGAAAATTGCAAAAGAGCCAATTTCAATGGAGACACCAATCGGTGACGATGAAGATTCGCACTTAGGTGATTTCATTGAGGATAGCACCATTGAATCGCCGGTTGATTCGGCAACAATGGAAAGCCTCAAGAATGCAACACACGATGTACTTGCAGGTCTTACAGCACGTGAAGCAAAAGTACTTCGTATGCGTTTCGGTATCGACATGAATACTGACCATACATTAGAAGAAGTAGGCAAGCAGTTTGATGTAACGCGTGAACGTATTCGTCAAATCGAAGCGAAAGCACTTCGCAAGCTTCGCCACCCTTCACGTTCAGACTTACTGAAAAGCTTCTTAGACTTCAAAGGCTAAGTAAACAGTTAAACTAAAAGGCCGCACATTGCGGCCTTTTTTCTTACAGGAAAAACATTATGGCGTGGATCCAAATTCGCATAAATGCCACAAAAGAAACAGCTGAAGTTATTAGCGATGAACTAATGGAGCTTGGCTGCCCTTCAGTTACCTTTGTTGATGCTAAAGATACTCCAATTTATGAACCTAAATTAGGCGAAGTTACTCTTTGGGCAGATACCACGGTAATCGGCTTATTTGATGCTAGTGTCGATATGCAAGCAATTACAGAACAACTTGCAACGCTGCCAGTATTACAAGAAAACTTTGTCTATAAAGTAGAACAACTGGAAGATAAAGACTGGGAACGCGAATGGATGGATAATTTCCACCCTATTCAGTTTGGTGAAAGACTTTGGATTTGCCCGAGCTGGCGCGATGTGCCCGATCCATCAGCGGTCAACGTATTACTAGATCCTGGCCTTGCATTTGGTACCGGCACACACAATACAACTGCACTTTGTTTACGCTGGTTAGACAGCTTAGATTTAACAGGTAAAACAGTTGTCGATTTTGGTTGCGGCTCAGGAATTCTTGGTATTGCTGCACTTAAATTAGGTGCAAAACGCGTAATTGGCATCGATATCGACCCTCAAGCGCTAGCTGCAAGCCGCGATAACGCCGAGCGAAATGGTGTTGCCGATTTACTTGAAGTTTACTTGCCTGAAGATCAACCTGAATTTGAAGCAGATGTATTAGTTGCCAACATTCTTGCACAACCACTCAGAGAGTTGCATCAAGTTATCTTAGGATTACTTAAATCAGGTGGCCAGTTTGCATTATCCGGTATTCTCGAAGAACAAGTGGGTTCTGTAGAAGATATTTACCGCCAATATGCAAGCCTTGAAACAAGCCAACAAGATGGTGAATGGATGCGCGTAGCAGGTCAAAAGAACTAACCATCATTTTGCCCAGTCCCTTTAAAATCCTTAGCTCAAGGCATATTGAGTTAAGGATTTGTTACTTTTGCTAACAAAAATCTTCCTTTTTTTCTGCTCGATAGCTCGTTACAAAAAGTCAATATCAAAAGTTTAAAAAAAAACCACTTTTGTATAAATAATAGGCTTTGATTTTTGCAAAAAAAACCGTAAACTTAGCGCCCCTTGATTGGTGACCCAGATTTATTGTGCAGATAGGCCCTTATCAGTTAGAAAATAACTTAATGGTTGCTCCTATGGCAGGAGTAACAGATAGACCGTTTAGACAGCTATGCCGTCAACTCGGTGCAGGCCTTGCTGTATCTGAAATGTTGTCATCCAATCCTAAGGTTTGGAAAACCGAAAAATCAATGTCTCGTATGGATCATTCCGGCGAGTCTGGTATTCGCAGTGTGCAAATTGCAGGTGCTGACCCTCAGCTGATGGCGGAAGCAGCCCAATTTAATGTCAAAAATGGCGCACAAATTGTGGATATCAATATGGGTTGTCCAGCAAAAAAAGTGAATAAAAAGCTCGCAGGCTCTGCCCTTTTGCAGTACCCCGAACTCGTTACTGATATCGTCAAAGCCGTAGTTAATGCGGTTGATGTACCAGTCACGTTAAAAATCCGTACAGGATGGGATACTGATAATCGAAATGGTGTAGAGATTGCGCGCATCGCTGAACAAAATGGTATTCAATCGCTAGCGGTTCATGGCCGTACGCGCTCTTGTATGTACAAGGGGGAAGCTGAGTACCAAACAATTAAGGACATTAAAAGTTCAGTCTCCATACCTGTGGTTGCTAACGGTGATATTACATCGCCGCAAAAAGCGAAACAGGTGTTGGAATATACGGGCGCAGATGCTTTGATGATAGGCCGTGCAGCACAAGGTCGCCCTTGGATTTTTAGGGAGATAAACCATTATCTCACCACCGGAGAATTACTACCCGAACCAGCAATGGACGAGGTACAGAGTATTCTAATGGAACACTTGGTAAATCTTCATGCATTTTATGGTGATGTAATGGGTGTGCGAATAGCGCGTAAGCATGTCTCATGGTATTTGCAGGCTCATGACCGTGAAGGTCAATTTAGGCGAGTATTTAATGCTATCGACTCTCAACAAGAGCAAATCGATTCATTAGAAAAGTACTTTGAAACACTAGCAGATAATTAACAAAGAGTAAGAAAGACGATGTTCGAACAAAACGTGACTTCTCCATTTATTACTAACGCACACGTTCAGTCTCAAGAGAAACCACAACCATTACGTGATGCTTGTAAAAAAGCAGTTCACAACTACTTAAAGCAACTTAATGGTCAAGATGTACAAGATGTTTACGAGCTAGTTCTTTCAGAACTTGAAGCGCCGTTACTTGAAGAAGTAATGACATATACTCGCGGTAACCAAACTCGCGCAGCTATCTTATTAGGTATCAACCGCGGTACTCTTCGTAAGAAGCTTAAAAAGTACGGTATGAACTAATACGCACCTTCTGGTGCAATAAAAAGCACCCTTGGTTTCCTCGGGTGCTTTTTTGTTTTTCTAACCCCGAAAAACACACTGCTTTATTACAATTCATGTAAAAAGTAGTTAAAGACCAGCGCTACAGGTCTTGTTTATAAATTCGGCAATTGGCCGTCGTGTTATAGACAAAAGTAAGTTAAAATATTCGTTTAAATTAAGTGTTTTCTCGCACTATCAATCAAATTTTGAGGTAATCAAAACTACCATGGATACATTACGTCCAATTCGTCGCGCTTTGTTAAGCGTTTCAGACAAAACAGGTATTGTAGAATTTGCACGCGCGCTTTCAGAGAAAGGCGTTGAACTTCTTTCAACTGGCGGTACATGTAAGCTTTTAGCTGACAACGGCATCGCAGTAACAGAAGTATCAGACCACACAGGTCATCCTGAGATCATGGATGGTCGTGTTAAAACATTACACCCAAAAATCCACGGCGGTATTTTAGCGCGTCGCGGTACTGACGAAGGTGTAATGGAAGCAAACAACATTTCTGCAATCGACATGGTGGTAGTTAACCTTTACCCATTTGCACAAACTGTTGCAAAAAAAGGTTGTTCACTTGAAGATGCTATTGAAAACATCGACATCGGTGGCCCTACAATGGTGCGCGCTGCCGCTAAAAACAACAAAGACGTTACTATTATTGTAAACGCAGGCGACTACGATCGCGTTATCGCTGAAATGAATGCAAACAATGGCGCAACAACGTATGAAACACGTTTTGACTTAGCAATTGCTGCATTTGAGCATACTGCACAATACGATGGCATGATCGCCAACTATTTTGGTACACAAGTACCAGATTACAGCGAAAATGCAGCGGAGACTGAAGAGTCTAAATTCCCGCGTACAATTAATTTCCAATTCACTAAAAAGCAAGATATGCGCTACGGTGAAAACTCACACCAAGACGCAGCGTTCTATGTTGAAAACAACATTGAAGAAGCATCTGTTGCCACTGCAAAACAGTTACAAGGTAAAGCCCTTTCGTACAATAACATTGCAGATACAGACGCAGCGCTTGAATGTGTTAAAGAATTTGACGCACCAGCATGTGTAATCGTTAAACACGCAAACCCGTGTGGCGTATCAATTGGCGACAACATTCTTGACGCTTACGACCGCGCGTTCAAAACTGACCCAACGTCAGCATTTGGTGGCATCATTGCATTTAACCGCGAGCTAGATGCAGACACAGCTGAAACTATTGTTTCGCGTCAGTTTGTTGAAGTTATCATTGCACCAAGCGTTTCTGAGGCAGCAGCACAAATTGTTGCAGCAAAACAAAATGTACGTTTACTTGAGTGTGGCCAGTGGTCAAACAAAACAACAGGTGTTGATATTAAACGTGTTAACGGCGGTATCTTAGTACAAGATCGCGACCAAGGCATGGTTGATATGGGCGACCTACGCGTTGTTTCTAAGAAACAACCAACTGAGCAAGAACTAAAAGACTTAATGTTCTGCTGGAAAGTGGCTAAGTTTGTTAAATCAAATGCGATTGTATACGCAAAAGACGGTATGACAATCGGTGTGGGTGCAGGTCAAATGAGCCGTGTTTACTCTGCAAAAATTGCAGGTATTAAAGCAGCTGATGAAAACCTAGAAGTAGCAGGCTCAGTAATGGCATCTGACGCTTTCTTCCCATTCCGTGACGGCATCGATGCAGCAGCAGAAGCGGGTATTACTGCAGTAATTCAGCCAGGTGGCTCAATGCGCGATGAAGAAGTTATCGCTGCAGCAGATGAGCACGGCATGGCGATGGTATTTACTGGTATGCGTCATTTCCGCCATTAATATTTGCTTGCAAACTTGTTAGTGCGAGCACTTTGTTTGCTCGCACTAAGCTGTTAATTTTGCTATATGTTGCTTAATAAAAATAAAAACTAGGAAGAAAATGAAACTCACAGTAAAAGCATTAGTAACTGCCCTGTCGCTTACTTTAGCTGGATGTGCATCGACTGATATCGATACATTACTTACCAAAACTGCGACTGCTGATAACCGTTCAAGCGAAAACAAAGCGCGAGATACATACCGTCATCCAAAAGAAACACTGGAATTTTTTGGCCTTCAGCCAAATATGACCGTGGTGGAAATTTGGCCTGGCGGCGGTTGGTATACTGAAATCCTTGCGCCTGTTTTACAAAAAGATGGACAATATTTTGCGGCTCATTTTCCTTCCGATTCAGAAGTTAAATACTACCAACGTTCTCTAAACCAATTTCAAGATAAATTGGCAAGCGATAGCTTATATGAAAACGTAACTCTTTCTGAGTTTTACCCAGGCACACACCATAATATCGCGCCAGCAGGCAGCGCTGATATGGTATTAACCTTCCGTAATTTACATAACTGGTATATGCAAAAAGATATCGAAGGCATCAATGAAGCCTTTAAAGCATTTTTTACTGCACTTAAGCCAGGTGGCGTATTAGGTGTGGTAGATCACCGTTTACCAGAAAACCGCGATAGCGCTAAAGCCAAGCGCTCAGGTTATGTAAAGCAGAGCTGGGTTATTGAACACGCTGAAAAAGCTGGATTTATTTTAGAAGCCGTGAGCGAAGTTAACGCCAATCCATTAGACACAGCCGATCACGAAAAAGGTGTATGGACCTTGCCACCGCGTTTAGCGTTAGGTGAAAAAGACATCGCCAAATACCAAGCAATTGGTGAAAGTGATCGTATGACATTAAAGTTTAGAAAACCTGAATAGGTAAAGGAATTCCAATGAATGTATTAGTAATTGGTAGTGGTGGTCGCGAGCACGCACTTGCGTTTAAAGCGGCACAGTCAGCAAAAGTTGAAAAAGTATTTGTTGCACCTGGTAACGCAGGTACAGCGCTTGAGCCAAAGCTGGAAAACGTAGCAATTGGTGTAGAAGACCTTGATGCACTTGTTGCTTTTGCAAAAGAAAATAACGTTGAGCTAACCATTGTTGGCCCAGAGGCTCCGCTGGTAATTGGTGTAGTTGATAAATTCCGTGAAGAAGGTCTTGCGATCTTCGGCCCAACGGCGGCTGCTGCACAGCTTGAAGGTTCGAAGTCTTTCACTAAAGATTTCTTAGCACGTCATAAAATCCCAACAGCGGATTATCAAACGTTTGAGCAAATCGACCCTGCACTTGCATACCTTAAAGAAAAAGGCGCGCCAATTGTTGTTAAAGCCGACGGCTTAGCAGCTGGTAAAGGTGTTATCGTTGCAATGACAGAGCAAGAAGCTGAAGATGCAATTCGCGACATGCTTGCTGGCAATGCGTTTGGCGACGCTGGTAGCCGCGTTGTTATTGAAGAATTTCTTGAAGGTGAAGAAGCATCATTTATCGTAATGGTTGATGGCGAAAACGTACTTCCGTTTGCTACATCTCAAGATCACAAACGCGCTTATAACGAAGACAAAGGCCCTAACACAGGTGGCATGGGTGCATACTCACCAGCACCAGTTGTTACCGCTGAAATCCACCAGCGTATTATGGATGAAGTAATCTACCCTACAGTGAAAGGCATGAGTGATGAAGGTCATCCTTACACAGGTTTCTTATACGCAGGTTTAATGATTACTGCTGATGGTACGCCTAAAGTAATTGAATATAACTGCCGTTTTGGCGATCCTGAAACACAGCCTATTATGCTTCGTTTACAATCAGACCTAGTTGAATTGATTGAAGCAGCTAACCGTGTTGAACTTGATAAAACTGATATTCAGTTTGATTCACGTGCAGCTGTAGGTGTCGTACTAGCAGCCGCTGGCTACCCAGGCTCTTACCCGAAAGGTGATGCAATCTCAGGGTTACGTGTTGATTATGCTGAAGGCACAAAAGTATTCCACGCGGGTACCAAGCAAGATGGCGACAATGTCGTTACTGCAGGTGGCCGCGTATTATGTGCAACAGCACTTGGTAACACAGTAACTGAAGCGCAGCAAAATGCTTATAAACTAGTTGATGAAATCAATTGGGATGGTGTTGAGTACCGCACAGATATCGCATACCGCGCTATTGCTCGTGAAAATAACAGCTAAACATAGTTATTTTCCGTTTAAAGAATCAACCTACCTCGCGTAGGTTGATTTTTTTTTGTGCTAATGGAATATAAAACCAACGCTAAATTAGTAATGTAGGCTACCTATTTAAGTTAATTTAATCTAATCTTTATAAGCTGTTAAACTCCAAGGAAGCTCATGAACCAGTTAAAGTCTGTCTATTTATTTATAGCATGCATGCTATTTGCAGCTTTATCACTGGTTATTGCATCATTGGTTTTTAATATTGGCGACCCTACTACCAACTCTATCGAACGCACCCACGCTATTTATTTGAAGCCTTCTTATTGGGTTGACGAGCAAAGCACTGCCAATTTATCAGAAGCATTAAATCAAACGTTTCAAAATTCAGAGATTAGTAATGTGCCGTGGCAATTTGGTACACAAACCTATTGGCTTAAAGTGAGCGTTACCAATCGTACTGAATATGTAGAACAACTCACAGCCCACTTTGATAATCCTATGCTAGATCAGCTAGAAATCTGGCAATTAGACAACAGCAATAATGTTGTAAAGCACAAATTATTGGGTGATACGCTACCTAATTTAAACCTGCATGAACAAGCTTTCCCGCATTTTAATTTTACTCTCAATGCAAAAGAAAGCAGTGTCATTGTGACACGAATTAAAACCACCGGTATAACTAAAACACCGTTGAAGATTTACCAAGCTGATAACTTTAATAGCGTAAAAAAGTTTAGTTACCTTATTTGGGGTTTATTTATTGGCGTAACCGTAATGATTGCGCTCTACAACTTGATACTGTTTATCAGCATTCGAGAGACCGTTTATTTAGCTTACATCGGTTATATTTTATCGACACTCATGATGATGGGCTCAGTGCTTGGCTTCGGCTATTATATTTGGCCCACCCCAATGCAAAACTGGTTGCAAGTATATGTAGTTTCAACCAATTTTAGTGTTGCAATCTGTGCGCTGATATTTGGTTCTTTGTTTTTACGCTATGCAACAATAAAAACTAAACTAAATGCGTTAATTAAAGGCACTTTAGCCATTTTATTAATCGGTGGTGTTAGCAGTTTTTTCTTACCAGAATACTACGCAGCACCTGTCTTTTTTGTCTGTATGGTGCCGCTCTACATCACCATTTTACTCATCGTATTTAACCGCTTACTCACCGATTTTGTTTGGGCTAAATACTACTTTTTCTCTTGGTTACCGCTGATTGTTAGCGGTGCTGTGCAGCCTTTAGTTTTGGTTGGCGTACTTGAGCACACCTTTTTAACACGACACGCTTTTTTAATCGGCGTTTTATTAGAGGTGCTGCTAATGGCAATGGCTTTAGCAGATAAGTTCTCACACCAACAGCGTGAAAGTTACTTTAAAGCAACTCATGACTCGAGTTCACAGCTGCCTAATGAAACCTTATACAAATACAAAATAACCCAGCTTATTGAGCAACAACAAAACTTTATTACCTGTTTTATTGAGTTAAAAAACTTTGGTCAATTTATTCCCTATATGGCACCAAAAGCAAAAAAGGACTTAGTGAATCAAGTTTATAGCTCACTGCAACCAGTGCTTATAAACCAAGCAAATATTATTGTGATTGAAGAGCAAGGGCTTAATACGGTTAAACTCGCCTACCTTCGCGATGGCGTTTTTGCGCTATTACTGAATCATGGTACTAATCGCGAATCACTTAATAAGTTATTACATACCCTACAATCGCATATTCCTACGTCGCTGTTAATTGACGGTATTTTACTTAATTTATCGAGTCATATTGCCACTTGTTCCAGTATCTATAGCAATCAACGTAGTGGCTTATTGCTGCGTAAAACATGGCAAACGCTGTTTCAAGCCAAACAAGAAGGCGTTGCATTACTGCATTATAAAAAAGAGAGCGGTAACGATATTGGCCAACAATTTAATCTTGCCTCTGAATTGCACAGCGCTATTGAAGATAAACAACTCACGTTAAACTTTACACCGGTTTATCACGTTAAAACGAAAAAATTAATTGCAATTACTTGCCAATTTTCATGGCCGCACCCAGAGTTTGGTCAAATCAGCCAACAAGAAATTATTAAATTAGCGATAGATACAGGGCTTAACGTTCAACTTAACCGCTGGTTGTTTAGCGAACTATTTAGCGCCATTAGCACCCTTAAAGAAGGTGGTGTTAATTGCAAGTTTTCTCTGACCTTATCGCTTAATCAATTGAATCATAGTGGCTTTATTGGCTGGTTATCAGAACAAGTAACGCATTTTGATACTGACAACATTATGATTTATACCCAGCATCCTGTATTTGATGAACAAAGTCAGCTGCAAGAAACGCTGCAAAAGATGCTCGACCTTGGGTTTAAATTTGGCTTAGATAACTTCCATGGCGATCTCGACCGCTTATTTGAAGCCCGTGAATGTGGCTTTAGCGATGTGCGTATTGGCCACTTATTTACTAAAACCAATATTCAAGGCCATAAATTAACTTTATTATTAAGTGCGATGGTTGATGTAGCCAAAGGCCTTGATCTATCAGTCACTGCAATTGGCGTAGATAATCAAGAATTCGCCGATATTGTTAATCAATGTCAGTGTGATTATATGCAAGGTGAACTGCTTGCACCGACCATGAATTTCAGAATTCTCAACTCATTCTTACTTGCGCAACAATCTCGCATTGGTAATCTTTCCGAGCTTTGATACGATAGCCTTTTTGCTTGATTAGGGGCTTTAAATGCAAGCAACACAACTCACTGGTACTTTGCGTAAAATGCAAGCAAGCCACACTTCGCCAATTAGCTATCAGCTACCTGTAGGTGAACATACTGTCGATTTAAATGATCTGATAGGTAAAACACTATCACTTACCTTTAGTGGCAATATTTTCTGTAGTAGCTGTGGGAAAAAAACCAAAAAGAGTTATTCACAAGGTCATTGCTTTGTTTGTATGCGAAAGCTCGCCAGCTGCGACATGTGTATTATGAAACCAGAAACCTGTCACTTTGACCAAGGTACCTGTCGCGAGCCACTGTGGGGCGAAGAAAACTGTATGATCCCACATTATGTGTACCTAGCAAATACCACCGCGATAAAAGTGGGTATTACGCGCCATACACAAATTCCTACGCGCTGGATTGATCAAGGTGCAACACAAGCATTACCTATTTTTAAAGTGGCTACGCGCCACCAGTCAGGCCTTTTAGAAGTAGCGCTTGCTGAATTTATCGCTGACAAAACAAATTGGCGTAATATGTTAAAAGGCAATGGCGAATCTATCGATTTAAAACGTCAGGGTGCGGAGCTTATTGAGCAAATTCGTCCAAAATTAACCGAGCTCAGTGAGTTATTTGGTGCAACAGCGATTACCGAGTTAAATGAAGAAGTTGTAGAACTTGATTTTCCTATCTCGGAATTTCCCAGCAAAATAAGTTCATTTAACTTTGATAAAGACCCGCAAGTATCAGGTGTTTTACAAGGTATTAAAGGCCAATACCTAATTTTTGATAACGGCGTAATTAATATTCGTAAGTTTACTTCATATGAAGTTACTGTGAGTTACTAGGCGCTAAGTCTATTTGCAATTTTGCGGGGCGATGCGCCTCGCAAAAAAGTTCGAACTGCTCTGCGCTGAGTGGTTTGCTAAAGAAATACCCTTGTATTGCATGACAATCAAGCTCTTGTAAAAATGCCAATTGATGAGCTTGCTCCACCCCTTCAGCAACTAAATTTAATTCAAGACTATGTGCCATAGCGACAATGGCCTTCACAATCTGACTATTGCCGTATTCGTCAGGTACTTTGGCAACAAAACTAGCATCAATTTTTAAAGTATCAATCGGTAAACGCGCCAAATAACTTAATGCTGAATAGCCTGTACCAAAATCATCGAGCGATAAACTCACGCCTAACTTTTTAAGCGCTTTAAGTACCTTTTTAGCATCTTCTAACGAGCGAATAAAACTACTTTCGGTAATTTCAATTTCTAAATAACGCCCATCAATTTGCCAAATATTCAATGCGTTTTTAACTGTTTGTGCCAAATTCCCCTGGGTAAAATGAAGTGCAGAAACATTCGCAGAAATGCGTTTATCAAAGATGCCTTTTTTCTGCCAAAGTTGAATTTGTTTACATACTGCATTAATCACCCAAATATCAATATCCACTATCAACCCTAACTCTTCAGCTAAGGGAATAAAGTTTGCTGGGGAAATAAAACCAAGCTCACTATCATGCCAACGCAATAGTGCTTCTGCACCAACAATTTGATGGGTAAAACTGTCAATTTTTGGCTGGTAATACAAACTAAATTCGTTGTTTTTAAGCGCTTGTTTTAGTTTATTTTCAATCGCCATACGCTCAAGAGAGCGTGCATTCATAGCCGGTTTGTAAAGTTGAAAAGAATTACGCCCTATCTCTTTAGAGCGATACATCGCAATGTCAGCATGCTTTAGCAAGGTTTCTGCATCTTGACCATCATCAGGGTAAATTGCACCGCCAATCGAAGTGGTAATGACAATTTCGGTATTACCAATTTGGATCGGGTCTCGCAGTGCTTCAATAAGGCTTGCAGCACAGCGGTGAATATTTTTAACTTCATCAATTTCAGTCAGTAATAAAGTAAATTCATCCCCCCCTAAACGCGCAAGCGTATCCCCTTCATGCATACAGTTTTGCAATCGTTTGGCTACCTGCTTTAAAAGCTCGTCTCCAGCGCTGTGACCAAGGGTGTCATTCACTTGTTTAAAATGGTCTAAATCAAGAAACATCACCGCAATTTTGCTGTTATCACGATGCGCTGTCGCCAAAGCCATTTCCAAACGGTCATTGAATAATCGGCGATTAGGTAAATGTGTTAACTCATCAAAGTAAGCCAATGTTTTAATACGTTTTTCATTGCGTTTACGCTCAGTAATATCACTGAAAATCGCTGCATAAAGGGCTTCTTCTTCATCGCTTTCACGGATACAAATAATCGTCAGCCATTCGAGATATATTTCACCATTGCGCTTACGATTATAAATCTCACCTTGCCAAACTCCTTTATGACGCAGCTGTGCCCACATTTGATCATAGAAATTTTTATCATGACGACCAGAGCTCAACATAGATGGTTTTTGCCCAAGCACTTCTTGCTCACCATAACCCGTAAGCTGTGTAAAAGCAGGGTTTACTTGCAAAATAGTATTGTGCGAGTCGGTGATCATAATGCCATCGGGCGAAGCATTTATAATTTGCTCAGCTAAATAGAGGTTTTTTTGAGATTTTTTTAGCGCTCTATCGCGTTGATGTAATACCGTTTCAAGCTCCTGCATATACGCAGACTCAATTTCACTCAAGATATTTCTAAGTGCTAATACGCCGAGGATTTCACCGTTATCCCCTTCAACGATTAAATGGCGGATCTGTTTTAGCTTGAGAATTTGATATGCCTTAAACAAGCTCGTTGTATAGTGCACTGTTAAAAGCGGCCAACTGGCATACTGCCATGCAGGTTTATCTACTTTCTGACGGCTTAACATTGTCAGTAAGTCACGTTCGGTAATAATACCGGTTTGGCCTACCTCAGGGTTATCGATTAACACAAAGTTTGAACGGCGTTGACGCATAATTTCACTAATGCTGGCAACAGAAATATCCCCCTGCGTTATTGCCACTTCAGCAACATAGCTGCTTTCAATCGTTTTAAAATGTAAGTAATGCTCAAGCCCTTGACTGCGTACAACATCACTTAGACTGATAACACCAACAGGCTCTGCATCATTGCCTTTCGTAACCAACAAATGACGAAAACCATAGCTATGGAATAACACTGTGACTTCAGAAAGTTGAGTAGCATGCCCAACCGTTTTTACTGGGGATGTCATGTAGTGTGACACTGGTTGATGAAATACATCAGGATCGGAGAAATCAACCTTAGCGCAATCGCCTTCAGTCCATACCCCTAGAATTTTGCCATCTTGTTTAACAAAAATAGAACTAACATTTTCATTACGCATACGACTAGCACAATCAGCTAAGCTTTGTTCTGGCGAACACACTAAAAGCTCTGTTGACATAACATCTTCAACGCGTAGCTTTTTACTGGTTTGAGTCATATGTGTAACCTATTTAAAACAGTCGGGTAAAAGGATTCTACGCATAACCGCAATAATGAAATTTGATGGAGAACAAGTTATTCGTTGATTAAAATTTAAGTTAACAACTTTACCTAAATTGATAACTTAAAATTTAAAGGCCCGTTAACGCCTTTAAATGCGTAGCAACAGAGCGGCCCAATGCTGAATTGTTATAACCGCCTTCCAGCATCGAGATAATGCCTTTGCAATTAACTTGCTTACACAAGGAAACAACTTGCTCAGTAAACCAAAAATAATCGCTTTCAACTAACTGTAAACCACCCATATCATCTTCATAGTGGGCATCAAATCCAGCGCTGATAAAAATTAATTCAGGCTCAAATTGCTTTAGTTTAGGAAACCAGGTATCGAGCAATGCACGTTCAAAATCATCCCCTGCCATACCTGCAGTCATTGGGGTATTGATAATATGCTCATTGCTATCAATAGCGGTATTTGGATAAAAAGGGTGTTGGAAGATGGAGCAAAACAGCACATCAAGGTCATCAACAAAGATATCTTGAGTGCCATTACCGTGATGCACATCAATATCTAAAATTGCAATGCGTTTTACACCTTGCTGCTGCGCATAACGTGTAGCAATTGCAATATTGTTAAAAATACAAAAACCCGATGAGGTGTCTTTATTGGCATGATGACCGGGCGGTCTCACTGCACAAAAAGCCGCATCCAATTCACCCGCTAAAATTTTATCAACTGCAAGTAAACCAGACCCTGCTGCCCTTTTTGCGGCAAGTAAACTATCAGGACACAGCCAAGTATCTCCATCAAGGTCATTTAAGCCTTGTTCTGGGATTTTGTCTTCAACTGTTTTAACTAAGTTTTCTGAATGCGCTAACAGTAACTGTTCTCGCTCAGCAAGCGGTGCATCAAGGTGAGTAAGTGCAATATCCAACCCAGCAGCTAAAATACGGTCGTTAATTGCATCAAGTCGTGAAGGGCACTCAGGATGATCAGGGATCATTCTGTGCTTTCGACAGTCTGTATGAGAAATTATCGCTGTGCGCATGCCGCCCTCCAGGTTAAAACTAACACTAGTCTAACAAAGTCGGTGAATACCGACTTTGCGACTTTGGTCGGTTAAAACGCGTTCTACTTGATTGGGATCAAGTTAAGGTTATGAAAGTCAAAACTAAAATCAGTAATACTTGGTGCTACTGCATGCATTTTTGCGCTCTTAACCTGATTTGTCGGGCTCATTTCAAACTCAATAAACGCATCCGCTTCCAATAACTTCTCATGCCAACGCACAATAAATGTATTGCCATTAAAGTGCTCAAGGGTACCTTTTAAACGCGCCGAATGGGTAAAGTCGATGGTCAGTTTATTGTCTTGCAGAGCAATCACAATATCGCCATACCAACTGTCTTTATAATTTGCTGCATAAACAGATAATGGCAAGGCATTTTGCTGTTGTGCTGGTTTTTCAACAACCGCTTTTTCATATGCCTTTGCTTTGCGTTCAAAATGTTTTTCAGCGAGCGTTTCAACCCAATCTTTATTTGGTAAATCAAGCGCGTCTTCAAGCACTTCGTGCGTAATTGCGCTAAGTGCACTAAACGCTTGTTGGTTTGATAACACCACAATACCAAGTTGCTTTTCTGGTACTAAAGTGACTTGCGAAACCATACCTAAAATACCACCGCCATGACCTAACTTTTTATAGCCTTGGTAATCTTCAATCGACCAACCTAAGCCGTAGCCACGAAACTGCTGACGATAGTCATTAAACGCATTTTTAGATGCCATACTCGTAATATGAGGATGCCACATTTGCGCTTGTTGTTTTTCACTAAATAGCACCTCGCCATTTGGCATTTTGCCACCAGCAAGTTGGGTTTTTAGCCAGTTAGCCATTTCATCTACGTTTGATGCAATCGCCCCTGCACCACGAAAATCTTCAAGGTAATTCACAAAGAATGGATGAAGCTTGCCATCCATTGGAATATGGCCTGTTGCCCAGTTTTTATTCGACTTTGGAATACGAGAAAAACCCGCTTTTGACAATGTCATACCAAGTGGTTTTAACATCTCTTGTTCGACAAACTCTTGCCAAGATTTCCCCGATACACGTGCAACAACTTCACCTGCTGTAACAAACATTAAATTGTTATAAGTGTATTGACTGCGGAAACTTGAAACTGGTTTTAGATAGCGAATACCATGAATTACATCTTCTACTGATTTATCAGTATCTGGCCAAATCGATAAATCACCGGCCCCTAAGCCAAGACCTGCACGGTGGCTGAGCAAATCACGAATTGTCACCTCACGTGTTGCATAGGCATCAAACATACGAAATTCAGGTAAGTGATCAATTACTTTATCATTCCAATTGAGCTTGCCTTGATCGACCAGCATTGCAAGGGCTGCTGCTGTAAATGCTTTGGTGTTTGACGCGATACCAAATAAAGTATGCTTATCTACCTTTTCACCTGTGGTTAAGTGCCTAACCCCAAACCCTTTTGAAAAAACAACTTCGCCATTTTCAACTACGGCAACTGCCATACCTGGTACTTCAAAGCGTTTCATCGATTGCTCAATGGTTTGTTCAAGCTGCTTATTATCGATTGCGGCATAAAGCTGGCTCGACGCAATAACGCCAAGCGCGAGAGTAATTTTACTGACTATTTTTTTCATAATATTCTTATTCGTAGATTGAAAATTCGCGCTCTGCGCGTGCACTATCCAAATCAATTTTCGTTTGTTGTAATCGAATTTGATTTATATACTCACTTGGTAATTTTGCTTCTAGAGCACCAGTAAGTACATGTTTTAAATACCAATCATAAGGAAGTTGTTGTTGGCATAAAGTATTTGCAACATAACAATATGCAGTAAATTGACCACCACACTCATTAGTCACAACAATCTCGTGGTTATCGTAGCGAGGCCCTTCAATGTCATCCAATATTAACTTTTCATCTTGTGTAATTTTGTAGAGCACACCGTACAATACGTCATCATCATTGTTCGTTAAAAATGCATTACATTTACCAGAATTATCAAAGCCTTTTTTATCAAATGTCAGCTTAAAACCACGCACAGTGGCTACACCAACACGTGTTGCATTCGGTAAGCGTGCCAATAAGCGATTTAATGACATATTAGAACCATACGCTAAGTTGTAATAAATCATACCCATACCACCCTAATTGCAAGACCAATTAACACCACACCAATGCCGCGATCAAACCAGTGTCCAGCACGTAAAAAGAACGCGCGCACCTGCTCTTTGCTCAGCACAACAGATAAAAAGCTAAACCAAATAAGGGTCGCAATCGCCATATATAAGCCGTAGCCAGCCTGAATAAGTAATGGTGTTTCAACACTAATGACTAAGGTAAATAAACTTAAAAAGAATAGTGTGGCTTTGGGATTTAGGGCATTAACTAAAAAGCCACGGCTAAACGCCTTTACCATCGACTCAGGCTGAGTATGCTCTAACAACTGTTCGGCTTGTTGCGTTGCTGGTTTTGCCCTGAGTGCCATTACACCTATGTAAGCGAGATATGCTGCAGCCAAATACTTTAATACCGCAAAAAGTGTAGGAGATTGCGAAATCACAATAGCCACGCCTAATACACAATAACTTACATGCACTAAAATTCCGGTTGCAATACCCGCACTGGTGACCAAGGCATTTTTGCGCCCTTTTTGAATACTTTGTTTTAACACCAATGCAAAATCAGGCCCGGGGCTTGCGACTGCAAAAAAGTGACTAATTACTATTAATAGAAATTCATCGAGATAATTCACTTGTCCTCCGTTAATGCGATAAGCATTGGGTTAGCTGACTGCGCGATTGTATTTTCGAGTTGCTTATTGGCGCGCTTTAGCATTGAACGTAAATGCGGTTTTAAATGCGTGGAAATATGCGAAAGCGGTAAATTTTTCGCTCTTAATAATAGTGCTAAAATATACACTAATTCAGGCTCAGCTAATGTCGCGCTACGGTTAGCATACGGGTTATAACACGAACCGCAACCGCCTCTAAACTGGTAAGCGGTATTTGCCATCATTACACCAAACCCCATAAAACATGAGAGCAAATCAACCGCTTGCGGTAATAAGTCTTTGCCACCTGGCGGTAAACTACCGCTTTGTAAAACATTTATGTAAGAGAGTGATTGCGCAAAAGAAGCAATTAAGTCTTGTGGTTGATTTATTTGGTTTGGATTAAATGAAATTTGCAATGAACCCGATGACGCCAAAAGCTTTGCTGACTCACCACGTTTTACACTGGCAAATTCGAGCCGTGGAAACTGCTGTTCAGTAACTTGATTAGGCCCAACTAAAACGAGAGGCCATGCTTGCATGCCTGCGTAATTTCTTACTTGGTTAAATACATAAGTGGCCATTTGCTCAATGCTACTGACTTGCTCAGGAAAAAATTCACCATTAGGTAAAATAAAGCGCATGTCTTTGAGCAGCACATCACCATCAAATTCTTGATAGGCCCATAAAAATGTATCAAGTATCCATGCTTCCGTCCCCTCATCAATAAGAGGCTGTGTTTTTACTAAATTGAGAAGCGTGTTTTTTAATCCAGAAACCATAATGCACAAACTTATAAAACCGAATGGATCATATTAATCTAGCCCTCGGGTCAAAATAAACCTTTTCAGATAAACGGGCTGAAATTTTATTCAAAAGCGTTTATTCTCATTACGTTAAGCATATTTGAAATAGGAAATTACATGCGCGTTAAACTTACTATGGCCGCTGTTTTAACAGCATTAAGCTTTTCAAGTACAGCAGATATTGCCGTAACAGGCTATTATGGTCAGTCACTAAACCAAGAACTAGTAACAGAGAAAGGCACAAAAATAGACATCAAAGATGATTCAAATTTTGGTGTCAGCCTTGATAAGCATGATGGTATTTCTAAATACGGGCTTTATTACTCAAGTATGTCGAGTGTTCAACGTAACGCGCATGGTTATGAGCTTGATCTCGATTATTTATTATTTCAAAGCGCTGTTGTATTGCCCGTAACCGAAGGACTTTCGAGTTATTTAGGCGCACAGCTAGGTGTAAACCATATATCGTCAAATTTTTCAGATTCTGACACGTTTTTTGCAACGGGTTTATTTGGCGGCCTAGAATATGAAATCACAAAAGACTTTGTTGCATTAGGAGAAGTACGTTGGCTTGCCACGATTCTCAAAAATGATTCAACAACCGTTTGTGAAGGTGGCGCAAATGGCACCCAATGTGACTGGTACTTTGATGGCGAAGTGCTCAATCAATTCCAATTTAATGTTGGTGTGATGTATCTTTTTTAAGAGCAAAATTAAATTAAAAAAGGAGCTGCGGGCTCCTTTTTACTTTTTATCAATTAGTTAAAATCTTTACGCATCCGTTTAATATCCACTTGTGGCGATTCATAGCCAGTAAATAACAACCACTTTCGACTTGGTACAAAACTCATACCACGGGAGCGTGAAAAACTGCGTTCAGGCACTCTCAACACATCCGTATCTTGTTGGGTTTCGAAGTCATAAAAACTCAAGCGGTAATCATGGCCGCGCACTTTAAAGTAATAAATCCCCTGCTCTGTCACGTGCCAGCCAGTGCTATTTGCTAAGTCGAGATTTTTAATAAGCGGTTTTTCTTCTACTCGTTCGCCATTTAGGTTGACTTGCCAAAAACCATTATCTCTTTTAAAAACAATAAGTTTATTTTCACTAACTTCAACAGCATGCCTACCAGAAGTAATTCGAGTAGCACCACCATTTGCAATGGTAATACGATAAACATCACCTGAATAAACAGAATAAAGAGAGTTACCATCATGAGACCAGCGTGGTTTACTGTAATAGTTTAGGTCTGTTTTAATTTGTTTAAGTTCGTAGGTTGTGACGTTTAATACAAAGAGTAAGCTTTTTTCACCATTGTTTGCGGTAAACGCAACAAACTTACCATCAGGTGACCAAACAGGATTATGTGCATGATATTTTAACTGAGTTAATTGCTTGCGATCTGCCCCTTCTAAACTGGCAATCCAAATTTCATCAAAGCCTGACTCATTGGAAATAAACGCAATTTTTTCAGCCGCTTCAGAATAATCAGGGAAACGAAAATTAAACTCTGATTGTATTAACGGAAATGGCGATGCGGCGACATCAGTATCTAACTCTAAGCGCATTATAGATGTATCAATTTTCCAATCGTGATAATACAGATTGCCAGCGCGATCAAACTCAGGGTAACTAAAGCCTTCAATGTTAAGATTAGTTTGCTTTAAGGTAGTAAGATCTAATTCATAGCCATGACGATTACCGTGCTCAACCGCAGAAAAGACGATTATTTCAGAATTTGGCTGCCATGCTAAACCGCGAATATCAGGTAACCCTGTGACAACACGCTTTTCTTTTTTGTCTTCTAAGTTATAGATAAAAATATCTTCGTTGCCGTTATCTAAATTGCGTGAAATGGCGAGACGTTTACCCAGTGGCCCAAAAGCAATCGCCTCAGACTCACCTGATTCACATTGATTACAACGAATACGCTTTGCAGGTAACTCTGTATTAAGCTCTTTAATATACACACCACGTACTGGGTTTTCAGGGTCAATCCCCACATACGCTAATAGCTTTCCATCCGGCGATATAGCCACATCACTTGAAGCCGAATTAGAACACTCGCCCTGTTTTTCAATGGTAAAGTCATTCAGATTAATACTCACTACTTCACATCGTGAGTTTAAACGGCGGTAGTAATAAAGTTTAGAGTCATCGTGTGCCCAGACTGAGCGAGATTCACTACCGGGTGTGTGCGTGATCTTAGTATGTAATAAATCAGGTTGCTGTAAGTCTTTACGATATAAATCGATTTGCCTGTCCATTTGACGCCACGAATAAACAACATAACGCCCATCATTAGAAATACTTGGAAATAACTCTCGCCCTGGGTATTGCGTTATCAGTTCTGGCTCTTGATAAACCATTTGTTGTGGCTTTGGCCACCAAACCCAAGCTGCTGAAACACAAACAAGCATCGCAATGGCAAAACAAAACCACTTAATTTGCCGTGATGAAACTTGATATAAAACCTGTTCTTGCTGCTCGCTATAAACCGGCTCCAAAAGTAGTCGATAGCCCGATTTACGAACCGTTTCTATATACTCTTGTTCTGAGTCCAACTCTTTAAATGCTTTACGCAGATGCCAAATAGCATTGGTGAGCGCTTTTTCACCCACATAGCTATTACCATCCCATACATGATCAATAATTTGCTGACGCGTCAAAAGTTCTGGCTGCTGCTGAGCCAAATATCCGAGTAATTCAATAAACTTTGGCTGCAATGAAATAGAGACTTCATTACATACCAATGTATGTTCAAGTGGGTTTACCTCAACCCGACCTAAGTAATATGACGCAGCGCTGTTCATCATCAATTATGGTTTCGTTTTTATGACTATTAGCTTACCTAATTATGCTAATTAGTTGCAAAGATATTGCGTTGAAAACATCTATTTTTGTTATTTACCGAAATTAACCACACACACCAAAAACAAGCAAAACACTGATAAATATAAAAAATAATACGATAGATACTAAATAGATATTAAAAAGTGGAAGAATAGAGAGCCCGAGTGTTGAGCTATACGCAACGCTACTTTAAAACCACGATAGGCCTCCCTGGCCCGCTTTAATCATTTTGTAGCGCACATGATTAGAGCTTGCTAGTAACAGTGAATCAATAACTAAGTTAGCGCTTCCTGTTACTAGTGAATTTTTACAATAACTAAAAACGTTACTTTGGCAAATAAAGTAACAATACCTTTAAAGGGAAATCAACGTGGGAATGAATACTAAAAAATGTTCAATTGCAGCAGCAATTGCATTAGCCATCTCTGGCAATGCGTGGGCTGATGCAGAAGTAGAGCGCCAAGCGGTAGCTGAATCTAATAATATTTCACAGCAAGCAGCTAAAAAAGAAGCGCCAGAAAAAATCACAGTAACAGGTTCACGTATCAAGCGTGATAGTTTTTCAGTTGCAACACCTATTGCAACCATGGACCGCAACGCAATTGATGACACTGGTCTTGGTTCATTATCAGAAATTCTGGTTAATGAATTGCCTCAAGTATCTGAAGGCTCAAGTAATACCAATTCACAATCAAGTGTACAAAACACGGGTCTTTCAAC
This sequence comes from Pseudoalteromonas aquimarina, assembly GCF_049257255.1. Classification (NCBI taxonomy): domain Bacteria; kingdom Pseudomonadati; phylum Pseudomonadota; class Gammaproteobacteria; order Alteromonadales; family Pseudoalteromonadaceae; genus Pseudoalteromonas; species Pseudoalteromonas aquimarina. Next base: position 550,475 of record NZ_JBMMUG010000002.1, read on the forward strand.
TATCGATTTACGTGAACTTGGTACCAACCGTACACTTACGTTAATTGATGGTCGCCGTGTTGTATCAAACTCATACTCAGGTAACTATGTAAGCTTAAGCACCATTCCAACCAGCATGGTGGATAAGGTTGAAATTATTACAGGTGGTGCATCTGCCGCTTATGGTTCTGACGCTATTGCGGGTGTTGTAAACATCATCACACAACAAGACAAAGAAGGTTTTAGCATTAAAGCCCGTGGTGGTGAGAGTACTGAAGGTGGTGCAAAGGAATTCACTATCGATTCTGACTTTGGTACCACTTATGCAAATGACCGTGGTTATGCGTTTGTAAGTTTAACTTACGACGAGCAAAAAGGCTTAAGTTACTGGGATCGTGATCGCGCACAACAAATGGATGCGTGGACCTACGATGATGATGAAATGTGTAATGCCATGCTAACTGAGTCTGGCTATCAGTGTATGCGCGACATCACAAAAGCTGACTGGCGTAACCTAAGTGACTCAATCCCTGGCGGTGTATTCGATGAGAAAAGTTCGACACGTCCAAACGCTGGCTTTTGGTACGACGGTCAAACACTTCGTGATGATTGGCATGAAGAACGCTATGGTATCGATTTCAACCAATACACTATGCTTAAAGTGCCTGATAAAGCACTCGCAATTGCTGGTAAAACAGAATTCGAAGTTAACGACGATGTAGAAGTGTATTTCCAAGCACAATACAGCAAAAACACTTCTGAAAACCTAAAGTCACCAGAAAGTGAAGATGAGTGTGATGCAATCATTACACACGACCCTGCTACAGGTGCATTTGGTTCAGACTGTATTGGTCGCATTCCTCTTGATAACCCATATATACCTGAAGAAATTCGTGCACAAGCAAGCTCGCGTGGCGTGACATGGGATCGTAACTTTATTGAAGTTGGCGAAATCATGAATAAAAACACCCGTGATACCTTACGTACTTGGGCGGGTGCGCGCGGCACAATCTGGAATGATTGGGATTGGGATTTATCAGTAAGCTACGGTAAATTCAAACAAGAACAAGAGCGTTCAAACGAGTTATTCGTTGCTAATGTTCGTAATGCATTAAATGCTGAAGTACTGGCTGATGGCACTATCCAGTGTAAAGATGCTGACGCTCGCGCTGAAGGTTGTGTACCATTAAACTTATTTGGTGAAGGCTCGATTACACCTGAAGCAGCAGATTATATTCGCGCAAATACTGAAATCACATCTAACATCGAACAAACCACAGTAATGGGCTTTATTGCGGGTGACCTTTTCGATATGCCTGCAGGTGCAGTATCTTCAGCGTTTGGTTTCGAATACCGTAAAGATGAGCAAAGCGTTTCAACTAACGTTCCTGAAGGTGGCGTAACATTTAACTATGTACCTGACTTTAAAGGTGATGTAAGCGTTTATGAAGCATTTGGTGAAGCAGCATTACCACTATTACGCAATGTAACAGGTGCTCAAAGCCTAGATTTAGAAGTGTCAGCACGTTTTGCTGATTACTCTTGGTCATCTACTGGTTTAATTCAAAGTTATAAAACAGGCCTAATTTATGTACCAACAGATGGCTACATGGTTCGAGCTAACTGGGCACGCGCACAACGTGCACCAACTATCACAGACTTAATGTCACCTCCACGTGGTGATTACGATTCATTTAATGATATTTGTGATGGTGTAACGGCAACATCGACTGAACCAGGTCATGATAACTGTCGTCAAGAGCCAGGCATCGCAGCAACAATTGCTGCTGATGGTGAATTTGAAGATGATAACAACGGTTACTCTCCAAATGTTGGTAATGACAAGCTGAAAGAAGAAACGGCAGATACATTTACTGTAGGTATTTCACTTGCGCCATCATTCATTGAGGACTTCCGTTTAGCAATTGACTACTACGACATTCAAATTGATGATGCGATTACTTCGCTATCAAACGAAGATATTATTGGTTTCTGTTATAACTCAGCATTGCCTTATGGTAATGACAATGAGTTCTGTAATGACATCACTCGTAATACCGAAGGTCAAATTGAAGAAGTTCAACAGCGTTTAATCAATACAGATCAAATTCGTACCAAAGGTTATGATGTTGCAGCTGAATACCGTTACGAGCTTGGTGAGTACGGTAACTTACGCTTTAAAGCTGACTGGACGCACGTTATTGAATATTCAGTAACAAGCACAGGTCCAGACGGTCAGTTTTCAGATAACTTTGAAGGTCAATTAGGTTACGACCTATTTGAAGATAAAGCATCGGCATCATTAACTTGGTTTAAAGATGACATTCGTGTTCGTTGGAGCACACGCTATAAGAGCAGTATTCGTCGCAGCCAATCTACGCATGAAGCATGGTTAGACGATATGGCTGCAAATGATGAGCGCTGTGCAGCTGGCTCAGCTGATTGTATCGCTAACCCTGAAGCTCTGTGGGGTAACGAATTACCATCAGTAACCACGCACAATATTTCAGCTTCATACACAATGGATATTGGCAGTAACAGTGAACTGCGTTTATTCGGCGGTATTAACAACCTATTTGACGAAAAAGGTCCATTCATTCTTGGTGGTTCTGGTAACTTCGACAGCGCTTATGGCGGCGGTCGTGGTCGCTTTGCATACTTAGGTGCACAATACAGCTTCTAATTTAACATTTCCCAAATGTTTGTTGCTTTAAAGCCAGTAAAGTTAAGCTTTACTGGCTTTTTTTATATCTCTGCGTATACTCCCGCTACTGAGTTTTCACCTTCAAAAAAGCATGCATATGACCATTAAATTTCCTTACCGCCTAGACAAGTTTCTGAGCCATTTTGCCGAAGTCCCTCGTTCTAAAGCAAAAATTGGCATTAAAAAGAAACACGCTACAATAAATGGTGATGTTGTTATAAAAGCAGATACTCAAGTAAATGAAGGCGATAAAGTTACTTGGTATGGTGAAGATATTTTTGCTGTAGGCGATCGCTATTACATGCTTAACAAGCCTGAAGATTACATTTGTGCTAACAGCGATGAAATGCATCAAACTGTATTTGATTTGCTGGATGAACCTATGATGGATTCACTCCATGTTGCGGGTCGCTTAGATATCGATACAACAGGCCTTGTATTACTTACCTCTGATGGTGATTGGAGCCATAAAATCACTTCGCCACGCCATCAAAAATACAAAGTGTATTTAATTGAAACTGAACACCCTATTACAGATGAAATGTGTGAACAATTGGAGCAAGGTGTGATGCTGCATGGTGAAAAAAATGCAACCAAGCCTGCTATCGTAGAAAAGCTTGCAGACTACTCTCTCAGACTTTCAATTTATGAAGGAAAATATCATCAAGTTAAACGGATGCTTGCTGCTGTAGAGAACCGCGTTGTTGCGCTTCATCGCGAAAAAATTGGCACTGTTGCACTTGACCCAGATTTAGCGCCTGGTGAGTACCGACCATTAACACAGCAAGAGATTGAAACAATCTCCAAATAAATTCCTCTTTTCCCAACATGAAATTTAACCATCGCTTAACACTTGATTAAACACTAATGTGCAGTTAGTGTTTAATCAAACGGTATCTAAGAATTGATTAAAAAAATACTAAAATTACAACAAAATTAATCAGTTCATCTCTCACTTGAATACCACAACAGGATGGCGTTAATGGCAACGCAAAAAGCGTTGGTCAATAGCGTTTTTTATGTCGCACCTATAAAGGTAGTTGTGAGGAAAAGCCTATGCATTCACTGACCTTAAAAAGTAAAATAGTCATATTTACGGTTATTTTATTTCTTTCTTTAATTTCACTTGCCGGACTTGGCCTTAAAGCGCTAAGACAAGCAAGCGAAATGGACAATATCGCGCGTATTAATCAATTAATGAAAAGTACCGTTAATATTGTTAACCAATTTGAACTTGCCAGTAAAAATGGCACGTTAAACGAAGAGCAAGCAAAACAACTTGCCACTCAAATGCTCAGAGAAAATAAATACCACGACTCTGAATATGTTTATGTTGTAGATAACCAGCTCGATTTTGTTGCTACCCCTCACGACCCTCAATTACATGGAACCAGTTTTAACGATTTTAAAGATGCCAACGGCGGCAGCATTGGCAGAATGGTAGAAAGACTTGTAGGCAGTAAAACAGGTCAAATTATTACCTACCACTGGAATTCTGAACGAAACGGTGAAGTTGTGGACCTCACTTCTGTTGTGCAAAAAACCAAAGACTGGGGTTGGTATGTTGGCACAGGTATTAGTTATAAAGAAGTTGATGAACGCTACTGGCAAACTGCTAGTTGGCTACTCACCTTATCGATTGTCATTGCCGTTATACTTTCAGCTGCACTTGCTAAGTTTGGTTTAGATCTCAATAAATCATTAGGTGGTGAAATTACCCGCGTACAATCCGCGGTAATGAGAACATCACGCGGTAATTTAAAAACCATATCTGATTTTGAAAAAGCCGATGAAAACAGCGTTGCAGGTGCAATTAACTATATGCAATTAGGTTTGCAAGGCGTAGTAGGTGGTATTAAAAACGTGTCGGATTCATTGCAAGATGAAGTGCGCGCATCTGAAACTCGCTCGGCTGAGCTTGATCAATTAACTAATTCGCTTAGCAGGGAAACGCAAGTTGTTGCTTCAGCAATCACCCAATTAACAGCTTCAGCAGCCACCGTTGCCGATCACGCTGAACAAGCCGCATATTCGGTAAAAGAAGCTGAAGAACAAGGGCAAAGCGCCAATATCCTAACCGAAGAAGCCGCTAAAACAATTGAGCTACTTGAGCAACAAATCGAAAATGCCGGTACCAATATTCAAACACTTGATGATGAAGTAAATAACATTGAAAGTGTGCTAAGTGTTATTCAAGGCATTGCCGAGCAAACCAACCTACTTGCCCTAAATGCAGCAATTGAAGCTGCACGTGCAGGCGACCAAGGACGTGGTTTTGCGGTAGTTGCGGATGAAGTACGACAACTTGCACAGCGTACTCAAGCAAGCACCGAAGAAATTCAGCAAATGATTACCAAGCTACAATCTGCTACTAAGGATGCGAAAGCATCGGTAACACAAAGTATTTCAACCAGTGAAGAAACGGTAACTAAATCGCAAAAGGCTGCAGAAGAACTCGCGCGTATTGCCCAGTCGCTTTCAGCAATTACAGAAATGAGTCACCAGATTTCTGTGGCTGCTAAAGAGCAGTTGCAAGCAGGTGAAGATACTGCACAGCGAGTGGTGCATATATCAGATACCGCAGAAAACACCGCACGTTTATCACTGGATGCACACAATGCGACTGACCAAATTAAGTCGTTTACCGAGAATCTTGAAAAAGAAATCGCTAAGTTTGAAGTCTAGTTGAGTTAAATTTGAAACCGAAAGAATTTTTGAAACCGAAAGTACTAAACGCTTTCGGTTTCAAATGATTTAATCAGGTTATAAAGCCCTGTTAAACAACCAACTTGATATGTTGCCCCAACAGTGTCTTCCACTTTTTCCCCTTCATGGTTTATCCAGCAGGTATCTAGACCGGCATTTTTACCACCCAAAATATCAGAACTCAGTGTATCACCTACCATCAATACGTTTGATTTGTCTGGATTTCCAAACAGCTGTAAGGCATGGTCAAAAATAGCGATATTTGGTTTTGCTACGCCAACCTGCTCTGAAATAATCACATGTTCAAAAAAGTGCGTTAAATCAGTACGAGCTAGTCGCACTTGCTGCAGTGCGGTAAATCCATTGGTGATAATTGCAAGCTTTGCTTTACCATGAAGCAACTCTAGTAACTTTCGTGCCCCTGGTAAACATTGACAAATATCTGCCATTGCCTCAATAAATTGCTGATTTAATAGCGCAGGATCAACATCTAATTTATCACCCCACAGCGTAAAGCGTTTTACTTGTAACTCTTTCGCGCTAATGGTGCCATTTTGGTAATCAACCCAAAGTGGTTTATTAACCGATTGAAACTCATCAAAATCGGATTTTTCAAATACGATATTGTAGTGTGAAAAAAGCTGTTTTAAGCCTGCAAAAGCATCGAAATGAAACAAGGTTTCATCAGCATCAAAAACGATCCATTGGTACTTCATTAATTATCCAATTTACACATTAAACAGTTGTTGATTAACAAATGGCGCAAGCGCGGTAGTAATCGCCATGGTATAAACGCTCTCGCGGGTAACTAAATTATTAGTTAATAACGCCATTGCACCACCCTTTTGTTTAACATTTTCAGTATTAAACAACCTATCCATCACATGCCCTAGCTCTTCACCTTCACATAGGGCTTGGTAAACCACTTTTGGCATAGGTAAATTACTACTACGTCCAACTTGCACATGTTGTTTGTTATCAATCACAATATAAGCAAAGGTTGCTGGGCCATAGTTAAAATTATCAACGCCACCTTCAATAGCAACATACCAATCCGCCTGAAAATGAGTTTTGGCATAAGAAACTCTATTTTCTGCACCGAGCAGGGTTTCTTCTGCTGTCATCGGTTGGTCAGCGACCCCAGAGGGTGCTGAGACCCCTTCGCAACTAAATACCACATTTTGAAACATGGCTGAAAATGCATTTTTTACCGCATTGATTTTGACTGGATTTTTTGAACCGATAATAATTTTTTGGCTTTTCTTACTCATTACGTACAATTCTTATTAAATTAAAAGTCGCCTATCACTTTCTTAATGTGGTGCGAGTTTTTATAATACCGCCATTGTGCTAACTGCCCATTCAATTAGCAAGTAGGTGGTTTAGCGAAATTTTAGATTTAGGAAACATTATGAGCCAAGCTCGTGGTAATTTATTTATTTTATCAGCGCCATCTGGTGCGGGTAAATCTAGCTTAATCAATGCGCTACTTGAGCGTCATAGCGATATGAAAGTGTCGGTATCACACACTACTCGCTCTCCTCGTCCCGGTGAAGAAAATGGCGTGCACTATCATTTTGTAACTCAAGATGAATTCAAACAGGTGATTGCGGATGATGGTTTTTTAGAGTGGGCTCAAGTATTTGATAATTACTACGGTACTTCAAAGCAAAGTATCGAGGCACAGTTGGCAAATGGTATCGATGTATTTTTAGATATCGATTGGCAAGGTGCACGTCAAATTCGTGAGTTGGTTAACGATGTTCGCACTATTTTTATCGTGCCACCATCAAAGCAAGAGCTTGAGTCTCGCCTTAATAATCGCGGCCAAGACAGTGCTGAAGTAATTAAAGGTCGCATGGAAAAAGCCCAATCAGAAACGTCACATTACAACGAGTATGACTACCTGATTGTAAATGATGATTTTGATACTGCACTTTACCAGTTGGAAAGCATCGTTTTTGCTTCTCGTTTAGCACAATCTAACCAAGCACTTAAGTATCAGCATTTATTGCAGGATTTATTGGCGGATTAAATTAATCCAAGTATTGGCTATTTTCTTCGCATCAAGTAAACTACGCTTTTGCGAATGATAAATTTTTGGAGTGCCTAATGGCTCGAGTAACTGTTGAAGATGCAGTAGATAAGATTGGTAACCGTTTTGACCTTATTTTAGTTGCGGCTCGCCGTGCGCGCCAAATCGCAACTGGTGGCAAAGATCCTATGGTTGATGCTGAAAACGATAAGCCTACTGTTATCGCACTACGTGAAATTGAAAAAGGATTAGTAACTAACGATTCTTTAGATTCACTAGAGCGTGAAGACCAGCAAAATCAAGAAGCGGCTGAACTAGCTGCGGTTGCTGCTATCGTTGGTGGTCACCAATAAGCAAATAATCTTGCTTACTGCTCTCGCTATCCTTTGCAGAGTAGTCTTACCAGCGACTGTTCGACTTTTTAATAAGAAACAGTCGTTGGCAATCCCTTCCAATTCATCGTATATTGTTATCAATTCCCCTCTATAGCTAGTATTGGAGCATAAATGTATCTTTTTGAAGGTCTTAAAAAGAACATCTCAAACTATTTAACGCAAGAACAAGTTGAGCTTGTGCAAAAAGCCTACGTGGTAGCGCGTGATGCTCACGAGGGACAAACGCGTTCAAGCGGTGAGCCTTATATCACTCACCCTGTTGAAGTAACTCAAATTCTTGCCAATATGCGTTTAGATCATGAAACGTTAATGGCTGCATTAATGCATGATGTAATTGAAGATACAGACTTTAGCCAGCAAGACCTAGCTGAGATTTTTGGTGATACCGTTGCTGAATTAGTTGAGGGTGTATCTAAGCTTGATAAGCTCAGCTTTAAAGATCAAAAAGAATTCCAAGCCGAAAACTATCGCAAAATGATTATGGCAATGACGCAAGATATTCGCGTTATTCTTATAAAACTGGCAGACCGCACGCACAATATGCGTACCCTTGGCGCACTTCGCCCAGAAAAACGTCGCCGCATTGCCCGTGAAACCCTTGAGATTTTTGCACCGATTGCCAACCGCCTTGGTATTCATGATATTAAAAATGAATTAGAAGATTTAGGTTTTCAAGCGCTTTACCCTATGCGTCATCGCGCATTAAAAAACGAAGTAACGAAAGCGCGCGGTAACCGTAAAGAAATTATTCAGAACATTCAGAACGAAATTATCTCACGTATTGAAGAGTCAGGTATCGAAGTTGATGTGTCAGGTCGCGAAAAGCATCTGTACAGCATTTACCGTAAAATGCTTAACAAAGAGCTGATGTTTAACGAGGTAATGGATATTTACGCGTTCCGTATCGTCGTTGATTCAATGGATACTTGCTATCGTGTGCTCGGGGTTGTTCACAATTTATTTAAGCCCATTGAAACTCGCTTTAAAGATTATATTGCCGTACCAAAAACTAATGGTTATCAATCGTTACACACTTCATTAGTCGGTCCTCATGGTATTCCAGTGGAAATTCAAATTCGTACTCACGAAATGGATCAAATGGCAGACAAAGGGGTTGCAGCACATTGGCTTTATAAGAAAGCAGGTGATAGTGCTGGTAATACTGCACAACAGCGAGCTCGCCAGTGGATGCAAAGCTTGCTTGAATTACAACAAAGCGCAGGCTCTTCATTCGAATTTGTTGAGAACGTTAAAACTGAGCTGTTCCCTGAAGAAATTTATGTATTTACCCCAGATGGTCGTATTATCGAGCTACCAATGGGTGCAACAGCGGTAGATTTTGCCTATGCAGTTCACACCGATGTTGGTAATACATGTGTTGGTGTACGAGTAAACAGAAAGCCATACCCTTTGAGCGCTGCGCTTGATACCGGTCAAACGGTTGAAGTTATTACCAGCTCAGGGGCTCACCCCAATGCAACATGGCTTAACTTTATTGTTACTGCCAAAGCCCGTATGGGAGTTCAAAGGTACCTTAAGAAGCAAGAGCATGAGGAAGCACTGCAGCTAGGCCGTCGTCTGCTTGAATCAGCGCTTGGTGAACACCACCTGAGCGATATTAGTGAAGAAGCCCTAGCGCGCACTGTTGAAGAACACAATGTTGATTCTCTTGATAAGCTTCTTACAGAAATAGGCACCGGTAACATTCTCAGTATGCTTGTTGCAAAGCGCATGCTACAAGAAGAAGGACAGGAAGTAGGCGATATTAATCACAGCAGCAAAGCCGCCATTATTGGTACGGAAGGTATGCTTGTGAACTATTCAAAATGTTGCCGCCCAGTACCTGGGGACGAAATTGTTGCGCATATCAGCCAAGGTAAAGGCCTTGCAGTTCACCGCCAAGAATGTAAAAACATTCGCGGCTGGCAACAAGAGCGATCTAAGTACTTTATTGTTAAATGGGAAGACAACCCAGAGAAAGAATATATTGCAGCACTTCGTGTTGAAATTATAAACCACCAAGGCGCACTCGCTAAACTTACTAGTCTAGTGTCAACGACAGCGGCAAACATTGTCGAAATTAGTACCGAAGAAAAAGAGAGTAACTTATACCTAATTGATCTAGGTATCACAGTGAAAGACCGTGTTCATGTCGCTAATATAATGCGCCGTATTCGAGTAATGCCCGATGTACAAAAAGTATATCGTCGTAAGTAATTAAGAAGATAAATTATGACAAAATCTATTATTAGCACTGATAAAGCACCAGCAGCAATTGGTACTTATAGCCAAGCTGTTAAGGTAGGCACAACTGTTTACCTTTCAGGTCAAATCCCACTAGTTCCAGAAACAATGGAAATGGTGTCAGATGATTTTACTGAGCAAACGCATCAAGTATTTAAAAATCTTGTGTCGGTTTGCCAAGCTGCTGGCGGCGAAATCCAAAATATGGTTAAGGTAAATATCTTCCTTACCGATTTATCAAACTTCGCTACGGTTAATGAAGTAATGAGCCAATACTTCCACGAACCATACCCTGCACGTGCAGCAATTGGTGTTGCACAACTGCCAAAAGATTCACAAATTGAAATTGACGGTATTTTAGAGCTACCATCAACTAATTAATTATTTTTGCTAAATATGCAAAATAATGACAAAAATTAAATAGAAAGGGCTGTTAAGCCCTTTTTTTTATGCTAAAAAAACATGTATAGTTTGTTAATCATAATGGCTTAGGAGCTTAGGTGTTTACTCTCAATAACGATAATCAAGTTGTACTAACGGTTTCTGAGCAAACGCCGATGCCACCAAGTGCAGACTTTGTATTTCAAGCACTTGCTAACTCAGAGTTTGCCGATTGTTATGTCTTAAGCAAAGAGGTAAAAGAAGCCTTTCGCTCTGGTGATTTTGAAGAACTAATTGTTGCAGAAAAACATGATGCAACCTTAAACATCACGATTGCCGAAGATAAAATGTCTGCAACAGCCACCCTCACCACCGCTTACGGCGGTGAGCTAATGTCTGTTAGCACCGCGCTTGAGCTTGTTAATGACGCTAAAATTACCCGCGGCTTTAAAGATGCCTTACTCGAATCTCTTTTGGGTAAACAGTTTGAATCTCCTCCAGGTAAAGAAATTTCAGCGATTATAGCCAAAGGTCAACTGCCTGTAGCAGGTAAGAATGGCTACTTAGAAAAAAACGTTCAAACCCTTGCTGATCGTGTTCGCCAGCCTAAACGACGTGAAGATGGCTCGGTTGATATGCGTGATTTTGGTGCTCTTGCCAGCGTTAAACCGGGTGATACTTTAATGACTCATCACTTTGCCACGCTTGGTCGTGATGGTTTCAATGTTATTGGCGAAGTTCTTAAAGCAAAGCCTGGTGATGAAGTAAAACTAATTGCAGGGGAAGGTACTGAACTTAGCGGTACCGATGATAAATACCTGATAGCTTCTATCTCAGGTGTGCCGGTGGATGATAAGTATGGTATGCGCGTAGATGATGTATTTACCATTCCAAATGTCGATGTAAAGTCAGGTCATATTGATTTTGACGGCTCAGTAATTATTACTGAAAACATTGAACCAGGTATGAAAGTAACTGCAAAAGGTGATATTACCGTTTTCGGCAGTGTCGAATCAGCAGAATTAAACGCCACTGGAAGTATTGAGATTAAAGAAGGGTGTTTAGGCCACACTAAAGATAATGACGAGTTATCAAATAAAATTATCTGCGATGGAAACTTAACCATTAGCTACGCCCAATATACTTACCTTTCAGGCAATCAAGTTAAAATTAAATCACAGGCCAGCCACTGCCATATTAAAGCCAAAAATGAACTTATGATTGGCAATCCCGAAAAAGGCGATGGCAAACTTATTGGTGGTAAGGTGCTTGATGCAAAAACCATGATTTGTGGTGAAGTGGGTACTGAAAAAGGCGCCCACACTCAAATTCATTTAGGCCATGCAGCAGTGCTGTTAAAGCAACGCACTGATGAGATTTTTGAGCAAGTGCGTTTATGTAACCAACAATTAGAAGCACTTGAAAGCGAATTCGACAGAGCCCTTACCATTGAAGATGCCGACAAACAGCAGAACTTGCTGATCGAAATTTCTGACAAGCAAAACCTAAATGAGCAACTAATTGAATTATTGCCAAATAAAGCTGCCAAACTTGAGCGTGCAATTCATATGCTGCGCGATTACTGTTATCTCGAAGTACAAAAGTCGCTTCACTCAAATGTTGAGCTGCGTATTTTCAATAAAGTACTTAAAACTGCACGCAGCTACCCGCCGCTAACAGCTCGCATTGATAAGAACAAAATTGAATTAGAATTTAAAACGACCTAACCGCCATGACGCAGTACAAAATGGATAACCTCGACAAATCAATTCTTCATGCCTTGATGGACAATGCTCGAGTACCTTACTCTGAGCTTGCGAAAAAGTTTGATGTGAGTGCCGGTACAATTCATGTGCGCGTCGAAAAAATGAAACAAGCCAATATCATTGCTGGCACAAAAGTGTCAGTTAATGAAAAAAACCTTGGCTACGATGTATGCTGTTTTATTGGGATCAATCTTAAAAATGCCAAAGACTACCCAGATACAATTAAACGCTTAGATGCCCTTGATGAAGTGGTAGAAGCATATTACACAACAGGTAATTACAGCATTTTTATCAAAGTGGTTACACGTTCAATTGACCATTTGCAGGATGTGCTAATTAATAAAATTCAAGCCATTGATGCAATTCAATCAACCGAAACACTAATTTCATTACAGAACCCAATTAACCGCGATGTCACGCCATAGGCACAATCATTGCGAGACCTCTTACAGCTAGGTATAATCGCCGCGAATTTTCCGGAGAATACCCAATGGCTGATAACCGATTTAAACGCGTAAAAACTGTACTCGACAAACGTCAACTAGACTTAACCGTATGTTTAGATGAAGTACATAAACACCATAACTTATCAGCTATTGTGCGTACTGCGGATGCAGTGGGTTGTCATCATGTTCATGCTGTTTGGCCAAAAGAACAAAGACGTCTCACAAATAATACATCTGGCGGCAGCAAAAACTGGGTTGAAACCCATATGCATAACGATATTGACGATGCCGTTAAAGCAATTCGTGAACAAATTCCTGGCGTGCAAATATTAGCAACTAACCTGTCTGAAAGCGCGGTTGATTTTCGTGAAATCGATTACACCAAACCAACTGCGATTATCGTAGGCCAAGAACGCGATGGTATCTCAGACAAAGCGCTCGCACATGCCGATCAACATATCATCATTCCAATGGAAGGCATGGTGCAATCATTAAATGTATCCGTTGCCGCAGCGTTAATTCTTTATGAGGCGCAGCGTCAACGTGAAAATGCCGATATGTATCAGCCGAATGACAATCTCGATAAAGATACCAAGCACACCTTGTTATTCGAAGGCTGTCATCCAATTATCGCCCAGCAATGCCGCCAAAAAGGTCTACCTTATCCAGCATTAGATGAAGAAGGTGAAATCGTAGCCGATGAGGCTTTTTGGAATACGCTGCGCTTTACTAAACAAGCTTAAAATACTGGTTATTTTTACAGTTATCTATTGCAACTTTAAAGTTAACCTGTTAAAAACCAAGGAAGGTAAATATTAAAGGATGGTTATGGCAATTGATCTTGCCTCATACCCAGTCACAGAACTCAAAGGTGCTGGGCCAAAAATTGCAGAGCGTTTAGCAAAACTGCAGATTTTTACCGTCCAAGATTTATTATTCCATTTGCCGCTGCGTTATGAAGATCGCACTCGCATCTACCCAATTTGCGAGCTGCAAGCGCATTACCATGTCAGCATTGAAGCAACCATTGAAAACACCAACATAAGTCTTGGTAAGCGTCGTATGCTTAATTGCCAAGTTAACGACGGCACAGGTCGCTTAACATTGCGCTTTTTTACCTTTACAGCTGCGCAAAAAAACAACCTAGCTGTTGGCAGTAAAATTCGTTGCTTTGGCGAAATTCGTCGCGGCCGTAATGGCTATGAAATGGCTCATCCAGAATATAAAATCTTAAACGATAATGGCTTTAATGAAATGGAAGAGTCTTTAACCCCTGTTTATCCAACAACTGAAGGGTTAAAACAGCTATCGCTTAGAAAGTTATGTGATCAAGCTGTGACGTTATTAGAACGCTACGATATTGAAGAATTACTGCCAAGCCAATATCAGCCACAGGGGTATAGTTTAAAACAAGCACTACTCACCTTACATAAACCAAGCCCTGAAGAAAGCACCTTATTACTTGAGCAAGGACTACATCCTGCACAGCAACGTTTAGCCTTTGAAGAGATCCTCGCTCAAAATCTAAGTTTGTTAAAACTGCGTGCCAAAGGACAGGTTCATATGGCGGTAACCCTGCCACCAACCAATGCTCTTGAACCCCAACTGCTAGCGCAGCTACCGTTTACACCAACCAATGCGCAACAACGTGTTGTGGCTGAAATAAAGCAAGATCTTACTAAGCCCTACCCTATGATGCGTCTCGTCCAAGGTGATGTTGGGTCTGGAAAAACCTTAGTAGCAGCGATGTCAGCGCTTGCAGCTATTAGCCAAGGCTACCAAGTGGCTTTAATGGCTCCGACAGAGATACTCGCTGAGCAACATGCCAATGCATTCCGTAACTGGTTTGAAGCTTTAGGCATTACCACAGCTTGGCTTGCTGGCAAAACAAAAGGCAAAGAGCGCGCATTAGCGCTTGAGCAAATTGCATCGGGCGAAGCGCAGATGGTAATTGGCACCCATGCACTCTTTCAAGAGCAAGTCACTTTTAATAATTTAGCGCTTATTATTATTGATGAGCAGCACCGCTTTGGTGTTCATCAGCGCTTAGAACTTAGGGAAAAAGGCAAAAATGGCAACTGTTATCCGCATCAGTTAGTTATGACTGCTACACCAATTCCTCGTACGCTCGCAATGACTGCGTATGCAGATTTAGAAACCTCAATTATTGATGAGTTACCACCGGGAAGAACTCCCATTACAACAGTGGCGATCCCAGATACACGCCGCCAAGATATTATTAAACGCGTCCAGCAATCAGTGATTCAAGATAAACGCCAAGTGTATTGGGTATGCACACTGATTGAAGAGTCAGAAGCACTACAATGTCAAGCAGCTGAAGATACCGCTAAAGAACTAGCAAATTTTCTGCCTGATGTGTCCATAGAGCTTGTTCACGGCCGAATGAAGCCAGCTGAAAAACAATTTATTATGGCGGAGTTCAAGGCCGGTAAAATTGATGTTTTAGTTGCCACAACCGTGATTGAAGTGGGTGTTGATGTACCCAACGCCAGCTTAATCATTATTGAAAACCCTGAACGTTTGGGACTTGCTCAGTTGCACCAGCTACGAGGCCGTGTTGGTCGCGGGGCTGTGGCATCACATTGTGTACTGCTATATCACCCGCCGCTGTCAACCACCGGACAAAAACGATTAGGTGTGCTGCGCGACAGTAATGATGGTTTTGTTATTGCTGAGCGTGATTTAGAAATACGTGGCCCAGGTGAAGTGCTGGGAACAAAACAAACAGGACTCGCCGAATTTAAAATTGCCGATTTAGTAAGAGACAAAACGATCGTGGCGCAAGTTCGCCCTGTTGCCAAACGTTTTATAGAAGAACATCAAGAACTTGCGGAAAAAATCATTACCCGCTGGTTACCCAATAAAGAACAATTTGCCCAAGCTTAATTTATTTTTTTGCTCTCGCTAGTACGCTTGGGGGCATTTTAGCAGCAAGCAGCGCTAGTTTCTTTTCGACTTCTTTATGCTGCTGTTTATCATAAATCAGTGCCCCATTGAGCCAGCGATAAGCATCTTCAAAATCTCTTGGACTACCCAGGCCGGCATTGAATAAATCCACTAAGCGTATTTGCGCATTAAGATTGCCAAGTGATGCCGCTTCTCTTAAATAGACGATGGCTTTATCTAAATCGGGTTGCACCAATTGACCTACATGATAATAACGCCCTAATTGCTCAAGCGCAGCAGCTAAGCCTTGATCTGCAGCCTCACGCATGTAATACACACCTAAGTCTACATCACGCTCAACACACACAGCATAAGCAAGCATATCGCCATAGAGGAATTGATATGCAGGTACTTTCATTTTACTCGCGCGCGCTTCGATATCTTGCACTAACTGACAATCATCTAATTTCACGCGGGTTAAATGTTCATTTTTATTTATTAATTTAATTAACTCATCTTGGCTGTAGATTTGCACTGCTTGAAGCTCTGGTGTTTCAGCAAATACATCTGTAGCTCTTAGCAGTAAGCAAGATGCTATAGCAGTTAGACTTAATGTTTTAACAAATAAACTCATATATATACTCAAGCAATTTCATATGCCGCAATCGTGATAACAACTACCAAATATTGATACAAAATATATACCAACCTGTAAATTTCAGGCATAAAAAAAGCTGCCATAAGCAGCTTTTTTTTAGAAATCTAGATTATTCACCAAATGGGTTACGAACAATCATTGTTTCTACACGGTCAGGACCTGTCGAAATGATATCGATTGGCACACCTGTGATTTCTTCTAAACGCTTGATGTAGTTGCGAGCAGCTTCTGGTAAACCTTCATAAGTAGTTACACCAAAAGTATTTTCGCTCCAACCAGGCATTTCTTCGTATACTGGTGTTACTTTCTCGTAACCTTCAGCAGCTAATGGTGTTACGTTTGTAACTGTACCATCTTCTTGCTTGTAACCAGTACAGATCTTAATTGTTTCTAAGCCATCTAAAACATCAAGCTTAGTTAAACAGAAACCTGTAATTGAGTTAATTTGAATCGCGCGGCGCATTGCAACAGCATCAAACCAACCTGTACGACGTAAACGACCCGTTGTAGCACCAAACTCGTGACCTTTCTCACCAAGGTGTTTACCAACTGGATCTTGCTTGTCTTGGCCGTCATAAAGCTCTGTAGGGAATGGACCCGAACCAACACGTGTTGTGTATGCTTTAACAATACCTAGTACATAGTCTAGATTTAATGGACCAAAACCAGCACCGGTAGCAACACCGCCAGCTGTTGTATTTGAAGATGTTACGTACGGGTATGTACCATGGTCGATATCAAGTAATGTACCTTGAGCACCTTCAAATAAGATGTGCTCGCCGTTATTACGTGCTTGATCAAGTAACTCAGTTACATCAACAACCATTGACTTAAGAGTCTCAGCAACTTCCATTGCAGCATCAAATGTTTCTTGATAATCAACAGCATCAACTTTGTAGTAATTAACAAGTGCAAAGTTGTGGTACTCAAGTACTTCTTTTAGTTTCTCAGCGAATAACTCTGGGTTGAATAAATCGCCAACGCGTAAACCGCGACGAGCAACTTTATCTTCGTATGCTGGACCGATACCACGACCTGTAGTACCAATTGCTTTAGAACCACGCGCTTCTTCACGAGCCATATCTAATGCTACGTGATATGGAAGAATTAGCGGACACGCTTCAGAAATTAATAAACGCTCTTTTACTGGCACGCCACGTTCTTCTAACATGCCGATTTCGCGCATTAGTGCATCTGGTGCAAGTACAACACCATTACCAATAATACATTTTACATTGTCACGTAAAACACCTGATGGGATAAGGTGAAGAACCGTTTTCTCACCATTAATAACGAGTGTGTGACCTGCATTGTGACCACCTTGATAGCGAACAACTAAAGACGCTTTATCTGTAAGTAGGTCTACAACCTTACCTTTACCTTCGTCACCCCATTGGGTGCCTAATACAACGACGTTTTTACCCATTGTAACTTCACTTAAAGAAAATTAGGCGCAGATTCTATCAAAAAACAGGGGCAAAGATCACCCCGTTTCGCAGCTTTTTTCATCATTTTATCTAAATAACTGTAATTAAATTGGTATATACAAGCGCTTTAAGTACTGATGTTTTTAGATTATTTACCAAAAATTATAATTTTTATTTAATCGAACAGTATTTTTAATTTTTAAGGTTTTAGCCACATAAAAAGTAGCCAACCGACTAAAATTAGAGCAACACCCACAACTCGAAGCTGCCCGTCCGACAACTGACTTAACTCACGTAAATACTCACGCCATTTTGCAGGGAAAAGCGCTGGTCCTAATCCCTCAAAAATCAGTAACAATGAAAATGCTAACAGCAACACATCAAAGCTCATTATTTTCTCCCCAAAAAAAAGCCCTGCAATTGCAGGGCTTAGTTAATCAATTAGCAATTCTGATTATTTTCCAGTTTGCTTCATGTATTTAAAGAAGTCGCTATCTGGGCTTAACACCATCACATCTTCTTTATTCTTAAAGGTTGCTTTGTAAGCATCAAGGCTACGTAAGAAGCTATAAAACTCTGCATCTTTGTTATACGCATCAGCATAGATTTTTGCAGCTAACGCATCACCTTCACCGCGTACACTTCGCGCATTACGCTCTGCGTCTGCCAGCATAACAGTAACTCGACGGTCTACATCAGCTCGAATTTCTTCTGCCTTTTCCATACCTTCTGAACGGTGCTCTTTAGCCACAGCTGAACGCTCTGCACGCATACGTTGGAAAATTGAGTTACTAACTTCCGTAGGTAAGTTAATTTTCTTCACACGTACGTCAAGCACTTCAATACCTAACTCAGCAGCACTTTCAGATGCTTGCGATAACGCTTCTTGCATCAGTGCACTACGTTCACCAGAAACAATTTCACGAATCGTACGCGAACCAAAGTTAGTTCTTAAACCGTTGTTCACTTTTTGCTTAAGTAGTGTTTCTGCGTATTGCTTATCACCACGAGCACGAAGATAAAACTTACTAAAGTCTTTAACGCGCCATTTAACATATGAATCAACAATAAGGTCTTTCTTTTCACTCGTAACGAAGCGATCAGGTGCACCATCTAATGTTTGAATACGTGAGTCAAGTTTACGTACTTGTGAAATAAACGGTACTTTAAACTGCAGACCCGGTTCATAAACCACTGCATTATCAACACCGTCTTTCTTAACTTTGCTGAATTCAAGAACAATTGCTTTTTGACCTTCAGGTACAACAAATACACTAGAGAAAGCTAGCATTGTTACAATAACAGCAATAACTAATCCAAAGTTTCTCATTGGTTGTATCTCCCTGAATTATAACGGTCGTTTGAATAGCGATCGCTCGATGAATTCAATTGACTGTTCTGCGATGAGCCTAATTGCTGTCTTAAGTTATCCACGTCATTACGCTGTTTTACTGGTGTTGCATTTACTGATGACTGCTGGATAATTTTATCCAGTGGTAGATACATCATATTATTGCCACCTTTAACATCAACAAGCACTTTAGATGTGCTACCAAGCACTTCTTCCATTGCTTCAATGTATAAACGCTGACGGGTAACTTGTTTAGCAGCTTGATATTCAGGAAGTAAACGTTCGAAACGTGCAATTTCACCCTGTGCTTCAAGTGTTACACGCTCTTTATAAGCTTCAGCTTCCTGCGTCATACGAGTCACACGACCACGTGCACTCGGCTCTATTTCACGTGCATAAGCTTCAGCTTCACGAATAAAACGCTCTTCATCTTCTTGAGCAGCAATAGCATCATCAAATGCATCTTTAACTTCTGACGGTGGACGCGCATCTTTAAAGTTTACATCAGTCAGTACGATACCTAAGTTGTAAGGAGTGATGATTTTTTCAAGCTCCTGCCAAGTTTCTTGACGAACTTGCTCACGACCTTTCGTTAATACGTCATCCATTTTTGCATGACCAACAACATAGCGAAGCGCACTGTCTAACGCTTGTTGCAAACTGTGGTCTGCATCCGTCACACTAAAGCGATATAGGTATGCGTCTGTAACACGATACTGAACAACAAACTCAACACTTACCACGTTTTCATCTTCTGTCAGCATAAAGCCTGACGCTGATAATGAACGTACAGCTTCAACATCAACCGGAATTACGCGGTCAACAAATGTCATTTTCCAACGAAGACCTGGTAATGCTATTTCATGAAATTGACCAAAGCGTAGTACAACACCACGTTCAGCTTCTTTTACTGTGTAAAAACCGCTAATTGCCCAAACCGTTACAGCGATAATTAAAACAAAAACCAGTGCTGGGCCACTTAAACCGCCGTTACTTGATCCTTTTTTACCGCCAAATAAACCACCAAAACGGTCGCCATATTTGCGAAACACTTCATCTAAATCAGGTGGACCCTGATCTCGACCGCCCTTGTTATTCCATGGGTCTTTGTCGTTGCCATTGTTACCCGGCTCGTTCCAGGCCATAGCGCCACTCCAATATTAATAATTAAAATTAAACTTTGGTAAATTTACCAAAACCTTAGGGGATTTTCTAATTTTTACGGTAAACAAATATTATTGAAAAGTTAAACTACTAACTCTTCTATTTGTTCACCAAACTCTTTTTTCAATCGCTGCCAATCAGACATTGGCAATCTAACATCTAACAGCCAATTACCTAACTCATCAAAGTTTTCAGTTTGTACCGCATTCAAACGATACAAAGCGCCTTGTAAACGCCCTAACTGAGGCGGTATGCAAATATTTTCATGGAACATTTGCTCCGCTAAGCATTCACCTATTGCCTGTAACAACAACTCACAGCCAACCCCTGTTTGCGCTGAAAGCCAAACGCGAATTGGTCTACCTTCGTCATTGCGATCGATACGCGGTGACACTTCCTCAACTAAATCTATCTTGTTATAAACAAGTAATTGCGGCACTTCATCAGCATCAATTTCTTTTAAAACATGCTGAACTTGTTCGATATTCTCTTGCCTACGCGCATCTGCCACATCCACCACATGTAACTGCAAATCCGCTTCTCTTGTTTCAGCTAAAGTTGATTTAAATGCAGCAACCAAATCATGCGGTAAATGGCGAATAAAACCAACTGTGTCTGCAAGGATCGTTGAACCGAGATCGGGCACTTCTATTTTACGAAGTGTTGGGTCTAGGGTTGCAAATAATTGGTCTGCAGCATACACATCGCTATCTGTTATGCGATTGAATAAGGTCGATTTACCGGCATTGGTATAACCAACTAATGATACGGTTGGAATCTCATTTCGGTTTCGTGCACGACGCCCTTGTTCACGCTGTTTCGCTACTTTTTCTAAGCGTTTTAAAATATTTTTGATCTTGCCACGAATTAAACGTCGGTCAGTCTCAAGTTGTGTTTCACCCGGGCCACGAAGACCAATACCACCTTTTTGACGCTCAAGGTGCGTCCAACCACGGATTAATCGTGTTGAAATATGGCGTAATTGGGCTAGCTCAACTTGTAGTTTACCTTCATGCGTGCGAGCGCGTTGGGCAAAGATATCAAGAATTAAACTGGTTCTATCGAGCACACGACATTTACATATCGCCTCTAAGTTGCGTTCTTGTGAGGGGGTTAATTCGTGATTAAAGATGATTACATCTGCATCATGGATTTTGACAATCTCAGCAATCTCTTCAGCTTTACCGCTACCTACGAAAAATTTGGCATGCGGGGATTGACGACTGCCTTGCACAATCGTCAATGCATTGACACCAGCTGAAGAAACGAGCATTTCCAATTCTTGCAAATCTTCACGATCGCCTTCATTTGGAAATTCGATATGAACTAAGACTGCCTGTTCACCGGCTTCATAACGGTCAAACAAGCATTAAACTCCTATTAATTAGTAGTTACCGCTCTCGTCTTCTGAACCTTGCGTCGCTTGGAAATTAACAGCGCGCGCTGGTACAACAGTTGAAATAGCGTGTTTATAAACCATTTGGTTTACTGTGTTTTCTAATAAAATCACAAATTGGTCAAATGACTGAATTTTACCTTGTAGCTTAATACCGTTAACTAAATAGATTGCTACAGGAATACGTTCACGACGTAACGCGTTTAAAAATGGGTCTTGTAATGATTGGCCTTTTGCCATTGTTATTTTCCTTAGTTCTAGGTGTTCTTATAAAATTCGATAAATCTAACGAATTCAATTATTTTTACTGCACCACTCTACTAGCTTAGCGAACTTAACACGCGTTGCAAGTTTTCTTCATCGCCAGATTCTAGCCAAGTAATATTTTGCCAGCCACGCAACCAAGTTAACTGGCGTTTGGCAAGCTGACGCGTGGCAGCTATGCCTTTAAAAACCATTTCATCATAGTCACACTCTCCCGCCAAATAATCCCACATTTGACGATAACCTACACATCGAATAGATGGAAGATCAGGGTGTAAGTCTTTTCTCTGATATAGGGTCATAACTTCTTTTTCAAACCCCATATCGAGCATTATTTTAAATCTTTTTTCAATACGTTGGTGTAAAACCGCGCGATCGCTCGGTGCGATAGCAAACTGCAAAACGTCAAAAGGTAACGGCTCAACTTTTACTTTCTGTAGTTCGCTCATTGGTTTCCCAGTTAAGCGGTAAACTTCTAAGGCACGATTTATACGCTGCGAGTCATTTTCATTGATTTTACTTGCAGCGACCGGATCCACATCACTTAACATTTTATGCATTGCCGGCCAGCCTTTTTCTTGCGCTTCAATTTCTAATTGCGCTCGAATAGCTTGGTCAGCGTTGGGTAAAGGTGATAAACCTTCAAGCAATGCCTTAAAATACATCATGGTACCACCCACTAAGAGCGGAATTTTACCTTGGCTGTGCAACTGGGCAATATTATCTAGCGCATCACGGCGAAAGTCAGCAGCAGAATAACTATCAGCAGGATCGATTAAATCGATGAGTCGATGCGGTGCTAATGCCAGCTCATCTGTATTTGGCTTCGCAGAACCAATATCCATACCCTTGTAAACTAGGGCAGAGTCCACGCTAATTACTTCAGTATTTAAATGCTGACACAACTGTATTGCTAAATCTGTTTTACCAGATGCTGTTGGACCCATTAAGCAGATAATTGGCAATTGTTGCAAGGTTTTACCTCTGTTCGCTTAAGTACTAAATGCACTTTCAAAGTTAGTCAAAAAGACTGTTATCTAAGTCAATTTTAACAGTTTTCGATTTAAAACTGGCAATTAATTCAGGCTTTTTTACTACTAACTCGACTAATTGTTTAGTTATTGAGTAATTTAGCGCTTTCGCTTCAACAATTTGCTGTAACCAAGTAAGCCAAAATTGAAGCTCGGTTGCCGTTTGCGTCTCAGAAACATTTTCCACTAGATTATCTAAGATTAGATTAACATCCACTGAATAGAGCACTTCGGGTAACTTTTTCACTAATAAAAACTGTGAGTTAACAGCAATATCAAACCCTAAAATACCCAACCATGATAAATGCTGTTCTACCTTTTCAAGTAAATCACTAGACAAATTAATGCGCATTGGAAGCAATAAACTTTTGCTTTCTAATTGACCAAACTGCTCTACTTGCTGTTGCCAAAGCACTGGTAACGCTGGTGCTAAATCTATTAATTGTGGCTCACCAGATATTGAACGGAGTGCTTTTCCCTGACGTAAAGGCAATAATTCACTACAAACCACATTCGTATTGCTCTCATCTACATCATTAAATTCAACAGTTTTTGTTGCGTGAGGCAAACTTTGTTCTGCAACACCTTGATAAAATGCATTAACAGAATGCTGTCGGGTTGCTGTTGGTACATACGTCTGATGACTTAATGGTGATTTCGGGTAAGAAGATGACGTTTGCCCACCTGAATAAGATGGGCGTGCTTCACGTACATCAATCTCATTCGTTTGAGAGAGCGCACTTTCACCTAATGATAAGGGATATTCATTTTGCAAAGCTAAATCTTGTGCTGGAACGTCAGAGGTTATCAAAGGTTGCTCAAAGCTAATCGCTTGTCTTACAGCCTGAACAATAAAATCATGCACTAAGCGTCCTTGATGAAAACGTACTTCATGCTTTGCAGGATGCACATTTACATCGACTTGTCTTGGCTCTATGTCTAAATAAAGAACAAACCCTGGGATTTCATAACCAGGGGCATATTCCTCAAAGGTTTGACGAATTGCATGAAAAATGAGCTTGTCGCGCATCATACGCCCATTCACATAGGTGTATTGTGGCTCAGTTTTACTGCCCATAGGTAAAACCCAACCATGAAGACTAAGTCTTTCATCACCCGAATTAACGTACACAGCCTGTTGCTCAAATACCCTGCCAGCAACTTGAGCCACACGCTTTACATAGCTTTCTTGTTGCATTTGGGAGCGGTATTGCCTAACGACTTTCCCGTTGTGCTTTAGTGTAATTGCAACATCAAAACGCGATAGTGCAATTCGTTTTAATAATTCATCAATATGGTGAAATTCGGTTTTTTCCGTACGTAAAAATTTGCGCCTTGCAGGTGTATTAAAAAACAGGTCAACAACTTCTATTGTTGTGCCATTCGGATGCGATGCAGGCGTTATTTGCACCGCCATATCTCGCCCTTCTGCATACGCTTGCCAAGCCTCATCTTGGCTCTCGGTTTTAGAGGTTAGTGTAAGTCTTGATACTGAGCTAATTGAAGCAAGTGCTTCACCACGAAAGCCAAGCGAAATAATCTGCTCTAAATCATCTAACGACTTTATTTTACTGGTTGCATGCCGCGACAAGGCTAATGTTAGCTGATCTTTTTCAATACCAGCACCATTATCACGGATACGAATGAGCTTGTGACCACCGCGCTCTATATCTATTTGAATACGAGTTGCACCTGCATCAAGACTGTTTTCGACCAGCTCTTTAACAACCGATGCTGGTCTTTCAACCACTTCCCCTGCCGCAATTTGGTTAGCTAGGCGCGCAGGCAATATTTGTATAGACATAGTAATAATTCTGCTTTTGAGCGAGTTTAGCTTCTTGGAATAGCCAAATTTTGGCCTATAAAAAGCGTGTTTGAAGACAACTTATTCGCCTTTTTCAGTGAATTGACTGAAACGCCATAACGACTCGCCAGTAAACTTAGAGACTCACCAGAGCGCACTTTATGAAAACGTGGTTGGTCTTTTTTCACTTTGGCAAAATACGAATCTTCAGGTGGGTTATTTTTAAAATACCCTTTTACAGATTTGAAAATTGCGTTGGCCAGCTTTTCTTGATGCTCGCGGGTTTTAAGTAAGCGTTCTTCCGTCGGATTAGAAATAAAACCGGTTTCGACTAAAATCGATGGAATATCTGGTGATTTTAACACGGCTAAGCTCGCGGCTTGAGGCGTAGCTTTGTGCATTTTCGTCACTTTTTTCATCTCAGCAATCACATCTTCAGCAACTTCAAAGCCCGTTTTCATTGAATGATCCATCGACATATCAAGTAACGCTTGTGCTAAATACCTTTCTTGCTGCGTATCTTTTAAGACATCCGCTGCACCACCAAGTAATTCTGAGTGTTGCTCTCGATTCTCAATCCATTTACCAATTTCAGAGTTTGCACGTCTAAGTGATAATACCCAAACTGATCCGCCACGCGGTTGCGGCGAAGTAAACGCATCAGCATGAATAGAAATTAAAAAATCTGCTTTTTTGTCACGCGCGCGATCAGTACGAGTATTTAATTTTACATAGTAATCACCGGTGCGCGGCATTACCGCTTTCATGCCTTTTTCAGCGTTAATTTTGGCCGCTAAACGTTTTGCAATTTGTAACGTTATGGTTTTTTCATAGGTGCCTGAAGGTCCAATAGAACCGGGGTCTTCACCACCATGCCCAGCCACAACAGCAACAACAATATCGCGGTCACTACTGATATCACGACTTTTAACGACAGTCTCAGCTTTTGGTTTTTCTTTACTGTAAAGGTCAAATACTAAACGGTCACTGTATGGACCTGTTGGCGCCAATGAAAAAATCACTGGTTTTACAGGTGCTAATAGCTCAAATACTAAACGGGTATCTGATTTATTTTTGGGCGTGCTGTAGCGAATTTTCTTAACTAATTGATGTTTTTTTTCTATTTTTGGAAAGGTCGCATTGCGCCCAGGTGTTGATTTAATATCAACCACCAAACGTAGGGGATTTTTTAAAAAGAAATAGCTGTATTCTGGCTTTTCTTTCATATCCAGAACAACACGCGTGCTTTCTGGCGAAGGCCAAACACGCACACTATCAATTTTATTCGCAGCTTGTAAGCAAGTACTTACAAGCGACAAAAAAACAGCTATAAAACTGAAGTAAATTTGTTTACTAATCCAACTGTTAGTCATTCTTAAGCTTATTTATTATTGTAATGCCATTATCGGTATTGGCCGAAATGGTGATTTTACGCGCACTCTCTACATATTCCATTGTAATCTCTAGATCTGCTTGTGCAAGCATTCCAGCGCCTTTTTCAGGCCATTCTATAAGGCACACTGAATTATTTTCAAAATAATCTCGAATACCCATAAACTCTAATTCTTCAGGGTCTGCAAGGCGGTATAAGTCAAAATGATATATATTTTGTTCGGCTAATTCGTAAGGTTCCACAAGCGTATAAGTTGGACTTTTAACATTGCCTGTATGACCAAAACCTTGTACCACGCCACGTGTTAGCGTCGTTTTTCCTGCACCTAAATTACCATGTAAAAAGATCACTGCACCTTTATCTATTACTTGAGATAATTTAGTCCCCATGGCCACAGTGGCATTCTCATCAGCCAAAAAGCAATCAAAAACATGATCTTGTTGATTCATTTACTTCTCCACTAATCAACGTGTTTTCTTATAAAAGGAAATAAATCAGTAACTAACAAGCCCCGCTTTCCTTCTTGTTCAGCAATTTCTGCTGCTCTGCCGTGAATATTAACAGCCAATTGAACGGCTTCAAAGTCCGTCATACCCTGCGCAATTAAGGCTGCAATGATACCAGATAAACAATCTCCCATCCCAGCACTTGCCATGCTTGCTGAGCCTGAGGTATTTATCGCAATCACTTCGTGCTGACAAATCAAGCTACCAGCCCCTTTTAGTACCACTGTTGCATTGAATTTATTCGCTAATTTAGAGACTGAATCAAAGCGATTAAGTTCAATTTCAGCATTGGGTATTTGTAACAAACGCCCCGCTTCACCGGTATGAGGTGTTAAAACTGCATTTGATAATGTTTGAGCGTGCTTCGCAAGAAAGTTAAGGCCATCTGCATCAACCACGAGGCGCTTTGCATTATTAATAACCTTGTGCCAAATATTTTCAGCCCAACATGACTGGCCAAGCCCAGGACCAAGAACACAAATACCTGCTTTTTCAATTAAAGCTGTAAGTTGCTCGGGGTCAGAAATACCATGAACCATTAATTCATAACGCCCTTGCATTATGATGGCACGATTTTCAGGATGCGTGGCAACTGAAACAAGCCCTGCACCTGCGCGCAAACAAGCCTCTGCTGCAATACGAATAGCCCCAGGCATTGTTTCGTCTCCACCAATCAGCAAAACATGGCCTAATTGTTGTTTGTAGGCGTTGTTATGACGAGGCGGAAGTTGAGACTTTAATAATTCATAATCGACCAAAGTTACTGATGGTGAAACACTCTCTATAAATGATTGTGCCAGATCTAGACCTGCAAAAAACAGCTCTCCTACATATTCAGTTGCATTACCCGTTAACAAGCCCTGTTTTAACGCAATAAAACTCACCGTATAATTTGCTTTGATACAGGCTAATGCAACTTCCCCTGAAGTGGCATTTAATCCTGACGGTAGATCAACTGCAATAATAGGTTTGTTAAGTGCATTGACCTGAGTAATAACCTCTACATATTGTTCTGTTAACGCGCCATAGAACCCTATTCCCAGTAACGCATCAATATACACGTCGCAATCTGGGTCGAGTTCATTTACCACCTTACCACCGAGTTTTTCATAATCGTCATAGGCAAATTTTGCATCTCCAGTAAGTTGAGTTGGCGATTTAACACTGTAAACAGTGACATCAAAGTCATGCTGTAATGCATAATTAGCCACCCAATAACCATCGCCACCATTATTTCCGCCACCAGCAATAATTTGTATTTTTTCTGCATTTGCATATTTCAAAAGCATTAAATCGAATACCGATTGCGCAGCAGCTTGCATTAAAGAGTACATAGGGATGTTCTTTTTGGCAGCAACCAACGCCTCATGTTCTTTTACTTGTTGGGCGGTAAATGCAAACTGTGGTAAATTGGTGGTTAATTCTGACGTCATTTATTTCACCTACTGGTATGTCTACTCTTAACTATCCGAATTTGGTAGAAAAAATCAAGCTTTGGGCAAAAGAGCTTGGTTTTGATCAAGTCAATATTACGGATATTGATCTCTCACAACATGAAGCGCAATTACAACGCTGGCTAGATGCTGGCTACCATGGTGAAATGGAATATATGGCTGCACACGGTATGAAGCGAGCTCGTCCTGCTGAATTAGTACCGGGAACGCAGCGAGTTATTTCAGTAAGAATGAATTATTTGCCACCCGATGCAAGCTTTGCCAAAGATTTAAAAAATAAAGAAACGGCCTATATTAGCCGTTATGCACTTGGACGTGATTATCATAAATTGATGCGCAATCGTTTAAAGCAACTTGGTAAACTATTGGAAAAAGAGCTTGAAGCACACCAAGTATCTCTTGGATTTCGCCCTTTTGTCGACTCAGCTCCGGTTTTAGAAAGGCAACTAGCCGAAAAAGCAGGCCTAGGTTGGACTGGTAAACACACACTTATTTTAAATCAAGAAGCTGGTTCGTGGTTTTTTCTTGGCGAACTCTTTATTGACCTACCTTTACCCATCAATGAAGAAATTATTGAAGATAAATGCGGCAATTGTGTTGCGTGTATCACATCGTGTCCTACAGGTGCGATTGTCGAGCCCTATGTAGTAGATGCCAGACGCTGTATTTCATATTTAACCATTGAAAAACAAGGTGCTATTCCAGAAGAATTTCGCTCTCTTTTAGGTAACCGTATTTACGGATGCGATGATTGTCAGTTAGTTTGCCCTTGGAATCGCTATGGGCAAATAACCAAAGAAGATGATTTTCACATTCGTAAACAGCTAAAAAGCCAGGATTTACTGACATTATTTGCATGGGATGAAGCGACTTTCTTAAAAAATACCGAAGGTAGTGCGATTCGAAGAATTGGTATCGAAAGATGGCAGCGAAATATTGCAGTTGCGCTTGGCAATGCTCCTTATAGTGAAGCTGTTATCACTGCACTTGAAAATGCAAAACAAGATGCCTCCGAGCTGGTGTTAGAACATATCGAATGGGCTCTCAAAAAACAGCAACAAAAAATTTCATTAAAAGATAATAAAACCCAGCGCTTGATCCGCATTGTAGAAAAAGGATTGCCAAGAGACGCTTAATCTTTTGGCAATCTAGCTTATACCAACCCTCTTAATTAAGAAATCTCTTTTGAGGCAAGGAAAGCTAGTCGACAACAAGGCTAAAATTTTGCTATTTAGTTGTTCTAAATGAAAAATTTTTAACTCTGTTAGCGGCAGCTTTAAACCCTCAAAATGATTTTGTATTATTGAGGATTAGTATTATTTCAGCATTACACTTAAATCAGTTTCAATTTCAGTAAAGGCTCGCATTACATCTTGCAGTAAGTCTTCACGCGCAACTGATTTTTGAATGGTTTCATCTACTTTTTTGTAAATATAGAGTTCTTGATCTTCATCGAGCCCCATATGCGGTATGCGGTCCTCGAATTCTTCTTGTAACTCCCTAAAAATAGCTTCATTCATTTCATGGCTAAGATTTAATACTCCAACCAAATCTTCAAATTTATTGCGGATCATCGTAAATGCTTCACGCAATTTTAGTTTTTGGTTTGCCAATTGCTTACGCGTTAATATCGCATCCAACTGATGCTCTGTTACCCCCACCACAAAACAAATATTGTCACGGATTCGCCCAAGCCGTTCAGGATCGTCGCTCGGTAAGTTCATTATTAATAAACTTACTCGTGGATAATTAACTAAAATACGGGGCATAAATTCATATAAACGCCCTTTATTTTGCAACAGCTCAAATAACTCAACCACCATTGGTGAACAAAGTCCTTCTGAACTGTATTGCGAACGATGATTCTTAGTACGGAACTCAATACTGGTTTTCAAACCAAAGCTTCGCATACAGTTGATAAGCGCCTGAGCTAACTCTTCTTTGTCATCAATTTTACCAATCTGTTCAACATACTGAACTATGCTGCCCATTTCACTGCTATTTGCCATCGCATTAAATGCAGTGTCGGTCGCATCTTGCAGTTGCTGCTCAAGCATGCGTTTGTTTTCAACCACTTTAAAAAGTGTATCGAGTTTGCCTTGCAGTTCTTCTTGCCCAAAAGGCTTCACAATATAATCTTCAGCACCAACATTGTAGCCAGCAATACGCTCTTCTACCGAGCCGCGTGCGGAGACAAACATAACGGTGATATTAGATGTTTCAGGGTTTTCCTTTAAGCGGCGACACACTTCGTAACCGTCCATATCCGGCATGCTTACATCTAACAGAATCACACTCGGATTAATTTTAGTAACAACCTCTAAACACTCTGGGCCACTGGCAACACAATGCAAATCATAACTGTCTTCTAATATTTCTTCGATGATTTCTAAGTTAAACGGCTCGTCATCAACAGCAAGCACTGTATTTGAACTCATGGTTGACTCCTTGTAACACAATTCATTGTTTTTACTGTACCTCTTTCAGCTTAGTCAAAGGAATTGCAAACAGGCAAGCTTACAAATACAGTTGCCCCTTTGTCGATATTGTTTTGTGCCCAAATTTTTCCTTTGTGCAACTCTATAAATTCCTTACATATCGCCAATCCCAAGCCTGTTCCTCCTGCTCCACGATTGGTTTTACTGCTCTGTTCAAATTTATTAAATATTTTGTCAAGTTCGCCATCAGGAATTCCCAACCCAGCATCAATAACGGCTAACTGAACATTTTCATTTAAATGCTCTATAACGACTTCTATCTCACTTTGCTCATCGCTAAATTTAATCGCATTTCCCAATAAATTTCTGATGACTTGTGCAATTTGGTCACAATCACAAAAAACAAAAAATGGGTCGAGCTCTGGGACAAAATGTACTTTAATGGATTTAGCCAAAAGCGCCCCTGACATATCATCAATACTAGTACGTACAAGCTGATTTAGATTATGTTCGCTAGGATTGAACGGAAACTTACCAGCATCCAATTTAGATAAATCTAGCAGGTTATTTAATAGCGACAGCAATCGCTGACCAGAACTTTCAATTCGTGAGAGGTATTTTTCTAACTTATCTTTTGGAATTGGAACGCTATGAAGCTTATCCAAGCCAAACTGCGAAAAACTTAAAATGGAATGCATTGGTGTACGCAGTTCGTGCGACATATTCGCTAAAAATTCAGATTTACTTTTATTTGCAAACTCAGCTTGGTCTTTTGCCATTTCAAGCTCTTGCGTGCGGATATTTACTTTCTCTTCGAGTACTTGTTTTGCTTCTTCCAATAGCTGCTGTTTGCGCTTTAAATGAGCAATATTTTTTAGAATAACCGCTGTTGCAGATTCCCCATGTACATCAATTTCACTAAATGACCCTGAAAAAGGAATAATATCGTCTTTCATAGTATTAACGACAAACTCAAAGTTAAACTGAGGTTGAAAACTAGCGATATTATTTTTGATTTCTTTTGAAATATTACTATCGATTAGATCATAAAATGAGAGGTTCTTAAGTTCGTCTTCATTTCGTGAGAAAAGGCTTAAAAAGGCATCATTTGCTTCTAATATGGCGCCATTATTATTAAAAATGGCAATGGCATCTGGCGTATTTTTATAAATAACACGCAGTAAGCTATCTTTTTCAATTAACGCATCTACCGTATCTTGTAGGCGATCTACCAGCTCTAAATTACTGCGCTCTAATTGTTCACTATGCCAAAGCTTATAAATTGCCTGCAGCAACACGCTTTCATTCAGCGGCTTTTCAAGTACATCATCTACCCCTAGGCGAACGGCTTCTATTAACGCACTTTGGTGAGGTTTTGAAGTAATTAAAATGCATCGGCAATTTGGATTAACCGATTTGATTTGTCGGAAAATATCAATCCCTGTGATATCCCCCATATTAAAATCACTAACTAGTATGTCTATTTGATGAAGTGCAGCTCGACCAATTGCAGCATAATCAGTATCGGCAGTAATTACATCAATATGCGCACCTTTTAAACTTGACTCTAAGCCACTTAACCGCGTTTGATTATCATCGACAAGGAGGATTTTGGGCAGCTTAATATCGAGATTAGCCGCACCAATGGCAAGCCCTTCTTCGAGTAAGCCTATTACCTCTTTGTTATTGTAAAAAGGGTGAATAACCAAAGCTGATGGCATTGCATTTGCGAGTTTTGTAAAGCTGTCTCGCAATTTACTGCCTTCGGCATTAGGTGCTAATAAAAAAGTGTTTACATCGCCATAGAGCTGTTGGGTTTGTAACACCAACTTTTCAGGCACTCCGGAAGCAAAAATAACGGCCTCATAAAATGTGGGTTCTTCACTCGGTTCAAAATCAGAGTAGTGATGAAGGTCGACTTGGCACGTTAACAACTCTAGCAATACTTTTAAGCGCATTGCTAAAACGCTTGAATTATCTAGAATTAAAATCCTTTTTTGCATAAGGGGCTTGTTGTCTTCGTTGTTCACATAAACTAAGCGTAGTTTGCTTTTGCAATAAACTCATAGTCGACCAAGATAAAATCTCATCTAAAGTGCGAAAACAGCCCAAACATATATCTTTATCATTTAAACAACAGTTTTCAACACAAGGATTTTTAATCTTTGTTTCAGCCATAATGTTTAGATTATTTTCATCACAATGGGTACTTACAGTTTAGATCATTAGGATATACTCGTTTTAATTTCTGCTCATTAGGAAGAGACTATGAAAAAAAACTTATTGCTAATCGCTATTTTCGGTTCAACATTAACTGCATGCGATCTTGCAGAAGATCCGAAAAAGGCGCTTGAACGCCAATACTTTTCAGAACACCAAGAACTACAACAAGTTATTGAAGATATTCGTACTGAAGGTCTATCAGCTGTAAAACAAGGTGCTGAGGCAGGAACGGTTGCCGCTTGTGTTGCATCTAAATTAGACGCAGATCCAATGGGTGCTCTTATAGAAGTTGAAGGCGCATTACAAGATTCTATCGATTTATCTGAGTTACTTGCGACTTTATCAAACCTTTCGGAACAAGAGCTCTCGCTTGAAAGCCTACCCGATTTAATTCGACAAGGAACCGATGCTCTTACTTATGTAAAACACATGCTAGAGCAATACGATGTAAATGAAATACAGCAACAAGCAGCTGAACTAATTGCTAACGGTCAAACTAAAACAAAAGACCTTGGACAGCACTTACGCTCACTTGTTGAACAGTGTGAAAAATAAAAAATGGCCAAAGAAATTTGGCCATCGATACATGTTACTTAAACACTGCTGCAGAAATTAACTCAGCAAATTAATATTCGCTAGTTATTATCTGGGTCGTCTTCTGGTTTTACTTTGAAGACTTTTTCAGGTGGTGGTTTAGGAGCCCAGTCAGGATCAAGCTCTAAATTAGAAAACAGCGATGACTTCGTTGTTTCCTCTTTTTTATCACTCTCATCTTCTGGCAATTCTGGTTCTTCAGAAGCCACTTGCTCTTTTAATGCACGCCAACTTGATTTAGGCGCATCTTCAGTTTGTCCATTTTCAAACGTTGGGGTTTCTTCAACCTCATTCATTTGCGCTTTAATTGCACGCCAACCACCAAGATTTGAACTATCTGTGTCATTATCAACACCCTCTGATTCGCTTGGTAAAGTATCAAAACTACTGAGGTCTTCATCTTGATTAAATGATGTTAAATCTATTTCGTTTTCAGCAGGAGGCTCAAGTTCAGCGCCTATATTTATTTGTTCAATTGTGTCAGAAGGCTGTTCACTCATTTCAGGCGCATCTAACTTACCCGCATCATCTAGCCCTGATAAGAAGCCTTTACCCGCCGCTAAGCTTTGAGCTAACTCTTCCTCTAAGCTACGTTCTGAATCATCTTCGTCAACTGCTGGCGTAGCCTTACCATCATAGTGATTAAGGTAGTCAAACATTCCTTCATCAACAGCGCGTTTCGCAGCGCGGCGTTTAAATTCTGAATGAGGCACCATGTTTTCAGGTGTATCATCATCTTGAGCAAAATGAGAGAGCTCATTGTCAGAAAGAATTTCATCATCCAATTGATGATTTTCTTCTAATGAATCTCTATTTTCAAACTCTGGCGCAGATGAACCCGTAGTCTCAGGTTCATCGTTGACTTGCATAACATCAAGCGGGTCTTCTGATTTAGGCGTGTATGTATCTAATGCGTTTGCATCTTCAACATTACCTTGGTTTAGATCTGAGCTAGGTACAATGTCTGTCGTTGACTCAACATTTGCTTTTTCAAATGAAAGATCCTTCTCAATATCTGAAACTTCCAGTGTTGATTCTTGTTCCGTTGATGAAAGGTTTGTAAAAGAATCAAGCGTATTTTCAGATTCATCTTTCGAAGTTGGTTCGTCCAAAAACGAAGGGCTTAAAGACTCTTCTGGCAAGTTTGTTGTTATTTCATCAGCTTGAGGCGAAGTGCTATCCTTTGCTTCATTTAAATCGTTAAAGTCAGTTGTTCTTGTTGTAAGATCAAGAGACTCTGTTGATTCAGCAATTTCCTTCTGAGCAGTATCATTTTCAGATGCGCTAGGTGTTGAGCTAATACTATCAAGCTTCTCTGTAAATTCTTTGGCTTTATTTAAAATTGCATCAAGTTCAGCAATATGATCAACTGCAGGCTTTTCGGGCTCTTCTACACGATGAAGGTCTTGGTCATCGGCAGCTATTTCTGCAACAGAATTTTCGTAGGACCCCGGTTCAGGATACT
The DNA here is from genome assembly GCF_049257255.1 of Pseudoalteromonas aquimarina. Lineage (NCBI taxonomy): Bacteria > Pseudomonadati > Pseudomonadota > Gammaproteobacteria > Alteromonadales > Pseudoalteromonadaceae > Pseudoalteromonas > Pseudoalteromonas aquimarina. The sequence continues at coordinate 585,206 of NZ_JBMMUG010000002.1, forward strand.
GTGTTTCTTGCTCCTTCTCTACAATTTCTTGTTCTGCTAACTCCGCTGGCGATGGAGTATTTTGCAATGGTTCCGGAGCTAACTCACCATTATGACGATTTAAGTTTTGTTGTCTTTGCTGCTCTTCCGCTAAACGCTTTTGCTCAGCTCTTGCCGCTACATGAGCGTCTATTTTTTCAAGCCATTCATCAACTTGTTCGTCGCTATACTTTAATTCTTTGAAACCTAAAATATACGCATTCACTTTTTTCTTATGCATTACCGCTATTGGAAATTGCGATTTAAAAACAGCCATATCGTTAAATGCAACGATAGGTTCCAATTCTGTATTAAGTTCAATTATTTGTTCAACTGCATGACAGCACTGATTGACAACATTAAGCGGGCTATCAAAAGCCACTAATTCATCACCAACCTGTTCTTTCCATTCAGGCAATGTCGCGCTGCCAATAATTGCACCACGCTGTTTCTGACCAAGTACAACAAATACACCGTATTGAGAGGCAACAATACTATCAAGCAACACTTCTTGGCCACTTGGTAAAGTGACTTCAATGCGCTGTCTGCGGAAATATAAATCAGGATCAAGAGAGCCTTTTGCAGGTTTTGCCTTTTTCTTCTCAGCAGCTTTAACACCAGCAGCTACAAGCTCTTTCGACATTTCCTGCGCTTTTTCTTTAATTTCATCCATACGTGAACGAACAAATTTCACATAAATGAAAATGGCGATAAGCACACCTACCAGCATTATGATTGGCAACATCATCGCTTCAAGTAAGCTATCTTGCTCTACGGGCACTTCATTTTGCCATTGTACTGGCGCTGGTTTTGGTTGAGTTTTAGGCTTAACCGCAGGTGTTGATACTTCTTCAGTTGGTTGGTTATTGGACTCAATTGTTTGCTGAATGTTTGTCTTAGCTTCTTCAGCTAGTTGTTGCTCAGAGTTTTGCTTTTCTTCTAGCGCTTCAAATTGCTCTTGCGCTAGGCGTTTTTCTTCTTCAGTTAAGGTCGGCTCACTTTGCGATACCGTTTGTGCTGGTTTTACTTCAACAGCTTCTGGTTTGTTGCAAAGACGCTCATAATCTCTTTGCGCACGACGATAATTAGGATGTGTTTTACTGTTTTCATAGGAACTCATTTGCTGTTTAAGCAAAATACAGGCCGCAGAATTCGCATTACTCTCAGAAGAAAAAAATGCAAAAAATAACACTAAAAAAAGTAATAAAACTCTAACCTTTCCCATTGAAGATATAACCAAAGTTTAACCAAATTAACGACTTGTTATAAGCTTACGCATTTAACGCATTATTGCCAATAACTCGATGCTTAAAAATTTGCTTAATAAGCTCAAATTTTTAACGGTGTAATTGTGAGGGCTATTGCAAGCCATGTTTCTTGTTGTATTTGTCTAATGCCATTTGCACTTCAGAAACAATGCGTTTATCCGTATTTTTGCTAAATGCCATACATGCTTGGCGCTCGTTAATATTTGTCACCTCAATACTGCGAGTAACATCATCAATGCTTCGGTTACCGGCTTTTAACGATTCAAACATTTCCCACTCTGACTGCACTAAAAAATCAACTCGACCTGCTAAAAACTTTCGTAACTCTGCACTGGGATCGGATGTGACATCTAAATTAACACCTTCAACAAAGCCTTGCTCAAGTAGGAATTCATGACTTCTAGCTTTTCGACCAACCGAGGTAATGTAATTTTTAGCATCTTCTAATGAAGATAACTTGATATCTTTTCGGTTTTTCAAATGAAACAAATACACCTTTACAGGTGCCATTAAAGGACACACCCATTGGTATAATGACTCTCGCTCTGCCGTTCTAAATATTGAATAAATGAGCGTATTTTTATCCGTTTTAGCCATATCCATAGCTCTTACCCAAGGATAACTATGAATTTGATACTGATAGCCTAAACCATCTAAAATTGCTTTTACTTTTACAGTTGAGCGACCCACAAGATTGCCGTTTTCGTCAGTATAGTTAAACGGTCGCCACTCTTCAGTGACAACCGAAAGCTCTGTTTTGTTTGAAGCTGTTCCATCAACACTAAACAGAACAATAATCGCAATAACAATTACACGAAAAATAAAGCTTCTCCTTATGCTTTTTAAGAGCTAGCCTGACTCACTTGTGGCTCTTTTAACACAGACATTTTAGCTGGTTGTAATGCAATAACCGAATCACCTTCAGTAGGAATTTGCCCACCATCGATTTCAACAGGCACAATATATTCTTGCTGACGCCAAATAAATAAAGGGATCGCTTCTTTATTTACCTCTAAATAGTCTTCCCAAGTAAACGCATCAGCGATTCGAGTTGCGCTCACCTTCCCGCCTTTGGCAATCATGCCTGATAAGCGCGCAAAAGTAGCATCGTTGGCAAACAAATTCTGCCTAGATAAAAAGGTGGCACTGTCTTTATTTGCTTTTGCATGCACATCTGAAGACTTAAGTGAAAACACTTTTTCTTCACCAATTAAATGTGCAAAGTGCTGAATACCCAGCGCGTTGTAATGGCGATTTGGTGACAAGCCCAATACTTTACTAATATCCGTAAGCGGCAAATAGCGCTCTGCATGTTCTGATTGTGGGTTGCCGTAATAACAAGGCAATCCATCCATGCGTGCCATTTTACAGTTCTCCCAAGCGGGATCAGATAAGTAAACACTCACGCCAATATCATTTAAACCTTTCGCGACTTCTCGTGCCACATGGTTAGCACCAATGATAAGTACTGTAGATGGCTCAGGCTGACGAAGCTTTAATAATTTAGTTAGCGGTACAGCAGTTAAACTTTGCAATACTACAGTGACAATAATCACAGTAAAGATTAGTGGCACTAACTTCTCGGAAGTCGGCACGCCAGCTTTAACCATGCTTAGCGCAAACACTGACCCAACCGCAGCAGCCACAATACCGCGCGGTGCAATCCAACTTAAAAGTGCACGGGCTCGATAGTTTAAATCTGAGCCAAATGTAGATACTAAAATGGATAACGGGCGCGCAACAAATAAAACAAACGCCATAAAGATAAGCACACTCGGTCCCAACTGTTTAATATCTTCGATGTGCAATCGCGCTGCGAGCAAAATAAATAAGCTCGAAATTAGAATCATAGATAATTCTTCTTTGAATTCTAAAACAGCATCAATTTCTAAATCATCTTGGTTAGCTAACCAAATACCAAACACAGTAACCGCCAACAGCCCGGATTCGTGACTTAAATAGTTAGAAACGCTAAAAGTAGCTAAAACAAGAGCTAAAATACCAAACTTATGCAGCTCAAACGGTAGCCATTGGCGACGAATTAACAAGCTAGTAAACCAGCCGGCAAATAAACCAAGCGACAAACCAACCATAAGCGTCATAAATAAAGCGCCAAGGGTATGATTAAAAATACTTTCTTGCCCAGTAAGCATTACGGCTTCAAACACAAGTACTGCGAATAAAGCACCGATAGGGTCAATTACAATCCCTTCCCATCGCAACACTTTATCGACATCTTTATGAGGGCGCATCGCATTTAACAAGGGTGCAATTACAGTGGGCCCTGTAACCACCAGTACGGCACCTAATACCGCGGCAACGCGCCAATCTAAGCCAAGTACAAAATAGGCTGCGCAGCCAATCACTACAAAAGAAGCTAACATACCGATTGAGCATAAATTTCGTACCACTTTTTCAAGACCTTTAAGCTCTCGAATATGCAGAGTTAGCGCTCCTTCAAAGAGGATAACGGCAACGGCTAATGAAATGACAGGAAACAGTAAATCACCAAATATCGCATCTGGGTCAATAACATTAAAACCAGGACCAAGCAAAAGGCCTGTTAATAGAAGAAAAAGAATAGCAGGTACTTTAAAAATCCATGCTAACCACTGAGCCGCAACAGAAAACAAGGCAACCAGTGAAATATAGACCGCTGACATTAAGAATTCACAACATTAAAAGACTGAATATAACCATAGTATATCTTCGAAAATTATTTCTATAGTTTTTTAACAATAAAAATTTATTTCAAACCAACCTTTGAAACTGCTTTTTTTGCTTTAAATTTATTGCATTACAAAGCGCCATAACGCTAAAGTAACTATACATCTAGGCCACTCTTTATTTGTTTCAGCACCATGTTAAACGCCAGTGAAAAAGAGAAAGTTGAACTCGAACACCAAGCAGCCAAACTCTTTTTACGCCTTTATGAAAAGCAGTTTAATTTACCAATGCGTCATATTTGGCATAATCAGCCAAGTAAACCAGATGTAAGCTGTTATCAGGCAGAAGAAAAGCTGGATATTGAAATCGCTCACTTGTATGGCAGCGAAAAAGAAGCCATGGCAATTTTAAAGCGTGAACTCAGCACTGAAACTAAAGAACACCTTTGTGCGTTACTACTTGAACCCATCGAAACACGATTAACCAAAGCATTACAACGTATTTTAGCGAGTAAAGCTTGCAAACATTATGATTCCAAGCGTGTTTGGTTAGTGATTCGTAATGCAAACCCTTTTTGGCATTCGCAAGATATTCAGGCATTGCAGCATCATTTTGTGATGCCAAGCCCTCACCCATTTGAGCAAGTATGGATTATTGGTGATATGAAAGGCCACTCAGGTTTAATACAACTTTATCCTTAAGGGCTTGTTGACCCCCAATTCAATTTTTGCTGTAATCAAACCAATTAGAATTGAATACAATATACCAATGAAAAAATTACCCCTCTTCTCTAGTCTATTTTTTGCCGCTTTTGCAAACGCAAATACCGCTAACATTGAAAGCGTTTTAAGCAATGTTAAGCAGTGTAGCGACACCATAGTGTTACGCCATCAAGCACTAAGCAAAGAACAAGAAGATGCGGCTTGTAACATGTTATCCGCGCAAGAAGCTCGCTTTCATAACACCTTTAATACCAAAGGCAAACCAGTTGCCAATGATAACAACCACTTCCTTCGCGCAAATATCTACCAAGATAGGGACGCCTATGTGAAATACGTTACAGCGCATTTCGACGTGCCAAGTGATAATGGTGGCATGTATCTAGAAGGCTTACCGCACTTACCAAATAATTCAGCTGAATTTGTTGCCTATCAAAAGAAAGGGCAAATTTGGAACTTAAGCCATGAATATGTGCACTACTTAGATGGTCGTTTTAATATGTATGGTGACTTTTGCGCCAACTTACATGACTCTCACTCTGGCCCTGAATACTGCCCTAAGCCTGCTCCATTACTGCCACACTTAGTTTGGTGGAGTGAAGGCATCGCTGAATATATAGCTAAAGGTGAAGACAATGAACGTGCAGTTAAATCAGCTAAAAAACAAATCATTCACTTGAGCGAGCTGTTTAATACCAGTTATGAACAAAATGGTGGTTCTGAGCGCGTTTATGTATGGGGCTATTTAGCATCGCGTTACATGATGGAAAAACAACGCGATAAAGTAGAACAGATGCTTGCTCTTACCCGCAAAGGCCAATACACCCGCTATCAAGCATTGGTAAAAGAATGGGGTAAATCGATGGACAGTGATTTTAGCCAGTGGCTTAATCAACTGTAATTTATAACAAAAATTCCTAGCAAAGGCTGTTATTTCGATGATTAACAGCCTTTTTTATGTTTATTAATCACTTACTCGCTTACCTAAAATAGTTAAGCTGTATTCGTTATCATCCATCTTTGCAACATTAGGTAACTCGCCCCAAACAGCAAAACCATTTTTAGAAAACAAGCGCATGCTTGGCGTATTGTGACTAAAGATAAAAGCAAGAAGCGTTTTGATCTCAAGCTCAGGTGACAATGACAGTGCAAACGTAAGCAACTGTTGGCCAATATTTTTACCACGCTGCTCACTATCTACATAAATAGCAATTTCCACTGTGCCATCGTATGCAGGGCGGCCATAAAATGATTTAAAGCTTAGCCATGCAACCACTTGCTCGTTTTCTGTTACAACATATAACGGGCGACTCTCTGTATGGCTATCAAACCACACTTGCTTACTTTCCACCGATTGTGCCTCGGTGTCTGCGGTTACCATTCTGCTTTCAATCGTCTGATTATATATATCAACAATGGCGGCTAAATCTGATTGGGTTGCTAAACGCGTTTTCATTTTTATGTTCAAACTAAAATTGTCATTACCCAGCCATAGTATCACTTGCCAAGACCTGATATAAATAACAAAAATTCATATTAAGCGAGCGCTATTTATGCAACTTTATGGGTCGCTAACCTCACCTTACGTACGCCGATTGCGTGCTCTTGCCATTGAGCAAAACATTCAATTCGATTTTTTAAATTTAAACATTTTTGCTGAGCAAGACAGAGAAACACTGGTTAAGCTTAATCCAACACGTAAGATTCCAATGTTGGTTGATGGTGAACAAGTCATTTTTGATTCAAATGTTATTTACCGCTACCTCAGTCAAAAATTAGATTTTTCACCGCTTAGTTGGGATCAGGAAAATACCCTAACACTGATTAATTCAGCGAATGATTCACTCGTTGAACTATTAATTTGTAAGCGCTCTGATTTTGATACTAACGACGATAAATTATTTTTCAATTTACAACGTGACCGCGTACAAGGGGTATTATCAGTACTTAATGATGCAGCGGAAAAAGGCGAATTTAACGATTACAATTATCTTGCTATCTCGCTTTATTGCTTAGTTGACTGGATTATATTTAGAGACTTAACGGATATATCTTCTTTTCCAGCACTGTTAGCATTTCATGTTGCTCACCAACATCGAGCTTCAAACACTGAAACAGCCCCGAGGGATTAATCAGCATGAGCGAACACATTGAACGCATAGAAGACTTTGTAAGCCAAGTAAAACAATCTAAACAATGTTTTGTGCTTAGTAGCGAAAACGGTTTATTAATCGCCCCCTCCGAGTTTCAAGAAGAGCGTGATGTGCTCTTGCTATGGGCATCATCTGATGCTGCAAAGCAACAATGTAGTGGTGAATGGCGCGGCTTCGAGGTGATTGAACTTGAACTTGATGATTTGACTGACTTACTTCCCGATTTACACGATGACGAATTGTTAGTGGGGTTAGATTTAAGTGACGAACAAATAGCTATCGAAATCGAAGCAAACGCTTTGCTCGACGACTTAACACAATGATCAACATTACTCCGCTAACCGAAGCGTATTATCAACAAGCATTATTGCTTGCCAATAAAGTGCATGGCGATAATTACCTTGATTTACCCAGCCTTGTTGATATGCAAAAAAAGGCAACCAAAAATGGTATCAATGCCAACTTTATTGCCTTAGAAGATGATAACGTTGTGGGGCTGCGCTTAAGTTATGCAGCCAATCAATGGCCGCTTGATGAGTGGTGTAGCCCGTCTTTATGGCCTTGCTCGCAAGCAAATATGGCCTATTTTAAATGTATTGCGGTTGACCCTAATCAACAAGGTAAAGGCATTGGTCCAAAGCTATTAACAGCGTCTATTAATGCATTAAAACAACAAGGCGCTAAAGCGGGTATTGGCCATTTATGGCAGCAAAGCCCTGGCAATGGCGCCGTAAAATACTTCACCAAAGCCGGTGGAAAATTGATAAAAGAGCATAAAAACCGCTGGTATGAGTACAGTATTAAAGAAAACTATCAGTGCACAATTTGTGGCGTACCTTGCCATTGCAGTGCTGCAGAAATGGTAATTGAATTCTAATGACTCACGTTTACGATCCTTTGCATCACCCTCATTGTCAGGGGCAAGACTTTGCACCTAGCTATTGGGCCAGCACCATTGCATTACCCAAAGCGACGCCCAAAGTAAGCAAAGCACAGCAACATGATGTCGCCATTATTGGTGGTGGTTATTCTGGTTTATTAACGGCTTATTACTTAGCAACCGAGCATCAGCTCGATGTGTGCGTACTGGAAGCAAATCAAGTAGGTTTTGGCGCCAGTGCTCGTAATGCAGGCTTTGTATTAAAAGGTTCTGGCCGCTTAAGTTACCCGCAAATGACCAATAAATGGGGGCTTGATGTCAGTAAAGGGATTTATGCTGAGTTCAGTGATGCAGTAAATCGTGTAGAACAGCTTATTGCAAAACATAATATTGATTGTGATAAACAAGAAAATGGCTATTTAAAAATAGCCCACAATCAAAACGCTTTGCAAAGCCTTAATGCCCAAGCAGACTATATTCAAACTCACTTAAAGAACGCTAATACACCACCATGCCAATGGCTCAGCCAAGAAGAGCTAAGCGCTCATTATATGAAAAACCAGCAAGCATTTGGCGCGCTTCGTTATAGTGACAGCTTTGGTGTAAATCCATTAAAGCTACTACTGGGTTATCGTTCCCTTGCCCTTGAAAGTGGCGTAACACTTTACGAAAACTCACTGGTTGAACACATTATTGAAACTGCAAATGGGTTTGAATTAAGTGTAAATGGATTTAAAGTTAGCTGTAATAAACTCATTATGGCTGGTAACGCGTACAACAATAAACAAAGCCATCAAGCGATTAACAATCGCTATCTACCGATTTTAAGCAGTATTTTTGTATCGAAACCGCTTACATCACAGCAGCTTGCTGAATCTGGTTTGCAAACGAATCAAGTATGCATGGATACACGTACACTTAAATACTATTATCGCTTGCTGCCAGACAACCGGCTGTTATTTGGTGGTCGGGGCGCGGTCTATGCCAAACATCAAAATAAACCTGTTTATTTGGCAAATCTTAAAAAAGGGCTTAGTGACTGCTTTCCTTCGCTCAAAAACATCGAGCATGATTATTATTGGAATGGCTTTATCGCAGCTGCTCTTGATGATATGCCACATATTAATTTTGACGGTAAACTTGGCTTTATTTTAGGTTATTGTGGCGCTGGCGTTTCGTTTAGTGCACAAGCTGGTTTTCGCATGGCGCAAATGGTAGCAGGCAAAGAAGTACCCAAATTACCACTATACAATACACCTTTACCTTATTTGCCTTTTGCAAATTTTCGGCGATTAGGCCAATTTGCTTATTATCAATATGCGCAAGTAAAAGATCGATTCTTTTAATAAGAGCGTGTTAAACGCTCTTATTAAAAATTGATTTAACGTAACAACAGACCCTAGTTATTCCACCAATTTTTGCTAGAATAGTCGCTAACTGATTAATTTAGTGGATAATCTGTGAAGTCGCATCTTGGCCGCCGCCCATTTACTCATATGGAAATCCATACCTTATTCAAAGGGTATATTTATGGCGACCAAAAAATGCCTCGCGAGCAAGCCAAACACTGGCATTTTTGGCTACCGCTTTTAAGCTACTATACTGGCGCATATAGTGATGAAATTGGTCAGCTCACAGTCGACACGGTAATCAAACAAGATGGCCATTACTTCTTTAACTTTCGCACCAATAATAAAATCAAACCTAGGCGCGTGCCAGTTCATCCCATGCTAATTGAACATGGGTTTTTAGATTACCTAGACTATTTAAAAACCCAAAACCAACAGCGATTAATGTTCGATTTACCCGCTAAGTCAGGACGCTACAGTGAAAAAGTGCGTATTTGGTTTTCCGGCGAAGGAGAGCGAGCAGGCTATTTGCAAAAATGCCATATCCCCAATATCGACTTAGATGGCAGAAAAGCCGCGATCAGTTCTTTTCGACTCAATTTCGAAGCACAAATACGTATCTCATCGATTCAAGCTGGTAGCAAAGACGCATTTAATTATTTAATGGGTTTTAAAGACTATACCGGCAATGAGTTTTCTAATAGCAAATTATTGTGGCAGATAATTCGTGGTGTAAGAGCCTTGCCAAGTAATATTTCTTGGCAACGCTTTTGTGATAGGCATTAGATTTTTAAGAGCTGAAAATTACGTTCTGTCACATACAAAGGCAAGCAAATCTGTCGTGGTTTGGTATTTTAATCGTGTGATTTTATGTGCACAGTGCGCACTTAAATCAAGCCATTTGGAAGGCTTATCACTGCTATCTAATCGCCAACGGTATATTGCATTACCTTTGCCATAAATTAGCACATCATCACCTTGCCAAGCATAATAATCTACGCCTTGTGGCAGTTTCAGCACAGGTTTTAGTGATTCATTTTGACTATCGAATAAGGTGATCCACTGCTGATCATTTTTATATTGGCTAAAAGAGTAAACATTGCGTGTTTTATTAAACGCCAAAGTACGGCCAATATCATTTGCGACTGGCTTACCTGTTTGTTTTTGTGTGTTGCCAAAATAAAGAGCGTGCGGCTTCCCAAGTACAAAGGTAATTAAATCGTAATTTTGACCCCAAGCATGGTAGCCAATTTTTCCTACTTCTTTACGCAATAATTTTGCAGCTACTGGTTTACTAAACCCATATTGCCAAAGTTCTTGGCTACCATCATGCCCTTCCAATATAACTGAAAAGCCATCTTCATTCGGTACTTTTGTTGGCGAATATTCACTTACATCAGTATTAGTTAAGTTCGTTGTTTGCTTGGTTTTGAAATCGTATAGCATCACATCGGTTTGCCATAGCTCCCCCTGATGAAACCCAGCGGTATAGAGCAAACCACCATCGATAAAATTAGGTTGATTATCATAGCCAATTCGGTTCGATACATTTTCAGCAGAAACAATGGCATTACCATTTAACTTAACTAAAAACACATCGGTGTTTGGTAAATCTGAAGCGGTATTATTGGCAAATAAAGGAAAGCTTGCACAGGCAGTTAACGCAAAAACAGCTGCTTTTTTCATTATTATTTTCTATTTTTAATGCTTATTTTTGCCATTAATAACATAGCTATTGTCATAAAGACAGACTTGACCAACACGAGCAGCCCAGATATAAACACATAAACAACTAAAAAAGTGTGCTCTATGTCTGCCAAACATCCCATCATTGCAATTACAGGTTCGTCCGGTGCAGGAACTACCACTTCGACCAATGCAATTAAGCACATTTTCCGCAGCTTAAACATCAACGCAGCATTTGTTGAAGGGGATAGTTTCCATCGCTATACGCGCCCAGAAATGGATAAACGTATTCGTGACGCCCACCAAGAAGGTAAACACATTAGCTATTTTGGTACTGAAGCTAATGACCTTGCTTCGCTAGAGCAATTATTTACTGACTATGGCAATACCGGTACAGGTAAAAGCCGTCGCTATTTACATACCTTCGACGAAGCAGTTCCATATAACCAACTACCTGGAACCTTTACGCCATGGCAAGACCTTGAAAATGACACTGATATTTTATTTTATGAGGGCTTACATGGAGGTGCGGTCGATAAAGATGTCGATGTTGCACGTCACGTTGATCTATTAATCGGCATGGTTCCGATCATTAACCTTGAATGGATCCAAAAGCTTATTCGCGATACGCAAGACAGAGGTCACTCACATGAGGCTGTAATGGGCTCTATCGTGCGTTCAATGGATGATTATATCAATCATATTACTCCGCAGTTTTCTCGTACCCATATAAACTTTCAGCGCGTACCGACTGTAGATACATCAAACCCTTTTAGTGCAAAAGACATCCCTTCATTGGATGAAAGCTTTGTGGTTATTCGTTTTCGCGGTATTGGTGATGTAGATTTCCCATACTACTTACAGATGATTAACGGTGCTTTTATGTCTCGTATGAACACCATGGTGGTGCCTGGCGGTAAAATGGGCTTAGCGATGGAGCTTATCCTGCGACCACTCATTGAAGATATCATCAATAAAAAGCGTGCCCTTCAAGACTTAAGACAAAACTCTTTGCCTATTTAAAGCTAGATTTGAGATTTGAGATTTGAGATTTGAGATTTGAGATTTGAGATTTGAGATTTGAGATTTGAGATTTCTAAAGAAAGTTTCAGATTGTTTTTCTGAATTCTGAAATCTTTATCTCTAATTTCTAAACAAACTGAAATAAAGTTAGAACTTTTGGTGCTGAAGTTTAGCTCTTAGCAATTAACTTATCTGAATTCACTTGAAGAAGAATTGGAGCGAGTAACGTGGTTTGAACTCTTGATATTAAAAGTTCGACCTTGGCATAACCAAGTACCGATTAACACTTTTTGAAAATTTGGAGCGAGTAACGAGGTTCGAACTCGTGACCTCAACCTTGGCAAGGTTGCGCTCTACCAGCTGAGCTATACTCGCGTCACGATATGCATTTTTGAATGATTGGAGCGAGTAACGAGGTTCGAACTCGTGACCTCGACCTTGGCAAGGTCGCGCTCTACCAGCTGAGCTATACTCGCATCACATAATGCATTTTTGAATGATTGGAGCGAGTAACGAGGTTCGAACTCGTGACCTCGACCTTGGCAAGGTCGCGCTCTACCAGCTGAGCTATACTCGCATCATCATGCAGATATAAGATTAAAACGTTCTGGTTGCATTAATCTATTGTATTTGGAGCGAGTAACGAGGTTCGAACTCGTGACCTCAACCTTGGCAAGGTTGCGCTCTACCAGCTGAGCTATACTCGCATTCCAATCAACCGTTTTTTAACTTGGTATAAGCACAACCTAAGTTGCGATTATTACCTCGAGCAGCTGAGCTATACTCGCATTCCAATCAGCCGTTTTTTAACCTGGTATAAGCACAACCTAAGTTGCGGTTATTACCTCGAGCAGCTGAACTATACTCGCATACCAAATGCTTAAAGTCTTTTATCGTCTAAGCGGGGCGTGATTTTACATAAAGAATTTAGCTTTGCAAGCAGCAAAGCTAAAATTTTTTAAATTTTGAAGATATTTTGGCGATAAACACGTAATTCAGCGATTGATTCACGAATATCATCAAGCGCTAAGTGTGTGCCTTGCTTTTTAACAAGGTTAAGCATGTCTGGCGACCAACGTCTAACTAGCTCTTTAATTGAGCTAACGTCAATGTTGCGATAGTGGAAGTAATCTTCCAATTCACGCATATACACATTTAAAAAACGTCTGTCTTGGCCAATTGAGTTACCGCACATAGGTGAAACACCTTTTGGTACCCACTGCTCTAAAAAGGAAATGGTTTCACGAATTGCCATTTCTTCGGTGTGCTTACTTTTACGAACACGCTCAGTTAACCCTGAACTGCCATGTTGATTAGTACACCATTCATCCATACCGGCCAATACTTCGTCCGATTGATGGACAGCAATCACAGGACCTTCAGCTAACACATTAAGCTCAGAGTCTGTTACTACCGTAGCAATTTCTAAGATGCGATCTTGGCTTGGCTCTAATCCAGTCATTTCCAAATCAAGCCAAATTAAATTAGATTCATGAAAAGCCATAACTACCTAGCGGTGCTTTCCTTTCGATTTAATGAATTTGGATATATCATATTATGCTTCTTCAATAGATAAAACGCTTTTTTTAAGTGTTATTTAAGTTATAGGCTAAAAGTGGCAAAACGGAAAAAACTCAGTAAAGGTCAATCTCGTAGAATTAGTGCCAATCATCAAAAACGTTTGAAGCAAGCAAAAGGCAATCCGCAGGCTGATGAACAAACATGGCAATCCGATAATCTTGGCCCGCAACAAGCTGCGCGCGTTATAAGCCGTTTTGGTCAGCATGCCGATGTAGAAACCGCTGATGGCGATATTCTTCGCTGTAATATTCGTCGAACAATTAAAAGCCTTGTGTGTGGCGATAATGTTGTTTTTCGCCGCGCAAAAGTTAGCGAAGGTGATTTAGCTGGCGTAATTGAACTTGTTGAAGAGCGCACCAGCCAACTTACGCGCCCTGATTTTTACGACGGTGTAAAAGTAGTTGCCGCCAATATAGACCAAATACTTATGGTTTCAGCCGTTTTACCCGAATTTACACCCAACATTATCGACCGCTATTTAGTCGCCTGTGAAGATATGGGCATCGAACCTATTTTAGTGCTTAACAAAGTCGATTTACTTGATGATGAAGGTATTGAATACCTTGATGAAGTTCTCGATATTTATCGCGATATTGGCTACCAAGTGTATTTCATCAGTAATAAAACCGGTCAAGGCGTAGCTGAACTGAAAGCACTATTAAAAGATAAAAGTAGCATTTTTGTCGGCCAATCGGGTGTTGGTAAATCAACCCTAGTAAATAGTCTATTACCGGACGCCAATATTTTAACCCAAGAAGTTTCTGAAGTTTCTGGTTTAGGTCAGCACACCACGACCGTTTCTACACTTCACCATTTACCATCTGGCGGTGATCTTATTGACTCTCCAGGAATTCGTGAATTTGGCTTGTGGCATTTAGAAAATGACCGCGTAACTTGGTGCTTTAAAGAGTTTCGCGAGTTTATTGGTGGCTGTAAATTTAGAGATTGTAAACACCTTGACGATCCAGGCTGTATTATTCGCGATGCGGTAGATGAAGGAAAAATCAGCGAATTACGCTTTGATAGCTACCACCGCATTTTAGAATCAATGGAAGATGGCCGTGCGGGTGCGCGCAATCCAAGAGTATAGAGTCATTCAACAACTTGATGTAAAATACGAAAAATTTTTTAGGGATACATCCACGTGAGTTTAGATAAATTCAAAATTGGCGCGCAGTACGCCATGCCAAAACACCTTATATCTCGCTTAGTTGGCAAGTTAGCAGCAGCACAAGCTGGCAAGCTTACCACCAGCTTAATCAAAGGTTTTATTAAGCAATATGGCATTGATATGAGCGAAGCAAAATATGAAGATCCTGCTCACTACAAAACCTTCAACGAGTTTTTCACTCGTCCATTAAAAGAAGGTTTACGCCCAATTGCTGAAGATAAAGACATTATTGCTCACCCAGTAGATGGTAAAATTTCTCAGCTTGGCGATATTGTTGATGACCGCTTAATTCAAGCTAAAGGTCATGACTTTAGCTTACAAGAATTATTGGGTGGCGATGAAAATGTAGCTGCACCGTTTCAAGGCGGTAAATTTGCGACTATTTACCTAGCGCCAAAAGACTATCACCGTATTCATATGCCAATTGGCGGTAAGCTACGCAAAATGGTGTATGTACCGGGTGACTTATTCTCAGTTAACCCACTCACCGCTGAAAATGTACCAAACTTGTTTGCACGCAATGAGCGTGTAGTTGCAATTTTTGATACTGAAATTGGCCCACTTGCCATGGTATTAGTGGGTGCAACAATCGTTGCTAGCATCGAAACAATTTGGGCTGGCACCGTAACACCACCAGCAGGTAAAGACGTATTTACATGGGATTACCCAGATAACGGTCATAACCAGTTAATTTTAAATAAAGGTGACGAAATGGGCCGCTTTAAATTAGGTTCTACCGTTATTCTTGCATGGGGTTCAGAAGTAGCTGATTTCCTTGATAGTGAAGTTGCAGGTACAGTAACGCGCATGGGTACGCCTTTCGCTAAAATCAAAAATAAAGAACAGAGCGAACAAGCTGAAGCGCTTTCTGAAGACTAATCAGTTTTAAAATGAAAAAGGGAGCAACAGCTCCCTTTTTTAATGTTTTACTCGTGCTCTTCTTATAAATGCACCTAAAGTGAGAACAAGCAAGCCAAACAATGAGTTACTTCCAGAAGAGTCCTTTTTAACATCATCGATTACTTCCGGCAATGGAACTGGATCTGGTTCTGCTTCAACCTTTAAATCTAACTCATAACGCGCTTCTTGCTCATGTTCATCAGTGACAACTAGCTCAACTTTATAGCTGCCAGCCTGTGAAAATGTATGTGTAAATAATTCGCCATTTGCTGATGAATCTTCAACTTTCCAAGCGTATGTTAAAGTCTCACTATCAACATCTGTACTACCCGATGCATCAAACTCACACGCTAAATAGTTACACAGGTGTGAAACAACCGCTTCTGGTGCAAATAATTCTGTCACACCAAAGTCCATTGCTAAGCTATTTGAAACACCAATAGAATTAGTCACAACAAGGCTTGCAGAATAACTGCCAAGTGCAGGCAACACTTGTGTCGCGCTCTCCCCTTCAAGCACATCACCTGTGGAAAGTTGCCATTTGTAGTCAAAACCACTCTCAGCATTTTCCACATTAAATTGGCATTTAGCACCGCTACAATTAATATTGCCAGCGACGCTTGGTGGGTTAGTGTCTATGCTGTGGGCGGTGATAGTCCCCCAATAACCTTCACTGTCTTGTGCTTGTATATACACGGTCGCTTTTTTATTAATTAACTCATTATCACTGACCGTAATCTCAAACTGCTCTGTAGTGCTATTTGCATTGCCATCACTAAACGTCGCAATTTGCGCATTGTTCTCTGAGACTAAATTGTTAATTGCATATCTTACTTTAGTTATTGTATGCGTCGGCCAAGAGCTACTGTCTTTAAAACGTGTATCTGTAGCATTAGCTTTTAGCACAATTTGCCCATCGCCATTCAGCGCTAGATTGATATCTGTAACATCAGGTCCCTGAGAAAGTTGATAAGGGGCTTTTGTAACCTTAGCGGCATATAGCAATGCCTTTAAGTTACTTGGCTTAATTAACGCATTGTAGTGGCTACACGATTGGAAAAAAGCAGTGCCTAACTCAAATGTGATATGCGCAATACCAAGTTCACCATAAGCCAAATTATCTGAGGTACCATCTGTCGGATATAACCCCACCGATTGCATAGGAGTGTAGTTATTGAAATAAGCTAACTTGCGCCCTAATGATTCTAGCCCTTTGGCATTTGGCGCTGCATCGTAGCTGCCACCCCAAGGCCATAAAATCAGTTTGCTGTAGCTGTGAATATCTAAATATAGCCCTTGAGTGTTTTCTGGCGCCGCATCACTAACGTTTGGTCCGCGTTGATCTGGGAAAATACTGCGAACATAATTTTCAACCGCGGCCACTTCTGGCTCTGAACCTGGCGCATCACCACGATATGTTGCAGCACAGGCATCCCCGCTTGAGCCGCCATCGACTGTGCCCCAGCCAAAACTAAAGTTGCGGTTTAAATCAACGCCAACACTTGACTCTACGCAGTGATTTTCATTGACATTTTTACGCTGAGAAACACCTGTTTCCGCGATTTTCCGGCCATCAGGGTTTGTTTGAAAGAGAATATGAATTTGCTGTGTTTCTAAAATCCAGTTGATATCAGCATTGGTTTCACGCTCTGCTAATAACTGTTTGGCAAAATCTAATGTCAGCGCGGCTGTTGCTAATTCGCGCGCATGCATAGCGCTTTGAATAAATAAAGTTGGCGGGTTAACTAAATCTTTTTTACCGATTTTTAAAACTTTTAAATCGTAGCCTTCGCCTTTATTTTGCTTTTGCCATGAATCACCAATATCCACAAGTTCGGTATATTCAGGGTGAGCGGCAACTAAGTCGTCTACTTGCTGAAAAGTTTCTTCTACCGTTGCGTAGCAGCTAAAACCGGGTATTCCTGTGCTGTTGCTAGTCAGCTTATCAAAAATATTTTGTTGCTTAGTTAAAAATTGCTTTGCCAGATTATCAGCTGGTTGCAAGGTTGCACCAAAGCGCTTTAATAAAGATTGCTCTTCTTTGCTAAGCGTAAACAAGACGCCATTTGGACGATCGCCAATTAAGTTATGGTGCAAACTTATTTTTGCTTTATTTTCAATGTCCGTATTTGGAAAAGTGACTAAAAAATGTTGTGATTGCTGCGCATGCGCATTTGCCGCACAAAGCATTGCAGCAGAAATTAATAATGGTCTTAGCATGTTCCCTCCCATAAGTATCAAACTAAAATACCTAATTTAGGTAAAAACACAAACACCATAACGTTGGAAAATGTAAATGAAAGGTAGTTTTACGTAGAGTTGTATCGCTTTTATCTAGATACTAATTTAGCCTAACGGTTGTTGCACACTGTACAGGTTTGTGACGTTGCAAACGAAAAAGCGCTTTGCTTAAAACTTCTTGCGTCAAATTGTAAAAACTGCGGTAAGTTATCCTCACCCAACAGTAAAAGTATTGCGGCAATAGCCTGCTGTGCGCCAATTACACCTAGCAGTGGGCTGATAACCCCTAAGGTATCGCAGTTCTGTGCAATACTTACACCTTGGTTGGCAAACAAGCATTCATAGCAAGGTACAGTTTTATTTCTGTTATCGACAATACACAATTGCCCCTGCCAGCCCATTGCAGCCCCCGAAACAAGCGGTTTAGTAAACTGTTTAGCAAGGCGATTAATTAAGTAACGTGTTTTAAAGTTATCACTGCAATCAAGTACTAAATCACAATCTTCGATAAGCGCCTTGGCATTTTGCTCATCCAATTTTTCTGAGATTGTTGATAGTGATATTTGATTATTCAGCGCTTGCAGCGTTTTGCCCGCGGCTTTACTTTTACTTTGCCCTATATGGCTCACTTTATAGAGAATCTGCCGCTGCAAGTTAGACAGCTCAACCTCATCATGGTCGACCAACGTTAGCTGTCCAATACCTGATGCTGCCAGATAGAACGCTGCAGGTGAACCAAGGCCACCCAAACCAATAATTAATACGCGTGCCGCTTTTAATTTAAGTTGCGCATTCTCATCAATTTCTGGCAACAGTAACTGGCGAGAATAACGAATTAATTCTTGGTTTGATAACGATGACATGATTACTTTAATACACTCTCAAGCTCAACAATCGCCGCTTCAGGATCAGCAGCTTCTGTAATTGCACGCACAACAGCAATACTGCCAACGCCAGTTTTTGCAACCTCTTCAGCACGGGCTAAGTCTATGCCACCAATTGCCACTACAGGGTAATCATGCATTAGTGGTACAAAGTGTTTTAACTTTTCAAGCCCTTGAATTTGCCCTGTCATATCTTTGGTAGTGGTTGGATAAATTGCACCAAAGGCTAAATAGCTTGGGCGATAATTATGAGCACGCAGCATTTCATAAAAACCATGGGTAGATACGCCCAAGCGAATACCTGCTTGTTTAATTTCAGCTAAATTAGCGACCGAAATATCTTCTTGGCCAAGGTGAATACCATAAGCACCGTGCTTTATCGCTAATTGCCAGTAGTCATTGATAAATAAGCGCGCATCGTATTTTTTACCAAGGGTAATCGCGGTTGCGATTTTTTCTTCAAGATCAGCATCGCTACTATCTTTAATACGCAGCTGAATGGTTTTAATACCCGCTTTCAAGCAGCGCTCAATCCAATCAACAGAATCAACCACGGGGTAAATGCCTAAGTTACGCGTTTCTATTTTGGTAAAATCACGGGCGCTTACTTGCTCAGCGTCTAACGCCAAATCTAGTTCCTGACCAAGCCATGAATCTGCTTCAATCACTTCTGGGTAATCATTGATATCGTGGGGGAATCCACAATGCGCTACAGGGCCAATGCCTTGACCAAAACGCTCTGCATGTTTTAAGCCTTGATTAATATAAGCTTTAGCAAGGATAAAGGCATCTTTTAGCGGATAATCTTTGGCAAGGTTAGCTGCAACACTAGAAGCAAAAGAACACCCTGTACCATGACTGTGCGGTGTGTTAATGGCTTTATTGCCTAACCAATACTCTTCACCTTGATGAGCACCATAATCGATGCAATAGCCTTTAGGATAATCCCAATGGCCGCCTTTTATCAGCACACTTGGTACACCTAATTCATTAAACACTTTCGCGGCATCTTGCACTGCGCTTGGGCCAATTAAATACACACCGGTAAGGATTTGCGTTTCTTGGGTATTAGGCGTGATCACATCTACTTGTGGTAATAAATGGGTTTTAATAGCCGGCAAAATATCTTCTTCAGTTAAACTGTCGCCGCTTGAGGCTACCGCTACTGGGTCGTAAACAACAATTGGCGGCGTTTGCCATGTGGTTTTATAGCGTTTAAGCGTATTAGCAATAAACTCCACTTGCTGTTCGTTGGCAAGCATGCCAATTTTAATCACTTTAGGTTGTACATCTTGCTCAAGAGCATCGAGCTGGGATTCAATCACCTTGATTGCAACGCCATTAATCTCTTCAACGCCCATGCTATTTTGCGCTGTAAGTGCTGTAATTACACTACATGCATGCACACCAAAACTTTGTGCTGCTTTTATGTCAGCTTGAATACCCGCGCCGCCACCAGCGTCAGAGCCAGCAATAGTCCAAATTAAATTACTCATTAGATCCCAATTTTAAACTGATTTATGTTGTGCGATTTACTGCTGATGCCAAAAAGGCATGCCCATTGTCGGGGTTGACGGTTTAGCAACCTCTTTTTCAGGCATTGCTTTGGCCTCATAAGCGATTCTGCCTGCGTCTACTGCAAGTGAAAATGCCTTTGCCATTGCAATTGGGTCGCCCGCTTGTGCTACCGCACTATTTAATAGTACCGCATCATACCCCATTTCCATTGCGGTTGCTGCGTGTGAAGGCAAGCCAAGTCCTGCATCCACAAGTAATGTGGTATTGGGTAAACGCTCACGAATGGTTTTTAACGCATACGGATTTAACAACCCTTTACCAGTACCAATTGGCGCGCCCCACGGCATTAGTACTTCACAACCTAAATCGACTAGTTTTTGGCAAATAACTAAGTCGTCGGTGCAATAAGGTAATACTTCAAAACCGTCATCAATTAGTTGTTTTGTTGCTTCCAATAAACCTATCGGGTCAGGCTGTAAGTTGTACTCATCGCCAATAAGTTCAAGTTTTATCCAATTAGTTTGAAACACTTCGCGGCACATTTTGGCAAGGGTTACGGCTTCTTGCACACTATGGCACCCTGCGGTATTGGGTAATACTTTAAGGCCGGTATCTTTAATTAATTGCCAAAAGTCATTACCAGCTTCAAGAGTACCTTGCCTGCGCAACGATACCGTCACCACCTCTGCACCCGATGCCTTAATTGACTGCTGCATTACTGCAGGAGATGGGTACAAGGCTGAGCCAATAAATAAACGGCTCGACAGCGTTTGGCCATAAATAGTTAGCGGTTTATCCATTAGCCCCCCTGTATTGGCGAGAGAATTTCAATCTGATCGCCATCAGCCAATGTGATGCCTTCGCATTGTTCACGCGGCACAAAGCTTTGATTTACTGCAACCGCGTAGGGTTCACTAGCACCAAGCTGCGATAGCAAAGCAAGCAAGGTCGTATTGCTTTCAACATCGCGCTTTTCGCCATTAATTATTAAATTCATTTTGCACTCTTAGTTAATCTGCTCAAGCGCCATTTCAACCACTTTTGGCGCCAGTAAATAACCATGTCTATACAAGCCATTAATCACAATACGCTTGCCTTGCTTTTCAACCAGTGGACGGTTATCGGGCAGGCTTGGCCTTAGCCCTGCTTGCATTTCAAGTATTTCGGCTTCAGCAAAGCCACTGTGCACTGTGTATGCAGCTGACAACAACTCCATTGCCGAACGCAGCGTCATTGGCTTTGTTGATTGCGATTCAATTTCTGTCGCGCCAATTACAAATTCATGATTTGGCTTTGGCACAATATAGATTGGATAGCGCGGATGCATTAACCGCACAGGGCGATTAAGCGTCACTTCTGGCGCATATAAGCGCACCACTTCACCGCGCACACCGCGAAGGTTTTGAAGCTCAGGTTTAGCGCCTAAACCACGACAATCCAAAATCACATCAAAGTGTTTTTCGTTAATATTGCCTGAAAACGACTCAAAGAAAGTGATTTTGTCTTTTACTTGTTGGTAACTTGCCGCATAAAACGCACGATTATCAAGCTGTCCTTCACATGGTAAGTAAATACCTTGGTG
Source organism: Pseudoalteromonas aquimarina (assembly GCF_049257255.1). Lineage (NCBI taxonomy): Bacteria > Pseudomonadati > Pseudomonadota > Gammaproteobacteria > Alteromonadales > Pseudoalteromonadaceae > Pseudoalteromonas > Pseudoalteromonas aquimarina. Next base: position 606,846 of record NZ_JBMMUG010000002.1, read on the forward strand.
AAAACGCCCTGCAAGAGCTGGCTCCAGCTCGGCAAGCTGCGTACTATTAAGCTGCTTAGCACTTTGCTCTGCCAGCGGCTTTAAGCGATTCGCAAACGACTCTAAGTCACCTTTATCTTGCTGATGTGCAACGACTAAGCTGCCGTGTTGTTGAAAAAACACTGGCTCATCTAACAATTCAAGGGTCGACTGCCACAGTGGTATCGCCTGCAAGCCTAGCTCTGCTAATTCAGCTTCACATAAAACCGATTCAGCCAACGGCGCAAGCATGGCTGCGGCAACAAAACCTGCACTTTGCTCACCGCTAACTTTACCTGACTCAAATACCGATACCTGATGCTGCTGATAAAGCTGCAATGCCGCTAAGCGCCCCGTTAAACCGTAACCTAAAATCGCTATTTTTTTTTGCTGTGAAGTTGCTGTCATAATACGCCCAAGCAGTTAAATAGTTGTCAGAGTTCAGCACGTTAAGCCACTGAATTCTGACTACTTATTGCTGATTTACACTTTCTGATAAATTTCAGAACCAGCCGATTTAAACTCTTCTGATTTCGCTTTCATTTCTGCTTCAACGTCAATCATTTTGATTTCAATTGCATTCGCATCAGAAATATCTACGCCCTGACTTTCTAAGTCTTTCGCGTAATCACGCACTTCTTGGGTGATTTTCATCGAACAGAATTTAGGACCACACATTGAACAAAAATGTGCAACTTTGCCTGACTCTTGTGGAAGGGTTTCATCGTGATACTCAAGCGCGCGCTCAGGGTCTAAACCTAGGTTAAACTGATCGTGCCAACGGAACTCAAAACGCGCTTTAGAAAGGGCGTTATCACGAATTTGCGCGCCTGGATGACCTTTTGCTAAATCCGCTGCATGCGCTGCAATCTTATAAGTAATTAGACCTTCTTTAACATCATCTTTATTCGGTAAGCCTAAATGCTCTTTTGGCGTTACATAACACAGCATTGCTGTGCCGTACCAAGCAATTTGCGCAGCACCAATACCCGATGTGAAGTGATCGTAACCCGGTGCAATATCGGTAGTTAGCGGGCCTAAGGTATAAAACGGCGCTTCATGACAATGCTTAAGCTGCTCGTCCATATTGGCTTTGATCATGTGCATTGGCACGTGACCTGGGCCTTCAATGAATACCTGCACATCGTGTTCCCAAGCAATTTTGGTCAGCTCACCTAAAGTACGTAATTCTGAGAATTGCGCCTCGTCGTTTGCATCAGCCACAGAGCCTGGACGCAGGCCATCACCGAGTGAGAAACACACATCGTATTGCTTTAAAATTTCACAAATATCTTCAAAGTGAGTGTATAAGAAGTTTTCTTTATGGTGTGCTAAACACCATTTCGCCATAATTGAACCACCACGCGATACAATGCCGGTTACACGTTTAGCCGTCATTGGTACATAGCGAAGTAGAACACCTGCGTGAATGGTAAAGTAATCCACCCCTTGCTCTGCTTGTTCAATCAACGTATCACGGAAGATTTCCCAAGTTAGGTCTTCTGCTACACCGTTTACTTTTTCAAGCGCTTGGTAAATTGGCACGGTACCAATTGGTACTGGCGAGTTACGCACAATCCATTCACGTGTTTCGTGAATATAACGGCCTGTCGATAAATCCATTACCGTATCAGCGCCCCAGCGTGTTGACCATACAAGCTTTTCAACTTCTTCTTCAATTGAGCTTGAAACTGACGAGTTACCGATATTTGAATTAACTTTAACCAAGAAATTACGGCCAATAATCATCGGCTCAGACTCTGGGTGGTTAATATTATTTGGTAATACCGCACGGCCGCGTGCAATTTCATCACGGACAAATTCTGGCGTAATAAAATCAGGTAGCTCTGCACCAAACGATTCGCCTTTGTGTTGCTGCGCTAAAATTTCTTCACGAATTTTTTCACGGCCCATATTCTCACGAATCGCAACGTATTCCATTTCTGGTGTGATAATGCCCTGACGCGCATAGTGCATTTGCGTGACGTTTTTACCCGCTTTAGCGCGACGTACTTTTGGTAGGTTTTCAAAACGTAAGTGATCTAACCCTTCATCAGCCATGCGTTGCTGAGTATAGTGTGACGTTACCGACTCAAGCTCTTCAGTATCATCACGGCCTTCAATCCAAGCTTGACGGAATTTTGGTAAACCAACTTCAACATTAAGCTCTGCATTCGGATCGGTATAAGGGCCTGATGTGTCGTAAACACGCACTGGTTCGTTCTTTTCAAAAATTGGGTTTTCTTCTGTACCACCAGCGAAAGTATCACTTAAGGTAATTTCGCGCATACCAACGCGTACGCCCGGATTATTACCTTCCACATAAATTTTCTGTGAATTAGGAAATGGCTGAGTTTTTAGGTTGTATATATAATTAGATGCTGCTTGTCGCGCTTCGCGACGGCTCATTTGATTTGCTGGCTTAGTATTACTTTGTGACATGACGCACCTTTAAATAATTAAATCGAGTGACGGTCTTGCCAAAGTTCGTGATGATTGAAGCGCACACAGCGCCTAGGAGGCAGTTCTTAAAATAATTAAGACAACAGTGAAAAGGTTTTTTGCCAAATGGCAAACAAACGCTTGCCACCAAGCTGCTTGTTTCCTACGTAGATACTAATCTATTCAGGTTCACGGATCCCGCTTATGCGATCTCAGCCTTAGTTTTACTTAAAAAGTAAAAGGCACTCCGACAAGTAACGATTGAATTCTATGCGTTTATTAAAAGCGACGCAATAAAAGATTACGCTGATAAGACCAATGGAGAATTAAGGAAATTGTTTATATAAGAAATGGCGCTCTCGCTAGGGATCGAACCTAGAACTCGGCCTCCGGAGGGCCGCGTGATATCCATTTCACCACGAGAGCTCGGCGACAATAATAATGGCTAAACCTTCGAATTACCAGCTAATGAAAACTCACTTGGCTAATATATCAACAAGATAGTTACAATTAAGTTGTAATTTACTCGCATTTTTTAATAAAAAACGCTTTAATTAAAAGATTCACTTGAAGCATGCCTAGGGTCTGTTGACCTTTGCGGTTCTATTTTTGCTCTCTTTGAGCGTGCTTTTATCGCGGCGTTCGATGTGTGGCCTAGTCATCTAAGCGAATATCGAACAACAACAAGAAAAGTGCGCTCAAAAGAGCCGAGAGGCAGCGCTTGATTGGCTTTTCTACAGCGTTATCGGCTGACTCACATGGAATAACCATGCCACGCAGCCTCTGCCTTGTATAAAAGCCAGTCAAACTGCTGCAAAAACGAACTTTAAAGATCAACAGACCCTAATTACTAGGAGAACAAAATGGCATTAATGACTACAGAACAAGTTGCAGAATTTCTTGGCGTAAAAGAAGAACGCGTCCGTCGTTTAGAGCGTGAGAGCTTGCTAATTGCTGCTGAAAAAGACGATGCAGGCAACGCAAAATTTAACGAAGATGACGTTAAACGCTATAAAGAATTAGCTGAGCGTATTGGTGGTATTTAATCGTTTATAAACGGTTTTAACGCTAAAGCATGGCTGGTAAAGCCATGCTTTAAATACCAAAAGTAACAAATTAAGTTATAAACTTTTTGGTAAAGATTTAGCTTTTCAAGTTGCTCTTCTGAAATATTAAATTGCTCAAAATACATACTGAGCAGCTGTTTTTTTTCCTGTTCACTCAATTTTAGCGAACTACTTAACGCTGCCAAATCAAAATACACATCATTTAAACCAACATATTCAAAATCGATAATCCAGCTGTCGCTTGTTGAGAATAGCAGGTTTTCTTTTACTAAGTCGTTATGGCATACACCGATTAATGGCTTAAAAGCACGCAATTTAGCATTTAGTTCAATCACATCGTTTTGATAATCAGCAAATTCTTGCAAATCAGTAAAGCCCTTGAATGTATGCTCAATATTTATGGTATCAAAATCATAATCAAGCTTTAGCTGATGAAGCTTTTTTAGTTTGGCAATTAAACTAGGAAGGTGATGATTTTTATCAAAGTCTTTATGCTCTATAAACTGATAGGCAATGAGTTTTTCTGCAGCGTTAAGAGCAACAATCTTAGGCACAACGTTAATTTTGGCTAAGCTTTTTTCCACTTCGGTTACTTTAAAGTTATCCTGCTTATCGAAATGTTTAATAACTAAGGTGTTTTCACACATTGTTTGCGCTTTAAAACAGGTGTTATTTACCCCTTGGGTTAATTGGAGTGCATTTTTTACAACAAAATCTAACCCGAGTTTAGATAAAGAACTTTGGCACTCGTTAAGCAAAAGCTTGTTCTCTTGGAGGTTCATAATGCTCACGCCACTGCAAATAACCCCAAATCACCATACCGGTATAAATAGCAAATAAAACAACGGTTGGGAAATACCCTTTTTGTAAATAAAGGTAGATTGATGCAGCGTCTATCACTAACCAATAAAGCCAGTTTTCAAGTACTTTTTTAGCAACTAAGTAAGTTGTCATTACCGCAAAGCAAGTTGTAAAAGAGTCTAAATAGGCAAATTCAGCGCGGGTATAATTGTCCATCAAAAAGCCAATTGCAGTAGCAATCACACTAGTGATAACAATAATTACGAGGTGTGTATTAAGCGTCCAGCTGGTAATTGGTAACTCTTTTTTTTCTTTGCCGTTTTTCCAACAGTAAAAACCGTAAACCGCCATTGCCAAATAATAAAAATTAAGCAAAGACTCCATTAATAGCGCGCCGTTCCAAAACAATAAAGTATAAATAAACGTACTAACAAAGGCGCACGGCCACGCCCATAAATTCTCTTTCATCACAAACACTAAATAAGCAAGCCCTAAGGCTACCGCGATATATTCCCAATAACTCATTGCAGTAAAACCGCTTAGTGCTTGTGATAAAAATTCCATTTATGCCTCTGTATTTGGTGATAAATCACCACCAATAAATTTACAAACAAAAATCGCTTTGCCAAATTCTTGATGAGAGCGTTTAATTTCGCTGGTTACTGCGCTCATCACCACATCGTAATCACCAAACACCTGTGTAGACATGGTATTAGTGATTACTTCTAAATTGGGATGCGCATTTAAACGGTCAATAAACCCTTTAATAAACGGAATGTAATCTTGATGTAGTGGATATTTGCTGATTTCTACTGATAGTTTCATAGCTTAAATTTCAGGTTTCAGGTTTCAGGTTTCAGGTTTCAGGTTTCAGGTTTCAGGTTTCAGGTTTCAGGTTTCAGAAGAGCTTAATGACTCTTCTGAACTCTAAATACACAATAATTAATACTGATAAGTGAAGCTTATACCTGCCATGCGTGGCTCAGCAAATTGCACATAAGTATGGGTTTCGTAAAAATCTCGCGGATCATTACCAAACTCAAAACCACGGGTTGCGTAATCTTGATTGAACATGTTGCGTACCCAAGCACTTACTTCCCATGCATTTCGGCTATAACCAATTTTAGCATTCACTAAGTTTACACTTTCAGCTCTTGAATCATGACTATCTGAGAAGTAGTAATCATCTTTGCCTTCAATACCTACATTTAGGTATAGGTTATCCGTTGCATCGAAACGTGCCGAGAATACATAGTTGTAGCGTGGTGCCTGCGCTTGTTCGCGTCCATCTTTGCTCTCGCCATCAGCATTAACAAAGTCATCCATTCGAGTGCGTAAATACCCTACCGCACCATTTAAGCTTATGCGGTCAGTTAATAGATAACGACCATCGATTTCTAAACCATAGTTACGGCCACTTGCTGCGTTATCAAGGTAACCAACGAATACAGGCTCTGATGTTTCATCGGCTTTGTATTCTTTATAAGCCTTAACTTGCATATTATCGCGATACATATAAAACGCCGCTAAACGAAGTACCAGTCGCTTGTCTTTTGACACGCCTTTAACACCAAACTCACCGCTCCATAAATACTCTGGATCAAAATATTTAATGGCTTCAAAGAAGTTTTGATCTACGCCTTCATCTCGTGCTTTAGCCAATGCTTCGCCATTAACGCCACCCGCTTTGTACCCGCGAGATAAGCTTGTGTAGATCATCGCTTGCTGATTTACCTGATGCTCAAGAGCAAGTTTTCCACCCACCATTGAATCATCGACTGATTCAATAAATCCATTGTTATCACTGTAATCAGCTTGGTAATTTTCTGCACGCAAGCCCGTAATTAATACCGTACGTTCATCAATGCGCGTTTCTAATTGGCCAAATAGGGCGATATTATCTACTTGATAATTTGAGCTAAAGTCTTGTGCTTGCCACGTGTAAGCACGGGTTAACTCTTCATCTTTTGTTTGATAGTAAACACCCGCAGTCCAATCGCCTTCTTTACCTTGCGCATTTAGCTCAAGTGAGCGGTCTTGACGATCGCGAGAGTATTCATCTGTAGAACTATAACCCCAAGGGTGAAGGCCTGCTTCACATAATTCAGCTTCATTTGCATCATTACATACCCAATCTTCATCATAACTGTAAAGTAAATCTGCATTAAGCGCAGTTACATTAAAGTTGATGTCAAACGCATCTAATCCTGAAAAATTATTGCGCCAACTAAATCCAATACTTTCTTGATTATCTTGGCCAGGCTCATCAGCAACTGAGTTGCGTGAATTATCTAACGTAAAGGCATCGTAACCATTTTCAATGTCGATATAATGCAGATTGATTTCACTAACAAACTCATTGCTAAAGTCTGTTTTAGCTTTAAAGCGAGCAACAAATTCGTCTTGATCTTGTGTTGCTTCGTTTAGGTAAATGTTATCAACATAACCATCAGATACATTTTGATAAACACTGGCACGAAATCCAACAACATCATCAATACCGCCACCAGCAGCAACACCTAAGTTATACGAATTATAATTACCAACACCCAGTTGTAACTTGCCTTGCGCATTTGTTGAAGCTGATGCTGTATTAATATGGATCATCCCCGCCATTGCATCAGCACCAAAACGCGTGCCTTGCGGACCGCGATAAATTTCAGCTTGCTCAGTATCAAACAACAATGCCGAGCCACCTAAACCTGAATAATTAATACCATCAATAAGTAAACCTACCGACGGATTTACTGGGTCAACAAATTGGGAGCGTAAACCGATACCACGGATTTGAATAAAACGACCACGTGAAGCACCAGAGGTATAATTAACGTTAGCGGCGGTGTTTAAAAGCTCATCTAAATGAACTGCATTTCTTAACGCAATGTCTTCCTCACCAAGCACGTGAACACTCGCGCTTAAGGTTTGCACACTTTCTTGCTTGAAGTCGCCAGTTACAGTAATAACTTCAAGTTTATCTGAACCTTGATCCGCAATACTGGTTGCTGATATTGATGAAAGAATAGCTGCAGAGACAAGTTTTAGGCTGGTTTTCACTTTGGTATCCAGTTTTTAAAGTTGTTGAACATAAAATTACCGCATAGTTTATAAGAAGTTAAAAGGGTAAGCGAGAGAAGTTCGCATTTGAAGGCATAAGTCGTACCTCTTTTTTGCAAAGATTCGGTAAACTGCATAAAAAATTTTATTGAGAAAACAAAAATGACATTTCGTATAGAACTAAAAGTAAGAGATTACGAATGCGACTTACAAGGCATAGTTAATAACGGCGTATATTTTAACTACCTCGAGCATGCTCGCCATGAGTTTTTACATGCTAATAATATTGATTTCGCAAAGCTGGCAGCTGAGAAGATTAACTTAGTGGTTGTGCGTAGCGAACTTGATTTTAAAACATCATTAAAACCGGGCGATGAATTTTATGTTGAAGTAATACCAACAAGGCTATCAAAACTAAAATTTGGATTTCGCCAACGTGTTATTCGTAAGCAAGATGAAAAAGTTGCGGTTGATGCGCTTGTCATCGGTACATCAGTAAATGAAAAAGGCAGACCTTTTTTACCAACGGAAATAGATGCGCTGTTTCCAATTGAATAATTCAGTTAAAAATCAGTAATAAAAAAAGGATGCTAAAAAGCATCCTTTTTAAAGTGATTGCTGAATCAATTTTAGCTGTTAGCGTAGCCATTCGGATTTTGACTTTGCCAACGCCATGCATCAACCATCATGTCGTTTAACCCGCGCTCAGCTACCCAGCCTAAATCGTTTTTCGCTTTTTCTGGGTTTGCAAAGCACATAGCGATATCACCAGGGCGGCGCGGTTTTATTTCAAACTTTACGGCTCTTTCGGATGCTTGTTCAAACGCTTTTATCATCTCAAGTACAGAAAAACCATTTCCTGTACCGAGGTTATACACTAACGCCCCATTGGTTGATGCTAATTTGTTAAGCGCTTTCAAATGCCCAAGAGCAAGATCAACCACATGAATGTAATCGCGGACACCTGTGCCATCAGGAGTGTCATAGTCATCACCAAACACGCCTAAACATGCTAATTTACCAATCGCAACTTGTGAAATATAAGGAAGTAAGTTGTTTGGAATATCGTTAGGGTCTTCACCAATCAGACCTGATTTATGTGCACCAACTGGATTAAAGTAACGTAAAATCGCAAATCGCCATTTCTCATCTGAAACAGCTAAATCTTGTAAAATACGTTCAACCATATATTTAGAGGTACCATATGGGTTAGTTGTTTCACCTGAAGGTGACTTTTCAGTCAAAGGTAGCTCTTTAGGATCCCCATAAACTGTAGCTGAAGAGCTAAAAACTAATCGATAAACTTGAGCGTCTTCCATAGCCTTTAAAAGATTTAAAGTACCAACCACATTATTCTGATAATACTTTATAGGATTAGATACTGATTCACCGACAGCTTTAACTCCTGCAAAATGAATTACACTATCTATGTTGTGCTTGGTAAAAATAGAATCTAAAAGCGTACTATCTAAAATATCACCTTGATAAAAAGTCACTGATTTATTGGTGATCTGCTCTACACGCTTTAATGCCTCTTCTGATGAATTTGATAAGTTATCAATGACAACTACATCAACTCCAGTTTGCAAGAGCTCCACTACAGTGTGAGAGCCAATATAACCAGCCCCACCAGTAACTAATACCGTCATTCGTTAAATCCTTAAAACTTTATGAGTAGTAATCGCCAAATACTTGATAAAAGCGAGTTAGTTCGTTTTCAGCCAATTGATTTATGCCAGCTGCTGCTGCTCGCCCACCACCCGTTGCAAATTGGGTTACTACATGATCTGCACCTTGTTTATTGTTTAATGGTGCCCTAATACTCACAGTATAGCCTGAGTCTTTATGATAAGTGAGTACAGCATGGGCTTTATCAGGTGATTGATTAGCAAGCTCATTGCCTAAAACACCGCTAACACGCCTTGCCCAAGCTGCATCTTCAAGCAAAATAACTTTTACAGCATTGTTCTCAAACAATACTTCAGCCGCTTGTGCTTTTGCCATATCTGCTTTGTATAACGCTTCAAGCTGATAAAAAATGGAATCTTTTTGTTCAATTAACGCTAATGGTGATGCATAAGCCAGCAACATTTCAAAAAGCGCAGCTGGGTGGAAATGTAAATCCTCAACAGCACTACCATAGCCGTTGTAATTGATGTAAATACCTAACGCTTTTAAGTTATCTTTTTGCTTTTGAGATAAGCCTAGTTTATCAGCCTCTGCATCTGCGGTGGCAATCATATTATCACCGTACGCCGCAGTAATAGCCCAAAGATGAAATTGCTTATCGAGTAAATTACTAACAATTAAACTCGTACAAGTATTAGCATCCAAATCAATATGGGCTTTTAGTTTATCATTTTGCGGAATATCACCTGCGCGATGATGGTCGACATAAAAGACATTTGCACCAACATCTAAACACTTATTAAGCGATTCAATGTTTTTTTCCATTGAGATATCAAGCACGCGAATATTATCACCTGCTTTTGCATCTGCCTGCTTGAGCAATTGAATATCGCGTTTTACACCGGTAATTTTTTTACTTTCAGTAGGGTTTGCAAGCTGCAATTGAAGAAGAGCGATAATGCCATCGGCATCACCGTTAAAAACGTCGTAGTTCATTGTTCCAGTTCCAATTGGAATTATAAATTTCACAATTTTCCCAAAAGATAAGTTGCTTGCCAAATAACTTTTGGGAATTTTTTAAACTCTTACACCAATTAGAGTTTTAAAGCTTGTAAATACTAAAATCACTTCAATTTATATGTAAAAACATTAATGGATGGTAAGCATGAATTACAAAAATGACAATGGAGTATCTCATGCAATGAATACTTTCGAATAAACCATGTATATCTGTGCAGATTAAGAATCTAATAGATTATTGCTCTAGAAGTATTATTTTTTATTTTTCATCTGTTTAAGATCCATTTCGACAGCAGCTAATTTCTGTGCAATCCTATCAAGTTTCACTTGTGTTTTAGCCCTTTCAATATCTGCTATTAGAGCTTTAAGCATTAAAATCAAACACGCTAAAATAACAGGTAATATAGGCGAGTAAGCTATACCAAACCAATGAGCAATTACATCTGCTAACTTGGGATAAATACCTAAAGATAAAATGGCTAATGCTAGAATCAACCATCTAAATGCAGCCCCCATTAAAATAGAATCTCTGCGAATTAAAACAATTACAAATGCAAAGAAAACTGTTGCCGACACAGCTGTAAAATATTGATAAATTTCCATTTAATAATTTTTTAAGTACTTTAATTTGATAATAAATGCGCTTTTTTTGCTATTTTGCTTAAACACAACATCGTTGTGTAACCCATATAGTAAATAACAGCCCACCATGAATAGAAAATACGTGAAATTCCTGATTCTCGTTTTTTCATCTCTACGTATATTTCAGATTTAGATATATTAAATGTTTTAAGCATCAACAACACACCCACATCTTGATATTCCAAGAGAGAAGCTTCTTGCCTACTAAGCACCTGTATGGCATTACGATCATACAAGCGAAGCCCTGAAGTCAAATCCGTAACTTTAACGCCAGATAAAAAACGAAACATTGACCAAGCTACTCGCCTTGAAAAAGAGCCTCTTGATGGGCATGAACCTATTACTAAATTTGCTGCACTCGCTTCTTGATGCTTTAATAAAAGAGCTAATTGACTAGCTTGATGTTGTTTGTCTGCATCGAAAGTAATAAGACCATTATAACCTTGCTCATTTGCATATCTAACACCCGCCTGCGTTGCCTTCCAAGCACCTAGATTATAAGGTAATGACATAACCTTCACTCCCTTAGCTTTGGCTAACTTAGCTGTATCATCAGTACTTGCATCATCAACAACTAAGATATCGTAAAAACCATATTCATTTAAATCACAAATTACATCTTGAATTGTATCTTGTTCGTTGTGCGCAGGAATAACTATTAACATGATTAACTTAAGTTAGAGGTCTAGCATGTGAGTTTAAATGATAACTACTTATAAAGGTAGTGCTTCATTCAAGACAACTCTCATATAAGGTCACAAAATTTTCAGCAACTTTATTAATGGAAAAAACTTGTTCAAATCGACATCTTGCATTTTTCCCGAATGAATTTAGCTCCTCTTTATTTGAATATATATAAGATATCTGTTTTGCTAGTGCTTCAACATTATTATTTGGGACTACATACCCAGTATTATTGTCCTGAACTACCCAAGACATTCCGCTTCCTAAAACATCTGTGACTAAAGATGGTTTACTATTCATTGCGGCTTCAAGAAGAACCACGCCGAAAGCTTCGGTTTTTTCAATCGATGGTAAACATAACAAATCAGTATTAATTAAATAGTGATTTAACACATTATCATCAACGCTCCCCAAGAATCGAATCCTGTCATTTATTGATAATTCATCAACTAATGTTTGAAGTGGCACCTGTAATTCACCTTTCCCTATTATACTCAATGTGACATTAAAATAAGGAGGCAACAAAGCTAAAGCTCTAATTAATAACTCGTGGCCTTTATAATAAGTTAAGCGACCTATCATTAATAAATCTAAGTGTGATTTGTTTAGAGAAATATTAACGCTATATGTACCCACTTTATCTTTAAGACCAATGGGAATTATTACGCATTTATTTTCGTAGGACTTTAAACTTTCACTATGAGCAAGGTATGGTGGTGATGTTACTACAACTTTTTTAGCTCGAGATAATAACTGCCTCTCAAAAAGTCTATAAATTGGGTAAAATAATTTCACTTTTTTATCAGGAACATTACCCAAAACATCAGCATGCCAGTGTATTATCCAAGGAATCCTTTTAGCCTTAGAAGAAAACAGACAAGCAAACGCCGATAAATTTGGTAAATGAATATGAATAATATCTGGTGAAAAGTCATTTATCGCTTTATTTAATTCATGTAAAAAAAACGGTGCTATTGGGGCATATATCATGCGACCTATGCATTTTACCTTTCTAATTTCAACGTTATTAAACTCTTCATATCTGGTTGGAACAAATGCATCTTCCTGATGTGCAAGAACCATTGTTGAAACTTTCGTTTGATATTCTTTTGATTCAACCAAATCTTGTGTGACTTTTTCTATACCGCCAAAAAAAGGGAAGTAAAACTTCCCTATGTGTAAAACTTTCAATCACTATCCTCCCAATTACTGAGGATAGTGTATGATTTAATAATGATATTTTCTATATTTACGAGTTATAACTAACAATAAAGAAAATAGTAAAATCCATCCAAACGCACCAGAAGATTTCTTTTTCTCAGGTTTTGTAACAACTGGTTTGGCAACAACAGTAACTTCAGTTGTTACGAAATCATTCGAATTATTATCATCAACCCTATCATTAATTACTAATGCATCTATTTTTGCAGTACCAATAGAATTAAAATTAACAGTCAATATAACACTGGCTAACCCTTCTGGTTCTAAGACATCTGAAAGTTTACAAGTGATACTACTTTCTATTTGTCCACATGTAAGAGAATCAGAGTTGATCATTGAAACTGTGACATTAGATAATTGAACAATAATTTGAACATTTTTACCTTCAGCCAAACCTACATTGGATACCATAAGTTCCCACTCAGCTGAGTCACCTAATTCTAGGGAATTACTTGCAAATACTTGTTCTAACATAAGGTCAGTAGTTTGCTCACCAAAAAGACCATTCCCTTGATTAAAACGGATCTCATTGTTACCACTTGAAGATGTAATTATTAGATCTAAATCACCATCTAAATCGACATCCTTCACAGCAATACTTTGACCACTTTCAGTTTCAAATACGATCGGCAATGCTTTATATCCATTAGATGTCAGTTCGAAAATAGACACCATACCGTCATTTGAGATCAATACAAATTCAGGCGCCTCATTACCTAGTAAGTGTGCAATATCAAATGCTAGGTAATTTACAGATGAAACTAGCTGTAAGTTCTGAGTTGCTAAATCCAATATTTCCAGCCCTTGCTGAGTAATTGCTACGATCTCCAATAAACCATCAGCATTCAAGTCAAACAATTTCACCTTAGATGCATTGAAAAGCTCTAATTGCTGAGTTTCAAACTTGCCAGTAGCTGTTTGATACCATATTTCGACAGGACAATTATCTTTCGCAAGAATTAAATCCACCAACCCATCATTATTTAAATCACCAAATGCAAGGTCATTAAACGAGACTTGTTTTTCAAAAGCTAGTTCTCTTTCAGAAATCGAAAACAAAGAATTAGCTTCAAAGGGCTGCTTAATAATACTGATACCAGTTTCCGAATCATCTAGAAGGATAATATCTTGAAGAGAATCGGCATTAATATCAAATGCAAAAACCCACTGGCTTGGAATTAATGAAATAACTTCAGACTCAACAAATGATAAGTTGCCATCATTAAATACGACACCTGAGCCTTTAGCGTCTTCTGTCGCAAATGCAATATCAAGGAAGTTATCATTATTAAAGTCAGCAACTGCAATATGTTTAACATTTATATTGGTTAAGAAAGATGCAGCCAACTCATATTTACCTGCACCTTGGTTTACAAATACAGCACTGTTTTTGTCAGCTGCAAAGGCGATATCAATTAAACCATCGCTGTTGAAATCCGCAAGAGCAAAACTATTAACATCAGAAAGTGGAATAGTGTTACCTTTCTCATCAGAGACATCTTCAACGATTGCTTGAACAAAGGTATCTTGCTTAGAAAGCTGTTCATTATAAAATAATTCAACTGAACTATTTAATTCACCAGATGATTCACTGTTCAATTTAAAGATAATCTCGAAAGACTTTTCAGCGCCTAAATTAGAGCCCACCTTACACAAATACCCATCAGCATTTTCTGAACATTCATTTGGTAAAGATAAAACTTCTGCTCCAGATATTTTAACTAACATTTGGTCAACTAAAACATTCTGTTTTGATGAGTTACTAACTAAGACTTTAAGTTCAAATATTTCCTTTATCAATATCGGAGATACATTAACACCTTGAGTAATCGAAATAGACGATTCATCGAAGTCAACAACTGATAATGTGAATTCTTGCTGTTTAATTAAATCGCCATCAGATACTTCAAGTAGGATATCAAAAGATTGATCAAGAGCACTCAATGGGACATTCCCCTCTAGCACTTGCTCATTCAATACTAACCAATCAGGTGATTTAATTAAAGAAACGGATAATTCTTCTGAATCTATATCCGAAACTTCTACTTCGTATTTGTACGTACTAAAAACACTAGCATTTAGTTGCGGTGTTGAAGTAAATACTGGAGCATCATTAACGCTTGTTATTTCAATTGAAACAACAGCTTGATTTGATCTAGCTCCTGAAGCATCTGCAATTGTATAAGTAAAACTATCAGAGCCATAGTAATCAGAGTTTGGTAAGTACTCGACCACACCATTATCTTTAATCGTCACAACCCCATTAACTGCACTTGATATTTCAATTGAAGAAAGATCTAATTCACTATCTACATCCTTATCATTGGCCACTATATCAATCAATAAAGCCGTATCCTCTTTAGTTAATCCACTATCATTAACTGCAATTGGCGCACTATTTCCAACGGTGAAAAACCAGTCAAAAACTTGCCCTGAATTATTGCCAAATAAATCAACAACCACCCCTTCTTCTACAATCAATTGATATTTTGTATTTACCTTTAGGAAATCAGTAAATTCAAAAATCAGCTTGTTATTTAAAACCTCGTAACGAGTAGCCATAACCAACGAGTTATCATTGGTATTTTTAAGAGAAATTGTACCGCTACCTAATTCTATAGATTCATCGAAAGTTATAGAAAAATCAGTTTCGACAGAAACATCTTCTCTTAACTTTTGTGGTTCTAATGAGGTAACTTGAGGTTTAATATTATCAAATTCAACTTCAACTAATTGCGATGCATTATTGCCATTACCGTAGTCATCAAGTACAACATTTTCAGGGATCGAAAGCTGAATTTTCCCTAAAGAATTACCGGCAACATCCACAGTATAGTTAGTTGAAGAAATCTTTAAAAAATTACTTAATGTTGCATTTTCCGCTTGAATATCAGAAATATCAAAACCTGAAACATTGTCATTAAAGCTAATACTCACTTCAAATTTATTATTCGCTTTTGAAGGAGCATCTATTGTTACAGACACAGTATCGCTATTATATTCAACGGTAACTTTGTTAGATGCTAGGTTTGTATTTCCAGCGCCATCCCGAACCGAGCCAGCTTTCAGAACAACTGATACCTCACCTTTAACTAAAGGATGTACTAATACTTTATAAGAGCTAGCAGTTAATACTTGAAGAGATTTGATATTACCATTGGTTACATCAAACTCACTTGTAGTTAAGCCTGTTACGTCTTCATTAAATGTAATTACCACTTCAAAATCAGAATTAACTATTGTGCTTGGGGTAGTTAATTCAACAGTGGGTAAAGTGCCATCAAATTCCACACTAGCAGCTTGAGCTGCTGTATTAGAATTACCAGAACTATCTTGGGCTACTCCAGCCCCAACATTTAGTGTAACTAATCCATCTATTGTAGGCATTACTGTAACTGTATAGGTGTTACCTGAACCAGCAAAATTAGAAAGAGTAGCATTCGATGCTATAATGTCTGATTGAATAAAGCCTGTAACTGACTCTCCAAAAGTAATTGTTGCTGTGAAAGATGAGTTCTGTGGTGCGCTAGGAACAACAATTGTTGTTGTTGGTGATGTACCATCAAACTCTACACTCACTTCTGACGCAGCAGTATTATTATTACCTGCAGAATCTTGTGCTATACCACCAGCTACATTCATAGTGACAGAGCCATTACTTGTTGGTGTAACCGTTACTGAGTATGAACCACCAGTCCCAGCAAAGCCGGATAAAGTAGCATTAACAACACTGATATCCGATTGCGTAAAGCCTGTAACAGCTTCACTAAACTCTATCGTGGCAGTAAATGCAGCAATTTGAGTTACACTAGGGAATGTAATTGTTGTGGTTGGGGCTGTAGCGTCATACTTAACACTAACTTGTGAAGCTGCTGAATTATCATTGCCATTTACATCTTGTGCACTTGCAGCTGCTACATCTAAAGTAACCACCCCATCACTATCAGGCGTTACAGTTACGATATAACTTGCTCCTGAGCCTGAAAAACCTGACAATGTTGCATTTGCAACTGTGATATCGCTTTCGACAAAACCTGTTACTGACTCGCTAAATGTAATTGTGGCTAAGAACGCTGAGTTTTGATCTACTGTTGGTATTGAAATATCAACAGTCGGAGCAGAAGTATCTTTTATGATCGTGTTAGTTACAGGCGTTGCAATATTACCAGCACTATCCGTAATAATAGCACTAGCAGTTAAGGTACCATCATCAACATTACTTAAATCAATGCCACTAACTTGTTGACTGGATGAAGAAACTGAACCTGTAACAACTTCCGTTGTTGCTCCACCAGAAGAACTTACAGTTATACTATAACTTGTACCCACTTCCACATTAGCAAAGCTGAGAGCTGCACTATTTTGGTTAGTTAGATTAACAGTAGAGTCAAAAATGATTGAATGACCGGTTGGTGTATTCGCATCTATATTGTCGGCATTTTGCGAGATTGCAGTAGTATAAGTTGCGCTTGCATTACCGGCATTATCTGTTACTGAGAAAAATACAGGCACATCGTTCAATGCGATAACATCATTATCGCCTTCTTGAACCAAATAATCTGCAGAATAAGAACCCGCACCTAGACTCATAAAGTTTGTTACTGAAACTGAGTTCACTAAACCACTTATTAAATTAGCACTTAAATCTGTGATGCTAATTGAAACTGGGATCGAATCACCCACTTTAAAGGTTTGGTTTGGAATGCTCACACCCGAGATAACTGGCGAATTATTATCAATACTTAAATTAACTACGCTGCTCAATTGATTTGAATCACCAGTGTTCAGGGTAACTAAAGCCGAGAAGTTTAGCCCTCCTTGCTCAATCACACCGCCACCATCTTCAACAATAGTCATGCTCGCCTGCCACTTATCACCACTATTAATTGCAGGAACGACATTGCTACCACCAAAAGCAGAAAAGTCAAATACAACTGACTGAACAGTTAATGCATTATTGTCACCTGACGCCGTATTATCCCAAGTTGCAATAAGCGTATCGCCAACAATGTAAATGCCTGAGTTACCTGTAGCACCCAGTGCTGATAAGTTTGTACTAGTGATCAATGGAACACCAAAAGTGGTTGGGTCATTATTACCTGCTTCATCTGCTATTTTATTGCCATCTGAATCAGGGTCAGTGCCCATGTCTGACGTATCACTGATTGGTGCATCTAATGGATCTCTGCCATTAACAGTGACCGATGTGGTGTAAGTCCCATTATTGATTACATTGTTAATGCTAGCTACCACTTGTATTTGATGCGTTTCGCCTGCTGCGATAGAGCTAGCAGTATCTAATAGTTCTGTATTACCTGACCCATCATAAGCTTCATTTACAACAACATTTCTCTGCTCACCTACAATTACAGGGCCAGAAATAATTGAATAATTACCACTCCCAAATAGTGCATCTAAAGAATGCACAAGAGATAGTTCATCGATAGAAACACCATTACCAAGGTTTTCTAGGTAATATTCTAAAGTAGCAATACCTGCTTCCACTTTGATATCAAGTGCACTACCTATAACAGCATTGGAAATTACAAAGCTGGTAACGTCAGATTCATTAGTACCTCTCGGGTTGCCATCGCCGTCAGGGTCAGGATCTACACCATCATCAGATACATCTTCTGTTGGGCTGCCTAGTGGTGCTTGCGCTGAAATTGATACCTGATTTGAATAACTACCAAAGCCATTACCCACATCACTGAGTGTATCAACCGATACAACTAAACGAATTTGAGCAGTATCGGTGGTTAATAGATTTCCAGTTGTAATTATTGACTTGTCGCCGCTGCCATCAAATCCGCCATTTAAAGTCAATGTTCCTGGATCATCAACAAAAGCTAACGCTGTATCGATAGAGTAATTGCCAGCACCAAATACTGAATCTAAATCTTGCTCAAAGGCAAAGCTATCAAGTGTACTGCCACCGAAGTTTTCGATGTAGTAGTCAAATGTAACTAAATTTCCAACAGCGCTGGCAGTTGTACTTATACCAATATTCGCTTCGTCACCAATAATTGCAATTGTTTGATCATCCTCACCTGTATCACCAGGAGAGTTATTACCATTAGGGTCTGGATCAAAGCCATCATCAGACGCGTCTGAAATTGCAGTTCCATTTATATCACTTGCATTAACTGTAACTTGAGAATGATATACACCAAAACCATTACCTTGATCTGTAACCGTATTAACTGAAACTGAAAACTTAAATTCAGAATAAGAGTTCGGTGCTAAACTTCCTCCGAGTACTAATGAATCAAAAACATTAAATCCAAAGAATTGTGGGCTTAGTGATAATGTTTGCTCACCGCTAATGTATGAAGGCTGTGTTAAAACTGAGTAATTTCCTGAACCAAAAACGCCATTCAAAGGTTTTTTGATTGAGATATTATTGATAGTAGTGTCACTAAAGTTTTCGACTTTTAACGTATAGGTAACAGTAGTTCCTGATACTTCAGCTCTCATAGCAACACCTACCACGCCAGTATCACCTACTGTGAATGACGTTAAATCATCTTCACCAACATCACTAGGGTCACCATTCGCGTTGTCATCAGGATCAGTTGATGAATCCGTTAAATCAGAAGTAGTGATATTGCTAGCGCTGGTTGTCGAAATTTCAAACTGTGCTTGATATGCGCCTACGCCAAGGTCAAAGTTGTCAGCTTTATTTGTAATATCGACAACTAGTCGTATTTGCGCTGTTGCATTGCCTGCTAATGATGAGTTTGCAGATATTAGCGCAGTATCATTTGTTCCATCAAAAGAGCCATTATTTAAGGTGATTGTGCCAGGGTCACTAATAAAAACGAGTTGGTTGATATTGTAGTTACCGCTGCCAAATATTGCATCTAAGTCAACCGGCAACGCTAAATTCAGCGCACTATCAGCAGTGAAGTTTTCAAGATAAATATCAAAAGTAGCCTGATTTGCTGTTGTAGTCACATCAAGTGCTGCACCAACTAAACCTAACCCTCCAAGAGTAAAAGTCGTTGCATCATTTTCTCCGGCTTCTGTTGGGTCTGAATTTCCATTTGGGTCTGCATCAGTACCAAAATCAGATAAATCAGATACAGGGCTATTTACATTCAGAGCATTTAAAGTAAGTTGTGTAGAGTAATTGCCAAGTCCAAGACCTACATTAACCACTTTATTTATGGTTACAACAACTTGTAATTGCGCGGTATCACCTGCCGCTAAACTTCCTGATGTATCTAGCATTTCATGATCAAATGAGCCATCAAATGCAGCGTTCAGGTCAAGCGTTGTTGGATCATCAATTAAGTTAAACGAGTTGAACGTGTAATTACCCGCGCCAAAAATTGTGTCTAAAGAATTTGTTAATGAAAATCCACTCGCATCTGCATTACCAAAATTCTCAATGTAGTAATCTAAAGTAACTTGGTTGCCTACTACAGCGACATCAATGGCTAAACCAACTTGTCTACTTATATTTGTATCAATCGTTGTTACAGACGCATCATCAGTTGGATCACCATTACCATTTTCATCTGGAGTATCGCCACTTACCGATACATCTGATACTGGATTAACATCTGGGCCTGTAGCGTTTAACGTTACTTGATGTTGGTAAACACCTAAACCATTTCCTTGATCGCTCAAAGTAACAATTCTTGACTGTGTTTTAAATATTACCTTTTCAGAAGGGGCTAATGTGCTGCCAGCGTTAAGCAAGGCCGTATTAGTATTACCGTTATATGCTGCATTAAAGTTAAATGTCCCCGCCCCTGAGACTTCAGATGGGTCTAACACATGAGAATAATTACCTGCACCAAATACATTATTTAAATTAGATTGTATAGTGATGTTTGAAACGGTTGTATTGCCATGGTTTTCAACCGTATAAATTAAATCAATATAATTAAGCCCACCAACAACTGAAATACCGTAATCAAGTGAAATACCAATTAACGTTTCTTCAGTAATAATTGACTGGGTTACATCATTTTCACCTGATTCGGTAGGGTCGCCATTACCATTCGGGTCGGGATCAGTGCCTGAATCGGACAAATCATTTGTTAGTGCGCCACCTGATGACTGAGCTGAAATACTGGCTTGATTTTGATAAATGCCTTCGCCCGAACCTTGATCTGATATAGCTAGCAATTCAACATCTATTCTTATTTGTGCAGTATCTGCTGTCGCTAATGTGCCAACAGAAATGAGGTTTGTATTAAAATTACCGTCAAAATTTTCGTTTAAGGTAATACTACCAGGGTTATCAATAAAGCTAGGCGTTTGTGATATATAGTAATTACCAGCACCGAACACAGTATTTAGATTATTCACTAAGTCGAGGTCTTGTAGGTCAACATTGCCCAAATTCTCTAAATAATAATCATAGGTTACGGTATTTCCCGTAACACTTGAGGTAAGCGCAACACCAATTACCGCTGATTCCCCAATAGTGAAAACTGTATTTTCATTAATAGATTGAGAGGGTTCATTACTATTGCTCGAAAGGTCTGTACTCACTTTACCATAATATGATTGACCTTGAGCTTGCGCTTGAATTGCGTAAACACCATCACCCATACCCTTATCTATTGTTGTGGTTACATCAACCACCAAACGTATTTGAGATAACGCACCAATATTTAGTGATGATGAAGTGTTAATGATGTTTTGATTTGCACTACCATCGAACACGGAGTTAAGTGTTATTGCACCTGAGTTTTGAATAAAACTTGGGGCAGAAATAACAGTATAATTTCCAGCTCCAAATACATTATCTAAATCATTTGTTAAAGTTAACTCAGAAAGTGTTGCATTACCTAAGTTCTCAATGAAGTAGTCAAATGTTACTTGCGTCCCCGAAACAGCTGCGGTTAAGGAAACACCTACAATCGGGTTATCAAAAATGCTTACTTCAGTAGGATCATTTTCCCCAGACTCTGTTGCATCACCATTGCCATTTGGATCTGGGTCATCTCCCCAATCTGAAACATCAGTTACAGATCCAGAATTTGCAGTTACAGACGCTTGGTTGCTATAAATACCTAATCCACTGCCTAAATCAACTGGTGTATCAATTGATACACCAAAGCCAATTTTTACTAATTCACCAACCGCTAAAGAGCCAGAGTCAATTACTTGAACATCCCCTGAACCATCATAGGCTGCATTAAATGTAATACCAGAACCAGAAACTAAGTTTGGCATGCTCGTAATAGAATAATTACCAGCACCAAATGCAGCATCTAAATCATCCGTTAAAGTTAAGTCTGATAATACTTCATCACCTAAGTTTTCAATTGTAATAACAAATGAAATGTCTCTTCCGGTTGCATCTGCTTTTTTAGCAACACCTAAACTGGCAGCAGCTTTAGCACTTAATGGCATTACCATTAATAGTAGTAACAAAAAGCTTGTAACAAACTGTGTTTTAAGTAATTTCATAATACTTTGCTCAGGGGGGAGGTTATTATTGTTGGATTTGTAACAATTTTAGTCTATCGACAGTTTCATAACAATCTATTCACTTAGATTAAATTTTGTTACTCTTGAATAAATTTTTGTATATTCAAGTAACAACAATGAGAAAGCCTTTATCTACGCTAGCTCTAGCGACATTCCTTTCGTTTTTAGCCGCCTGTTCGAGCACATCTGACCAGAAAAATATCGAAACAATCACTCAAGGTTTTAGATTAAGCCAAGGTATTGAAGCTAATTTAACGGTACCAACGGGGTTTAAACTGGCAAAAGAGCATTATGGTTTTGTACAACCAGAAACCTTCTCAAGAATAAAGTTATCTGAAATAGAAACACCCTATCAAATTTACTTAAATCAGTTATCTAAAGAAAATTTACTCAAAAACCAACTTCAACTTGTAAAAACTGAACAAGTAACTATTTCTGGTGCAAGTTGTACTTTATTGACAATGCGTACATTAATTAATGGCAACTACTTTGAAAAGTTATGGTTATTATCAGGCGATAAACTTTCAAGCATATTAGTTGAAGCAAGTTACCCTGAAGGTAGTTCTAAATCTCATAAGCAACTCATGAAAGAATCGCTTTTCAGTTTAGGTGTAAGCACTAACAACCAGTATCGTATATTTACAGGCCTTCCCTTTTATATTAGTAATCCAGAAGGATTTAAGGTTGTTAAAAGAACGAGCAACTCGGTTATTTTTGAATCTTTAAATTTACCAAATACATCAGTTGTATTTAGTCATGGCATACAAAAAAACGCTATCCAATCTACGGAAGATTTTGGTTTAAAACTATTAACTAACAGTAAAACACTAACTGAATTCAACGAACTAAAAACAGCCTCTATTAAACTAGATAAAATTCCAGCAATAGAAACGAGAGCTATTGCGTTAAAAAATAATGAGCAGCACTTTGTTTATCAAATTATATCTGCGCAACAAACAAAGTTTTTATTAATACAGGCTGCTACACCATTAGCCAACAAAGAAAAGCTATTTACAGAGATAGAGCCTCTCATTAGCAGCTTTCATTTTAAATAATAAATTTATCCCTAAACAAGGGAGGCTAATTTTTTGAAGGCTCCCTTAATGCAAAATTTATGGGCTGAAATGCTCCCCAATAACAGTACCTAAATCGACACCCATTGAGCTAAGTTTATTTTAAAAAAACACATAACAACCTACATTCAAAAAAGAAATAGAACTGTTCAGACCAATAAAAGTACAATTCATTATTTAACATTTAGCAATATTTGTTAAACTAATACCTAACTATTAAATAAATTTGTAAATAATTTTACATAAAGGCCACTATTAAAGAGGAGTGAGCCATGAAAAAAGTACTGCTTATAAGTGCTGTTTGCGCTTTAGCTAACACGACTGTGTTAGCACAGCCTGATGTTTTCGAACTAAAAAAAGCTAAATCGAATAAAATCTTAGTCACTAAATCAGCAAGTCACATAGATTTCACTCCGCAAAAGGCTTACGACAAATACATTATCTCAGTTTCAGGTGAGAATGGTTTTTCAAAGACCTTTGAAAGTGAGATTCCTTCATTAGATATTGCAAGTTTAAATCTGCCTGCAGATGGCACTTACAACTACCAAATAAAAGCTGTGCAATATCTCCAAGAAAAATCAAGCACCTTAGATAATGGTAGAGATGAAGATAAAGTTGGGTTTATTAGTAAAGTAGATGTAACAAATGGAAAATTTACTTCTCGTAATTTTTCTCTTGAAACACATGAACAAACAGCAGAAAAAAAACCTAGTATTCAACTTGGCTTAAATAAGTAAGGGCTAAAAAATGAAAACTCAAAAACTACTTAAAATCAGTGCTCTTACTTCTGCAATGCTTTCAAGTTCAATGGCTTTTGCCGATCAAGTAATTGTTGATGACCTCATTATACAAGGCAGTGCTTGCATGGGGGTCGATTGTGTTAATGGCGAAAGCTTTGGCTTTGACACTATTCGTTTAAAAGAAAATAACCTACGTATTAAAGCACAAGACACCAGTGCTTCAGCATCATTTCCTTCAAGAGACTGGCAAATAACGTTTAATGATTCTACTAATGGTGGTATGAACAAGTTTTCAATTGATGATATTGATGGCGGACGTACACCATTTACCATTGAAGCATCTGCACCTTCACACTCGCTGTATGTTGATG
Source organism: Pseudoalteromonas aquimarina (assembly GCF_049257255.1). Taxonomy (NCBI): domain Bacteria; kingdom Pseudomonadati; phylum Pseudomonadota; class Gammaproteobacteria; order Alteromonadales; family Pseudoalteromonadaceae; genus Pseudoalteromonas; species Pseudoalteromonas aquimarina. Next base: position 631,061 of record NZ_JBMMUG010000002.1, read on the forward strand.
ATGCTGGTCGCATTGGTTTTGGTACTGCAGCACCAGCTGTAAATCTTCATCTTGTTGAAGGAAATACTCCAACTCTTCGTTTAGAGCAAGATGGCTCTTCAGGTTTTACAGCTCAAACTTGGGATGTTGCAGGAAACGAAACCAACTTCTTTATTCGTGATGTAACGAATGGTAGTAAGCTGCCCTTTAGAATAAAACCTTCAGCACCTAAAAACAGTCTTTTTATCGCTGCAGATGGCGATGTAGGTTTTGAAACTGAAACTCCTGACGGTCTAATTGACGTTGCCCACCCATCAAATGCAAATGACCATGCTTTTTTAATTGATCCAAGTGCCAATGTTGGTGTGAACATCCCTAATGGCGGAACAGTAAATGGACTTCTTGATGTGCAAACCACAGGTGGGGTTTCACAATTTACAGTAACTACTGGTGGAAAGGTAGGTATTGGCAATTCAACTCCGGATGCCGATTTAGATGTTGTAGGTACTGACAGGCTTGTTCTTTCAGCAAAAAATCCAACTGGCGCAGCTTGGATTGCAATAGAAAATGGAAGTTTAAACGTCCGCCAACTTATACAGTCTAACGGCGCAGGTGGTTTTAGCATAACCAGAGAAGATTTATCTAATGGTGGTGGTAATTACACTGCATTACTTCAATCTGATGCTTCTGGCAACTTGACAATACCAGGTACTCTTTCTCAAGGTTCAAACTTCCATAGCAAAGAAAATATTAAGTCTGTAAATGTAGATGTACTTCTTGAAAAACTATTAAAACTACCTATTTCAAGTTGGAACTATAAAACGGATGATGACTCAGTAGTACACATTGGACCGATGGCACAAGAGTTCTTTGCTCAGTTTGGCCTTGGCCAAGATGATAAGACCATTTCTTCACTGGATACTGCGGGGGTGGCAATTGCATCCATTCAGGCGTTAAACAAAAAGCTTGAGCAAAAAGGAAAAGAGATCAGTGAGTTGAAGGAGTTAATTGACACTTTACAACGAAATAAGTAATCAACATCATCTATAAAAAAGCCTGTCTCATGACAGGCTTTTTTATAACAGTCTTATTTCTAGGATTTGACCAAACCCTTCAACTGGAATACTTCTTATATAATCTAAGTTAGGTGTTAGAACATGAATTTGACTATCAACATCTTTTCTATCACTTCGCTCAGCGAGTCCTGAACTACCTATATAAAAACCTTTACTGAATTCTGCGACACCTCTTGTAAAACCTTGTAATGATACGACCCTTCCATTGCAACTTCTTAGCGCTTGATTTGCAGAATCACATACCCATAAGGCATTATCTACATACCACACATTATGAGCGCAATTCCCCAATGAAATCTTTTTGTTAAGCTTTCTTGAATCTATGTCAAAAACTAATATCTCACTTTTACCAAAGTTATGTGCAACTATATGAACTTGATTATTAATAACGGAAATTGAATTAAAATGATTAATATCACTCCCCTTTTTACATTCGTTTTCAAGCGGATACCAAATTTCCCATGAGCTAAAATCATAGATATATATCGCATTTAAAATCGTACAGGTTATCCAAAGCTTCCCTTTATGAAAAGTTGCTTGGTGAAAATCAGTCACTGCATGAGGCGGCAATATTTCATCAATTACTTGCAGGGAACGATTCATCACAAGCACTTTACTTTGTTCTTTTGAGCGTTCTTCTTTCGACAGGTAATTGAAAGGGTCTGCATTGTTTCGAGCCATTACATAAATATTCTCACCATTATCACTAGTAGCTATACCATAATAAAGTCCGGCACCTGTATGTACCTCTTTTAACTCGCCTGTTTTAGGAGTAACATGTAACACACTTTTGCTTGTAGCCACCAAAAGCTCATCATTACCACTTGAGAATAGCTTTTTCAAAACTCTATTCAGCATAACTTTGCTCCCACCTCTTCTCAAACAAGCTAGCAGCGCTTTGATAAAGTTGTATATCGAGATAGTTTATTTCTTTCAAGATTTCGATATCTTCATTTGAAAGCTGGTTAAAAGTCACCCCTCCATGAGTCACATTTTCTTGCGCATATGCACTTTTTAACTCTAAATTAGGGTAGGCTTGTTTGAATAATGCTATGCTATCTTCAAATCGTTCACACAGACCGAAAAAAGCCATTTTAGATAAACGCTGGAAGGCCGTTTTCATTACCTGATCTTGGTCTGACAGAGCCAACATTTTGCTATGCAACTCCTGAGGCGCTAATGCAATCAGCGATGCTACAGTATGATGTTTCACTAACTGTTCAAAATTAATATCTAACCCTAAGTATTTTGTCTGTATGTTTGCAATACAATCTTGACAATGCTTATCACGAATAAACGCATCAAAAGTTCCTAGCTCCTTTACTAAGGCATGTAAATAATGCTCAGAACTACGCAGTACTTGATGGTAGTTTGATATAGCTCTATGAATAGGGCAACGAAGAAACGTAACGACATTGAAGCTTTTAGTTAATGCACTAATATCAAAGCCTAAATGCCCCAAAAGTAGACGATGCTGTGATGGCTTGAATTCCAAAAGTTTATTTCGTTGATAAAATTCTAATACTTCTTCTTGTGAATACGCTGAAGCAAGCATTTTTTTAAAACTACTTCCAGCCGTTTTAGGAATATGTAAAAAGTAAATAGATTCCATATTAGCATCCGTAAACATCAATTGTTGCTTCTACCGTATCGCTCCAATCGAAAGTAATACTTTTCGATTCATGGTCATTCTGAGCAAGATTGCAAATAGCCATTTTTATACTGTCCACATCATACGGGTTAACTTGATATACCCCCTCAGCTGAGAACTCTGACATTGCACTATTTTCCGAAGTAATAACAGGCACTCCTGACTGCAATGCTTCCGCGACAGGCAAACCAAACCCTTCATACAATGACGGAAAAACAATTCCCTTAGAAGCTGCATATAGCACAGGAATCTCGCTCTGCTTGACGTAACCAAGGTATTTTATCCAACCTTTAGCCTCTAGTTTCTTGATGATACGATGCTCTTCATCACTGTTCCAGCCCGCTCCCCCAACTAAAATTAAAGGCAGTCCGCTACTATCTTGTTCCCGATAAAGCTGATATGCCTGTAATAAACGTAAGACATTTTTACGAGGTTCGATGGTTGAAACAAATAACAAGAACTGTTTAAACCCCAATCCATATGAACTAAGCACATGATTACATTGCACTTCATTTCTAGGAAAGTAGTGTTCACTCACACCTAAATGAATTGCTGTGACCTTATTGACAGGTAAAGCAAAACCGTCACACAACTGGTCTTTGATAAACACACTATCTGTAATGATATGGTCAGCAAATTTTACTGACTGCTCGATTGCTTGATTAACTAACTTGACTCTCGAAGAAGGGTGAAATTCTGGATGAACAAGCGTTGATAAATCATGAATAGTTACAATTCGTTTACCACCATGATTTGGTAACAAAAAATTAGGAGAGTGATAAATATAGTCCCGTTTCCCTGACAGAGCTCGTTTTTCAATTAGGGGAATAAGTTTGCTATATAAGGACACAGCTAAATTAGAACTAGCTAAATTGCTTCGTAAAGCGGCCCAAAGGGTACCATTTACTATTTCAGATTTTTCTGAATTATCAGACTCTAATAAAAGTTCATGCCCATAATATTTACCGTGAGCAAACAACTTTAATTTTTCGATGCGACTACTATTTAGTAACCCTGTACCTAACTGCTGAGTGTAGTGACCTATTCCGGTTAACGGTGCTAAAAGCGGGTCGCACCCCAAAACAACTTTCATTAATTTTTAATCATCCACTCTAGTGTTTGCTCTAAGTTATTTTGCCTATATTCACCAATAGCCTTACGAAGCTTAGAATCGTCACCAAAAAGGGTTTTCACTTCATTACTACGAACGAAATCAGGGTTCACAACCACTTTCATGTTACGCCCAGATAACTGCTCGCAGAGATTAAGTATTTCAGAAAGTGCCACAGCACGCCCGCTACAAACATTAAATGTACCTTGATGACCCTGCTCAAGTAGCAACAGATACGCTGAAACAACATCCCGAACATCAGAGAAGTCTCTAGCAATATCTAAATTACCTAACTCTATCGTATCCTGATTTGTCTTAAAGGCTTTTACAATTTTAGGAATCAAAAAGTGTTCTGCTTGTCCCACACCTGTGTAATTGAAAGGGCGAACAATAGTTATTTTTGTATTTTGAGAGCGAACCTTCAAGGCCATTTCCATTGCACATTTAGACGCTGCATAATCATTCGCCGGTTTAAACTCATTTTCTTCTGTGATAGGAAGCTTTTGAGTATTACCGTAAATATTTCCTGAGCTTGCTATTAAGAAATGAATAGAATTGTCTGAAATGCTGTTAACAACATCTATTAGGTTTGTTGTACCTAACAGATTTGTTGTATATATTTCATCGATATCACCATGAGCGACAAAAGAAATAGCCGCTAAATGAACAACAGCGTCAAACCTTTGCCCATCTAGTGCTCGTTGCAAAGAAGTTTTATCGTTTAAGTTAGCATGAAGCGTATGTTCTACATCATTATCATAACTTCGACTGTAACTAAGACCTACACATTCATGCCCTTTTGATTTGGCAAAAGTAATAAAATGACGCCCGGTAAACCCGGACGCCCCTGTTACTAAAATTCGCATTAGAAAGAAAAACCAACTTCGTTGCGGCGCAGATCAGCTTCCACCATCATAGCGCATAGCTCTTCTAGTGTTGTTTTAGGTTCCCATCCTAAATCTTGCTTAGCTTTTTCTGGGTTACCAATTAGCAAATCAACTTCTGCTGGTCGATAAAACTTAGGGTTAACCTTAACAACAACATTACCTGAAACCACATCACGGGCAACTTCTTGCTCTTCTGAACCACTCCACTCTAACTGGATATCTGCAGCTTTAAAGGCCATAGTTACAAAGTCACGAACTGTTTCTGTACGGTTTGTCGCAAGTACATAAGTATCTGGCTTATCTGCCTGAAGCATTCGCCACATACCTTCAACATAATCTTTTGCAAAACCCCAATCGCGTTTGGCATCCATATTACCGAGCTCTAACACATCTTGCTTACCAAGCTTTATTTTAGCCACTGAGTCCGTAATTTTTCTTGTTACAAACTCTTGCCCACGTAATGGTGATTCATGATTAAATAAAATACCGCTGGTAGCGAAAATATCATAAGATTCACGATAATTAACAACCATCCAATGCGCATAAAGCTTAGCAACACCATAAGGACTACGCGGGTAAAAAGGCGTTGATTCACGCTGCGGAATCTCTTGAACTTTACCAAACATTTCTGAAGTAGAAGCCTGATAAAATTTAATCTTAGGATTTACGATGCGAATAGCTTCCAACAAATTAACAGGACCGACACCTGTGATTTCTGCTGTCGTTAATGGTTGATCAAATGAAACACCAACAAAACTTTGTGCAGCTAAGTTATATACCTCATCAGCATTGGTCATTTGTAATAAACGAATGCTTGAAGACAAATCAGTCAAATCATATTCGACTAACTCTAAGTTAGCATGACTTTCAATACCTAACTCTTCGATGCGCCAAAAATTTACTGAACTAGTACGACGATATGTACCGTAAACTTTGTAACCTTTATCTAAAAGTAGTTCTGCTAAATAAGCCGCATCTTGGCCTGTAATTCCTGTAATAATTGCTGTTTTCATTTTTATCCAAACGCTCGATTTTTTTCAAATTTTTCTGTTTTCGCTGTAGGGACGGCAAAATAGTCCCAAAAGTTTTGTGCGACAGATGCATCAACAAACTCTTGTTGTGTTAACTTTTTACCATGAATGGAATACAGCACATAATTCAACTCATCAAAAAAGTCATAAACCTGAGCTGGGTCAACATCAAATGATTCATATGACGATTGTCCAAACTCAAATGCCACGATAGGGGTCGACGACTCCAATAGCTTTCTCGTTCCTTGTAATACTAACCACTCAGCCCCTTCAACATCTATTTTAATAAAGGTCACAGGAGTTTCTGAAAATAGCTCATCAAGAGTAGCCGTTTTGACCGATATTTTCTCTAACTCTGTTTCGCCATTATACATTTTCCTTGGCTGCAATCCTGACTCTTCCGGTCTGTCTACCGCTACAAAAAAGTCAGCCTTATCACCTACCACATTTGAAAGCGCAAGATTTTTAGTCGTAACATTATTGCAAGCAAACGTTCTAATTTGACTTAATAGCCATTCTAAAGCAACGGGATTGGCTTCAATAGACTGAACTCGCCCTTCTGCTCCTACATATAATGAAAGGGGTAATGAGTGCCTACCTGAGTGTGCACCAACATCAATCACAGTATCTCCAGAGCTGACAATCTCCGAGTAAACCCGCTGTAATTGTCCTTCGAAACTTTCTTCACACCGCAAACTTTCTACATGAGCTTCTAGATTATTCATTCCTAATAGCCTTTTCAGATTATTTATTGTTATATATTTACTAAACACTTGGAGTAATTACTCCCTATTACCCGCCAATCGAAGGTTTCCTCCACATAACGTGATGCTTTTTCTATATCAATAAGTTCACACTGTTCAATACATTGCGCAAAGTTATCAAAATCAAATTCCACATACATTTCCGGTGACAACCCTAATCCCCTTGCTCCAACTGCAGTAGATATCACAGGAATGCCACTGAGCATGTAATCTAACATTTTTAGATTCGTCCCAGAACCTGTAAACATAGGATTCAATGCGTAATCAGCTACAGTCAAGAACGCTTGTTTCTCTTCATCAGATACAACACCCGCAAACACCAAGTTTTCAGGTAATTTATAATCAGAAAAATAACCAGCCACGCTGCCTATAATGATAAAGTGTATACTCGGATATAGCGGTGCTAATTTAATAATCTCTTCAACTGCATCAATATTTGGTTGATGCCAACTACCCATAAATAAAATGGTTTTTTCACTAGCGATATCCAATTTAGTCTTATGGTTTAATCGTTCCTCTTTACTACTAAATTTCACTGTGTTTGTGTCAACACCATTAGCTATCACTTGATATTTTTCGCCTGACATACCGTAAAGCTCTTTATAAGCCAAACCATCTTCTTCCGAACATACTGCAGTAAAAATACTCTCTTGGCATGCTTGCTTTTCAGAATCAAATACAGTTTGAATCAGTTTTGAATTATACTCTGACGATTCCAGCATTTGCTCTTTTAGTTTGCTTTCCAAGTTCTGAGAGTCGTGACATATTGCTTTATCAGTAAGCCTAGAAACGAACGGATAAGTGTAGCATTGATTACAAATAACTAAGTCAGCCAAAAGCTCTAGTCTTTTAAATTCTTTCTCTAAATCTGGTGTAAAACCATATAAGTCAATAAATGCAATATCTGTCACAGGAATACCAGCCTGCTCCGAAATTTTCCATTCTTCGATAGCGTGCTCTTGCGTTTTTGGTACTTTTATCTGAAACAAGTTTGGGGCAACTTCTTCAACTCTATACTGTTCAGATTCATGCACAAGACAAATAACATTGACTGTCATTTGTTTCGCTAATTCTTTGTATAAATAAAACGTACGATTTTGCCCTCCACCCTGTGGTGGGTAGAAGGGATATGTTGATACAACAAGCGCATTATCCAGTTTTTTTGTTTGTGACGCAGTTTCTAACTTTTCCTGCAAAAGGTCACCAACTGTATTTAACCAATTAACATTTGTGACTTTTTTCTTTGCGTTTAGTCCCATTGAATAGGCTAGTTGAGGCTCACTGTCGAGAGTTTTAATATTTTCAGCTAGCAATTCAATCTGAGGTTCAGATGTTAAACCTGTTATACCGTGCTCAACAAACTCAGTTACGCCGCCGCTGTCATTCACTGTTATAACTGGTTTACCACTTTTCATTGCTTCTATAGTTATAAGCCCATAATCTTCATCATATGGAACAAAAATAATAGCAAGCGCATTCGCATAGTAATCTACGAGCTCTGTATCACTTACATAACCTAAAAACTCGATATTCGAGTTACACGAAGCTTTTTCTTTCAGTCGCTCTAAAAGTGGGCCAGAACCAGCTATTTTCAACGGTTTTTCAGCTCCACTCTGTAAGTAAGCATCCAAAATAAGCTCAACCCGCTTAGGTCCGTCAATTCTGCTCGCGGTAAAAAAGTAGTCACTCCCTGAAGAATAAAAGCCACTCATCATAGGAGGTGGGTAATTTACATAAACCGCCTGTTCTACTGGATAATACTCTTTTCTATCTGCAACCGTATGTGATATCGCTGATGTTCTTCTGATGGTGCTTAGCGCAGCATTATCTAGGTAATGAATTATTTTCCGGATAAATGGCCCCGGAAATGCAGAAAGCTCTTCGGTAATTAGGTTATTGCTCTTTAAATTTTTAAGCTTTTGAAAAACCTCTTCAACAGACATATTTTGATTTTCTAGGTCCTGAAGAAACGCTAATACTTCCTTGCTTTGGTTTTTACTCACCTTGTCAGGTAGGTTCATAAAATGATAGGTATCATATAACCCTCTAAGACAATGTAACATATAAATATGATGATTCGGATGTTGTACCATCCATGCAGGATACTTTCCTGTAATCACCATATCAAAATGCGATAAATCGTAATTATAAAAAAACTCATACCCTTCAATAAGGTTCCAAAAATCATTTTCTTTTGTTGGAACCTTGATTAGCTCACATTGGTGTGCTGTTAATTTATTAATATTATCAGCTAGACCCCACCATAATTTTTCAGCACCGCCTGCACCGAAAGGTATGGGGCTAGAAGCCAGTATTGCTATTTTCACTTTTTTATCCCAGTAATTTTTCTACAACATTTTGCCAGGTGATGCTTTTTTCGCGATAGCTAACAAGGCCTTCTTGGCCCATAACCTCTGCATGCTGTTTATTAGCGACCAAATAATCGATTTTTTCCGCTATCTGTTCCGGCTTTGGCTCTACGATATAACCATTCCGCTGGTCTATAACAAATTCAGTCGGGCCACCAGAATCATGACATGTGATAACAGGCTTAGATGACAAAAAAGCCTCTAAGGTTATATAACCATAATCTTCATCTTGTGGGCCAAAAAAAACAGCTAAACAGTGTGCATAGTAAGCTCTTTTTTCTTGTTCTGAAATGTAACCAACAAAACGAATACGCTCTGCAACACCAAGGCTTTCTGCTAGTTCTTTAAATTGGGCTTCTTGTCCGCCAGTGCCTGCGATAATCACTCCAACATTCGATTTCGAATGTACCAGCGCTTGAATCAGTAAGTCTTGCCTTTTCAAGCACTCTAATCGACTGGGGCAAAAAATAAAGTTTTCAATACCGGCATTGTAAAACAGCGTGTGATTATTAGGTGGATGATAAACAGGCGTTGAGTCAATGTTATTATAATGACGCAGTCGATCAGTAATATTCTGGCACATGCTGAACCTTTTAGGGTAACTAGCAAGCTCATTAGAGTCTAAATTATGCACCTTTTTACGAAATAAGCGCAACTCAGTCGAACTTTCTTGTTCAGAATATAAATCATACACAGAGCGATGTTGGTGCATCAACCAAAGCACTCTATTAGGATGCTGTATATAAAAAGCTGGAAACTGCAGTGCTATAACAAGATCAACGTTGTACCCATTAAAATTATCAAACAAACTGCTTTTACAATAATCCATTAACAACTCTAGTTCTGTTAATGGTGAAAATTTGAATGGAAACGTTACAACCTCAACTTCATGCCCATTTTCAATCAAAGCATTCTTAAGCCCATAAGTCATAAGTTCAGCCCCTCCAGAGATGAAAGGAACCTGAATTGACGGTATCAAAATCTTCATTGTTGTTTACTTCCTTGCCACAATCGAATAATCCATATTTGCATTATGTAGGTTGCCGAAATCAACATCAGTTCCCAAAACTTCAAAGGCATTAAGCCTTAACACATTGACAGAAGAACAACCAAAGTACTCAACAATAAATGAAAGTAATTCTGGCACCACAGGGTTTTTATGTGTTGGGTCCATATAAAATAAGCGCGAAGATACCATTAAGTTTTCAGGATTAGGCGTTTCAAAGATTAGTGCTCCACCAGGTTTGAGTACACGAATACATTCTTGAACAAAAATCATGAGATCTTCAAAAGGCAAATGTTCAACCAAATGAAATGCCGAAACAATTGAGAAGGACGAATCTTGCTGTTGTTTTAAATATTCTATTGCGTCTTGTTTGATAGCATTTCTGCCTTTGGCAAGACAAGAGTTAATCATAAGTTCATTAAGGTCAACACCGACAGCAGTAAACCCTTTACGCTCTAATACACCCAGCCACTCACCCCTACCGCAACCTAAGTCTAATGCATTTGGCTCTTTAAATCCGAGTGATGCAATCGTATTTAAAATATCATCATACGCCCCTAAGCGGTTAACTACATCTTCCTCAGTGCCTCGAAACTTACTTTCAAATTTATAATAAAAATTATCAAGATCTATAGCGTTAGTATCTATTGCTAAACTATTCTCTTTCTGAGACAAGCCTTTTAAATTAGAGGTAACTTTACTTAATTCATCTTTTGTATTTAGTAAAGTACGCGCAATTTCTTTGGTGAAACTGTCTAAATTTTGACAACTTTTCTCTAGCTCATCAAGTTTAGGCGACCCCTGTTCGAGTTTTGTAAGGATAAGATTAAGGTTACTCTCTAGCTCTTGAAGTCGAGTTATCTTGTGCTCAAATTCCGATTTATAGTCTGAAAACTCACGTACTAATTTTTGATTTTCAGCCGCAAGTAAATTACATGATGCTGCACAGTGTTGAGCAATCTTGTTATCGAGTTGAGTTTGGCTATTCAAAACTTCATTTTTAAATTTTTGACTTTCAATAGTAAATAAATTATTTAACGTCACCCCATTTTCAGCCAATTTGTTAATTTTGTTTTGGCTTAATACATTCATCGTTTGTAGATCATAAATACTACGGTTGGATTCTTGTATTCCCTTATACAAACTACTTAAGTTAACAATATTCGAAACTAGGTTAATCACAGGCTTAACAAATGGCACTTTCTTGCAGCAGTAAATAAAAACTTCACGATTTAAACCATGGATTTTACGACCAACCGCCTTACCTTCTTTTGAAAGGCGCAGTTTAAACAGTACTGCCCCTCGGCTCTCACCTTTAGATAGCTTATCTAGGTAATGCTGAAACCCTACGATATCAGCCTCTCTTCTTAAAATTGCTCTGTATGCAACCCTAATAAACTCATCATCATTTAGCAGGCCAAAATCATTTAAATTAAGTACTTCTTTTTCATAATTAAATCCGACTTCTAGATTTGGAGCCGGGTTATCAAAATCAATACTTTCAAATACTGGCAGAGCTTTGTTTTCACTAGCTAACAACTTAACTTTATTTACAACTTCATCCAAATCGAGAAAATTTGAAGTTGTATATTTGTCATTATTGTTATCACCTAAGCGTGACTCTTTGATTCTCATCATTAACTCTTTAGTATTCATAAATGATTCTTTCTCTTAACCTATAAACTCAAAAGGTATGCTTACTTTATGTTTAATTCCTGAACTAATTTTCTTTTCTATAGTTTCAGCAAACTCTCTAGAGAAAAAGCGATGCTCGCTTGCTTTACGAGTTTCCTTAGGTGAATTAAGAGTATTCACTTTAACCTTTTTATTTTCAGCAGCAATTTCTAACTTCTCTGGTACTGCAGCCTCACCTGTAATGAACATAATGATCTTGTTCAACGCATCTTCAGTGTTAAATACTAACTCTTCATACTGAATAAATATTTTTTGTAAGCCATCATTTGGATCAAACCATTTATTATAAAAATCTATAGAGTACTCAGCATCATTAATAGCAAATTTTTCAAATGATTCTTTTGTATCTGTATATAACCCCTTTGACGACTTTAGAGCTAGCTCAAAGTTTGATTGTATTCGACCTATTGGTGAACGATGTTGTATCAGATAGATAAACTCATTATTTTTTTCATCCTTTAAACCAAAGTCATGGCTTTTCTGAATCATGAGCTTGTTACTCATATCTTTATTAAACGGCTTTAAACATGGATTAGACTTACAGCAACCTTTCGGGCTGTGTCCCTCGCAGTAATACAAGTCACTATCAAAGTACTTTGTTAGAAGTGAAATCAGAAAGTGATGTCCACTCCTTGGTAAAGATTTTGATTGAATAAACTCTATTGTCGCTCCAGACAATACTTTTTGATAATAGGGCAAGAAGCATTCATTAAAGAATAAGTCGATGGTTATATCTTTTTTTGCCCCATCAATTGGCACGCCAATTTTTTCATTTAAAAATTGGAGTTCACTATTAATTAAAACATTTTCTCGACGATTAAGGCCAGTATCTTCATGCTTAAACTCCTTTGAATTTAATAGTAAATTAACTAGCATAGGCCAAGAGTAAGTTTCATAATGCTCTATCGCGGCCATTGATGGAGTACGCCCAATTATTGTTTTAAATATAATTCTTGTTAATTCTTTCTTCATTTTAAATACTAATATCGCCATTTTGAACTTTAACTATTCTGTCGCAAAGTCGATTCAGTTGATGTGAAACATGCGACACCACTATAACTGTCATTTCTGATGAAGTTTTTTCTTTTATTATCTTTTCCGCTTTTTCTCGGAAAAGTGCATCACCTACACCTAAAACCTCATCGATCAATAAAACATCGGTTTTCATTGTGATTGCAGTCGCAAATCCTAACCTTGCACGCATACCTGCACTATAGGTTTTGACAGGCTCATAAAATTTTTCGCCCAACTCGGAAAGCGCCATTATTTCTTCCTGTTTTGATATTGCACTTTGTTTAGGGTGCCCTAATAGCATTGCGCCAATCAACGCGTTATCAGCACCACTTAATTCAACATCAAAGCCCGCAGATAATGTTTGCAGTGATACATGGTTACCAAAACAATTAATACTTCCCGACGTTGGTTTATAGATTCCTGCTAAAAGCTTTAGAAGTGTTGATTTACCACTTCCATTTCGTCCTTCAATCCCGAGTGTCTCTCCCTTGTATACAGAAAGGTTTATATTATTTAAAGCTTGGTACTTAACATTTTTAAACCACTTTCTTTGAGTATACTCATACGAAACACCAGAGACTTGAATTGCAATTTCCCTTTCCTTACTCATTGCGCCAATATCCTTGGGTAATCGGAATCAAATCTCTTTAAAAATAATGCACAGAGTATGAAAACCAAACTAAAGACCACTGAAATCCACATTAATGACACAAAACTTGGCCATTGCCCATATAGTAAAATATTTCTGTATTGCTCAATTAGATTTGCAATAGGGTTTAACATATACAAAACATGGTGCTTTTCTAAAAGCACCTGCTTGTAACTATAAAATATGCCTGAAGCAAACATAGTTAACTGAATAGCCGTATTTACAAAAAATTTTAGGTCGGGAATAAATGGCACGATCATAGAGACAAATAGTGACAAACTGCTTATCACAATCAGCTGTGTAAGAATTACTAATGGCAAAGCTACCCATTTTTCACTGGGAGGAAAGCCATAAAAATATAAAAAGATAAAAAACAAAACAAAAACACAAACTGATTTGAATAGATCTTGAAATATAGTAACCAATGGAAAAAATATTTTGGGTATTTTAATCTGCTGCATCAACCCCCTTCCCTGCTCTATTGACGCAGATGAATTAAGCAATGTTCTAGCAAACCACAGGAAGGGAACTTGACCACACAACAAAAAAACCAAAAAATCTGAGGTTCCTTTGGCTAAGAAAACGCCAAAAACTAAATAGAATACACCAACAAATAATGCAGGTTCCAATATCCACCACAAATAGCTTAGGTAGCTCTTTTTAGCTTCAGACTTTAAGTTGAGTTGAACTTTTGTAAATATGAGCTGGATAAAATGCTTAAGTTTCACTAACTACGTCCATACACATCATTAAAACGCACGATATCATCTTCACCCAAATAACTACCACTTTGTACCTCTATTAACTCAAGGCTTACTTTTCCAGGGTTAGTTAACCGATGTGTTGCCCCTAATGGAATATAAATAGATTGGTTTTCACTTAACAATGTCTCTTTTTCATCTACCTCTACAATAGCTGTCCCAGATACTACAATCCAATGTTCTGCACGATGGTGATGCATTTGCTTACTTAGTGAGGCACCAGGCTTTACTGTAATTCGTTTAACTTGATATCTCGAACCGTTATCAATAGAGTCATACTTACCCCAAGGGCGATGAACCTCACGATGAAGCAAGTGCTCACTTCTACCCGTCCCCCCCAGATATTGAACAATTTTTTTCACATCTTGTACTCGCTCCTTGTGAGCAACAAGTACAGAGTCTTTTGTGCCAATAATTACAAGGTCTTTAACCCCGATTGTCGCTACAAACTGATTTTCTGACTGAACTAGACAGTTTTGCGAGTCAATATTTTTTATATCACCTAAGCTCGCATTACCTTGCTCATCTTTATCTAATACTTCCCATAATGCAGAGAATGAGCCAACATCATTCCAACCTACACTGATAGGTAAAACCATACCCTTTTGGGTTTTTTCCATTACAGCATAGTCAATCGAGTTATCAGGACATAAAGCAAACGCATCTTTAGGGATCCGAGTAAAATCTAAGTCGCTTGATGCTTGTTTATAGGCCGTTTGTACTAATTGGAACATTTTAGGCTGATGAACATTTAATTCTTCTAGGAAGTTTTTTGCCTTAAAAACAAACATGCCACTATTCCAATAGTAGTCGCCACTCGTTACATATTGCTCTGCTGTTTCTAAATCTGGTTTTTCGACAAAGCGTTTAATCGCACTCAATTGCCCTTCAACTTCGGCTTGAATATAGCCAAATCCTGTTTCAGGCTTTTCAGGTACAACACCAAAAGTCACAAGAGAGCCATTTTCGGCCTCTTTTACTGCTGCTTCAACAGCTATTTGAAATGCATCTGTATCTTCTATTACATGATCTGCTGCAAGCACAACAAGTACTGCATTTTCATCAAGTTCAAGAGACTTCAAAGCGGCGAGAGCTATTGCTGGTGCAGTATTACGAGCTACAGGCTCCAAAATAACAGCGGAAGGTGTTTGACCAATTTCAGTAAGTTGTTCTGCAATTGTAAATCTATGAGCTTCATTACACACAGCAATCGGTTTGTTAAATCCCGTTAAACGAAGAGCCGTTTCCTGAACCATTGTGTATGAGCTGGTAAGCTTTAAAAATTGTTTAGGGTAATGTTTTCGTGATAATGGCCAAAGGCGTGTGCCTGAACCACCCGAAAGAATGACTGGGTAAACGTTATTCATAATTCTTTTATTATATTTCCGTATAGATGCGGGGTTAATTTTACAGACTAGCTAGTTAATTGCAACGATGTGAGCGTGTCATCATTCTTCATTCAAAAAGTATAACTTTAATTTTTGCAGAATTTTTAGATGGACAAGTAAAATTATATTATTAAAAAGAACTTTTAATAATATATTATTTCGCTTCAACTAACTGTTCTACAATATCAGTCATAATAATGAAGATATCGATTTTAATTCCTACAATCGCTCAAGAGCATCAAATAGCCGATTGTCTTAACTCTGTTGTAGCACAACTCAAGAATAGGACAGATGTAGAATTAATAATTCTTAGCGGAAAATACGAGTTCTGTATTTCAAAGTTAAATAATGAGCAAATAAGAATCTTTAATCACCCTAATAAATCTGTTCTTGATTTAAGAGCAATTGGTTTACATTTAGCTTATGGTAAATACGTTGCTATCACCGAAGATCATTGCATGGTTAACAATAATTGGATTAGCAATATTGAGTCTTTCTTAGATCAAAATATTAAAAGTAATATCATTGGGGGTAATATTTATAACGGCAGCCAAGAAAGCACTTGGGATCGAGCCAATTTTTGGATGACTTTTAATAACTTTTTAGCTACATCCAAAACCAAAAGTTTTTCTCCTTGTATTGCAAACTTAGCAATTAGAAAAAATCCTATTGTTTCCCAACATTTTGATGCAGGTGAATTTGAAGAATATCTTGCGCAAAAAAGTAAAATTAAAAAAGGGGACAATATTGACAACCCAGTATTTCATATACAAAGTCATGGAACATATAAAACCGTAGTAAAGCACTTCCATAATGGGAAGGCATGCGTTGGGCTAATTCGAAATAAGTTCAAAGGTATAAAATTTTTATTTAAAATAGTAAAAATATTTATCTTGCCTTTCTGGTTAGTTTTTCAAATTACCGGCAACATTTTACTAGCAAGAAAAGATAATAGACTCAAACTACTACCTGACACTCTAGTCATTTTAATTTTAATAATAAGCCATACTATTGGTGAACTTGCAGGGCTATTGTTTGGCGCAGGCGAAAGCCCCTATCAGTTAGATTAAAAGTTTAGAATTTTTGAAAAACCACATAAAAAAGCCGGTTGATTTGCTTTAATCAACCGGCGTTTCTTTCTACTACTTGCTATTAAAAGCGGTTACTAAAATCCACCGAGTTCAAAAGCGTATTCAATAATGTCGCCTCATCATTACTGTCTAATAACGCTGCGCCATCACTTAACTCCTGCGAGCTTATGCTTCGTTCCAGTAAA
>NZ_JBMMUG010000003.1:0-616719 GCF_049257255.1 Pseudoalteromonas aquimarina
TTCCTACAGCATTCGCTTTCGTAACTAAGCCATCAATAGACCAGAACTCTGATGATAAATCACGGTAAGCCTGTCTTACAAAATCACTGTCACTGTTTACTGGGTCATTATTCGAAATCTGACCATCACTGCCTTCAACAAATTCAACAATGTCTGGAATTTCATCACCGTCAGTATCCACTTTCATATCAATACTTGTTTGGTGGCGTAAGTAGTATGCACGATTACCTAACAAGGTTTTAACATACGACATTAGCCCGTTTGCATCATTTTTATACCACGTTGTATAGGTTGTCACTTCACTTTCTGTTAATGCGCGTTTATTTAAAATTAAGCTTAATACACGCACCCGCTGCTCTGAGTCCTTCTCCGTCGATGGCGTCGTGGTATATTCCGCTGAGTTTATAAAGTTCAGCATTAATTGCGCACGGCTAATTGTTGCTGCATCTAAACGACCTGCCCAATAAGCTAATCCATTCGTATTAGGATCTCGCCCTAATACGTTTTGATAGACTAAGGTAACAAAAGCCTCACTGCTTAAGTCATTACCATAGCGGTTAGTAAACTCCGTTGAATTAACAAAATTGGTTACCATTGCTAATTGGGTCATTCGCCCCGTGCTTAAAACTTCTCGATAAAAGGTTGCCCCTGATAGGTTTACTTCTCTATCCAGCACCGCTTTATAGGTTCTACCGATAAAGCCCATCAAAGCAAAGTCTGAGTTAGAATCTAATAATAAGTCATGATAGAGCGCTGCTGGGCTCAACGTTCCAGCTTCAACTTCTGCAATTTTGTTGTCTAACTCGGTGTTACCAGCACCTAAATCTTTTAAATATGCTACTGGAAAATGCCTATAAGACATCGTATCTACATAAGCCTGTAGCACTAAATCCCGACTTATGTTTAGAACATCATTATCTTTGATTTCAACATTCTTAGATTCCAAAAATTCCAATACTAGAGGTCGACCGTCATTGTCTGAATCTGTCCAAGCATCTGAGTGGTTACTCTTGTTTAAACCAAGATATTGTTCTAAGTCATCAGACCAGCCATCTCTGTCGGTATCATTATTCGTAAGAGGATAGCTATCATGACCATCCGGTACACCATCATCATCCGAATCAGGCTTTGTTGGATTTGTTCCAAGCTCTAAATGCTCAACTCCATCAAGTAAACCATCACCATCCGAATCAGGGTTATATAAATTTGTACCTAAGCTTCTCTCAAGAAAATCTGATAATCCATCCCCATCCGAGTCTAAATTTGGCGTTATTTGGACACGCTGAGACCAATTACTACATATATACTCATCACATGCTTTTAAATACACTGACACTGTATTTGTTATATTTGAAAGTTGAATGTTGAGACTACTTGTTGTTGCAGCTAGGACTCCATTTCCTCCATTGGGCGGCGCAATAAAAACCTTGTAATGTGTAGCATCTGTTACTGCATTCCAAGATAATGCAATTTTTCCTGTTGCTTCTAACGCTTGAATTGAGGTAATTGAAGGACTACTAAGCGAGTAATGTAGGGACCTTTCTTCAACATCTGAATCAGTACAGAGCCCATTAGCAGAACAATAATTTACAAGTATCCTAAATGCACCCAAATGGTCATTTGAAATCAACGTTGAATAGCCAATTGATTCCGGTTTCAGCTCAGATTTAGCAAGACTTTTTTCGAAAACTACTTCTTGCTTAACCTGAGAGAAAGCTTTAATTTTTACTAAATCAAAATCATCTCTTCTTAAATTTAGACGAAAATCAACCTTATTGTCTTGATAAGCATACATTTGTTCTTGAAAGTATGTAGGTCTAATATGTGAAGCGGATAATGGCTCTCTAGCCTTAATAGAAAAGTCATTAAACAGCACTCGACCATTATCATCTGATCCAAATTTAAAATATTTAAAATATTTGTCTAATTCAGCATCAACAACACCTTGATAAACCAACTCATCATCAACAAAAAGACTAAATTGACCATTTTCAAAGTGAGTGATTTTTACCTTATGCCATGTCTCATGACGCAAACTATCAATTGGTATAATCGTTTTATTCAAAATATTCAGATTAAATGAAT
Source organism: Pseudoalteromonas aquimarina (assembly GCF_049257255.1). Lineage (NCBI taxonomy): Bacteria > Pseudomonadati > Pseudomonadota > Gammaproteobacteria > Alteromonadales > Pseudoalteromonadaceae > Pseudoalteromonas > Pseudoalteromonas aquimarina. The sequence goes on from NZ_JBMMUG010000003.1 coordinate 2,086, forward strand.
CAACTAAATAACTATCTCCAGACAAAGAGCCACAATTATTTGAGTAATTTGTTGGTGGAGATACATATGCAATTTTAAATAATGTCGCCGATGACAAAGTTGTGAAATTTGGCATATCACTATTAATCGCAAATATATCATTACATCCTAGAGAAGAAATGGCAGAGATTGGAATATATAAATTAAAACCTATTTCAACCCCTTTGCCAGTGTAAAACTTTTGATTAACTCGCAAATTTTTAAATGAAAATGCATTATTTTTACCAGCATAGCTGTCATATTTAGCATTAACATTAGAAGGCGCTGCATTGGCCACATCTTCAATCCTATCTGTGTAAGCGGAAAGGCCAACTCCGTTAATCGAAATAACATCAGAGCAAGTATTTGTATTTTGAATACATTGCATTACATTAAATTTAACTGTGGTGTTTTGATAGCTTGGATTCAGCGATAAATGTATGGAGTTGCCATAATTTCGCAGTACTTTTTCCATCAAGCTACCATCAAGAGGAGAGATGTAAGAAACACGATATTCTAACCAATCGATTTTTCTAGCTGGCTTTAGCTTAATCACCTTAATTTCGTCATTTGAAGCAAGCATTTCAGGAGGAGGTAACTCACTTGGATAAGCTTCTAAATAAAAACGCCTAGGTGATGAAAATAACTCGCAAGCATTGTTTGATGAACAACTTTCTACCCAAAAATAATATTTCTGCCCGCGAATAGGATTGGCAAAATGGAAATAATAACTGCCTTCATCAACTGGTTGTTTTACACCGTCAACAGAAGTAGATACTAACACCTTATAGTTGAAGGTGTTATTTGGTCTATCTATTTGTATATTAACAGTGTTATTGTAGTCGCTATAACTAAGACTATTAATTGAAGCTAGATTAAACGTTGAGTTTTCTGGTGTTTTACCAGAGTAAAATAGTTCAGGCTCACTCCATTCAGAACACCCTTTCGCTGTACAAGCACGAACAACATAATAAACCGACTTGTTATACTCTTGGTTCATTTCAAAGTTAGGGGGTGTTCGCCTTTCACGCGAATATGAAGAGCCAACAGCACTAGTGCGATCTCCTATTTCATAATAATCAGCACCTGTAACAGCCTGCACATTGACAGTTAATCGAACATCTTTGTCATTTTGAGTAGAAGATATACTCGTTATCGTTGGTGCTTGTGGCACCATATCTGATGAAGATGTTGTTCCTGTAATTACATCACTTAATGGACCACAACCAATATAATTACACCACTGTGCTCGCACATTTATTTGGGTCCCTTCTCTTAACCAATCAATAGAAAAATTAAGCACTGAACTTGTTGAATAAATTGAACGTTCTATTGTTTTAAATAAAACGAAGTCACCTTGTTCATTCTCAGTAAAAATTTTTAAATATTTAGATTCAACACTTGAAATATCGAGCGCTCTGAAGTCTATTTTATTAAAATAGTAGTCATTATCTGCCTCTAAATTTGGCACATCGGAAGGTGGTACCAGGTTTTCAGAATTAAGGCGCATAACTTTAGTAATGACACCACTTTCAACATAATGTCCATGTTGCTTTGCCCGCAACTGAAATTGCGTTTCAGCCCCCATATTAACTGGCACAATGAACGCATTTTCAGAACTTTTTAATGTTCTCTTTTTGCTGCCGTTAACAAATATTTCTACTTCACTAAAATCATACTCTGATAAATCCCATGTAAGTTTTGCTTGTGACGATGCCTCAATAAGCTCAACATTAAAGTTGAAATCAATGCCCAAATGGGATGTATTTACATTAAAAACAATCTCAGATTCATCACAACTTTCTCGGTTACACACTTCTAAACTGTAATAAACTACTGAAGCATCATCAGGCAAAGCATCTTCATATAAATGAGTCTTATCGCTCCCATCATTTGTAAAGGAATGGATAAGTTGCTTTTTTGCAAATGGAGCAAAACGCTTAAAAAGACGTGCCTCAGTGCCTAAACGGAGATTCCTTTTGGTTATGACAACATTTTGGCCTTTTTGAACAATATTAAAATCGACATTAATTGTACCAAAATAGTAAAGCGTTAAAGCGCCTGAATAATTTGCGATCTCTTCGCCATGTTGATTAAAGGCTTTAACATACAATGTCTTTACATCGCCGGTGCTGTTAGAATATTTTGCAAAATTTTTCCAAGCAAATTCTGTTGAAGTTGTTGTAGCTAAGAGCTGTTCTTTATGCATTACGTGATAATAGGCTGCGCCCTCGGCTTTTAACCAGGAAACATCAATTTTATCAAGATGATAATTGTATTTTACATTTAGTTGGTTAAGTTGTTTTGTTACATCAATTTCAAGCCAATCAGAATACTCATCACACAGGTTAAATGCACATGGTTGCACCTTCATGTATACATAATTATTTTGATTTCTAACGTAGTAATTAGTTGAATTATCCCCAGATACAGAATTTAGAACATTACCATCATAATCAATACTTTGAATTTTATATTCAGTCACACCTTCAATGGGATGCCATTGAAATTTATTACTACCAATATAATCAATACTCGTGATATTGCCCGTTGGTAATAGCGCTTTATTTTCAGTTACTTGACCTGAATTACAAATAAAATAACGGTTACATTGTTTAATCGTTATTTGATAGTAATCGTCCGTTTCAGGTTTAAAAGTATATTTGCTTTCAGATGGACGAACCCTAGTGATAAGTCGCGATTCTTGTTCTGATTCTTTTTTTACAAAAATAGCGGCATGTTGCGAGTTATGAGTTTCAAATTCGAGTTCTATCGCTCCAACTTTGTTAGTCGAAACTAATGGTTTTGAAACATCTAAAACCGTCGTTTTCCTCATTTCAGTTAAATCAGTCCTCTCTAACAGAGACGATCCTGTCGAGTAAGACCTATTTGGACCTTGAAAAACGACACTATCTGAGTAAAAAAGTGCCATTCGATTATTCACAGATGACGAAGCATTACCATTTAGAGACAACTCTTCACGCGTGACTAAATCAAAATAATGGAGCTGATTACTATACCCGTAAGGGGTGCTGTTATATGTATAACCTGTTTGATAAATTACAGCCGTTCCACTGAAATTTACATCTCTAATCTCTTCAATCCTAGATAAACTCGGAATAACATCATAACCGGCTTCATTTATGTCCTTTAAATAAATATATTTCGAGTTTGACTGGAAGGAAATAACCTTATTTCCATCTCCTGACAATCTATACTTGAAAGAGTGAGGTTGCCCTGGGAAATATTCCAATCTGATGATACTTTCGGAAGATACGGTGTAGCGATAAAGGTAGTTAGCTTCAATGAACGGCTCTATTGACTTGCCACTTAATAATAAATACTCACCATCATCGGATAAATCATGAATAGTTAGCTGAGAGAAATCAGATATTATTAAATCAATTTTGTCAGTCGCAGTATTGTAGAAGTATAGTGCCAACGTAGTTGACTGTTTTTCCTCTAAAATATTCGTTGCGTTTGAAGAAAAGTAAAAGCCACCTTTTTTAAGCAGCCAAACATTCTCAATACCAAGATCTAACTGTTCACCATCAAAGCCTAGTATTCGTTCAATACTCTGGGTAGCGCGGTCAAAACTAAAAATATCATTTTTATTATTGGTGTCATCTAAAACAAAATCATCATCTGCAATAAAAAATAGCTTTTCATTATTTGGAGATAAATTAAGTCCAAATAAAGCACCTGTCACCTCCTTTGGCAGAGGGAGTTCTTGAAAATTCGCAGCTCGGCGATCTCGCAAAAACAAATAAGGTTTATGTTTACCTAACTCATAATCATACTCTTGAGTTGTAAAGGCAACAAAATTACCATCATCGCTAGGCAAGGAGTAATTTGATACTCTTTCTTGATTCCCTTGAACAACATTAAAATATTCATGGATGTTTTGTTCTTGCGAACTTGCCTGGAAAGTGATTGCCAAACAAAGTAGAAATAAGCAAATTCCTTTTTTGAGCATAATGTAATCCGTTTTAAAGATAATTGATTTATTTGAAATTAAAGCTGCGAATATTACATTAGTTTGGAGTCAATTAGAATATCTAAAACGCATGTAAAGGAATATAAAATCAACACTTAAGTACCAAAAGTCGCAATTGCAGTATTGAAATAACCCTGACAATAGTAAGTAGTAATATGAAGAAGTTACTTGATTAAGTGGGCTTTTTGTCCATCGAGTTTCATTAAAATAAGTTACAATAATCCACTAAATTCAATAACGTCGTTCTAATTTTGCTATCTTATAGCAATGGTTTATCAATTTACTCTAGATTCTACTCCTAGAGCTACTCAAACATTAAAGCCCGGTAATATCACTCCTAAGTGTGGACCTACCCCCATTCAAAAAACTTTAAACTTGGATTTAATATTCTATCAATACATTTAAATCTTAGTTTTCAAGCAACCTTAGCGAGTCATAAAGTCGCAGCAGCCTATAAATACATTTGCGATTACATCAGTTAGGAAATGGATCATATCAACCCTATCAAAAAATATGCCGTAATAACTTTGGACATAAAAATGCTAAAGCAAAATCACTAAATACAACTTGCAAACCCTAAAATTTCTTAAAGGTACTTTTTGCTATTCAGGTGTTTATTATTTAGTCTAACCTCAAACTAAACGGGGATAGCAAAGGTAGGCGATGACGTTATCACATTATTTAACAGCCATACTCATCACACTTAATGTAATAAGTTTTGGCCTAATGGCAAACGATGACTCGCTTTCAGGTACGTTAGTTGTGGTAAATAAAAAAGCAGACACGGTGAGTTTTATCGACTTACGAAGTCGTCAAATCAAAGCCACTCAAAGTACCGGAAAAGGTCCTCATGAAGTTGCCATAAATGACAATGCCACCACAGCAGTTGTCACTAACTACAATGGCGGTAACAGTTTAACCATATTCGATATTAAAACCGCAAAAGCGACTAACACCATCAGCCTTGCCAAACATCCCTACCCCCACGGCATTTTATATTTAATAGGTACAAATAAGGTTGCAGTATCCGCAGAAGGCTCAAACTCGGTGGTAATTGTCGATATCGATTCGGGCAACATTGAAAAAGCAATTAACACTTTTCAAAAAGGCTCGCATATGGTCGCACTCGCGCATGCTAACAACCGCGTTTACACGCCCAATATGCATGACGATACTGTTTCTGAAATGGATATAAACACGGGCAAATTATTAAGGACAATTGCCACATCTGAAACGCCCGAAGCTATCACCATTAATAAATCGGGCACTGAGCTTTGGGTCGGCAGCAATAAAGATGGCTTAGTTAATGTTTTTGATCTATCAACCGAGAAGGTAATTAAGCAATGGCGGGGCTTTAAATTTCCTTACCGTATTTTACTCACAAAGGATGAAAAATACGCCGTTGTTCCTGATTACAAAAACAATACCTTAACGATTTTTGATGCTGTAAATAAAACACAGCTACACCAAATCACATTCAATAATATCGGGCCAAAAGGCGTTACCTTTCACCCTAACGATCGCACTTTGTTTTTATCGGCTTACAGCAAAAACAAATTACTCGCGATAGATATTCCGAGCGGGAAAACCTTATTTGAACTACCTACAGGTAACGGCCCTGATGGTATTGGTTTTTCACCGATTGTTTTGGAGTGATTTTGGATAAAAAAAGACTAGCGAAGTAGCTAGCCTTTTATGAAGTTTTAGAAGCAGAAAGAACTCAATTTTGCAGTTCAGAGTAATTGAAAACGGCTGTCATTTTCACAAGGGTTTCCGTCCCTATCACCATCCATTTTTGTGTTTGGGCAATTTCTTATAAAAAAAACGGCTTCAGCTCGTGAATTCATCTGGCTACAATATTGACGCCCATCACATTTAAATCGGCTAGGCTCTCTTTTAGCCTCAAAAGGTTCAACTAAATTTGGTTTTTGAAAATAACTATCTTTCTCCACCACTGTGTTTTGCGCACTAAACCTATCATATAAAGAAGTTAAAATAACGGTTAACAGTACAATACTTATTAACACGCTCAAAAGCGAAGATGGCTTCCTGCCACTTTTCATTTTACGGGAGAAATCAACTTTTTTTGCAGCGACTCCTTCGATGCGACAATTTACTGCTCTGCTCTTACCATCATTCTGTTTTTCAATATCGAAATGAATGAAATCACCAACTTTAGGCTCTCTGGACATGTGTTTAAGGCTTGAAATATGTATAAAGGTGCGCTCAATTTGATTCCCTTCGCTCTCAATAAAACCAAAACCTTTATCTATTTTCCATACAACAAGCTTACCCCGCATTTAGCAACATCCTTATTAAAAGTAAAAACACGGTTATGATAGTCACTTATATGAATTTAAACAATTGAAAATTAAGAGTTTAAATTAAATAGTATTTACAAAGTAGCAATCACATCTATGAGCTTCAAAGCGTCTTCCTAATTTTCCCACTTTTAATTCCCATTCCCACTCAAGGGAAAACCTAACTTTAATAAAAAAAAGTAAACAACTGATTTTATTAACTTTAAATTATGGCACAGCGTTCGCTATAGCTAAACTATCAAAAGTTATGAAGTTAGTCAGATGGATATTAAACAAAGCCTTGCAGGTAATAATAAAAAGAAACGTTGGCCAATGCCGCTTGCGATTATTTTATCGCTCAGTTTAGTAGTGGGGTTTGCATCCACCTTTAGCGATGGGGATGCAAACATAAACCGTAATGAGTTACTGCTTGCAGACGTAAGTAGTGGACCACTTAAGTTAACGGTGTCGGGGTTTGGCCAACTGCGCTCTAAATACAGCCGCTTTATTACTGCGCGTTATCAAGCACAAGTAGAGCAAGTATTTCACCTACCGGGTAGCCGCGTTGAAAAAGATACGGTGATTTTACGCCTTTCAAATCCCACGCTTGAGCAACAACTAAACCGTGCTCGTTTAACGCTTGCTCGTCAAAAAGCAAATTTCGAAGCGTTAAAGCTTAGCCAAAAAAGTGAAAAGCTAAACCTTGAAGCAAATCTAACTTTGCTTGAAAGCGAACTTGCCAACGCCAATTTGCGCGCAGAAGCAGAGCAAAAACTAATTGAGCAAGGCATTGTTTCTACCCTAGATTACAAACGCTCGCAATTAGCGGTATCACAACTGAGTAAACGCGTTTCTCTTGCCAAACAGCAGCTTAGCCAAGCGAGTGATTTACACAACCAACGCTTACAAGTTGAGCGCGAATTAATGCGCGAATTTGAGCTTAGCTTTAATGCAGCACAATTGGATGTCGATAAACTCAACGTCACCGCGGGTATCAATGGCATGCTGCAAGCGGTCAATGTAGAGCAAGGTCAATCTGTGCAAATGGGCGCACCACTTGCAGTAGTCGGCAGTGAGCATCAACTGCTTGCCGATTTAAATGTGCCAGAGCGCGAAGCAAGCCGCATTGAAGTCGGTCAAAAAGCAAGCGTAAACACCTTCGCAGGTACGGTATCAGCTGTGGTTAATCGTATTAACCCAATCGTCAGCGATGGTCGCATTACTGTAGAGCTTGAACTTACCGGCACCTTACCAAGCAATGCCCGCCCACAGCTCACCATTGAAGGTGATATTGTCACCGACGAGCTTAATCACGCTCTTTATGTTCGTCGTCCAAGCTTTGTAAGTGGCGATACGCAAAACCATATTTTCATTTTAAACCCTGCCGACAATCAATTGGTTAAAACCCAAGTTGAGTTTGGTAAACTAGCCGGCGATAACATTGTTATCAATTCAGGTGCAAATGCCGGTGACACCCTTGTAATTTCAGACAGTTCTGATTTTAAACACTTGCAAACAATAACGATTACAAATAATTAAGGAAGCAATCATGGAAAATACACCGGTAATTGAACTGACTAATGTGTCAAAAATATACTTTAGCGACGACATAGAAACTCACGCATTAAGCGATATCAACTTACAAATTCACAAAGGTGATTACATTGCCATTAGCGGCCCATCAGGCTGTGGCAAATCAACCCTTTTAAGCGTGATGGGGCTGCTTGATGATATCACCAGCGGCAGCTATAAAATTGAAGGTGTTGATACCAGCAGCCTTAATATGGATACCCTTGCAGAGCTCAGAAATTTGCATATTGGCTTTATTTTCCAATCGTTTAACTTAATTGATGAGCTTAGTGTTTACGACAATGTAGCGCTGCCGCTGTTGTATCGCGAACCCGCTTTAAGCAAAGCTGACATAGATGCCCGCGTGAATACTGCACTTAAGCAAGTGGAGATTGATCATCGTGCAAAACATAAACCAAATCAATTATCAGGTGGTCAGCAACAGCGTGTTGCGATTGCACGCGCCCTTGCTGGCAGCCCAAGCATTTTATTAGTGGATGAACCAACGGGTAACCTCGATTCGAAAAATGGTGATGCGGTAATGGCGTTACTTGCCGAACTAAACGAACAAGGTACTACCATTTGCATGGTAACCCACGATCCGCGCTATGCAGGCTACGCCAAAAAACAAGTAAAACTGCTCGATGGCAAAGTGCTCAATACTGGCAAAGAAAGCGTGTCAGCGGTTGATGTAACAACACAGTTGGAGGCGCATGCATGAGTGCCCAACGCCTAACCAAACAAATAAAACATGCCAGCAGTTCGCTGCTGCAAGCGCCAGGGTTTACCAGCGCCATTGTGCTCACTCTTTCGCTCACGCTTGCCTGCTTTTTTGTAGTGATGAGCTTATTTAGCAGCTACTTTATAAAACCACTTAATGTCGATGACGAAGCGCGCTTAGTGGTAGTGGAACAAGACAACGTCTATTCCGATAAAAATAGCCCAGGTTATCAAAGCTTTCAGTCGATTATTCACTGGTATAACAACCACGACAATTTTGACAAAGTCGCCGCAATTAACATTGGTGAAGACGTAATAATGAACTTGCCGGGTCAGCCAAAGTTAAATATGACCTTTGCCAGCAACGACTATTACGACATTACCAATATGCAACTTGCTGCAGGCCAACATTTATCACCACAAAAACGCCTTGATGATAAAAGTACCGAAGTACTGATCAGCTATTCAATTTGGCAAACCTATTTCGATGGCAGCAAAAGTGCAATCGGGAAAACAATCGAACTCGTTCATGGCCAATATAAAATTGTTGGCGTGGTAGCTAAAGACTACGCAAACCCATTTATGTTTAACCGCAGTAAAAGTGATTTATGGTTTCACTTTAGCGGTGATTCACGCTTTTATAATGAAGATCGCCCAAGCCCGTGGTGGAATTTATTTGGTAGCCTAAAACTTATTGGTACGCTCAAAGCAGGTGAAACTCCTGAATCTACCAAAGCCTACTTGCATGCACGTATCTTGGAAATAAAAAGTGATTGGAAAGCAGAGTTTGATGAAGTTGACGACATTGTGCCAATTGTTACACCGTTTCGCGAAAAAGAGCTTAACGGCAACGATACGTTAGCAATTTTTATGTTAGTGGGCGTAGTAAGCCTAGTACTGATTGCACTATTAAATGTTAGTAACTTGTTTATTTCTCGCGCCGTAGTTAAGCACAAACAACTCGCACTGCAAGCTGTTTTAGGTGCCAAACGCAGCGTAATATTTACCAGCATTTTAGTGGAATCAAGCCTGCTGATGGTGGTATCGGCACTTGCGGGCTTATTTTTTGCGGCTTGGGGTATCAAACTCTTTAAGTTTTTAAGTGAAGGTCATTTACCACTTGTTAGCGCCATTAATCTCGATCTTACCGTAGTCTCTTCTGCCGTAATCTGCTGTGTGGTATTTGCTTGGTTATTTGCTTTTATTACCAGCCGATTAATCAACTTTGGCCAGCTTAGAACGCAAATTCAAAGTTCAGGTAAAGGCGGCGTAAGCCAAATTAAAGGCAGTACTGTAAAGCTGTTAATTGCGCTGCAACTGTTTTTAGCAACGGCCCTTGTAATTGGTGCCACCATGGCATTAAACAAAACGTTAGAAACTCTGTTACGACCGCTTGGCAGTGAAGTTGATAACCGCTACAGCACCATGCTCTTTATCAACGATAGAGAGCGAACTCTCGAACAAAAATACAATGACTTAGAAAAAATTCGTGCAGCAGTAGCAAAAATCGATGGTGTTGTTAAGGTAGGCCACGGCGACAGCCCAGTAAACGACGGACTTCGCTCAAGCACAGTAAAAGATATGTCAGGTAAAGAAACAGTCTTTATTCCACAAGCTTGGGTTGGCCGCGATTACTTTGATATTACAGGCCTTAAAATTATTGAGGGGCGCACCTTTAGTGAAGCTGCTATTCGCGGTGAGAAGCACGAGTTTTTAGTCTCAAAAGCCGTTAACGATATGCTCAAACCTGGTGGCAGCTTAGTTGGCGAAAAGTTTTTAAGTTTTGATCCTGAAAACCCTGTTGAAGTGGTCGGAATTACTGAAAACTTTAATCATCCTAAGTTTTTTGATTTACACCAAGGCCGTCACTTTTGGTGGGCTGCACAGCCGTATGCATTTGGCTTAATCATTCAAATGGAGCAAGGAAAAACCTTAAACCGAGAGCAGCTGTTACAGGCAGCGCGTACTGTTGATAGTCGCATTGGCCTTTGGAAGTTCGATTTTCTGGAAGATGAATACGCCAAAATGGTTCATATGGAACGAATCACATTAAGCTTAAGCATTGTGTTGGCTCTCTTTACCTTAGTACTTGCAGGTATTGGTATTTACGGTGTACTTAGCTATAACCTAGGTCTGCGTCGCTACGAATACGGTATGCGAATGGCACTCGGTGCAAAACGCAAGCGTTTGTATCAGCAATTGTTGTCAGACACCTTACTGCCTTTAGCGTTTGCTTTTATTGCCGCATTAGTGGTGATGGTAGGTGGGTACATGTTGTTTAAAACACAATTAGCAAATTGGTTGCTTCTCAATTGGCTATGGCTCAGTATAACTGCCATAAGCATTGTGATTTTTGCCTTGTTTGCCACATTATTCCCAATGAGCAAATTAATTAACGCAAAACCAATGGCAGCATTAAGAGATAATTAACCTCAATTTGGGGTTAATACCTCTAGCCTTAGCCCGTTAAGAAAACCTAGCGGGCTAATACCAATTTTATTAATTATTTGATCATTCTAGCGAGTTAAATGACACATAAACTGCGTTTTAAAATTCTAAAGTAGAACAACTACATGTCGAATTATAAGCCTTGTTTCTGAGCCATTTCTCTGTCGCAATAAATAACCAGCTAATTAATGCAATTGGTATAGTTTTAAAGCTATAAAAATAAAATTATGAAAAAAATACTGATTATTGATGATCATATAGATGTGCGTTTATCGGCGCGCATTGTACTTGAAAGCCATGGCTACACGTGCACAGAAGCCGACCACCCAAGTGTAGGTTTAGCCCTTTTAAAAAATCAGCAAATCGATTTAATTTTGCTTGATATGAACTTCACCAAAGACACCACCTCTGGCGAAGAAGGCCTTGGCTTTTTAAAAGAGCTGAAACGCCAAGAGCTGACAATTCCCGTGATAGTTATCACCGCATGGGCAAAAGTAGACTTAGCAGTTAAAGCCATGCAACTTGGCGCATCCGACTTTGTTGAAAAACCATGGAAAAACGCCAAATTACTCGAATCTATTGAAAACCAACTAGCGACAGAAAATACCAGTGATAACCAACTTAGCAGTGGCTTTTTAGCATTAGGCGAACAATCTAAAACCCTAATTAAAGCTGCAAGCCGCATCGCTAAAACTGACGCAAATGTGTTGATCACCGGCGAAAATGGCTCAGGTAAGAGCCTACTTGCAAAGTACATACACGATAACAGCCCACGGGCAAACCACGATATGGTGAGTGTCAATATGGCTGCAATTCCAGATAATTTATTTGAAAGCGAATTATTTGGCCATAAGAAAGGCGCATTTACCGACGCCAAAGAAAACCGCGAAGGGCGCTTTTCTCTAGCAAACGATAGCACCTTATTTTTAGATGAAATTGGCACTTTGCCAATGCCATTGCAAGCCAAAATGCTGCGCGTTTTAGAGACTGGTGAATTTGAAATACTCGGCAGCTCAAAAACACAAACCAGTAATGCACGCATTATTTCGGCAACTAATGCCGACCTTGAAAAAGCCATTAACAATGGCGAATTTAGACGCGATTTATTGTTCAGGCTCAACACTTTAGTGCTAACAATTCCGCCGCTTCGCGAACGCCATGACGAAATTGCCTTACTCGCCAATCACTTTATCGAAAAACACTGTCAGCGCTATGGGTTTGAGCCTTTACTACTTACAAATACCGCGTTAGAAAAACTTAAAGCACATAGTTGGCCGGGCAATGTACGCGAGTTATCACACGTATTAGAGCGTGCAGTGATCATGACCGATGGCGACAGTATTGATGCAACACATTTGCAACTCGAACTCAGCACACAACATGAAAGTGTGCCACTGATGAACCTAGAGCAAGCTGAAAAGCTGATGATCAATAATGCGCTCAAGCACTTTGATGGCAACGTTATTGCTGCAGGCGAATTTTTAGGGTTAAGTAAATCAGCAATTTATCGCCGCATCGAAAAATTCAATATTAGCGTTAAAGAGAGCAACTAATGCAAAAGCACTCGTTAGAACGCACGGTCATTGCACTTTTTACGCTACCTTGTTTGATTTTATTAGGGCTGTTAATTTTTTTAATTGTGCACTTTAAGCTCGATTTTCTTGAAGGCACAACACTGATTATTGCTCTGCTCGCCCCAAGTATTGTGGTATTTACCGCACTGTATCACCGATTTTTTAATACCCTCGACAGCGTTGCTGTGCAGCTTGATGGCTTAGCGAATGAAGAGTTTACGGTATGGCACCTTGCTAAGTACTCAGCAGGTCGCGTTGCTGGGCTTAAACGTGATTTACACACCATTGCCAAGCGCATTCAAAATAAACGCCATGAATACGCACAAAACGAAAGCTTTATTTTTGACTTTATTAACGAACTTGAACTCCCCATTATTGTAATTGATAGCCAATCGCAGGTTTATCACCATAACCAAGCGGCATCTAACTACTATCAAAAAACCAATTTACTGGGTAATGACCTAACAAGTTTAGGACTGAGTGTCGATGCCGACAAATGGCAACTTGAGCAAAATAATCAACGCCACAAAGTCGTTGCACACGCACTTAACCGCGGTAATCGTCATTATCGTTTATTGGTATTTGTATCGATTGAGCAGTCTTTAAGACACAACGAAAAAGAGGCCTGGCAAAAACTAGTAAGAGTACTTAATCACGAAGTGCGCAACTCACTTACGCCGATTTATTCAATGGCGCAATCACTGCAAGAATTGCCAAAACTAACGCAGTCAGACTTGCAAACCACCATGCTTAACGTAATTGAAAAACGCGCTGAACACTTGTTGGAGTTTGTTGCAAGCTACTCCAAACTGTCTCAAATCCCAAGCGCAAAACTTGCCAGCGTTACCACAGATGAAATAGCCAAACGCTGCGAAGCGCTATTCCCCGAAGTCGATATCATCATTGAACAAAATGGCACTATAACCTGTGATATTGAACAGCTCGAACAAGCGCTACTCAACCTTGTAAAAAATGCCAATGAGGCAAATTTAACTGCGAACTCGTCTGGCGTAACTATTCGGATTAGTCAAACCGATAATTGGCAGATTGCCATTGAAGACAACGGAATTGGTGTTGATTTAAACGACAACTTATTTGTGCCGTTTTATTCAACTAAACCTGAGGGCTCAGGCATTGGTTTAGTGTTAAGCCGTGAATTAATACGAAACCAAAACGGTGAGTTAACACTTACAAACAAAACCGAAAAGCCAGGTGCGATTGCACTTATAAAATTTCAAAATTAATGGTGTTATTTAAGATCTAACACCGCTTTGGTATTGGCTAAATAGGTTTGCGACACTGGCACTTCAGTACCATTTTGCAAAACAAGAATAAGCTTGCGCCCGTCTTTTTTAGTATCTACCACTGCGTCTTTGGCAACCCACCAAGAGCGATGTGTTTGAAAGCCGTCATAATGCTCAAGTTTCTCGAGCGCATCTTTAAAGCGCATTAATAACAGGTGTTCGCCTTTATCTGTTATTACATTTAAGTAGTGGTCGTCCATTTGCAAACAAATTAACTTGCCGCGTTTGGCAATGGGCAGCTCATTAATCAATGATTCGATTGGTTGGCTTTGAATGGTATCGACTTTTTCAGATTCAAGGGCCAGTTCTTCGGCACTTTGTTTTAACTGCTGGCGCTGCTGCAACATCAGTGATTTGATTGAACTTACCCCTGCAATAATACCGCCAATAAATAAACTCGCTAAAAACGACAGCGGCAGTGATTGCCAATAATTGTCAAACGAGTCAAAAAATTGGGCAATAATAAACGGCGCTAATAACCCCATTAAAAAGCTCGCAGCAAGTGTCGAAATCACTAAGTGCATTGCTGAATTATTAATGGGTTCGGGTAAAACTCGAATAAGCCATCGTGACAAAAAAAACATGGTTGGTGAATAAACCGCGTAGCCCGTAAAACAAATCACCGTCCAAAAAGTCCCTGCGTACACCATATCAACTTGATGCATACCAAACGGTCTTAAAAAGGTTAAAAACATTACAAAAATCGCCACAACCAGCGCATCAGTGAGTATATCCCTCACTTGCCAAAACTCTGTTAAATACTGATTTTGTTGATTTATTTCACGATTCGCCAATTGAACACCATTACTTTTGACTTATTTTACGAAGTTTTCAGCTGCACTGACGAAAGCGTCATTGTTGCATTAAAAAAATCACTTTAACGTTTACCTCACGAGCAAATAACCGCTCGAATTATTTACTCAAATATAAGGACAAACAATGAAACTTTTAAAACTATGCGTAATTGCTTTAAACCTTTTTATTCTACCTATATACGCGCAAACCGTGCAATTTAATATTGAGGCGGTTAAACACAGTAACGGCAAACTCTTTGTGCAGTTGTTCCAAGGAGAAGAAAACTACAAAAAAGGCAAAGCTTATAACGCAACCATTGTGAGCGCTAAACAAGGTAGCGTAACGGTAACATTTAACGATGTTGCACCGGGTGATTACGCCATTCGTTTTTTCCATGATGAAAATGATAACGGCAGCCTAGATACAAATATGTTTCGCATTCCCGTTGAAGGTTATGGCTTTTCGAATGATGCGACTGTGAACTTTGGCCCACCAAGCTATCGCGAAATGGCATTTGCAGTTGCTGATACCCCAGTTACTAACAGCTCAAAAGTAAATTACTAAGGAAAGTCATCATGCAGCGAAGAGACGCAATTAAAAGCTTATTAGGTCTATCTGTGGTAGCTGGCTGCTCTGCGCTGCCAACCTTTGCAAATTTGCCACAGGCACACAACGACCTTTTAAAACTTAACGCTGAGCTTTTTAAAAAAGCAAAAGCTCGCAATCCCAATTTAATTGGCTTTGAAGGTGTAACTCATGATTTACCTTTGCAACAGCTAACTATTGAAGGCGCGGTGCCTCGTGATTTTAGAGGGGCGTTTTATCGCAATGGTCCAGCGGTGCATCAGCGCAACGATCAGCGTTACCTGCATCTGTTTGAAGGCGATGGCATGATCCAACAATTTAACTTTACTGAGCGTGGCATCACCCATCAGGGCAAATTTGTGCAAACAGCTAAATATCAAAAAGAGCAAACAGCCAATAAATTTTTATTTTCAGGGCCAGATAGCAAACTGCAAAACAGCTTATCGGTTAATAGCCCTGATGCAATTAACACAGCCAACACCAATGTGATCCCAGTAAATGGCGAGCTTTGGGCTCTTTGGGAAGCAGGCTCTGCAACGGCACTTGATGCCACCAGCCTAGCAACCAAAGGGGTTGTCAATTTAGGCGACAACACGCGCTATGGCAACAGCTTAAAAGGCCTGCCTTTTTCGGCGCATCCGAAAGTTGAGGCCGATGGCAGTATTTGGAATTTTGGCAGCACCATCAATGGCGACATTGTGCTCTACCACATCAATAAATTCGGTATCACACAAAAAGTGAATTTGCTGCAAAGTGGCTATCGCGGCGGCATGCTGCATGATTTTCTAATTACACAGTATCATGTACTCATAATTTTGCCATCGCTTGAACGAGATAAAACCGACGAGCGCTATTTTGGTGCTATTCGCTTTAATAAACAACTACCAATGCGCGTATTGGTAGTTGATAAAAACACCCTTACTTTAAAACTCGAATACCAGTTAGATGCTGGCTTTGTTTTTCACTTTGGTAACGCATGGGAAGATGCAAAAGGCACTATTCGCTTTGATGCAAGCCTTTACCCAAATATTGAAACCTTGCATTACATGAGCGATTTAATGCGCGGTGAAACTAGTGAAGCAGCCCCTGCCAACACCGTATTGTTCACACTTCATCAAAATGGTACTAGCGATAAGCAAGTAATTGATGGCATCAGTGAATTCCCTCGCGTGTACGACCACTTAACAGGGTTACAAAATAATTTACTAGTGACCTTATCATCAGTAACAAGTGATGTGTGGAGCGACAGTGTGCGCGTGGTAAATGTAAATAATGGCAAGCAAGATACCTTTGTTTATGGCGAAGACTTTCTGGTTGAAGAGCATGTGATTGTTGATAAGTCACAACAAGAAGGAAACGGCTATTTAGTCGGCACAGCGCTTCATGTGCCGTCAAAACGAACCTGCGTTAATATTTTCAAAATAGGTCATGTTAGTGATGGGCCTATTTGCCGCGCATGGCTGCCTTACACCTTACCACTTGGGTTTCACGGTAATTTTATGGCGGTTTAACAATTCTTCACAATGCTTTATGGTGAACTTATTTATAATTCGTATCTCAAAACAGAGACTTATTTAAAAAGGACGCACCATGAAGCCATTGTTTTATCTATCGCTATTAGCCCTTTCAAGTTTTGCATTTGCCAACAGCCCGTTGCCCAATCACCGACATATTGCCATTACAGGCTACGGTGAAACTTCAGTAAAACCCGATATCGCGATTTTGCATTTATCGGTAGAGCATACTGATAAAAAAAGTGCTGAAGCGAAAGCTGAAGTAGACAAGCGCTTTAATGCACTCTTAAAAGGCTTAAAAAAGTTTGATATCAAAGAAAGCGACATTGTTGCATCGCGCATTGCCACGTCACCACGCTATGAATACTCTCAAGAGCAACGTAAACAATTGCATGTGGGTTATTCAGCTAATCGCACCATCAAAGTTACGGTAAACGATTTAAACCTGTTAAGTGATGTAATGGACTTAGCACTAAGTGTTGAAGTAAATCAAATCCAACATCTTGAGATGGCATCATCAAAAGAAGAAGAGTTACAACAAAAAGCCGTTGAACTTGCCATTGAAAACGCAAAAAGCAATGGCGCTGCACTTGCCAACGCATTTGGTGCATCACTTGGCAAAGTTTATAGTATTGATGCTCAAAATCACGAACAAATCAGACACTACAGTAATATGGAAAAAATGGGCAGCGCCCGAATGATAAGTGCCGATATGGGCTCAGTATCGCCAGGCACTTATCTTCAAGATGAATTAACCTTTAAAGCCACAATTAATGTGGTATTTGATATTAAAAGTAAGTCATAACATTTGTTTTCATCTAACCAATAGTAACTTGCGGAGCAATG
This sequence comes from Pseudoalteromonas aquimarina, assembly GCF_049257255.1. Taxonomy (NCBI): domain Bacteria; kingdom Pseudomonadati; phylum Pseudomonadota; class Gammaproteobacteria; order Alteromonadales; family Pseudoalteromonadaceae; genus Pseudoalteromonas; species Pseudoalteromonas aquimarina. The sequence continues at coordinate 19,756 of NZ_JBMMUG010000003.1, forward strand.
GCACCTCGTTGCTCAGCTAATTTTTAACATAAATAATAATGCGCAAATCAGATAAAAAAATTGATAACTCTATTCGCCAAGCACTAACTGCACTTTGCGAAAACCACTTAAAAGATCTTTTTGGCTTTTGTTGGATTACTCATACCGTAAACTACCAAAAGTTCCCACAAAGCCTGCAAATCACTTGTGTATTTGAACACGACGACGCTTTAAACCATTTTATGCTAAGTGATGAATTAAATAGCACCAAAGCACGTATTTTTAATGCGCTTAGCCCGTTAGATATTAAGCAAAATATACTAAACCAATGCATTCACTTTACCACCCAGCAAAAAGCGCCTTAACGGCGTTTGGCATTATTAACTAGGAACTCTTATGCTACGACTTTTTAGCCTTTTATTATGTATCTTGCCATTTTTAGTGAGCGCCAACGAAGATGTGATAAGCGTTGACCGCGTGGTACCCAATAGCATTGAACTGGCGTTTCCCAATGAGCGCAATATTGAGCCTGAACTCAGTGATTTTCAAATAAACAATTTTATTTTAATGAGCAACGATGAGGGCGAGCGCTTTGCCGTCGTCACGATTAAAAACCTATCTAGCGGTTCACGTACGTTAAATCACAACCATTTAATGGCGCAGGTAAGTAACGGTGCACGTATTAATCCATTGCCGTTTAAACACGCCTTTAATGGCGATGAAACCGTATCACTCACTATCAATTTTGGTGAAAGTAAATTTCCTTTACTGACGGTTTATACCCGTACAAAATAGCTAAATACGGCACAAATAAGGAAGCCTAAAGATGTTAAATTGCCACAATACCGGTTTAATCATTGTTGATATTCAAGGAAAATTAGCCACATTAATGGATGGCGGCGAGCAATACATTAATCACTGCCAAGCACTTATTGGCGGTGCCAAAGAGCTCAATTTACCGATTATTTGGCTTGAACAAAACCCTGAAAAACTGGGTAACACGCACCCTAACATCGCTTCTTTATTAAATGGCATCAACCCGATTACCAAATACACTTTCGATGCCTGCCGTGAGCCTAACTTTCTTGCGGCCATCGCCAAAGAAAACAAACCCAATTGGCTCGTTTGCGGTATTGAGGCGCATATTTGTGTATATCAAACTGCCGCGAGTCTTTTGCAAAATAACTACCAAGTACATTTAGTGAATGACTGTATTGCATCGCGCAAACTTGAAAACAAACAGCTCGCAGTTAATAAATTGCAGCATCTGGGCGCACGCATTACGGGCCTTGAAATGGCGTTATTTGAACTGGTCAAAGACTGCCGCGATGAGCGTTTTAAAATCATTTTAAATTTAATTAAGTGACCTTCTCGCTGACAAACCAATTATGTTAGGCTGTGATGGTGTATCTAATAAGTAGTTTGAATAATGATCCCGAGTAAGTATCAACGCTTTGTTTTTGCCTTTTTTATGGCGCTTTTAATGTCATGTTTAATGTCGTTTGTTATCACACTATTTAATGTTGGATTAGCTGATAACGTTCTGACTATTTGGTTAAAAGCATGGGCATTCGCCTTTGTTGTTGCCTTTCCAGCAGTAACATTAGTAGCCCCCGTTGTGGCAAAGCTTACTCAAATTTTTATTGCAAAAGATACATAAATAAAAATGAAATAAACCATTTAAAAACATAATATTACATTTCATCACATTAACTAGACGATTGCTTTTTTTTACGGCAGTATTAAACGCTTCTCAATTATAAAAATAAAGGAATATAATGGAAGCTCGTTTGTTTAAATTATGCTTGATCTCCTCAAGCGTTCTACTTGTCACCGCTTGCGGATCTGACGATAAGAAGAATGAAGCACCGACTATCTCGAGTAATATTGCAGCTAGCTATGCAGAGCGTAGTGACGTAAATATTGCGATTACACTTACCGATAAAGATGGCACTATAAAGTCTTCAAATGTAGTACAAAGTAGCGGTCCTACAGTTAATTTTACTTACGCAAATGGCAGTCTCAGTTTTACAGCACCCGAAGTTACCGTTGATAGCTCTGTCGCATTTACTGTCACCGCAACTGATAACGATAACGCTCAATCAACCCTAAATATCAGTACTAACATTGCAGATGTAAACCGAGCTCCATTAGTAAACCTAAATAAAGTTGATGTTGAGTTTAATCAACTACTTGAATTTGACTTAGGCATTACCGACCCCGATGGTGATGACGTTCAAGTAGCAATCAAAACAGCACCTGAAAATGGCGAATTAACATTACTTGAAGATAATCGTTTTACCTATGCACCTAGCTTAAACAATACAAGCGACCAACAGTTTGAAATTACCCTAAGCGATGGTGATTTAACGACAACAAGCATTATCAATATTGACTTAATTGATACCAGCGCGCCCGTGATTCAATCTTACACACCTGAATTAAACGCGAAGATGATTGCAGCCTCATCTCAAATCGAAATTGCATTTGATGATGTATTAGCGGTAGATAGTTTAACCGTAAACAGCGATACCAACTGTTCAGGCAATATCCAGCTGAGTAATGATGACTTTGTTACGTGTGCACCAATTAGCCTTGCAACTGCATCTACAGATACCAGCAACACAGTAGTTACGCTTACACCAAGTGCAGCACTTGCTTATGCCAGTGATTATCAAGTAAAAGTAACTAATAGTGTTACCAACTTCCACGGTACTGCGCTCAGCGCAGAAGTAAGCTTCTCATTTAGAACTGAAAACCAAGATCTGCTTATATCGGAAGTGTCATCATCTAAATGGTGGGATGATAATCGTTGGGTAGAAGTCTATAACGGCACAGCAAACCCAATTTCTTTAGCCAACTATCAGATTGTTGCAGAAAGCATTAACTACAATGATTGGAGTGATACTGGCATAAGAGCATTCTCTTTATCTGATAAGACCCTCGCACCAGGCGAATTTATGGTTCTACAAGCAAAGCATGGTAACGGTTACTGGCAACAAAGCGTTGCTGAATCCGCGCAGCTAATGTTAATTTCGGACGAATCAAATATTCATCCTGAATGGTATTACGCCGGTGGTTTTGTTGAACTACAAACAACAACGGGTACCACTATCGATTTTGTGAGCTTTGGTGAAAATGCATATTTACCTACTGATGAAACACAATGGCTAGCGGGCACAAATGCATCAGCGATGGAAGAAAACTTAGGCATGAGTGTAGTACGCTCACAACTTGATGCTGACACAAATTCAGCTGAAGATTGGCAAGTAAGCTACTACATGACTCCAGGTGGGCAAAACGACATTGCCTGTAATACCGACGAAGATAATGACGGTATCCCAGACTGTGCTGAACAAGAAGGTGCAACCTTTGCCGGTTTACCTTTATATGAGTGGGGTGCACGTGCAGGACAACGCGACCTATTTATCGAAGTTGATTACATGGAAAGTAATGACCCAGGTGTTAAGCTTCATCGCCAAGCGCTCGATTCGGTAAAAGCAGCATTTGCAGCGCAAAATATTGCCGTACATTTTGATGCTGGTGATTTATTTCATCAAGCTGAAGGCATTTCACCTGCCGACTATGATTTAGGTGGTGGTAACCAAGTTGCATTTTATGCACAAACCAATTTTATTGGATCTGAACAAGCACCAAGTGTACTTGATCATAAAGTGAAAAATTTTGATATCAAACGCCGTCCAATTTTCCACTACATGCTAATGGCAAATAGCCAAAATGAAGATGGTTCAGCTGGTTCTTCTGGCTATGCGGAAATTAATGGTAACGATTTTATAATTACTATGGGTAACTGGGGTTTTAGCTTAGAAACTGAAGTTGACCGTAATATCGTATACAACATGCAAGCGGGCACGATTATGCATGAGCTTGGTCACAACCTAGGGCTTGGTCATGGTGGTAATAACCACACCAACAATAAACCTAATCACTACAGTGTGATGAACTACTTATATCAACTAAATGGCTTATCTACCATTGGTGATAATGAAGGTGACCGCTACCATCGTCGTTTTTACTACGGCAATGCAAATTGCTTCCCTGATGGTAAAGAACTAACTTACGGTTTTACATCTGCACCAAGTGATTTCAAAATTAGCTATTCGCATGGCACTAACGCTACGATTGATGAAATGCAAATCGACGAAAGCCTTGGCTTAGCAAACCCGCAATCAAACCCAGTGGATTTTGACTGTAATGGTAGCAGCTCTGATACATTAGTTAATTTTGATCTTAACAATGATGGCAGATTATCATCAGATCTTAATGACTTTGATGAGTGGAGCAACCTAGTTCTTGACTTCACACGCTATTGGAGTGGTGCAAATGGTGGTGCTACGCTTTCAACACATGAACAACAAAAGCCACAAAATGTTATGGACTCTGATGTTCAAGAAATTATTGTCGAGCAAGCGCCTTCTAAGGCATTGTTAAAAATGATTTCAACTGCTGGTAAATAAAATGAAAAGAGTAGCAATTGCACTATTTTTGTTACTCTTGGTGGGCTGCTTTGATAGCAGCTCGCCAGACTGGCAACTCTCAGAAACAGGATTAAGTTACAAAACAACACCTGTCGATTTTAACAATAAAGCACTATCAAATTGCGAAGATTGCGAATTTAAACAAGTAACACAACATTCACCGCTTGGGCCATCAAAGCTTAGTTATGTTTACCAGCATGACAAACTTATTGCTGCATTTGGCAAAAGTGCAAATCAAGAAATCACTTTTCCAAATAATTCTGGTAAAACGGTGTTTAAGGTAAAACAGCAAAATGATGTTTGGCAGCTGCAAAGCGATACACAAAGCTATGCTTTAAGCGAAAACCAAGTAACAACCATCAGTGTGTATGGTAAAACATATCAACTTCTACCTCTAAATTTAGAAAGTAAAGAGCTTGCATATATTTGGTTAAAACAATCATCATAATTGGTCATTAATAATTTTTGGGGAAACAATGAAAGTATATTTATCAGGTGAAATTCACAGCGACTGGCGCGAGCAAATAATTTCTGGCTGCCAATCAAAAGGCCTCGATATTACCTTTGTTTCGCCCAATACCGACCATGAATCCAGTGATGCTGCAGGCGATTGCCTAGGTGAAGAAAGTAATTCATTTTGGCGCGATCACAAGTCGGCAAAAGTTAATGCAATCCGTATTCAAAACGCTATTAAATCATGTGATTTAGCGATTATTCGCTTTGGCGATAAATACAAACAGTGGAATGCGGCGTTTGATGCGGGTTACTGCGCAGCATTAGGCAAACCTTACATTACACTTCACAGCGAAGACATTGTGCATGCACTTAAAGAAGTAGACGGTAGCGCACAAGCCTGGGCAACTTCGCCATCACAAATTGTTGAGATACTAGCGTATACCTTAAAGCCATGAGCCAGACACTATTTGATAACCTGCAACTTGGTGGGCTCACCCTACAAAACCGAATAGTAATGGCACCGATGACCCGCTCTCGAGCCACGCAACCGGGTAATATTCCTAACGATTTAATGGCAGAATATTATGCTCAACGTGCCAGTGCGGGCCTGATTATTACAGAAGGTGCACCTATTTCACCCGTTGCACGCGGTTATTCGCTTACACCCGGTATTTATACTGAAGAGCAAATAACTGGCTGGCAAAAAGTAACAGAGGCGGTGCATGAACGCGGTGGCAAAATTTTTATTCAGCTGTGGCATGTTGGCAGGCGCTCAAGCACTGCGATTGAAGGCTTACAGCCCTTGGCACCTTCAGCACTTAAAGAGCCCGATAAAGTATATGGCCCAATGGCTAATGGCGAGCTAGGCATGATAGACACCACAATGCCAAAAGCCATGGATCTAAGCGATATTCAAAACACAATTGATGACTTTGTGATTGCTGCTAAAAATGCCATGCGAGCAGGGTTTGATGGCGTTGAAATTCATGGTGCACATGGTTATTTGCTTGATCAGTTTATGCGCCGATATGCCAATCAGCGTGATGATCAATACGGCGGCTCAATTGAAAATCGCATTCGCTTAACTGTCGATGTTTGCAACGCCGTTGCCAATGCTATTGGCAGTGATAAAGTGGGGCTGCGTATTTCACCATTTGTTTCTAGCAGCTTCCAACAGCATGACAGTGAGATGCCAAAACTCACTCTTGCACTTTTAAAGGCGCTCGCACCGTTACACTTAGCTTATTTACATTTATCTGAAAATATTGGCAATCACCAACCGATTAGCGACTCATTTAGAAAGCAAATACGATTGCTTTATCCGCACCCGATAATGCTTGCCGGCGGCCTGACACAAAAACGCTCCGAGCAGTTTCTAAAGCATGGCTTTGCAGAACTATTCGCGTTTGGTACAGCATATATTTGCAACCCAAATTTGGTAGAAAAAATGGCGCAAAACTTGCCATTAAACACCTTACCAAAAAATGCTCACAATACTTTTTATGGTGGCGGCAAAGAGGGTTATACCGATTATTGAAACATTTGCAGTTTCAAATAAAAGCAATTACTCTAAAAGCTCTCACTCATCTACAAGGAATCAAGATGAATAAAAAACTCCTTTTAATTTCACCTCTTATTGCAAGCTTAACGGCGTGCGCAATGTTCCCTTTCGAAAAAGAAGTACAAGACGGTCATTTCCGCGTTGAGAATTTCAGTTACGATCATATGAATGACACCAAAGAATACGTGTATTTAATGTGTCATAACAAAAAGCCTACGGGTTGGATTGCGGCAAGGCAATACCCTGCTGGCGAGCACGACCTTTGGGTGAAAGCAACATATCAAAATGTCGGTGTTTTACACTCTTACCGTGAGGCTTACGTTAACTTCAAAATGGATTTTCCTGAAGGTGGAAATTACCAGCTTGCTCACGAAATTAACAATGAAAACATTTCGGTATGGCTACAAGATGTAGAGACTAAAGAAAAAGCCTCTGAAGTAATCACAAAGCCGCTTGCTCATCACAATGTGGGTGATAACGGTAAGCTCATTCAGCAATGCAAACAAGGTACTGTATAAATGCAATTTGAGCGTTTAGGGCAACATTCTCCTACTGAAATAACAACATTATTCACTGATGTGTTTAGTAATTCAGAAGGCGCAAATGCGGGCTTACAAATCGGTGCATTAACTGATGAAATGCAGCGTGAATGTAATAGTGATGAATTAATGCCCTTTATCGCTCATCAGCAAGGTTCTTTATTTGCTGCTGTGTTTTTTAGCCAGCTTTATTTCAAACACCCTACCCAAATTAAAGCGATGATCTTATCGCCAATGGCAGTGGCGTCATCGCAACAAGGTAAAGGCATTGGCCAAGAGTTAATCCGCTTTGCCTTAAACGACTTAAAAACTCATGGCGTTGACTTTGTAGTGACCTATGGAGACCCACGTTTTTACAGTAAAACGGGTTTTGAACCGATTTCAGATAAGCAACTTACCCCACCATTTACGCTGTCTTTCCCGCACGGGTGGCAAGCGGTTTCTTTAACAGGTAAGGCGCTCAGTGAACTGGTTGGTGAAATACACTGTGTTGCGCCACTTAACCAAGCTGAGTATTGGTAATACAATGAAAACAATAGGCCTTTTAGGTGGCATGAGTTGGGAGTCAACACTCAACTATTACAAAGCAATTAACCAAGGTGTTAAGGCTGAGCTTGGCGGTTTAAATAGCGCACAAATCTTGCTGTACAGTGTTAATTTTGATCACATCGAAAAGCTACAACGGGCAGGCGAATGGCAGCAAATGGGCGATATGCTCAGTAAGTCAGCACAAGATTTAGAAGCCGCAGGTGCCAATTGCTTGCTTATTTGCACCAACACTATGCATAAAGTGGCGCATCAAATTGAGCAAGCGATTAAAATTCCATTAATACACATCGCTGATGCCACAGCAGCGCAGCTAATCAATGATGGTATTTCACGCGTTGGATTACTTGGTACCGCATTTACCATGGAACAAGGCTTTTATAAAAACCGCCTCACAGAAAAATTTGGTATTGATGTTGTTGTGCCAAATGAAAACGACCGCAGTTTTGTGCATCGCGTTATTTATGATGAGCTCTGCTTAGGTGAGATTAATCTTGAGTCAAAAGAACGCTACCTAAACATAATTAATAAGCTTTATCGCCAAGGTGCACAGGCAATCATTTTAGGCTGCACTGAAATTGCATTATTGGTGTCACAAAACGATACCGAAATTCCGCTTTACGACACCACAACTATTCACGCAGATGCTGCAGTGAAATTTGCACTTAAAAACTAGCTTTTAAGTGCAACAGTCTGTTTTACAAAAGCTCAATTATTGGTGTTTACCAACCTGCCAGCCATTGTGTGTTAGGTGCTCTTTGCCTGCAGCAACAGCGCCCGCTTCCATGGTGGTACCCATGCTATCATTCCAGCGGTTCAAGTAACCAAACAATGAAATTACACCCAAAATTTCAACAAGTTCGCCATCATCCCAATGTTCTTTTAAGTTAGCCGAAATCTCGTCATTAACTGCATTAGGCACACTGGATGCTGCTAAGGCAAATTCAAAGGCGGCTTTTTCTGCATCACTGTATAAATCCGATGTTCTAAATTGCCAAATATGCTTTAAACGCTCATCGCTGCCGCCATAACGCTCGGCCGCTAAAATGGTATGCGCTTCACAATAACGACAGCCCGTATTAGCACTGGTGATATAGCCAATTAATCGCTTTTGCTCTGCTGATACGCGCCCTTCGTTTGCCATTACGGCTTTATTTAAATTAATAAATGCACGGGCAATTTCTGGGCGAATTTGCATGGTTAATACGCTATTTGGGCAAAAGCCTAAGGTTTCGTTAAAGAACTTTGCAAGTTCTGCCACTTCGCTGTCGTGATCCGGTGATAAAGGGGTTACTAACGCCATGCTTGTCTCCTGTTGATTATATTTATGTTGCATATGCAACATAAATATAATCAAGCCAATGGCCACTGTCTATCATTTTAAAAACTTAGTTTTTTATAACCAAAATTACTAACCAAGTATGAATTACTGAAAAGTCTAACCAAATTTTTATATTTTTTAAGATTAGTTTTTGCTTTCACCTTGCTAATAACGCGTTAAACAATCTGTTTGAACGTGAGTTCAAAATATACAATGTAAATAAATTGTTACACACCATCTTTAGGCACTCTCTTGCCTGTATAAAAATAAAGCAAAAATACAAACTGGAATGACCAGTTTATAAATTAAACCAAAAATTGATTCTGAGATGTATCTGAGATTTATTTGTATGCAACAATAACAACAAAGGAAATACCATGAAGATTAAACTTCTTTCGCTGTCCTTATTCTCAACTTTGCTTGCGTCAAGTTACAATGCAAACGCATTTATTGAAGTAAAACCAAACATTGTTGGTGGATCAGAATCAACGCCCTACTCTCGCCCTTATCAAGTCGCACTACTAATGAATGGGCGCCAAGGTTGTGGTGGTACATTAATTAGTAAAGATTGGGTGTTAACCGCAGCACACTGCCTTGATAACGCTTCAACAGCATCATTAACAGTACGTGTTGGCGCACACAGCATAAGCCGTAACGATGGCCAAACCATCGCTGTATCTCAGATAATAAATCACGAATATTGGCGTGGTGCTAATGGCATTCGCAGTGGTTATGATATTGGCCTACTGCGCCTTGCATCACCTGCTAGTAGCGAATATACCCCTGCCAAACTCCCTACACAGCAAATTGAACAAACTTATGCCGATGTTGGCGACCGCGTAACGGTTTCTGGCTGGGGACTTACTTACAATCAAGGCTCACCAAGCGATGTACTTCGCGAGGTACAATTGCCTGTTATTTCTAATAGCAGTTGTTCTAGCCAGCTCAACTACAACATACCAAATTCGGTAATTTGTGGCGGTGGTACAGGTGGCGTTTCAGCATGTAATGGCGACAGTGGTGGCCCATATGCGGTAAAAGTAGGTAATGATTTTTACAGCATTGGTACGGTAAGTTGGGGCATTGCATGTAGTGGCGCAACAGCATTTACCCGTACTACCAGTTACCTTGATTGGATCAAACAAAAAACAGGCATAGGTGATGACACAACCGACAACACACCAACTGCTAATTTTAGTTTCACAATTAATGGCTTAACTGCACAGTTTAGCGATTCATCAAGTGATGATAATGGCATAAACAGCTATCAATGGGACTTTGGTGATGGCAGCTCAAGCCAGCAGCAAAACCCAAGCCACCAATATCAGCAAGCGGGTACCTACACCGTAAAATTAACCGTGGTTGATACAGCAAATCAAAGCAACAGCTTAACTAAGTCGGTTACTGTGTCTGAGGGTAATCAATCTGGCTGTGATGGTTTAACTGCATGGTCGTCAACGCAATCGTATGCACTGGGTGACAAAGTAAGCTTTAATGGTCGTAAATACGAAGCTACTTGGTGGTCTACAGGCGCACAACCCGATGTTTACAGCAATGTATGGCGTGACTCAGGTACCTGTGGCACAACAGGTGGCGACCAAGCACCTAGTGCTGATTTTAGCTTTAGCGTAAGTGGCTCTACTGTGCAATTTAGCAACCTTTCATCAGATGACAATGGCATTACAAGTGTCGATTGGCGCTTTGGTGATGGCAATACATCGCAAGCGACAAGCCCTTCTCACAGCTACGCTCTAGCGGGTACTTACACTGTGACGTTGACAGTGGTTGATAGCAGCGGTCAAACCGACAGCATTGCAAAAACGCTTACAATTACAGACGGCAACCAGGATAACTGCCAAGCCCCAACATGGGACGCGTTACAGGTGTATTTTGCCGGTGATCAGGTATCGCTTAACAACAAGGTATACCAAGCAAATTGGTGGACTCAAGGCGAGAACCCTGAACAAACAGGTCAATGGGGCGCATGGTCATTAGTTGGTCAGTGCCAATAAACTAAAAGGCGCCAATTGGCGCCTTTTTTCATTTTTAAACCTGCGGTTATAACTGGTGTTCAAAGTACACACGGTAGGTTGACGACCAAATTGGGTGCTCCACTTCCAATAAATAACAGCAAAAGTCATTGGCATTTAACTCAGCAAAATTAAACAAGTAATCTGTCATAGCTTGCATATCACCTTGCAGTGGTGTGCCATTTGGCACAATTTTTAACTCCGGGAATTCCGGCAGTTTTTCGGTCCACATATCATCGGCGCGTAATTTACCTTCTTCTACCTTTTGATTGCCTGCATAACAGCCTACATTTACTAAGCTTTGCATCGCCAATTTCTTTTCTAAAAACACCAACATAAACAGCTTTTTAGTGGGTGTTTTTATAGAGATACTGGTTGAGCTGCAATTGCTTGTTGAGTTAAGCGGATTCGATAATTCATCTGGGTTACTAAATAAAAAAGTGGCATCAAACTGCGTGCTTTCGGGCAAGTTATTAAACACAATACCCGAATTACTCGCAGAGTAGCTTGAATACGCATCAATTAACCCAGGCGTTGAAAACTCTTCTACTACACCCACCTGAAATGCCCCTTTTTGTACCCGAGAATCACCACAAATTGACTCTGGCGATGTAAAGTTTTCAGGTTGCGGATGCGAATAAAATTGAATAAACGGCTGCGCTTCAATGGCGCGTGAAATCCCTTTTTTCGAAATAAGGGCAACTTCATGCAAATATTGGGTGTTAAGCTCGTTCTCGCGCAAAATATAGCAGGCAAATAAACTATTAATTGAGGCACCTAATAACTGCTTTGACGCCAAGTAATGTTGCTCGCGTTTTTCATTAGATGTAAGCGCCCCATGGTTTGCTTTACTTTTAACAACACTGTTGCCCAATAAACGCTTTAGCTCAGCATGGCTGCGCGCATATTTTTTAAGTACCTTAGCAAACACTTCAACAGCTTTTTGCGCCTCTAACAGCACGCTATGTTCAATATTTTGCTGCGCTGCTTTTTGTAAAAACTCTTCTAAGCCTGCTATGCCTGGGAATAAACACAAAGCGTCTTTGCCATCTTTACTTTTATTAATGCCTTCTAAAATGCGCTGACAGTTTGAGCGGTTAAAATCAAGCCAACGCGACATACCATTAATAGAGCCTGCCGATTGCGGAAAATGCTGCACCACCTGCCTAAGTACGCTTTTTAAATTATCGCCTGTTCGATTTAATAAAATCAGATCTTCTTTTTCTAATGTCATTATTATTAATAAAAAAGTAAATACCCCAATAATCTATCACGAGCTTTGTGACCATTCACCCTTAATCATTAAAACCGTAGCGATTAAAAATAAAGCAAGCAGCAGCCACTTTGTCGCAAATTGCAAAACATTTAGATATGCTGCTGCAAAGAAGTCTGAACAAAAGTGCCAATGCACTTTTATTTTGGGAAAAAGCATGACAAGCAATTCGCGTAAAACGGCATTCAATTTAAACAGTAATGTATCTGGCAGTCTCGACCTATACAACCAAGTGCCCTACCGAATTGCCACCGCAAGTAACTTGCTCGCGCTCGATAGAGACGCCAACGTAAAGCACATCACCCACCTAGATACACGCGCCATTCGCGTACTATTAAATATTGGCTCGTACGGCCCAATTAATGCGGCTGATATTGCTTACCAAACACGGCTCGACCCTTACTCAGTTACGCGCGCAATCAATGGCCTGTTAAAAGAAGGGCTTATACAAGCCGCCAACGACCATACCACCAGCCGCAGTAAATTTGTTGAATTAAGCGAAGCTGGCACACCCATTTACCAAAATATTGCTAACTACATGGCCAAACGCTGTGAAGATGTACTGGATGGCATTAGTGATGAAGAGCAAACATTACTGATGACAGTACTTGAGAAAATTGAGCTCAACACCGAGCGCATGCTGGCACAAAACGCGCAAACACTAAAAGACAATGGCGGCACCCCCACGCGCGACCAAAGTGAACAAATTCGTTGGTTTAAACGCACACAAAAGACTTAATCAGAGCACTAATCAAAGAGGACTATTAAAAACTTTGGTTCAGTATAAACACGCTGCATAAAGTAAGCTTTGAGTCTTACCCCGTATTTATAGAAAACTAGCACCTTATGCTATTCAAATGTTCGAGCGATTAAGCTAGGCCAATCAAATAATTGCCAAGCCTTACGTTGTAAGCCTAAAGCTATACTGATAATCTACTGAAATTATTATATAAAAATAATTAGCTAGGTAATTTTTAAGGGATCAATAACAACCTTAAATCGCCATGCACTCAAATAAGCTGTTATGTTTCCAAGGAGAACGGATGCAATTTCTAACCAATATGTTTCAAGATCTTCGAATATCTAAAAATTCTGTTGAAGGTAGTCAAACAAAAATTCGTTCGTATCAAAATGAAGCGCATGTTGACACTCTTTCCGAAAAAATAGACCAACTTTATATTATGAACTTAGCTGCGTTAGAGCTATTAAATGAATTGGGCATTTCTCAAAAACAAATTATGGAGAAAATTGAAGAAATCGATCTTCGAGATGGTAAAGCCGACGGCAAATTAGCACAGCCAACTGAGTGTTCTGATTGTGGTCACAGAATTTCAAAGCGTCGTACAAATTGCTTTTATTGTGGAGCAAAAATAAATAATTTAGGTTTCAATGCAACATAACAAGCCCCCTGAATCGGCGTTACTTCTCAAGGAGTAAAATGTGAGTTTCGAGTTAATTTCCCTACTTATTTTCATTTTCTTTTTGGCGTTTATATTTTTTTCATTTTCTAAATGTAGCGGGTGGTTAAAACTGAGTAAGAAGTATGAGGATAGAAGTGAGTTTGATGGCGTGATAATCAAAAATATATCAGCTAAATTTGTTAAAAATATTTATTTCAATGGAATATTAAATATTGGTGTTAACGACAAATTCCTTCATTTATCGATAAATCCATTTTTTAAACTCTTTACGCCAAGTTTGCTTGTACCACTCGACGATCTGTCTTTTTCATTTGAAAAGCGTAATGCAATATTCAAATTTAAAATAAAATTTAAAGAGTCACCTGATATATTTTTTTGTATTACAAAAAGAAACGCTGAAAAATTGGGACTAGAGATATAACAGACCAATAAAATTATGGCGCTAAAACCAGTTTACTCGGTTCTGCGTTATTTCACTCATTTGAGTCAATTGTTATTTAGCCGCTTGGCAAAATCGTTAGCCATAAAAAGAGACAGAGGACGTTTTACCAAAGCAAGCGCATATGCTTAACATTGTTCACGTAACAACATGATGTTAATCTACTGAAATTATTAAATAAAAGCTTTTTGGTATTTTGAAATACTTACCAACAAATGGAGATGAAAGTGAGTAGTACTGAAATGGAAACTTCCGAATCACAACACCAATATGTCGGTTTTTGGGCACGTTTTGGCGCCTCAATTATTGACACAATCTTAGTCATAATGATTACTTACCCTTTGCTCTATTCAATCTATGGCAATGAGTTTTGGGAAACAGATCTATTCATAATGGGACTGCCCGATTTTATAATTAGCTGGGTTTTCCCAATAGCTGCGACTGTTCTTTTTTGGGTTTATAAATCAGCCACGCCAGGCAAAATGGCGTTAAAAGCTAAAGTAGTAGATGCTAAAACAGGCAATGCGCCTTCCACTCAACAATCAATTATTCGTTATGTTGGCTACTACATTTCATTATTTCCCCTCGGCTTAGGCTTTATTTGGGTCGCTTTTGATGCAAAAAAACAAGGCTGGCATGACAAAATTGCAGGCACAGTAGTCGTTCGTCGATAGAAATCAACGACTGTGACCTTATTGATTAACGCTAAATCAGCCTCTTAACAGCGCGTTTAATTACCGAATGGAATCAAGGTGAAAACACTCAAAAGAATTCTATATATGCCGTTTGAAGCATACCTTTATGGCTCTGCTTATTTAGTTCATACATGGCTATATATTCAGATAATTTTTTCTTCGACTGCAATTTTTGCAATGATAAGTTGTGTTAGCTTTTCATTTTTAGAAATTGAACACGCTCTGTATATAGTTTACGCATCATCATTTTTAGGCTTCATTTTTGGCATCTTATGGGCCGAAAAAGAAAGGAAAACACATGGAATTATCAACTTTCACGGTTATTTACTTTCCACACCTGAAATTGAAGGGTGGAAAGATAAGCATGGTAAACCAGTTGATAAACGGTAATTTAACAAACTAGGAAAATATTAAACTAACGCTTGTTTTATGCCCATGTTAGTCAAATTAAAACCGCCTATTTGAGGGCGTTAAACTTTAAGGAAACCCATGAAAAGATATTTTATTTCAACTTTATTCGTTTTTTTGTCGTGTAATGTATTTGCACAGGATGCAAAGCAGGTTTGTAATGAGTTAAAGCCTGTTGTGATGGATTTGCAAAAGCAATCTCCTATCGATGTTGACTACATGACTAAGTTAATTGGCGTTCAGGCAATTTACGCAGTTAATCGTTGTTTACTCAATTACAATTACATAATTAACTCTGAATCTTTTTTAAATGAAATGATGCAGACTAATAATCAAACTAAAGAACAAAACGTATCTTTTTTACAAACACAAGATGGTTTAAATACCATGCAGTCAGTTTTTGATGGTATTGCCAAAAATGCAGCAAATGCGCACTTTAAACCATTCATCAATATTAAAGGTGTGACTATTACTTATTCGT
Organism: Pseudoalteromonas aquimarina; assembly: GCF_049257255.1. Classification (NCBI taxonomy): domain Bacteria; kingdom Pseudomonadati; phylum Pseudomonadota; class Gammaproteobacteria; order Alteromonadales; family Pseudoalteromonadaceae; genus Pseudoalteromonas; species Pseudoalteromonas aquimarina. The sequence goes on from NZ_JBMMUG010000003.1 coordinate 35,404, forward strand.
ATTCATTTGATAATACGGATATTCCTTCTGTAGTCGCAACTGTGATGGAAAATAAATAAAAACGAGCGAATTGAAAGTCGAATAAAGCTTGCCGCTATTTTACTGAGCTTTATAACTTAGCCAATGGTTGCTTAATGCTAAGGCAGCGTTATACGTAAATGGAGTTAATATGAAAAACCAAGGAAAACTGTTCTTCTTCTGCGGCAAGATGGGTGCAGGAAAATCGACAAAAGCTAAAATGGTCGCTGCTGACAATAATGCCGTGCTTCTTTCAGAAGATGATTGGTTAGCTGCACATTACCCCTCGCAAATTCACACCTTTGACGACTACATTAAATACGCAAACATCATTAAGCCATTTATCAAAATTCATGTTCAAAGCTTGCTAAAAACTGGGGTTAATGTGGTTATGGATTTTCCAGCCAATACCACAAAGCAACGCGCATGGTTTGTGGCGCTTTGCGCCGAAAGCAACACTCAATATGAGCTTTGGTATTTAGAGCGTACTGATGAAACCTGTTTAACCCAAATAGCTAAACGCCGAATTGAACAACCACAAAGAGCAAAGTTTGATACTGAAGCGGTTTTTCATCAGGTAACCCAATATTTTGAAGCGCCAACAGCGAGTGAAAACCTTAATCTGGTATGTGTTTAATCACACGCATTAAAGCTGTTTTAATTAAGGTTAGTTATGCTATGAAATTTAGATTTATTGCTGCCATTATATGCACCGGCCTATCTTTTATGGCGATAGGCTTGTCATTAAAAATAGCTTTCCCTTTATTCATTCCTGCATGGGCATTATATGGTTTAATTTTATTTTTTGGGTAAGGGATAATCGCGCACCAAAAGCACTCGTTGTTATAGGGTCGCTGGTTGGCACTTTATCAGTCGTTTTTTCAGCGTTCACCGCTCTCTTTTGGGCGTTTCCATCAATATTATTAATGCTCCATGTAGCAAAGTGCTCTTTTTGGCCGCAAACACCTGCAAAATAAACATTTAGTACTCTTGCACACCTAAGTGCTACTACTTAAAACGGCTACAACTTGGCTAAATAATAAAACGTGTTTTGTGTAAGCAAACTCATATTTTTAGTTAATTACCAAAACGGTACGTTATGTAACGCTACCAAAGGCTCGATTACATAATTAAAATTTACAACACCTTGTTATAGTCAAATAAATTGATCACTATAAATTATAAAACCAGTCCTAAGGGCACAATTAAGTGTTGACGCGGTTAAAACCTACCAAGTTTTACATTGTTAGTGTGAATTTATGCTGATAATCTATTGAAAAAAATAAGATAAAGTTACTTATTGTTATGCAAACTTTAGGTTGTAGATAACTTCCTTAAATTGAAACACGCACTAATAAGCTGTTACGTTGCTCTTGAGGCTAATTGATGACATACCAAATCCACGAAAAAGAATTACAAAATGTCTTAAACCTCAATGCTAAAGAGCGATATGAACATTTCATAGGCAAGACCTGCGATTAGGAGGAGGTTTGGTTACTTTCCGATTCAAAACAATGTGTATTGAAAGTTGCCGTTGAAGGTATCGAATATATCCCAGTGTGGCCTCACCCTGATTATGCTATAGCATTTGCTAAAGACTCATATTCAGAATATAGGCCAGCTCAACTTGATATCTATAGCTTTGTTGATAGTTTTCTGAAAGAGTTTGTTGGGCTAAATATAAAAATTGGCGTTCTTCCTAATCTTGAAACTACGGTTTGGTTAATGACACCTGAAGACCTACAGGAAGATATTTCAGACGAGCTTGAGCAGTATGAGTGAGCTACATAACAAAGTTGTAAACATGGACAAAAACAGTTGGCTTTGTTCGTGCCTCACAAAGTTTTAGCCAACTTTTTTAGCCGGTTACAACGGCGTTAAGGTTACAAGGAATATTTTCGAGTATGGCTGATATTGATTCAGTATTAGAGCAAGTAAGAGAACATTATTTATCAGCATATGTTGTAGCTGCTCGTGATTACAAAATTAAATTTGATCCATCCAGTCCGGAAGTACTGTTGGAAATTGGTGGAAGAGAGGAGCTACCTTACCCGTATAGATTGTATAGAATGGATCTTATGAGTGGTGCTGTAGAGCCGCCAAACATGACTGACTTCAATCATGATTCACATTTAACTTTTGCACCAATTCAGTTTACCGTTTCTGGAAAGCTTGCAGTGAGGTTATCTTCTATTTCTTGGAATGCTGTGGAGTTTGAAAGCTCGTGTTTCGCTCGTGAGAGCGAGTTACTATCAAATTGGGCTTTAAAGTGGCTGGATGTAGATGAAATCAATGAAACTGATGAACATGGTTTTGGCGGTTACATCCATTCAATTACATACCCTGAAATAGAAAGTGGTAAATGTTCTTTTTCTGTTGATTTTGGCTCAGCGTCAATTGATAGTTTTTATGAGCTTATCAATGTGTTCCTTAATCTTGGTGTAAAAGAGTTGTCCATACATTCAGGTTCTTACCATGTGTAACCCTAACAAGCGCATAAACTCAGATTCGTGCTGCTGTGGCGTTACAAGGAAGGTTCGGTGATTCTATTTAATTCAAATATCATTGATATTTTACAAAAGGCTCTCAATGAGCAATGCCTAGATTCAACTTTATTATCTTCTTATGGTATTGGATTTATATTCGGTGAAGTAAATTTACATTGTCATGAGCGAGTTATTGCTCGTATCAACGGTGAAATCTATGAATGGGACGACTCACCTAATAGTGCGCCGTGGGGGAGTTTAGTTAGGCAACAATTTTCAGATGTTAGTTTAACTTCACCCAACTTTCTTAAAATTGCCTTGCAATCAGGCGACTATATCGAAAATGAAACGGTAGAAAACCAATATGAATCGGTCATTATTTACTTTCCATCCACAGGCAAAGAGATAATAATGGAAACGTTTTAGTAAAAACACGCATTAAGCGCGGGCATTATATGGCAAAGGAAGCTATGCGATTCATCCTCACAATTTCACTCTTATTTCTAGCTGGTTGCGCCAACGTTCAATACCTGCCTGAAGACGGGCTTGTAAAAATAGTAACTCAGAAATTAGTACCTACAGAAGATTGCAGTGGCCAAGGCATTCGTGCAGATTCAGCAAAAGCCTCTGAGAAACGTCATTTGCTAGATAACGAGATATTTTATGTATCTCCCGGTAAATGGGAAATTGCTTACTACCCAACCTATGAGGAATTAAAAAATGGTATATGTGAAGAAATGGAAATGCTAATAATTCATGGAGAGTTCACTATTTCTCATGAGTTTAAACAAGGCTTTAGTTACTTCATTTACCTCAACAAAGAACGTGAAGTAGGCATTAAGCAAAACGCCATATAACAAGCTAATAAATAAAGAAAAAATAGTTTCAGCTTTAATTTTCATATCATGTTTTCTATTTAGCGACTTAGTTGCAGGGAATCAGATGCAAGAAATACCTGGAAAAAGTATTAGTCTCGATTCATTGGAGAATATGTTTACTAACATTCAAAAAGAGACTAATTGGGACACCAACAAAACTTTGTTATGGGGATATTTTTTCACTCATAATGAACCTAAAAAACTAGAAGAAGCTTCAGTAGTTTTAGAGAAAAAAGGTTACAAAGTCGTCAGTATTTATCTTTCAGAGAAAGATAATTTGAATGACCCCGATTTATTTTGGCTCCATATTGAAAAAGTAGAGATTCACACGCCAGCAACCCTTGATGCACAGAATAACCAGTTTTATATCTTTGCTCATGAATTCGGATTAGATTCATACGACGGTATGGATGTTGGACCTGTAAGTAAATAAACACCTTACAAGAAGGGTGTATCATCCATACAAACGCATTAAGTGAGGGGATGCTAACAGCTGAATGATTTCCGCTTCACATTTTAACAAACAATTATAAGTCCCTGATTGGGAGTAATTTTAATAAGTGAGTATAATGAAATATTCTAGAATTGTGCTTTTTTCAGTAGGCTTGTTTTTATTGTCGGTTGTTTTATCAGCTACAGCGACATTAATTGTAGGTTTTGATGAAGCGGTTCAAAGTGTGTATTTCGACGTTTCTCTTCACGCTATATCTTTTGCAATCTTTCTATTTGCTTACTTTTATTTGGGCTATAAGGAAACAACTAGCCCATATAAGCAAGCTTTTTTAGTAGCGGCTGGTTATTGGTTCATTGAACTCGGAGTGGGTGTGCTCCTGTACATTTTATTAGAAGTTCCGATAGAACCTTTAATATATTTAATTACTGCTTTGCCACATGTAATTGCGACTTTATTAGGCACGCTACTTGGGATTCAATTACGCCTTAAAAAAGAGTTGAGCGCGAACACATATAACAAGCAATTACACTAACATTATTGGCAACAGATTATTTCGCCTCATAGTTTAGCAAGCTATTCTTAGCCTCTGAATGGGGCAGCACCAAACCAACTCAGGAAATACCATGCACAAAAAATCTCATTGGGAAACGGTTTACACTACTAAAGAATCAAATGCGGTGAGTTGGTTTCAGCCCCATGCGGTGACCTCAATAGAATTTATAAACCGTTTAAATCTTGAAAAAAGTGCTGCCATTATTGATGTGGGTGGTGGCGCGTCAACTTTGGTTGATGACTTGCTGTTAAATGGGCACACAAACCTAACGGTGCTTGATTTATCTGGGGCTGCGCTTGAAACGGCTAAAAAACGCATTGGTGATAGTTCAGCAAATGTAAAATGGATTGAAGCGGATATTACAGACGTAACACTGCCAAAACAGCAATTTGATGTATGGCATGATCGCGCGGTATTTCACTTTTTAACAACGCCTGAAGAGCGCAGCGCTTATATTAAAAACGTGCTGCATGCGTTAAAACCGCATGGCCACATTATAATTGCCACATTTGCAGAAGATGGCCCAGAAAAGTGCAGCGGTTTGCCTATTGTGCGCTACAGTGCTGAAAGCTTACACGGCGAATTTGGTGAGCATTTTGTGCTTAAAGAACAGCTCTATGAAACCCATAAAACACCGTTTGGTACAACGCAAGAGTTTGTGTTTTGCCACTTTGAAAAAAAGGGCTAGCAAGGGTGTAGGCACATATCGCGTTCTCGCCCTCTCCCTATCGCCCTATTTACTTTGTTTTGTCTTCGCTCTTTGCAGCAAACACATTATTCACTTGCTTCATTCACTGCCTTAATTTACTCCCTAAAATAAGTCACCAAATGTGGCAATAGATAAGCTGAACTTGGGAAAACGTATTTATTTTCCGATTTTAGTGAATTAAGCGCTAAAAAAGCGGATAATTACAGCCATTATGTTTGCCTTGCTGCAACCACCTATTCGCGGCGACACACTTGGAACCTAATTCATGGAAATCAAAGTAAATTATCTTGATAACTTGCGCTTAGAAGCGCTGTTTGACGACTTTAACGTTATTGCCGATCAGCCTATTCGCTATAAAGGCGATGGTAGCGCACCTGGTCCATTCGATTATTTTCTTGCCTCATCTGCGCTATGTGCGGCGTATTTTGTAAAGGTGTACTGTAACGCGCGCGATATTCCAACTAACGATATTCGCCTGTCGCAAAACAACATTGTTGACCCTGAAAACCGTTACAACCAAATCTTTAAAATTCAGGTAGAGCTACCAGAGAGCATTTCTGACAAAGACCGTGAAGGTATTTTGCGCTCTATCGACCGTTGTACCGTTAAAAAGGTGATTCAAACAGGCCCTGAGTTTGTAGTAGAAGCAGTTGAAAACCTCGATGAAGACGCGCAAGCCATGTTAATGGGTCAGCCGGAAGGCGACGCCAACACCATGATTTTAGGTAAAGACTTACCGCTTGAGCAAACCATTCAAAACATGACCAAGATTTTAGAAGACTTGGGTATGAAAATTGAAATCTCATCGTGGCGTAACATTGTACCAAACGTATGGTCGCTTCATATTCGCGATGCGGCATCGCCGATGTGTTTCACTAATGGTAAAGGCGCAAGCAAAGAAAGCGCGCTGTGTTCGGCACTTGGCGAATTTATTGAGCGTTTGAACTGTAACTTTTTCTATAATGACCAGTTCTTTGGTGAAGAAATTGCCAATAGCGATTTTGTGCATTATCCAAATGAAAAGTGGTTTAAACCAGGCCCAGATGACGAGCTACCACACGAAATTTTAGACGACTACACGCTGGATATTTACGACCCAGAGCAAGAGCTACGTGGCTCTAACCTAATTGACACTAACTCAGGTAATGTTGAGCGCGGTATTTGTTCAATTCCGTACACCCGTCATTCAGATGGCGAAACGGTTTATTTTCCGTCAAACCTGATTGAAAACTTATTTTTAAGTAACGGCATGAGCGCGGGTAACAACCTTGCAGAGGCCAAAGTACAGTGTTTATCTGAAATCTTTGAGCGCGCGGTAAAACGCCAAATCATCGAGCAAGAAATTGTATTGCCAGATGTACCAGAAGACGTACTGAACAAATACCCAAGCATAGTTGCGGGTATTAAAGGGCTAGAAGAGCAAGGCTTCCCAGTCGTCATTAAAGATGCCTCACTTGGCGGTCAGTTCCCTGTAATGTGTGTTACCTTAATGAACCCGAAAACGGGCGGCGTTTTTGCCTCTTTTGGTGCGCACCCAAGTTTTGAAGTGGCGCTTGAGCGAAGCCTTACTGAGCTATTGCAAGGCCGCAGTTTTGAGGGCTTAAACGATGTACCTAAGCCAACCTTTAACTCTATGGCAGTACAAGAGCCAGAAAACTTTGTTGAGCACTTTATTGATTCAACAGGCACTATTTCTTGGCGTTTCTTTAGTGCGAAGCACGATTACGAGTTTGTGGAATGGGATTTCTCAGGCACTAACCAAGAAGAGTGCGATGCCCTATTTGGTATTTTAGAAGACCTTGGTAAAGAAGCATATGTTGCTGAATTTACTGGCCTTGGTACCGCATGCCGTATTTTGGTACCGGGTTATTCTGAGGTTTACCCAGCAGAAGACTTAATTTGGGATAACACCAATAAAGCACTTTTATACCGCGACGATATTTTAAACCTGCATTCACTGTCTGACGATGAGCTAGCTGATTTAGTTAATCGTTTAGAAGAAAGCGAGCTCGATAACTACATTGATATTATTACCCTAATTGGTATTGAGTTTGATGAAAACACAGTGTGGGGTCAGCTTACTATTCTAGAGCTTAAGCTATTAATTTACTTAGCATTAGGCGATTTAGAAGAAGTAAATAACCTCGTTGAAAGCTTCTTACAGTACAACGATAACACCGTTGAACGCGGTCTATTCTATCAAGCGCTACACGCGACACTGCAAGTAGCACTTGATGACGAACTTGAGTTTGAAGACTACCAGCATAACTTCACGCGCATGTTTGGCGAGGAAGTAATGAACGCGATTATTGGCTCTATTAATGGCGATGTGCGTTTTTATGGTTTAACACCAACTAACTCGCAGCTAGAAGGCCTAGATAAGCACCTACGCTTAATCGAAAGCTACAAAAAGCTGCACAGCGCTCGCGCAAAATTAGCGGGTAAGTAAAGCGTTATAAAATTAAAAAGCCCGATGTATTCGGGCTTTTTGTATCTCTTTTTTAACTAATTTGTACCCTGTAAATTTTACACACTCACCTGTTCTACCCTTTGTAAATTTTTCAAACTGGTAGTTTTTACACACTCCAAATTTAATTAAACAACTGAAATATATAAACAAAATAAAGGTATGATTTTTGTAACACCTAAGCTTTAAGGATTATGAGGTGTTAGGAACATGCATGTTACGCTAATTTATTTTTTACTCGTTTCACTTGCTGCGGGTTTAGTTTTTATATCTCAAAGCCCCATTTTTATTTTTGCCAGTAGCTGGATTTTTTTAGCGCTGTTAATCGTTTTTTCTGCGTATTTGCTTGAAAAACCGCATCTATTTCGTAAACGTGCTACAGGCCAAATCCCACTATTTTTTAAGCTACTGTTACTGCCTTACTTATTGGGTGCACAAATTTACAATGCGTGGCAACGCAACAAAGACTCAGTGCCTGCTTTACAACAGGTTGAAGACCAGATGTTTATAGCGTGTCGTTTATTTCCAAGCGACATTCCAATGCTTAAATCACACGAGATAGGCGCAATTTTAGATGTAACCGCTGAGTTTGACGGGTTAAATTGGTCTGCTGATCAAGAAGGTCTGTATTATTTAAACTTGCCGGTGCTTGATCATCACTCACCTTCGCGCAAACAAATTCGCCATGCACTACGCTGGATTGAAGCAATGCACTCGCTAAACAAAAAAGTGGTGATCCACTGTGCGCTTGGACGTGGCCGTTCAGTATTTTTACTGTGCACCTATTTGTTATACAAACACAAACTAAGTGCCCATAAAGCGCTTGATAAAATAAAAGCATTACGCCAATCAGCGCGTTTAAATCGCTCGCAAAAAAAGCGTTTAAATGCTATTGCACACATTGATTTTTTAGCTAAAACACAAGTTTTACCGCTGGTTATTAATCCTGTTTCGGGTGGTGGTAAATGGTACCAGTACGACAATCAAGTGATTGGCTTTTTAACCCAGCGCTATTTGTTAGCTTTTCATTTTACTGAAAAAAATACCAATGTAAGTGCGCTAACTCATAAGTTAAAACGTAAATACTCATCGGTAATTGCCTGCGGTGGTGATGGCACAGTCACTGCGGTGGCTCACGCACTTACCAACAGTGATTGCCATTTAGGCTTTATTCCCCTTGGCACAGCTAATGCGCTTGCCCATGTTTTATTGGGTGTGCAATCTAAATTTGATCCAATTACGCCTGCTTGCGAGGCCATTGTAAGAGGTAAGTTAGAGCAAATTGACACCATCCAGTGTAATGAACACACGGCACTGTTATTGGTGGCATTTGGTTTTGAAGAGCAGATGATCAGCTTTGCCAATCGTGAAGAAAAAAATCACGGCGGACAATTTGCCTATATTAATGGTTTTATTAACGCGCTTTCAGAAGGTAAAACTCAAAAAGTTAGCCTTGCGGTTGACCAACAAGCTGCCCAAGAAGTGGAAGTAACCAGTATTGCTATTGCAAACGCTGCGCCCTTTTCAACGTTACTTGCACAAGGTGGCGGTGCGCCCAACTATCAAGATGGTAAGTTAGATCTTACCGTGCTTAAAGCTGGAGAAAACACAAGCCAAATATTAAGCATGGCGCAACTGGTTTTTAATAGCCTAGAAAGTAACACTGCAATAGCACAAGACACGCTAAAACATACCTTGTGCAAACGGGTTTGTTTACAGCAACACGGTGAACCAGTAAGGTATAGTATTGATGGTGAAATTAAAACGTGTGAAACATTAACCGTTGAAATAAAAGAAAAATCATTATGGATTATGACAAAGTAGCCATGCCTATTTTGTAATGCAGTACATAGAGGACAGTATGAAAACAGTTTTATTGGTAGATGACGACACCGAATTTAGTGAACTGGGTGCGCGTATTTTCGAATACATTGGCTGTGAAGTTTACACCGCACAGAGTATTGCTGAAGCAAAAGAATGGCTGGCAAGCACACGTTTTGATCACGTATTTTTAGACTTTATGCTGCCAGATGGTAGCGGCATTCACCTTATCGACTTTATACGCGGCCAGAACATTAACGTTAATATTACGCTAATTACTGGCCACCCTTCGGTAAAAACTGCGATTGCGTCACTGTGTGATGAGCAAATCGACTATTTAACAAAGCCTATTCAAGCCGACGATGTTAAAGGCGTTTTATTTAAAGAAAACACCTCAAATAAAAGCGCTAACACAAGCATTAAGCGCCATTTTGGCTGCTTAATTGGTGAGTCAACTGCTGCAAAAAACTTAGTTACCATGATTGAGCGCGTGGCTAAAACCAACGCCAATGTTTTGCTGATTGGCGAAAGTGGCGTTGGTAAAGAAATCGTGGCAAAAGCCATTCATAACGCCAGCCAATGCCAAGGTGAACAAGTGTCAGTAAACTGTGGTGCAATCACCAAAGACTTAATTGGCAGTGAGCTATTTGGCCATGAAAAAGGCGCATTCACAGGGGCTGTAGCACAGAAAAAAGGGGTGTTTGAACAAGCGGAAAACGGCACTTTGTTTTTAGACGAAGTTACCGAAATGCCAATTGATATGCAGCCAAACTTATTGCGCGTGCTCGAAACGCAAAAGGTAACTCGTGTTGGCGGTAACAAACAAATCCCTGTTAATTGCCGCGTGGTGTCGGCAACCAACCGCACCATGGCTGAAATTGCCGAAAAGAAAGTGCTGCGAGAAGATATTTATTTTCGCTTAGCGGTATTTCCAATTGAAATTCCGCCGCTTCGTGAGCGCAAAGAAGACATTGCGCTGTTAAGCGATTTTTTTCTCGCCGAGCTTAATAAAGAATACAAAACGCAGTATCAATTTTCACCAAGCAGCAAAGAGGTTCTTTATGCGCATCATTGGCCGGGTAATATTCGTGAGTTAAAACACTGTATTCACCGCGCATTTATTATGGCGGAGCCAACTAAGCAATGTATCAATATTGATAAAATTGAGCCTTCGCCGTTTGCGGGCACAGTAGTGCAAACACAGTTAGCGCCAAGTGCTACACAAGTAACACACGCTAGCCAACAGCCAATAGTTAATGCCCCTGAAATTGATGTAGGTAAGACCATAGAAGAAGTCGAAAAAGAGCTTATTTATAAAACACTTGAATCCGTGGCTGGCAATAAAACATTGGCAGCTAAACTGCTTGGGATCAGCACCAAAACGCTCTATAACCGACTAAATGCCTACGACGAGCCACAGCAATAATCCATGGGAGTAACAATGACAAACTCAAACGATGAACTAAACACCTTAGTGCACGATGCGAGAAAACCACTAAACCATATTTCAATGCATGCCGAGATCATTAAAATTCTCAGCGAAGATGCAGCTAAGCACCCTGAAATTTGCGATGCCGCTAATAAAATAATTGCCGCTTCAAAAGCCTGTAGTGAGTTGCTGCAAGTTATTTCTGAGCGAGCTAAGTGAGCCACATGAACGCATTTTTAAATCGCATCATTCATAGTATTGGCTTTGCTTGGTGTGCCTTTTCTATTATTTTGCTTGGCATTGGCGCAATTACCTTTGTTGGCCTTAAAAATAACCGCGACATTGCAACAATTCAGCAGAGTTTTCAAAATACGTCTAATGTGATGTTGGCGATTGACCGCTTGCACATAGATATTTTAAATGCCGAATCAAGTCAGCGCGCTTATTTAGTTACCTTGCTAGAAGAAGATTTAGCCCCTTATAAAAATGCGTTACAGCAGTTTTCAGAAAGCTTACAACAAGCTCGCGATATTCGCTCAGAAAGCAGCATTCAGCAGACCCGTATTGATAATTTTGTACGTTATGCCGAAGCCAAGTTTGCGCTAGTTGGTGCAGGTATTCGTCATGTTCAAACAAATGCCGATCGCCCACCTAAACGCCTGCTAAAAGACATCCAAATTGATAATTTAGATTTACGTACCATTTACCAAGAAATTATTGATAACGAAACCGTTATTCGTAATCACTTGCTAACACGATTAAACAATGCGCGCATTGCCTCTGAAACCAACCTTATTTGGTTTGCCGTTATTAGCATTGTCATTAGTGGCCTTTTTTTAGTGTTATTAATTAAACACTTACGAAACGTAAAAGAAAACGCGCAAGAACTTGAGAAAAGTAACGAACTGCTTGAAGAAAAGGTACTTGAGCGCACACAAGCACTTGAGCTGTACGCTGAAGAGCTTGGCCGCAGTAACCGCGAGTTAGAAGATTTTGCGTTTATTGCTTCGCACGATTTACAAGAACCGCTACGAAAAATTCGGGCTTTTTCAGCACGTATCACTGAGCTGTATAACGATAAAATTGACGACAAAGGCAAAGATTACCTATTGCGCATGGACAACGCAGCTGCGCGCATGTCATTACTAATATCTGATTTATTGGCACTATCGCGCGTAACCACCAAAGGTAAAGCGTTTAAAGAGGTCAACTTAGACGCCTTGGTAGATGGCGTGATAGATGATTTAGAAATTGCTATTTCTGAATCTGAAGCACACATTAACATCGACACGCTGCCAGTAGTTAAAGGTGATGAAAGTCAGCTGCGCCAATTATTTTTAAATTTACTGTCTAACGCACTTAAATTTAAACGACCAGATAACCCACCAGTTGTAAGCGTTAAGGTGGAGCAGTACCAAGCGCCAGCCACCCACCTAGAAGACATCACCAGTGATTGGTTAAAAATAACCATTTCAGATAACGGTATTGGCTTTGAGCAAAACTACAGCGAAAAAATATTTACGCCATTTCAGCGTTTGCACAGTCGCACAGAATACCAAGGCACAGGCATAGGTTTATCTGTTTGCCGCCGTATTGTGGAACGTCATGGCGGGCAAATTACTGCACAGGGTGAAGTAAACAAAGGCGCGACTTTTACATTGGTATTACCGGTATTGGCAACGTCATTTAATATAGAGGAACAACACAATGCTTGATCAAGAAGTTAGGCGCATCAATATTTTAATGGCCGATGATGATGAGGATGACCGACTACTGACGCAGGATGCGCTTGAGGAAAGCCGCGTTTTAAATAACCTTTATTTCGTAAATGATGGGGTTGAATTATTAGCTTATTTAAATAACCAAGCGCCATTTGAAGACACCCAAAAATACCCGCGCCCAAGCATTATTTTGCTCGATTTAAATATGCCGCGAATGGATGGCCGCGAAGCACTAAAACGCATTAAAGAAACCCCGCATTTACGTGCTATTCCCGTAGTAATTTTAACCACTTCAAAGCAAGAGGAAGATAAACTGCGCGGCTACGACTTAGGCGCCGCTTCTTACATAACTAAACCAGTTACGTTTGAAGGGCTTGTTGAACTGATGAAACAATTGGGCAAATATTGGATTGAAATCGTCGAGCTACCGTAAGGAAATCCCATGGAAAAGCTAAATCAAGTAAAGGTGTTATTGGTTGAAGATGATGAAGATGATTACCTGCTAACAGTTGATTACCTAGAGCAAATTCCTAATTATCAATTTGATGTGACCTGGCTATGCGATTATCAAAGCGTGCTAGATTTGCTTGCCAAAAAACACTTTGATTTATGCTTTTTAGATTACCAATTAGGTACCCATACAGGCTTGTCGATTTTAAAAGTAGCGAAATCGCTCAAGCTCAGCACGACCTTTATGATGCTAACGGGGCAGTCTGATGAAAACTTAGATGCCCAAGCCCTCGCTTTTGGGGCGGATGACTTTTTATTAAAATCAGAAATAAACAGCCCACGTTTTGTACGTGCCATACTGTATGCTTTATCGCGCCGAGATTTAGAAAGCGAGCGGCTTGAACGCTTTAAAGCAGAAGCAGAAAGCCGCGCAAAAGACCGTTTTATGGCGCACCTAAGCCATGAGTTACGCACCCCGCTCACATCAATCATTGGCTATACTCAACTTCTTCGCGAAAACCAACAGCACAGCACAATAAAACCAGAGTTAGATATAATCCATAACAACAGTGAACACTTACTTAACCTATTAAACGATGTGCTGGATTTATCGAAAATAAACGCCAGCAGTTTATCCCTTGAAAAAGAAAATACGGCGCTTGGGCCACTGATTGCCGACCTACAAAGTGTATTTTCTATGGAGGCGGCCAAAAAAGGCATTGCGCTCAATATAATAACTAAAGGTGATTTACCAAAAACCATCAACACAGATGCAAAACGACTAAAACAAATTTTGATAAATTTGGTATATAACGCCATAAAATTTACGCCTAAGGGCAAAGTAGATGTGGTGTTTGAACTTTTAAAGCAGAACACTCAATACCATTTAAAAGTGAGTGTTATCGACACCGGAATTGGCATTGCCAATGACAAATTAACGCAAATATTTAAACCGTTTGAACAAATACAAGATACCATCACACGTACCAAAGAAGGTGCAGGCCTTGGTTTAGCAATCAGCGCCGCCTTAGTTAAATTATTTGGCGGCGAGATAAATGTGCAGTCACAGTTAGGTGAAGGCAGTACTTTTAGCTTTTCTATTCATTTAGGCGAGCACATTGATACTTGCCAGCCCTTAGACTTGGCGCTTAATCAAAAAACACAAACACCCACTTTGGCACCCACTCTCTCTGGCAATGTGCTTATTGTGGAAGACTTACCTGAAATTCAAACCCTGCTTAATAATATTATTTCAAGTACTGGCGCTTGTGTTACTTGTGCAAACAATGGCCGTGAGGCGGTTGATTTACTCAGCAGCCAACAGCAGCAATTTGATATTGTTTTTATGGATTTACATATGCCTGAGATGGGTGGCAAAGAAGCCATAATCGCACTGCGTGAACGGAATATTCATTCGCCGATAATTGCCCTTACCGCTGCGGCACAAAAAGATAATATTGATACATTGCTGGCACTTGGCTTTGATGACATTATCACTAAACCGATAAACACCGAATTGCTTTATCAATCTTTGCAAAAACACCTCGAAAATACCCCAAGTAAAACCTCAAACGCAGCAACTTCAAACTTTGCGAATCGCTCTGAAAAATGCATTTTAGTGGTAGAAGATGATAAAAACGCCCGTGATTTAATGTGCTTATTATTGCAATCACTTGACTGTGAAGTGCTTGGCGTTGGCAGTTATGGCGAGTGTGTTGAGCTACTTAAACACGATAGCCAATTCGACACCATTTGCCTTGATCTAAACTTAAGTGATGGTTCAGGGCTAAGCCTTGCAAGCATAATTCGAGAACATAATTGCGACGCGAATTTAGTAATTGTCAGTGGCAGCGAGCCACCAGCAGAGCAACTTGCAGAACATCAAATTGAACATGTCATTTTAAAACCGGTATCGTTAAACGACCTTAAAAACGTGATTTAACAAACCTAAATTGAAAACTTATTTCAGCGATAGCCTATTAAGCAAAAATTGATTTTCCTTAGATTCAATCAGTTGAGAAGAGAAAAAATAACGAATCAAACAGCTTTAAGTATTGGCGAAATGGGCACGGATTATTTAAGTAATTCAGAGCCCACTTATGCAGCTAAAATTTTACTGTTTTTTAGCCCATTGCCTTGTTAGCGCTTGGGTTGTTTTGGTTTATATCATCCTTTAAAACCAATACAGCAAGGTAAATAAAACCAAGCGGTGGAATTAATGAAAGTAATACGCCAATAAGCGCAGCGAGTTTTGGCGAATTGGTTTTACGTTTTCCTAAATAAAAACTCAAAAAACCAACAACTAAAACAGAGATAACAACTAACTCACCAATCAGTGTTGCATTAATATTCATGTGTTAATGTCCTTATAAACAATATGAAAAATGACTATATCTGCTTTTCTATCTTTTGTGAATTTTTTGCTGGGATAACCACTTTTTCTTGGCCTAATCCACCAATTTCAAATAGTTCAAAGCCATATTGCTTGGCTTTATAATTTACAAAAGCAAGTACCTCGGTACTATCTAAATCAAACAAGTTTAGCTCGACGCAAACTTCGCGATGTTGGTTTTGATCTTCAAACCATACCCTTGTGTTGCCTTTTATAATTACAAACCCTGCGCGTTTTACGTCTTGCCAAGCGATGGTATTTTCAGTGTTTTTTTCTATTCTAAAAACACCTGCTTGGTCAATTTTACACACATCCTTTTGATGAGCCTTAAATTTCTTTTTACCAGAGTAGTAAATAAACGGTAAAGTCGCCAACAGTATCGGCCCGCCGTAGCGCCTGATATCGTGCGGGTTACCGTATAAAAAACCATAAACCCCAATAAGACCTACCGTTAAAACAAACAAAGCCATAGCAAGATTATTATCTTGATACTGAGCATTAAATTCAGCGGTTTCAAACCACTGCTGTATGCGAGACTTAATTTCAACCACGCGCTCTGGATAAGCGTTTTTATCTATGCTGTTTAACGCTTCTAAGAGTGATTTATAACTGTAGTTTTCGTAATTTGGTTTCATCAAAAGTCGTTTTAAATTATTTATAAGTGAAACTACCGCAAATTTAAGTTGTGTTTATAAATTCATCCACCACTGGATCATTTTTTGATCGTTCGCTTGTTCAGCAAGCTTTATATTATCAACAATGTAGGGTTTTAAAATCGCGTAAGCATCTTCACGGCTGTGGGTTTTTAATAACACATTGCGATATGCGCGGATCAAGGTGTAGCGCTGATATGGAATGGCTCTGTCGTATTTTAATTCAAAAAGCTGATCAATAACGTGCTGTGCGCGGGTGAGCTCGCCGTCTTTTGTTAAACGGTGAAGCCACTGCGTACCAATATTTATCGCGGCGTTAGCATCATTACACTGGCCGCAGTATTCACTTTGCCAGGTTTCATGCATGTAATTTGTAATATAAAACGCGTACAAAGGGTAAAACTCATCCACTGTGCCACGGCCTAAAAACCCCGCCATCTCTTGCACATCATTGCCGCGATTTTTCAACATGCGGGCGTAAAGTACTTTAAAGTCGCGTTTATATTTATCAATGCCGGTATTTTTATCATGATACGCTTTCATTTCTTCGGGCGTATAATTCATTGGATCTAAATATTTAATCGGCACCGAATGCCACCAATCTGGCTTTGGTACAGCAGCTTCAAACTCAGGCCACGATGGCCAACTTTTTTGCTGCTCTTTTTCACGCTCAACCAGCTCTTGATAGCTTTCACCACAGCCTGTGGCAAGTAACAACCAAGTGAAAGACAATAAAAAAGAAACGAGTAATCGGCTATGGCGCATAAAATTCCTTGTGGCACACCAGCAAAATAGTTATCGCCAGTATATAACGGAACAAAGAATAATCGCGAAAGTTCTTTTTATTTCTAAAATCTAGCCTTAGCAAAAAAGAAATTAGTAAACAAAATAAGCCTCAAACCCCATTAAATATTCAAATTAATTAATACCCGTTAAGGTATTATCGATTTGGCTTTGTTCTTCTTGGCTTAAGGTTGAAGCATAAAATTGCGGTTTAGCTAATAAAAACCCTTGGTAATAATCAGCACGATAGCTTTGTAGGATTGCCAGCTCTTCTTCACTTTCAATACCCTCTGCAATTACTTTTGTGCCATTATCGTGCGCCAGTTGAATAAGGTGTTTAACTATCGTTTGTTTGTAAGGGTCGTTATGTAAGTTGCGCACTAAATCCATATCGATTTTAACGTAATCGGGGCGGTATTTATGCAGCATGTTAAGCCCAGACCATCCCGAGCCAATATCATCTAATGCCACACCGAAACCGGCATTGCGGTAAAAGTTTAAAATGCCACGCATTACCGATTCATCTGAGGCAGTTGTGGTTTCGGTAATTTCAAAAACCACATCTTCAGGGCGTATACCTAAGGCATTAATGGCCGAGGCTGTTGCTCGTAGGCAATACGATGGGTCGTAAATACTGGAAGGGTTGAAGTTTATAAACAATTTGCCGTTTAAACCTGACTTTCTAAAATGTCCTACCGCTGAGCGCCTCGCTATTAGGTCAAGGGAAAAAAGTAAGTCAGAACCTTCTGCTAATTTAAACGCATGTGATGGCGGCACAATATTATTAAATTCATCTTTAATGCGAAACAGACCTTCAAATGCAAAAGGCGAAGGGTTGCCTTGCTCATCTAATGAAAAAATCGGCTGAAAGTGCGTTTCGTAACGATGATTTTCTATGGCTTGAATAATCCACTCGCTGTTTAAGCGATTAATAAGCACACTTGCTGGCACAATTCGGCCAATATCGCTAAATGTAGGCTCGCCACCATCGGTTGTGGTGATTTTAGAAGCATTTAATTCATTAGGCTCAAACTCACCAAAAAGCCCCAGTAAAAAACGATTTACCTGCTCTTTTTTTACCTCAACACGAATGCTGTGTGAGTCTGTTTGTGCTGCGGGGTAATTTCCGTTGCCACAAAAAAGAATAGCTTTATTTACACTCTCAAAAGTGGGCAAAAATAACCAAAACGTTGTTTTATCAAAAAGGTAGTTTTCAATTCGCTCGCAATCTGCACAAAACATTGTCCATATCCTAAATTAGCCATGTGTTAGCTATACGGCAGAAATTTGAAAATGGTTTAACAATAACTAGAGCAAACATACGTATTTACACAGTAAAACGACCAGTACGGTACGTGTAAATTCCCTTTTATTATTTAATAACAAATTTTAAATCAATTGCTTATTAAAAACTTTAAACTCCCCTTTTTGAATCAAATTATTGTGAATATGGTAAATGCACAACATTTCGACTGTGCCTTTTCCCTCAGGAAAGTTACGTGTAATGAGTTCGTGGTCGATAACCACATTGTCACACACAATGCGGTTTATTAGCGCTGCATGTAAATCTGGCTCGGCAAACCGAATACGCATATTTTCGCGCATTTGCTGGTGCCCTGATGCCAATACCTCACCATCCGTTGAAAACTGAATTGCATTTTCAGCGTATGTATTAAGCCAAGCATCTAGGTTTTTATTATTGTATGCATCCAGCTGATTTTGAACAATTAATTCGGCACTTGTCACGTTAACACTCTTATTAAATAAAACGAGAGCGCATATTAGTATCAGAGAAAACAACTCCCCGCCATATTAGATTTTATCCTTCGTCTAATTACGCTGAAAAACGGGTACAAAAAGTATCTTTTTAGCTGGAGCTCGGCGCGAATCAATAAACAGTGCAACAAACAACAAAAAAGCACCCGAAGGTGCTTTTTAAAAATGCAGTAAAAATGGTTTAATTAAGATTGTTTTACAACACGAAGTTCGTCTTTAACTGTTTCAACATCGTCTGCATTTTTAGCAATGTTAATTGCTAACTGCTTTTCAGCTTCCGAATCTACTTCACCTGTAAGGGTTACTGTTTGCTTTTCAACATCAACATCAATGCTGGTGCCGCTAATGTCAGTATCAAACAGTAGGCGTGTTTTGATTACAGTTGCAATTTTTGCGTCAACAAAATCAGACTCTAATTTGCTCTCTTGCTGCTCTGATTTGCTGTTTTTATTTGGAATAACCGTTAATCGGTTATCTACCTCTGTTACTCCATCAATGCCCATCACAAGCTCTTTCGCAAGCTTTTTGTCTACTTCGTGATTAACCTTACCCGTCAGTGTTACAACACCTTTATCAACGTCAGTATTAATATCAAACGAGTTTAGGTGAGTATTAAACAGCAATGTGGCTTCAGCTTTACCATCAATCCATGCATCGCTGGCTTCTTTTTCCCACTTGTTTTCTTTCGCATTTACTGAAAGCGCAGTGGTTGATAATACAGTAACTAGTGCAAGTGTGTTTAATGTACGATTCATAATAAATTTCCTTTTTTGCTGGGTTCGATATACTTTTTGCATTTCGCATACCAACTATATTTTACATAAATATCAAAAACTTAAATTCAAACTAATTTTCAGCAATGTAGCTTTTACACAACTACCGTGAAAAATCTTCCGGCATTTTTTACATAAATTTGAAAGCGTTTCAGCACCAAAACAAAGCAACCCTTTAGTGCATGGTTGTTTTTGAGCCATGGCATACAACCTGCGTAATAACGTTATTACTTTATAAAGGAGTTGTTATGTCGATTACATTGGAAAAATTTTGGTCTTTAATAAATGAAAAGCTCACTCACTGGCTTGAAATCACCATCAAAAATTTACCTAACATGGTGATTGCTTTGCTGATTTTTATTGTCTTTTTGCTGCTCGCGAAATGGCTATCCGTATGGATTAAAAAATTACTCAATCGCATTTTTGAGTCATCGCAAGTTGCAGGTCTAATTACTGGCATTTGTCGCATGGTGGTCATTATTGTGGGCTTCTTTTTTGCGCTCGATATTATGGGGTTGTCAAAAGCGGTGGCGTCGTTACTGGCAGGTGCAGGTATTATTGGTCTGGCGATTGGTTTTGCATTCCAAGATATGACCGAAAACTTAATTGCAGGCATTGTTATGGGCATTCGCAAACCCTTCAAAGTGGGCGACATTATTGAAGCAGGAGACACTTTTGGCACTGTACAGCGTATTAATTTACGCAATACCTTAATTGAAAACTTCTACGGCCAGCTCGCCATTGTGCCCAATAAAACCTTATTTAAAAATGAGCTACTTAATTACTCGCGCCTCGCTAAAAGACGCATTGAAGTAGCTGTGGGCATTTCGTATGCCGACGACGTAAATAAAGCACGTGACGTAATTTGTAGCGCAATAAATCAGCTCGATGGGGTTATAAATAAAGATGAAACCGCCGTTTATGCCAGTGAATTTGCCGATAGTTCGGTTAATTTACTAGTGTGGTTTTGGATTGATTACCCTGGCCAAATCGGCTTTATGGAAATGCGACATAAAGCCATTGCCACAATTCATAAAACACTCGAGAAAAACGACATTCTTATTCCATTCCCTATTCGTACTTTGGACTTTAATGCAAAAGGTGGACGCTCTTTGCAAGAGTTACAGAGTCAAGGCAAGTAAAAACTTCACAGTACCTGTAAATGTGTCACAGGTACTTTTTAACAAAAACAATAACCAACTGAATTTATTAGTTATTTTATTTGGCACATGCTATGCAACAGTAACCATGAACCATTTAGAAATTTTAAAAGGAGCATTTATGTCAAACTCTGATTACAACTTAACCCCAGTAAAAGAGCTTGTGAAAGTTTTAAATGGCGGTATTGAATTTTACAAAGCAGCCAAGTCAAAAGTATCGAGCCAAAGCTTAGAAATTATCTTCGAGCGCATGATCTCTGAAAAAGAGCGCGCTGCCGCTGAATTACAAACCTTTGTGGTGATTGATGACGGTGAAATTGAAACGGATACCGACACTATCGTGTCGCTACGTGAAACTTACACTAAGGTACTCTCGCTAATAAGCACGGATAAAGAGCACACTTATATTTCGCAGCTTGAAGAAGTTGAAGACCGCGTGCTTGAAAAAATTGACTCTGCGCTAAAAGAGCCCTTACCAGCGCCTTATTTCAGCACATTGAAGCTGATACAAAATAGCATGCAAGCATGCCACGATGAAATGAAAGCATTACAAGAAGTAACCGCTTAATTTCAATTAACTAAACCGAATTTTAAGGAGGATTTATGCTCGGTTGGTCACTTACATTTGTTGTTTTAGCGATTATCGCAGCGTTACTTGGTTTTGGTGGCATCGCAGGTGCCGCAGCAAGTATCGCGAAAATACTGTTCTTTGTTTTTGTTGCGCTATTAGTGCTGTCTTTAATCTTACCCAGAGTAAGGCCGCCTCGCATTTAGTATTAACGAATAACGCGCCCACTTTACAGATTGAATATTAGAAGGAAATTAACCATGAATACATTAATGACGATGTTAAAAGTAACTGCAATTTCTGCACTATTTGCGCTAACAGGTTGTTCAGAAGGCCCTGCGGAAGATGCTGGTGAACGCATTGATGACGCCATCACGGATGCAAAAAATAAAGCCGAAGATTTATGTGAGAAAGCTAAAGAAGAAATCGGCAGCGAAGACAAAAACTGCTAATTCACACACCAATTAAGTGTGAAATTGATTAAAACCTATCCCTAACGAGCCTAAGCGACTATCCCAGCCAGATAGTCGCTTTTTCGTTTTAGTCGATTACGTTAGTTGTTAACGCATTAAACCGTGCTAGTAGTTTGTCGAGCACAAACGGGTCGCTGTTTGCGTGATCAAAGCTAATGCTTAGCGGCACAAAAGGTTCGCCATTTATTGTTTTGCGCTGACCAAAATAAAATAAAGGACGCCCTGTTTTTAACTTATTACGATGAATTTGAAACGATGAAAACGCCATGTTTGGTAAGTTGCCAATAAATGGGCAAAGCGCCCACACTTCTTGCGGTAACACTTCTAATTTTGCGTTATTGCAATCCACTGATTGACGGTAATAACGGGCAAATTCAGGCCACGAAAGCAACGTTACATTTTCTAAAATCACATCTTTAAAACGCAGCTCTCCGCCTACTGCAATCGGGCAAAAAATGGGTAAATTATCAAAACGATACCATTTACCGTTAATGTTTCGGGTAGAGAAAATCCACTCGCTTTTAAGCGCTCTTGCCAAGCACCAAATCAAAAACCCTTGAAACGAAGCGCCTTCAGCCGACGAATAATAACGCTGATATGTCTCTCTTGCTTTTGCTAAAGGCAAATCAAGGGTGATTGATAAGTAAGGGTCGCTTACAAGGCTATCATCATGAAAATAATCCATTGCCCAGCGCTCGTAAAACGAGAGTTCTTGCTTTGTGAGTAACTGGCCTTGGTAAGTGTCTAACAGCGTGTTTAGTTGCATTTGTTTGCCTCTAATTCAGTCATTAATTTTCGCCACGCTTTTACATTTTGCGGCCCTTGCAGACGGATTAAACTATTACGTATAAATCGGCCAAACCTTGATTTACCCAATTTTGCTAAACGAATAATTTTATTGGACTCAGAAACAACCCACGTAATTTGCTTTAAGCGTTTGCTTTTGAAATCAGCCAGAGCCATATCAATGCTGTAAGCATTTTTTAAACAGCGAGATAACGTCAGTACATCACTTAGTGCCTGCGCCACCCCTTGTTGTAAACTTGGCGGGCATCCATGAAGTGCATCGCCTATTAACACGCAGCGCTTGTTATAAACTTCTTTTGACATCACCGAGCGCAAACGCCCTTGGTTTATTACCGTTGCCGACTCAATAGCCTTAACCACTGACGGGTGATAATGCGAAAAAACCGCGCGCATACTCTTTTTAGGGTCGCTATAAAGGGCGTTAATTTGTTGATTTGCAGCTTGCCCGTAACAGTAAACTTGTTGTTTACTGATTGGGTAAAACATAAATGCATCGGTATTGCCAACAAGGTAACTTGGCTCTAAATCTTCACTTGGCATATCCACTAAGAAGCGCCAATGTGTTACTTCTAAATCAGTGAGCTCAGGCTCGGCAAATAGTAACTCTCGCACACTTGAGTTAATGCCATCGGCAGCGATGATAAGGTCATACTCAACTACAGCACCATCATTAAAACGCACCGATTGTGTAGTGTTGTTATTTTGTATGTCGACAATGGAGCGGCAAAACTGAATATGCTGACTAATGCCATCAGCAAGCACCTCAATAAGATCCGAACGCGTTAATGCCACAAACGGTTGACTTGCTAAAACCCCTTCTTTAAGGCTTGCTTTAGCTAACAATTCGCGTTGATGTGTTTCAAATCGTACTTCTTTAACCTGATGAGCTTTGGCTAAAATGGCTTGTTTTAAACCGAGTACTTCAAGCTGCTTCATCGCATTTCCAGGTAAACAAATGCCCGCACCTAAATTATTCAACGTTGGCTGCTTTTCTATAAGATCGGCTTCAATGCCTTGACGTTGTAACTCGCGATACATCAATAAACCGGCGATCCCTGCACCTACAATTAATATTTTCATGTTATTACCTAAAAAAAGCCTCAGTAGAGGCTTTGGCTGGGGGATCCTGTTGTGAACAGGGAACTACTAATCAACATCTGCTTTTAGTGACGAAGCAAAATGTTCAAGCTGATTCGCTAAGCGAATTTGTGCGTCAATTTCCATTAACTTAAGAATATGATCCATCACTTTACTTTTATCAGATTGAATACGGCCGTATTGCCCTTGCTCTGCAATATATTGGTCGGCGGTACGTGCCACATCGGTTAATTTGTTTACCATGTTAGTTTGCATTGTTAACCTCACTTGCGAGCAATGAAATGCCACACTTTAAAATTGAAAAATAATCGCCATTAAAGGCATCGATAATTTGCTTTACACGATCTTCACCGTATTGCTCAGACACTGTTTTAACCACAAGCTGATACAGAATTTTTGTTTGCATTGGCGTAAGTTCGTGACATTGCGATGATTTAAAACACAAGCTCACCTTATGCATAATGCGGCCTATGAATAATGCCTATGGCAGGTGAATTTAAAACATGAAACGTCTCGACTAATTTTTCATTGGTGTAAAACACTGAACGCGAAAACCAAAAATTTTTATCTGCTGACTGTAAAAACTGCACTATTTCATCCACTTTTGTGCTGCACAATTTTTCACAATGACTCAAACTCACTTCTTTGTTATTAATCATTAATTTGAGCAATTTGTGCCTGTGATAAAACACCGTAAGCTGCGCTTCATAATGGGTTTTTCTCGACAGCACTACTTGATAATAATCTTTGCTAAATAATCGCTCGATCAAACCTTGTGTGTGTAACGCAAGCTCTGGCACTGACACACCTGCACAATAAACCTCAGCACTTGGCATAATACATTCCTTCATTTATCACCTGAGATAAGCAGGCTGAAAGCTGCTTTTTTTGCTCATCAGTGGGTATATGAATACCCTCTTTTAAGTGCTGAATATTTAGAGTCGCCAAACAAAAGTCTTCATCAAACGTTACTGTGTTCGAGTAATGAAGGCCACAATACAAGAAGCATTTAACAGTTAGTTCGTGATTATTAATGATTGTTATCTCTGTACTAACGCTGTCATTTTCATAGCTTTTTAACGCTGCTTCAAAGCGTCTCGCTGCTTTTTTTATTAACAAACCTGTACCTCATTCGTTCCCCAAGGCGGCGCATTTTGATGATCACGCCTTTAAATTGCAAATTGGTAAAAACGCAAACGAATGAAACATTTACAACATTTTTTTTACAGATAACAAGAAATGATAGCGCTTACATAAAATGTAATTACAACAAATTACAGATTTAAAAATGAGCAAATTGCACAAAAATTGTATTTGTTTAAAACATGTGAGAAATAGAGGCTAAATCCATAGAAAAGGTAGGGATAAATCGAGTATTGAAAAAGAATGGTAACTAACTAATAAAAAAGGCTGAAAACAAATCTATGGACAAAGTTAACAAAATGAATGTAAAGAGTTAAATTCCATGTTAACAATTAAAGACAGTAATACAACCAAACTTATCGCCAATAGATATAAATAATTACTAAATGGAATATAAATAAAATCTAAAATAACTAAAAAAGCTTCAAACCGAATAAAGAACAAACAAAAAGCACATTTGGTTTACATAAATTAAATATAAATCGTCAAAATGCTTTGTAAAAATTTGTAAACACACATCGTTTGTAAGGTTTTTAACGACCGCAATTTTACCTTCTTTTATAACTTTATTAGTTTATCAAACAGTGGCGACCTTTTTTGTTAAACACGGCGAACAGAATGTTCAATGAGATGAAAATAATGCACCCATGCTATTGTTGGCAGACAATAACTGGGCACATTATGTTAAGGAACTGTTTTTACTTGCGCGTTATGGCAATGAGTAGCGCAAAATGCGTTTTACTACCGAGCCATATTGTTTAAAAAAGCTACCAGTGTTGTATTGAATACCGTGTTCACGAAATACCTTTTGCACTTTAGGCGCAATTTCACGGTAGCGCTTGGCTGGCATATCAGGAAATAAATGGTGCTCGATTTGAAAGCTTAAATGCCCCGTTAATATATGAAACCACTTTCCGCCTTTAATATTGGATGACCCCAATGCCTGGCGATAATACCACTGCCCTTTAGTCTCGTTTTCGCATTCTTTTTCACTGAACGTTTTTACATCGCCCGTAAAGTGACCACAAAATATAATGGTTGATGTCCATAAATTACGTAGCAAATTGGCAATTAGATTACCAACCAATACCCATAAAAAAAATGGCCCTGCTAACAGTGGGAATATTAGGTAATCTTTAATTAATTGGCGCGCACCTTTACTAAAAAACCGTGTTTTTAGCTCACTATGTGGCACTTTGTAATCGCGATTATCTTTTTTCTTACCAAAAAACACGCGCTCTGCGGCGAGTTCGTGATACGACACGCCCCACTGAAACAACACACTTAAATTTAGGTAAGTGATAAATTGCCAAAGGTTTTTAACACGCCAGCGAAAATCGTTTGATAAGCGCAGTAAGCCATAACCAAAGTCACGATCTTTACCAATAATATTGGTGTAAGTATGGTGCTCAAAGTTATGTACGCGGTTCCAACTTTTGCCATCACATGCAATATCCCACTCATACGCTTTGGAGTTAATATGCTTGTCGTTCATCCAGTCGTACTGGCCGTGCATTACGTTGTGGCCGATTTCCATATTGTCGAGTATTTTAGCTGTAGCAAGGGCAAGCACACCAACAAGCCAAAGCCACGGCGAGACAAAGCCAAGCACCAATAAAATACGGCCCGACCATTCTAAAATGCGCTGCGTTACAATCACACGGCGAATATAGTTTGCGTCTTGCTCACCCACTTTTGCCATCGTTGTTGATTGAATTTCGTTTAGCTGCTCGGCTAATAAATCATAATTTGGTTCTGCTACTGTGTTCACGCTTTAAACTCCACATCTGACACCACTTGCGATACACATAATTGAATTAACTCTTCACCGTAATCTGATAATTTACCGGTGCGAATATCACGCACTACGCCTTTTTTCTTTACGCATTGGCATTGATGGCAAATGCCCATGCCACAGCCGTAAGGCACGTTAATGTTATTTGCTTGAAACTGCGCTAAAAGAGGCTGTTGATTGTCGGCTTTAAATTTAATGCCGCCATGATCCACCTGAAAATGCGCTTTTGCGTCACCTTGCGTGTGCAAATCTACTAACGAGAAATGCTCACTTTCAATTGATTGCTGATGCGTATCTGCATAGTTTTTGATGGTTTTATAAAAATCTTGCGGCCCACATACCAGCCACTGGGAACCAATAAATTCTGGCAATTTTGCAGCAACATCCCCGTCAGTACTTCGGCTAAGTAACGTAAACGTGAAGTTTGCTAAGCGGTTGCGCAAACTGGCAAGTTCGGCCACCAGCAAATGCTCATTTGGTTTTGCGTAATACACCAAATGAATTGGCGGGATTTCGTCATGTAATGCTTGATGCAACATCGCAATAAACGGGGTAATACCTGAACCCGCAGCAAAAAAAGTCACAGCGTTAGACTGTGGCAATAAAAATGTGCCTTTGGGATTTGAAATATTAACCCATGAATTCACAGTTAAACGGGATAAAAACGGCGTAAATGCACCTACATCATGTTGCTTTATCACTAAACGGATCACGCCTTCATGCATTGCCTGATTTGGGCTAGAGGCAATGGTAAATACACGCGTTACTAAGCGGCCGTTAATTTCCATTGTTAGCTCAATATGTTGCCCGGCTTTATGGGTAGGCCAACGAGACTCAACTTTGAGCTCTACCGAAACTGTTTTGTTAGCAATGTATGTTACCGACTGCACATTTGCACGGTAATAACCATCGCGCCAACTTGGCTTAAATATTTGAATTATCGGCTCAAAATAGCCAGCCATCGAACGATGATGGAAAAACTGTTTACTAAACCAATTTGTTAAGGGGTTGAATATAAAACTCATTTAAACTTACACGTGTACGCTCACTCAGCGCACAAGTGTAAGCTGAACGGTTTTGCGATTCAACCCCCGCATCAGGTTAAATAGAGTTATTACTTTAAAAATTAAAGAGCGTGTAATGAATAAATCCTGTAAGGAACATTCAAAATAAAAATTAAAGCCAATTAAAACAATGAATTAATATTCAAAAATATTTAAAGGCGACTATTGTAAAGCCGCTTTTAGTTATGATTATTTTTTATAAAAAATTTTGATGTGAGTGATTTGGTAAAAGCTGAAATGAGAGTATTTAAATAAGTTTTTGAAGCTCGCGTTGTAGCATTTGATATTCGACTGCACCAGCAATCTTCCATTTATTATTAATAATTAGAGTATGTGTTGATGTAACACCGTAGCTTTGGGGCTGTATAAACTCAACTAACTCCAGAGTCTGTTCTGCACAACTATGTCAGGACACTTTTCTTAAGGAATTTTGTTCATACTCTACTGGTGATAGATCACCATTAGCTGTATGAAGCCTTTCTAAGTTGTAATAGCGCATATACGACGTTTGGTCATTTCTCATATGCTCACGCGTTGGCTGCGGCACTTTCAATAGCCAATCATGCTTTAAGCTACCGAAGAATCTTTCAACCACTGCATTATCCCAGAAAGCACCAACATCCCCCATACTAGCTCTGATGCCATCATTAGCGAGCAATTTACGGTAATGCTTGCTGGTATATTGTGAACCTCTATCAGAGTGAAACACCAAACCTTGAGGCGGCTGTAGTAAGTTATAGGCTTTCATCATCGCCTTGCACACTAAATCAGTCGTCATGCGCTTATCAATATGCCAACCGACTATGCGTCTGGAATATAAATCCATAACAATAGCCAGATACATCCAGCCTTCGCCTGTTTTTAGGTAAGTGACATCACCAGCCCAAACCTGATTAGGCGCAACAGGATTAAAATTCTGGTTTAACAAATTATCGGCAACGGTATCACTGTGTTTACGCTTAGTCGTTACTTTATAAGCAATGCGCTGAGTCACCACTAAACCAAGTTTCGTCATCAGCTTTTGCACGCCATACTCGCTAACATTAAATCCCTCCTTGCATAACCGTTTTCTCAGCTCTCGATAGCCCAAGCTATTTCGACTTTGCTTGAATATTGCTTTAGCTCTTCGATATAAATGAAGCTGCTCAAGCGTGATGTTTTTTGCTGGTCGATTTAGCCAAGCATAATAGGCTGAGCGACTGATTTTCATTATTTTACAAAGCTTCGCTATGGGAAAAGCTGGTGATAGCTGTTTAATCGTTTGAAACGTTACTTCGTTTCCCTTAGCTGGAGGGAGCTGGCTTTTTTTAATATTTCTTTTTCCATCCTTAGCTCTTTAACTTCTTTGCGCAGCTTCAATAATTCAGCACGTTCATCAGCTTTTAAAATGGCACCTGATTACTATGCTTCAAACTTGGCTTTCCAGTTATAAAGTAATTTATCAGTAATACCTAAGGATGCCGCTGCCTTTGGTACGCTATAGCCTTGTTCGATTACTGATGCCACGGCTTCTTGTTTAAATTCTGCCGTGTAACTTCTGTTTGTTCGTTTTGTCATTTAACACCTCAATAATTGGATTATATTCCATTATTAAAGTGTCCTGTTTGATTTAAGCAGATCAAAAATTAACTAACTTTTATTTATAAACCAAATCAAAAAGTCACTTTTTAAAAGTCCATAATTTTTATTTAAGTTGATGTTAAAAATATAATTAATAAAAACAAAATTCTTAATTAACTTTTTATAACATTTGTTCCTTTTTTGTGTAAAAATCAGTTTAGCGTTAACAAAACGCTTATAAATATTAAATGGAATATTAATAAAGGAACAAGAAAATGCGCAAAGCAATTACCCTTGCTTCTTTGGTAGGTTTAACTTCGATCAGTTATACAGCTCTTGCTGTCGATCAAGCTCTAAATACCAAGAAGTTAAGTTCAAATCCTCAGATCGAAAAGCTGATTATTCCATCAGCTAAAGTTAAAGTCTCTCGTAAAGTCAGTGACATTTCTAAGCCAATCCCTAAGCTTACAAAACAAAGAAAAAGAAAGCTTCAAGTAAGTGGCCAGCCAGTTCCTGGCGTTGACGAGGTAAAAACCATCCCAAACCGATTCCCGTTTGAATCTAAATGGGACAGCATGGTTAAAGTAAAAGATCCATCAATTCAAAACTCTATGCCTCGCAAGCCACTAGCAGCGCAATCAGGTACGAATGTTGGTGTTTCTTTTGATGGTGTCGGTAACGTTCTAGGGGTGGCCCCACCAGATACAAATGGTGACGTTGGACCGAACCATTATGTTCAAGCAGTCAATGTTGCAATGGCTATTTATGACAAAGAAGGAAATGAACTTGTAGCTCCATTTGCCATTAATGATCTTTGGTCTGGTTTTGGTGGTATCTGTGAAACAAACAACGATGGTGACCCAATTATCTTATACGATGGTATGGCAGATCGTTGGATGATTAGCCAGTTCGCTTTAAATGGCACCGATAATCATGAATGTATCGCCATTTCAACCACTGGGGATCCTACAGGAGAATACTATTTATACGACTTCCCATATGGCGAATTAATGAATGACTACCCTCATTTAGGTGTTTGGCCGGATGGTTATTATATGGGGGTTAACCAGTTTGATCCTGCTGCTGGTTTTGCTTGGGCCGGTGGTGGTGTTGCTGTTTATGAAAGAGAAAAAATGCTTGTTGGTGCACCCGCTCAGCAAATTATATTCAGCATGAGAGGCAACGATCCAGAAGTCTTTACTCCAATGCCTCTTGACCTAGACGGAATGTTACCTCCTTCACAAGACCAAAACCAATTATTCGTGTGGGCTGATGGTTCAGGAGAAAGCACATTACATGTATGGGAAATGGATGTGGACTGGGATAATACCGAGAATACTACATTTAGCCCAAAAGCTGCATTAGATGTTGCGGCTTGGAATTCGCCTGGCAACGCTATACAACCTAATGGTGTTGAACTCGATGGCATGCCAATTCGTTCAATGTTCCGCGCAGCATATCGAAATATGGGAGACCGTGGCGCTATTACGTTTACACATAACGTTGCGGGCACTGATGGAAATACTCCTGCATTGCGTTGGTACGAACTAAGCTTAGACGCTACAGGCAATATTACCGTCAAACAAGAAGGCACATTTGCTCCTGATGAGAAAGCTCGTTGGATGGGTTCAGGTGCAATGGATGCTCAAGGGAATATGGCATTTGGTTATAGTGTATCAAGCACAAATCTTCATCCATCATCTCATGCTGCAATTCGTATGGCTGGTGACCCTCAAGGAACATTGACTGAAGAGATTGTTTTGAAAGCTGGGGAAGGCTCGCAAACATCAATCAATCGTTTTCGCTGGGGTGACTACTCAAGTATGAGTATTGATCCATCTGATGATTGTACCTTCTGGTATACCACAGAATACTACAAGTCAGAAGACGATAATACGTTAGGTTGGTCAACAAACATTTCTAGTTTTAAAATCCCTACATGTACAGCGGGACCTTCTGGAGAGATCATTGGTAGAGTAACTGATTCTGAAACAGGCGAAGCACTTGAAAAAGTAAAAGTGTCAGCTGGTAACGTTTCTACTTACACCGATTCTGAAGGTAACTACACTTTGACACTTCCAGTAGGTGAATATGAAGTTACAGCTTCTCGTTATGGTTGGAAACAATCAGATGTCAGCAGATCTGAACTCACCGAAGATGAAGTGGAAACTATCAATTTCTCGCTTGCTGGTGCTGAACAAGTAACGGTATCTGGTAAAATCAAAGACGGTGGTATGGCACAATGGCCTTTATACGCTAAAGTGTCTGTCTCTGTTCCTGGTGACACATTAATTACTTATACCAATCCTGAATCAGGTGAATTTAGTTTACCGCTATATGAAGGAACAACCGTTAAATTTATGGCTGAAGCTATAGATAACGGTTATATCTCTTTAGAACGTGATGTACTTCCTACAGTGGGGCAACAAAACATTGAAATGTTTGACCTCGCTGTGAATCCAAACTGTACCGCACCAGGTTATGTTATTAATGGATTCCAAGAAAAATTTGAAGGTTCTTTCCCTCCTGCGGGTTGGACAGTGACCGACAATGCCGGAAATGGGGTAATTTGGGGGTCATCTCGAGATGATTCACAAGGCAATATCACTGGCACTGATGGAGACACAGCTATCATCAATTCTGATGCTGCGGGTCCAGTAGATGTCTCATCGGAATTAATTAGTCCAATGTTTACAGTTGCTGAACTTGATAGCACAATATTGAATTTTGTTGCTAATCACGTAACTTTCACTGGTGCTGATCAATTGAGTTTAGATATCAGTGTTGATGGTGGGGAATGGCAAACTGTTGAAGTAATGACCAAAGGTGATAATAATCTTGTAGATGGCCTTGCTTCATATTCAATTGATGTTGCGACCTATGTTGATGGAGCTGCAAATTTTAAACTTCGTTGGAACTACACTAATGCTAATTGGGAATGGTTTGCTGCAATTGACGATGTTCAATTTGGTACCCCAGCATGTGAGCCTATTGCTGGAAGTTTAATTTCAGGTTACGTTCACGACGCTAACTTTGACTTACCTCTTGAAGGCGCAAGCTTGAAAGTAGACGGTATATCGGTAAGTACTGCAATGAAAACTGAAATGGATGAAAACTTAGCAGATGGTTTTATTCATGCATTCATTCCAGCAGATGCACAAAGTGTTACTATCAGTAAAGGTGCTTACAAAACTAAAGAGGTAACTGCATCTGATATTATGCTGAGTGCACCAATAGCGCTCAAAGCGGGCCTATTAGAGTCTGCCACCGATAAGGTTGAACTTTCTGTAACCAAAGGGCGTGACTTTACACACCAAGCAATTCTTAAAAATATTGGTGGTTTAGATACAAACTATAAACTACTGACACTACCTAGTAGCCTTGAGACAGCAGGATCAGGAATTTACCACTCCAGTGCTCGTCACTTTGGCCCTAAAAACCTTGAAGACTTCAATACTAAAAAGATCCGTCATTTCCCTGAAATCGACGCAAAGGCTATGACTGCTCCAACTTTTGTAGGTGGTTTTGCTCTGAGTCAAGGCTTTGGTTGGGGTATTGGTCTTAACAAGCTTAATGGACACTTCTGGGTTGGTGATGTTGTAGCTGCTGGTGCAGAAGCGAATCAACTAATTGAATATAATGCTTCTGGTGAACTAACTACTAATAAGATAGACACTCCATTTGTAGATATATTTGGTGCTGATTTAGCTTTCAATGGTCGTACAAATACACTATGGCAGGTTAATGTAGGTGGCGACAATTGTATCTATGAAGTTGAACCTACAAGCATGACTGTAACTGGTAAAAATATTTGCCCTGAGTTCGGTACATCTCAACGTGGTTTAGCATATGACCCTGTTTCAGATACGTATTATGCAGGTTCTTGGAATGATGGTGTAATTCATCAATTTACTACAACAGGTGAATTACTTCGTTCTATTAACGTAAACCTTTCTGTTGCAGGACTCGCATTCAATCCATCAACAGGTCACTTGTTTGTGACACACAATGGTCCAGCTGAAGTAGGTATTTTTGACATTTATGTTTTAGATACCAACACTGATTTATTAGACATGATTGGTGGCTTTAATGTCGAACTAGATGTTGATGGTGATGATGCTGCAGACATTGGCCTTGTAGGACAAGCAGGTCTTGATATCGACTGTGAAGGAAACCTGTGGGCTGTTGATCAAGAACAGCAAGTAGTTCTGGGCTTTAGCTCTGGTGAGTCTAATGTATGTGAGTGGTCAAAAGTTGATTGGCTAACACTAGACAACACATCAGGGATGGTTGAAGCTGAAAGCGAAGCAAAACTTGAACTTGCTGGTTCAGCAATGGGTGATGAAGGAGTTCACAATGCAACTATTGTTGTGAGCAATGACACACCATACGGTTCTCTCAATATTCCTGTTGAACTAACAATCACTGCACCTAATTATGGTGAAATTGGCTTCGCTGCAGCGTCTGCAAGTGTTAAGAACGGTGAAACAGTCGAATTAGTGGTTTCACGAACTAACGGCAGTGACTTCGAAGTTAGCGTTGATTACATGGTTGTTAATGGCAACGCTGTTAGTGGCACACACTTCACAGTTGCTGAGGGAACGCTAACTTGGGGTGATTTAGATGTGGAAGATAAAACAATCACTATCGAAACAACTGACATTGATCTAGATGAGAGAGCTAATTTCTCTGTAATTCTTAAAAATGAGAAGATGGCAACACTTTCTACCAGTTCTGTTGGAGTAACAATTGAACCTGACAACTTAGGTATGGTTCAAATGGCAACAACATCGGTTTCTGTTGAAGAAAATGCAGGTTCTGCAAATATAACGGTTAATCGTGTTGATGGTTCTGACCGTGAAATTTCTGTGAACTACAGTATTCTTGCAGCATCTGCAACTGTTGAAGACTATAATTCAGCAGGTGGGACTGTTACTTGGGCTGATGGTGATACAGCAAGTAAAACGATCAAAGTCAATATCACTGATGATTCAAAACGTGAATTGGATGAATCATTTAATGTAGTATTAAGCTCAGATACAGTTAAGCTAGGAAATAACGTTACTGCCGTCGTTATCAAAGAAAATGATAAGAAAGACAGTGGTAGTTTTGGCTTTATTGCGGCATTTGGTTTAATACTAATGGTATTACGTCGCCGTATTAAATTTATTTAATCAACCATGATGTAAAGGGAGGCTCTGCCTCCCTTTTTTGAATAATTATAGGGTGCATTATGCAAAATACACTATTGGGTATATTGGCAAGTACACTGGTTTTTTGTGCTGGTTGTAAAGATGATGACAAAAAAGTTGTAAGTACTTCCCATGCAGGAAAATCCCAAAAGGCCGCAGACAAAAAGCCTATTGAAAAGAAAGAAATTAATGATGATAACGTGAAACAAGTACCTAACCAGTTTCCACTCAAAGACGGGAAGTTACCGAAAAATAATGAGCAAAAAAAATCTGGAAACAATAATTAAGTTTATTGCCAGATTGAATTATTTAATATTAGAAACGAAAGTTTAAGCCAACAGAAGCACGTCTTTCTGCTTGAAGTGCGGCATCTTCGTCGGCACTTGCAGTATATTCCTTGTCTAACAAGTTTAGGCCAGATAAAGTCACAGTTAGCGACTCATTAACATACCAATGAGTCTTAAGATCCCAAACTATCACAGCTGCTAGAGGTTTTTCTCCATCCGCAACTTCATTCTTTTCAAAGCGATATCTAAGCATATTTTTAATACTAAACTGCTGGGAAGAGATTGCTGTTTGATACGTAATTTCTGGAGTATTCAAATCAGCCAAAATCTTTTGCTCTTGGTCTTCACCAGACTGCCATTGATAAGAAAGTGAATGTGTAAAATCTTTAGTTTGTTTGTAACTTAAATACATTTCAAACCCTTGTATATCACCTTGTTCCAAATTTCTATAGCTGCGTAATTCATCCGAAATACGGTAACGCTCTATATAATTATCGATACTTTGATGATAGATGTTGGCTTGAATTTCGAGGTTTGAGATTTGCCACTTTGAGCTCAAAGCTAAACCAATACTTTTTTCAGGTTCAAGGTTTGGGTTACCTAAAGTACTGCCCCGCGGTGTCTCACCATTAAAATAGAGTTCAGAAAGTGTTGGCATGCGAAAGCCTGTTCCAAGCTCAGCCGATAGTGTCCAATTTTCATTTGCAGAAAAATTGAGTGCGATTGAACCATTCACAGCATCATCATGTTTACTCTGTTTAAGAAGATCATTTTGCTGATAAAATTTGTCAAAACGAAAACCTGTTGAAAGAGTAGTCACGTTATCTAAATGCCAAGTAGATTCCATAAATACAGCGAAATTCTCTTGAGAACCCAATAGTACATCTGTTTTAGAGTTGAGATTGCTATCTAAGTCCTGTTCAACCTCATCTATTTTAACACCTCTTCGAGAAACCAAATCGATACCTATTCTATCGTTTTCAGAAATGTAAGGAACATAAATGTAGTAAAGTCCACCGAGAGTATGAGATTGATATGAAGTGGTATTTAGACGTTTCTCAGGTCTTAAAACATCACTATCCCAATTCTGATAATGATGAAAGATATTTGCATACCAACTTGATTCATTAGAGAGTGATGCGGACACTACACTATGTAAATCAGAAGGATATAGGGTTACACGCTCTGTTGGATAAAGGGCAGAACTTTTACCCACGTCATTAGTCTGAGAAACCAACACAGAAGCAGTTGCTAGCAATTCATTAAAGTACTGTTCGGTTTTAATGTAGCTTGAAAATTGCTCATATTCAGTATGTAGTATTTGATCATTTGGAGCTTTACTATTATTAGCTTTACGGTAACTTAAACCACTAGAAGTAAAATCATTACTATACAATAACGAAAGAGAAATTTGCTCATCAGAAGGCTGAGTTTGAACGTTGAATGAGCTTTGATTGTGAGATTTTAGACTACTACTAACTACCCCACCCATGGCGTCAGAACCATACAAAGCGGAAACAGGTCCTTTTTTAATATTAATTGATTCAATAAACTCTGGATCAACAAAAGATAATGAGTTGCCTGCTCGTCGGTCTGTCAGAATGGGCACCCCCTCAATTTCAGTTCTAATACGCGATTTACTAAAACCTCGAATACTATAACTTTGGAAAAGTCCACCTTGACCATTTAAAGTTATACCTGGTGTATATTTAATTAAATCAGCAAAAGTTCGCGGAGAAATCGATTGACTTTCAACATTGATAATATCTGTTTGTGCGGACTTTTCACCCAATCTTTCAAAATGGTGTCGGTTAGAAAAGACATAGATTTTTTCAATCGGTTGTGAAGGCGTTGAAGCTAGTGTAGAAATAAGTGCGGCTAAAGATACTACAGCCATAGTTTTCAAATTTCCTTTTAAATAAATTCCATATTCACACTATTAGATACTGAAAATATATACCCTAATAAAATTGAGCAAATAATTAAATTAATCATATAGTTGCATTATAGATTAAAGCATTTTCACACTAATCACAATATAAACATTAAACAGCTTTCTAACGCTAAACTACTAAATTGCCAACGGCGAGAAGTAATTTTTGAGTTTAATTATTTTGAATACTAATTGATAGAAACAACATGACAATGCGAATAAAGTTGAGGTTGCAACTGTAAAAAATCATTAACTTCAACGCTTTGTCATTTTACTGTGCTGTAATAGAAAAACCTTAACCACAAAGGCATTATATGCGCGCGATAATTTTGATAATGATTGCACTGCTTAGCGGCTGCCAAAGCATATCACAAACACATAATGAAAAAGTTGAAGTGGGTGTGCGCCCATATTATCTCGTCTCGCAAATGGACAACTCACCGCTTAAAACTCAGCTTGGAGGTTGTAATACAAATACCTTTGAAAAATCCGATTTCTCAATAGGTCATCGCGGAGCGCCACTGCAATTTCCAGAACATACCAAAGAGTCATACCTTGCTGCAGCAAAAATGGGCGCGGGCATTATAGAATGTGATGTCGCCTTTACCAAAGACCAAGCCCTCGTATGTCGCCATTCGCAATGTGATTTGCACCAAACAACAAACGTGCTAGCAAAGCCAAAATTGGCTAAAAAATGCCGAATACCTTTTACTCCAGGTGACAAGTCCCTTGGCAAAAAAGCACAGGTAGAATGCTGCACATCAGATTTTACACTCGCAGAGTTTTTACAGTTATCAGGCAAAATGGACGGCGCTAATGTGTACGCCAAAACGCTGCAAGACTACCTAACTGGCACACCTAATTGGCGCACTGATTTATATGCTGCTAACGGCACTTTAATGACTCACCAACAAAGCATAGAACTGTTTAAAAGCCTAGGTGTAAAAATGACACCTGAGCTTAAAAAGCCCCAAGTAACAATGCCATTTGATGGATTGTCACAACACGAATACGCAAAAAAACTGATTAGTGAATATAAACAAGCGGGCATTTCTCCCAATGATGTTTTTGTGCAATCGTTTGAGCTTGACGATTTACAATACTGGATTAAACACCATCCTGATTTTGCCAAACAAGCCGTGTACTTAGACGATGGCTATGAACAAGATAATTTTGATCACAATAACCCCGCAACGTGGCAACATAGCATGAGCGAATTAAAAGCCATGGGCATCAATATTATTGCGCCGCCGCTTTGGGTGTTGGTAAGTTTAGATGAAAACAATCAGCTGATTGAGTCAGCCTATGCGCTAGAGGCTAAAAAAGCAGGATTAGAAATAATCACATGGACATTAGAGCGCTCGGGGTTACTTACCGAAGGCGGTGGTTTCTATTATCAATCAGTTAAATCGGCCATTAAAAATGAAGGCTTCGCTTTTGAACTGCTTGATTTTCTAGCCAAACAGGTAGGCGTAATTGGAGTATTTAGCGATTGGCCCGCCACTACTACGTTTTACAGTAACTGCGTATTAGAGCAGTCACTGTAAGTATTTTTTATAAACGATTATTGCAGATGCGCTAAAAAATATTGCGTATATTCTGAAAGTACGTTTTCCCAAGCATTTGCCACTAGCGAATCAAACTCGCTATCAAACTCGGCTAGTGTTGCTAACAAGCAATCTTTCCAAAGTGTTAGCATCGTATCGTCAATGCCCATAGCGTGGTGTTTTTTCAGCATGATTTTCGCATCAGATGAATGAAAAATGGCATCAAGATTACCTAAATTTTCTACCATAAGATTGATCGATTGCAGAATCATTGTTTGTTGGCGAGCTAAATCCACATTAGCAAATAATCGCTCAACTTTAACGTCGCTGTTGATCAGCTTGTCATGAAATGATGAATAGAACTGGTAGTTATCCAAAGTAGCTCGACTAAAGCTGCTCTTAAGTAAATTTCTATCTTCATCTGAGGAGTCAAAGTGTATACGAACCTGAGTACCTTGGTTAGGTGCACTTTCAATCACCAATTGCCCGTTTAATGAGCCAGTCACTAGGTTGTGCACGATATTCATGCCTAAGCCCATACCACCAGTAGCCCTACCAGTAGTAAAAAACGGATCGAGGATATGTGATTTTGTTTGCTCATCCATGCCAATGCCATTGTCAGCGACTAACAGCGAGTAATTAAACGCTCTGCCAGTAAGTGCAATTGTGATTACCTTGTCATCAATAGGAAATGTTTCTGGAAAAGCATGTTTAATTGCATTCGACACTAGATTTGTAATCACTTGTGCTAAACGTGATGGATAAGATGTTACGACTAGTTTTTCACATGGTAATTCAAGATTTAAGCGAATTCCGGCACCGCGTAACATGGGCTTTAAGCTGTTTGCAATTGAATTTAACCACTCTGCCAAGTTAACGTCACTTTTAGGGTCTGAATGAAAATCGGTCGCCATTTGTTTAAAGTTAACTACCAATTCACTGGCTCGATTTAAATTAAATTCAACTCCGCTACTTGCCTCTTTTGCATCGGCAATAAAAGTGGTTAAATCGCTTTTGCTAAGCGTGCCATTGGCAAGTTTGGCCTCAAGTGCTTGAATGCCTGAGATCACCGTAGAATTTCCAAGCACCGCAACTCCTAACGGAGTATTTACTTCATGTGCTACACCTGCAACTAAGCGACCAAGTGATGCCAGCTTCTCTTGCTCTATCAATTGTTTTTGTGATTTTTTAAGGCGCTCAACCGCATTTTCAAGTTCAAAGGTACGGTAAGCTACTTTTTGCTCAAGTGATTGGTTTAATTCAAACAATGCGTGTTCTTTTTCAGCGCGTTCTAATTCAGCAGAAATACGTCCGGCAAATAGTTCAAATAACGACGCAACCTCTTCGGCGTTTTCGATTGGTTTACTGTAAAGCGCTACAACTAAGCCGAATACCGCGCCTTTTGAATCGTGCAACGGTGCGCCAATATAACCATCAATGCCCATATCTATTAGCAACTGATCTTGCGGATACAAATTCACAATTTGTGAGGGAAAAATACATGTAGAATCGTCACTTACATCAGCACAGGGGGTGTGCTCTAAGGAATATTCAAAATTGTCAGTAAAATCATCCCCTGCCACCAGCGACATGGTTTTAGACACATTGCGCTCTGTATCTAACTTTGCAATAAAGGTAAATTGTGCACCAATAGACTTATGCAGTTGCATTGTAATGGTATCTAAAAAGTCTTTACCATAGGTTGATTTAAGTGAAGTGATTATGTTGTCTATGTCAAAATTTAACATGGTATTTATCCCGTCACTTTACTTATCAATTCACATACGTGCTCAGTAAAAATTTCGATGAGTTCAATGGCGTTATTATCAAGCTCTGTATCAACCTCTAGCACGACGACTGCTTCTATGTCATCTTCATTCTTATAGTAAATTCCTGCAAAGTTGCCATCATAAATAAGTGATTGAGCCGTTGCCACTCTATCAATAAACGCGGGTAAATTAATGCTAGGCGAATCGTCAGCTTGTGCATTTACAACTGTCGTATGGGTGCTTTTAATGTTAATCATGGATGCTTTTCGTTTACTGATAACCAGTTCAGCTTCATAGGCATCCAATACATCACTTAGATAAGTAAGCAAGTTACTCGAAAAGGCTTCCAGATCATTGAGTTTATCTACTTTCAGCACAGAATTAAGCAGCGCTTTAAGGGCATTTTTATAATTACCTAAACGAGAGATATCGCGGTAAGAGCGAAGTGCGACATAAAATAGATGGGTTAGGCTTTCTAAGGTAATTTCTGTTTTTGCTTTGTAGCCATCAATATCGTAATTTTTAATCACTTCACTTTCTGGGGCCATACCGGCTTGACCGGTTCTAAGCACAATTCGCGTTTGCGTATTTTGCAAGGTATTACGAATATAATTGACTAATTTAAGGCCTGCATCATCCGTTTCCATCACTACATCGAGCAATATCACCGCAATATCATTATGCTGCTCTAATAACGCTTTGCCTTCCAAACCACTGTAAGCGCTATAAAACTCAAGCCGACGCCCCATAAATTCAAATGACTTCATCGCCAGCTTGGTCGCTTTATGCACTTCAATATCGTCGTCTACAATGACCACTTTCCACGGTTTGCGATTGTTAACTATTGTTTCGGTTTCTGCTGCGAGCCAATCCATTTTGAGTCCATCATTTT
The DNA here is from genome assembly GCF_049257255.1 of Pseudoalteromonas aquimarina. Taxonomy (NCBI): domain Bacteria; kingdom Pseudomonadati; phylum Pseudomonadota; class Gammaproteobacteria; order Alteromonadales; family Pseudoalteromonadaceae; genus Pseudoalteromonas; species Pseudoalteromonas aquimarina. The sequence continues at coordinate 76,055 of NZ_JBMMUG010000003.1, forward strand.
TTATTATTGTTCAAACTTATCAATAAAATCTGACTATCAAAAGGACTTACATCAAAGCTAAGTGAAAAGAAGCAAAAAAACTGTGATTAAAAAAATATTTTGGTGTTCAGATATGTCATTTAACGAATAACAATCGCCTTTTCATAAAAGCCAAGTGACATACATTCAATGCATTTTACTAATGACTTTATCAAACACATGTAAGACACTAAGAAAATAACAAACAACAACAAAACTACGGAAATTTGCTAAATTTCTAATAAAAATAAGCAAATGCAACTGCTAGTTGACAAAATTCCACGCCAGCTTGCTAGTGTGCAACCACCGTAATTACTAATCTGAAAGCAAGTTCACACACAGAGTAAAATAAAATGATCCTATCAGAGAAAATTATAAAATGCCGAAAGCAACTAGGCTGGTCACAAGAAGAATTGGCCGAAAAAATGGCTGTTTCTCGTCAGTCTGTTTCTAAATGGGAAAGCACAAACAGCATTCCTGATTTAAATAAAATAATTAAATTAGCCGAGCTATTTAATGTCTCAACTGACTTTTTATTAAAAGATGAAATTGAAGCGGTTGAGCATTTAACAGAGCAAGACAACAATGAGGTTAATCAAGTAAGTCTTGAGCAAGCTTTGGACTATATCAAGGCGAAAAAAGAGCAAGCGATACTCACAGCAAAGGGCGTTGCATTTTTTGTTTGCTCAGCCGTACCATTATTTTTCTTATTAGCATTATCAAACACCGCAAGCGTTGCATTAGATAAAAAAGTGGCAACGGTGATGGGCATAATTTCTATATTTTTAATGGTTGCAGTCGGTGTAAGGCTGGTAATTCAAACTAATGGATTTAAGCGCAACCTTACATTTATAGAAAAAAATAAGTTTGAGCTAATGTACGGTGTCCACAGTGCAATTAGCGAAAAACTCGATGGGTTTACACCCAGTTACAACAATAAAGTATCGCTCGCAGTTACCTTGTTTATTTGTAGCACGGTCCCTTTACTGCTTGTGGTGATGTTGATTGGTCGCGCTGATCTTACCTTACTTATGCTCGCGGTTTTATTATTTTTAGTCACGCTAGGCCTTTGGATAATTATCCCAACATCAAGTGAGTTCGAAGCATACAAGCATATTTTGAACGAGGGCGATAAAAACCGAGAGCTTACTCAAAATGAGCGCAATGCGATGAAACTAGCGCCCTTTTACTGGCCACTGGTACTCGCTATTTTCCTGGCGTGGAGTTTATGGACGATGAACTGGGGTGTAACCTGGATTATCTGGCCTGTAGCAGGTGTTCTCTTTGCAGCCTTGGTGGGGTTGATGGGGCTTTTAACAAAAGAAGAATAGCCACGTGATAAGTCGCTTAGTTTTACAATACTGAGCGACTTTATTAAATTCACAGCGATTGATAATCAGCCAAACTTAAGTTTTCTTTTTCACACACGGTTTGTATAGCCGGATGCTTCGCAAGTTGTTTTAAATAACGTGATAAATGAGTAAAAGCGAGAGGCGGCTTTTCAAATTCATCTGCCCAAACACAAAGCATAAACAAGAAAAAGTCACAGGCCGTCACACTTTTCCCAAGCAAATAAGGTTTATCGGCAAGTTCGTTATCAAGCAGCGCTAACATTTCAGTAATTCGTGCTTCTTGCGCCTGAATAATATGTGTTGTGTGCTGAGGCTCCAGTGTGTGTTTTTCAGGGTAAAAATACAGCATAAGTTCAGCTTGAACTGTATTGCTTAAGTACATCATCCACTGAAAAAATAATGGTCTATTTGCATCACCAAGCGGCGGTATTAATTGTGCTTCGGGGTGACTTTCGGCTAAATGAATACAAATAGCGGGGCTTTCAAAAATGGCATTACCATCATCAACTAACGTTGGAATGCGCCCTGCAGGATTAAGTGCCAAATATTCAGATGATTTTTGCTGGTTACTCTTCCTATCAACTTTAATTAACTGATACTCTACGCCTAACGCTTCAAGTATAAAGTGTGGCGCCATACTGGCATTAAGCGGGTAATAATATAACTGATTCAAAGTACATTCCTTTTTGTAATTTTTTCAATCAAATCAAAAGCGTTAATAATCTTCTCTAGCCTTTAGTTCAGAAAAGTCACTCATCACCCATTTAATGTAACCAGGACGTTTTTTTAACTCGTGATACCAATCTCTGACATATTGCGGTAAATCTACAGTTAAGCCCTGTGACGTTAAACGGTAAATCACCGCGCCAACAACAATATCGGCAAGCGATAGATTATTGCCAGCCAAGTATTTTGAATGTGCTAACTGGGAATTAATCGTTTGTAGGCAGTTAATACAGGTATCTAAGTGGCGATTAACTTCCGCCATATTGCGTTTATCAGCTGGCATACGGTAATACCCCCAAAATGTACCCATAAACGCAGGTTGGAAGATGGTTTGTGACCAATCAAGCCAGCGCTCATAAAGCGATCGCGCATAAGCACACTCGGGGAACCATTTGCTCTGCCCATATTGCGCTGCTAAGTACCTTAATATGGTGTGCGATTCCCAAATAACATGCTTGCCATCAATTAAAACTGGGACTTTACCCATTGGGTTTAACCGCTTAAATTCATCGCTTTCTAAACCACCAAAACGACCACCAAGCTCAATGTGCTGATATTCCAAATGTAATTCGTCTAACAGCCACAAAACCTTTTGCACATTAAATGACGTTGTGCGCCCATATATTTTCATTGCAAACTCCATAGCAAAGCGGTCTTATAAGTTCTTTAATTGGTATTTACGTCTGATTTCATCCACTAAACGATGGCGAGAACTATTTGGGCGTTCATGTGGGGCAAAGAGCGCGCTTGATTTATCTAACAAGTTAACCGCTTGCGCTAATTGCTCTCGCGCACTCTCAGTAAGTACTTGATTTGCTGACAGCTCATTAATAATGGCTATGGCAAACTCCTTCGAAGCAATATCTTCAGGTAATCCTGAGGTGGTACATAAACCATAAATACCGTCTTGAAAATGTTGCCATTCTTGCGCTATGTGTTGCGATAATCCCTCATTAACTTTTGCATTGTGAGAACGAAAACCTTGCTCTTTAAGCGTTTCAATTGCGTTTTTATAACGCGCTTTAAAAACATTATAAACAGCCTATTCATTGTTAAGAGATTGAATAATGCCAATCCAAGATGCATAACCTTTAGCATAATACTCTAACGCTTGTGCTTCGTTGTGAATGCCAAAAAACGAATCACTTTCAACAGAAATAGTCAGTTTGTAAGAACACTTAGGCATTATTCCTTGGCTCTGAAAAGAAGCAAATTGCGCTTCAGAAAGATGGGTAAGTGCCAGCAATTGCTGTCTGGTATAAAAATGGGTGTTCAAATAGTCAAGTAATTGCATTCTCAAAATCCTTGGTGAGAATTGTTAAATATATTTTTTAAAGACTGTGCTGGGAAAGCGTGTTTATTTTTATAAATTTGCCCACTGCTGCTTTAGGCCGATAAGGTAAAATAAGCCAATTGTGAGACAAATTGCTGAGCTCCAGAGCCAAAATTCAGGGCTTCGGCCCATCGGATGGTTGATCAAGAAAAAACCAGCAATTCCGCGCGACAAATAAATAAAAGTGATGATTGCCAGTGCTAAACGCATTAACGGTAACTTTATAATCGCGCCAGCTGCAGAAAATGCATAAAGTGACCACGTTGTAAGAATTATAAAAATAACGCTTGTGACGATTGTTGGCTGGATGCTGCCTTTTTCGGCAAGTTGTGCCATTTGCTCACCTGCGCCAAAAAAACGGTACCAAGGTGCGCCAAAATAAATACACCCTAAGTGCAAAAGCGCTGCAATAGCACTTAAAGCACCACCAATAATCAAGTAGATATTCATCGAATTAACGTCCTTTTACAGAGCTCAGCCTTTGGCATAAGTTATATAAATTTACACATGCCTAAACCAAGTGGGTCACCCGTTCTTGGCTGATAGCCAAATTGCTGATAAAACCCTTCTTTACCTCTAGCTGCCAAAAGGCCAACGGTAGCACCTTGGGTTGTGTGTTGGCTTAAATAGCTTTCAATCTCTTGCATTAGGTGTTTCCCAATACCTTGGTTTTGAAAATCGGGGTCAACTAAAATGTCTTGCAAATAAAAATACATCGCGCCATCACCAACAATCCTGCCGTATCCAACTAACGCGTTATCTTTCTCTATGCAAATATGAAATAACGAATGCGCTAAGCTCTTTTCTACAATCGCCCTTGTAGGATTTTGCCACCCGATTTTCGCTCTAAGTGCCATAAAATCAGAAATGTTGGGCGCTAAATGATGTGTAGAAAATGACATAATGAGCTTTCCAACTACAACTAAGTAAGTTTCTGCCACAGAAAACAGGCTAAAATTAAAAATACACCACTGAAAAATAACGTTTTTTGAATTTTGCTATTTATTAATGTGGGAACTTTAACAGTGGGTGATAGCAATTGATTGAACGGGATAAAAAAGAGTCTCGGTACTAAGCCAAGGCTTATCAAAATAAGGAAAATTGCAAAAATGCTTATCAGCTCAATAAAATGCAAACCATGATAAACAAAGTCATAAATACCGGTGCTTAAACACAATAGTCCAATCACAAAAAAGATAGCGGAAACGGAATTTTCCTTGTCTGAACCGACTTTCATAATAACCTCTCCTTGTTGTTGTGTCATTTTATATCATGATTGATAAGTGTTTGTCAGCAAATCAGTTTTTAGATAAATATTACTAATTATTAAATCAAACTATGGGCACACTACGGCAGTGGATAACGATAATATTTTGATAGTGAGAGAGATTAGCAACAACTAGTTCTCTGAGCTGTCATTTCTGTTATGCTAACCACTCAAATAACCACTAAATCTATTTTAATCAGCATTTATGAAGCCTCTTCAAATCGTTCTTCTTGCTCTGGCAGCGTTTACGAATTCTGCCTATGCCAACCAACTAAAACCTTTTACTAGCGATGGCTGTAGCGCGTTTCCTGATGGCACATTCGAACAAAATACGTTGTGGTTAAATTGTTGTGTGGCACATGATTTAGCTTACTGGCAAGGTGGCACTTATCAACAGCGAAAAGACGCAGATATTGAGTTACAAGAATGTGTTGCTGCAGTTGGTGAAAAACAAATCGCCAATTTAATGCTTGCTGGCGTACGTGTCGGCGGTTCGCCGTTTTTTCCAACCACATTTCGTTGGGGGTATGGTTGGCCCTATCCAAAACTTTATGGTGAATTAAGTAAAGAGGAAATGGCGCAAGTCACAGCTCATCTAGATGAAAATCCTACTCTTAAATCATTGATGAGTACGTCTGAGAATACTGAAAATAAGAAGGGAAATCGGATGTTCTAATTCTCAATTGAAAATAATTATAAAATCACTCAATTAGCAATTTCAATATTTTAACTCTCCTTTATTGCAATTTACCTAATATTAAAAAACATATAAATACAAACACTTACACTTTATTTAAAGCCATATAACCAAAAGTAAACTGCTTAAAACCACAAAATTGTATACATTATATAATATATGCTTTACATTATTTTTACATTCACAACAACAGGAAGCTTATAATAATGAAAGCAATTGCACCTATTGCCCTTGCAGTATCCACCCTACTGTTCTCAAATTTAGCCGATGCGAAAGGTCGCCCAACTAGCGATTCTATTTTGCCTTACCAATTTACCTGTAGCGCTAGCTTAAAGTTTCAAGCGCAAGATATGACTCAACAACAGTTTATTGATAGCTGCTCGCTTGTTGGTGCAGAAGAAGAATATTTCCACCAACGATTAGAAACGGGTTACCAACCTGTTGCTGGCGATTTAAACGAAGATTTATTAATGGTGATTTTTGACAATTATCGTCAATACGACCGTTATGGATTCCGTTTATTTGGTATCAATACCAATAATGGTGGTATGTACATCGAAGGTAATGCTGAAGACCCAAATAACCAAGCAACTTTTTATGCGCATGAAGCTGATTGGTTAAGACCTGAGTTTTCAATTTGGAACTTAGAGCACGAGTATGTGCATTACCTTGATGGCCGTTTTGACCTTAAAGGTAATTTTTCTGATTACCCTGAAAACACAGTATGGTGGAGTGAAGGCCTTGCTGAATATATCTCGCTAAAAGACGCAAACGATGACGCAGTTGCGTTAGTTCAAGGCAACTTTCAAGACCGTACTCTCAGCCAAGTTTTCAATACTAATTACTCAAATAGCAGTGACGAAATTTACCGCTGGGGCTATTTAGGTGCGCGTTTTATGTTTGAAAACCATATGGACCAAGTACGTAACATTCGCGCTGCTGCACGCGATGGCAACTGGACAGATTATCAAACCATTCTAGCAGATACCGCTGCCAACTATGAACAACAATGGCAAAGCTGGTTGGTCGCGTTAGCTGGTAACTAATATTAAATTTTAATCACAAGGATGTGATTTTCATTGGAGTTTATATGAAAATACGCACGTTATTAATCACAGGGTGTTTATTAAGCAGCACATTTGCCCTTGCAAAACCCGTTAGTACAAAACAACTTGTTTCTTCGCTGAGCGCATCTTTACAACAAAATCATACCAGCGAAAACCCTGAACTAATGCAGCCAATATCGCATGTAAAGGGGCATTACAACCCATATACAGGTGCAACCTTGGTAATCAATTTTGCGCAGATTGAACAAACTGAACACCTCAACAAACAACTAATCAACTCAGCAACTGAAGATAAAAAGCAGCAGTTTTTATCATCTCAGCAACAAGCAAAAGCGTTATCTCATCATATTTTCCAACTTGAAAGAAAGCTCAGTATGCTTGAAAAATCAGATAAAAACTCAGAGCAAGCTGAAGAAACGCGTCGTGAATTAAGTGAACTCACCATCGCTAAAGCTAAAACTAACAATCAATATCAAAGTGCTAAAAAAGGCGTTTTAACCGATGTTATTAGCACCAACACACAACAAAATTTGCAGAAGCATTTATCGGCGTTTATTTGTCATTTAACAGACGATGAAAAGCGCTCGCTTAATATGGTCACATTGGTGTTATCGGGCATTCAAAATAACCAGCAAGAAATCACATGGCACTTTTCCAATTTACAAAGTTGCCAAGATAACTCACTGTCTGAGCAAACTAATTTTGCAAATTCACGGCTCACATCAACATTTTAACTAGCAAAGTCACCTTGTTGTTCTACTAAGCATAATGCTCAGCGAAAATGTAAATCTTTACCTATACTAGTGTTAAAAGTGCTCTGTGCCATGCACTTTTCTCTAACACTTTTATAGGCGTGTTTATGATTAATTTTGTAGCGCGAAGTTTGCGAATAAAGTTACTGCTGATTTTTATTATTATGCTGCTCGCGTTTACTAGTGTTCACTTAATTATTCGTGAACATTGGACTATTCCTCAACTTATTGCCCTTGAAGTAGAAAAGGATAAAAAAGACATTCAAAAACTCAATTCAGCAGTGCTACGCGTATTCAATGAACTGGAAACACTTGTTTATGATAACGCCGTGTGGGATGAACTTTATAATGTTGTTCTAAACCAAGACATTGAGTATTTAGAAGAAAACTTCTTCATCCCTAAATCATTTGTCTCATTAAAAATTAATGGCATGAGCTTTTTTGATAACCAGCAAAACCTCATCGATGAACTCGCAATTGATGAAAATAATCAACCAATGAATAGCTCGCCATTTAAAACCTTGCCACCCAGTTTGAAAAGTAAGTTGTTAATAAGCAGGCAAGAACTCGTCAATAACGGCCAACAAGTGCTTTTTAAAAAGGGGCTAGTGACCATAAATAACAGGCTAGTGCTTTTTGTTAGCGGAAGTGTTCTTCCCTCTTCGGGAGTGGGTGAGTTGGCAGGCACTATGTTTGTCTGGAGTTATTTTGATGGCAAAATTGAACATCAGTTATCGGAAATCACACAAAATCCGGTTACTTCCACCCCTTTTAGTCCATCGCAATCGTTTGATCCTTTAATTGATTTTTCAAACTTAAAAAATATTGACCAAATTAGAACTTCCTCTGCATATATTCATGTGCAGTTTAACGACATTTTTGATAAACCCGCGCTCATTCTAAGCTACCCAACACCAAAAAGAATGTTCAACGACAGCGTGTTTGAAACATCTATGGTTGTAGCACTTATGCTTTCTTTGCTGATATTGCTGGTTATTTACTTTATTCTCACGTTTATGATTATTTACCCATTGAGAAATCTCCGTAATACGGTAAGAGAAGTAATGGATAAAGGGGATTTTAAGCTTTCCACAAAAATTGAGCGAGCGGATGAAATAGGCCGATTGGCTTTATTAATTGATATTTTGTTTAACAAAGTGAATGTGCAACAAAATGCATTAAAACAAAACAACCATCAATTAAAGCGCTTAAGCGATACTGATCCACTTACTGGCATTGCTAACCGCCGCGCCATGATGCACGTACTTGAGCAATTAAACGAAGATGCCATGCCAATTAGTGTAATTATGTTAGACGTTGATCACTTCAAAAAATACAACGACAGTTATGGTCATCAACAAGGTGACTTAGCGCTTAAAAGCGTTGCTAAAGTGTTAAAACAGCACTCTCGAAGAGAAACCGATGTTGTTGCACGTTATGGTGGTGAGGAGTTTGCAATCATTTTACCTAACACATGTCAAAATGATGCACTGGCGATTGCCCTAACCATGTGTAATGCATTAGAAAACCATGGTATTGAACATAAAGAATCAAGTGTTTCAGCATTTTTAACGGCTTCATTTGGTGTTTCAAGCTGCGAAGTGTTTGATAACTTTTCAATTGAAGTACTGTTTCATCAGGCTGATAGCGCGCTTTATAAAGCAAAAGAACAAGGCCGAAACTGTGTGGTGAGTTTTTCACATGAAATGAACAAACATGCTGTTTAACTATCTGCGTGCCAAAACGTTAAGTGCTAGACACACATCGACCTGTGCAAAAATAATCTCTATTTAATACTTAAATGTGATAAATGACTAAACAGCCACATTAGTTACCAGCGAATTATATAGAAGCTAAGGTGTGCTACTTATCTCTTTTAAATAAGGTTTTAAAATTGGTGTCATATGCTCTGGTAACCAACGCAGCATTACCGATTTAAATTGCTCACTTTGGTTAACCTTGCTTAGCACCGAATTAATAGCTTTTACTGCTGTTTCGCCAGCAACATTTTTACTGCAACCAATATAACCTTTAGCAACGGCTTTAGCCTCTAACACCGTGAGTTGTAAGAGTTCATCTTGCTTGTCCATCACTGTTTTTAAATAAGTGTGTTCACTGGGGTAGCCTAAAATGATATCGACTCTGCCTTTTAGCAACATATAGGTTAGGCTTTCAAGCGTATCGCGCCCTGCTCGCGCTGATATTTGTTGCTCGGGTGAAAGCGATATAATCTCGTCAATTTCTTTACCAAACGAACGATTAAGTGTCGTGCCTATTGTTAATCCGTTTTGCATAATCAAACGGGTTAATGACACAGCCTCATTGCTTTCAAGTTGCAATTTATCGACCATCGATTTTCGCATGGCTATTGCTGGGGACAAACCTAAAGTAGAATATTCATCAGTAAAACTAATAAAGGCTTCACGCTCTTTATTGCGATATAACGACGCCATACAATACACGCCATCATCTTTACCAAGCGCTTTTACTGCGCGACTGGCCGGCATTACATGACGTTTAAATTGATACCCAACTAAATTTGCGGATACTAAATCAATTACTAGCTCATCTCGTCCTTGACCCGTTAAATCGCCTTCTAAAATATAATAGGGTGGGTAATCAACCACTATCCAATTTATCATCTCTGCTAGGCACACAGTGGGGAGCAGCAACACAAGTAACAAAATTCGCACTTTTCTCGCCTCTAATACAACCACCTTTTAAGTCTAGGCTATCACGTAGAAAATTTTCGGTAAGATTTATTTTTACTATTAAATAAGACACTTATGCTTTGATGGTATTAAAAATATTAAACGCTTGTGGCGCCACTGATTTGAGCAATAAACTACTTAACGCATGGCTTTCTAAAAACATGTTTGCTACATTGCTGTTTCGCGGCTGCACATCACTTTCAGTTATACCAATTGCATTAATTAGCTGAACATTTATTGCGACAGAGAAATGGCTCAGAAACAAGGCTTAAAGTTCGACATGTAGTTGTTCTACTTTAGAATTTTAAAACGCAGTTTATGGTCATTTAACTCGCTAGAGTGATCAAATGATTAATAAAATTGGGCTTACAAAGAGAAATACTATGATTGTAGAAAATGTGCTTCCTAGCGACTATGCAGAAATGCTCGTCGTGTGGGAAAACTCAGTCCGAGCAACGCATGACTTTATTACAGAAGAAGACATTGCGTTTTTTAAACCCATTATTTTAGAGCACGCGTTTCCAGCGGTAACGCTAAAGTGTATTAAAAATGATGTGGGTGCAATATTAGGATTTATTGGCGTTCATCAAAACAAAATTGAAATGCTGTTTGTGCTAAATGCAGCACGCGGCCAAGGCATTGGTTCAGTATTACTAAAATACGCCATGGATTGTTTAGCGGCCACTAAAGTAGATGTTAACGAACAAAACCCAAGTGCAGTTGGTTTTTACCAACACCATGGCTTTTGTATCGCGTCACGTTCGCCACTAGATGATATGGGTAAACCCTTTCCAATATTGCATATGACGTTATAAACCATTGTGAATAGCTCGGTTTGGCGTAAACACTTTGTGAGAACTAAAGCCCAAAGCTAATAACTTTGGGCTTTTGCGTTTTATGCCGCAATCAAACAATAATAAATGGAATAGAACATGCGAAAAATTGACGTTTTACCTTACAACCCAAGCTGGGCAGTACAATTTAAAAGTGAAGTAGCGTTAATCGCCCCAATTCTTTCAAGCAATTTAATAGCAATTGAGCATATCGGCAGTACAGCTGTGCCAAATCTAGCAGCAAAACCAGTTATTGATATTTTACTGGAAGTAAACTCGCTTGATGTGCTCGATACGTGCAACGAAGCCCTTCATCACATTGGTTATAAAGCCAAAGGTGAAAATGGCATTATTGGCCGCCGCTATTTCCAAAAAGGTGGAGATAATCGCAGTCATCATATCCATGCGTTTGTAAAAGGGGATGAGCAACTGTTTAAGCACCGTGTTTTTCGTGACTACCTTATTGCATTTCCGGCTATCGCTAACGACTATGCAAAAGTAAAACTTAATGCTGCAACAAAATGTAACAATAACAGCGCGTTATATTGCACATTAAAAAATGATTTTATTGCTGAGCATTTAGCAAATGCAGTAAAGTGGTTCCATAAAAAATAAAACGGAGCTCGCGTACTTAACCAAATTTAATACGCAACATTATCATGGTCGACCTTACTCAATATAACCCTGCATTTTTAGCACTTGGTTTAACAGCACTATTAATGTTATTGCAGTTACTGATTGCCGATGTGCTCGCAATTGTTAAAAAGCAAACTCCAGGATTCCCAATTGAAAACAATCACGCGAGTTTATTATTTCGTGCCAATCGCGCTCATTTAAACATTAATGAGAGCATTGCCATTTTTATTTTAAGCATTGCCTTTGCTATTGCCATGAATGCCAACAGTAATGTGATTAATGGCGCCGCACTCATTTACTTTGCAGCTCGCGCATTTTATGCGCTTAGTTATTACTTTAATTTTAAGTTAATGCGTAGTGCCTTATTTGCTGTCAGTTTAGTTGCACTTATCGTGATCAATCTTGCTGGCTTTGTTGCCTGGTTTTAAAGGAAAATAATGGATAATAACGCCCTTTCAGTCGATACATTTAATCGTTTAGCAAAGCAATATCAAGATAAGTATATGGACTTCGACCATTACTTTGATAGCTACGATACCTTTTGCCAGTTATTAAAAACTAAAAACGCCAGTGTGCTCGAAATTGGCTGCGGTCCAGGTAATGTAACCCGCTACCTGCTAAATAAACGAAGCGATCTTCAGATCACAGGCATTGATCTGGCACCCAATATGATTGAACTTGCCAAAGCGAATAATCCAACAGCTCACTTTAGAGTGATGGACTCACGTAATCTAAGCGATTTAAATCATCACTATGACGCTGTTTTTAGCGGTTTTTGCACGCCTTACTTAAATACCCAAGAAGTTGAAAATCTAATCAAAGACGTGTCGCACTGTTTAAACGTAGGTGGACTTTTCCATATCAGCACGATGGAAGGTGAAAGTGCCCGCTCAGGCCTGCAAACATCCAGCAAGGGCGACCAAATGTACATTTACTATCATACCTTTAGTGACATCACAGCCGTGCTTGAAAAATATGCGTTTGAGATTATTAAGGTTGACCGTAAAGTGATGAATTCAGATACAACAACACCTGATACAGATCTCTTTATTTACGCTAAAAAACGCGCGCAATAGGAAATACCATGTTTAACCAACACGTTCTTTACGTCACTATTAATAAAGATCACATCAAAATCGACAACTTTAACGCTAATAAACAGGAAGTGATCACTGGCGCGTTTTCTAATTCACGTTTAGCTATCGCACATTTTCAAACTTGCGAAGCTAAGCTAAAAGAAGCCATCAGCCGCTTACAAACTAAATCGCTGCTGCAAAGTCTTACATTGGTAATGCATCAACAAGTACTCAATGACGGCGGTTTATGTGAAATTGAAGAGCGTATTCTACTTGAGCTGGGCTTAGGCTGTGGTGCAAGCAAAGTATTTATCTGGCAAGGGCAACCACTTACCAGTGAGCTGATAGAGCAAAAAATTTACGAAAAAGGACAATCATGAAACTTGAAATGCACGTAGTCGATGCGTTTACAAATGAGCTGTTTAAAGGCAATTCTGCGGCTGTCATCATCACATCAGAATGGCTGCCAGAACACAAAATGCAGGCCATTGCGAGCGAGAACAATTTATCTGAAACCGCATATTTAGTGAAAGATAGTAAAGGTGTTTTTCATATTCGCTGGTTTTCACCGCTCACTGAAATTGATTTTTGTGGCCACGCGACGCTTGCCTCTGCGTTTGTTTTATTTTCTAAACTCCCAGAAATATCAAAGCTTAAATTCTTCGCAAGCGCGGTAGGCGAAATGACTATAGTTAAGAACGCCCTTGGCCGCATTGAAATGGATTTCCCAAATCGCAAACCAGTGCCTGTTGACACCAGCGACATTCCCAAAGCCCTGCTTGAAGGGCTTTCACATCCGCCTATTGAAGTGCTTAAAAACAACCAAGCTTACTTCGCCATTTATGATAATGAAGACATTATCAACGCTATAATCACTGATTCTGACAAGCTCAAACAGCTTGCGCCATTTGATGTTACGGTGAGTGCACCAAGTAAAGACTTTGATTGCGCATCACGTTATTTTTGGCCAGCCAATGGCGGTGATGAAGACCCAGTAACCGGCTCTATCCACACAGGCATCGCACCTTACTGGGCAGAAAAGCTTAATAAACAGCAAATTGTAGCGCTGCAAGCATCAAAGCGCAGCGGCATTTTGTACTGTGAAGTAAGCGCCGAGCGCGTCAAAATCTCAGGTGATGCAGTGCAATACCTTACAGGCACCATTAATGTTTAAAAGTAAGAGTAGATTTAACTTCGTTTGTTTCTTCTTTTTGACGTTTGTCAGTCACGTCACGCTGGCTGACAAAAGTGAGCAAAGTATTTTCGATAAATCACGCGACCGTAATATTCCTGTAACGGTATCTAAGCCTATAAATTCAGCAAGTTGCACGCAAAAAAATCAATGTCCGGTCGCCATAATTAGTGCAGGTTACGGCATTAAGCATACTGAGTATCGATTTATTGAAACCCTGCTTAAACAGCGTGGTTTTTTAACCATTGCCGTTGGTCATGAGTTACCAAGCGACCCACCTTTATCGGTAACAGGCAATTTATACCAAACACGCAGTGAAAATTGGCAACGTGGCGCAACCACTTTGCGTTTTGTTAGATCTTTTCTTGGCGAAAAATTTGTTGGGTATAATTTTAATGCACTCACGCTCATAGGCCATTCAAATGGTGGGGATATTTCGTCGTGGCTTGCAAATGAAAATGTCGATTTTATTGAACGTGTGATTACCATTGATCACCGTCGTGTGCCACTTCCGCGTAATCACAATATCAAAGTGCTATCAATTCGTGGCAGTGATTTCCCAGCAGATGAAGGCGTACTTTACACACCAAGTGAATTGAGTAAATACCCTGTCTGCGTCGTTAAAATTGATAAGTCACGCCATAACGATATGTACGATGGCGGCCCCATGTGGTTAAAAGAAGCCATTTCCGACAAAATCGCACTATTTTTAACTGATAAGCCCTGTAGCAATAAGCACTAATACAATGACAAAACAAAACGTGTTTAATACCAAACGTCTGAACATAAAAACACTGAGTACACCTCTTAGTAGCAATCAGCTTTGCCAACTGGTATGTATTTTAAGCGATGAGGTTACCGAACACTTACCGCCAAGTTTTCAGGGTATAACAACCGAGCATGATGCAAAAACATGGCTAAACGAACAAGTACAAAGTAGCCAAGTGTTCGGTCTTTACTTAAATCAATCGGAGCAACTTGTCGGGCTTTTAATTATCTATGTTGAAAATCATCATGCCCATATTGGCTATTTGTTTGCAAAATCACATTGGGGCCAAGGTTTAGCAACGGAGTTGCTGACCGGTTTAATTGCCTATGGCAAATCACAAAATGACTGGCATGTGATCAGTGGCGGTGTAAGCACAAAAAACACAGCCTCAGCCCATGTGCTAACAAAGCAGGGCTTTGTTGAAACACCTTCAAATAGCAGCGATATGCGGCACTTTGAGTTAACTCTTTAACACTATGAAAAAATTACTAATTAGCAGCTGCTTGATGGGAAGACCTGTACGTTACAACGCGACTTCGGTATCTTTTGATTTATCTAAACTTAAAAGCCATTTTACGCTTGTGCCATTTTGCCCTGAAGTAAGGGCGGGTTTACCCACGCCAAGACCTCCCGCAGAAATCACACGTTCAAACATAACAAATTCGATTATAGTGAAACAAAATGATGGCCTTGATGTAACAAACGCATTTGAACAAGGCGCACAACTCGCTTTAGCACATTGCCAAACACATCATATTAAATTCGCATTATTGACTGAATTTAGCCCCAGCTGTGGCAGCACTCAAATATATGACGGCACATTTAAAGGCATTAAAAAGCGCGGCCAAGGGCTTACTGCAAAGTTATTAAGTCAACATGGCGTTAAAGTATTTAATCAATTTCAAGTTAATGATTTAATTAAGCTAGCTCAAAAGGACAAGGATCATTCCAGTGCTCACAATTGATTACCGCGTTGCCGCACAAGAAAACGCAATGGATATTGCAGCCCTTCATACCAAAAGTTGGCAAAGCACTTACCATACAATGCTAAAAGCGGAGTATTTAAATGATATAGCACCGAGCGAAAGGCTCGCAGTATGGCAATCTCGTTTTAGTCACAATAACGACAAACAACATGTGATTATTGCAAACCATAACAGCAAGCTTGTTGGCTTTATTTGTGTTTACGCTGATCATAGCGAGGAGCATGGCAGCCTTCTTGATAACCTACATGTCGATAGCAACTACCATGGCAACGGCATCGCCAAACAATTAATGGCTATGGCAATGCTATGGCTTAAAGAAAACGCAAAGCATCCAAGTGTTTACCTAGAAGTGTTATCTGGCAATCAGCACGCCATTAAAGTGTATGAAAAACTTGGCGCTAAACGCATAAAAGAAGGTGTTTGGCATGCGCCTTGTGGCTCGCGAGTTGATGAATATGTTTATTTATGGCCAGAAATTCCGTTATAAGTAACCAAACACTTACACTATAGAACCTGATATTTAGTCTGTCGTAAAACTGTCAGGGGGTTGTCAGGTAGATGTCGTAATAACGTCTAGCATTTGTCGCTGTAATCTGTACACTCATTTTCTATGCTCAGCCTTATCAATATTACCTGATAAGGAACAACCCAATGAGTCTATTTGTGAAACTTGATAATAAGAAAATACAACAACTACGCTTGCAACATTGCTGGAGCCAAGAAGAGCTTGCAGTGACAGCAGGTTTAAGTATTCGCACCATTCAGCGTGTTGAAAAAAATGGCAATGCCTCGCTTGAAACAAGCAAAGCGCTTGCTGCTGTGTTTGAACTCACACCGGCACAATTGCAGCAACAATCCACCATTGAACATGTTGCCTTTCACTTTTTAGTTAAATATGGCTGGATAGCCGCATTTGCTATTTCGAGCATTCTATTTGGTTTATGGATTGTCGATATTCTGATCCCAACGCTAAAAGGCGCTAATTTTGACGCACAATACGAATTACATGGTAATTTCCGCTATTTGGATTTTGGTGGCATTAGCTTTGTGATAGGGTTTGTCTGGTTGAGCATTAATGTGTTTGTGGATTTTCAAACACGTAAAAAACAACTTTCCAGCTCAACCTCTTCTATTTAAGGATAAATATGTATTCTGCAAGCTGCCTTTGTGGCGAAGTTAATATGACCATCAACGGTGCAATTAGCGATATTATTCATTGCCATTGCTCTCTTTGCCGCAAATCGAGCGGCACCGCGTTTGCCACAAATGGCTTTATTACAACGAAGTCGCTTAGCATCACAAAGGGGCAAAATTTTATAAATGCATTTGAAGTAAAACCGGGCAGAAAACGTCATTTTTGCAAACAATGTGCGTCTCCACTTTTTAGCTCCAATGCAGATGATAAAGCACGTTTGCGCTTTCGCCTTGGCGTGCTAGATAGCGATATAACTGAGCGCCCAATGTCACATAACTTTGTCGATTCAAAAGCAAACTGGGATAGCCTTAATGAAGAACTCCCGCATTACTCTGAATTTGAACCGAGTCGTGCAAAGTAACCACATCACACACTGCGAGTAATACATATGAGTAAAGTTGCTTTAATTACAGGCGCATCGCGTGGTATTGGCGCCGCCACCGCCAAATTACTAGCGAGGCTCGGTTATCAGGTGGCAATTAACTACCTTAAAAATGCCGATGCCGCAGCAAATGTTGCCAACGAGATAAAACAAAACGGCGGAATGTGTGACACATTTTGTGCAGATGTAACAAAGGAACGTGACGTAATTCAATTGTTTACCGATGTTGAATCTCGCCTCGGGCCAGTTACTCATTTAGTAAATAACGCAGGTATTCTTTTTAAACAAAGTACACTTTCAGACATTTCCCTCGAGCGCTTTTTAAATACCGTTAACG
The DNA here is from genome assembly GCF_049257255.1 of Pseudoalteromonas aquimarina. Lineage (NCBI taxonomy): Bacteria > Pseudomonadati > Pseudomonadota > Gammaproteobacteria > Alteromonadales > Pseudoalteromonadaceae > Pseudoalteromonas > Pseudoalteromonas aquimarina. The sequence goes on from NZ_JBMMUG010000003.1 coordinate 93,384, forward strand.
GTAACCTTACCAGCACGTTTTTATGTGCCAAAGAGTTTGTTAAACGCTGTGAAAATGAAGGTGCTATCGTCAATGTCTCGTCGGGCGCTGCGCAGTCGGGTGCTCCCTTTGAATATGTCGATTACGCAGCAGCAAAAGGCGCGGTCGACTCACTCACCCGAGGCCTTGCGTTAGAAGTCGCCGAGCGCGGTATTCGGGTAAACGGTGTACGCCCTGGACTAATTTATACTGATATTCATCGCGATGGCGGCGAGCCTACACGCGTTGACCGTCTTAAAGAAAAGATCCCATTAAAACGTGGTGGCCAGCCAATTGAAGTGGCAAAAAGCATCGCCTATTTATTATCAGACGATGCATCGTTTATCACAGGTAAAATCCTTGATGTAACTGGTGGAATATAAGGCAATTTTCTCTTTTCAATTAATCAAAACCTTTACCGATATCACAATGGAATTTAACTAAGGAGAATGGTATGAGTTTGAATGTAACTGAAGTGGACGGAGTATTAATCAAACTAAAGCATCTGGCATCTTGCCATTGTGGTACAGTTCAATTAGAAATCGATTTACCCAATGGACTTATTGATGTTCGTCGATGTGATTGCTCTCTTTGTCAAAGAAGAGGCGCTATTGCTGCATCTGTCCCGCTTGATGGTATCCGGATCTTAAAAGGGGCTTCATCTCTTACCTTATACCAATTTAATACCCACACCGCGAAGCATTATTTTTGTAACAAATGCGGTATCTATACCCATCACCAAAGACGCTCTAATCCACATTTATTAGGTATTAATGTTGCCAATTTAGAAGGTATAAATGCACTTAAAATTAATAACATTCCAACGTACGATGGGGTAAATCACCCTGCGGACAAATAAAGGCTAAACATGGAATTTCTTTTATACATTGCAGCTATTGCTTTGTTAGTGCTAGCCATCGCGCATTCTTATTTAGGTGAGCGCTATATTTTGATCAGGTTGTTTAAGCGCGATAACTTACCAAAATTGTTTGGCAGTGATAATTTTACCAAACGCACATTGCGTTTTGCGTGGCATTTAACGTCAATCGCTTGGCTTGGCCTTGCTGGTATTTTAGTGGTATTAACCCAGCCAACTATTGAGCCAAAACTGATTTTACTTATTATTTCAGCCACATTTGTTATTCACTTTATAGCGGCTTTATTTGGTTCTAAGGGTAAGCACATTTCGTGGATTTTATTTGCTTTGATCACGCTTTGTACAGCGCTTACTGCCATTCACTATTTTTGAGAGCACTTCTCTAACTCACTGTTTTGTATAACTTACACTCTTTAACATAAAACAAAATGACCTGCAGTGTGTTGTATTGTGTAATAGCCACACAAAACAAGTGAGGGATAACGTTTGCAACGGTTTTTACAACAACTCTTAATCATATCAAGTATTGCTCTTCTATTTGGCTGTGCCCAATCTTACGATTATGAAGAAGTTTATGATGCGCGCTGCGATTATGTTTATAAGGAATATCACAACCCCGAAAAAGTAGCTGTTGTGAATAAGAATTGCACTACATCAAACTGTGTTTTACCTAGCATTGCGATAGGCACCAGCATTAACGCGCTTAGTGCATCATCACATGGTACTAAACAACATTCAGAGTGGCTTGCATATAAAAAAGCGTGCGCCAAAAAAGGCATTACCGTAACTGAAAAGCCAACAGGTGAAGTGATTTATACTAATCGGAAGCGCTAGTTGAGATATAGAAAGATGTGAGCCCCAAAGATACATGGCGCTCACAATGTTGTTTTACAGCATTCTTTTCAATGTATCGTCTTTGGCAATAAAGTGATGATAAAGCGCAGCACCGCTATGCATTAGAATTAACACAACAAATAAGCCCACCAACAAACTATGACTTTCGCGAAATACACTAAATAACACAATGTTAGTTTCGCTGCTTACGCCGATTTTAAATAAGCCAAAAAATGAAATTGGTTTACTGGCAAAATACTGCGATAAAAACCCCGACACCGGAATAAGCAACATCAAGCAATACAGTAAAAAGTGCACCAGATGTGCTGCACGCTTTTGTATTGGAGCTATCTCTAGCTCAGGTAATATTTGTTTATTTGTAAGCTTTATTATTAAACGCACAAAAAATAATAGCAGCGCCAATAAGCCAAACGATTTGTGCAACATTAATAAACTGGGTTGCCACGTTGCCAATGACTGCACCATTGTTAGCCCTGCGAATATTAACGAGGCAAACATTAAGGCCATCAACCAGTGTAATAACCTAAGTGAAAGAATGTGTTTAGATGAGATCATTGCCAAATCTCCTGAAGTTTTTCTTTGGCACGACGGCGATAAGACTCAGCATAAGCAGCTGAGCGTGCATTTAAAATAGGGTCTTGTGTTGCCTCAATGCCGCTCGGTAAAGTTAACGGATCAAAATTAATTGCATGGCAACGGCTGTTGTCACTTAAATTAACCGATTGTATTTCAATCTTACCTGCACTGATGGTAGTGCGATTTTTTGGCCACACTATCGCAGGATTATTTACATCATCCTCAGCGTTTGCCAGCGTAAATACCCAGTCAAAGGTGACAGGCTCGTTAGTTAACCGCTCAGCAAGCTCATTAAATAAGGCATTTCCTGTTTTGTCGTTTTGCGCATCATGATTATTTGATGGCACCAGTGACCAGCGAACAGCTTGTTTATTTCCTTTTTCATCAACTAAATAAAATGCATTGATGCTATTGTATTGCTCCAGCGCAAAACTGTTACTTGCAGTGTAGTTTGCTTTCCATGCTAAGAAGTCTTTGCTCTCAGGGTGGGCATTAAAAAAAGCCTGAGTTGCCTTTGGCCCTTGTTTAATAGCCACAATTTGCTGATAAAAATCATCTGGATTACTGACCGCCATTGCAGGTGGCGTGTTCATCGCTAAACGCCACTGCTCACTCGAACTGATGTTGAAGCTAAGCGCCAAACTTCTAACTGGCGCTTTTAGATCAGGCGCAGTAGGATTACTGCCTGCAATCGAAAAACGCCCAACAAACGGCATACTGGTATTTGTAAACAGAGGTGTTTTAGTTAATTTGGCAAGCGAACCATTGGAATAAAATTCTCCCGTAACACATGCTCCTTTAGCATGAGCACGCCTAAAACCAGCAAACACCTTTTCCCCTTGCTGTAAATCAACAAAGGCTTGTGCGCTTACCTTGTTATCTGCATTTGCGGTTGATGCAAACCACATCGGCAATAGCATTATCAAGTAACGACAGTTTTTCAAATTGGCCCCTTAATATTTTGAAAACAATGTGTTGTGAAAGCAACTTCTCACAAAAGATTAACCTTGCTATACGTTCAAGACCTGCCTTGCGGTTTATTTATTTCATAGCTTTTAATCAATTTTAAACCCTCAATGCCAAAATTTAATTCGACCTCGAATTAAAAAACCATAGTGGCCGCCTAACAATATATTTAAAAAAAACTTAAAAAAATAATTTACCATCAAAAAAACAATGAGTTACCCAACCAAAACAGTATGATTAAGATTTGCACACTTGAAGTTAGAGTTCAAATCATTAGAATTGTAATTGATTTTAACTGAATGAGGTAAATATCATGCGTACTAAAAGGGATCTATTTGGTTACCTATCTTTTAAAGCAATTGCTGCGCTAAGTTACTTATTAGCCGTGGGTTCTTTAGCTAAAAAGCGTGTTTTTTCGGACTCTAAAAAGCACTATTCACACCAACACAGCAAATCACACAATTAATTAGTATTGAAACAAAATGTTCGATTACGCTACTTTTTCTATTTTATTATATTTCGCCCTGTTAATTTTTATTGGCGTATACGCCATGAAAAAATCCACCTCAGATAATGGCGAGTATCTACTCGGTGGGCGCAATGTTAGCGCCAAAGTGACCGCGCTTTCTGCGGGTGCCTCTGATATGAGTGGTTGGATGCTAATGGGGCTGCCAGGGGCTGCCTATGTCAGTGGATTAGGCAGTATTTGGCTTGCAGTAGGGCTTGTGATTGGTGCTTATGTTAATTACCACATTGTGGCGCCAAAATTACGTGTATTTACTGAGCTTGCAGATAATGCATTAACTATTCCCGAGTTCTTTTCAAAGCGTTTTGCCCTAGAAAAAGGCAGCGTAAGGCTGATCTCATCCATCGTAATTATTGTGTTTTTCACAGTTTACACCGCATCAGGCCTTGTTGCTGGCGGTAAATTGTTTGAATCAGCCTTTAATATCGATTACACCATTGGCATTGTAGCAACAGTAAGCATTGTGGTGCTTTACACTGTATTGGGCGGTTTTTTAGCCGTAAGCCTAAGTGACTTTATCCAAGGCGTGATTATGCTTATTGCATTAATTGCTGTGCCAATGGTGACCTTTAGCCATTTCGATGCGGATGCAGCAAGCAATTTTAGTCAATCATTGTCGTTTGATTTTGGCAATACTGAGCTTATCGCCGCCATCAGCCTAATGACTTGGGGGCTTGGTTACTTTGGCCAGCCGCATATTATTGTGCGTTTTATGGCGATTGATAGTCACGAAAACCTTGCCAAAGCGCGTAAAATTGGCGTTTCGTGGATGACAATTTCAATTATCGGCGCGTTAGTAACAGGCCTTGTTGGAGCGAGTTTTATTGCTAACAGCACGCAGTCGGTATCGGATCCTGAAACTATTTTTATCTTCTTATCGCAATTTTTATTCCACCCGTTTGTTGCTGGTTGGTTATTAGCAGCCATTCTTGCCGCCATTATGAGCACCATTTCGTCACAATTATTAGTGTCGTCGAGCTCACTGGTTGAAGATATTTATAAAAGCTATTCCAAACGACAACCAAGCAGCCAAGAACTATTAACCATCAGCCGTATTTGTGTATTGGTTGTTGCTGTAGTGGCATCGCTGATAGCCCTTGATAGCAACAGCAGCGTGCTTAACTTAGTGTCGAACGCTTGGGCTGGCTTTGGTGCCGCATTTGGTCCACTGGTGATCTTTAGTCTGTGGTGGAAAAAACTCACCCACAGCGGTGCGGTGGCTGGCGTTGTTGTTGGTTCGCTTACAGTGTTGCTTTGGGCGTATGTGCCGCTACTTGAAAACGGCGAAACCTTAAGTGTTTATTTTTACGAATTACTGCCAGGTTTTGTGGCAAGTTCAATCGCCATTGTCTTGGTAAGTTTAAACACCCAACAACCTGATCAACAAGCAATGAAATGGTTTAACGCAACACATAACAAGCTTCAAGAGGCTTAATTTATGCAAAACACACTTAAAAATATCGGCTGGCAACGGATTGTAATCAAAGTAGGCAGTGCGCTCATTGCCCCCCACCGCGATGGATGCAGCAGCCAATATTTATTAAGTATCGCTAACTTTATTGTGCGCTGTCGCGCTGCTGGTATTCAGGTAGTGCTTGTATCTTCAGGCTCAGTGGCCGCAGGCGCGCATTTGTTTAATAACGTCGACAGCTCATCGATGACTGTTAAAAAAGCCATGGCAGCAGCAGGTCAGTCTGAAATGATGGCAACGTGGGATAGGTTATTTGATTTTAATACAGCTCAAGTCCTGTTAACCCATGCAGACTTACGTGATCGCGACCGCTTTGAAAGTGTGCGCGATACATTAACAGCACTGTTAAATAACGATATTTTACCTATCGTAAACGAAAACGATACCGTCACAACCGATAAACTAAAAGTGGGCGATAATGATAATTTATCGGCCATGGTTGCCAGTGCCGCTTATGCCGATGCACTGATTATTTGCTCGGATATTGATGGGCTTTACACTGCTAATCCGCATGTAGATAAAAGCGCTACGCTTATTCGCGATGTAGCGCGAATTGATGCAAATATTTACGCAATGGCAGGCGGCGCCACCAGCGATGTGGGTACGGGCGGCATGAAAACCAAAGTGCAAGCTGCAGAAAAAGCAGTTTCCCATGGCATTAACACCTACATTGTAAATGGCTTTAGCGAATCGACATTCAATGAGTTGTTACAAGGCAATAACCCAGGCACTTTGTTCCATGCCATTGACAACCCCATGCAAGACCAAACTCATTGGATGAAACACACCACCAAAGCACAAGGTGAGTTAGTGGTTGATGATGACTTCGCGATGCAAAAACAAAGTGACAATTTGCTAGCACCGCAAGATTTAGTGAATGTGATTGGTGATTTTTCAGCAGGCGAAGTAGTACTACTACGAAAACAAAATGGCGACCAACTGGCCAAAGTTAAAAGTAACTACAGCAGTTGCTTACTTAACTTTGTTGCCGAGCAAGATAACGACGACCTCTCAGAAAAATTACACGACTCGGCGGCACCAATATTGTCTAAGCAGTATGTGCCTCTCAATTAGTTTGCACCGTAATTGTAATACCCTATCCAAATACAATTACTACCAAACAAAAGGGTTAGCATAGCGCTAACCCTTTTTATCTTTCATCCGTTGTTATTCAGCGAAGGGCGTTACTTTTACAAATTCTGTTACCTTGGCGTGTAAGTCGCGACTAAAGGCTTTGTTACTAATGGCAAAATGTACACTACGCGCAACTTGTTCTGGCAAAAAGTCCATTACAATGTGCTGTTTTACCTCTGGTGCTAAATTAACCGAATCAAACGCTGCCTTGTTGGTTAATAGCAACGCCAAGCGCTCTTTTTCGAGCAAAAGAAACGCCCGCTCAACATCATTGTAATAGTACACTCGCTTTCCTTTTAACCACTGCTTTTCATAGACACTTAGTGCTTCACCGCGCAGCACACCTACGGTTAAAGATGACTTATCATCTGTAAATGCATTTTCAATTGCCCCGCGTTTATAAAATAACACGCGCTTTTGGCTGGTACCGTAAGCAATAAAATGCGCATGTTGTTGCCGCTTTGGATTTGCTATAAGCCCCGGCAATATATCAATTTCACCTTTTTCTAATAACAATAGGCAACGGCTAAATGGCGCTTTATTTATTATCACCAGTTCGCGCTCAAGGTAATTGCTTAGCTTTTCTAAATAATGATAGTGACTGTTAGGCGCTGAGTTAAGCTCTGAATGGGTAATATCAAGGCAAGTGGTAAGCGTTGCTGGCGTCGCACTTGCCAAAAATGAGGCGGTTGCAAGTAAAACAAAAATACAAGATGACATCATAATGAACAATTAGTTTAAACACGCTGTACCCCTAGTGTATTTAAAAGTGTAAGTGCAAGATCACGAAAAAATTTCATATAAATAATCAGCATAAAATTACGCATAAATACGCAGCGCACCACGGTTTATCAATCACTTACGCTTGGTTCTCGAAAAATTATTCCTAATAAGCCGCATTTCGATGTTAATTTGTTGTAAACGCATTATTTACTTTTTTGCTCACTATGCTAAAACGTACTAGAACACTTCACACTAACTAGGAGAATAAAATGACATTACGTACTTTTGTTACGCCTAGTGAGCTACATGAATGTTCGTCTGACTATCACCTAAGTGAGTGGTTTGACGAATAACCAACCCTAACAATTTCAACAACACACTTTCGTTTTGCGTTTTTTAGCGCAGGCGCTTTATTGATTTTTGTTAGGAAATTCCTATGAATAATAAGAACTACTTCATTGTAGCATCACTACTATTGGGCTTTTCGCTCTCTCAAACTGCTTACGCATGTACCTCTACCGAATCTGAACCAAATGACCTTGAAAGTCAGGCCAATTTAATAGACTGCTCAAATACCGTTATTGCTGGTAATTCAGAGCGTGGCGACATTGATTGGTTTCGCTTTACCAGTGGTGAAAATGGGCAAATCAGCATTCGCTTAGATCACGACAGCCGTGACGATTTTGATTGGGCATTGTATGGCGAAACTGGCAGCGCAATTTTAACGGGCGAGACAGGTAATATACCCGAACTTGGCAGCATTACCGCAGCAGCTGGTAATTACTATGTAAAAGTAACACGCTACTCAGGCCGTGGCTGGTACGACTTAACCGTTAATTTTCCAACCGAGCCAACGCCACCTGCTGAAGATTGTGGTTATGGCTTGATGCCCGCTATTCCAAGCGACTTAACTTATTGGCAAACAGGCAACGTTAATGATGCGTGTGGCGCACTTACCAGCGGCCAAGGTGCAACCTTGCTGATGGGTGGCGGCACCGATGTTGATAGCGCATTTACAGGCCGTGTTTTACCACATATTGGCAGCAATCAAGACGTGGTAATTTTAAGAACATCAGGCACTGATGGATACAATGACTATTTAAGCGGGTTACTTAATGCCGATTCGGTAAACACCCTATTAGTTGATTCGAGAACGCTTGCAAATAGTGATTATGTTGAATGGACAATTAAAAGTGCCGAATTTGTCTTTATTGCCGGTGGCGATCAGGCTGATTACCTCAACCAATGGCAAAATACGCAGCTGCAAGATGCACTTCAGCATGTTTATGATAAAGGCGGGGTTATTGGTGGCACATCAGCAGGTATGGCGCTATTAGGTGGTTCGGTTTACGACCCTGATGGTACTCTTGGCGCAATTTCAGACGAAGTAGTGACTGATTTTTGCCACAGCACCATCAATATTAGCCAAGGGATGTTTAGCAATAACTTGCTTGCCAATACCCTCACCGACACGCACTTTGCCGAGCGTGACCGCCTTGCACGTTCAGTGGTGTTTTTAGGACATTTAGCTACTGGCAGCAATGTAATTGCGGCAGATGAAAACACCTCATTGTTTGTTAAAAGTAATGGCGAAAGCTTAGTTGACGGCAGCGGTGCTGTGTATATTTTTAAGGAAACCGCAGCCACCGAGCGCCAGCAGCTGAGCTGTAATGCCCCTGTAATTTACAACAACATTGAACGATTAAAGCTGATTGCCAATCAGCAAATCAATCTAAACACAGGAAGTCATAACGGTGAAACGCTGAACGTCTCGATAGATGGCACCAGAAATCGCTATTATTCGCCACTTAACCCTTATTAAGTTGGTGGGTTGAATATGGATCACGAAAAATCCCTTATTCAAACCATTAAATACCTAATTTTACAAAAAGAGATCCGCTCGCAGTTTGAGCTCTCATACGAATTAGGTTTAATGGGATTTGCTGATATTTCGCAGTCACGCGTTTCGCGAATGCTTACGCGCTTAGGTGCGGTACGTATGCGTAACAGCAACCACCAGCTGGTGTATCGCCTACCTTCAGATGTGGGCATGCCGGGGCTAAAACAGTCGATTGAAAGTGTGGTGTTGGCGTGTGATAAAAACGAGGCGCTGGTGGTGATAAAAACCCAAGCGGGCGGCGCTAAAATTGTTGCCCGCGTGCTTGATCACTTGCACGATAGTTTGGGCATTAGCGGCACAGTCGCAAGCGATGATACCTTGTTTATTATGCCAAAACCCGCGCAGTGCACCACGCTACTGTGCAATCAAATTTGCGACATTTTAGACTTTTATCAAGCAGCATAAGAAAAGGCGTATCACACAGTGATACGCCTTTGTTTTACGTAATACAACAACCACATCGCAAAACGTACATACCTCAAAAAGTAGAAAGCACAATTAACAAAATCGACCGTTAAAAATTAGCGCTTAAAAACACCTTAAAAGCATGTTGTCTATCCGCTCGATTGCCATGGGGTTCATGAATTTATTTTGTCAGCAAAAGTGAAAATAGCGCAAACGTGAGAGTCAACGGGCAGAGCTTATACAACACACAACTGTGTTAACACGCCACCATCACCTTGCTGACAGGCGCTACAATAACAAGGCAAAACGCCCGCCTCAAGCGGCACTTTGTACAGTAAACCAGCAACTGAATAAATACTGCATAAAATGCTTAAACCACCCAAAGAACAACAATTAGAAATCAACTTAGTAATTAAAAATCAATAAATTACACTGATTAACGCATTGTCAGATGGGATAATTATTTGTGCATATTTTTAAGCATATTTATATCAACCCAAAACCTAGAGCTTTAGAAATAGCAATAAAAAACGCAGCGTTAAACAAAGCTGCGTTTTTTATATTTGTTTATGTTTAGCTTAGCTTTACACAATGCAAGACCTGACCCCCGATGGTTTGCTAATATCTCGTAAACTCAGAAAACAAAAATTTTACAACTGGCAATAATTACCGCAAAATATAAAACACAAATAAATCAACCTCTTATTATAAAGACTATTCTATGGATAGATTAAATTTACGCTTCTTAATACCATTGACCATTGCAGCATATTCTTCATCTGCACTCGCTGCAAATTTGGAAGTTGAATACAAGCCTTACAAAACACAACTTGGCTCCCCTCATACACTTGAGATTCATGCTAAAGGAATAACTAAATGCCAAAATCCAAAAGGATACGTTTATCCTGGCGTTACTTCTGATGGTTCTTTAGATTTTACTTGGACAACAACTCGTGAAGTTACAGGAAAAAACAGCTCAACAGTCGAATGCACAACCACCTCTGGGGGAAAACTAACAAAAACAGCTTATTACGAAATCACACTCCCCCCCCAGCCTACACTTGAAGCGGCTTATTCACCAACTGAAACACTGCTTGGTAATAGCCATACCTTATTTATAAATGCTGAAAATGTATCTCGCTGTTACAATTCAGGGGGATATGAGTATCCAGTAGACCCTCAAACAAACAAGTTAGACTTCACTTGGACAACCACTAGGAGTAATTCAGGTGACAACTCATCCACTATAATATGTGAAGGCCTCTCAAGTGAAAATAAAACAATTCGAAAAACAGCCCATTATACAATTTTAGGACCAGAGGTTAGTAACGTAAATTACTATCCATCGAAAGTTGCTATTGGTGAAACACAATCTTTTAATTTTGAATATAAAAATGTCCAAAGATGTGTCGGCATCAAAAACGGTAAATATAATTCTAATGACTATAAATTAAAACCCGATGCAAATGGTTCATACAGCGGTTCTTTTACTTGGCAAAGTCCGGTAAGAGAGGTTGCTGAACAATATACTCAAACTGTGAAGTGTTTCGATAAATTAAATTCCACCATCTCGAGCTCTACTAATAATGTAATTGAAGAAAAAGTTGATATATATGTTAATAACAAACATATTATCTCTGATAAAAATTTCGATATATCAGTGGCGAATACTGATTTGGATGACATTATCAAGGTTAAAGCTCACTTTAAGGGAAACAACTGCAGACTTTCAGAAGATCCATCAACTCATTTGAATGGCGCTAAAATGAGCTCCAATGGTTTGATTCACGAGATAAATATAAAACAGGCTTATTTGAAAGATATTCTGTATATAAAATGCGACATTCATGGCATAGCACGGACCATGCGAAGTATTACTTTCTCTAACACTCAGATGAATAAGCTAGAAGCGGCAGTATCAAATATTATATTAAATCAAGGTTATCCGAGTGTTGGTGGCAAACAAAAAAACTTCTATGCTGAATTCGATAGGCTCGTTATTTTATCAAAAATATATGAAAACATAGATACTTTCACGCAAGAATTAGGAATAGATGTAGCAAGTAGAATTGAAAGCTACATGATACATCGTATCAAGGAGTTTTGGGATGATACCTGTGAACTAGATCAATTTGGCAACATGACAAATGATTTAGTTCAATGCCGACAACCTATCCCATTTATATCACCTAATTCTAATAAATCTTGGTACCTCTGGAATTCACCGTCTAGTTCTGCACATCATGGAAAACATTGGCACTATGAGTGGCGAGCCGCCGCGGGCGTAGCAACAGCCATAAGCGCCATACTCACTAGTTCAAAATCTTCCGAACAAAGTAAATATCATGCTCGACGAGTTTTAAACAATATTAAAGTACATATTTGGGACAAATGGAGTGATACGAATATAGAAGACATAAGATATATATCTCAAAAGCCTTACCCACAATGCAGTTACATGGAGCCCGTGCAAGAAAAACCAAAAGAATGTGCAGGACAGTTACCCAGTGCGTCTAGTGTTAAATACTTAACATTGCAAAACTCAAATGTAGCCTGGATGTTAGCGCGAGGAGCAATTTTAGGACAAGCACTAAGAAAAGGAGGAGTAAATGTAAATTCTGCAAGCATCAACTCTCAACTGCCTCAATTTATTGGAAGGGATTTTGGCTACAATGTTGTGACCTGTTATAAAGCAGGAAAAACTGGCAAATGCGACTGGAACGGCATAGCTTTAAATGGCGCAGGTTCAGGTGATATTAGTCATGCTCAAGATTATATGTTGGCACTGTATAACTATGACAAAAACTTAGCTAGTTCTTTAACAGGTTCACTTACCTCTCAAGCTTGGTACCCTTATGCTACGGATTCGTATAGTTCCGAGGGGTTCGGTCAATTTGCTTACCAACAACAGGACACTAAATATTTCGGTAAATTTGACGCCTTCACGGGAGGTTATTGCAGCAAAACAATTTCGTATCAAGACGCACTTACTACGTACAACATTCTTAAAAACAAAATGAATACGGGCGGTATAAAGTGTGAAGGAGAAGATACATCCGATAACACACTGGAAAACTTCTGTGTTGCACAATGGTTTTTTCCTCAGCAAGAATTAAAAAATAGCTCCTGCTATTGGGCGAGTGGAAATTGGCAACCTCAAAGAAATATTCGATATTATGATCTACTCGGGTTAACTGATCGTAAGTTGATGAATCAAGTGAGGGATACGATGATACATAATGGCAACAAAGAGCAGTTGCTATCACTGTATATGACTTTGCTAACAACTAAATAAGTTAGCTGTAAAAGTAAATTTCTGGGTCTAAATTTGTATTGTGTATACCTATATATTCCTTCAGATAAAAATTATTAATTTCCAAAACCCACAAAAAAGCTCCTAAAAAGGAGCTTTGATCTTTTCAAAAAACTATAAGAGTTATTCAGCTAAACCTAGTGCTTCAAGGCGCTCTTTTGCAAGTTGGTAACGTGCGCGTACATCATCAATTTGCGCTGCCGTAAGCTTTTTGCCTAATGTGCGCAGGCCGCCTTGTTCGTCATTATGGTGAATACCAAATGCAAACTTTAGGTATTCTAATAGCAGTGGCTGTGCATCAAGGTATGAAATTGAGTTCATTGCTTGCGAGATTTTATTCGCCTCAGCCCAATTGCCGTCATTTACATACTCTTGCATGGTTACACTTGCTTTCGGGAAGATACACCCTACACCTGTAATGCCGCCACATGCGCCAGCAAGGCCTGCGTGAACGGTTACTGTGTCTACACCTGCTAAGATTTTTGCATCTTTGTTTTCTAGCATCAGTGTTTCAATAACTGAAACGTCAGTTGTTGAAATTTTAAGAGCTGTTACTTCAGGTAGTGCTGCAAGCTTTCTTAAAATATCGGTTGAAAGTGCATGGTAACCCGCTGCATCTGGATTATTGTAAGGCATAATCGTAATGCCAGCTTCACGTGCTGCATCAGCTGCAAGCGCGTAATATGCATACATTTCATCATCAGAAGGCGCTTCTTTGGTTTTTGGTGGCATTACCATTACCGTATCTACACCTACTGTCGCCAGCTCTTTAACAATTGTTGCAAGCGCTTCTTTGGTTTCTGCCGCAGCACCACTAATTAATGGCACGTTAAACTCTTTAGCAACCTCAGAAAGCGCACTTAGTAGAGAAAGACGCTGCTCAGCGCTTAGGTAGCTGTTTTCACCCAGCGTGCCCGAACCAACAAGGCCACCCATGCGTGTGCCAGCTTTACCTTCAACACGTAAAATATCTGCTGCGTACTTTTGTGTTGCAACTAGGTCAATTTCAAGTGCGCCTGTTTCAGTCTCTTTTAACCATGTAAACACGGCAGGCATAACCGTATAACGCCAATCTGTACTATTTGTTTGCATCGTATTACCTTTTGTATAAAATCTTTATTGCCTGACTATATCGTATAAAATATACAAAATAAACATTTGTGTGAAATTGTCTTTAATAAATGCTTAAAATTAGTGAGCTGTAATGAGTTTAGCAAGCATACAATTTACCTTAACTTAAAGCCTATTTGCCGTAAAACATCTACAAAACCCACCGTTTATAAACCTAAACCTCAGTTTTTAAATACGTTTAGTTATCTTTAGTTATTGAAAGGTTTACTAATGCGCGTGCGCTATTTATAGTTTTGTAAATTTTTGGGCGCACTTACTTTGCCCTTAGCCATTTCACTATTGCACTTTTTAAGTGTTAATACGTGCTGCTTATTTATGGAAATATCATGGAAGTTATCGATATAAAAACATTTATCCCGAGTAAGGACTACGAGGTCTCTTTATCTTTTTATGCTGAAATTGGCTTTAAGTCTGAATATGTGAGCGATGATCTTACGCTTTTTGAAAATGGCGATTGTCTTTTCTTCTTGCAGCGCTTTTACAACGAAGATTTAGCAAATAACTTTATGTTGCAAATTTGCGTTGCGGATATCGAAGATGCGTTTAAGTTATGTAGCAACTCAAAATACAAAACTAAAATCACACCAATCCAACAAGTGCCTTGGGGCAAAGTATTTTACCTATGGGGACCTTCGGGCGAACTTTTGCATATTACCCAGTTAGGCAGTTAATTAACAAAATATGATAGCTCAACTTAACCATTCAAATAGCGATATTGCTTCGCACATTTACGCTGTGTTTCAAGCTTCTTATAAAATTGAAGCCGCACTGATTGGCACCGATAATTTTCCACCGCTATCGCGCACACCACAGGATATAGCAAGCTCAAAGACTCTGTTTTATGGTTTTTATGAGGGTGACAGCCTTGCTGGTGTTATCGAAATCACATATCAAGACAACCTATTAGAAATAGACAGTTTAACCGTAGCGCCAGAGCATTTTCGTAAAGGCATTGCCGGACAACTGATGGAGTATGTGTTAAATGCGTTTGATTTTAGCAAAGCCATTGTTGAAACCGCGGTAGTTAACGCGCCTGCTATTCGCTTATACCAAAAGCACGGCTTTAACGAGTTTAAGCGTTTTACACCCAGCCACGGCATTGAAAAACTAGCGTTAGTACTTGATTTTTCAAGCTGAAAATTAGTTTTCTGTGCATAACCCTAAGGTTTATTTAATCAAAAGGCCGCTTTCAATCTTCCTTTTTAAAGGCCTCATAAATAACTGCGTGATAAAAATAAATAGGCTATGTTTGTTAAGCGAATAATCAGCTAAAAGCTTGCGGTAATAACTTTGTTAACTCGCTCCCACGCATACCTAGAGGTAAAACATGGAAATTAATGTTTCAACAGAAGTAAATTGCGCCAAAGAAAAAGTGTGGCAAGCAATCACAGACATAGCTAACTGTAAAAATATGATTTCCGCGATTATCGATTTAGCCGTGATTGAAAAACCAGAGACAGGGTTAGTTGGTTTAAAGTGGAGCGAAACACGCGAGATGTTTGGTAAAGAAGCAAGTGAAACCATGTGGATAACCGAGGCAGTAGAAGGCCAATATTATTGCACCCGCGCCGAAAATTGTGGTGCGGTATACCTTACTAAAATGGCTGTTGCCGAAGACAATGGCAAAACAATTCTCTCTATGTCTTTTTCTAGTGAGTCGATGTCATTTATTGGCAAAGTGTTTTCAGCATTAATGGGGCTATTGATGAAGAAATCTTTAGTAAAAATGCTCGAGAAAGATTTACAAGACATAAAACAGTATCTTGAAAATAAATAGAGCCTGTTAAATAAGAAATTACATTAAAAAAGGCGCATAAATGCGCCTTTGATTTTTCGAAATGATAGAGCGAAATGTACTCTATAGTTTAAAGTATGTTCAAACCTAGTCGTTTTAATCGAGGCGACGAGTTGCAGACCTAGTGGACTAAGTCAAAAATCGTCAACAAAGATAAAAGCGACTAGGCTTGAACCCTTTGGGCAGCGCCTCTATGGGTTTATTACTGCGTTATCGCTAGAATTATTTGGAGAACCAAACTTCACTAGCTCTGCCTTGTACTAAACCCATACTTGCAGCTGCATAGTTAAACAATAGAGTTCATTTCGCTCTTATTCGAATCGGTAGCGAACATTCACGCCTATCGTTCTAGGTTTTAATGTCACTACGCGGCCAGGGTCTGAACTTACATCGCTATAACGGCCACCGCTGTAACTTACACGCGGCTTTTCTTGGCTTACGATGGTGTCTTCGTCAAATAGGTTGCGAATAAACACGCTAATATCCCAATTTTTGTAACTAAAACCACTGGCGAGAGTGGTCATAGCATAGGCATCGCCAGTAGCTGCAGCGATTACTTCTGGTGAATCGTCTTCGCTTACGTAATCACGGATATAATCGCCGGTGTAGTTCCAATCTAGTCGCACATAAGCGTCTTGTTCAAATACTTCAGTGTAGTAGCTAACAGCTAATGCAAAACGCTCATCTGATACGCCTAACATCGCATCGCCCACATTAATATTTTGCCCAAGGGCAGCGTCAGACAGCTCAGTGACTTGATGATCAAGCAAGGTAGCTGATGCGCTAAACTCTAAGTCACTTGTAGCCTGCCAAAGTGCACTTACTTCAAGGCCATTAATCTCAGCCGCACCTGCATTAATATTAAAATCGAAAGACGTAACAGGATCCGTTAAACCAAACTGAATATCTTGCCAATCAATTTGATACGCCGACATATCGAGTGTTAACGCGCGGTTGAATAATTGGCTCTTTAAGCCAAGCTCGCTCGACACTAAACTGTCAGAATCAAACGTTTGTGGTACCGTTAAACTACCATCGCGAATTGGAAATGCGCGGTTTACGCCACCAATACGGTAACCTTCAGCAATCGTTGCGTAGACAAGCGTATCCCCAAAATCGTAGGAGGTATTGAACATAAATGAAGCGTCGTCTTCTTGTTGTAAAAAGCGGGCTTCGGTGTGGTAATTGCTGGCAACGTTGTCGGCAATAATTTGATGATACTGGTTTTCGCTAATTAAGCCGTTTTGGTAATCGTCTTTTGCAAGTGATACATAAGTACCGCCAAAAATACCACCTTGCTGATAGTTATTGCTTACTTCAACATCAAAAAAGCGACTACCCACGCTGATTTGCCACGCATCGCTTAACGAATAAGTTAGGTTTAGGTATGCAGCACTTTCTTCAATTTCTTCTTCTCTGTCAGAGTAAAACCACAGATCGGTGCCGATAACGCCAAACTCGTTTGGATTATCTAGCGCAGCTTGCTCATAGTTAGTGCTAAAGCCAAAAGGCACAAACGACGAATAAGCAGATTCTAACCCTTCATACACCTCACGCTGTTGCCATAGGTTGTCGCGCTTGGCATAAATCGCACCTGCAACCCAATTAAGCTTGTCGTCAAATGCACTGCCGACAAAGCGCAACTCATGACTTGTGCTTTTATAATCAATCGGGCGAATACGCACTGACGATAGTGGCTGACCCGACTCATCCACGTGGCTGTCTAGGTTGTAATCAAACTTTGAAGAGAAATCACCGACCCACCAGTCAATACCATGGCGCTCGCGCGACACATCACTAATGCGCTGATAATCACGCTTACTTAAACTTGAGATCCAGCTAATTTCAGCAAAGTCTGCATCATAGGTAGCGGTAAAATTTAAAATCGTGTTGTCATCTTGGTAAGCTTCTTTGTCGCGCACAGCTGCTTTATAGCTGCCATAGCCAGCGCCATTATTACCTTTGCTAATTAAGTTTGGGTTCCAGTTCGCTAAACCATCTACCTCAACATTATGTATTGCCGCCATAAAATCTAAGGTAAGATTGTCGCTTGCATCCCAACGTAAACTAACGCGACCGCCTACGGTGTTTTCGTCGTTGTAATTTTCTTCGCCGGTGTTTGGGTCAATAATTTCATAGTCACCGGTGTGAATATAACCAAGGTTATCAATCCAACCGTCTAAGTCTTTACGATAAGCCACAACTCGCAGTGCTGCATCATCACTTAACGGGGTATTAAACATCAGCGATTGCTTGTTACCTAAGCCGCCGTTTTTAGTTTGCTCAAGTCCTGCTTCAAACCAATAATCAATGCCGCTGGTATCTGCTTTATTGGTGATATAGCGCAGCGCTCCACCCATGGCGCTACCACCGTAAAGCGTACCTTGTGGCCCGCGTAACACTTCGACACGTTGCACATCAATCAGGTCAATATCTGGGTTACGACCGTTTTGCGATAAATTAATTTCATCCAAATAAACCGACACTGTTGGCATTTGAAAACGGTTACTTGGAAAGTTAACACCACGAATAATAATATCTTGGGTACCTGGGGCTGCTGATTCAGAAAAGTTTAAGCCAGGTACTGTGCGAATAAAGTCGGCAAAGTTAGTTGCACCAAGTTGCTCTAGCGATTCACCACTTACCGCACTCACAGACATGCCAGTGTCTTCAATTGAGGTTGCGCGGCGTGATGCGGTGATTTGAATACTTTCCATTTCTTTTGTGGCTTGATCGTTACTGGCAGCCTGTACGTTTGGCGATATAAAAAGGCCTGTTAATACCGCCAGCGATACCGATGAAAGCGAGGCAGTTAAATGCGATAGATGTTTCATGTTTTCCCTTAATAGAATGATGTTTAATTGCGTGGCAAAGTCATTTTTTATAATTAACGGCGACCTTGGCACAGGCCATCTCCATGGCAGTTCAATTCCTGGGCTTAAATTACGGGGCCGCAGGCAATAAAACAGCATCATTCAGCGCATAGCAACCGCCTAAAAAAGGAACAATCGACCACTTTGCGTAGCCAACTTTTAAACATGAATTTTTATTCAAAAGCACTCATTTGAAAACTATAAAATCATTTTAAATCATATAGATAAAACACAAATTATTATGCAAGCAGAAATAATTATTTTGCTAAAACAACGTGAAGAAAATTAAAGTTAGGCGAAATAAACAAAAAGGCTTAAAGCTTAGCGTTTCAAAAGGCGTTTTTAGCCAATTTCTGTTAACTTAAAGCGTACAAATTAAAGCAATATAGATCTAACTCGTTACAGTGTAAGCTAGCTTGAGTGGGTAAAGATGAGCAACTTTTTAATCTTTCAAAGGGGTATAGTTATGGAACGCATTCACATAGACGGAAAATTAATTTCACCCATTGCTTCAAACGCTTACCAAGAGCTGATACGCCTTGAACTAGCTAACTCTGAGCTCGATTCTGCTTTTCCATTTAAGCCAAACACACCGCGTTACCTAATTGCAATTGATGATGCACATTGGGGCTATTACAAAGTGCTATCAAAAAAAGAGTTAGCAAATAATCAAACCAGTATTTTAACTTTGCATAAACAATAGAAATGAAAAAGGGTTAGCTGTCGCTAACCCTTGGGCTTATATCATCAAGTTGATTTATTAACTTGAATTCAGTTTGCGCTATTAAAAAATCCATTGGCAACAATTTGGCTGTCTTCAATCATTTTTTTGCCATTGCACCATACGCTGTGCACGGTTAAATCTGATTGACGAAGCAGCACCACATCGGCATCCCCATTTTGTTTAAGCTCGCCTTTGTTAAGGCCAAGAATGCGCGCGGGGTTTATCGTAATCGCACTTAATGCTTTTTCAAGAGGCACATTAAATTGTTTTACCGCCTGCTGAAATGAACTTAGCAATGACAGCTCAGTACCCACTTCAAAACCGACGAGCTCATTTTGCTCATTATAAATTGGCAAACTCGCATGACCGTCTGAACTCATGGTCAGCTGCCCCACTGGCACCCCTTTATCTAAGCAATAGGCAAGGGCTTCGGCCGCGGCAAGCTCGCCGTTAGCCAAATCGTATTCGGTAGTGCTGGTCGTAAAGTCGATGGTGCCACCTGCACGGCAAAATTCAATGCCCGCCGTTAATAGCTCGGCGTTACGGTTCATATGTGTTGGGTAAAACTGGTAGATCGGAATATCCGTGTTATTGGCCACATCATGCAGCAAATTAACATGCGCTTTGCCTGAGCCAACATGAATCGATACGGTGCCGCGTTTACCACTTAAAAGGCCTGCGGTTCTGGCTTCGGCGGCGACTTCAGCAAGTTGCTGCGCAGTAATTTGGCGACCGCGATGATCGCTAATGGCCACTTCACCCAAACCAATTACTTCATCCACATACATAATGTCATGGCTAATGCTTTCGCCCAGCGTTTTTGCGGGTAAATGATACGACCCCGTATGACAAAAAGCGTTTAAACCTTCTTGCTTTAGCCCTTTTGCTTTGGCGATTAAGTCGCTGTGAGTTCGGCTAACATCATCGGTACCAAGCGCACCAACCACAGTGGTAATGCCTGCAATAGTGGCATCCGTTAAGTTCATTTCTGGTGTGCGGCTGGCAAAACCCGCTTCGCCACCGCCGCCACTAATGTGCACCAGTGAATCAACAAAGCCAGGCGCTACAATTAAGTCGCTGCCATCAATCACCTCACATGCAACATTGGTATCGAGGTTAATGTCAGCTTCGATTGCAATAATTTTTGTGCCTGCAATAAGCACGTCTTGTTTACCGAGTCTTTTAGGGGAATAACACTCGGCCTGCTTAATTAGAGTTAACATAATGTTTTATTGATAATTTATAAGATGCGCAACAATCACCACTGCGCTTGCTAAAGAGAATAAAAACAACATAAAGCGCCAAATGAATTGCGCCCATTCGTTCCATGAAAGTTTTACAACGCCTAAACAGCCAATCAAACTCGCTGACGTTGGGATAATAATATTGGTTAGGCCATCACCTAGCTGAAATGCCAGCACCGCTGTTTGACGCGATACGCCAATTAAGTCAGCAAGTGGCGCCATAATTGGCATCGTAATCGCGGCTTGACCTGAACCCGATGAGACAAAAAAGTTAAACACTGATTGGAATAAATACATAAACCAAGCAGCTATCACATCGGGCACATGCGAGATAAACGACGCCGCATAATAAAGTAGCGTATTGAGTAACGAATACTCGGCTAAATCGCCACCGCCAAGCAATAGCACTAAGCCTTTTGCAAGACCAACTAATAGCGCAGCTGGCAGTAGTTCGGCACTACCATGTTTAAACGCGGACACAGACTCTTCAATGCTCTGCCTGTTGCCAAGCTTGGCAATAATCGCCACAACTAAACCCAAAACAAAAAACTGGGTAGCAAGTTCAGGAATGTAATAGCCTTTTGCCGTAACGCCATAAATCACCCAAACAATCACCGCTAAAAAGCTAACTAACAGCAGTTTGTCGGTATTGGTGAGCGCAGCTTGCGCGGTATTTTCAGGCAATTGTTCAATGTTACGAATGCTCGATGCGTAACGCACGGTAAATACCATTCCAACAAAAATAAACAATGCAGCAATAGCAGTACGCAACTCTGCACCTGAAAAGACAGGTAAGCCTGCAATACTCTGCGCAATGGCAATACTAAACGGGTTCATAGGTGATGCCGCAAAACCAATTTGCGTTGCCACATACGTCACCAGCACAGTTACTTGCGCGTTATAACCAAGCTTTTTCATGATCGGAAAGAGCACAATACAAAATGCAATGGCCTCTTCACCCATACCAAAAATAGCGCCGCCTAACGCAAAGGTGATAAACAAACTAGGTATAAACAGCCAATCAATACGCGTAGTCGAGCTAATTAGCGCCATAATGCCGTTATCAATGGCTTTGGTATGCATCAGCACACCAAATGCACCACCAGTAATTAAAATAAACGCAATTACGCCAATTGCTGCGCCATTTCTATCACCGCTGACTAGGCCTTCAAACAGAATATTAAGTAAGCCTGCATCGCCGTTTGTTGCAAACAGCGCCGCGGGCTGAGGGCTTACCGCTTGGCTAAATTGCGCCAGCGATACGGTAGCACCTTGGCTGATACCGTCGAATTTTCCCGGCAATACAAAGAAAGACACGAGATAGCAAAGCCCTGCGATCATTAATAAAATAACGAACGCATCAGGCATTTTAAATTGTTGTTTCATGTGTGTTTTTAAAAGTGGGGTTGCCCCCACTTGCCCATTAGAAACGGTAAGTTACACCAAGGTTATACGTAGTACCGTAAGCATCGTGATTAATTGAGTCAAAACCACGTGATGAGCCGTAAACGCTCGGTGGCTTTTTATCGAATAAGTTATCGATACTGGCGCGGATCATCACTGAATCTGATACTTCATAACCCGCACTTAAGTCCACCACAGTCCAGCTTTTCACATCGCGCTGTTCGTTGTCATCTAATTCGCCAAGTTCAATTAACTCGTCGATTTCACGGCCGCGTAAACCTTCTATATCATCTTGATAACTATCAGTATAGTTTGCACCAAGCGAGATGTAATAACGCTCTGCATCAAATGAAATTGAAAAACGACCGACATTTTCAGGGTAGCGGAATGTGCCAACAAGTTGCTCAATGTCGTCTGAGCCAGGCTTATTACGGTCGTAATCAAGGTAGTGCGTGGCGTCGAGTTTTAACGTTAAATCACCCGCATCAAAACGAAAACGCTGATCAATTTTAATGTCTAAACCACGAATATCTTGGCTACCGGTGTTTTCTAATTGAATCACATGGTCGCGATAAAGCTCTAGGCTGTACGAACGCGGATCATATTCATTGATGTAAGCCGCTAAAATTTCATCTAAGTTTGCACCCGCTTGGTCAATGTAAAGGCCGCTATTATCGGTCACACTACATACGTCTTCACCGTATGAAATACCCATTTCACCATTAGGAACTAAACCACAGTGGCGCAATGATTCATCAGTAATAGCACGGGCAAGTACCCCAGTCATATTGGTATCAATGACATCGTCGTAATTAAATTGCCAGTAATCTAATGTGACGGTGGTATCGCGACTTGGGCTCCATGCAAAACCAAGCGATAATGACTCAGATTCTTCGGCATTTAATGCGCTGTTACCTAACTCAAGACTATTTACCGTCACTTGTGTGCCGTCACCTTCGCAGTATAAATCAGCTACCGCTTGGTTAGCGCCACAATCAAAAGTTGATGTGGTTGTTCTTAGTTTTACACCTGCTTGGGTAAGCGAAGGTGCTCTAAACGAGGTTGCCCACGCTGCGCGTAACATTACTGAATCAACTGGACGATAGCTTATGCTCACTTTAGGGTTAAAGGTCGAGCCAAAGTCATCAAAATGGTCATAACGCCCTGCAAGTTGCATTTCAATTTTGTCACCTACTGGTACATAAAGCTCGGCAAATGCGCCAAATTGCGCGCGTTCAGCTTCGGCAATGCTCGAACCATAACCAAATACATCTACTAAGTATTCGTTGTCAGCATTTGCTACCGCGTTAGTTGATGGAATATCTGAAAGCTCTTCTTTGCGGGCTTCTAAACCAAATGACGATTGAATATCCATGTCGCCAATTGACATTAGTTCGCCAGAAAGCGTGAAATCCCAACCGTAAACACGGCTTTTACCGTTACGCGTTGGTGTTTCTTGCGTAAGCGCTAATGTTGCATCGTTAGTGCCATCACCCACTAAAAATGGGTTATAAAAATCAAGTAACGAACCTGCACCACAGCTAATATCGCCATTATTTTGCTGTGCAATTGTGCCATCTGAACACAACTCACCTGCTAGTGCTGCATGGAATTTATAGCGGTTGTAAACGCCCTTTACAGCCACTTGATCTGAGCGTGATTCAGAAAACATGATGCCTGTTTCCCAATCCCAATCTGCTAACTGCCCTTCAAGACTAGTAACAAAACGCATGTTTTCAGATTCAACTTCCACCGTGCGAGGGTCGTTAAAGCGCGCATCAAATTGGAAACCCCACTGCTCTTGCCCTAGCAAAGTATCAAACGGGTCAATATACAGCGAATCAAGTAATGGGTTATTGCCGTTAGCATCATCATAAATAAACAAGGCATCTTCTTTTACCCACGGGCCTTCGCTGTCATCCAGCTGGTTAATTGCTGCAGGTGTTGAATACGCAGTAGATTTAGTTTTGCTATAGAACATCTCGGTATTCCAAACAAGGTTACCCACAGCTTGGTTAAACATGAAACCACCCGACATACTTTCAAACGGTGCACGTAATACATCGTCTTGATTACCGTAGTAAGCACAAATTTGCTCGCCATATTCGGTTGTAACCGTCTCTGTTAAACAGCCTGGTGCAGGCTGTTCATTACCATCACGGCTGCTGTAGTAATAAATATTTGGCGTGTTTTCAAGCTTTGGTAAG
This sequence comes from Pseudoalteromonas aquimarina, assembly GCF_049257255.1. Taxonomy (NCBI): domain Bacteria; kingdom Pseudomonadati; phylum Pseudomonadota; class Gammaproteobacteria; order Alteromonadales; family Pseudoalteromonadaceae; genus Pseudoalteromonas; species Pseudoalteromonas aquimarina. The sequence continues at coordinate 117,526 of NZ_JBMMUG010000003.1, forward strand.
TATGAATAACTGTTAACTAAATTAGGTGAAGCAAGGTAATCGCGGTCGCTTGCATTAAACTGGTTGCGGTCATAATAATCGGCAAATACGGTTAAGTTACCTTCGCCAATTTTGGTGCCCCAAATAAGGTTAATTTGTTTTTTACTTTCATCTGAATTTTCAAAGCTATCACCGTAACTCACTTCAACTTCACCGCCATCGAAGTCTTTTTTCAAGATGTAGTTAATAACACCCGCAACCGCATCTGCACCATAAATTGCCGACGCGCCTGTCGCTAAGATTTCAACGCGCTCAATTGCTGCTAATGGAATAGAGTTTACGTCGACAAAGTTTTGCGTGCCTGCAGCAAATGAACTTGGCGCAACGCGACGACCATTAATCAACGTAAGTGTTGCCGATGGTCCCATACCACGTAAGCTTGCTGCCGCTTGTCCTGCTGGTGTAGCGGTTGATGTACTGCCACTTTCACTGGTTGAGAATGTGCCTGCGCCGCCTTTTAGCTGAGGAATATCTTGCAGTAATTCGTAAATGGATGAAGCGCCTGAACGCTCGATGTCTTCTGCACTTAAAATTGTGATTGGCTGGGTGCCTTCAAGGTCAACGCCTTTAATGCGAGAACCTGTGATCTCAATGCGTTCTACTGATTCTGCTTCTGAATTTTTGGCTGGTTGCTCTGCAGCATGTGCTGACACTGACAGCGCTGCAAAAATGGCTAAGGTTAACTTGTTATACATACTTCACCTGTTTCTGATTAGGTGATTAAACAAAACAGACATATCCCATAAATTTGAGGGATCGATTGCGCAATTTAGACGCAACTATGCCGTGTTTTAGCCAATGTAATTGTGACAGTGCACAGTCAAAAGGCGTGTTTAATCAAAGAAATTTTATTTTTGTAATTTTTTTGGGGTGGGTTGCATACCAATAGACAACACCACGGTTGAAAACCGTGTGTCTACTCGTCGAACCACTCAGAAAGGTAGTGTGGTGAGTAGAAGTAACAAACAAGCTGATTCGCTTTTTTTAACATTTCTTCATCTCGTGTTTTTTGACATTACAAACTGGCGTGTGCTAGTTTGCATCCCGCAAAGTTCATAATTTTTATATCACAGCTTTTTTTGTGATGACAAGCCATTTTTTTAAAACTTGATTGGAAATTAATCATGAACCTTGTGTCTTTTGTAAAAAATTTCACCCTCGCGTTTTCGTTTTTTTATAGCCTAACATCCTCTGCGCAAACACTTTATTTAGCGGGCGGCGCACTTAAAACGTGTTCGAGTTTAGCGCCAAAAAACTGCATTGAAAAAACTTCATTTTCATCACATGCAAAAACCCATTCACTCTATTTAGTTAACGAAACAGCCATCACTGCGATTAACTCAAATTGGCCAAATAACAACACACAACATAAAATTGCCACGCGTAAATTGCTCAACAAAATAAAAAGCAAAAACGCCATTTCAAAAGCAGAGCTTATTGATAATTTTAAAGCGGAAAATGCCGCTTTATATCGCGCTTTAAGCAATCAAGAATATTACTTTGTATTTGATATGCTTGAACTGCCACTTATTGTGAATAATAAACGCATTAGCGAGCAAGTACTCACAAACAAAAACAAGATTAAAGGCACAACTGAGATTTTAAACGCCATTAGTTTAGATATTAAAAACGCGCCAAATAAAACCCTGTATTTAGTCACAGCGTCTTCTCGCGATCCATATGAATCCGCAGATTTTTATAACGGCTTATTTAGCCAGTACAACATAAATGCAAAGTGGTTAGCGCTGACCCCAGCGCTTGCTAAAGCCATTTCAAAACAAGATTGCGAAAACCTTGATAACTACCGTAACAAAATTAATTTAGCCTATAACCGAGACACGGTTTACCCCGATTTAACAACGCAAGAAAAAGCCTTGTGTGATGCTGGCATCGACAATTTAATCACTACCCTTAAAAACTCCGATGGCCTGTTTTTTAATGGCGGGGATCAATCGCTTACTAAGCAGGTGTTTATTAATGCTGAGACAAAAGAACCTTACCCTTGGTTTAAGGTTATTCAAAGCCGAGGAATTTTAGTAGGCACAAGTGCTGGCACGGCCATGCAATCAGGCGGCCAAAATAATTATGGCAATGTACCTATGATCACTAACGGCAGTAGCTTAAATGCTCTTAAAAATGGCGCGTTTGATGCGCCGCCTCCAGCTGAAAACTGTCAAAACCAAGGCGGCTGCCAGCACCTTGAGTTTGATGCGCTAACTTTTGATAAACACGGTGGCTTAGGTAGTTTTGATTTCGGTATTTTGGATACCCATTTTAGCGAGCGCGGCCGTACCCCTCGCTTAGCCGTTTTGATGCAAGCAACTAAGCAACAATTTGGCTTTGGTGTAGATGAAACTACTGCGCTTAAAGTGGAAAAAAGCACAGGGAAGATGTCGGTCATCGGTAAAGAAGGTGTTGTAATATTAGAGCATACGGCAAAGAACACCTTTCGTTATCACTTTATGCCTAATGGTGAAGAATTTACGCTCTCAAGGCTAAAACAAGAAAAAAGTGATGATGTAAAAGCAATATCAGGTGAAGAAAACGTTTTTAAAAATGCCATTTCAAATGGGCAAATTCGTCGCACATTGCAAGACTTTTGCAACAGCGAAAAGCAGGCAATTAGACTCGTTGAAACCGCGCAAAAAGACACACCAGTGACATTTAAAAAAGATGCAAACACGACTTGTGTAAAAACGCATACAGGTGCTTACCGCATTGAAAATATGCTAATGCGACTATAAGAAGTGATTTATCGCTGTCAGAATTTTTTGCCTTTCTACTGACAGCGATAAATTTAAAGGGTTACCAACGGGCGTTAAAACCACGGTTATCAATATGCACAAAACCGCCATGACGCGCATTTGGATAATACTTGCCAACACCGCCTTGGCGGTTGTCATGGTCTAAAAATGCGACAAAAAGGGTGTATAGATAGTCCACATCTTTTTTGTTTTGCACACCATCCCCATTTAAATCGTCCATTCGCTGATCGCCATTTTCATCAATGTATAAATCAAATGCATCACCGTATTGGTGCCTGCTGTGCTTGCCATTGCCAATCATGCGATTGTAATACGGCGTACGATAGCCACTAATGAAAGAAAAACGTTTAAATTTTATACCTTTAGAAATTAAAAAATCCTTCAAACGATTAAGCATTTTAAGCCCTTCGGTGGTGGCTAAAAAGTACTTGGGAAAGTCGGATTTTTGTTTGCTCAGCATGTTTTTAACTTGCACAAGGTCTGAAAGATAAATATTCTCATCACCTTTTTTCACCTCAATTAATCCTTTGGGCTGTGCGTACTGAGCGAGCGATTTATATGCTTGAGGATAGGTATTAAAACGATACCCTTTTAGTGCACTTATTTTTGCCGTATCGACGGGAGTTTTAACTACAAGTTGCAGCAAGGTTTTGCGGTTTGCACGATCACCGAGCGCCACGTGATAAAAGCCAGGTTCAGATGGCGCAGTTGCCAAATACACATGCTGCGATTTTTGGCTAAGCCACGGCACTGTGTTTGAAAGCGCAAACTCATCTGATAACACAATATGCAGGCGCTCATTAGGCATCAACACCACGCTATTAATGCCAGATTCAACAACAAACTCGGGCAGTGAACTTGCCTTAACTTTGCCCATTAGCATCACACAAACCACTAATCCAAATAAAAAATAACGAGCCATATTTTGCCTTACAGCGGTTGATTAAGCTTTGCTAATAGCTTTTTATCACGCTGATATATATCAGGATAAAAATGCAGGCCATCAAAGTTATGCGACACCGTCCAATACATTAAGAATACATCGAGTGGTTTGTTTAAATTAATGCGCGTTGTTTCACGGGTCTCTAAAGTATTTTGCAGTGCCTGTGCTGACCATTTTTCATCATCAGCTAAAATTGCTTCCGCTAATTTAAAGGGCTCTTTTACCCTAACGCAGCCATGGCTAAATGCACGTTGCTCTTGACCGAACAAGCTTTTAGCAGGCGTGTCGTGCAAGTAAATTGAATACTTATTTGGCAACATAAACTTAATTAAGCCCAAGGAGTTTTTCTCCGATGGACGCTGTACAAACCAATAAGGGAATGAGCGCGAAGTGATGTTTTCCCAATCAATCTCATTGGCATCTACAGGGTTGCGTCTACTGTCGACCACCATAAAATCTTTTTTATCTAAATAACCAATATCTTCTTTTACTTTTGGAATAATGCCGCGTGCAATACTGCGCGGTACAGTCCATGTTGGATTAACCACTAAATAACGCATTTGGCCTTTAAATACGGGTGTTCGCGTATAATTTCGTCCTACTACTACATTGGTTTTCCAGCTCAATTTACCTTGCTGATATAAATACAATTCATAGCCTGCAATGTTCACAATCAAAAACTCATCATCAATGCTATTTTCGACCCAACGAATGCGCTCTAAATTGGCATTAATGGTTTCTATGCGCTGTTGTTTTGAGATATTTAAAATTGCGAGTGTGTCTTTACCAATAATGCCATCTGCGGCAAGTTGGTTGAGCGATTGCAGTTTTTTAACGCCCATCACAAGATCTTCTGAATAAAGCGTGCTATCAACGCCTTGTACTTGCGTCACTAGTTGAAGGTCGTGCAATTTTTGGCGAATAAGAGGCACCGCGTCATCACGTTTTTGCGGTTTTAACACACGTCCACTAAGCGCTATTTCAGCACGTTCGGGTAAGTTATGATAAAAAATAAGCGCATCTTTTAACAACGCATATTGCGGTAATTTAGGTTTTAGTTTTGCCAATCCTTGTGGAATTGAATTGCGTGAAACATGGTAAAGCAATTGTTCGGATGCTTTTTTCGGAGATATTTCATATTGCTGATAATTCCAGGTATTTGAAATAGCCTCAGGGTTGACTTTACCTCTAATTAAATGAGTTGCGTAGGTCATTACGGCATCAGTCAGCAGTAAATCAAACGTGAGCGTGTGCTGTTTTTTACTGTGCAAGGTATGAAGTGAGTTAAGGTGATAATCTTGTGGCTTTAAACCTTCTTGCCATGCATTTTCAAGAGCCGTTATTAGCTGAGACACTGCGACATCATTTTGCCAAATCAACTCGTAGTTATTGGTTTGGTAGGCGTAGTTAACCAGCTCTTTGCTATGAAGTTTTTGCCCTTCGATTACTGGCGTTGGCGACATTAAAATCAGTTCTAATTGATCAAGATAAGATGCCTTGCTTGAAAAAGATGCCAGCAAAGCCAACATTAAAGCCATTAATGCACGCATAAAAGTCCCTTTTTTGTATGTAACTTAGTTGCTTCTGTACCAAGTTGATTAGTTTTATACCTTAAATAAACTGCCCTTTTCTTAGCGCGTAAAATGCAAAACGCGCTAACCTTCAAGGCCTAAATATGAAAATGCACAATTAAGTGCATTTAGTCTTTTTTCGCCTCAGGTTTAAAACCTAATACTGTCACTTTCGCTTTTTTGCTGATCAGTATATTGCCCATCGAATCGTAGCTTAATAGCACTTTCTTCAGTTTAATTTTTTCGCCTTTTGGTAAGGTAAGTACACGTGTTTCCATGCCTTTATTGAGCACGCCTAAAACATCGTACTCTTTTTCTTGGCCATCACTCATTACAACTTTGATATTTTTAATATGCACCGTGCCCTGATCTACATGTAATTTAATTTTAGTAACATAGCTTTCAGAATAACTCGGTTTCACTTCATCCGTTTCAGCTTTGAAAGAAACTAATTTATGGGCAACCTCAATCCATTCACCCTCCGTTTTAGCGATTGCTGAGTAGCTAAAAAATAAAGCCAAAATTATTATTAAACGTTTTATCATCATGATCCCTTTTGATATCTAGCAACATTAAGTACTTAGTTTAATTCAAAAATATATCTATTAGGTTGATTAACATCAACTAAAACAGGTACAAAAGATACAGTACATAAAATCAGCGATATATAAAAGAGCTTATGCATTTTATAAATGAAAGCACAAACTTTGCTTTTAAATTAAACGAATAAAAAAGTATACTGACCCCAAATTAAATACACTGATATTGCAATGGTTGCTCACGGTAAAATTAAATGCACTTGGCAAGATAATTTACTTCGCTTGGATGTTTTTGGTCCTTTTAATGTGATTGGCGTAAATAAAGCATTCGACGAATTAAGGCATATTGCACAGCAAGCAAAATATGAAACTTGGTTTCGCATTGATATTATCGATGAGGAAACGCTTGGCTGCCCGCAAGTAATGAAAACCATTGGCCAATCTTATATGTGGAGTTTAAATAATCACTGCCAAATGATTGCTATTGTGTGTGCTAATCGCGTACAGCTGAGCTTGCTAAATTCATTTATTGAAACATCAGGGTTAAATGTAAAAGCATTTACAGATACTGACGAAGCGCTCGCAGCCATAGCAAAATTGAACCCTGATAATACTGCACACACTCAAGAACAGCGTGAAGTTAGTTAACACTTTCACTTTAATTTGCACTTAACGTTTGTGCTGGTTCTGATTTTAATTTGCAACAAGGAAGTCGCTGTTGTCATCTATTCAAATTGCCCGCTTTATTGTGAGTTTTAGCTGGCTTTACCATGGCATTGCACCAAAACTAATACAGATTGCCCCACTAGAAAAACTCATGACTGCAAGCTTAGGTTTTAGCGAAGACATGTCTTATTACATCACAAAAAGTGCAGGGGTTGGTGAGCTGCTTTTTGGATTGCTGTTGTTTTTCTTTTACCGTTCTAAACCATTGCTTATATTAAATATTTTGGCACTTATTGGGTTACTACTATTTGTTGCAGTTTTACAGCCACAATTACTTTTTGAAGCCTTTAACCCTGTTACCACTAACCTTGGCATTATTGGTTTAAGTATGGTGCTATTGAATGACTTAAAAAATGACGCTGCAAAAACGAACTTAAAAGGTCAACAGACCCAATAACAAACAAGAATAAAAAATCAGCTTACAGTTTAAGGCTGTAAGCTGATTTTATCATTTCAAAGAGGCATCACATCAAAGTGGTGCCTTTTTTAAATAACTATTAGTTATTCGCCGCATCTTTTAACTTTTGCAGTTTATCTTTGGTGTCTTGCGATAAGTTTTTATCTAGTTCGTTAGTAATAGCTTTTTTAGCCTCTTCTTGCGCCTTTTTCTTAAGCGCATCGGTTGCTGCTTTTTCTACCGAACGCACGAGACGTTTTACCACTTCGCTGCTCAATTGCTCTGGTGTAAGGCCATTATCAGCAGAGCCTAAATTATTCATTACGATATTTGGTACAGATAGCACCTGTGGCGCCCATTTTTCGGTATGTAATTCAGCCTTATTATTAATAAAGCTAAATTTGGTAATTGCTAAACGTACTGGCTTTGCATTTGGATCGGCAGGCTTTTCTTCTGCTGGCGCGCTCTCTGATTGCGAGCCTGAGCCATTTTGTTCAAGTTGCTTAAGTAATACTTGTAAGTTTGTTTGCTGCCCTTTTTGTTCGGCGATGATATCTGCGCCATCAATTAACACCTCGTCAATCACAATAACATCACCAAACAAGCTGTTTGGTTTAATATCAAGTGCCACTTGGTTTAAATGAAATAAGTGCTTGCTGTCGAAACCTGTTGGATTTGCTAAATTTAAACCGCTTATTTCACCGCGCCCTTCTTTTAGTGAAATACTCACAGAATCAACGGCAACTTGTGAGCCTGTAACATTAGTACCAACCTGCACAATGACATGCTTCACAATGGCATCCAGATTTTTCAGACCGTAATAGGCGATAGCCAATATCATCACTAATGCAGCGGCAAATATAAAACCAATGACTTTTTTCATAAAATATCCTTATTAAATTTCAATAGCTAAATTACCCAAATAAGCTACAAGGTAAATAGCCTATTGTAAAGATGCTAACTCATTAACAAATAAAAATTTATTTTGTATAACCTAGTTTCATCAACCTTGCGTAGAGCCAACCAATTAACAGCCCCCAAACTATCGAATTAACTCCTAAAAAGCTTACGCCAGATAAAGTGATTAAAAAAGTTAACAGCGCAGGTTCACGGTAATCGTCTTCTAAAAATGCTTTTTGTAAGCACATTAATAACGTGCCAAGTAAGGCAAAACCAGCCAACATATTGGTAACGTGTATTGGAAATGCCAAAAACATCGCAACTAAACTCGAAGCTAAAATGCCAGCCAAGAGATAAAATACCCCCGCCCACATCGCCGCTTTAAAACGCTGGTTTTTATCTTCGTCTACATCATCATTCATACAAATAGCCGCTGAAATCGCCGCAAGATTCACACTAAAACACCCAAAAGGAGCAAGCACCATATTACTTAAGCCGGTGCCGATTAAAATTGGTTTTACAGGTGCGTTGTATTGATAGCTATTCATCATGGCAATTCCTGCCAAGTTTTGCGACAGCATAGTGACAATATAAAGGGGAATTGCAATGTTAATAATTGCAGCAATTTCAAAATGTGGCGTCAGCCAAATCGGTGAAGCAATTGATAGTACTGTTTTTGTAAACATAGTTTGGTTTAAGTAAAACGATGCCCCTAGCCCCATCAAAAGTAGGCACAGCATGGCGTACTTTGGCATAAATCGTTTACTCACCATAAAAGTTAAAAACATCGAAATAAATAACCAAGGCGCGTCCATTAAAGGGGTAAATGCCTTAACACAAAATGGCAATAAGATAGCCCCGAGCATGGCTGTTGCCAAAGGTGAAGGTATTCGCTTAAGCGCTTTTGCAAGTGGTGAAATAAGCCCTGTTATAAAAATTAAACAGCCTGAAACGACAAATGCGCCAAGTAATGTTGCCAAATCATAACCTGCGGCAATGCCAACCAACATTGCAGCACCAGGGGTAGACCATGCCGTTAAAATGGGGGTTTTAAAATACCAAGAATAGCCAATTGAAGTTACCCCCATTGCAATACCCAATGCCAGTAGCCAACTTTCAATTTGTAAAGGTGTAGCGCCTGCTGCGCTTGCAGCCTGCATTATAATTACAATTGAGCTAGTGTACCCAATTAGCACGGCGGTAAACCCTGCTGTGATATGACTAAGTACCAATGATTTTGGCTTCATCGTTAGGTGTTCCTTATGGTAGACTTTTGTGCGTAATAACGCACAACCAAACCATACCACTGTGCGCTATAACGCACAACAAGGTGTAACATATGAAAGATGCTATTTTTCGAGCTGAAATCGCGCAACATTTAAAGAGTGAACGCCAAAAGAAAGGGTTAAGCTTAGACAAGGCCGCAAAATTAACCGGTGTATCAAAAGCTATGCTTGGTCAAATTGAGCGGGAAGAATCTAGCCCCACGATTGCTACTTTGTGGAAAATCGCCAGCGGACTTGAAACCTCATTTTCAGCATTTTTTGCCAATAAGCCAGATTTACGTGCCAGCGAAAGGGTATTCCCCGATGACCCGCGCATGAAAATTAAAACGTTATTTCCATTTCAGGCTGATACTGGCCTTGAAGTATTTGAGATCATCTTAACGGAGCGCCACCAGCAATTATCAAGTGCGCATAGTATGGGTGTTATTGAACATATTCATGTTATTGAAGGAGAAATGGCGGTGTTTTTTGACCAGCAATGGCACCGCTTAAAACAAGGGGAAAGTATACGCTTTTTTAGCGATCAACCTCACGGTTATCATGCGGTCTCTGAAACAGCTGTTTTTCATAATATTATTAGTTATCCAAGATAAGGTTTTAGCTAGCATGTTACGAAAATTGCGTTTTTGGTTTTTTTTTGCGTTTGCCAAAATTTCCTTTGACTAGCATAAACAGTGCTTTTTCACATCACAGAAATATATTGAAACATATTAAAAATCATGTGGTTGTAGTTTTTGAGAAACTTTGAAACTTATAATGCATTCTCAACTTTGTGAGTTTTACATATGAAAAAAATAATAATCTGCTTATCTCTTATGCTACCAAATATAGCTGTTTCTTGCCCAACTTTAGAGGGAACTTGGACATCTTCTATCGAAAAATTTAAGTCATTTAATAAAAAGTGGGCAAATTTGGATGCTCGCGCTTGGGCATTTATGTCTCAAACTCAAGGGCACGAGCTAATTGAATTTAACAGCAAAAAAGAAATGCGCATTTCTACCCCAGAAATCCAAGTAAAAATGGGCGAAAAAGCCATCACCATGCCAGCGAAAGAAGAACTGATTAACTACTCAGTGTTAGGATGTAATGATACCAGTATCGTTTTACAGTTTGACCGATACGGTAAAACACAGATATCGCAGTTCCATTTTGAAAACGAAACCACCTTTTGGGAATATATGGGAAGCGCAAAGAGTGATGGCAATAGCCACATTCGCGAGTATTACATAAAAAAATAACAGATACCGGACGCTTTAAAAAGCCACTGAACACGCAAGAACATTTTGTGGGTTATTAACGGCTTGATAAATCAATTAAAGGGTCTTGCTGCCGATGATAATGGTAGCCGTTAATAAATGCCCTTCAAATAAGCCTAAAGTAACAACTAGATAGCCTTGTATGGCTTTATGTAATACAACAATTTTGTATAAACATCTTTTAAATTGATATTTAGCCGCACTCGTAAATTTGCTTTAGACAAATAAAAAGCGCTGAAACCTCAGCGCTTTAATAACTTAGCTTGCCAATTATCCACTTTTAAAAGTCGATAAAGGTACAATTTAATCTCTAGTTAGAATACGTACCTTACAGGCCTAAGGATTAGTTTTATGCTTTACAAATTAGCTTTTCTGCTTGTTTGGAATCAATTTTATTAAACAATAAATCCATTGATAGCGAAATACGCTCAGCAGCATTACCAAACTTACCAAAACCGCCACATCCAACAGTGTCTACTCTCACGTTACCGATACGATTATTTTTGTTATATAAACTAATATCTGCATAACGCATGTAAGTTGTGATATCCCACGCCCAATTTGCTTGATAAACAATCGCTTGATCATACTCAAGTACATAGTTTGGCGTTTCTACCACTTCAAACTGATAACCCTGTTTTGTTAACCAACCTGTGATTGAGTCGCGCACACCATCACGTGTACGTGTGTCGTCAATTACGGTTACTGTTTTATTGGTTTCAAGTGAAGCAGGCTGTGAGTTTTGCACTACGGTCATACAACCTGAAAGTAGTAAAGTAGAAGTAATAGCTAGTGCAGATGCTAACTTTTTCATAAATTCAAAATCCTTTGAAATATTGAGGGTCTTTTAGTCGCTTTTGCATTTTTGTTGATTATTGTAAGCGTTAAATGAACAGCCAATTATGCTGCGCAAACAAAGTTTTATTAAAAACAGTTTAACCACTACAAAACTGCTAAGAAAACCTTTTCGACCTTATGATTATTATAAAAGTTGCTTTACCAAAATAAAGCAACCACATGATTTATATCACATTTAAAGTTTGAATTCACAACTTATTATTAGCTTTATATCAACAACGGGGGTATTTTTAGCCGTTTGGTTGAAATGGTAAAATATGAAAGGTAAACGGATTACTTGAAGTAATTTTGCGTTTTGCAAACAAGGTTATTTGTAGATACGTAAAGCTTAGTGGTTAGCAGCTTTGAACTTGATTTCGACCAGATTCTTTGGCGATATATAGTGCTTTATCTGCGCGTTTTAGCAGTACTTCGAAATGTTGATCTTCTTTTTGGAGTGCGCTCACACCAATACTCACAGTAAATTCAACCGTATGCTCATCACAACTGAGAATTTGCTTTTCAACACCTTGACGGATCCTTTGGGCTAACGCTACTGCACTTTCTAAATTCGACATAGGTAAAAACACCACAAACTCTTCACCGCCGATACGCCCAACAATATCTGAGTCACGGGTATAAAGGGTGAGTATCTTCGCCGTGGCTTTTATTACTTCATCGCCTGTGGCATGGCCGTATTTGTCGTTAACCGATTTAAATTTATCTAAATCAAGTAATAACATGGCGCAATTCCCTTGGTGCCTAAGGTATTGGCTAAACACTTTATTAGCGGTTTTAAAAAAGCCACGACGATTATAAATTTGGGTTAAAGGATCTGTAATAGCTAATTTTAACGCGTTTTCTTTTGCTCGCTCCAGTTCATGGGTGCGTTCTTCTACTTTTTGCTCTAACAATGTTGTAAGGTGCTCTTGCTCATTTTGCCGTTGGCTAAACACCGCTTGCACCAATAAAACAGCCGTAAAAATAAATAAAAAGAAAAACTGCATTGAAACTTCTGATGTTGCAGAATGATGGTAATAAAAATATCCCCACCCTTGATTGCCACCAATCCACGCTAAGAAAAATACCAACATATTCATGCAACTGGTTGTGGTTGGCGATAATCTTATGGCGCAATAAAGTAATGGAAACAGTAAAAGAGATGGTTGCAAAATCGGTAAATCAAGTTGCTTATAGCCTGGGCCAAATACTAAATAACAGGTCGCGGAAATAATTAAGCTTAAGGTAATTGATTGAGTGATGGTTTCTTGTGCCATTTTATATGGCCACCGGCGCCACAAGAAATAAAGCGCAGGGCTAATAACCATTGCTGCGAGAGCATTACTGATACTCCAATTAAGAATGCCCTTAAACAATCCATCAATCCACTGCTCGCCGATAAGAAAATAAACACCCACACCAAAAATGGCTGAAATAAGCCCAATAGCTACGCAGGCTAAAATAAAATTGCCAGCAACATTTGCAACCCGTGTAAATAAATCTTGTTTTTTCAGTTGTTTATCTATGATGATAAAGGCACAAAGTGCTGCAAGTGTATTTCCGGTTGTTGTTGCGAAATTAATTGCAATATGAGGCAGTGTAAATGGGTTTAAATCGCTTAAGTAGAAATGATAGATGACTGTAAAAAAGGTGCCAAGTGCAATACCCAGCCATGCTCCGCGACCAAAAAGTATCACTGCCGCCAATGCAACTCCTGCAGGTGGCCAAACTGACAGTGTATTTAGCACCTGCATGGTAAACACTGCAAATAGCAGGTAAACAGCACAAGTGAGCACATTATATTGCCAAGGCTTTAACTTTGAGACCATTTTATCGCTTTGTTAAACATCATTTAAAATCCCTTTTCAAACGACATTAGAGGCTATTTAATACTTTCATACTACCGTTAAAAAAAGAATACAATCAATCAAAAAAATAGCCTTTAATAAAAATAGTATTAAAACTAAATTTTTATAAAAAATAATAGAGATCAGCGCCCTGCTAATACCATTTCCTTTATTTTTGTGGCTTTTTCAAAGTGATCAAGCTGGTGGGTTTCTATCCACCACCTAGCAGCTTCCATTAAGCGTTCTGGAGCATTATTTTTATTCAGGGTCTGTTGACCTTTCAGGTTCGTTTTTGCAGCAGTTTGATTGGGTTTTATAAAAGGAAGAGGCTGCGTGGCATAGTTATTCTATGTGAGCCAGCCGATAACACAGTAGAAAATCCAATCAAGCGCTGCCGAACGGTTCTTTTGAGCGCACTTTTCTCTTTGTTACTCGATATTTACTTAGATTAAAGCCACATATCGAGCGCCGCGATAAAAGTACGCTCAAGAAGAACAAAAATAGAACCGCAAAGGGCAACAGACCCTAACAAAAACGCATAAAAAGACACGCCACATTGTCGCCTTTAGCCGCAATTTTCTTATCGCATACGGCGATTATTTTTTCTCTGAGTTCCGCTCTCATTACAACTTAATCCTACTATTTGAAGTGATATTTAATACCAATTGCATTAATTAGCTGGTCATTTATTGCGACAGAGAAATGGCTCAGAAACAAGGCTTAAAATTCGACATGTAGTTGTTCTACTTTAGAATTTTAGAACGCAGTTTATGGGCTATTTAACTCGCTAGAATGATCAAATGATTAATAAAATTGGTATAAACCCCCTTTACAGCGGTTTGCTTATTTATCTGAGCATGGGTTAATTTCAAGTTTTGGCCAACGATTTTGCCATCCTTTACCTTCAACACGGGCTAAAAACACACTTTTATCACGTTTAGGGTTATGGCTTAACTTTAAATCGAATAACGAGTCAAAACCAAATGCAGCAATAAATTCGAGCTTGCCTTTATCATTTAATTTAACCGCAACTGCGGTTTCTTTTTCTGGCCAATGCGCCATAGCATCAATCACATTGGTATATGCGGCATCATTGTTTTTAATATGCATAAGCGCTTGGTTTTTAACTTGCCAGTTTAACGTTGGCATTACTTTAGATAATTCGGCTTCAAGTTGTTTATCATGACTGTGACAGGTTTGGCTGGCATCATAGTAAATCACATCAACATCATTAAGTGGCGTGTTAATATCGCCATGCAATTTATCCCACACTAGATTTCGTAAAAATCCCGCTGCAATATAACCGCTTGGAAGATTAAGCTGCTGCAATGCTTTAAGCGCGCTCATGCGTGTGAAATCGCTTTTTAAATATTGCTGCAAGGTATGCAAGTAACGGGTATCTGTTGGCCGAGCCAATAATAACTCATTGTTATCTTCGCCAACCATCACAAACCCCAAGTTAAAATATAAAAAGCGCGCTGGATTTTGCTTGAGTACACTTAGCGCCACATTGTCTTCTTGTGTGTTAGCTGTTTCAATAATCTCGCTAATAACCTTGCTGCCAAGGCCTTTATTCTGAAAATCAGGGTGTATTTGAATTTGATAAATATACCAAGTAGCTTGATCTGCCAAATAACCATACTTCACCATGCCGGCAACCTGATTATTCAAAATAATTAAATGTGTGAGTGCAAATTGGTAGTTTATGCGCGCAAGGTGCGCTTCATCTGTACAAGGTAACCCAGCTTGTTCAAGGTACTGATGCATAGTTAGTTTGCGAAGTGTTAATAAATAGCCAACATCTTCAAAAGTTGCTTTTTGCAGTTTAATCACGCGTGGTTCCTGTACCAAACGCTTCTGGATGTAACATGCCATTGTCGCCAATTTCATCCCAATGAGCTTTTGAATCTACCCAAATATGATGCGTCACCGAAAGTGCCTTATCTTCACTAATTAAACCCACCGGAATAAATTTTCGTTCACTATCGTTGTCGCCAGGCACTTTAGATCCACAAATTTTACAAAACCATGTTTGCCAATCGCTATTGGGCTTTTTCCAAGTGGCAACTGCGTCTTGTCCTTTTTGCCATTGAAAATCGCTATTGTTAACAACCAACACACCAATACCGTTAGTACCCGAAGCTTTTCGACAAATTGAGCAATGACACATATAAATATCTTTTGGCTCACTTAAAATCGTAAATTGAACCGCTTCACAATTACATTTTCCGGTGATCATATCTGTGCCTCAGTCATTAAACTTAATTATTTCCACTTTAAATCAATTTATTAGATGATGACAGCCAACTAAGGATAAAACAGCAAATATCAACAGGAACCACCATGAAACAATTAATGATTGTTTTAGCATCGCTCTTTTTACTGCTAAACACTGTGTTTACCAATGCACTAGCGTCTACTCACCAACGTATTTCTCAGACATCCAGTATTCTTGGTGAAGAACGCACCATTCAAATTGCATTGCCTGAAAATTATCTAGCAAACCCAACTGCGACCTACCCTGTAATTTATATACTTGATGGTGATTACAATTTTAAAGCAGTTACAGGCATGCTCGATATGCTGGCTAATAAAGGGCAGCTGATCCCTGATGTGATTGTGGTTGCAATTTCGGATAATGGCACATCGTCATATCGAAATTACATGACACCAAGTTTTAGTGATAAACAGCCTGACAGTGCTAGCAAATTTGCTGATTACCTTGAAAATGAGGTTAAACCCTATATTCAAAGCCATTATCGCACCGCAAATAATCATATTTTAGTGGGCCAATCGATTGGCGGATTATTTGTACTCAATACGCTTATTGAAAATCCCGCTCGCTTTAATCATTACATTGCCATTAGCCCATCGGTATGGGTAGGTGATAACGCGATTGTAAAGAAAGCTAAAAACACCTTACATACAAAAACATTTTCAGCTGTGTCACTGCATTTATCGTTAGCTGATGAAACCCAAATGGGCCAATATGATTTGATTAACTATTTAGATTTAAACCCACAAGCATCACTCACCTGGCAATTTACCCACTATCCCGATGAAAACCACAACTCTGTTGGACTTATCGCATTGAGAAACAGCTTAAAACAGATTTTTAATGGTTGGCATATAAACGAGCGAGCACTGGCAACTAAATCACCACAAAGCGTATTGACGCATTACGCTAATTTGCAAACGCAGTGGCAATTAAAACAGGCCATCCCAACGAACGTGGCGCACAGCTTAATGCGCTATCACTACCGTAATAATTTGGTCGAAAAAGTGCCTGAATTTATTAAAAATGCGAAGCAAACATTACCGCAATCAAGCCAAGTATTAACTGCCAAACAAGCCAGTTATGTTGGTCATTTCGACTCGCCCAAAAATGCATTAGCACTGCTAAAGGGTGCTGAAAAAGAGCATGAATATTCCATTGAACACTTAAAAGCCATTGCAGGTGTTTATGAACAGTTAGGTGAACAACAAAACGCGCAAACATATTATAAAAAAGCGCTTGCCCTTGGTGAAAAACAGCAAGTGGCACAATGGCAGTTGAATATATTAGCGGCAAAAGTGAAGTAAATTAAACCCTCTTAGAAACACAAAAAGCGCCAACATGGGCGCTTTTTGTGTTTATTAAGGTATTTTGTTGCAACTGGATTTAGTGTCGATTTGAATTAAACTCAAAAGATAAGCTCAATTTAATACGTAATTTTATGGCAATTGAACACGGAACTTTCACGCTGACATTACTGCCCAACAACATTATATTAGCTGATGCTAAAGGTCCCTGGAACATCGAAGCGGTTGAGCACTACCACCATGATATTTCTGAAATAGTCGCAAGCTTTAATGGTGCGCCATGGCGACATATTGCGATTTTACGAAGCGAAACCTTGTTTATGCCAGATGTAGTTGCACGCCTTGAACAACACTTTTTATGGCGCAAAAAACACAATGTGCTTTCAGACACCACCATTCTTAGCGACAGCTTCAGTGAAAACATTTCTAAACAGCAAATTCATCGCATGTTTGAAAAACTCGATATGCCCCACTTTTTTGCAAATGACTTAGATGCTGCTTTAAAGCAGATCAATGAGTTAAACGCGCTTTAATAAATTTACATAAACTGATGTTCAGTTATGTATAGAAAAAACGCTTGCAATATCTACATATGTAGAGATAACCTATATCTACACATGTAGATATATAATTAACATATGGCCCTTTCAAATTTTGAACTAGAAGTGATGCAGCTGTTTTGGCTACACAAAGAAGCCAGCGCACCTCAAATACATAAATTGGTTGCCCAAACGCGAGATGTAAAATACAGCACCGTTAAGACCATTATCGATAGGCTTGAGAAAAAAGGCAGCTTAAAACGCAGCAAGACCCATGGTCGTACAATTTTTTATGCACCAACCACCGAAAAGCAGTCAGTCAGCGTGCCATTAATTAAAGATTTTATAAATAAAGTGTTTCTTGGAAAAAGCCGCCCACTCGCGGCACACATTTTAGAACAAGAAGAGCTCTCCATGGATGATATTGAGTATTTAGAGTCCATCTTAAAAGAGCGTAAAAAGGACTTGGAGCAATGATTTTTTATTTGATGATAAATACCTGTATTACTTTGCTTGCAATGGCTTTATTAAAGTTTACGCATGGATCAAATAACGTTAATTACTCACTAACAGTATTTGCACTATCTGTTTGGCTTTTACCATACCCAGTATTAGCTGAAATACTGTCTTCAAATAACTTGGTGAGTCCTGTAATTTTGTCACAAACATTTACGACGATTAGCCAACAACAAGATAATTTAAACCGCTATTTAATCGATTATCAGCAGTTGAGTTCAATTGCGCTATTTGCCTGTTTTTTATTAGGATTATGTATATTCGCAATGCGCTTAAAAAATCAATTAAGTAGACAAGCAATTATCAAAAGTAGTAAATCATTCCGCTATTGTAGAGCGCTCTCCGAGCAATATAAGACTTCGGTATATCGTGCAGATAATGTACCAAGCGGCATGCTAATGGGCATTTTTACCAGCAAGATTGTAGTCGCGAATGCAATATCCCAACCTAATCAGCTAGCACTGATTATTAATCACGAAAAAACCCATCAAACAAGAAAAGATAACTTACGCCTAATACTATTAACCCTAATGGAAAGCCTTTTTTGGTGGAATCCACTGGTTAAAAAACTAAGCGCACATACTCGGTTTTTTATCGAAGCTCTGTGTGATGAACAATGTGCCAAGCACTACGGCCAAGCCAAATACCAACATGATTTTGCAGAGTTAATTTTACGCAACCATCAAAGCCAAAATTTAGCATTCAATTGCACTGCAACCTCAAACAAAAATAACAATATTCAACGACTAAAACGTCTCAAGGAGCAAAGAGAAATGACAATAAAAAGCAAACTAGCTTATACACTTACAATTACAACTGCTTTATTGCTAATGGCTTGGCACACAGTTGCCCTAGCAACACCAAATAAAGAGCATCAATCTAATGACTTAGGTGCGCTTGTTAACTTTGAGCTGAATGTGACAGATCGCACTGATACCAATCAACCAAGCATTCATTCCTCAAAAATGGCCATGTGGGTCAATTTTGACGAAAAAGCAGCATTTAAAATTAGTGATAAATTTCATTTCAACTTTAAAGTTTCTGAGCGAAGCGATGTTGCTGACGTTGAAATCGAAATACTTGAAATGACAGCTTCCGGCAGAAAAATTGTCTCAAAACCAAAATTATCCGTTGCCTTTAACCAACAAGCAAAAATTGAAATTGATAACTATCAGTTAAGCGAAAACGCCTATTCAATTTCTTTTGTACCGAGCAAAGCAAAAAAACCGGAATAAATAGCTATACCTTCATAAATAAGCACAAATCGCAGCTTCAAGATTTTTAATTTACTAGGCCGTTAAAACGGCCTTTAACTTTTAATTAAAACCTTCCATCATCACCACAACAATAATCCAACAGGTTATTTCACTTGTTAAATAAAAGTCCATTTATAGCAATAAGTTACAATTTTTGGTAAAAATATAAATACAAAAATGATAACGTTTTGGGTAAGAAAACGACTCAATTGCTCACGATTAAATACATAGCACTCAAGGAGGAGTATTGGTTTTTGTTCAATCACGGATTCAAGGTGTAAAGTTTAGAATTTACACTTATATAATGAAATTCGGCCTTCCTTTGCTGATACCGTTTATTGTTTCTATGGTAAAAGGTGAAAAGACGTTTGCGTTGCAATATCTTTGCTTTTTGTTAATCGTCGCAGTGCTAGTTTCCGCTTGGTTAATGCTTTTTAATTCTGGTAAATCCAAAATAGTTGAATATTCGTTAGAGCTAAACAGTGATGGAATTCACCTCACCGAGTTTGGGAAAACTAAATCCGTATTATGGAATGATTATGCGGGTTACAGTGTTAGCGGATTGCCAAAAACTGTCAGTATAAAAACGCCTTTGAATGGTGAGTTAGAATTTGGCTATTTTGTATTTAGCCAAGCGCAAAGAAATAGAATATTTGAAGCTTTAAAATTTAAAGAGCCTTAAAAAATATTCTGGACAGTATGTTTAGCACATTTGCGATTTATGATGATTAAAGTTAGCCGCATTATTAATGCGGCTAACTTGTTATTTTTTCGTTTGAAAAAAACCTGTGACTTTTTCTGCTTGTAAGCCTGTTTGATGCCACTTTGTTTGCTCTTCACAAAAAATGTTTGCGTCGACTTCTTTGCTTGGCTCTTGATCTAGGCTGCCTGCAGGTACAATCAAAAACTTTTTATTTTGCGTTAAAAACGGCAGCCCTGAGCCGCACTCGGTACAAAATACCCTTGAAAAAGCACGGGTAGGATGATCGAATCGCTTGGTTAGCTGCTCACCTTTTGTCCATGTAATATTTGTTGGTAATGTAAATAGGTTTGCAGCATGCGCGGTACCTGTAAGTTTGCGGCACTGTTCACAATGGCAAAAAAAGAATTTTTTAAAGTCATCTTTAACACTAAAGCTCACTGCACCACAGCAACAACCACCGGTTAATTGTTCGCTCATCTTCTCTCCAAACATTAAATTTCAATGGACTACAAAACACTACGCTAACCATTAACTTTATTTTGTTCAATCCCGACTTTTGGATACATTTTGCAAGGTAAAGCTAAGCACAAATGCAAGACAACTGAACACAGTGAAAAGTGCCATGACTGCCACTAACGAAAACTGCGCAATCATTCCCGATACCAAACCAATAACTAGTAGTACCACACCTATTAAGCTATTACTTAGCGCAACATAATCGGTGCGCTTATTGCCTTGTGCCATATCAACTAAATAGGTTTTACGCCCTTGCCTTACACCTTCATGTACCACCAGCAATGTAAAGAATAGCACTAAGTAATACAGGCTATGATTTTCATTCAGCCACATTAGTGTCGCTGCCACCGCGCAAATTACACTATTAATTAATGCTGTAAAGGTGATTAAAAATTTACTGTTTTTATCCGCCAACTTCCCCCAAATACGACCACTGATAAAACTTGCAATACCACCGAGTAAAATTAAACCAGCAAGCGAAACATGGCTTGAAGTTTGGTTGGTTTGCGCCATTAAAACAAAATAGGGTGCAGCAAGACCAGAGCTTATCATTAAGCTTCTGACCATTACAAAACGAAGAAACTGTGGGTCGCTTTTTAACAGATGCAGGTTACTTTTAAGAACCGATTTAGTATCCGATTGCTTATCTATGCTGCCTGCAAATTCTTTAATCGCACCAAAGCTAACTGCACTTAACAAAAAACAACAGGCTGCAAATCCGAGTAAAACATCTACGCCACCCAATTCACTATCACGAAAATATAAGAACACAGCTAAAACGATACTTGCTAAGCCTGCGATACTTGCCGCAGTACCCAAGAGCGTTCCGCGTTTACTTTTATCGATAGTTTTACCAAGCACATCTTTATTGGCAATAGATGAAATAGCGCGGGACAAACTAAACACCACTGTGAGTAACACAATAGCGATACCAGCACTAATGCCTGAAAAATTAAGCGCAACACACAATAAGGCAATCACAATTGCGCTTTGTAGTAACGCACCATAAATCAAAAAGTGTTTACGTGTGGGAAAACGACGAATATAAGCGCCAAGCATAATTTGCGGCAACATCGAGCCAGACTCACGAATTGGCACCAATAGTGATGTAAGAAACACCGGTGCGCCAGTGCTTGCCATCATCCAAGGCAATACTACTTTTGCACTTGTAAGCGCGTCGGCGATTTTGCTAAACACTAAAGCCATTAAAAATAGCAGGTAATTGCTATGCTGCACTTGGCATGCGTTATCACTGAGTTCACTACACTTTACGTGTTTTTTGGTGTTTAGCTTTGCATGGAGTTTATCGTTTAACTTTGAAAAATAAGGCATAAATCCTTTTGAGATGAGGCTATTTAATAAGGTGGTTTCAGTAATACTACGCGGTGCTAACACTAAACGATCAAACAGATAACTGCAGCACCAAACAATATTTACCTGTTAGCCATTGGATGGTCGGCATTTAATTGCAACAGATCCCAACGATTACCGTATAAATCTTCAAATACTGCAACAGTGCCATAAGGCTGCTCTTTAGGCTCACGAATAAAGTGAATACCAATTGCTTTCATACGTTCATAATCACGCCAAAAGTCATCGGTATTTAAAAATAAAAACACCCTGCCACCTGCTTGATTACCAATAAACGGTGCTTGCTCTGGCTTAGATGCTTTTGCGAGTAACAAGGCTACCCCATGTGAGTTTGGCGGAGCCACTACCACCCAGCGTTTATCTTGCTCAGCTTGATAGCTGTCTTCTAACAACTCAAACTTGAGCTTATTTACATAAAAATCAATTGCTTCATCGTAATCTTTAACAACAAGCGCAACGTGCACAATATTCTGTTTCATAGAAATCCTAAACGATTTTGAATGCCGGAGCGTGTTAACCTTCTCGGTCTAAATTCTGTTCAAATCCATAGCGCTTTGATCACAGCGTCGCTTGGTAGGAAAGTAAAAAACATAACGCTATGAGGTGAACCTATCTGGCAGCGTTTGTTTTGCATTTATACTGTGTTATCGCTCATTTATGTAGAATACTACACTACAATCGCTCTGCCTTGTCTAAATACCAAACAAACTGCCGCAGAAATTGACAGAAAAGCTCAACACGCTCTAATTCTGGATATTAAATACGGTGTCTGACAGTTTAATCGTTAAAACAACAAAGGCGGCCTAAGCCGCTTTTGAAAAAAAAAGCCTATTTAGTTAATTGCAGTAACTTCGGGTAAGGTGTAACTGCCATTTAATACCGACTCACCTGGTCGATAGATTCTAAATAGAAAATTCCACCCAGCAGAAACATCTACTCGGTTTATAACATTTCCACAAACGGCCTTTGAACCAAAGTAAGCGTCAAATGTGCCATTATCATTTAGTGTTGTATTTGATTGGTTAAACACATTGTTATCGCTTTTCATAAAACCATCATCGCCATACACAGTTATTGACCAAAAACCTTGGTTCTCTGGCACATTATAATTAGCAAAATAACATGTGTTTAAATTTGCTTCTTTTGGCTGATAATTTAGATAAGTTGCTTCATATTCAGGAAGTAATCCCCATGCTGCAGCTGCTGCAAAATGGCGAGTTTTCTCGTTAACTTTACCACGCTCACCCATCATACCGGCCCAACTATCAAACTGCTTGCTACCAACTTCATAGTTTTTACGTAATGAATCAAGGGACTCCCGATCCCAATTAAATCCGGGAAAATCATTATTACGATTAGAGACAACTTTAAATTGATCTTGCAAGGCATTGACCAAAGCAACTTCATCTTTATTCGATGGATTTTTGACCTGAATTCGCACAATCACATATACAAACTCAGTGTCACTTTTGACCTGATAAGTGCCTGGGTTATGAATAATATCAACCACATAATGATCGTTATCAATGATATATACGGATGCGTAGCGATCATCTGGCAGTTTTGGAAAAGTAACTGATAACCCTTCTTTTGCATCAAATACACCACCGGAATAAAGCACATCCCTATTCATTCGAATTACCGTTTGCTTATCTAGTGGTGTTGGCGTTCTAAAATGAAAAAAGGTATTTGTACCACCAGCATTATCTACCATCGCAGCAAACATATTGTCTGTTTCAGCACGAACAAATGAATCTTCTGTGACTAACTCTCCTGTTTTCGCATGCAAAGCACCACAGAAACTAGACAACAAAAACAATCCATTTAGCACTATTTTTTTGCTAACCATAAAAATTCCTTTTAATTGTTGAGATAAACACAACCGCTATTCGTTAAGTTATTAATAAGCTATCAGCTGAATAATTAATTAACAATAAAAAGCGCTTTAAGCTTTTATTTGGCAGCTGACTTTGCAGCTATAAAAGTAAAAAGCTTTTTTACGTCGCATTCAGAGATATCAAGTAAGCAATGCTCAATTAATAATGAATACAATTGCTGTGCTGAAGTGATGGGATACACGGCTTGTTCATTTAAAGCATCATCAAAAAATGTGACTTCACGGTTGCGAATTAACACCCGCTCGTTTTCCATAACGCGAGAAACCACCAGGTTATTCACAAATGCTGCGCCTTCGAATTGTGAACTATAAAAATGCCCAATATTGCAATCCATTTCAGTAAACTCAGCTAAATCAAAGCGGTATAGGGTTATAGGCTCTGCATTTGTTGGCGTATATTCAAGCCGATAATGATTATTAGCCATTGCTTTAATGGTATAACGCCCGCTGATGGTATCAATATCGGCATTTTTTAGCGGCACAATAAAACGTGGGTTCATAACGCCAAAACCCACATCTACAATGTATTTTTCGCCTTCAAATTCTAATAAGGTAACACGGTGTAAGCGGCCATTGCCCTCGTTATCATCAAGTAACACTCTAGTAATGAGCGGCCTGACATTAAAACCTAGTTGCTTTAATACCACATACATTACTTTGTTATGTTCAAAGCAGTAACCGCCGGTTTTATTAAAGACTAGGCGCTCAAACAAGGCGTCTTCATCAAGCGATAAATTGGCGTTTAAAATCACATTGCTACTGCTAAAGGGTAAAGCTGCAATATGCTGCGCTTTAATATGGCTGATAAGTGAAAGCCCAGTAAGCGATGTATTGATGTTTAATTGAGTTAAGTATTTTTCGACTAATTGCTCCACCACTTATCTCCTAATTATTTAAAGCAGTATTAAATTTGGCTAACGCGTTATCTTCTAAATTAAATCCTTCACGGCAGCTGACATGTAAATGTGCCAAATAGGGCATATCAAAATAAGCAAAGACTTTCTCAAAAAAACCATTAAAAATGGGGCATAACTCATCACTTGCCGAAGTGGCTAAAACAAAGGTTGGCTTATTAGCAAGGGAGCGCGCTTTAATTTTAAGAGCCTTCATATCGGTAAGCTCGGTAATACGATCAATTAAGGCTTTAATCGTTGCGGTTGGTGCATGCCAATAGACAGGAGAGGCAAAAATTAACTTATCTGCTGCCAGAATTTTTTCGACCAATGGATAAAAATCATCCTCTGGGTAATTATTTTGATAGTTGTAAGGAGTAATTGTTAAGGCATCAATATCAATCACCTCTAAGTCATGATGCTTTGCAATTTCATCAATCAGTTGCGCGGTATTACCTTGTTTATTAGCACTTGAAAATAAGACTAATTTTGTCATTTGTTGGCAGTCCATTTTTTTAAATTTGTGTGCACTTTAAAAGCTCAGGTTAGGTTGAGGTAAAGTGTTTTTTTATAAAAAGTTTCAGGCACTCAATTTACCTTATGAGTACCTGAAGAGTTTGGTGAAGGGTATTAATCCGAAAACAAAGAACGAATGGAGCTATTTAAATTTTGACGACTCATAAAAACACCGATACCCGTTATAACAACAAGAATGCTAATTAAAGTCATGCCAAGCCAGATAAAATCTGGCACATAGTTAAGTGAAAATTGTGATTTATAAATCAGTTGCCCCGCTAAATAGGTGCCGAGTATTGCCCCTGTCGCGGTAATAAATGCGGTGACCAACCACTCAATCATATTTAGCTGTAAACAGGTTTTTCGGGTAAAGCCAAAGCTTAAAATAATGCTATTTTTCTTCTGCTCTTTTGGTTCAACCGCTTTAATTGAAGCAATAATCACCACTAAAGCTAACAGCGCAATCATTACCGCAAAGCCTGCTATTACTTGCGTCACCATCGCCAATGTTTTATCAAAACGTGCAGTAATTTCTTTTAAACTTACCATACGTAAGGTAGGAAACTGCTGCCACAATAATGCAAGTAACTGCCATTGGGTATCTGCAAGTTCAATACTGGCCATAGTGTAATGCGGCGCTTCAATAAACTGTGTTGCAAGTTCCGGCATTTGCACCCAAAAGGTAATAGAGCCTGCCCCCGGTTTAAACGCATGACTTGCACTTATCGTAAAGTCATACGCTTGTTGATTAATATAAAATGTCAGTGTATCGCCAAGCTTTAATCCTAAGTCTGTCATTACCTCTTGTTCAACAGATACTTGCTGCCAGTTTTGTGTCTCTTCTTGCCACCATTTACCGCTTTCTAAACGATTATTGCTTGGTACCGTTTCACTCCAATGAAGACGAATTGCATGGCTAAACGTTGCTAAGCTATCACTTGGTTTATCGCTAAATTCATCGAGCGATAGATCATTTATATGAGTGAGCTTTGCATTAAGATAAGGTTTTACTTGCCTAATTTTAATGCCCTCTTCAGCTGCCCAATTATCAATAAATTCCATTTGTTTGCTGCTAGCTTGAGAGATAAACACATTACCGTCATGCTGGCGTTGATACATCGACATAGTTTGACCAAGGTCACGTAATAACATCAGGGTAAATAGTAATAAAAATGCACATAGGCCCACGCCCAAAATTTGCGTACTTTTACTGACTAAACGCTGCTTCATCATAAACAATGAAAAGGGCACTAAACCTGAAAACTGAGATGTGACCTTTTCACCAAAAGTTAGTCCTCCCCAGCTCATTAACAACATAATCGCCACGGTTGAAAGCACCGCAATTATCATCATGGCGGTTAAAAGCGCATTATCAGAATAGATAAATGCCACAATAAACAGCACTAAGATACTCGCAACTTTACTTAGGCCAG
Source organism: Pseudoalteromonas aquimarina (assembly GCF_049257255.1). Classification (NCBI taxonomy): domain Bacteria; kingdom Pseudomonadati; phylum Pseudomonadota; class Gammaproteobacteria; order Alteromonadales; family Pseudoalteromonadaceae; genus Pseudoalteromonas; species Pseudoalteromonas aquimarina. Next base: position 143,854 of record NZ_JBMMUG010000003.1, read on the forward strand.
TATTCACCGAATTGCTATGGCCAATAAATTGCTTTGCTACGCTATTTTTAATTAGTGCAAACCATACTGGCGCTTGAAAAATAGCAAAAATAAACATCACTGCAGCCACTGATTTAAGTGCTGGTTGCAGCTGCCATTGCCAAGTTAAATTTGTAAAGGTGCTCGTTAAAAACTGAACCAAACAATAGTGCCCAGCCATCGCCAGCACCATCACAACGGGCAACAGCACAAGTACGCCAATAAACCATTTAAACAGCGAAATTTGAATACAGCTTGCTTTACTTGCACCTAGGCTCATACACAGTGCGCTAAAGTAGCGCTCTTTTCGCATTTGCACTTGTGCTAACTGCTCTATCGCGATTGCCGCCATAAAAAATAAGATAATCGAGGCAAGGCCCATAAAATTTTCTGTTCGCTGCCAAAAACGTGCAAGCGGATGCTCACCTTGTTTATGAAATAGCTGCGCCGCTGGCAAATGTGATTTTTGCCATGTAATGAGCGCATTTCGTTGCTGCGTAGTGGCAGCGATTAAATAACGATACTGCACTAAGTCATCAGCAAAATTTAGCGCGGCTAAATCGTGTTGGTGGATCATTGCGCGCATTGCCACTGAATGACCCTCCATTAATCGGTCGGGTTCGTGTTGAAGCACCCGCTCGACTCTAAAGCTGTGATTTCCAATTTGCAGCATTTCGCCAGGGGAAATTGCTAAGCTCGCAAGTAAGCGTGCATCAAGCCAAATATTGCCTGGCTCTGGGCCATGTTTGCTTACTTCCCCCTCTGATTGTAATGAAGCTGAGCTGATTAACTCTCCTTGCAATGGGTAATCACTGCCAACTGCTTTTAACTGAGCCTGTTGATACTGCCCGTTATGGGTAAACGTGGTGTTTATTTGTTGTGTCACCACTACCTTGGATGCAATTTGGCTTACGCGTGTAAACTGTGTGTCATTCAGCGTTTGCTTTTGACTTATCACCACATCGGCGCCTAATAGACCATTTAGATTATGCGCTAAATAATTTTGAATGCTGTTACTGGTAAGCGTTAGCGTAACAATAAACAGTAATAGCAAGCCGTGTACCCAACGCAATAAGCGCTGCTGGTTGCTTGTATATTCTTGCCAATAAAATTGCCATGCAAGTTTTATATTTGTGATTAACATGCTTCAGCCTCCAACTCAAAAGGCAAGGCTTGCGACAGTTTGCCATTTGCTAATTGATAAACATGCTCTGCATGCTGTGCTAATTCATTACTGTGGGTCACAATAATTAGGCTTGCGTTGTTTTCTTTACAGCAATTTATAAGATGCCTTGCCACTTCTTGCGCGCTTTTGGGATCTAAATTCCCTGTTGGTTCGTCGGCAAAAATAAACTTTGGTCCAAATACCAGCGCCCGCGCAATCGCGACACGTTGTTGCTCGCCACCACTTAATTGGCTTGGTTTATGATTTTTACGATGACCTAAGCCCACTTTTTCAAGCCAATGCGCTGCTTTCGTGATTGCCTGTTTATCGCCTCGTAATTTTAGTGGCAAGGCAACATTATTAAGTGCAGTTAGTTCCGGCAATAAATGAAATTGCTGAAAGATAAAACCAATTTGATCTCTGATAGCATCTAATGAAAATCGCTTATTACCCTCAACATAATTCACTTCACCGCAACTTGGGTTTTCAAGTCCAGATGCAAGCATCAGTAAGCTAGATTTACCCGCCCCCGAAGGTCCTGTAATTGCGTATGACGTACCTTGTTGAATAGTCATATTTAACGCTTTGAAAAGCGTGATTGTTTCATCGCTTGCAGCAAATGACTGGCTTAAATTTTTTAATTCAATGTAGTTTTTCATAATTTGGCTCACAAAAATCGAATGTGGAACCAGCTTAAAGGGGTGGATGTGAAATAGATGTGAAGACGATTTAAAACATAAAAATCCTCTTCACAAAGCTTTCACATGGTGTTTGTTAGCCTATCTTCACAATCACAACCTCTGAGACTTTTTTATGTTTATAAAACTCCTAATTACAATTATTACTTTATGTACTTTAAAAGTAAGCGCCGCTAATTATAAGGCGCTTGAGCCCACCGATTACCAAGTATTAATCAATGACGCAATTACCCAATTTGAACAAACTCCACGCGACAAATGGTCATATCAAGTGGCGCGTTACGAAAATGAAGAAGGCGATATCACCAGCAGTATTGAGCAATTTAATGCCAACAACCGAAGATGGCATTTATTAAAAATCAATGAGCAAACACCCAGCGAAGCAGAGCAAAAAGCGTTTTTGCAAAAGAAAGAAAAGCAAAAAGAAGGCGTAAATATTTCAATAAAATTACGGGAATTAATAAACCAAGAGTCCCTTACACTTCAAGGTGAAGATAACGATTATCTTTTTCTAAGTTTTTCGGTGAATTTAAAAAAACTAGGTAAAAAGGCTAGTCAAAAACTCGCTGGTAAATTGTCTTACAATAAAGCGAATAAATACATTGAGTTACTTGAAATCGAAAATACTGCGCCGTTTTCACCGATGTTTAGCGCCAAGATTACCGACTTCAATATTCAATTAGCATTTATTAAACGCGATATCAGCATTTTACCTAAGCACAATAAAATGACGATGAAAGGCACATTTGCCTTTTTCACTAAAATTGAGGAGCTATCAACAGATACCTTTTCAAATTACCAACGCTTGCAACCTTAACGTTTAGCGTAACATTTGTTGGTGCTTAAGTGGTGTGATGCCGCGCCACTTTTTAAAGGCATGGGTAAATGAAGATTGTTCTTGGAAACCAAGCTCAAAGGCTGTTTCTGCAATGCTGTACTGAGTTAGTAAAAAATCGACTCGTGATTGACGCTCGAAGGTTAATAACTCTATAAATGAGGTGCCTTGTTGTTTCAGTTTGCGCTGAAGCGTTCTTGGACTAATAAAAAGCGCTGCTGCGATCCGTGTTTGATCACATTGGCGTAAGCTCGCTTTTGCTTTTAACAAAAGCGTCACTTGCTCTTTGATATTGCTATGCGTATTGCGTGCTTGAAGTTCGCTTTCTGATACTTCAATTAACGCCCTAAACATCGCTTTGTTTTCACTTGTAAAGGGGATTGACAGTAACGCTTTTGAAAAAATAATACTGTTCGTTTTAGCGCGAATGGTCAACTTACAATTAAACCAATCGCTCAGGATCGCAAGCTCATCAGACGTTAGATCAAATGCAAAAGTGATTTCGTCGGGTTTATACATTTCACCTAAAATTTTTCGCACCGTTGCTATCCATGCTGTGGTATTTCTAAGCACCATATGTTTGCAGTTGGTACTTTTAGGGATCCAATCAAGCTGCACTTGGTTCTCTAAAGGATGAACATATGTATCGCCTATATCGGCCACCAAGGAGTCAAAACGGATAAGAGCATCAATCGCTTGCGACAGGTTTTCACAGCTTTCAACAAGGTAACCTAATACGCCATAGTCTTTTGCCTGAATACGCTTCCCCAGTTCAAAGCCAAATAAACTTTGCCCACTTAACGTTTCACCTAAACTAAGCAAATCAATGTAATGCTCCATCGCAATGCGCCCTGCATTTTCACCACATGCCATTGCTGATGGCGTTATCCCTAAGTCCGTTAAGTAGCTTAATACACTTTGCACATACACAGTTGAAACCGATGCCATAACCTTGTCGTAAAATAACAAAAACTATGTCGTATTAGCGCAAGATAAACAAGCAAAGTCAAATTAAGCTGCTAAAAGTCGTGATTAACATATAGCGTTTATGATTTCAGTTAACTATCAAAAAGCAATTAAGGCAACGCCAGATCAAATTTTTACTAAGTTGATTGATCACCCTAATTTGGATCAATTTTTTAATGCTAATTTTGCAGTGATAAAAGAGCAAGACGGTGGAGAACCTTTAGGAGGTAAGGGCTGTATTAGGCAAGTATCCATTTTTGGTGTGTCGTTTTTAGAAGAAATTATTACAGCAAATGAAAAGGAAATTCGTTATCGCGTTTTAAATGACTTCCCTGTTAAAAATCATGAAGGGGTTATTTCTTTTCAGGCCCAAAATCACGCCACAACAGTCAATTACTCCATTAAGTGCCAATCACCTTGGTATTTACCACGTTTTATATTGCGCAAATTACTTGCAAGCGACATTCGTAATTGCTTAGATAAATTAGGAGCCTTATATGATCCCCGTTGAACTCATTCTATTGGGGTTAAGCCCCGTGTTTATTATTTGCGTTGCTTTAGAGTTTATTAAGGCACGTAAACATTACAATGTTAAAGACAGCATAAACAACACCGCACTTGCGCTTTTACACCAAGGGGCAGATGCGATTATTTTACTGTTACTTATGCCTATGTTTAACTGGCTTCATCAATTTTCGCTTTTTGATATAAAGCTTACCGCGACATCTTTGCTAGTTGGTTTTATTTTACAAGACTTCTTGTATTACTGGTTTCATCGCGCATCACACAATATTCATTGGTTTTGGCTCGCTCATGTGGTGCACCACAGTTCAACCCATATGAACTTTACTACGGCATTTAGGCAAAGTGTGTTGTACCCAATTGTTGGTATGTGGTTATTCTGGTTGCCTATGATATTAATCGGCTTTTCACCCAGTTTAGTGTTTGCCATTGTGGCAATTAACTTAGCGTATCAATTTTTTGTACACACTCAGGTGATTGGTAATTTAGGCTGGTTGGAAAAAGTATTAAATACACCAACTCATCACCGCATCCATCATGCGACGAATAAGCCTTATATCGATAAAAACTACGCTGGCGTACTGATTATTTGGGATAAGTTATTTGGCACTTTCGCGCCAGAAGATAAGTCGATTACCATTAAATACGGCATCATCGGGGAGTTACCAAAAGATAATCCTCTGAGCACCAATTTTAAACAGGTATTTGTTTTGAAGGATAAGTTAAAAGCGGCAAACACCTTTAAACAAAAGCTAAGCGTGTTATTTGGCTACCCTAGTCATTAGTTAGATTAAGCTCATCTTTGCTGTATAAACGGGTGTATTTATCAACTATGTTGCTTATTACACCTTGTTCATAAAGCGCATCAATTGCAGCATTTAAACGGGGTAATAAATGCTGCTTTTGTTTATTTAAGCGAATGCGTAATAAACCTTGGGTGTGTAATTTTTGAAATTGAAGATCCACATCATACTTTTTCGCCCAGTAACTTGCAGTGAGATCACCAATTAAGATGCGTGATACACGGGCTTTTTTAAGTGCTAATATGAGCTCTCGTTCAGAGCGAAAATCTACGCGGTTAAAAGTGTTATCGTCATAATAGTAATAACCTAAAACAGTGCCGATATTATGATGATCTAAATGTGCTGTTTTGCTCTTGTCGGTTAAACCAACAAAATATTCCTTTATTGTAAATAAGGGTTTAGATAACACAAATTCAGGCCCAACATATTGTTTGGGAAACCACTCAGCACACACGGCATCAAAGTCTAATTCACCATCGATTAACGCTTGGTTGGTTCGCTTGGGCGGCATTTTCACTTCAATACCAGGGATATTTGCTTGCTCTAAAATTCGCGGAATAAGCTCACCGAGAATGCCAGGTGTTGCCTTATCTTGCATATAGTAAGGTACCCAGTTGCTTGAGCCTGAAGAATTATAACGTAAGCTGTTTTGATCTGCAAAGAGTTGAAAACACACCAAACTGCACAGCATAAGTACGATCCGTTTCAAAATACCTCCAGCGTTTAAACCGTTGCGATATAAATAATTACTTTAAAAAATAACTACCTATAGTTTAGTTCAATTTCATCGTTCTGTTACATAAAACCATTAAACGAATAATGTGCTATTTGCGATCCTTTTGGCCATAAAAAAAGGCCTACATGTAGGCCTTTTCATTTACCAATATTACTTGGTTTAGATTAGTTTTTTTAGCTTAGTGCTTACTTGCGCGCATCTTTAAGTAAGTCCGCTACAAGGAAGCCAAGCTCTAATACTTGATCCGCATTTAAACGTGGGTCGCACTGCGTACGGTAACGTTGTGCTAAGTCTTCTTCACATAAACCATATGCACCACCGGTACACTCAGTTACGTGCTGGCCTGTCATCTCTAAGTGAATACCGCCAGGGTATGAACCTTCGGCTTTATGAACAGCAAAGAACTGGCTAATTTCGCGCATAATGTTATCAAAACTACGTGTTTTATAGCCATTGCTCGCTTTTTCAGTATTGCCGTGCATTGGATCAGAACTCCAAATCACTTTACGGCCTTCTTGCTGTACTTTGCGTACAAGCGCAGGCAGTTTTTCAGGTAATACATCAGCACCCATACGCGTAATTAAGGTTAAACGACCAGGGATATTATCTGGGTTTACCGCATCAATTAAACGAATTAGTTCATCAGGGTCCATACCTGGACCCACTTTCACACCAATTGGGTTTTTAATACCACGGAAGAACTCGATATGCGCATGGTCAAGTTGACGTGTACGCTCACCAATCCACACAAAGTGTGCAGAACAGTCATACCAATCACCTGATAAGTGGTCGCGACGCGTTAACGCTTCTTCGTAACCAAGTAATAATGCTTCATGCGACGTAAATAATTCTGTTTCACGAATATTTGCAGAGTTGCTGGATGTAATACCACACACTTCCATAAACTGCAGTGCATCTTGAATGCGATCCGCAAGTTCTTGGTATTTGTTTTTCAGTGGATTAGCCGCAACAAAGCTCATATTCCAACGGTTTACTTGGTGTAAATCAGCTAAACCACCTTGTGCAAATGCACGCAGTAAATTAAGCGTTGCAGCACTATGATGGTATGCTTGCATTAAACGCTGTGGATCTGGAATACGCGCTTCTTCAGTAAATTCAAAGCTGTTAACAATATCACCACGATAAGACGGTAAACTCACGCCATCAATCGTTTCTAAATCAGCTGAGCGTGGCTTAGCGTATTGACCTGCAACACGAGCAATTTTAACAACAGGGCATTTACCACCATAAGTTAAAACCACGGCCATCTGCATTAGCGTTTTAAAAGTATCGCGAATGCTCGCCGCATTAAACTCAGAAAAGCTCTCTGCGCAATCACCACCTTGAAGTAAGAAGGCTTTACCTTCACACACATTTTCTAAATATTTAAATAAGCTACGAGTTTCTTCAGCAAACACTAAAGGCGGTGCTGAGTTAAGTTGTGCTTCTACGTTTGATAATTGTTCAGCGTCTCTGTAATTCGGCTGTTGTTGAATAGGGAGATCTCTCCAACTATTCGGGCTCCAAGGTTTCACTTCATTTTTCCTCATTCCAATATAACCTCAGTTCCGAATTTACAGGGCTAGAATTAAATTTCAAGTGATAATTTGTCTAGTTCCATGATATTTGGTAATAAGCATTATTTTCATAACTTATTTGCGCCGAATTGAGCCCAAAACAATCAACAAGATGCGCAATTTTAATATCTCGCCCAGCTTTAAATTCGCCGATTAGAGAACCATTTTTCATTAATAAACAGGGGTTTTGCGATTTAAGTGCAAAATTCACTTCGTGATGGGATGCTAAAACACAAATTCGCTCACTTATTTGCTGTAAAAAATTCACCAGCCACAAAGTATGTTTTATATCTAAGCCAGTAAACGGCTCATCCAATAACAACAGTGACGCTTCTGGTTTTAATAATTCATCACAGCCTAATAAAGCAGCGCATAAATAACAGCGCTGCCTTTCACCACCCGATAAAAACTGCAGCGGTTTTTCCAGTAAGCTTTGCACTTCAAGTCCGCTAATCACTGGATGGTGCCTTAACAATTCTTTCAAATGCTTTTTGTCACTATCAAAACAAATCGCCAGCATTTCATAACCAGTTATCGCAAAATGGGTTTGGTTCTGCTGCGTTAAATAAGCGCGGCGACGCGCTAATTGTTGTAAAGAAAGTGATGAATACACATCATTTGCAATCGAAAGCGCATCATAAGTTTCACAATAAAGACCCGCGATGCAATCGAGTAACGTTGATTTACCTGCACCGTTGGCACCAAGTAAATGATAAAACCCAGGGGTTAATTGCAAATTAGCGATACCTACCGAAAAACCCAAATAAGGCGTTACGTTAAGATTTGCAATGTTCAAAGATACTGGCGCTGTCATTACATTTGCCCCCGATGAGCAAAATGTTTAAACAACACCCAAATAAAGAGTGGTCCGCCAAGGCTTGCACTTACTAGTGCAAGCGGTAAGTTGGTACTCATTAACGTACGGGAAAGAAATTCAATAAACACCATTACTGCCGCGCCAACAAAACACAGCTTTGTGAGTAAGTACTTATTATCATTTCCAAACATCATTCTGCATGCATGAGGCACTAACAACCCAACAAAAGCAACAATGCCACCCAGCGATACCGCAATGGCCGTTAATAATGCAGCAACAGATAAGCACTCAATGCGAAGGCGTTTAACATTAACACCGTGTAATGTGGCAGTGCGATCGCCTAAATAAACAAAATTAAGTAAACGGCTGCGACGCTTTAAAAACCAAGTAATTGCTGCGGTTACTAGCAACATCACAACAGCACTTTTAACGGTAACGTGTTCAAAGCTACCTAACATCCAAACACTAAATACCCGCAATTGATCATTATTTGAATAAAAAATAAACCAACTTGATATCGCCGATGTGATCGTTGTAATACAAATACCCGCTAAAATAATTGCTAAACTAGCGAAGCTACCCAATTTCTTTGCAATAAAGAAGATCAAACTTATCGCCAGTGCAGCACCACACAGGGCAAATAAAAACATATAAAACACACTAAAATCAAAGGATGCTGAAATGAGCCCTGCCGCGCCGAGAATCACAGACAGCGACGCTATTCCCGAAATACCTAATAAACTAGGCTCTGCAAGAGGGTTTGCCAATAACAATTGAAAAAGATGACCCGCGATGGCTAAACACATGCCAACGGTGATCGCGGTAATAATTTTCGGCATGCGTAAATCAAATAAGATAACTTTGTCTATCTCATTTAAATGCCAAGGAAGTATGTTTTTACCGCCATTAAGTCCCACAAAAAGACTCAATAAAACCACCAGTAATCCCATACCATAGGTAAAAGTGACCTGTTTGTTCATTTAACATGAAAACTAATTTGTAATAGTGCGTTTATATCAGAAAATCAGCCATAAAGCTTGTTCTTGGCACCTGCTACCAATACTATCAATAGCATAGAAACCAAATTAACGTGTTTTTAATGAATAAACGCTTTCTATTGCGCGCCCATTTCGATACCTGTAACCAATTAGTTGCCGAGCTACAAGAGGCGTTGAAAAATGCTGAACTTGAGTTTTGCCACTATTACTTACTGCCAAAAATAAAAGAAGAAGCGCACCATAGCCCGCCAACGAATATTGAAGTGCAACCATTTAAAGAGATGGAAGCGCTCAATCTTTGTTTAACTGCCTATAATGATTGGTTTAAGCAACCACGTTTTAGTGGAAAATTACTGACGCGCCACCCTGCGGTGATTGGTATTAAAGGTGTTGACCCAAAAATTGAAGCGTTAATCTTAGCGATCAATGCGGAAAAGCACGCTTTTAAGCAGATCGTACTGTCAGAAAAAACCAAAGATGCGCGCTTTGAACTAGTGCACAGTGCTATTCCAAACTTAATTACCTTGGCGTTTTACAGGCAACTCTTTTTTGAGAAACGACCAGCATATTCACTGCGTTTTACCTGGATGCATAAACATTCCATTCAGCATTTAAACGTAAAGCAAGCATTGGCATTTCTACAAAATAATCAAAGCCAAAAACCCTTAATAACTGAGGATAAAGCTGCTTGGAATGTGATGCTTGAAAAGGAAAAACAGCGAATTATCAATTTAGGCGATGATCACAAATTACGTATTCGTCGTCCAATTCGTGTATCACCGCAAGTGAATGTGCGCTTTAGTGCAAGTGATCGCTACCATGTAAGCGCTGCCCTACCCTTTATATTATTTAACGCAGAACAAACAGAAAAAGTCGGGCAACTGAAAAATTACGCGAAAAAAGCAGACGCTAGGCAGAAAAAAAGCCGCTATTTAATTGAGCGACTTTTCTTAGAAACACCTTAAAAGAGATTAATCTTCAACAATTTGAACAATATCTTCTTCGTTATCAATCACAATGGCATCGTCGGCTAAACGTTTACCACTTTGGATCTCTAAGCGTTTCTTTTGTTTGTTTAAGCTAAGCATTTCTTCACAGAAATCATCCGTTGGGAACATTTCATAAACGTAATCGATGATCTTGCCTGTCTTATCTTCTTTCACATTATCGATGGTGTAATCTGAAATTACGCCTTTACTGATAAGATCTTTCATCGTTGTCGTCATATCACGGCGCAATGCTTTGAGCTTATTTTCAGTAATTTCTTCATCACCCGTAATAGAACCGTACTTTTCCATAATTGAAAGTAAACGGAAGTGATGGGTTTTGCCAGGTGCTGCATAACGCCATAAGTGATACAAACGCAGCATCATCCAACGTGATAAACCACGTTTTAATTCTTGCGCACGATTGAAGTAATACCCTTTATATTCAAGGTTATCAATCATGTTGTGTACAAAAGCATTTAAACAAGCAACACACTTTATGTTGCCCCCCTGCCCTTTCTTACCGCTAAAATGTAAAGACGATAAGAAGTTCATATTTGACTCATAGAATGAATCATCAACATCTGTATTTTTGGTGTCTTTTGCGGAGTATTTAAAGCTCAGTTTAGAACCTTGAAGAGCTTCTAATGCTTCTTTAATTTGAGGGTAAGGCATTGATTGACCAACGCTTTTAAGTTCTTGCGCTAGTTCATTCATTGAAAATACAACCGCGTATTGAATACCCGATTTAAAATTGATCTTTACAATTTTACCTTTTGACGCCAAGCGGATCAGCGCACGCTCAACCTTCTCTTCGCGATCAGATGGCCAGACTAAAAATTCTTTTTCTTCGCCTTGCTGCTTGGTACTAACAACAGCAGGCGTAATTTTCAGCTCACCTTCATATTGAATACCATCAATTCGCTCTGAAATACGGCGCGTTACAATAGTTCTTCCCGGCGCTTCTTCAACAGGCAGTTTTTTATGCCCAGAACGCACAAAACGACCCCAAAGATCGTAATGGTTGAAGGTGTTAGAATAAGCGCGTAAATCGTGGCGAGCATTTTCAACAGGAACACGAACATCTTTATTATCGGTAAATAATGCCAAATTCTCATTATCAACAGCGCTTTCAACGCCGTGGATCTGACCACGTAAGGTATCTGGCAAATTCTCAACCGAGATATTTACTTTGTTAGACATTCAAGTTCCCATCTAAATTATTATTATCTGTTAATATCATCACAGATCATTACTAAAGTTAATTAAATTAGTTAGTAAAATTATGATCCGGCCTTTATTTTTTTGCCCAGATCAAATTTTTACCAACTTAAAATAAATAAAACGACATTTTTGCAATTGAATAGTGTAAAAAGTGTACTGACAAATCAGATTTTGACGTACTGAGATCAATTTTTTACTAACAAAGCGTTTTCAGAACGATATTTTACCAACTCAAAGGCCGATTTATTAGTATAAATCTCGTTTTTTTTACCTAAACAGCCCTTCAGTTAGTAAAAAATGGTTCTGAGCCACTAAAAATAGGTGATCAATAGACTGAATGTGGATAACTCAAGATCGAATTAGTACGGATCTGATCTCAACCAAGTTAGGATCCGATCTTAATTAACACGATCTTCGATATTTGTTAAAATTGTATTCAATTTCAATGCATTATCTTAGTAAAAAGCTGATCTAAACGGCCTTTTTTGTGAATTGTGCTGTGCATAAACTGTACATTAACGGTGAATATAAAAAACACTCAGTAAAAGGCTGATCTCGTAGTAGATATAAAACGGATCTTTACCAAGTATAAATGAGATCCAGAAAAAAATAATAAAACTATATTTTACAATTAGTTATGTAAACTATTCACAGCTCTAACCTTAAATACCTTAGTATTTAACCACCTTTAAACTTATCTTTTATACCTTAGCAAAGTAATAATGTAATAAAAGGCTATTTTTTTCTTTCAATTAAATTGATGTCGTCATAGAATGGTGAAAACAGCAAATTTAATGGACATTTGCATAATACACGTAAGTGTTAAGGTTTAGCTATGACAATCACTCAAAATGCGTTAAGCACCTATAAGCTTTTAAAAGCAACAGCAAAGGTAGCAGAAGAATCCTTAGAAGGACGTATTCAGCATTATCGCGCACATATAAAGTCAGATGAAAAAGAATTAAGAACATATACCCAAAAAGCAGCAGCAGACTTGCTTGGGTGTAATAACCGTACGCTTAAACGCCGTCATGACCAAGGAGACTTTGATCACCTCGATATTAAAAAAGGTGCAAATGGTCATTATGCTTACACATTAAGTAATATTTATCAGATGGCGGATATTATGGGCATTCCTGCCGATAACCGTGCACCAGATGATAAATTACAGGTAATTGTAGTTAATTCATTAAAAGGTGGTTGCGGTAAAACAACCAGTTTAGTGAATATTGCTGCTGCACTTGCAACAACTAATATCAAACGTTACCGCATTGGTATTATCGACCTTGACCCACAAGGATCATCAACAAGTTTCTTCCCACCAGCAGAGCCTGATCCAATTACTGTGGGTGATTTAATGCGTGATTGTATTGATTTAGAAGACGGTGAAACTTGGCAAGATGTGGTTTCAAGTGCATTTGTTACAACCCATATTCCAAATATTCGCTTTTTACCTTCAGGTATGGATGACTTTTATTTTGAGCACGAAACTGCAACACAGTTAAAAGAAGGTAAAGGATACGAAGTATCACAGCATTACCATAAACTGCTCGATAAAGTGATTAAGCCAGTAGAAGATCAATTTGATATTATTTTGATTGATACTGCGCCATCATTAAATTTCATGTTTTACAACGCATTAATGGCATCAACTGCAATGCTTATTCCTGTACACCCTGAAGCAGTTGATTTTGATGCTAATAATAAATATTTAAAACGCCTAGGTGAAATTTACCACACGGTAGCGGCACTTGGTCATAATGGCTGGGACTTTATGCAGTTCTTGGTTACTAACTATGTGAAAGGTAACCACTCGCAGCGCGATATCGTAAAAGATGTGCGTAGCGCCTTTGGCCGACAAGTTATGAGTTACCCAATTAATCACAGCTCTGCAATTACTGCGAGTTCTTCGTCTTTTAATACTATTTTCGATCAAAAAACATCCGATAGTTTAGCCAGTCGCGAGTCGCTAATTAAATCGCAAGAAAATATCAAAGATGTGGTCGATGAACTGGAAATGTTGATCCGTTCAAATTGGTCTTCAACACAATGTCAGTTAGAAACAGCTTAATTTAGGTTTAACAATGGCAAAAAAACGTAAAAATGATACTCGAATCGATCCCTTTGCAACGGCAGTGGAATCGAGCAGTTTAGATGCTTTATTAGAAAATGCGAAGGCCGGTGATCAGATCACCATGCCTGCACCTTCAGATCCTAATCGTGAAATTAAGCTTTACTGCAAACTTATTAAAAATCAGGAAATTGCACACACTACTAATGTGTACGGTAAAAACCGCCGTGTGCAAGCGCTGTTAAATGAAAAATCAGTGTCAGATATTATCACCAGCATTAAAAATGATGGTCGTAACCAACACCCTGCACTTTGCTGGCAACAGGGCGATCAAGAAGTTGTTCTTGCCGGTTCTCGTCGTCGTAAAGCATGTATGATCGCAGGCAGTGACTATTTGGTATTAAGCTCACCAGATTTCACTGATGAAGATGCAAAAATCTTAGCCGTTTCATCGGATCAATACATTGCACCTAGTTTATGGGAGCTTGGTCAAGCGTATGCGCAAACCAAGCAAGATCTAATTGATCAAGGTCGCAAAGGCTCATACCGTGAACTTGCTGAAATTGAAGGTGTGTCACATACCGCGATTGCTGATGCATTAAAAGCATATGAAAAATTACCGCAAGAAGTTTTATCTCTTTACCCAACGGCAAATCATGTGGGCCGAGAAGTTGCTAAAAAACTCATTGAAGCACGTGAGAAAGATTCGGAACAATTTGCCACAAAAGTAGATGACGTTAAACAGCGTTTAACAGAGCTTACTCTTGATACGGATGATAAAACGGCACTTGCGATTACCCGTGAACTTACTTACTCAGAGCCAACTCAAAGTGCAACTCGTCAAGTAATTGATATGGGTAACAGTTACATTAGTGCGCAAAAGCATGAAAAAAGTGGTGATGTTGTTATCAAAATTGATAATCGCGTACTTACCGACAAGCGCATGGAACAATTAACCAAGTTACTTGCTAACTTTAATTAGCACTTTCTCTTTAAAAGCGCATTTGCAGCCCAGTAAATGCGCTTTCTATTATCATTTTTTAACCACAGCCTAATCAATATCATAAATTCGTCATAAATCGCCAGAATTCGCTTTGCTGCCCGAGTAAATACCCATATACTGGCAGAATTATTGATTTTTTATAGCCCCGATATGTCACAGCGCTTGTCAAAAAACGATTTACTCGCATTGTTTGATGAAATTAAAAACGAAGAACAGACTAGTTTCCCTTTAACTGAGTCGTTCTTGAAACGTTTTTTTAAGCCAGCTGTGTTCACAAAAGCAAAAGACTACTTAAGTCACGAGCTTGTACTTTGGCGAGAAGCAAGTGAAGGCTTTAAATCGATTAATGGTGAAGTTGCCAATCAGCAAGGCGAAACCTTTTACCCGCAAGCCACGATTAAACAACGTAATGGCCAACCACAAGTAACTACCTCGTGCTCATGTCGTTTAGGACAAAAATGTGAGCATATTGCGGCGGTATTCTTGTCTCTTAAAACTGAGCACTCTGGTGAATTTGGCAAAAACTACTTGTTGCACGATTGGTTTACCCGCTTAGAAGCATTGAAATCTAAGTCTGAAAATCAAGCTGACAATGTTTTACTGTTTAGTTTAGAGAAAAATGGTGATGACATTGCGCTATTGCCAAAAATTGCCCCTCGCAGCGAAAATAACTATGGGTTAGGCCGTGCATTAACAGCTAAGCAGTTGTCTTCACAAGTAACGCCAAAAGATCTCGACGAAAAAGACTTTCGTTTATTTAGTTGGATCCGTTCACAAAATACCTTGGGCAAACTTATTCTCACCGGAGAATGGGGCGCATTAGCGCTAGCTAAACTCGTTGAAACAAAACGATGTTTTTGGGGCGATGAGCGCACACCGCTAAGTTTGATCCACAAAGAAACCCTGGCGATTGACTGGCAAGAGAATGATCTTGGTGCCGAACTTAAACTCAGCATTAATGATCATCATAATTGGGTATTAGTGCCAACCACACCGCCGTATTTTGTTGATCTTGAAACAAAACAAGTGGGTGAAATTGATACCAGTCTTGCCAGTGATGAAATGAGTTTATTGCTGACTATGCCTGCGGTTGAAAAAAGTAGTTATGCACAAGCGCAAGATAAGCTCAACGGCTTATATGGCTTTGGATTTGTGCCGTATTTGGTTGATAGTGATAGCCAATCCACCACGCCACAGCCCTGTTTACGCTTTGAGTTAGTGGATGAACTACCAACTTTGGCACTGAGCTTTAATTATAAAACTGCAGTGCACAATAGCGCATTTGAAAACACCTGCATTAATCAGCTGAATAACTATGGTTTGGAACTTATTTCAAGCGAAGCCAATATTCGTTATTTCCGTTTTCCACCATCTAATGAAAACCAAGTGCAATGGCACTGGTTTATTAATGAAATATGCAACGAGCTTAAAAGTCATTTATGGAAAGTGAGTGAGCCAACTAAGCAGTTGGAGATGCCAACAGATGCGAAATTAGTGGCGCATTTATCTCGCGTGGCTAATAACAAACTGCAAGTAGATATAAATTTTTCAGTTGATCAGCTGGTATTAGATTTTAATTTATTACGTGAAAAAGCCGCGTTAATTAATAACAAGGCTAACAAAGGTTATTACATCAATTATCACCAAGATCGTTGGCTTGTGGTTAGTCGCGATGATGCGCTTAATTTAAAACATGTAATTGATCAATACTATGGTGAAAAGCGTTGGCCAAAACGCTTTACCTTGCCACTTTCTGCATTGACCTTGCTCCGCATGTGCGAAAGCACGCTATTTTCTATTGAAGATAAGCAATTAGCCGAGTTATTTTACTTAAAACACAGTGAAAATAGTTTAACGGCTAATTTACCTAAGGGCCTTAATGCTACGCTACGCGATTATCAGCTAAAAGGCTTGGCTTGGTTACAGTTTTTAGAAAAGCATGGCCTAGGCGGCATTCTGGCTGATGATATGGGCTTAGGTAAGACAATACAGGTGCTCAGCTTCTTGTTAAGTCAAAAAGAAGCGAAACGTAACTCTGTCCCAAGCTTAATTATTTGCCCAACCAGTTTGGTTAATAACTGGCTGATAGAAGCTGAAAAATTTACGCCTGATTTAAAATTGGTTGCAGTACAGGGAGCAAACCGTAAAAAGTTGTTGGCTAAAGCCGCCACAGCAGATGTAGTTATCACAAGCTTCCCATTACTGCTTCGCGATCACGAGCATTATATGCAAATGCACTTCGGTAATATTATTTTGGATGAAGCGCAAACCATTAAAAATTATCAATCAAAGGTATCGCGATTTGCCAAAGCGCTGAAAGGTGATTTCCATTTATGCTTAAGTGGCACGCCGGTAGAAAACAATTTATCTGAACTTAAATCGTTATTTGACTTTGCTATGCCGGGATTACTTGGCAGTACGGCCTACTTTAAAAATCATTTCCAACAACCAATTGAAAAAGAAAACAATGCGTATCGTGCTGAGCAATTGAACGATATTATCGCGGGTTATGTACTTAGGCGTACTAAAGCGGAAGTGGCAAAAGAATTACCAGCAAAATCTGAAATGGTTAAAGTAATTGAGCTGTGCGATAGCCAAAAAACCTTATATCAAAAAGTCAGTGAACAAATTGAATCTAAGGTGAAGTCGATTTTTGAAGCGGGTGAACAACAGGCTAGTAAGTTACTGTTTTTAGAGTCGCTTTTAAAACTCAGACAAATTTGTTGCGATCCGCGACTGATTAATAAGTCGACCGACCCTGAAGAAGCAATTAATAGCGCTAAGCTAAACTATTTAGCCGATACCTTGCCTGAGATGCTAAAAGAAGGGCGAAAAGTCATTATTTTTAGCCAATTTACCAGCATGTTGTCACTGATTGAGCAAAAACTTAATGAGATAGGCATAGACTACAGCTTATTAACGGGGCAAACCCGTCATCGCCAAAAAGCCATTGATAAGTTTCAACAAGGTGAAGTCAGTGTGTTTTTAATTAGCTTAAAAGCTGGCGGCACAGGGCTTAATTTAACAGCTGCTGACACCGTTATTCATTATGATCCTTGGTGGAACCCTGCAGTTGAGCGCCAGGCAACAGACAGAGCCTATCGCATTGGGCAAGATAAACCGGTGTTTGTGTATAAGTTGATTTGTCAAAACAGCATTGAAGAAAAAGTACAGCGTATGCAGCAAGAAAAAGCCGCGTTAGCTGAGCGCTTTTTTGATAGTAACAGCCATGGTTTCTCTGATTTTAGTGAACAAGATCTCCTGCAATTAATAGGATCGTAAATTTTTTTAAAATAAATTTGAACTTAACTGAAAACGGCTAGTCTATTAATACAGATAACATGATGAATTGCTGTTGTTGTCTAAATCCATCCCTGGATTAGTAGATTTCCCGTTGATTACTAAGTTAGTAATTTTTTGGCCAGATACATTACACAATGTGTCTGGCTTTTTTCTTTTTAGCACGTCAAAATAACTACAAATAATAAAAATTGCATTTGTAAGGCATATTCATGCGTTGGGAAGACATAAAGCGCTATCAGGTAATTGAAGCACTGTTACTGTGGGAAGGTAAGCTTAACGCCCGCCAATTAATGGATTACTTTGAAACAAGTCGCCCTACGGCACAAAAGTATATTTCAGAATACAAGCAGCTCAATCCAACAGGTTTTGAATTTATTAGCCAACAACGTGCACATATTGCCAAGCCAGATTTCACTCCACAATTTATTGATTTTGCTTTTTCAACTTACCATGCACTCTTTAATTTACAATCAAGCCAAGCAGTTACCTCGCTAGTTGAAACTTTGCCGCAAGTACATCGTAATATTAGCCCGCAACTTGTGAGGCCAATTTTACAGGCTATTCGCTACCAATTACGTTTAGATATTGGTTATATTTCACTGTCTAGCCCTGAGTTTGAAGACCGTATAATTCAACCTCATAGCTTAGTTTATGATGGTACGCGTTATCATGTACGTGCGTTTTGTGAGAAAAACCAAGATTATCGCGATTTTGTGCTATCGCGCTTTTCAGGAGAGTATGCATTTGAAGGGGATGCGTCACATAATCACACTCAAGATACCCTTTGGCAAACCGAAGTTGAATTAGTGGTGTGCCCTGATCATCGCTTAAACGACCTGCAAAAAAAGGTTATTGCGCACGACTACCAAATGACAAATCAAAAATTAGTGCTTAAAACCCGCGCTGCGTTATTAAAATATTTGCTTCAGCATTTACGGCTTGATATTTACCAAGCCGCAGCAGAGCAGCAACAAATTGTAATCGAGCCTGAGTGCCGTAAGCAGCTTACACCCTACATTAATTAATAGGTTGGCTTTTCAAAATGCCATTAATGTTAAATATGGGATCATTAATATACCAACAAAGGTGAGCGCACCTAGCATGTTATTTTGTAATAACGCTAAAAGCTGCTGATTTCGTGCTGTTCTTGCTTCGGAACATTGTTTTACTAACTCTAAAATTTGATACTCTTTCACTGCATTTTTAATAAGTTGCTGCTCGACTTTTAGCAGTCTTTTATAGCCGTTTTGTGCTTTT
This sequence comes from Pseudoalteromonas aquimarina, assembly GCF_049257255.1. Taxonomy (NCBI): domain Bacteria; kingdom Pseudomonadati; phylum Pseudomonadota; class Gammaproteobacteria; order Alteromonadales; family Pseudoalteromonadaceae; genus Pseudoalteromonas; species Pseudoalteromonas aquimarina. Next base: position 162,833 of record NZ_JBMMUG010000003.1, read on the forward strand.
AAAAAATTATCTAATGTATTCATAATAAAGCCTTTTTATTATTGCTCACCCGTGGTTTAAGGTTATTAAAGCCAACTTTATTTGAAAAAGAAATAGCATGATTTTTGACCTGTAAAAGATGTTTACAGATCACTTTTTTACTAGCCAATAAAACATAATTTTACCTACGCTAATGACATATAGGTGTTAAAAAGTTTTACATGTTGCGCCGTAAATAATTGATTTATGTGCGGGTAAAAGCGCAAAAAAGGTATACTCATTATGTTGCCACAAATAGGAAAAGCCCATGCAAGCCTTGCTAAACCAACCTGAACTAGTCATTACCGCATTTTTATCGCTCTTCGCGGTGTTTTTAGTGACAGTTTTTATCATTGCTGGTCGCCATAAAAATAAAATTGCCCTGCTAGAAGCTCAGTATTTGCTAGAAAAAGCTGGGTTAGAGGAAAAGTTAGTGGGTCTGACAGCAAGTTCAGATCAAAATTTTACTAACTGGCAACAAGAGCAAGAGCGCGCCAATCAATTGCGCATTAAATACAGTGCTCTGCAAACACGCCTTACAGAGCGCGAACACAGCTATCAACAGCAACTTGCCAGCCTGCAAGAAGCGAAAACAGAACTGAAAAAAGAATTTTCCTTGCTTGCGAATCAAATATTTGAAGAAAAAGGGCAAGCCTTTAAGTCGTTAAATCAAGAAAGTGTGACTAATTTGCTTAAGCCAATGCAAGAGGAGCTCAGAGGCTTTAAGCAAAAAGTAGAAACCATTCATACTGAAGAGTTAAAACAGCGCTCAGAACTAAAAACAGAACTCGTGCATTTACAAAAGTTGAATCAAGCCATTACTTCACAGGCTGAGCAATTGACAACAGCCCTTCAAGGGCAAAAGAAAACCCAAGGAAATTGGGGCGAATTGATGTTAGAGAATGTGTTAGAAAGCGCTGGATTACGAGTGGGTGACGATTACCAACGGGAATTTAATGTAAAAACCCTTGAAGGTAATTACCGACCTGATGTGGTGGTATTTTTACCGCAAAATCGCCATTTGGTTATCGATGCTAAAACGTCTTTAAATGCTTATACCCAATATGTAAATGCTGATAATGAATTAATTGCAGAACAGGCATTAAAGCAGCATGTAATGGCGGTTAATGCGCGTATTGAGGAACTTGCAAGTAAAGGATATGACAAATTGCCAGGCTTAAACTCACCGGAAGTGGTAATTCTGTTTATGCCTATCGAATCGGCCTATGTTGAAGCATTAAAATACCAACCTGATCTATATCAGCGTGCCATCGAGAAGAACATTTTAGTAGCAACGCCTTCGACGTTATTAACCAGTATGAATATTGTGCGTCAATTATGGCGTTTTGAAGAGCAAAGTAAGCATAGCGCCGAACTCGCACAGCGTGCAGAACGTTTTTATACTAAGTTAAATGGCTTTTTAACCAGTATGCAGGGCGTTGGCAAAACCCTTGATAAAGCAAAAGAAGGCTACGATCGTGCATTTGCTCAGCTTTACTCTGGTAAAGGCAACTTAATCAAGCAAGCTGCTGAGTTTAAAGAGCTCGGTGTCGCAGTACAAAAAGAGTTACCAAAAGAATTAATTGAAAAAGCCGAGCTTGAACTTAACTTTGAGCAAAGTGAAGAAGTTTAAAAAAGGTTTTAGGGGAGAATGTAAATCCCCTTTACAGTTTTAAATGATTTGCAAAACCCGCCAATAATGTGTCATTTTCAGTCAATAAGCTTGTTATTGAAGATTAAATTTTAGCTGCAATTTTTACGCGCATTAAAATGCTTAGGGTTAGTTAACAATTATCAGCAAAAAGCACATTATTAATTTAATCACCTATTTTAGCTGTTACTCAAAGGATTGAAAAATGAAACACTTTATCGCCCTCTTATTAGCTGGTTTTTTCTTAACCGCTTACAATCTACACGCAGATGATCGTCAGCTAGGTAACGCATTTAAAAATCAGCAAAGTGATATTCAAGTAAAAGGTTCAGGCACTGTGCTTCGTTTACTACCCGATGATAATGATGGCTCAAGGCACCAAAAGTTTATTTTGCGTCTAGCTAATCAACAAACCCTTCTTGTTGCACATAATATTGATTTAGCGCCACGAATTTCAAATTTGAAAGTGGGCGATAGGGTTGAATTTTATGGCGAATACGAGTGGACTCAAAAAGGTGGCGTTATGCATTGGACTCACAAAGACCCACGTAATAAACATGCCCATGGTTGGCTGAAACACAAGGGAAAAGTTTATCAATAGTAAAGCTTTTATTCTTTGATGTAGTTGCTTATATAAGCAACTACATTAAGCAAAATGAAGTTTAATCGATTTTAACTTCACCTTTTACATTATCAATATCTAAATCGCCCGAGCCATCATCTTCAACAATCAGCCCACCTGCACCATTAACTCTAATATCACCGGAACCGTCGTCTACCTTTACTGTGCCAGCGACATTTCTGACAACCACATCACCAGAACCATCTTCAATAGTAACTGCGCCTTTAGTGTTTTCAACGGTGGTGTCGCCCGATCCATCTTCAATTTCAACATCACCTTGAATATTAGTAACGTATAATGAGCCTGAGCTGTCATCAATGTAAACTGATTTACCGCCATCAATCGTTAAGTCACCTGAACTATCATCTACCTTAATAGTGTTATTCAGCCCTTTGATAGTAATGTCGCCTGAACTGTCATCTAGTTCTAATGCCAATTTGCTTGGCATGGTAATGACAAGATCAATACTGTGGCCTTGGTTGATGTGAATATGAAAACCGTCTTGAAGATCGTGCTCAGCAATTAATTTTGCAGTATCGCCATGTTGGGTTAATGATAGCTCATAATTCAAAGCTTCACTGGTATAAATATCAGCATTTACTGTGATTTTATCACTGCTATCTGAGCCTATAATTTTAAGCGAACCAGCGCCTGTTTCAGCTACTAGTTTTGATAATTGGCTTGCGTCTAACACAAGTTCTCGCTCTATATGAGTATCTGCTGCATTTGTGCTGCCGCCAATATGAACTACGCAACCAGAAAGTAATGTTGCCATAGCGATTGCTGAAAGTGTTTTATACATGTTATTCCCTTTTTTGCGTAAAGCGCATGATTCTTAATTGGACTAAATGAAATGTATTTATTTTTCATCGTCATATTTGATTTTATGATTGTGGAATTGCAATCAGTAGGCCAATTTTTAAGTATCTGAAAAGTATGGCTTTATTTTTATGTGATTAAAATTTAAAAATTATTAAGCGAATAGTTAGTAATTTTTACTAAGCTGTTTTGTTAAATTGACTAACTTTGCTTAGCTATTCCCCATTCGCTGTATTGAATGTTTTTTAAAACTGTCATTTATCTTTCATATTTTTTGGCTAATTTTATCGCCGATTAACAGCCCCTTTTTAAGAGATAATTGTTATGACAAACACGATCCGCGCTGGACGTCGAAAGTTTTATGACGATGAGCATTTTGCAGGTGGCATAGAGCGATCTGGATTTTTTACTATTTCCGAGGCTAATTTTTTAGTTGAGTACGGTGACACGTTAAATGGATTAAACGGTGGCAGTTTATTCCCTGAAACCCTTGCTGAGTCGGAATTTGTAGCGTGTATGCAGTCAAATATTGCATCTAATAGTTACGAAGTAAAACTGTGGCGAAAGTATTTAAAAGCCGTTTATAGTGTAACGCATCGCGCTAGTGCAAATAGTTCGCGATCAGAGCAAAAGTATTCATTAGAGGGTTATGATGAAGCGTAGTTTGCAAGAAGATAGTTATTTAGAAAAAAGCAAAACCAGTAAAAAAGCAAAGCGCGAAAAGCCTAAAAGTAAGTTTGAAGGTAAAAATAAGCGTAAGAAATTTGATGATTATGATTGGGATGAACGTGATTAACTAACGTGTTAATTGGTTCTTTTTGGGCAGCAAAAAATTACTTTGTGCTGCCCAAGAATGTCGATAATGTTCAACTGAGTATTGGGTGCTTAAACTCTGGCTTTAGTAAACCAAAGCACTTTAGATCATGATAATCGTTTTTCCAAAAACCGCTTGCTCGGCGGATCCCCTCTTCTCTAAAACCAAGCTTGTTAAGTACTGTTTCTGATGCGACATTACCCAGCATGGTATCTGCTTGAATTCGATATAATTCACCAAATGGTGAGTGCGCTGAATAAGCAAATGCAATAATTGCGTTTAAAGCTTCAGTGGCATACCCCTTTCCCCAATGAGCAGAAGCAAATTCATAACCAATAACAGTATTTCGCATTTTTGGATTAAACGAATTAAAACCACACGTGCCAATTAGCTCGCCAGTTTCTTTAAGTCGAATAGCCCAACGAATACCCTCTAGCTTATCAAATCGTTGATTAAAAAAGTTTATTAAATCAAGAGATTGTTGTTTTGATGTAAAAGCTTCGATGTTATAAAACTTCACCACTTCTTGATCTGAAAAAATCAAAAATAACGTATCGTTATCATTGTTTGTCAGCATGTTTAGTGTTAATCGTGAAGTGTCTAAATTTGGAAATGGCAGTTTAGCTTCCATGACTAATCCTAGTTACTTTCGCACTGATTATGCTAATTGAATGAGTAAAATAACCCACATAGACAGCACTGAAATCACTGCGCCCCAAAACATCAACATACGGTGTAGTACATTGTTATATGTGAGGTGAACAATAGCTTGGGCAATTCTAAATCCAACAAATACCCAAGCAAGTAGTAACGCTAACTCATTATTTGTTTTGAGTATCACAAAGAGCGTAGAAACAACATAAAATAAAACAGGCACTTCAAACATATTGTTAAAGCAACGCGTTGATTTAGTTAATTGTTCAGGTACTTCTTGCCCGTCCATCGTGCGGTAGTATTTTATTTTTACACTACCATTTTTAACGCTTTTTACACGGGTAACTACAGCGACAATACCAACCATAAAGGTTAACACTACCATAGCAAACATTGCATAGATCATACTGAGCCTTTTATCTTTTTAATAGTTTAATGCTGATCTAAAAGATCATTTATCTTACTTAACCTGTTGTAACATAGAGCACTTAGTTAAATACACGTTTTTTTCTTTTAAATGGAAATCAACCTACTTTAATAGCTTGAATACTTGGTTTAGTGTGCTCCTCAACCTAAAAATTTAACGTTTGCATAATTATGGTTAATGAATGTTTGCTTAGCGGAATAGCGGGAATACTTGTCTGTGTATTTCAATAATTTGATAGCTTAATCATTTCGTCATACTTGTTTCATACACTTTGCAAAAAGTTAGTTTTTAGTATTTATGCGAATTTTATTTGTATCTCGAAATAGCAGCCATGCGAAATATTATCGAAAATTAGTTGCTAAGCTTAATCTAGACGCGCAGCTTCATGTAACCGGTTGGCCTCGTTTAGGGGCGCTGAAACACCTTAATCGTTTGCCAGATTTTGATAGCAAAGAAATGCTCGAGCATCATTTGTTACGTAAAAAAGCGCGTCATCCAAAGTTATTTTCATCAAACTTGTTTTGCCGTTTGTTCTGCGGCTACTTAAAAGCAATAGAAACGTTACGCTTTTTGAAATTTATCGATTTATTCCAAGCAGAGCAGCCAGATAAAGTTGTTGTTTGGAATGGCAAAAAACTACCAAACCAAACAGTGGTATGTGCTGCTGAATCTTTAAATATTCCAGTGATGTTTTTTGAAAATGGTTTAGTACCTAACACTACCTGCTTAGATCCGAAAGGCGTTAATTACTTATCAAGCTTGCCTAAATCGCCAAGCTTTTATTTAGAGCGAGAATTAACTGGCGTTGCTTTAGCCTCAATAGAACAAGCAAAAAACCATAAAAAGCGCTTGGCAGACAATCCTATCGAAAGCTTGCCAGAAGAGTATATTTTTGTGCCATTTCAAGTACCAAACGATACCCAAGTGGTTGTGCATTCTCCGTGGATTAAAACCATGGAACAATTATTTGATGAAGTTATGAAAGCTGTTGATGCACTGCCTTACAGCAATTTGAAAGTGGTGTTTAAAGAGCATCCTAATTGGCCCAAAAAATTCACCCATTTACATAACGCACATGCCCAAGCGGTATTTGCCAATAATGTAAAAGCAACAGAGCTAATTAAAAACGCCAAAGCTACTATTACTATAAACTCAACTGTCGGGCTTGAAACCTTACAACTGGGCGGAAAGCTAATTACCCTAGGCAATGCCTGCTACGCTCTACCTGGCATGGTGTTAGCAGCAAATTCAGCAGACCAACTTGTTGAGCAGCTTAGTGCTGTGATGGAGTGGCAGCCAAATACGCATCTTATTGAACGCTTTTTAGATTATGTAAACGGGGTTTACGCTATTCCACAAGCATGGCGACGAGCAGATAAAAATCATATACAGGCTATTGAGAGTAGGCTGTTGGGGTGTGATGAATTTTCAACACAAATCAACCACTAAATGGTGATAAGTTGTTCTTAAAACACTCTTAAATCATAGGCTAGTAAAAATAGATTATTTGAGCTTTAATAGAATAAAAGGGCAATTCCATGCCCTTTCTTATTTCAATTAGAAAACAAAGTCTATGCCCATACTAATTGTTCTTGAATCACCATGATAGGCCCAACCTGATGGCTCATGCCCTTGATCTACAAAGGTGTCGTATTGCACTTTAAAGGCAACGTTAGAATAAAAATCATAACGTAAACCGTAGCTCAACATATAGTGTTCTTCTAAGTCTTCTGTTGGGACTTTAGAACGCTCATGATCCGCCTTAGAGTAGGAAATATAAGGTTGGAATTCACCAATGTTATATACCACAGAGATAAGATATGTCGGGAATTCTGTACCTACAGCATCATCATATTCAACATAGTTCATATCAAAAAGAATGGTGAAGTCACTTATATTTACTTGACCACCTAAACCTATAAACTGTTGCGAGAAAGGTGTATAGGGGCTAATACTGCCATCTTGTTGAATGGTTTCTCTATCTCTGTCATTTTGAAAGTATACAAAACGCAGATCGAAGAAATCACCTGACATATTCCAATTAAAGCCTGCGATATCGGTCCAGTATTCATTTACTGTTCGCGCTGTACCGCCATACAGTTTATCGTAATACAGCATTTCCACATTATCGTCTGAATATTCGTTACCATAAAACGCAGTAATGGTATTTGAGTAATCACCGATTTCGAAGCTGTACATGGCATGAGCACCATCAAACTGGGTTACTTGCCACCAGTAAAGGTTTGAAGGTGGGCGCATCCAAGGGTAGGCATAGCCTACTTCTGCAAACTCTGAGAAGTAGTACATCGGGATATTTCGACGCCCAGCCATAAATGTCCAATCTTCATTGGCTTGATAGGTAACATAATACCAATCGAATTCAGGTTTGAAGTCATCTACACCTTTAGCAACCAATTGTGCAGTAACTGAAAGCTGGCTATTAAATTTATAGGTGCCTTGCACAGCAAGGATTGACTCGGCTTTAAATGTGAGATCATTATTATACTGACCAACATCATAAAAATCAGCCGTGAGAATTTCATCTCGTTTCTGCCCTGGATTAAGCGGATCATCGACTGTACCTAAGGTTTTACCTGCGATAATTGAACCGTAACCACTTATTTTTAGCTCTGCATTAGCTGATTGAGAGAAAATAATAAGCAATGCTGATGCGACTAGTGAAAGCTTTTTCATTTTATCTCTCCTCAGAATGTTGCTATGACTTTGACATCAGCTGTTACTGCGCTAGCGTCTAAATAACCAATTGCATCAGGATTCGATGCTACCGATGAAATAACAGCTGCATTTGAATCCATTTCTTGCGGTGGCGTCCCTTTACCGGTAAAAAGAATTTTCGACCAATAAGCTTTTACCTGGCTGCTCGATTTACCTAGTACTTTTGAATTGAACTCTTCGGTAGCTGGATCATTGTAGCTTGCACTAATTAAAATGGCAGAACGGCCGTTAGAGTAACTTTTGGCTTTTCCTAAAAATATTTTTTTAATGGTCGCTTGATCAAAAGTTGAATCATTGGTTGGATGGACAACAACCGCAACATCAGCGATTGCATGTGACATGTTCATTAATGTCAATGTGGATACTACACAAACAACTTTCCACGTTTTTTTGGGTGAAGGTAATAACATAGTTAATCCTTATAATTGCTGCGCTAAGCATTATGCGTATTGCATAACGATATTCAAAAAGTAGTCTTGCATGTCCCTGATATCAAGAAATTGATATTAATTTTGTTTTTAAATTTGCGAAAAAACATGTTTTTATTTTGTATTATTCGCGTAAATCTTTGCGAAATTAATGTGAGAATAAGGAAATTGCTGACGGATTTTGGTGTAAATGGGGTTTACGTTTTTGCTTAAAGTTAGCTTATCTTCCTCGATAGCTTATTCGCGGTTATCTTTATCTATTCTTTTAAAAATCAATTACTAGGTGAATATATTTAATATTCAATGCCGCTTGTCACAAAGTTGTTGCTTAATTGTTATGCATCTGTAATTCTTTTTCATTAAGGGCAGAAAAGTATTACAACAAGGATAAGCAATGAAACACGTTTTTGTGTTTGCAATGACAGCGCTGTCTTCATCGGTGCTGCATGCGCAATCTTCAGACGCTGAATTAATGCAACAATGGTTAGATTTGGAAAGTCAAAAAGGCAAACTGCAACTTAATTGGCAGGCCAATGAACAGGCACTTAAAAATCAACTTTCTCTTTTAAAACAAGAAAAACAAGCGCTAAACGCATTGCTCAAAACAGCAAATGCAGCGCGTAGTGAAGTTGATACCAAACGCTTAGCACTTACAGAACAGCAAGTAGCTTTTGAAAAAAATCAGCAAACAATAGATACGGCATTAAAAAATGCTTATCTCTTTGTTAAACGCATTACGCCACTTTTACCTCCCCCAATACAAACGGACTGGCATAACAAAACAAGCCAAATAGAGCAGACCGAGCTTCCAAATAGTGAAAAGCTTGAGCGTTTACTCAGTATGTATAAATCGGCTGATGAGTTTAATCAACGTCTTGCGATTCATAATACCAGTATGCGAATACCTTCAAACGATGGCGAATCAGAGCGTTTAGTAAATCAAATCTATTTAGGTTTATCACAAGCATGGTACATCAGTAATGATGGCGAGTTTTTTGGCTTAGGCCGAGTTGAACAAGCAGGCTGGCAGTGGCATCACGGTGAGGCTGCTAAACAACTGATTGGCAATTTAAATGATGCAGACTTACCTAGCGATTTACTTGCGATAAAAGCGATGCTTGAAAAACCGACGAATGCAGCATTTATAAAAGCCCCGTTAGCAATTGCGAGTATTGATAAGGAGCGTCTGTGATGGTTCGTTTTATGATTTTAATGGCCTTGTTTTTTAGTGCTTTTAGTTACAGTGAAACAAATGTAAATCAACAACTACTCGATCGCATTGCCAAATCTAAACAACAGTTAATGGCTATTGAGAAGCAAGTAAATCAGCAATCTCTCTCCTATCAAAAGCAAATTAATCAAGCGCTTAATGATGTTAAAGCCTTACGCGATAAAGCATCAGCAATTCAGCGTGTTGCTGACGAGCAGATTTTGAGTGTTGAACAACTTTCAGAACGTGTTGAAAAATGGCGTGCGCAAGACAACTATCAAAAATTACTACTGCAAAGCTACTTTGAGCAAAATGGTACGCCGCTTGGACAATTTACAAATGCGAATGATGAAGTAGTAATCAGTGAATCGGTTTTTAATACCCTACAAAGTCAATTAGTTGATGCACTTGTACCGCGTTGGCAACCATCGAAAGTGGTTGATGAAAATGGTGAAATTGAACATTTTAATGTACTTGAAATGGGCCCGATAGCACTTGCGTATAACCAAGAGCGAGCGTCGGGCGGGCTTATCGAAAAACATGTAAACCAAGCAATACCAAGTTTAGTCAAGGGGGTTTACAGTGAAGGCGAAGTTGCCCAATTAGCAAAGCTTAACTCAACTGGGTTAGGTACAGTAGTGTTTGATCCAACGCTCGGCAATGCTGCTAAATTACAAAATAAGCAACAAGGTATTGTAGAACACATTAAAAAAGGTGGTGTATGGGCACTCCCTATTTTATTTTTTGGTGCGTTATCCTTGATTGTAGCCCTTATTAAAGCTGTACAGCTGCTTAAGTTGCCATCCGTTAAAGCAGATCTTACCGCGCGATTATCATCAGCAAAAGACCTTCGTGGCGCCGAATTAACACTTGTTGAAATTGCAAAAAATTACCCTGTTTCAAGTCAACGTGACGACCAGCTAGTAGCGTTTTTAATGAAATATCGCTATCAAGTAGAGAATTACCTAGGTGTGGTTGCAACGTCAGCTGCAATTGCACCACTACTTGGTTTATTGGGCACTGTTTCAGGAATGATCAATACCTTTATGATGATGAATACTTTTGGTACGGGGGATGCAGCAACTGTTTCAGGCGGCATTTCAGAAGCGTTAGTGACAACTGAGCTTGGCTTAATTGTTGCCATTCCTTCACTGATTTTAAGTGCCTTACTGAGCCGTAAAGCGAAAAGTCATAATGCCAAGCTTGAGGCGAACGCTATTCAACTCAGTAAATATGAGTTTTAAACCATGGATTTATCTGTGTATTTAAAACTTTTCAGTAACGCTGTGGTTTGGGCGTTACTGGCGGTTGCCATATTCAGTTATGGCAAATTGTTATCTCTACTGTTTTTTATCAAACCTAATAAAGCATGGCTAATGCGCTGTAATTATTGGATAGCAGCATTAAAAACAATGCTAGCAGCCTTACCTTTATTGGGGTTACTCGGCACCATTAGTGGGCTGTTAAGCACTTTCAATTTTATGTCGCTTAACAACGGCCTAGATATGCAAGAGATGGTAAGTGGTGGCATTGCAAGCGCCATGTACACAACACAACTCGGGCTCGTATTTGTGGTGCCAGGTGTACTGCTTCATACCCTTTTAAAAAGCAAAGTAGCCGCTTGGCAAGTGGAGGCAGTATGCGTTCGTTAATAGAGCAAAAAATAGAAGACAGTAAAAACCAAGAAATCGATTTAGCACCCTTACTGGATGTGGTGTTTATTCTACTTATCTTTTTTATTGTAACTACCGTATTTGTTAAAGAAACCGGTGTAGAAGTTGATAAACCTAGCGCTGTTTCGAGCCAGCAATTGCAAAAATCGGTGCTTATGCTCGCCATTACAGATGCAGGGCAAGTGATGTACGCGGGCACAAATATAGGGGTTGCAGGTGTAAGAGCCACGTTAATGCAAGCGAGCAGAACTAAAGCGCGCCCTTTAGTCATTCAAGCTGATAAGCGCGTGCCAACAGAGCTCTTAGTAAAAGTGATTGATCAAGCAAAGCTTGCTGGGGTTGAAAACATCAGTTTAGCAACTCAGGTGAAATGATGGCAACACTCAGTTTAGTTAAATCGCCCAGTAACACTGTATTTAGTTTTATCGCACCTTGGTGTATCAGTACCATATTAGTTGCTTCACTTGTTTATTTACTGCATGTGCTTAAAGAAACACCAGAACCACCCGAGGCAACACTTTTGGTGCGCAAAATAGATATCGCATTGCCAACACCACCACCTCCGCCACCACCGCCAATGCGAAATCAAGCAAAAAGCAGTGACACAGCGCAAACCAGTTTAAATATTGCGGGCTTAGGTGATGGTCCTCAGGTGAATTATGCAGATAAACCTAAAATGACATTGCCAAAAGTGCAGTCGTTGGCATTACCTGAATTTACGATGGATGCCAATATTATTCAGCAGCGATTGGCACTCGACATGCCGTTAATGGCGGTAGAGAAACTTGATCAGGTGCCACAGGTTGTGAAGCAAAAGTACTTTCCACCACCGCTGTCAATTCGGCGTAAAGGCATTAAGCGAGTTTCAACAGAAGTTGAGCTGATAATCGATCAAACCGGTAAGCCTTATATTAAGCGTATCACCGATCCAGTTTACCCAGAAATGGTCGAAGTGATCCGCAACTGGGTAGAGCATGCACGTTTTAGTATTCCAAAGAAAGATGGCCAACCTGTGCAAGCAATTTATTTATATGGCATTCATTTTAATTACGGCAGATAAACAATGAATAAACTAACCCCCTTATTTTTTGCTTCGTGCGCTTTTATTGCTGTAAACAGCTTGCCTAGTAACGCAAGTAATTTAACAAGCAAATTTAAAATTGAAGTAGAACAACCAACATTTGTCTTGCCTCAATTTGCAGGACCCTATAGTGAAAAAGAGGCAAATATTGCCCCTGAAGAGTTAGAAACAGCAGAGCGCCTTCGCACGCTTCTAGAAAGTGGCGACAAGCAAGCAGTATTAAAAGAACTTGAAGCTTTTTATGACATTGAACTTAGTGTTGCTATGTTGATGTTAAAAGCGCAGCTTTATTTTGCCTTAGAAGATTATGAAAAGGCTGAAAAAACCTATCTTGCATCTCTTTCAAGAAGCCCGCAGTTAGTTCGCGCACACAGTGATTTAGGACAGCTATATTTAATCAAAGATGATCAACAAAAAGCGCGAGAGTATTTTGCTAAAGCCATTGCGCTCGGCGCAAATGATGCGGTGGTTTATGGTCAGCTTGCTTATCTTAATTTAACGCTCTATGGTCCTTACTCAGCAATTAATGCTTACCAGCAAGCACTGGCTATTGAACCTGAACAAGAGCAGTGGCAACAAGGTTTGTTTGTGGCGCTTACTCAAGCAAAAATGTATCAGGCGGCTGCAGCATTACTCAGCGAGCTAATTGCAAAATCTCCTAATGACAGTAAGTTATGGCTAAATCAGGCGATTTTAGCACTTGAACAAAATGATGGTCGCGCCGCATTGGCCTCATTAGAAATGGCTATTTTACTTGGTGATAAGCGAGAAACTAATCTTAAAACCGCAGCACAATTACATTTGCAACAAGACAGTTTTGAGCGCGCAGTTGAGCTTATCAACACCCATTTATCACAATACGATTTGGATTTGACCAGTTTAAATACTTATCTTACTTGGTTATCTCAGCGTGGTCTTTGGCAACAAAGCAAAACAATTCTGGCATCCCTTAATAGCAAACTGGCGACATTTGATGCACAAACCAAAAGTGTTATCTATTTGCATAAAGCCTTACTTAATAGCGAAACTGCCAATATTAATGATGCAGAACAAGCGTTTAAACTAGCGTTAGATGCAAATCCAAATCATGGTCAGGCGTTAATTGCTTATGCCGATTTTTTAATTGACCGAAAGTTATTCACACAAGCCGAAACACTGTATTTGCGTGCAGAAGCGCTAAGCGATTGGCAAAAACAAGCAATGCTGAGTCGTGCGCAATTATATGTTGATATTCAAAAGTACGATGCTGCGCTTAGCGTATTAAAAAGTGTGACAAGCCGTTTCCCTGAAACTCGTGGTATTTCAGAGCAAATTACTTTGCTTGAAAATATTATTGTGACAAAAAAACAACAAGCTGAAATTTAAGGAAGAACAATGAGAAACAATCTGAATCTGGGTTTAATAATTGGTTTTATGGCATTGGCTGGCTGTCAATCTATCCCAACAGACAATGAATTTGTCTGTAGCACCCAAACTGATTGGCATCAATTAGGGTTAACTACTGCGCAAAAAGGGAAAAGTGTTCGCGCTTTTGATAACTATAAGGCGCAGTGTGGTGATGCGTTACCTCAAAATGCGCAAGATTTATATCTCGATGGCTTTACCATTGGTATTAAAGAGTATTGTACCTATGAAAATGGCTTTGAACTAGCGCAAAAAGACATTGAAAATCCTAATGTGTGTCCGTTCGAAATCCGCGCAGAATTTGATAAAGGCTATAAAATTGGCTATCTCGATCGCCGTGAAAAGAAAGAAAATGCTGACTATGCTGAGCGCGAATTGGAAAGAAGAGCACTACAAAACCGAAATGGACAGTCTTCTACAGGGCAATAGGATAAGAGTTTATTATGAATAAACACCTCGTTTTAATAATGGGTATTGCAACTCTAGTGGGTTGCAATACCACCACTAGCCAAGTTGAATGCGATAACTCAATAGATTGGTTGTCGCTTGGTAGTGAAGTGGCTCTTGCTGGTAAATCGGTGCGTGAGTTTGATAAATACAAAGCAAGCTGCGGTGATAATTTACCTAGCAATGCGCAAGCATTGTACTTGGATGGTTATACGGCAGGCATACAACAATATTGTAGTTATGAAAATGGCTTTAAACTTGGTGAAAAAGGTATTCCTGATCAGCAAATATGCCCATTAGAAATAAGAGCAGAATTTGATAAAGGCTTTAAACTAGGTAGTCTTGACCGCCGTGAAAAACAGCAAAACACAGAGCTTGCTGAACGAGAGAAAGATCGTGCCTTGATCTCATCAGGCTCAGCTATGTCATCTGTAGGTGGCTGAAAACCCATTTAAAAGTGTAATCAAAGATTAAACGCTAGCGATGGCAGCGTTTAATCTCTTCAACCAGCGCTTTGGCAAGTGGCGATACTGAGCTCATTTTTTTGGTGATTAACATCACGGGAATTTGGTAGTGGTATTTCTCGGGGTGAATTGCTTTAAACAGTCCTTTATCAACCCAGTAATTAGCGTAGTGCTCTGGTAAATAGCCAATAAAGGCGCCTGATAAGATTAAATGTGCAATGCCTTCATCATGATAGGCGGTCGCACTATTTTGATAATTTAGGCCATCGTTGCGCACTTCTTTATCCCGCATGTAGTTTGAGGTAATCACCTCGGCTTGCTTCAGTAACTTATTGCGCTCATTCGATTTACAATCAAAAAGTGCATGCCCTTTGGCGCAGTATAAATAGTTGGTTTCGTTATGCAGTGGGAAGTAATCTAAACCACGCAAGTGATGACGACTTACGCCAAGCCCCACCAGCGAGCGTCCATTTACCACAGAAGTTTCTACTTCCCTCGCCTCACACACATTGATATCAAATTGAATGTTATCGCTTTTTTGCTTTAGCTCGCGAATGACCTCACTTATGCCACAGCGCGGATCGCTCACCATGGTATCAATTACCGAAATCGTTACGCGGCCTGATAGCTCATTTTTAGAGCCTGCAACTGTAGTGGCAAATGCTTCGCACTGCTGTAATAATTCAAGGCTTGCTTGGTAGGTTATGCGGCCAGGCTCGGTCAGTTCAAAACCGCTGCGCCCGCGCTTACATAGTTTGATGCCAAGGCGCACTTCTAAATCAGATAAATGTGAACTAATGGTTGAGCGGCCAATATTCAGTCGAGATTCTGCGGCAGAGAGCCCGCCACATTCCACAATTGCAACAAATATGCGCAATAGGCGCAGATCGACGTCATGAATTTGCATCTTTTTTAGCCTTGTTTTTAGTTCGATAATATCGGAATAAGCATCGATAATTATGCATTTATAAAACTTGGCTCGCAAGCTAACATTACTCTATTGATTAATCATCACAGTTAGATGACTAAAACGTTAGGAGACAACAATGACGTTTAAATACGGCGTAGATCGCCTTAATATTGATATTGTAAATGGCATTGCCGATGGCAGTGTTAAAGCAGAGCTTAGCCAAGAAGCGATTGATAAAATAAATACCAGCCGTCAACGCGTTGACAAAATGGCGGCTTCAGACAAAGCAGTTTACGGTATTAACACCGGCTTTGGTCCTTTGTGTGATACGCAAATCACCCCAGCAGAAACAAACCTATTACAAAAAAATCTGCTGATTACCCACGCAGTGGGTGTTGGTAATCCAATTGCTAAATCGATTTCTAAACTAATGCTGATCACTAAAGTGCACGCTTTAAGCCAAGGTTTCTCGGGTATTCGCCTTGAAACTGTTGAGCGTATGCTGAAGTTTATTGAGCTTGATTTAATTCCAGTCGTACCAGAGCAAGGCTCGGTGGGTGCATCGGGCGATTTAGCGCCATTATCACACTTATTCTTACCACTTTTAGGTGAAGGTGAGTTTTGGGTTGGCGATGAAATCGTACCTGCGGCGAAAGCGCTAGCTGATAATGGGTTAAAGCCAATGGATCTGCATGCTAAAGAAGGTTTAGCGCTCATTAATGGTACCCAGTTTATTTTATCGCATGGTATTACTGGCCTAACTAAGATGCGTTACCTGCTTGATCTTGCTGATGTTGCAGGTGCAATGAGCATTGAAGGTATGCAAGGTAGCCAATCGCCATTTAGAGAAGAGCTACATGCAATTCGTGCCTTTGCTGGCAATGTTGAAGTAGCAACACGCATGCGTCGTCTATTTAAAGATTCGCAAAATATGGCTGATCACACCGACTGCGACCGCGTACAAGACCCTTATTCATTGCGCTGTATTCCGCAGGTGCACGGTGCATCACGCAACGCATACAACCACTTAAAAGAACTTGTTGAAATTGAAATGAACTCGGTCACGGATAACCCAATTGTGATCAGTGAAGAAGAAGCGATTTCGGGCGGTAGTTTCCACGGTCAACCGCTGGCAATGGCACTTGATTATGCGTCAATTGCTGCAGCTGAACTGGGTAACATTTCAGATCGCCGCTGTTATTTATTACTTGAAGGTTTACACGGTTTACCGCGCCTACTCACTGCATCAGGCGGCCTAAACTCAGGCATGATGATCCCGCAGTACACCACTGCTGCACTTGTAACAGAAAACAAGTCACTGTGTTTCCCACCGTCAGCTGACAGTGTGCCAACGTCAATGGGTCAGGAAGATCACGTGTCGATGGGCAGTATTTCGGGCCGTAAACTTAACCAAATTCTTGGTAATCTTGAGAAAATCTTTGCCATTGAGCTAATGTACGCAGCGCAAGCCGTTGACTTTAGACGCCCAAATACTTGTTCAGATATTATTGAACAAAATCATGCGCTGATCCGTACTAAGGTTGCGAAATTAGAAGAAGACAGACTATTAAAGCCTGATATTGATGCCATGGTTGATTTTGTAACATCTCAGGCATTTACTGTTACGCTTAATTAAGGATAACTGACATGAACTTACAAGAATTTCAAAATAGCATAAAACAGGGTATCCCAAGCGAACTGCCTGCGCCTAAAGCATATCCTGCAGGCGCTAACCGCGCGCCAAAGCGTAAAGATATTTTATCGGTTGAAGAAAAACAGCTAGCGGTACGTAATGCGCTACGCTATTTCCCGAAAGAGTGGCACGCTGAACTTGTTGAAGAATTTGCACAAGAGCTAAAAGATTTTGGCCGTATTTATATGTACCGCTTTAAGCCAAACTATGAGCTAAAAGCACGTTCAATCTCTGATTATCCTGCTAAATGTGAGCAAGCTGCGGCGATCATGTTAATGATCGATAATAACCTTGATCCAGCAGTAGCACAGCACCCAGAGGAACTTATCACTTACGGTGGTAACGGTGCGGTATTCCAAAACTGGGCGCAGTACTTACTTGCGATGAAGTACCTAAGCGAAATGGAAGAAGACCAAACGCTACATATGTACTCTGGTCATCCAATGGGTTTATTCCCATCATCTAAAGATGCACCGCGTGTGGTTGTAACCAACGGTATGATGATCCCGAATTACTCAAAGCCGGATGACTGGGAAAAATTCAATGCGCTAGGTGTAACGCAGTACGGCCAAATGACAGCAGGCTCATTTATGTACATTGGCCCGCAAGGTATCGTTCACGGTACAACCATTACGGTTATGAATGCATTCCGTAAAGTACTTAATAAAGGCGAATCACCAAAAGGTAAGATCTTCCTAACTGCTGGTCTTGGCGGTATGAGTGGTGCACAGCCTAAAGCGGGTAACATAGCTAACTGTATTACTGTTTGTGCTGAGGTGAACCCGAAAGCGGCGATTAAGCGTCACCAACAAGGTTGGGTAGATGAACTGGTTGATAATATGCCAGACCTAGTTACACGTGTTCGTAAAGCGCAAGAAAACGAAGAAGTGGTGTCAATTGCGTTTATTGGTAACGTTGTTGATGTATGGGAAAACTTCTTAGCTGAAGATATTTTTATTCACTTAGGTTCAGACCAAACGTCTCTTCATAACCCTTGGTCAGGCGGTTACTACCCGGTTGATATCAGCTATGAAGAATCAAACCGCTTAATTCGTGAAGAACCAGAAGTATTTAAAGTAAAAGTACAAGCCACACTTAAGCGTCATGCAGATGCTGTGAACAAGCATACAGCAAAAGGCACCTACTTCTTTGACTACGGTAATGCATTCTTACTTGAAGCATCACGCGCAGGTGGCGATGTAATGGCTGAAAACGGCATCGATTTCAAATACCCGTCATACGTGCAAGATATTCTTGGCCCAATGTGTTTTGACTATGGTTTTGGCCCGTTCCGCTGGGTGTGTACTTCTGGCAAGCCTGAAGATTTAGATAAAACAGATGCTATTGCTGCAAAAGTACTTGAAGAGATCATGGCAAACTCGCCTGAGGAAATTCAGCAGCAGATGCAAGATAACATCACATGGATCAAAGACGCGAAAGAGAACAAGCTAGTGGTTGGTTCACAAGCGCGTATTCTTTACGCTGATTCTGAAGGTCGTATTAAGATTGCAAATGCCTTTAACGATGCGATTGCGCGCGGTGAGATTGGCCCAGTAGTTCTTGGTCGTGACCACCACGATGTATCTGGCACAGATTCACCATTCCGAGAAACATCAAACATTTACGACGGTAGCCGTTTTACTGCTGATATGGCTATTCACAACGTGATTGGTGATGGTTTCCGCGGTGCAACTTGGGTGTCTATCCACAATGGCGGTGGCGTTGGCTGGGGTGAAGTGATCAATGGTGGTTTCGGTATGCTACTTGACGGTAGTGACGATGCTGAGCGCCGTTTAAAATCAATGCTACTGTTTGATGTAAACAATGGTATTGCACGTCGCAGCTGGGCGCGTAATGAGGAAGCTAACTTTGCTATCAAACGCGAAATGGAACGCACTCCTAAACTTAAAGTAACGCTCTCACAAAATGTCGAAGACGATATTTTAAATAAACTAGCGTTTTAAAACTGCTTAAAAATTTAGCAAAAAGGCCATTCTAAATGGCCTTTTTTGTTGCTTAATCGGATGTTAAATCTATTTGCTAATTTAAACTAAACTTCAAAGCGGTTTTTACCTGCGCGCTTAGCTTGATACATTTTTTCATCGGCAGTACGAATAAGTGCCTCTAATGTGTTATTGCTATCAGTGTAATAAGCAATGCCTAAGCTAGCACTGATATTTACTTTGTTACTTTGCCCGACTGCATCTTTAATTTGATAGTCTTTCGCGATTTCGTTGATGGCTTTTTCAGCGAGCCTAACGGCATCTTGTTTGTTTGCAAGATTTGGCAGGCAAATTAAAAACTCATCGCCACCTAAGCGCCCTACTGTGTCTGATTCTCTAAATGTGTTTTTAAGTCTAACCGCTACTTGCTTAAGTAATTCATCACCACTACTGTGTCCATAGCTATCATTTACCTGCTTAAAACCATCTAAATCGATAAACATTACAGCCAACAGTGATTCATTGCGCTTAGCTTGTTTTAGCGTGCTTGCTAGACGCTCTTTAGTGAGCCATACCGAAGGTAATTTAGTAAGTGGGTCAAAGTGCGCAATTTTCTTAAGCTCGTTTTTGGTGTGTTTGAGCTCTTCAATAGTGTCATGAAGCTCGGTAATGTCATATTCAGTAACGAGAAACACATAATCACCACTTAAAGGATGGCGACTAATGCGAATATCAACGTTATGTCGTCTTTCACCAAGCTTGGTAAGCATTATGTGCTCTTGGCAACCCGCTTTGTGTTGCTGAGAGTCAATTAAGCGCTTTTTCCCCTCATTTGGGTTGGCAAAACGCAACTCAAAGTCACTGATATTGTCTTGTTTTATTGTTGAATACCACTGCGTAAACGCGGGGTTTTCGAACAGCCGCTTACCTTGCATATCGTAACAACTCACTGCAACAGTGGTGTAACGCATTGCTTCTGCAAAAAGCAGGTTTTCTGGTTGGCTGGTGGCGTCCATTTGTTCGCTAATAAAGGCAATAATGCCGCGGTGTTTTTCTGGCCCCAATAACACAGCTACATGACGCATTAACATCACTTTTGGCTCACCATTAGGGTAAGTTGTCCAAGGGTCGTTAGTTAAGCCCTCTTGTGCGGCTTTTACAAAGGTTTGTTCGGTGCGCTTGCGAGCGCCTTCGGTATCTGCGGATAAGTCTTTATCGATGAGTTGTTGCACATTGCTTAGTCCCCAAAAGTCAAGGGCATGATGATTGCCCCACCAAAATCCATGACGGTCTAAGTCAAATACCCAAATAATATCGGGTGAAAAGTTAAATCCACCCAGTTCCTGTGGTGATGTAATTATTGGTAAGTGATCGACAGCGACATCTTGATACACAAAAAGACTCTAGCATTTAGTTGTTTAGAATATATTACTTAATTTGATGGTGGTTGCCAGTAGATTATGGTGGCAATTAATGCATTTTTTTAATCAATAGGTGCATGTAATTCCCCCATTTTGCTGCGCAATTATTCTGATGAACAGGTATGAATAATGGTGTTTTGGCAAAGACGCAGTGCCTTGTTTCAGTTACACTATCAATTATAACAATTTACCAAAGACACAATGACCAATCCCAACTTACCCCTTGTTTACCATTCTAATTATTCATTTAGTTTTGATGAAAAACACCGCTTTGTAATGAGTAAATTTGCACGTCTTTATCAATATTTAGATAGCAAAGGGTATATCAATCAGCGCAACTTATATCAGCCGCCTGTGGGGGATTTTAAACCGATGGAATTAGTGCATTGTGAAAGTTATGTATATGATCTCTTTCATAACCAACTTGATAGCAAGGCGATGCGACGCATAGGTTTGCCATGGTCAGAACAATTAATGGCACGCACCTTTACCGCACCGTTAGGTACGCATTTGGCGGCTGAACTTGCGCTTGAACACGGTATCGCCTGTCATTTAGCTGGAGGCACGCATCATGCGCATTATGATTTTGGTTCAGGCTATTGTATGGTAAATGATTTGGCCTACACAGCAACACGGCTAATTAATGAAGGCAAAGCGCGAAACGTACTCATCTTTGATTGTGATGTGCACCAAGGCGATGGCACTGCGGCTATGCTTGCCCATAACCCTTATGTGTTTACCTGTTCAATCCACTGCGAAAAGAACTTTCCTTTTCGAAAGCAACACAGCGACTTAGATATTGGCTTAGAGATAGGGTTAACTGATCCTGATTATTTAAATATCGTATCAACTACTTTAAATGACTTAATTGAGCAGCTAAATCCCTCGCTTGTTCTTTACGATGCTGGTGTAGATATTTGGCAACAAGATACCTTAGGTAAGCTTGATATTAGTTGGCAAGGTATCGCGGCCCGTGATTATGCTGTGCTTGAGATTTGCCAGCGTAAAGGCGTACCAGTAGCCACTGTGATTGGCGGTGGCTACGATAAAGATCATCAGCGATTAGCAGAGCGTCATGCATTAGTGGTTGAGCAAGCAGCTCGCTTCTAAAAGTGACCTCAATTAAGTCGGAATTTTTAATTTTGGTTTCGAGATTTTATGCAACACACCCTTTCCCCTAATAAACTATTACACAGTAAATGGACGGCTGTGTCACCGCAAAATAAAGAAAAGCATTTTATGGTAACGAGTGTTGAATTTGATGAAGAAAAAAACGTGGTTGAATGTATTATTGAAGCAGTTTTAACCAAGCGCGAGCAAAGCATAAACTGGCGCAGCCTGAAAGATCCCAAAGTGTGGAAAATGGGTTGGCAATAGGTTTTTCAGTCACAAAAAAAGCCTATAACTGAGTTATAGGCTTTTGATTAAAAAAGTCTTACTTCGTTTTCTTTACTTGCTCTAGCAAGGTCACAGTAACGACAGCGCGACGATTTAGCTTGTGTGCCTCTTCGGTATTTTCTAGGCTGAACAATTCATTTTCACCTTCACCTGTTACCGAAATATTTGCTGCATTTACACCATGATTATTTACCAAAATAGCCTTAACTGCTTCTGCGCGCTTAAGAGATAATTTTTGGTTATAGTCGCTGTCACCGAGGGTCGATGTGTGACCGCTAATTTTTGCTTTCACATCGCCACTTTTTAAGTACTTGGCAAATGCTTCAATATCAGCAAAATAGTTAGGGGCAACTTCAAATTGATCATTGTTGAATAAGATTACTAAACGCTCAATAATTTCATGTTCTTCAATTACAGTACAGCCTTTGCTATCAACAACTTCATTACTTGGTGTGTTTAAACAATCATCTTGACCATCTGCTACACCATCTTGATCACTATCGAGAGGCGCAGGTGCTGCTTCAAGTTGTTTGCTTGGTGCATTGTTGTTTGCAAACGTGTATGAAACACCAAGCTTTACCGCAGAATCTATGTAGTCATTGCTTTCCAGTGACTTAAGTAAGAGCGCTTCAGTATTCACAGTCCAGTTATCAGCCACTTCAAGGTAGCCACCAAAACCAACATTTGCTGCGCTAAACGAGTCATATACGTCGATTTGTTTTATACCGCCAACTAAATAAAAACCTGATGTGCCTAAGTGGTAAAGCGCATCAATACCAACACGATGACCTGATTTATCTTGTCTAGTTGCCTCAATCGCAAGATCAAGTTTTGCAAGCTCTAAACGAGCTGCGAAGCTTTCGTTAAAACGGTAACCAAAGTCAACACCTAAACCAAGAGACTCACCCATTCGTTGCTGGGTGGTTTCTTCAGGATGCCAATGAGCAAAATAATAATCAGCAAAGCCAGAAATATAAAAACCAACATCTTTTTCTGACTGTTGAGCATTTACAGTTGTTGCTGATGTTGCTAAAGCAATTACGGGGATTAATTTTGCTATCTTCCCTTTGAAAATCATTCTTTATTCCTAATACAAAAGTGTGGAAAAAGCGCATTCTAACAGTGAATTATGACAATGCAAGATGCTAATCAATATAAAATTTTTTGAATTAGATGTTTAGAATATAAAGCCGTCTAGCTGTAAACCCCATTTACAGTTATTCAGCTTGTTCAACTCTTACTTGATTAATACGTAATAACACTTCGGCTGCGGCTTTAGCGTCATCGAGGGCGCGGTGATGATTTTTTAGTTCAATATCTAAGTCGGCACAAAGTTTACCTAGAGAATACGATTTATAGCCGGGTAAATATTTACGTGCTTGTTGTACGGTACAAATTTTAGCGCGCGAATACTTTTTGTTTAATCGGGCAAACTCTTGGCGAATAAAGCCATAATCAAAATTAACGTTATGGGCAACAAAAATAGCATTTTGACTAAATGTATCCAACTTTTCGGCAATATGCTCAAAAAGTGGGGCGGCTTTTACCATTTCATTACTAATACCAGTCAGTTCAGTAATCATTTTTGGAATATGGCGCTCAGGGTTTACGAGTGTTTGCCAAGTATCAGTAATAACGCCCTGCTCTATTTTTACCATACCGATTTCTGTAATGCGATGCTGCTCTTTTTTCCCACCTGTAGTCTCTATATCAACTACTACATAGCTTTGTTCGCTATTAAAACGCCACTCAGTGCGTTGAATTTTCACCTTAAAGCCCGCGTTAATAAGGTGCTTAATGCTGATTAATTGATTGCGTCTTAAGCTATCGCCTGGTGCTTTTATTTCTTCAAAGTAGAGCTCACCATTATCAATTACCATTAAATCGGGATAGCCATCACACAATTCTTTGAAATTTTTGCACATATTTAGTAAATGGCCATGTACCGCTTGAATCGGTGCATACTTTATAAACTTTATGAGTACATCTAAAAGTTCAGGGTGCCAATAAAATAAGCCATTTGGCTCACCTGTGTAGGTGTTGATGGTGGCTGTTAGATAGTCAATAAATGCATCTTTATTGTTTAAATGTGCGAGCTTTTCATTAATTTCCAATTCTAATGTGCAAAAGAAAGAATCTTCTTTGAGTATTTTGGGGAAATAGGAAAACTCATTAGCACGTTTTGAACTAGGATGTTGGTAAAGTTCATGCCAAAAAGTGAGCGCAAATAAAGACCGCCATAACTTGTTTTCAGTAAAGTAGCATTGCTTTTGTTGTTTGATATAACGTTCTTTTACGCCGCTTTCAACTTGCCCTAAATAGGCCTCATCAAGAGCGATTGGCTCGCCTGAATCGCGTAAAATATCGGTTAAAACACTGGTGCGCTTTTGGTTAAATTTTTGCGCATAAAAGTCCTCTGCAAAAAGTAATAACGCTTCACTGTCAGGATCATCCAAAATTTCAACTAAGAGCGCTTCACAGAGTGCTTTTCGCTCTGATTTATAGAGCAAACGTATATATTTTTCTTTTGCTGCTGGGTGATGCGAGAGGCTTAATAATTGTTCAGCAAGTGCGCTGTTATCTGCCAGAAGTGCTATCGCTAATTTATATAAACCATGATGGTATTTTTGCGCTGAAGTAAAACCTATTGGTTGTTCAGCGTTTAAGAGCGTTTTGGCTTGAGATGTTAAAGCAGGAATATCAGATTTATCTGTTTGCTTTATGTCATTAAATAAGTTGGCATGGAGAAATGCGCTTTTAGCTTCATCCATGTCAACAAAATTGGCTTGTTGCTGCTGTACACCTTGCGTTTGCATAACGCCTAAATCGCGCAGCGAAAATTGATTAAGTCTTCCCGCTAAATGGCCAAAGTATAAAAACAGCAAATAGTTAAATGTGCTTTGTTTTGCAAAGTAAATATGGTTGGTGACAATAGGGTGTTTTTTTACTACATCGTAGCTCAGAGCACCATTTTGGTTGTTTAAAACAAAGTTTAGCCATTTGCTTTTATTGGCACTTTTAACGGGTTTATCGAACTCTAAACTAGCGCTTAATTCGATTAGGTCTTGTTTATTTAACTGTGAAACAAAATCAGAAAAAGTATGTTTGCTTATGCGCGATACAAACCCCGACTTTCGAAGTTGGTTAATCGCAGTAGGCGCATCGTTGATTTCGCTGTAATGCAAAGTATCTTTTCGGATAAACGCCGATTTACGATTTAGAATGCGCACTAAAATACACTTTGCATCTTCATTTAATGTCTCAAAGGTATTTAAAAAGTCTAGCTCTGAGGCTGCCAATAAATGCGCTGAAGTGGTTTTAATAAACGCTACAAACTCAACAAAGTGAGACAAATAATACTTTTCTGGCAACTCTTTCATTGGATTGGGGTCTTAACAACGCGATTACAATATTTTGCGCTGCAAAAGTCGACTAATCAATTGTTTTGCACGTATTAACATTTTCTAACCAATTAGCTTTTACTGATCCATTGAGGATTTGTTAATTTACGTTTATTCACATTCACGGAAGTAACATGAAAATAATAACAGCATTAATCGTTACTCTTGGCTTTGTTAGCACAGCAAGCTTAGCAAATAATAAAAACACCTTATTTAACGAAGTACTTATTGATACTGAGTTGACCTTGTCACAGCCTGTTTATCCGCTTGATTTGCTACCAAATCCAGGCAAAGAGCTGATGCTTATAGGTACCTTAAACGGACAACAGTACATTGATATTTATGGCGCATCAGAATCATCTTTGTATAACCGTATTAAAAGAGTAGAAGTACCTAAAAGCATGTTGGGCTTTGATGTTACACAATGGCAAAACGCGCAGCAGCAAGTGTATTTATTTTCCGCAGAGGCTATTTATCAATTACAACTGGAAAACGAGTTGCTAATTAAGCCTATTGTCGATATTCAAACTTACCTTAAAAAAGACACTGCGCAGCATTTATCAAAAATGGACTTTGTACATAACGTAAATAACGACCTCAAAGCAGACTTTTTAACGACAGACTTAAACGCGAGTTTTCTCTATTTATCAGGTGAGCTTGGCTACGACAAAGTGAATGTTGATTTACCTGCTCGGTTAGTAATTGAAGGACACAGTGCCGAAATTGAGCCGCCACGATTCGCTTTTTTTGATACCAATGAAGATAAAATAGCTGAGTTAATTGGTTTTAAAAATGCTGAGTTAACGCTATTACCTAGCATTAACGCCAAAAATGCCCAAGTGATTAAGTTAAAAGACGACATTATGGTGGATGATTGGTGGCATACAAAAGATGCCGATGGCGAATCACTTGATCAAAGTAATCTTGTTTACAGGAAGTTAGAGCGTATTGAGGATGTAAATCATGATGGAATTTTTGATTTAGTAGTGCGCTATACTAAAAGTTCAGGGGCGCTTGATAGGCAAAATGATTATGAAATTTATAGCGGTACGATTGATGCGGGCAAAATTGTTTTTCAGCAAAAAACCAGCTCGCTTATTCAAGACGAAGGCACTTTAACCGATCTTACTTTTGTTGATATTAATGGTGATAAGCAATTAGAGGCGTTAGTTTCTGGCTTTGATATTGGCGTGTCGCAAATTATTGGTGCGCTGTTATCCGGTTCAATCTCTCAGGACGTCCATCTGTTTTATCAAAACGGGCAGGGCAATTTCACGCCAAAAAATAAAATAACCCGCGAAGTAGAGCTGAGTTTTAGTATTTCAAAAGGGCGCAGCGGTTCTCCTGTGGTACTGTTTGCTGATGTAAACGGTGATGGCAAAAAAGACTGGGTGTTGTCAGATGAGCAAAAAGCGGTCAACGTTTATTTAGCTAAAAGTAAGCATGACTTTGAGCGTAGGGCGACAAAATACAAAACCATTTTACCGATGCAGGGCAGGCGAGTGGTCAGTACCGACTTAAACCAAGATGGACGAGATGATCTGGTGATGAGTTATGGCAGACTTGATGATGAAAACATGCGAAGCACCATAAAAATATTGTTCGCGCAAAGCTAAATAGTCGTATTAAGATATAAAATTCTCAACTACACTTACACATTATTTAATCAAGGATGTGTTTGTGCTTAAACGTATTTTTGCTGCCAGTTTGCTGGCAGCATGCTTTTCTTCCTATGCTGGTGCGATTAAATTTGGCTTTAATCAACAGCACTATTCACCTCATGTTATTCGTGATGATAATTTTACAGCACAATCGGGTATTGTGCTGGATGTTAGCAAAACCGTTGCTGAAGAAGCTGGTTTTATTGCCAAATTGGTTCCTTTACCACGCAAACGTATTGAAGGATTTTTAGTTGAAGGCAAAATAGATGCGCAGTGCCATACTAACCCTGCTTGGTATACAAACCCGAATTTAATTTGGAGTGTTCCGCTTTACCGCGATTCTGATGTGGTGGTGAGCAATCGCAAATTAGCCTCACTTGATGCCTTTTATGAGAGCAAAGATTTTAAACTAGGTACTGTGCTTGGCTACAAATACCCTGAAATCGCTCCTTATTTTACCGCAGGCAATATTAAACGTTTTAATAGTACCTCGTCTAAAGGTAGCTTTGCGCGCTTTATTAAGGGTGAGCTAGATGGCTTTGTTTCGTCTCTAAGTGAGGCGAATTACTTGGTGCAACTTAAACGCTTTAATGTGCTTGCAATAAACGACAATCAAATTCATTGCACGTTTTCGCCAAAGCTAAGTGAAGAGAAACGAAACCGCTTATTAAAGGCAACTGAGCAGTTAAAAGAGAAAGGTGAGTTTGAGCGTATTCTTGCAAAATACATCAAGCCAGATTGATAAGGTTTTACAATAGCTTAGGCAAATAAAAAGGGCCCATAAAGGGCCCTTTGGTTTTCTCTAGTATCGTTCAAATTTTTTGCCAGTCTTAACCCCTTAAGACAATTAGGCAACCCTTCGCAGGGCTCCAGTACCGGAGTGTTAATCAAGTACTTGGATTTGGTAAGTGAAACTGCCGTAGCACTTTCACTAAATAAAGCGGCTATACAAGTAACTATACCCTTGGGTATTAACTCAACCTACATCCCACATGCAAGTAGCTGTTGATTTAGCACATTTATCAACGAATTCGTTAGTATCGTGCCTGCAATAAAAACGAATAACTACTTTGTTCAGTTAGCGTTACTTCTAGCCGAGTAACCGTTATGCAATCGACAGGAAAAAGCCTGCAATTGCTGCGCTCATTAAATTAGCCATCGAACCGGCTAATACCGCGCGTAAACCAAGTTGCGCTATGTCTTTACGGCGACTTGGTGCCATACCGCCAATGCCACCAAGCAAAATAGCGATAGAGCTTAAATTAGCAAATCCACACAACGCAAAGGTAACTACAGCTTTCGTGTGTTCGCTCAATTGCGCTTGGTAATTCATAAAATCTAAGTAAGCAACAAACTCGTTAACAACCAGTTTTTGTCCGATGAAACTACCAGCAAGTTGCGCTTCACTCCACGGAATACCTAGTAACCATGCGATTGGTGCGAAGGCATAACCTAAGATTTGTTGAATGGTTAAATCTGGGTTATCAAACCAGCCACCAATCCAGCCAACTAAACCATTTGAAAGAGCTATTAATGCAACAAATGCTAGCAGCATTGCACCTACGTTCATTGCTAGCTGCATGCCGTTTAATGCACCACCAGCAGCTGCGTCAATCACGTTTACAGGTTTTTCATCTGTGTGATCTAATTCATCTAAACCTTGTTTTGGCGTTTCAGTCTCTGGCACCATCATTTTTGCCATTAAGAAACCACCTGGTGCAGCCATAAAGCTTGCTGCAATAAGGTATTTTAATTCAACACCTAAGCTCACATAACCCGCTAAAATAGAGCCTGCTACAGTTGCTAAACCACCTACCATTACGGCGAATAGTTCAGAGCGAGTCATGGTTGCGATAAACGGTTTTACAACCAGTGGCGCTTCTGTTTGACCAACGAAAATATTGGCAGTAGCTGAAAGTGACTCTGGCTTAGATGTACCTAATAATTTTTGCAGGCCACCACCTAGAATCTTAATTATCCAATCCATAATGCGTAGGTGGTATAAAACCGCAACCAATGCAGAGAAAAAGACAATTACTGGAAGTACTTTTATTGCAAAAACAAAACCGATGCCTTCGATTTCGTTACCTGCTAAGCCGCCAAACAAAAAGCGAATGCCATCATTCGCATAGCTAATTACGTTGGAAACACCAACAGAAATGCTGTTAAGTACTTCACGTCCAGCAGGTACGTATAAAACAAACGCACCGATCAGCACTTGCAGTGCAAACGCACCACCTACTGTGCGTAAGTTAATTTTTTTTCGATTAGTTGAGCATATAAATGCAATGGCGAGCAAGCTCGCGATACCAACTAAACTCATTAAAGAGGTCATAAATCTTTCCCAAGTTACCTTTTATTGAAGTAATTGTTTTATTTTGCTTTTTAGTATATCAATGGCAACTCGATTGCGCCCCCCTCGAGTTACAACAACGTCTGCGTTGTGCTTCGATGGGTCAATAAATTGGTAAAACATGGGTCTTACCGTTGCTTGGTATTGCTCAATCACAGATTGCAAGCTTCTACCACGCTCTTCTAAATCCCGCTGCATACGGCGCATCAAACAAATATCAAGCGGTGTATCAATAAACACCTTAATATTAAATTCATCGCACAATTTTGGATCTGAAAGAAGTAAAATACCTTCTACAATCAGAATTTTAGCTGGCTGAATTCGACGTGTTTGATCGCTACGTGTATGTTTAGCGTAGTCGTATACTGGAATATCTACCGGTTCGCCTGCTTTAAGCTGATTTAAATGCGCTAATAATAGCTCATGCTCAAATGCATCTGGGTGATCGTAGTTCGTTTGCGTTCTGTGTTCGAACGGCAAATGAGACTGATCACGGTAATAGGCGTCTTCTTCAATAATGGCGATAGCACCGGGTGCTAATTCATTTACTAGCTCATTGTAAATCGTTTGACTAAACAACGACTTTCCAGAAGCAGATGCACCTGCAATCGCGATAATTGTGCGTGTCACAAAAACGTTACCTTAAAAATCATTACAACAGTGACTTACCTTAGCAAAAAAGCGCACAATTATCTTTAGTTAGTGTCGCCTACCGGTTCTTTCCTGAATACCGCGACAAATTTAGCCCCTTTAACTGGTTAAAAACAGGACAAAAGTCCTGTGTTACCTATGGCGCAAAGCCTAGAGTATTTATAACGCTAACGTAAATTGGCTAGGCGAAATATCTGCCAGTAGCTAAACTAAAAGCAAACACCTTTTTGGTCATATTAAACTGAGGTAACGATGGCAAGAGCGCTAATTTTAATGGCAGACAGTTTAGGTATCGGTGCTGCACCCGATGCTGAACGCTTTGGTGATAAAGGTGCAAATACTTTAGCCCATTTATTAGCAGCCTATCATGGTGAAACGGGCGACAAGCTAGCGTTACCAAATTTATCGAAACTGGGTCTTATTGATGCGTGTGAAGAGGCGAGCAATACCAATTGCCAAGTTGCTGAACGCAATGCACCAATTGCAGCTTATGGTTATGCAAAAGAAATTTCATCAGGTAAAGACACGCCATCAGGGCATTGGGAAATGGCCGGTGTGCCTGTGCTTTTTGATTGGGGTTATTTTCACGATAAACAAAACAGTTTTCCAGACGCGTTTATTGAAGAATTTATCAAACGCGCAAATGTGCCAGGTATTTTAGGCAATTGTCACTCATCAGGCACGGTTATTTTAGAAGCGCTTGGTGAAGAGCATATGAAAACTGGCAAGCCAATTTGTTACACCTCAACAGATAGCGTGTTCCAAATTGCATGTCACGAAGAGACATTTGGCCTTGAGCGATTATATGAGATTTGCCAGATCGCTCGAGAGTTATTAGACGAATATAATATTGGCCGTGTGATTGCACGCCCATTTTTAGGTAATGCAGCAGATAACTTTGCTAGAACGGGCAACCGCCGTGATTATTCTGTATTACCTCCTGCACCAACATTATTAGATAAACTTGCCGAGAATAATGGTGCGGTGATTAGCATTGGTAAAATCTCAGACATTTATGCACACCAAGGCATCACTGAAAAACACAAAGCGCCTGGTCTTGAAAACTTAATGGCAAAGACCGTAGAAGTGTTTGGCAGTGCAAAAGATCACAGCCTAACGTTTGTTAACTTAGTGGACTTTGATGAAAAGTTTGGTCATCGCCGCGATGCTATTGGCTACGCAAAAGCACTAAAACAATTGGACGACTATATACCTGAGTTTTTAGCGTTACTTGGTAAAGATGATGTATTGATGATCACAGCTGATCACGGCTGTGACCCAACTTGGCAGGGCACCGATCACACGCGTGAATACGTACCTGTTATTGCGTATACACCAGGTATGAACGCAGTAAATTTAGGTGAACGCGACACCTTTGCCGATATTGGCCAAACCTTAGCCCAATGGTTCTCACTTGCACCATTGGAATATGGAAACAGTTTTAAATCTCAGCTTGGCAGCTAACTTAATAGGAAAGATTATGAGCACTCCACACATTAATGCACAATTAAATGATTTTGCCGAAACGGTATTAATGCCAGGCGATCCGCTTCGTGCGAAACATATTGCTGAAACCTTTTTAGATGATGCACGTGAAGTAACATCAGTTAGAAATATTTTAGGTTATACAGGCACATACAATGGAAAACCTGTGAGCATCATGGCATCAGGCATGGGTATTCCTTCAATGAGCATTTATGCTCGTGAGTTAATTGTCAGTTATGGCGTTAAAAACTTAATTCGTATTGGTACCTGTGGCGGTATTGGTAGCGACATTAAAATTCGCGATGTTATTTTTGCACAAGGTGCATCTACTGACTCAAATGTAAACCGTGCTCGTGTACAAGGTTATGACTTTGCTGCAATTGCAAACTTCGACCTGCTTGTAAATGGTGTAGAAGCGGCAAAGCGTTTAGGTATTTCTGCAAAAGTAGGTAATGTTTTCACTACAGACACTTTCTATCAAGCATCAACAGAGTTATATCAAAAGCTTGATAAGTTAGGTGTGTTGGCAGTAGATATGGAAACTGCAGGTCTTTATGGTGTAGCGGCTGAGTATGGCGCAAATGCAATGGCATTATTTACTGTAAGTGACCATGTTATTACAGGCGAAGCAACACCAAGCGAAGAAAGACAAACTAGTTTTAATGAAATGGTTAAAATTGCACTAGAGTCAATTTAACGGTTTTATTAAATTCCTCCTAAACAGTTGTGAAGTCAAAGCCAGTATTTTTTACTGGCTTTTTTTATTCTGAAAGGAATTTTAAATAACTGATAAGTGAACAGTTACACATTTTATTACAGATAGATCGTAAGATTAACACTGTGATTACCTCTGCAACAGGCGAAATTACTGATGTTTGCTACTTTTAATAGGCGTTCAAAGAGAATGAGGAATGGACTATGAAAGCATTAGCATTAACCGTAGTGAGTGCATCACTATTAGCGTTACCAACAGCGAGTATCGCATTTGATAAATCTACCATTGAATCAGTGCTAGTTCAGGCGTGTAAGGATGTAAAAAGTAATAACGTTTATAAGTTGCGCTCCAATTTAAAAACCAATCATCTTAGCACTCATGTTATTAGCGAAAAGCTAATGTGTAATGGCGAAAGTGTTTACGATTTCGCGATGACACATAATGCGGATAAAACGGCAAAAGTATTAAGAATTGGCTCAGTATCAATTCATGATGTTGCACTTAATAATGCAGATAAAATTTGGGTTTGGCTAGACGAATAACCTTTAAATTTAGATAGTTATTAAACAGTCTGCATATATCTGCAGGCTGTTTTGTCAACCCCCTTTACAAAAAATATTGTCATCACATTTCCAAGCTACTGTAATATAAATGCCATCTAAAGTTCATAACATACCCGAAAAAAAATGAGGTATGGCAATGGAACACGAAAAATTACAACTTATCGATCAAATCGTCTCAACTGCCAAACGAGAGTTTGATATAGATTTAGCAACAGAAAAATTACTTTCCGAAGAAGAATATCGCACCTTAGTGTTTACCGAACTAGCAAGTTTAGAAAATGTTGAGCTTAATCGCTTAATTAGCTTATTTGACCAAGCGAGCAATAATCCACAACAAGCATCAGTGAGCCATGAGCAATCAACACCTCATCGAAATAAAGGTGTGCTTATTGCCTCATCAATTGCAGTTATCGCACTTTGTGCCATTGGCGCATGGTTTGGCTTTTCTGGAACAAAGACGCAGCAAAATGAAATTGTTGCTTTACCAGCCAAAGTTGTTTCACAAAAATCACCTGAAATGACAAAACCTAAACCAGTAGAGCAAACACTTGAAGTCGCTTATCAATCATTGTTCGCAATTCATGGCTCTAACACCATTGGTGAAAAATTAGCGCCCGCGTTACTAAAAGCTTATTTTGAAGAGCAGGGTGCTAAAGAGATAGATTGGCAGCAAGGACGAATAGCAACAGAACGCACCATGAAATTTGAAATGGGTGGTGAGAAACTTGCGATTGGTTTGGCAGCACATGGTTCTTCAACCGCCTTTAAAGCGCTTAATGCCAATATGGCGCAGATAGGGATGTCATCTCGTAAAATCAAAGAAAGTGAAATAGAGGCACTGAAAGGACAATCGGGTGACCTTTCCAAACTAGGCAATGAACATATTATTGCGTTAGATGGCTTAGCGATTATCGTTAATCAAAATAACCCGTTAAAAACGATCACGACAGAAACACTATCACGTATTTTTTCTGGTGAGATTAGTAACTGGGCTGAAATTGGTGGTGAACAAGCTCCTATTAATGTGCTTGCTCGCGATGATAATTCAGGTACTTTTGATACCTTTAAATCACTGGTGTTAAAGAAATATGGCCGTAAGTTAACGAAGAAAGCAGAGCGTTTCGAGTCGAGCTCTGAACTGTCTGAGCATGTTTCACGTGATGATTTTGCCATTGGCTTTATTGGTTTAAATTACATTCGCTACAGCAAGGCACTTGCAATTGCCGACAGCAGTGATACAAAAGCGATTTACCCAACGCGCTTTACGATTGCAACTGAAGACTATCCACTTGCTCGCAGACTTTACCTTTACACTCCAACTAACAGCGCAACCCAAATTAAAGATTTTGCCAATTTTGCAATTTCAGACCGTGGTCAAGAAATTGTGCAAGAGTTGGGGCTAATCTCACAGTCTATTCGTGTTGAAGATGTGGCATCTAGTGAATTAGCACCAGACAAATACAACCAATATGCCAAATTAGCGAAGCGTTTGTCGTTAAACTTCCGTTTTAACTATGCAACACGCGACTTGGACAACAAAGGTAAGCGAGATTTGCAACGTTTAGTCTCTTTTGTTGAAGATAACCCAAGTAAGAAACTGGTACTTATGGGCTTTTCTGACAGTATTGGTGCACGTGACAAAAACACCATGCTATCGTTAAGCCGTGCTAAAAGTGTTGAGCAAGAGCTAAATGCACGTGGCATTAACGTCTATGCAGTTGAAGGTTTTGGTGAAGATATGCCACTGGCCAACAATGATAATGAAGTAGGGCGCGAACGTAATCGTCGTGTTGAGGTATGGGTACTTTAGATAACCTGTTTATTATCGTTTACTAATTTACTAGTGTGATACTTTACCTTTATAGGGTGAAGTATCTCGTTTTAGCAGACTCAACTTGTCTTTGCTAAAGTCGTTTCACATCCTTTATTCTTAAATTCCGCTTGTTTAGTCATAAGTCTGTCATTTTTCTCGCTTAAACTCTGTGCTTCAACATTCAGGAGGGTTATAAAGTGCACAATTTATTGATGGATAAAGCGAGTTTATCGCAAGTGTTTCTAGCTTTTGCACCAATGGAAGCTTTGAAAGTAAAGAATAATATTGAATTTGCAATTAATGCGTTGTCACTTCCTTCAACTGAACTGCTTGCTGAAATGCAAACTTTGGGTATTGATTTACCAAGCACGCCAAGTGCATCTAAAAAAGTTGATTTAGCAACAATTAATAGCACAGTGCTTACCACTCATTTAACAGAGCTCTTCTTAGATAAGCATAAATTGCTTAAAACCTTTTCTGAGTTTTCACTTAGTGAGCAAGTAGCATTAAGAGCGTTTTTAAATAACCTGATGCCAATGCTACATCTTCCTCCAGCATCCTTAGTCGAAAAGATGCAGCGTGAAGGTGTGCTGGATGCATTAATGGGCGAAGAAGATAAAGCACAAGCTGTTAAAAATAAAATAGCCGCAATAAATGCTGCTAAAGAGGATAATAAACTCGATGCTGTGAAAGCGCGTCTTGCAAAACTTTCTGAAAGCCAAAAGCAATGTCCTGACGAGCTAAAAATAGCGCGTGTAAAGGCAAATTTGAACAAAGCGGTGACTGAGACACAGCCTGCAGAGCTGATAGATATAAAAAATAAGATTGTTCAGCTAGGTTAATCCTTATTAACAGAGCACCATTTTATTAACTCAATGAGCAACGCTTACTAAAATCACTTTTAACCACCTTCTGTGGCCTGTACCAGATGCTTACAAAGCAAATTTTTACTAACTTACAGGCCTCGCCCCTCATTTTTAAACACTGCACAGTAAAAAACCTCATAAAAAATGACGAAAATTTACAGCAGAGATCATCATTTTACTAAGTACGCTTAAAAAACGGATTAAAAAGGTAGAATAAGTTAGTAAAAAATTGATCTGTAAACCCCGTTCAGGCAGAAAAATACCAACTCGTTAGTAAAATTATGATCTGTGATGCCAGAAACTTGGTTTAAATGGGACTTAACTTAGTAAAAATGTGATCCAGCTATGTTTTCGATACTGATTTTTGAATTCACCTAGTAAAATTATGATCTCAAAGTCGGAAATGTTAGTAAAAATGTGATCTCAAATTAATCTTGTTAGTAAAATTCTGATCTTAAATAAACTAGTTTTGCCACTTTTAGCTGCTATAGCTGACATAAGAAGCACAGCAATGCATCAAAATTGAACAACTGTTAACGTTAGTTTTACAAATTATGGGTTTTAGATTTAGCTAGTAAAATAGCGATCTGATTTTTAAGTAGGTAAATCAGTACTTAGTAAAAATATGATCTAAGTCTTAGGTCTGTGTCACAAATGAAAAAAAGGCCATATGGCCTTTGGATCACAGTTAGGGATACATAAAATTTTTTAAAAAAGCTAGGCGCTTTGCCTAGCTTAATCTTTATGGCGAATAATCTTTGCCCTGTGGGTATTAAGAGAACTGGTTCATAGTGTTGTCTTCACCAGCTGCTTTAAGCGCAGCGTCACCAGAGAAGTACTCTTTGTGGTCATCACCCATGTCAGAACCCGCCATATTTTGGTGTTTAACACAGGCAATACCTTGACGAATTTCTTGACGTTGTACGTTTTTAACATAACCAAGCATACCTTGCTCACCGAAGTACTCTTTTGCAAGGTTATCGGTTGATAACGCTGCAGTGTGGTAAGTAGGCAGTGTAATTAAGTGGTGGAAGATACCTGCTTCTCGCGCTGCATCAGCTTGGAAAGTACGGATCTTCTCATCAGCTAATGCTGCAAGTTCAGTGTTATCGTACTCAACACTCATTAGCTGGTCGCGGTTGTATTGTGAAACATCCTTGCCTTCTTCAACCATTGCATCAAATACTTGCTGACGGAAGTTTAGCGTCCAGTTGAAAGATGGTGAGTTGTTATAAACTAGTTTTGCATTAGGAATAACTTTACGAATTTCATTTACCATAGCACCAATTTGGCCTACGTGTGGCTTCTCAGTTTCAATCCACAGTAAATCTGCACCATTTTGTAATGATGTAATACAATCAAGTACACAGCGCTCTTCACCAGTACCTGGGCGGAATTGGAATAGGTTACTTGGTAAACGCTTAGGACGAACAAGTTTGCCGTTACGGTTAAGAATAACGTCACCATTTTTAATATCTGTAGATTCAATTTCTTCTACATCTAGGAAAGCGTTATATTGGTCGCCTAAATCACCCGGTTCATTGCTTACTGCGATTTGCTTGGTAAGGCCTGCACCTAATGAATCGGTACGCGCTACAATAATGCCGTTATCAACACCTAACTCAAGGAATGCATAACGAACAGCATTAATTTTCGCTAGGAAATCTTCATGTGGAACCGTTACTTTACCGTCTTGGTGACCACATTGTTTTTCATCTGATACTTGGTTTTCAATTTGAATACAACATGCACCCGCTTCAATCATTTTCTTCGCAAGTAGGTAAGTTGCTTCTTCGTTACCAAAACCTGCATCAATATCGGCAATAATTGGCACAACGTGGGTTTTATGGTTTTCAATTTTATCCAGCACAGCTTGTTCAGTTGCGCTATCACCAGCTTTACGGGCTGCGTCTAATTCACGGAAATAACCACCTAATTCACGCGCATCTGCTTGACGAAGGAAAGTGTATAGCTCTGCAATTAGTGCTGCTACAGACGTTTTTTCATGCATTGATTGGTCTGGTAATGGGCCAAATTCGGAGCGAAGTGCTGCTACCATCCAGCCAGAAAGGTATAAGTAACGACGGTCAGTGTTATTTTGGAAATGCTTTTTAATTGAAATCATTTTTTGTTGGCCAATAAAACCGTGCCAACAACCTAGAGACTGAGTGTACTTTGATGGGTCTTGGTCGTACGCTTCCATATCTTTACGCATGATATCTGCAGTGTAGCGTGCAATCTCTAAACCATTTTGAAAACGATTTTGTAGACGCATACGCGCTGCTGACTCAGGGTTAATGTTCTGCCATTTTTTGTCACCAACTTCTTTTAAAGTTGCAATGCGGTCAATCTCTTGTTGGTAAGTAAGTTGTGTAGCCATCGTTATCATTCCTTCATCTTGTTTAATTGGATGGCGCTGGTGTTATTAACTCACTGAGCAACAACATTGAACGGGTAGCGCCTTTACATCTAAGTTAGGCTGAATCGTAATGATTTATGAAATTTATAGTTTTTATCACCAATATTTATCTAATGAATGCCAAAAACAAGCTTTCTTGTGTAAGTTAGATAGAATCAAGTAACCAAAATATTTAAACGCATACAATTGTGTGCCACTTCAAGGTGAGAAAACTTATGACAACACGAATTCACCACGCAGGGTTAGCAGTAGACCCGAGTTTATATGCCTTTATTAACCATCAGGTTATTCCAGGCACAGGTGTCGATGTAGAACACTTTTGGCAAGGCTTTTCAAAAATAGTGTCAGAAGTGACGCCTATCAATCGTGCGTTGTTGGTGAAACGTGACGACCTTCAAGTGCAAATCGACCAGTATCATCAAGCACATTCCAATTTTGACTTCGACCATTACAAACAGTTTTTACAGCAAATTGGCTACCTTAAAGCTGCGCCAAGCGATGTTACTATTAGCACTGAAAGTGTTGAGCCAGAAATTGCAACCATGGCCGGTCCTCAACTTGTAGTGCCTGTAAGCAATGCACGTTTTGCGCTGAACGCAGCAAATGCACGCTGGGGTTCGCTTTATGATGCGCTTTATGGCACAGACGCAATTTCATATGAAAACGGTCGAGAGGCAGGTAAAGAATACAACCCTGTTCGTGGTAATGCCGTGATTGATTTTGGCCGCGAATTTTTAGATCAAGCACTGCCATTAATCTATGGCTCGCATAAAGATGCCACTGATTATGCAATTGTTGATGGCAAACTGATTGTAACCCTGAATAATGTTAGCCAAAGTGGCTTACAAACTCCTGAACAGCTCGTGGGCTATAACGGAACAAAACAACAACTGAAAGAATTAATCCTGCAAAATAATGGGTTACACATCATTATTCAGTTTGATGAAAACCATCAAATTGGTAAGCAGGATAATGCCCATATTAAAGATATCGTGCTTGAATCGGCACTTACAACCATCATGGACTGTGAAGATTCTGTGGCGGCTGTGGATGCTGAGGACAAAGTAGGGGTTTACAGCAATTGGCTTGGTTTAAACAAAGGCGATTTATCGGTTGAGTTTGAAAAAGGCGGTAAAACACTTACACGTGCGCTTAACCCTGACCTTACCTTTACTGATTTAGCGGGGGAGCAACAGCAGCTCAAAGGTCGTAGTTTAATGTTGGTGCGTAATGTTGGTCATTTAATGACAAACCCTGCGATTTTAGATAAAAACGGCGATGAAATTTTTGAAGGGATTATGGATGCAGTGATCACCTCACTGATTGCGCTTCATGACCTAAAAGGGAACGGTAAACTTAAAAATAGCCGCGCTAACAGCATTAATATCGTGAAACCTAAAATGCACGGCCCTGAAGAAGTTGCTTACGCGAACACCTTATTTTGCAAAGTAGAAAATCTCTTAAATCTTCCTGAAAACACGTTAAAAATGGGTATTATGGATGAAGAGAGACGCACATCGGTAAATCTTGCTGCGTGTATTTCTGAAGCGAAAGAGCGCGTTATTTTCATCAATACTGGGTTCTTAGATAGAACAGGTGATGAAATTCATACCAGTATGTTAGCAGGCCCAATGTTGCCAAAAGAGCAAATCAAAGCGCAAAAGTGGATTGGGGCATATGAGAACAATAACGTTGATGTCGGCCTTGCGTGTGGCTTAAGTGGCAAAGCGCAAATTGGTAAAGGCATGTGGCCAATGCCAGATGAAATGGCCAAAATGTTAGCGCAAAAAACAGCGCATGTGCAAAGTGGGGCGAACACAGCTTGGGTACCATCACCTACGGCAGCTACATTGCATGCGCTTCATTATCATCAGCAAGATGTATTTAGCTTGCAGCAAGACATTAAACAACGAGTAGCGGCAAATGTGGATGATATTTTATGTCCGCCACTGCACCCTGAGCCAAAATCGATGACTCAAGAAGAAATACAAAATGAGCTCAATAATAATGCACAAGGTATTCTTGGTTATATGGTGCGCTGGGTAGAGCAGGGTGTTGGCTGTTCGAAAGTTCCTGATATTAATAACGTTGGCTTAATGGAAGACCGAGCAACACTGCGTATTTCTTCACAGCATATGACTAACTGGTTATGTCATGGTATTTGCTCTGAAAAACAAGTGATTGATACCTTAGAAGCGATGGCAAAAGTGGTTGATAAGCAAAATGAAGGGGATGTTAACTATCGATACATGGCGGATAACTATGGCGAAAGTGTTGCTTTCCAAGCTGCTCTTGAGCTAGTACTTAGCGGTACAAAACAGCCAAATGGTTATACTGAGCCAGTATTACATCGTCGCCGTTTAGAGTTTAAAGCAGCGAACTAATTACTTGAGGTGTAAACCCCATTTACAGAAAAGGCCTGATAATTCAGGCCTTTTTAAGTTAACTATTAATTAGTCTTTTACGATAGCGTTATGGTAGATGTTTTGTACATCATCGCTGTCGTTAAGCATATCCATAAACTTTTGGAAAAGTGGGATATCATCGCCTTCAATGTCTACGTTTGTTTGTGGAACGAACGTAATTTCTTCCACATCTAACTTCACATCAGGAAATGCTTCACTTAACGCTGTTTTAACGTTAAAGAACTCGGTATGTGGCGCAAAAACAGATACGATGCCGTCTTCTAGTTCAACGTCAGTCACATCTACATCTGCCATCATTAGTGCTTCTAGCACTTCTTCGTCGTTTTCACCTTCAAAAGCAAATACCGCTTGGTGATCAAAACTATGCGCAGCTGTACCTGGGCTACCAATTTTAGAATTAGTTTTAGTAAATGCTAAGCGAACATCTTTGATTGTACGGTTAGGGTTATCGGTTAAGCAGTCGATAATTACCATACAGTTGCCAGGGCCGAAACCTTCGTAACGTGCTGGTTGATAATCTTCGCCAGAGCCACCTTTTGCTTTTTCAATCGCTTTGTCGATAACGTGAGCAGGTACTTGGTCTTTCTTTGCTTTGTCGATAAGGCGTTTTAACGATAAGTTAGTATCAGGATCAGCACCGCCATTTTTAGCGATTACGTAGATCTCTTTACCGTATTTAGAGTTTACTTTTGTTTTTACAGCGGCGGTTTTAGCCATCGCGTTCTTGCGAACTTCAAACGCTCTTCCCATCTTAATTCACTCTCTATTTTCGCAGGAAATTTAGTTGCCTGATTCTAACAAGTCATTACAAAAACGGCTAGTGTTAACATGCTGGGTTTTTAATAACTATTATTTACGAAACTTAAATCGCAGGCTATTTAACATAACATTCAAAAATAAAAGTGATATATGAATTATATTTTAAACATTCACCATATGAATGTTGATAAACGTGGGTTGTGATTTAAATCAATGAAACTTTTAAAAGTGACGATTTTGTTATGGGATAAATTTTAATGTGGAAGAGGAGTTTAGAAACGATATCCAATGCGCCAGCTAAAACTTGAATAATCATCCTTAGGTAAAAAAGCAAGGCTAGTATCAAGCTCGATCATCCATTCAGGTGTAATATCGTAGGTGATGAATAAACTTAGCTCGGCGTAATCATCATCGCTATTGTAAGTATGCGATTGTCTGCCAGCAAAGCTCACAACACCCTCTGGCCTTTTTGGGCCATCACCCTGAAAGAGTTCATTCCAGCGAATTATGCCACCAGCAAGCAAATATTGATCAGGCGTTATTTGAATTACCCTTGACGCTGAAAGCAATGCACTTAATACAATGGTTTCATCTTCTAGCGAATCGGTAAAAGCAAAGCCCAAATCATTTTCTTTAACCAATTTATTGCGATAGCGCCACTCATTGTATTGAAGAGATATAGAAGGCTCTACAACCCACTCATCTAAAAATATGCCGTAACCAATAGCAAGGCCATAACTTGGTGCATACGTCGTTTGTTCATTGATAGGTAGATTTAAAAAAGACTCATTGTAATCACTTTGCCAATAGGTGTAATTGGCAGACACGGCAAAACTATCAACAAAATAAGTGAGCGTTGAAGCATAGGAAGTTGAATCGATTGTCAGTTCGTTTAATTTGCCTGAAATTTTCGTTTTATCCCAATCAATGTAATCAAGACTGATGCGAAAACTCTCGTTAATGTCGTGTGCTAATGAAATATAAGAGCCACTAGGTGCAACACTGGTCAGCGTGCCTGACTGGTCAAGTGGTAAATCTGAGTGGCTTTGGCCAATTTTTACTTCCAATGCATGCGCACTGGCACAAATACCAAACAACATGCTTGGTAAAAAACAACAATGTGCTAAGAAGTTTAAATGGCGCATAGCGAACTCTTTTTGATACTGCGATGCTGATAATAACAACAAATTGCGCACTGACTTAGCAGAAAATGCTAATAAAATGTGAAACTTTGTAATTCAATTAAGCTGGCATTAAGTTGAAATTAGTTAAGGTAAGGAAAACAGTGAAAGAATGAGGTGTTTTATGGAGTATTTTATTCTTGCTAAAAACAGAGAATTAGCAGCTATTCCAGCGGATAGAAAACTGTTCGAAACTTACCAAAATTTAGGTTACCGCTTCTTAGAAAAAACCAGTTGTTGTAATGAAAAGGCAGCATTAGCTGAGGCTAAACGAAAATATGGTCAAAATCGCAAATATAAAATTGTGGCTGCAATGCTATTCGTTTTTGTAGCCTACTGGCTTTATTTTTATACCTTATTAACTTAATACAAATGCAAATCGCATATCACTTTTGTATTAGGTAGGGCACTTGTTATGGCCCTACCTATCTCGTTATTTAGTCTATCTTTTTAACGTTATTCTTATTGCGCAATTTAAAGTTACCTAGCTAAATCACGATTTAACTTATCGATTTTTATTCACTATTGCTAATTGTGTATTGCACTTTGTCGTTACTTAGTATTTAATAGCCGCCACTTTTTTGCCTAGTGCAAAAATACCGAAGTTGGTATTGGTTAGAGAAATAAAAATAACGGTGCGTTATGGATTTTTATATCCTAAAAAAAGGTGATGAGCTAAAAGCGATCCCTGCAGACAAAGCAATTTGCAAAAGCTATGAAAAATCAGGTTATAGCTATATTGATAAAGTGGCTGCATGTACAGAGCAAGCTGCAATAAACAAGCTAAAGGGCAATACCCTTGAAACACTTAAAGGACCTCTTATCCGATTAAGTGTGGTGATTTTTGCATTAGTATTACTGTGGTGGGTTAGTTAACTACCACAGTTTGCTCATCTAGCTTGGTGAGACTTTTCGTTTCTTTTTATTAAGCGCTACACGATAGCGGTTATGTAAAATCCCCACCCTTTCAACATACGCTTTTGTTTCTGCAAAAGGTGGTATGCCTTTATACTTTTTCACCGCATTTGGTCCTGCATTATAAGCTGCGGTTGCTAAGCGAATATTACCATCAAACTTTTCAAGCAAATAAGACAAGTATTTTACGCCACCAAAAATATTCTGCTCTGGTTGAGCTGGACGTTTCACACCCATATATTTTGCCGTTGCTGGCATTAATTGCATTAGCCCCACAGCGCCTTTTTTTGAACGTGCATTTGCTTTAAAGGCAGATTCCGCGTGGATCATCGCTCTTACTAATGCGGGGTCAACATTGTGCTGCTTACTGGCTTTTGCAATTTCAAGATGATACTTATCTGGGTAGATAGGAATTTTATGCCAATTTAAAGACGAGCGTAACTGACAGGCATAGCAGCCTGTACGATAGACACTGTAGCTGTGTTTTACCGGTTTTCGGTCGGTAAAAGCAATGGAACCATCGCTTTTTACATACTGATAAATTGGCTTAGCAGTCACTGAAAACGCAAGAAACAGCAAGATATAAAGCAGTTTAAAATTCATGTTTGATGTGGCGTTACTTATTATTCTAATTATGGCTAGAAAGGATATATTTTCAACTCTTTCTACGGTGGCTACTTTACCTGTTTTTGCCTTCGCTTTATAGCCTAGAGAGATGAAATAAGGCTGCTTTAGATCATAAAAAAGTAAAAAGGCGCATAAAGCGCCTTTAGGAGATGACAGAGTGTCCTTTTTACAAAGGAGAATGAATTTGCTTACACCATATCATCGAAAGGGTTTGCTGCAGTTAACTTCACAGTGTGAGCGAATCCTGGCAGCGAAATTGTATCTTGCGTCAGTTCAATCTCATTTTCATCGATTAAACCATCGCCAAAACGATAAATTAGTTCATATTCACCGTTGTTAGCAGCATTGTGATAGACCGCTTGACTTTGTTTTGTTGATGCAAGCTTGTCGCGATAAAGTGTCATTGCACTTTCACCATGGCGCTTTGTTAGCATCTCAAGCGTGACGTTTGCTGAAAACATCGGTGCAGTGGCATTGTTACCGCCAAAACCTTTTGAGTTAATAAATGCAATATCTTGGCTTTCACAAGCATAATGCTCCGTGCGAATATCTAGTCGCTCGGCGTAAACATCATCTGCAACTTTATCAATCGTGGTAATACCTGGCATGATGTTGTGGCTGAAAATACCCAGCGCCATTGCCATTTGGTCACCACTTGCAGGGCCAATTGTATGGCCAACGAATGCTTTTGGAGCTGCTAATTTCCAGTTATC
The DNA here is from genome assembly GCF_049257255.1 of Pseudoalteromonas aquimarina. Lineage (NCBI taxonomy): Bacteria > Pseudomonadati > Pseudomonadota > Gammaproteobacteria > Alteromonadales > Pseudoalteromonadaceae > Pseudoalteromonas > Pseudoalteromonas aquimarina. The sequence continues at coordinate 207,194 of NZ_JBMMUG010000003.1, forward strand.
AATATTGAATGCTTTTGCAACACGGTCATAAATTAGTGATTCAGTAACACGGTTTTGCGGTGTACTTGAACCATGAGCAAGAATATAACTGCGCTTTTGTACTGCTTCTTCACCCAAAATGCTGCTAGCAAGTGCTACAGATTTTGCCATGGTAATATAGTTACCAGGACCTGGCGCTGTAATTGATTTTTTAATGCCGTCTGCATTAACGAATACATCTGGTACCGAACCCATTACATCTGCACCTAACTCAAGTGCAAGCGCGTCGTCCATTAGCACAGCAAATTGCGCACCTTCGCCAATTGTAAAACCACAATTTTCACCAAATGGGCGACTTGTACGGCGTAAGTCTGGGCTATCGCTGTTATCAAGTTTTTTCAAACCATCTACATTGGCAAGCGCACTCATATTGCCAAATCCTTCAACGATTTCAGGAGTAATGGCGCAGTCTACACTGCCAACAATCGCAACTCGCGTGCGTCCAGCTTTAATATCGTGCACTGCAGCGCGTAAGTTGTATAAGAACGTGGCGCAGGCACCTGATGTTGTAAAAGTTGTACCCACATTGCCAGTTACATAAGCGTTGATAAAATCGGTCGACATGGTATTTAAACCAAGTGCTAGGTTTTTTGTACTAACACGGTCACCTTTAAGGCGGTTTTTCATCATGCCGCCAAATGCTTCATCTTGCATTTGCCCAGCAACTGATGCTGAATAAGTGCCAATTTGGTCTGGGTCAACTACAGCTAAAACAGCATCCCAATCAAGACCTGTTGATTTAATCGCATCGGTTGCTGCAAAAATGGTCGCTTGTAAGCCACGAGGTTGATAGCGGCTATTGTAAAGTGAACTTGGATCAAACCCTGTTGGAAATTGACCAGCCGCTTTAATTGGATTATCGCGGAAAGTATCATGTTTTAACGATAACTCGCCTGAAATTGACACTTTTACTTTTCCACTTTCAAGTGTCTCTATTTGCCAATCTCTAGGTACAGGCGAAGGTAAATGACGGGCACTTGTTTCGAAAACGATGTGTTCACCATCACTAGGTACAACCGTCATTTTTTGATGACCATGTGTTGCATCAACGTCAAAGTGATTTTCTTCTATCTTACGAATGAGAGTACCAGCTAGAATTTGCTCACCATACTTGCTTTCAATCGCTGAAGCGAGGATCGGCTGATTTTCATGATCAACTAATGCTCCGTTTTCTTGGCGAACTAAATTCATTAAAGTAGCAAGTCCAAGAAATGTTTCTTGTCGTGCTTCTTGAGTTAGCTTGTCTAAAACGATACGACGAAACCCTTGGTGAGCAGATGTTCGTCCTGCGGCATTAATACCACCCATTCCAACAACAATAGGTAATGCAGTCATAAAAACCCTAAATTCATAAAATTTGTATTATTTAGGTACAGTTTATTTTGATTTTAGCTTTTTGTTTGTGTTTAATTGGTCACAATTTTGGTTTATATGGCCATTTTAAACTGGTTTGAGCAGTGAATATGACAAAAAAAACAAAAGTAAGGCTGTTACTTTACCCTCAAGTACTGGCAACCAGTGTCACTTTACCTGTTGAAATGCTAAAAGCGGGTGAGGCATCTTGTCACGATAGGCGCTTCAAAAGCCTAGATATTAAGTTTGTTGCAAATCAACAAGAAGTGATTAAGTGCCGTGCAGGTTGTGCATATTTGCCCGACCTAACCGTGCATTGTGATGATGCTGCTGACTTTATTATTGTGCCCGGTATTTGGCGAAATCCACGCCCGGTGATAAAACAAAATCATGCTGCCATTTCATATTTGGCCAAGCAATGGCAGCAAGGAGCCACTATTGTCGGTGTGGGAACAGGTAATTGCTTACTGGCAGAGGCAGGGTTATTAGATAATCACGCGGCGACAACTCATTGGCATTACGCCAAACAATTTCGTAAAGACTACCCACTAGTTGACCTTAAACCTGAGTTCTTTATAACCCAATCTGAACGTATCTTCTGTGCCGCAAGTTTAAATTCACTAGCTGATATTATGGTTTACTTAATTGCGCAATTATTTGGTCGAGATGCCGCGCAAAATGTAGAGCGTAATTTCTCACATGAAATTCGCAGACCATACGAAGAGCAGCGTTATTTAGAGGGGGCAGTAGATAGACACCCAGATGAGCTAATTGCGCAAATTCAATTTTGGTTGAAGAACAATTTAGCCAATGATGTATCGTTATTAGAAGTGGCGGAACAATTTGGCATTAGCCAAAGAACATTATCAAGACGTTTTAAAGCTGCGACAGGAACCACCGCAAATCATTATTTACAAAAAATGCGATTAGAAATGGCTCAGGAGTTACTCGCGTCAACAAATCTAACTGTGCAAGATGTTGCTGTCGCGGTTGGTTATGTTGATCAAGGTTATTTAACTAAAGTTTTTAAACGAGAACTGAAGCAAACCCCATCAGATTATCGCTTGCTGGTGAGGAAGAAATTGTTTAAAACGGATTCGTGATTTATTCTTGTTTGAGGAAAGCTGTATATAAGGATATTGAGTAATGACAGACATAACGAAACTTCTATCGTTTTTTTCTTTGATTTTAGTCGTGGGTTGTAAAAGTTCAGGTGTACCGGATAATCAAACAACATCAAGTTCTTACCAATCTGGCAACGAAGTTGATAAAGTTTGCTTTGGAGTATCACGTGAAGGAAGGTGGAAAAACCTCAATAACGAAAGTAATTCATTTATTTTGAGTAATCGAGATGGAGATTTTAGAGTTGACTTAACAAAGACATGTGATGTCAACAATCTGCAATTGACCATTGGTGCATATGGCTTTGGACGTTGTCTTAAAAAAGGTGATTACTTAATTATGCAAGATGGCTTTGATGGGCAAGATAGGTGTCATATTACGCAAATTCATGAATGGATAGCTAAATAGGATTAAGGTAATCAGCAGTATAAATAGCCTTTATCAACAGTATTACATCTTAAAGACTCAAAGTAACCGTGGCTTATTACCATTAGTTGAGGTGCTTAAACAACTTGATGGTGTGAGTTCAGTGACAATTGAACTTGCAAATAAAGGTATAATTCAAAAATAACACCTCAATGAAAAACGTCTGCGAACTTGGTTAAGTAGCAGGCGTTTTTTCACAGTCCATCTCGGTGAGTCTAGTTACTACAGAAAAGGGATCCTGGCTTGCTAGTTCCTTATCGAATGTAATATGGTTGATTGGCTTTGATATAAAATAACCTTGTGCATAATCGCAGTCTGCGGCTTTCAAAATAGTGAGTTGCTCAGCTGTTTCTACCCCTTCAGCGATCACTTTTAAGCCAAGTTTATGCGCCATTACAATGATTGCTTCGCACAGTGCTTGGTTTTGCTTTGAGTGCTCTAAATTCATCACAAAGGCGCGATCTATTTTTAAGTAATCGAGATCAAATTTGGTTAAGTATGACAACGAGGCATAGCCCGTTCCAAAATCATCAAGCGAAATAGCTACCCCTGCAGATTGAAATTTCTTTAATGTTTCTTTTATCACTTCATCATCGTCAAGTAATAGGCCTTCTGTAATTTCAATACAAATACCGTGTTTTAATCCAAGTTGTAATAAAGTGTTGAGCCATATTACATCATGTTGGGTGGTATTTACTTGAAACTGCGCAGGTGACCGGTTAACGCTAATCTGGAAGTTTTCGTCATAGGCTAGTTGCCACTTTTTAACTTGTTCGGCTGCTTGTTGAAAAACCCAATTGCCGATATCGATGATCATCCCTGAAGTCTCAGCTAACGGTATAAACTCAGCTGGGCTCACCATGCCAAGTTCCGGATGATGCCAACGTATGAGTGCTTCGGCTTTATGTATTGTCATATCTGAGATGGAAAGAATGGGTTGATAAAGCACTTCAAATTGTTGGTTAATAACCGCAAGCCGCAACTCTTGTGTAAGTAAATGAGCTTTTTCAGTTTTCTCTTGTAGCTTTTTATTGAAATGACGATACTGCTTACGCCCTTCTTCTTTCGATAAATACATCGCTTGGTCGGCAAAGCGCAGCAACTCATCCATTTTTTCACTGTGATCCGGAAAAATAGTGATACCGATGCTGGCTGAAATAAAAATGGATTCATTATTAATGTAAAAAGGCATTTCAATTGCGTGGATCAGTTTACCAGCAATGTTTTCTACATCTGCCATGCTATGAATATTGCATAGTAGTGCTGTAAATTCGTCTCCACCTATGCGTGCTACGGTATCAGTTTCCCTTAAAATAACCTTTAAACGCTCTGATACCTCAACCAATAATAAGTCACCTGCATTATGACCAAGGGTATCATTTACTTCTTTGAAATGGTCTAAATCAATGAACAGCAGTGCAAATTTGTCTCCTGAGCGTTTACTCTTGATGATTTCTTGATTTAATCTATCGGTAAACATATTGCGATTTGGCAATTGCGTTAACGCATCAAAATTGGCTTGGTGCCAAATAACTTGTTGTGATTGTTTTTTCTCGGTGATATCTGACATGGAGCCTACCATGCGATAGGGGTCACCTTTTTCATCGCGCAGCGCTTCACCTACAATATGAAACCAAAGTTCATGTTGTTTTGCGCTGTACATACGCACTTCGATATCGAATATCTCAAACGGGTCAGACAAATGAACATCAAGGTTGGCATTAAATTGTGCAATATCGTCTGGGTGAATTTGCTCAGTGAATGAAGCAAATTCATTGCCAAAAGCGAGGTTATCAAAGCCCAATAATTCGGTGAATTTGGTTGAGTAAAAAACTTCGTTTGAGACGATATCCCAATCCCACACACCGGCACTTGCGCCTTTAGCTGCCAGTTCATAACGCTGTTGGCTTAAATAAAGTTTTCGCTCGGTTTCATTTAGGGCGGTAACATCTTCGATAATGCCTAGATATGCTACTAGCTGTTTATTTTCATAAAGTGGCTCAGCATGAATTGCGAGTAACTTGTTTTTGTTTTTTGATGCGGAGCGAAATGTATAGTGAAAGTTTTTACCTTTAGCAGTACACGCATACCAATGTTTAATTGCACGTTGTCTGTCATCTGCATGCATGGCGGAAATATAACTACTGCCAACAATACTGGTATTCTTTAAATTCAGTACTTTATACAAAGCATGGTTTGCAAAAATGCACTCTCCATTTGGTTTAGCCACAAACAAACCTATGGGTACATTTTCAAGCACTGTATCTGCTGAGACCGCAATGTTTTTGACCAAGTTCCTTACCAAGATAACAATTCCATTGATTAAGTTGACAATAAGCTTTTAATAATTGTAGTCAAAATTCCTTTGCGTGCTTATTTTCCAAGTATTTTTATGTAATTTTTGTATTACAATTCGGGTAAATGAAACCGATCAAGTTCAATTGCATTGGAATGAACAAGTAGATGGCACATTTGTGCTAGAAAATCGATTTTAATATTGGATAACTGACGGTAGTCGAGAAATGGGCATACCAAGACTTTATCTTCACAATTAAATGCAAACTCTTGATTTAACCAACAGAGTTCGCTATTAAGCAATCTTGTATTAATTAATTTTTTTGCATAACAGCGCCCCGCAATAATATGAAGGACATTTTCTTTACTTAGATCGGGGGGGCTAAAAAGTAATGCAGTAGATGAGTTTTGTTGAAGTAAGTGATTGTCGCGGTATTGCTGCCAAGTCGTTTCTTTTTCTCGTCCGTTAAATACGCTTGGGTGCAGTGTATAAATAAACTTGGCAAATACATTGAATTGTTTTCGCCAGCCGTTTCCGCATTTTGCGCCTATTTCTTTAATTGCACCTTTAGGAAGCGCTATCAAGTTCTGTGGAGATGCAAAATGAGAATATAAAGGAGCATTTTCCACATAAAAAGCAATGCGATAGTGATTGCATCCGAAACCAACTTCTGACATGTTTCTCAGGTTTTTAATTGTTTTATTTACTTTAACAAAAATCGAAAGGATTAGGTATGGAACGCTTATTTAGTTATGGCACTTTGCAACAAGAAAATGTGCAACAAGCTAATTTTGGTCGCAAATTAGAAGGCGAAAAAGCAATTCTCACAGGGTATTGTTTGTCTGAAATTAAAATAAATGACGAGCAAGTGGTCAAACAAAGTGGTAAAGCGTATCACCCTATCTTGGTGTTTACCGGAAATAGTCAAGACGAAGTTAAAGGAAGTTGTTTTTTGCTGACGACTGATGAGCTTGCAATGGCGGATAGTTATGAAGTTGCTGAATATACCCGAATAAATGCAACCACCAAAGATGGCAAACCCTGTTGGATATATGCAGCAACAAATGAGGTGGTAGACAAACTTTAGCTTTGCAAGTAAGTTTGCTAATCAAAGCGGTTGTTGGTAGTTGTCATCATTAGCACTGTTATTTTGGTCAACGTCCCATTGGCGTAAATTTAGATGACAAATTTGATATAAAAGCAAGTAAGTTTCTTTGAGTGATTTCATTGTGGCATCTCCTTTATTTGTATTGATAATGGAAAATCTGTGCCAAAAATAAAATTTAATAGAATCAGTTGATTAGAATTTTAGCCAAGAAGGCGTTGATTATGTTGGTGCAACTTTGCACCAACAAATAGCTATGGTGCAAAGGTGATTTGCCCAAGCACTGCAGCCTGTTTAGCACCCGTCACAGAAGGGGCATTTGACGGCAGTTTATTAATAGTTCGATAAGCCATCCAAGCAAATGCCATCGCTTCCATAAAGTCTGCGCTGATACCAAATTCATCACTTGTTGCAATCCGCCAATTTGATAAATGGTATTGAATACGCTCAACTAAAAGCGAATTTTTGGCCCCTCCACCACACAAAATCAGCAAACCACTTTTTGCTATTAGAGGTTGCGCTAAAGTGATAGCGGTGAGCTCGGTGAGTGTTGTTAAAGTGTCATAAGGCGACAGATTGGTGAACTCAGTAAAAGCGTTAAGCCAAGCTAAATTGAAGTATTCTCGCCCTGTGCTTTTAGGTATTTCAGCTGAAAAATAGGGGTCGTTTAGCATAGTTTTTAGCAAGGTTTGATTGATTTTCCCTTTTCTCGCCAAAGCGCCATTGAAGTCATACTCTTTATTGAAGGCTTTTTTTGTAAAGCTGTCGATCAAGGTATTCCCTGGGCCTGAATCGAATCCAAGCAATTCATTTTCATCACAAAGTGATAAATTCGCGATCCCACCAATATTAGCAAAAACTAGGGCTTGCTCTGGCAAATTTAAAGGTAACTGAGAACGTAAACTTTGGTGAAACAATGGCACCAAAGGCGCACCTTGGCCGCCAAGAGCAATGTCCATTTCACGGAAATTATGTACACAATCAATACTTGTTTTAGTAGCTAATACACTCGCATTAACTAATTGTAATGAATGGGCATGTTCTCCTAACGGATGGTGAAAAACCGTTTGACCATGAACACCAATTGCTTTAATTGCTGATGATTTGAGATTCTCTTTTTTAAGCAACGCATTTACGGCGTCAGCATATTCAATAGCCAGCTGGTGTGAGATAACCCCAATCTCAGCAAGATTGCATTTTTTCAATGTGATAAGCGAAGTTAATAGCTGCTTTAATGTTGATGTAAAGGGGGTTTCCAAGCTCGCAACTAAGCGCGTTTGGTTTTCAACAATTTCCACAATTGCAATGTCTATTCCGTCAAGGCTAGTCCCTGACATAATGCCAATATAAAGTGATGGAGTGTGATTCATAATTACGTTTTCGTAAAAAATATAATCTGATTGTAAAGTCAAATCGCGGTATATTAAAATTCGTAGACTAAGAAAATGTAAAAAAATATTTAAAATGCAAACATTTGTAAATAGCGTGTTGTTTGATTTGTGAACCCTTGTTAACTTGTCACTAATTTATTAACAAGGGTTGATTATGAAAAATAATAAACTGAAGTTATCAGCACTAAGCGCAGCTATTTTAATTTCTCTAGCTGGTTGTGGTAGTGACAACGATAACAAAACAACTGTTGCACCTGATGTAGCTCCAACTGCAAATGATGTAATGGTTGCAGATGCAATGCAATGGATGGTTTCTGAAGGGCAGTTAAATGCTCGTGATGGAAACTACGATGAACTTACTGTTTCGTTTAGCGAAAATGGTGAGTCTGTTAGTGCCGAAGATGGTGTTTATACCTTTTCACATGGTGTACTAGAGCTTGATGGTCTTAACTTTAAGTACGTTAACATTTCTGGCGAAGATGCAGAAATTGATTATACAGTTACAGCAAATGGCAAATCAGCATCTGCTAAACTAGTTGTTTCGGGTGTTAAAGGCGATCCACTTGCTAAACATCAGTGGCATCTGCGTAATACAGGTCAAAAAGCATTCGCTCTAAGTGATGAAATGAAGCAAGGTCTAATTGATTTATACGTAAACGATTTAGGCATTATGACTGAAGAAGAAGCAACAGCATATTGGGATGCTGAATTTGCTGATGCAGAAGCTCATTATTTAGTTGCTGGTGAAGACATCAAAGCCGTTGAAGCCTACAAACAAGGTGTAACTGGTGCTGGTGTAACGGCGGTTGTTGTGGACTCTGGTCTTGAAATTCGTCATGAAGATCTAGCTCCAAATGTATTGCCTAATCGTTCATTAAACTTAGTTCAAGGTGCACTTGATAAAACTGATCCTACTAGCGCAGCAGTAAATGGTGACCATGGTACAAGTGTAGCAGGTCTAATTGCAGCTAAAGGTTGGAATGGCTTAGGCGGCCGAGGTGTTGCTCCAAACACTGGTCTAATCGGTATGAACTATTTAGGTTCTGGTGATAAAGTTGCTCAAACAGACTTCTTAGTGCACGGTTTCCCTGGTTCTGGTATTACTGCTAATGAAGAAATTTCAGCGTTTAACCGCAGCTATGGTATCACTTTCCCAGTGTATATTGGTTATTCAGAATTAGATGAGCAAATCGAATCGTATCCAAATTTATACCTTCGTGGTGGTAAAGGTGCGACGAATATCAAATCTAGCGGTAACAGTTTTGAAGATGGTGGTCCAGAAGGCTCTTTCTGTGCAGACAATGGTGCGAATGATTTAGGCCTTACTTGTTATAACGGTAACAGCGAGCCTAGCCAAGCGCATCCTTACTACTTCTCAGTGGGTGCAGTTAATTCAAATGGTAAACACACAAGTTACTCTTCAGCAGGTGCTAACGTTTTAGTTGCAGCTCCATCTGGTGAGTTCGGTCGTTGGGCACCTGCAATGGTTACAACAGATCCTATGACTTGTTTAAGTGGTGTATCTGGTTACGAAGGCCGTAATATTGCAGGTTGGAGTGCTGCTTACGGTGAAGCATTTGCTGCAAGCCAATATGTATTCGATTACCCAGGTCACCCAGAAAACCCAAGCTGTAACTATCGCTCTACAATGAATGGTACATCATCTGCAGCGCCTAACGCGGCCGGTGTAGTTTCACTTATTTTATCTGCAAACAAAGACTTAACATGGCGTGATGTACGTCATATTTTAGCTAATACGTCGACTAAAAATGATGCGAGCGATGAAGCAATCAAACTAACTGTAGGTGAAGGTGAATTTGTTGCACACGATGGTTGGATTGAAAATGCTGCAGGTTATAAGTTTAATAACCTTTACGGCTTTGGTCGTGTAGATGCTGGCGCTGCTGTTGCTATGGCAAAAGCATATGATACTAGCCTAGGTGAAGAAGTTGTAAGCGATTGGATTGGTGCTGGTTCTGTTGTTGGTCAAGAAGACTTAATGGTAGAAATTCCAGACAACAATGCTGAAGGTGTATCTTATAAAGTCACTATTGAAGAAGACGTTAAAGTTGAAGCAATTCAGTTTAAGTTCGATATTTTCAGCAAAGAAATGGGCTTTGGTTTTGGTACAGCAAATGGTCCAGTTCAAACTACAGCTGGTACTGACTTAGCAATTGAAGTTACATCTCCAAGCGGTACACGTAGTGTATTACTATCTTCGAAACAAGCGCTTGTTTACCCTGCATTTGATTTTTACAGTGGTTGGCAGCCTGGTTATATCTTGAAAAATGGTACTTTCCTAGCTAATGCGTTCTATGGTGAATCAGCGAAGGGTGAGTGGACTATTCGTTTAGTTGATACATCTGGTGATAGCTTCGCAACTGCTGATGGTGGTTCGTTTGGCTTTATCGGCTACGTTAATAACACAACCCCAACTACGATGACTGGTGCTGCGGTTCGTGTATTTGGTCATGCGGCAAACTAAGGAGTTTATGCAATGAAACTTAAATTATTATCAATGACAGTAGCTGCGATGACGTTATCAACTCAGGCTACTGCGGTATCAAAGTTTGACGCTGGAGTTGCTGATAAAGTTGATACACAAAAGCAAGTACAACAATTATCAAAAGCTGATTTTGGCATGTATAAGGTTGAAAAAGGTTTAGCATTAGTGCCTTCATCAATTGCGGCTGCTGATAGCGTGATTGCTTCAAAAGGTGAGAATGCAGTTGTTGCTCTTGAAGTTCCAAATGACTTAGTTAAGCCTGGTAGCCTTGTACGTAACATTTTCACAGGTAACTTAGCGCCTTTATCAGGTAACATCTCTATTTTACTTAAGAAAGGTGTTTCGGCTAATGATGTTGCTGCTGCAACTGGTTTAAAGCTTGAGTCAAGCTTTTCTGGTACAGACTTAGCTGTGGTTTCTGTTGCAGAAAACCAAGATGTTTTAAAAGCGCAAGAGCTATTAAAAGCATCAGGTCTGATTAAAGAAGCACGTATTGAAGTATTAGAAGCACGCCATACAGCGCGTTAATCTGATTACTTAACTTGTTAAAGCCCGCTTCTAGCGGGCTTTTTTCGTTTTATGATAAATTTTTAGAGTTTATTTTTTTATTATTAGATTTTAATAAATATATCTCACTTAAAATTACTTTATCTATCCAAACTACTTCTTCAGTAATTTAGTTATCTTTCTATTTTATTTTAATTGGTGTAATTGCAATTAAGATACTAATCAGTATTTCTTAAATATTTGTAAACGATGTGTTGCTGTTTTTGGCTTATGTTGTTAATTTTAGTTGTCCAATAAAAAGGTTTATCTAAAATTATTTTCCTAGAGGGAAGTCACAATGACAAAATTTGGAACAAAAAGAACAGTAATCGCGTTATCAGTTGCGTCAGCGATTGCTTCAACAGCGGTAAATGCAGCAACTTTTGAACAATATAACTACAGCGGCGCTAAAGCAGTAAAAGCGCAGGCGACTAAAAAGAGTGATGGGCAAGAAGCGAGAGAAGCTTCTGCTTGGTTAATTAAATTAAATACGCCAGCAATTGCTCAAGTTAAAAATGTAGATTTAGGAAAGCAAACCGCTTCTATTATGGCTTCTCAAGCTATGGTTGAATCTGCAATTCAAAGCCAAGACTTGAATATTACCATCGTGGCTAAAACGTCTAAACTTGTTAATGGTCTTCTTGTTAAGGGTGATAAAAACGAAATTGACCAACTAGTTTCACACAACGAAGTAGATGGTGTTTACCCAATATACGACTCAAAACTTCATATCGCTGACAGTGCTGATTACATAAAGGCAACAGAGGTAGTTGCATCGGGTGTGGCAAAAGGTAACGGTGTTAAAGTTGCAGTACTTGATACTGGTATCGACTATACACACGCAGCGTTTGGTGGTGAAGGTACAGAAGCTGCTTACGTTGCCGCTGCAGAAGACCCAACTGACGCAGTAGCTTGGCCACAGGGTCAGGTTATGGGTGGCTACGATTTCTACAATATGGACCCAGATCCAATTGATGCAGGTACAAGCCATGGTACTCATGTATCGCACTCTGTATCAGGTATAGCACCAAATGTTGAATTATATGTGTATTCAGTGTGTGCTGGTGGCTGTCCTGGTGTAGCTCAGTTTATGGCGCTTGAAGCTGCAATGGATCCAAATGGTGATGGCGATATTTCTGACCGTGTTGACGTAATCAACATGTCACTTGGTGGTGATTTTGGTGATATCGCAACAGATGGTGTAGGTCTTGCAATTAATCAAGCTGTAAAACTAGGCACGAATGTTGTTATTTCTGCTGGTAACGATGGAGCATATCCGTTTATTGTTGGCGGTCCAAGTACCTCTGAAAACGCTCTATCAGTTGGTGCAATGACGCACCCTACAGATGAATCTCTTATTTCAAGCGGTACAATTAACGGAGAAGAAGCAATTATTCAAACAGCTTCTTTTGGCCCTCAAGAAGCATATACCCTGTCAAATGAAGATCTTGCAGTTGTTTATCCAGATGCAAACCAAACAGCTTGTGAAGCATTTGCAGATGGCACAGATTTTACTGGTAAAGCAGTTGTGCTTGACCGTGGTGGTTGTGCATTTGTTACAAAAGTACTAATGGCACAAGAGAAAGGTGCAGCTTTTGTATTTATTGCAAATAATAATGACGATGGCACACCAGCTCCTATGGGTGGCAGCAGTACTGATGTAACTATTCCATCGGTAGGTATAACTTATGCGGCAGGTATGGCGCTAAAAGAGTCTGGCATTTTCTCAATCAATGTAGAAGCAATCGTTACATCGGGTGCAATTGCGTCGTTTACATCGCGCGGTCCTTCAATGGATGGTTTATTAAAACCTGAAATCACAGCCCCAGGTGTAAACATCATGACTGCTCACCCAGGTACAGGTACAGGTCTTTCTGGTGCAACTGGTACTTCATTCTCAGGGCCTATGACTGCAGGTGCTATGAGCTTACTGAAAGAAGCGCATCCTAACCGCAACGCGATGGAACTAAAAGCAACCATCATGAATACGGCGAACCTTGATGTAACGATGGAGCCACGTTCAGTTAACCCAGATACAGAACTTGCACCTATTAGTTACATTGGAGCGGGTCTTGTAGATGTTAATAAAGCTGCGCATTTACCTGTAGCTGCATGGTCAAAAGATACAAAACAAGGTGCATTATCACTTGGTCTTGTTAATCCATCACAAGCAACAGATTACGTTAAAACAGTACAAGTTAAAAACTTCACAAGCGAAGCTAAAACGTACTCTTTAAGCTTAGAGCAGCGTTTTGCAAATGATATTGAACGTGGTGCTCTAACGGTTTCACACCCTGATTCAATTACAGTGCCTGGTGGTCAGACTGTTTCATTTGATGTGACGTTTAATATTGATCCTGCAAAACTTCCTGAGTGGACACTTGATCAATCAAACATTGGTACTCGTGATGCTACATCAGATCTAACTAACTTAGAATTAGACGGTGCGCTTATTTTCTCTGAAGGCGGTGAAAAAGCGTTCCACCTTGTATATCACACATTACCAAAAGCAGCTGCTGAACTTACATTCGAGCCAGTAAAAATGGAAGGTGGTACAGCCCATAAGGTAACAAACGTTGGTGCTGCACTATTCGAACCATTCTTTGCTCCAACCACTGTAGCCGATGATGTAGATGGTAATCGTCTTGACTTAGTGGGTGGCTCAGTTGAAATGATCCCTGTACCGGGTGAATACTGTGACTCAGGCTATGCTGTTTTCTCAACGTTAATCATGAATGAAGGTGTTAACCACAGCTACATTGGCGGCTTTATGGTTGATTTCGATTTAGATCGTGATGGTCAATACGATGTAACTGCGCAAAACGGTAAGCTTGAGTGGTTCTACGATGTTGAACCAACACAAATTTCATTCACACACGCTTATGGTTCAACAAGAGGTTGGTTAGGTAATATGTTCCATACTACCGGTAATAATCATATGACCATGATGTCGTGTTTAGGTGCATTTGGTTTAACTGCGGATGATATGGGTCTTACAGCAGATGTACGTTTCCGTGTTGAAGAATACACATGGGAACCAGTAGCATATAACTCATTAGATTCAGCAACTGGTACTTACACATTTACGCCTGCTCAGCCGATTGCAGCGTTAATGACAACAGAAGGTAATGTGGTTGAATCATTAGCAACTGGTGAGTCTGCTTACCTTGCTCACGCCGGCCAAGACTTTATGATTCTTTCAGAGTCTGGTTCAAAAGCAATCAATGCAACGCCAAGCGCTGACCGTGCTGTAGCACCGATGCTTGCTGATGCAGAATTCTCAATCGCTGAAAATTCTGAGAATGGTACAGTTATTGGTATGTTAGAAGTATCTTACGGTGCAGAGCTTGCAAATATGGCTTCTGAATTTATCGTAGTTAATCAAACATCAACAGCAGTTAAACTTGAGCAGTCAGGTGAGATTGTTGTAGCTGACAAATCAGTACTTGATTATGAAGCAGGTCTAACTGAAATCGAAATGGAAGTTGTAGTAACAGATACTGCAGGTAATATTTCTGAGCCAGCTATGGTGAAGATTATGGTAACGGATGTGAATGAAAATCCATTACCAGAGCCAGTAACACCACCTAAAACGAAGAAATCGTCAGGTTCATTTGGTTGGCTAGCACTATTAGCTGCACCACTGGCGTTTATCCGTCGTAGAAAAATGAAGTAATTATTTCACTTTGTTGAAAAAGCCCGCAAATGCGGGCTTTTTTTAGTGCTTTTGTCTGACGTATCAATTGATTAGATCTGTGTATACTACTTGCCCCCGAAAAGTAGTTTGAAAAAACTACGGTGCGCGTACTGTGTACTACAATTTATTTAACTAGATAATTTTTCTGATTTTTATTGGCGTCGTGTTATGCAAAAAAAACAAACCCTCACAGGCAGTGAGGTAAAATTAAAGTTTTCTCAACGGATTGTTTCAACCACCGATCTGAAAGGTCGTATTACCTACGCAAACCAAGACTTTATTGATATCAGTGGCTATCAAAGCGAAGAACTTATCGGTCACGGTCATAATATTGTCCGTCACCCAGGTATGCCAGCACTGGCTTTTAAAGATCTATGGGATACCATCAAACAAGGTAAACCTTGGATGGGTATTGTAGATAACCGTTGTAAGAACGGTGATAACTATTGGGTAGATGCTTACATTACTGCAGTGATGGAAGGGCAAAAAATTGTCGGTTATCAATCAGTTCGTTTAAAACCTGAAGAAGAATACCTAAAACGCGCTAAAGCGCTTTATAGTGCGGTAAACAATGGTCCAAGTATTGGTCAAAAGCTAGCAAGTGCACTGTCGTTTAACTTGATGGGTAAACTGACTATTTCAAGTGTTCTTGCAGTGGCTATTCCTGCGATAGTTGCTTTAATGTTTGGCTTATCGCTTAGTCACCTTTGGCCTTTAATCTTTGCTTTTATTCTATTTACAGTTTGTTCAGGTTTAATTGCAAAACCGTATCAAACTGCAGCAAAGAAAGCGCGAGAGGTGTTTGATAACGATATTGCTAAGCAAGTATACACTGGCAGAACCGACGAGTTAGGTCAGTTACAGCTCACAATTAAAATGCTGCAAACCCAACAAGAAACCATAGTATGGCGTATTAATGATGCAACCACAGGGTTAGATACCGTTGCACATAGCACGATGGATACTGCTGAAAAAACTAATCAATTAATGCAGCAACAAAATCGTGAAGTAGAGCAAGTTGCAGCGGCGATTAATCAAATGTCTGCTACGGTAAAAGAAGTGGCCCAAAACGCTTCACTTACCGCTGATGCAACACAAGTTGCGGATAACGAAGTGGTCGAAGGTCAGCAAGTTGTTGACAGAACCACCGCAGATATTAACGAGCTAGTACGCGAAGTGGAATCAGCTGTAGCAGTTATTAACAAACTTGCTTCAGACAGCCAGCAAATTGGTACTGTGGTTGATGTTATCCGCGGCATTGCAGAGCAAACCAACTTACTTGCACTTAATGCCGCAATTGAAGCGGCAAGGGCAGGTGAGCAAGGCCGTGGTTTTGCGGTTGTGGCTGATGAGGTTCGCACACTTGCTGCGCGCACCCAATCTTCAACCGAAGAAATTCAGCAAATGGTCGCTACATTACAACAATCTGCTGGTGAGGCGGTTTCTGCAATGCAGCAAGGGCAAAGTCGTGCAGAGCAAAGTGCTGAGCAAGCACAGCTTGCTAAAGCATCGCTAAGCCGAATTTTGGACGCGGTAAATACCATTACCGATATGAGTGCGCAAATCGCCACAGCTGCAGAAGAGCAATCTGCGGTATCTGATGAAATTACTAAAAATGTAATTAATATTGATAACGCTAGTAAAGAAACACTAGAAGCGTCTGAACATGCTTATGAGTCAACTGAAAAACTGTTAAATGAAGCTGAGCGTTTAACTTCGATGGCAAGGCAGTTTAGCCAACACCGTTAATGTTTGTTTAAAAAACGTATTAACGTATTTTTAGTTGATACGTTAAATTTGAAATTAAAAAAATGCCGCGATATTCGCGGCATTTTTGTTTTGAATTACTCGGTTATTTTACCGGAAAACCACGGTCACGCATCAGCGCTTCAACTTCAGCATCACGTCCTCTAAATAAACGATATGCCTCTGCTGGGTCTATTGCATTACGGATAGAGAATAAGTGCTTAACAAGTTTGTCAGCTAACGCATTATCGTAAAAACCACCTGGCGCCTCAGCAAATGCTTCCGATGCATCTGATGTCAGTACTTCCGCCCATAAGTAGCCATAATAACCTGCTGAATAGCCTTCACCTGAGAAAATGTGACCAAAATGCGTGCTGCGGTGGCGCATCACAAGTTCATTTGGCATACCAATCGCATCCAGCTGCTCTTTTTCAAATTTAGCTGGGTCAATCTTTGCCGGATCGGTTGTGTGATAAAGCATATCCATAATTGCCGATGCTAAATATTCTGTCGTTTTAAAGCCTTGATTAAAGGTTGCTGACTTCTTGATTTTAGCCACTAGCTCTTTAGGCATTGCTTCACCCGTTTTGTAGTGAACTAAGTAGTTGTTAATCACTTCATCAGTTGTTAACCAGCGCTCAAGTAATTGCGATTGGAACTCAGTGTAATCACGCACACCTGAATGAGATTTAGGGTAAGCAACTGTCGCTGATAAGAAGTGCAGCGCATGACCAAACTCATGGAAATAGGTTTCAGCATCTGACCAAGATATCAGTGTTGGCTCACCTTCAGGGCCTTTAACAAAGTTAGAGTTATTTGATGACAATACGGTTTTCTTACCATCAAATGTCGTGTGGCTGCGATAGGTTGTTGCCCACGCACCAGAGCGCTTACCCTTACGGCCGAACGGATCAAGGTACCAAAGGCCAATGTGCTCGCCAGTGGTTTTGTCTGTAACATCCCATACGCGCACATCTTCATGGAAAACAGGTACTGAGCCTGCAGCCACTTCTTTAAAGTCAAAATTAAATAAGCGACCTGCAACATAAAACATTGCTTCACGTAGTTTATCTAGCTGTAAATACTGCTTAACTTCGTTTGAATCAAGATCATATTTGGCTTTACGTACTTTTTCTGCGTAATAGCGATAATCCCATGGTGCAATCTTAATATTTGCGCCTTCGCTGTCAGCAATCGCTTGCATATCAGCAACTTCTTCCTCAACACGCGCAATTGCCGCTGGCCATACTTTATCCATTAATGCTTTAGCATTTTCAGGCGTTTTTGCCATACGGTCTTCTAAACGCCACTGTGCGTAGTTTTCGTAACCTAATAACTGCATACGCTCGTGACGAAGCGTTAGGATGTCTTTAATGGTTTGATTGTTATCGTACTCATCACCATTACCGCCACGGTTGTAGTAGTTTTTCCATACTTGTTCACGCAGTGCGCGTTCATCTGAGTAGGTTAAAAACGGATCCATTGACGAGCGAGAGTTAGTGATAGCAAACAGCTCTGGTTTGCCACGCTCTTTCGCAGCAGCTTTTGCGGCAGAAACCAGTGATTCAGGTAATCCAGAAAGCTGCTCTTGCGTTAAAAATACTACATAGTTTTCTTCATCTGCTAATACGTTGTTAGCAAACTTAGTGTGAAGGCCTGCAAGTTCTTGGTTGATTTCTGCAAAGCGTGCTTTTGATGGTTTGTCTAGGGTAGCGCCATTACGTGCGAAGCTGTTGTAAGTTAACCAAGTAACGCGTTGTTGCTCTGCTGAAAGTGACTTAAGAGCTTCGCTTTCATACACGTTTTTAATACGTGCAAAAAGCTTTTCGTTTTGCGTAATTTTTGAATTGAAAGCCGAAAGCTTTGGCGCCATTTCTTTTTGAATAGCGCGGAATTCTGCGCTTGATACGTTTGAGCGCCAAATGCCATAGTAAGTGTAAACGCGGCTTAATAAACTACCTGAGCGCTCTAATGCAGCAATAGTATTTTCAAAAGTTGCCGGTTCAGGGTTATTTGCAATTGCATCTACTTCAGCCAATTTCTGCGCCATTGCTGCATCAAATGCAGGCTTTAGTTCGCTCAATTTAACTTTATCAAATGCTGGCACCCCATTATAAGGGCCGCTGAATTCAGCAAGAATCGCATTATCGTTTTTATTTTCTGCAGCAATTGTCTGCTCGACTACAGGAGCGGTATTTGTTGCACTAGGTGCTGACTTTTCGCCGCAGCCCGATAAAGCGAATACCGTCGCTATCGCAACAAGCGAAAGGTTACGTTTTTTCATTGTATGTTCCTAATATTCTATTTTTGAGCGCACTAACGCATGCTAAAAAGCTTTACGCTTAAGTACAATGTTTTTGCGTTAAATGAGCGTTTGCTTAAGCTCAAGCTCAGGAGTTATCTCGCAGAGTGCGCCATTGATAAGCGTGAGGTTAGGTGCTTGGTGGCCAATATCCATATCAAACATAATAGGTATGTGAATTTCAGCTTGTTTTAACGCTTGGTGAAAATCTAACTGTTTATCGACAATTGCTCCAGCATGACGGCCAATTAAAAGTGCATTGATACGTGATAAGTGCCCTCTAAACTTTAGCATCAACAATGCGCGAAGCCATGCCGTTGGTGATAATTCGGCGTTTTCAATGTATAAAATAACGCCATCTTGCTGGTAGCTTTCGCAAAAGCTTGCAAGGTCAAAATAAGGGCTATCTAAGGTAAAAATAATGGTATCTAAACAACCGCCAATTAACCGTCCAGAAACGCTTTTATTGGGCCAGTTTAAGGTTTGCCAGTTTGTCCGTTCAGTTAAATTATAGGGAGTTTCTGGGTTTTCAATGATATTGCTATGTTCTTTCTCAAAATAGTTAGATGGGGTCTGAGAAAAACATTCCCCTTTACCCAAAGTAATTGCGCGGAAAAACGCCTGTGTTACATCATCTTGCTGATTGGGAACAAGCTGCATTAAGTTAGCTGTGTGCATGCTCGCCCAACCTAGGCGAGTGGAAAGGGCAATTTGCAAGGTACTGACATCTGAAAAACCAATAATCCATTTTGGTTTAGCCGCTGCTAACTTGTCATAATCAAGTAAATCGAGTAATTCCATTGCAAATTCACCGCCCCATGGCGGCAGAATGGCATCAATACTGTCATCAAGAAGGTACTGCATTAGTTGTGAGGCACGTATTTCTTTAGGTGCGCTGACATGCTGGTGGTTATGGTTTAAATTAGGGTCTAGCACAAGCTTAAAGCCTAATGCCTCAAAATGGGTTAGTGCCAAGGTTAATCTTGGCTGAAATGCTTCAGCCACGCCAGACGAAAATGCACAAACAGCAATTTTACTGCCTGCAATCAGTGCATTGGGATACTGCATTACCTATCTCTTACATAATGGTTTTGCACCACTGTATCGATATACATCTGACTTTCCAATAGTTTAAAGCCTAAAGGTTCGGGTAAATCACCAAATAATGGATAACCACCACCTAAAAGAACAGGAATTCGTGTCAGGATCATTTCATCAACCAGGTCTTCTTTTAAAAAGCTTTGAATGGTTTTGCCACCGTCGATGTATAAGTTGTGATAGCCAAGTTCAGTTAAATTTTTAACGATGTTTTGCAGCTCACCATTAACTAAAAAAACTTTGCCTTCAAAGCCTTTGGGTACTTGCGTTAATGTGTTGGTAAGAACAAATACTGGTTTGCTATAAGGCCAATCAACATCAAAAGAAAGTACCATTTCAAAGGTGTTTCTGCCCATTAGTAAGGCATCAATGCCTTCGAAAAAAGCATCAAAACCAAGGTCATCTCCAGTTGGGTTTGGTAATTGATGTAACCAATCAATTTTATTATCTTTATCAGCGATATAGCCATCTAAGCTTGTTGCAATAAATACTTTATTTGCCATCTCAGTGTCTTCTTCTGTTGAACCAAAACTTATTGGAATTGTTATTTTATTTGGCTCAAAAAAAGCATAGCCAAAGTGAACAAAAGGGTCTGTTTATCTTTGTTGATATTTTCAGCAATAGGATATTTATTCCGATAGCAAAGTGGCATAAACGTGATTTAGCATGCTAAATGAGTGAAGTGCCAATGCCGGTAGCGGAATCAATAGCCATTGCCCTTTAGGGATGAGGTTATAATCGACTTTTTATGCGTCAAAAATATCGCATTTAGATTAGTTAACCTCACTATATACCATCTTAAACAAGGCGATTTTAGCTCTCAGCTGAATTATTAAACAAAGAACAACAGACCCTAACTTAACGCAAAAATATTAATGGTGCTAATAACTGTTAGTTGTTTAAAGTTGTTAGCTAACTAATTAATTAGGAATAAAAAGCATCACAATGCAGCCTTTTTTTAATAAGTAAGCGCACTAGTCTTAGCTAAAATTTTAAACGAGCGAATTGTTCATCAACTTCTATACTTAATGTTGTTAATAAAGGGAGATAAGATGTTTCGCTCATTGCTTCTTATAGGCTGCTTATTTAGTTTTTTGTTAAAAGCAGAAAGCTATACCGTGCTCAGTTATCACAGCGCCAACCCCCCTTATAGTTTTGTTGAAAACAAAAAAGTGAAGGGGATTTTCCCTGATATCTTTAACCGTATCTCAGAATTAACAGGCCATCAGTTTAATTTTGTAAATTTTTCTGTTGCCCGAGGCCTTAATTTATTTGATCAAGGCAAGATAGATATTGAACCTGGGGTCAATCCTCTTTGGCGTCGTCATACAAAAACGCCTGGTATTTATAGTGACTTTTATGCTTCTTCTCGCGAAGTTGTGATCAGTAAAACACGCAATCAAGAGAAAGCTCCGGGGGATCTTTACGGTAAAGTGTTAGGCGTTGTTCGGGGCTATCGCTATGGATCATTTGAACAACACTTTGCTGAAAATAAAATTTTAAAAGTCGATGCGCGCTCTGAACTCGAGTTATTAACGCAAATAAATCATGGCCGAATTGATTATGCCATCATGGGTGAAGCAACCGCGCTTTATTACCAAAAAGTAAACCATAAAATCCACTTAGCACCGGTGATGACTGTCAGTGAATTACCCGTCGCCATGCGTTTACAACCCAACTTATCCTCGCTTCAGCAAGAGCTTAGCCGTGTTTTACATGAAATGTCAGAAAACGGTGAAATAGAGAAAATTTACGCAAAATATGGGACGAAACCCTAGCTTTTCGAGTATGCTTAAGCCCCCTGTTCTTGCTTATGTATTTTATGAAGTACGTTATTTTAACGCCCTTTCCTTTTGCTTTTACAACAAAGGAGTTTGGCGGTTTAAACTGGCTTTTACACATTTTAATTTCTAATAGTGTTAAGTCGTTAAACTCATTTCTTCGATTCAGTATTAGCCGTCTATTTACCTGCTTAGGCTTTTTACACCATGATTTAAAAGGCCTTAAACATGACTAATAGACAGTTCTTTTTGTTACTTGTGCTTGCTGCTATTTGGGGTGCGTCATTTTTACTTATTCGTATTGCGGTTGACAGTTTTGCACCAGTATTTTTAATTGAAGCACGCGTGTTATTTGCTGCATTAAGCCTCTCGTTGATGGCAATTTTTATGCGCCGAAAAGTAGTAATGAAAGGATTATGGCGGCACTACTTTTTTGTCGGGCTTTTTAATTCAGCAATACCTTGGATGCTATTTGCCTATGCAGCGCAAACACTCACGGTTGCAATGCTCGCAATTTTAAATGCCACAGCGCCAATTTGGGGCAGCTTAATAGGGCGAATATGGCATGGTGAAAAAATTTCTAAACAGGGGTGGTGTGGCTTAGGTCTTGGCATTTTAGGTGTCATTCTTATGGTGGGATTAGCCCCTGAAATGATAAATAGCCAAAGCTTAAATGCGATATTTGCCGCAACATTTGCTGCTATGTGTTATGGCATTGCTACAAATTATACCAAGCACGTAAAACACCAAGTCTCAGGTTTTGATACCTCTCATGGTAGTTTGTGGGCAACAGTTATTTTACTTATTCCATTGCTACCGTTTTTCCCAATGAATCAAATGCCTTCAACCGATGAATGGCTAGCAGTGGTTATATTAGGTATTGTTTGTACTGGTGTGGCACTTATTTTTTACTTTGATTTAGTGGCAGAAATTGGCTCAGCGTCGGCACTGTCAGTGACTTTTTTAATTCCTGGGTTTGCTGCAATTTGGGGTTACATTGTGTTAGGTGAGGCATTAACCTTTAATGTGGTTGTCGGCATCATCACTGTTCTACTCGGTACTATGTTAGTAACCGGCTTTTCACCTATGCGTTTTTTTAAAAAACGTAAAGGGGATTTACACGCGCCAAGCAAACTGTGACATATTGTCGCAGTTTGCGCTTTTGGCTTTGTCTTTAGTAATCAGATTACAGAAAATTTGCGTTAGTTTGTATACGGAAATTTTTTATGAAAAGCACCTTAAACGCAATTACCTTATGTATTCTCTCGGTTCCATCTACGTTTGTATTGGCAAATGGTGAAATGGAAGTAATTACGGTTTCGACTCAGATACAACAATTCGAAATCTCGACTGAGCAGGCAACTGCCAGTGTCTCTTTACCTGATGTGTCCGATTGGTTGCTTTCGGTACCGGGGGCAAATGCCAATAAAAATGGCCAAATTTCCGGTATAGCTCAATATCGTGGATATTATGGCGACCAAGTTGCGGTTGCAATTGATGGTGTTAAGCAAATAGGCGCAGGCCCAAATGCGATGGATGCGCCGCTAAGTTATGCATCACCTTTACTAATTGAGTCAGTTGATGTCTACCGAGGTATTGCCCCGGTAAGCAGTGCGCTAGACTCAATTGGCGGTGTGGTAAAAGTGCATCAAAAACGAGCAGCAGATATTGCAAGTCACGAGCGTAATTTGGCTGTAACGGGTACCTATCTTAATAACTTTGATGGTTACAATTTATCTGCTGTTGCAGGTGCCGGTTTTGATTCATTTGCAGTGAACAGTTATGTTGCCTTACAAAATGCTGATGATTATCAGGACGGTGTTAGCAGAGAAGTACATTCATCACAAGTAGAACGATTGCAGTATGGTATTGATGCAGCGTATCGCAATCATGCTTCAAGCATCGGACTAATTTGGCAACGAACCGATACCAAACCAACAGGTACTGTTGCGCTGCCAATGGACATTGATTATGTGGAAAGTGATCGCGTTAAGCTTGATTATCAAACTAACATTAATGACATATCCGTTGATTCCTACGTTGCTTACCATCAAGCAGAACATGGGATGGATAATTTTTCACAAAGGCTTAATAACAATGGTCAAAAACACCGATATAACACAACGGATGTTGAGAACCTAAGTTACTTTGCGGCTGCAAAATTTGACCAGTGGCAATTCGGTTTAGAGGGGTATGTTAGCGAACACGGCTCGCTTATCACTAACCCAAACAACGCAATGTTTTTTGTTGAGAACTTCAATCACGTTGAAGATAACCGCCATTCTTTATTTGCCGAGTGGCAAGCAAAAGCCAATAAACTGAGGCATTTAGTCGGTGCACGTATTAAATATAATCAAGCTGATGCTGGGATTGTTTCAAGCTCTATGGCAATGATGAACCCACACATTAAGGCGTTGCAAGAGCAGTTTAATAATGCAGATCGCAGTGTCTCTGATACCACAGTTGATATTAGCTACTCAGGTAAGTTGCAACATACCGACTATTTCGCTAGTGAACTTAGTTTTGGTTTTAAGCAGCGCGCGGCTTCGTATCAGCAACGTTATTTATGGTTGCCAATGCAGGCAACAGGCGGTTTGGCAGATGGGAAAACCTATATTGGTAATATCAATTTAAACCCTGAAACCGCCTATCAAGTGAATCTGGCATGGCAATATCAAAAAAATGGCCTTAGCATTTCGCCGCAAATTTTTTATCATCAAATTGACGACTATATTCAAGGCACACCTTCACAAAATATGGCGGCCAATATGGTTGGCAACATGATGGCAGGGGAGGCACCGCTACAGTTTAATAATATTGATGCCTATTTATATGGTGGTGACATTAATATGGCTTGGCGTTTAAACAATGCATGGCAATTTACCAGTGTGGTGAGCTATGTAAAAGGAAAACGCGACGATATAAATGACGATTTATACCGTATTGCACCATTAAATGCGCGAATTACAGCATATTATCGAGAGGGCAATTGGCAGTCTCAGTTAACCATCAGTGCGTATGCTAAACAAACACATGTCAGCGAGCTGAATAATGAGAAAGAATCAGCAGGTTACGGTACTCTTGATTGGCAATTAGATTACGATGTGAATACGCAGCTACGCTTAAACTTTGGTATCTCTAATTTATTAGATAAAGCGTATAGCCCGCATTTAAATGGTGTTAATCGTGCCATGGGAAGTAGCATTAAAGTGGGTGAAGCTGTGCCTGAAGTAGGCCGCAATGTTTTTGTCGGTTTTAACTACAGCCTATAATTAAAAAAGGAGCTTAAATGCTCCTTTTTTGTTTTACCATTAAACAATCGATATTAAGCGGCTAAAGCCTTAATTGCTTATACTTTAAAAATACTTATATCGTTATTCAGTTTACCTGATAGCTCAGAGAGCGTGCGCCCTGTTTGCGCCATATCCGATGCGCTTATAGTCACGCTGCGAATACTGTCACTGAATTCATTAATGTTTTGCGAAATCTCAGCCGCAACGGTAGTTTGTTCTTCGGTAGAAGTAGAAACCACAATATTCATGTCGGCAATTTCAGTGATAGCATCAGCAATTGATTTAATTGAACTTGCTGAGGCTGCTGCAATTTCTACACTGTGGTTTGCTTTGTTTGATGCATCTTCCATGCTTGAAACTGCGCGCTGGGAGGCATCTTGCAATGCGACAATCATTGAGCTGATTTGCTCTGTTGCTTTTTGCGTATTATGAGCCAGTTGGCGAACTTCATCGGCTACCACGGCAAACCCTCTGCCTGACTCACCTGCCCGTGCTGCTTCAATCGCTGCATTTAGTGCCAGTAAGTTAGTTTGCTCTGCTACACTTTGAATAATTTGTACTACAGAGTTAATTTCATTACTTTTTTCGCTCAGTAAATCAATGTCTTCTTTGGTATGACGAATAACGTCGTTTAATTGGTTAATGGAATCGATATTCTCTTGAACTTTTGCCAAACCATGTCTTGCAGTGTCGTCTGATTCGTTGGCTTTATGCGATGTAGTCACGGCATTTGATGCAACTTCACCTATAGCTGCACTCATCTCGGTAATTGCCGTTGCTATCATTGCGGTTTGATGCTCTTGTTGCTCGGTTGTAGCGGCTACTTGACTGCTGTTTCGCGACATTTGTTCTGATTCAGAGCTCAGCGTTTTTACGGCGTTTAGCAGTTCTTCAATCAACGATTGAAAGTGGCTTATCATGGTGTTCACACTGACCGCGGTACTTGAAAACTCATCGTTTCCCGTTTCATCAACACGCAGAGTTAAGTCAGTGTTGTCAGCAATATTTGCCATTGTTGCACCAATATTTCTAAGCGGAGTGATAATCGATTTATAAATAGCCAGCGCCATCACGGTTGTTGCAATTAATAACACGATACACGCAATAATTAGGCTTGTTTGTTTCGATTGGTAATTGGCTGTAGCGCTGTCAGTGAATTCTTGAGAAGTATTAAGCTGCAGATCAATTAAGTCATTTAAACTGGTACTAAAAGGGTCAAATACATCGTACATTTCTTTAACAAACATGTCAGAAGAGCTTGCAAGTGGCTGATTAGTAGCAAGTTGGTTTTTATACCAATTCACTTTTTGTTTAACTTTATCAAATAGTTTTTCGCTAGTTTGAATAAGGCGTGACTCTTCAGGGGTGAGTTCTGTTTGTAAGTAAGCTTGCCAGTTTTCTTTTGCGACTTTTTCAGCACCCTCAATGGCATTCACTAACTGGCTTTTTGTTATCAACTTGGCATTAAATTTATGTAGATTATCAACAATACTTACCGCGTAGTTATCAGATACCACTTTGATTTGTTTAAGCGGTACAACACGGTCGTTATTAATACTTTGAATACCAGACACAAGTGATTTGGTAAGCACAAGCGTAACAAACACAAGGCCAATAAAAGCCACAATTGGCACAGTAATTAAAATGGTGAGTCTGGTTTTTACACTAACAGTATTGAGCATATGGGTTACCCTTACTAAGTGGTAACGCTTAGTTCACTTAAGCAGTTACGTCAGGTTATTGATTAATACCCTTCGACATGAATGCTTTGTTTATCTTGCCCTCCCTGTTCCATGCTGCAAACAAAACAACGTCATAAACCATAGCTAAGTATGGCTTATTGTTGTGAAAAGTACATTGTTGCGTTTATATTAAATTTAATATTTATAAATTAAACGAAACAATTTCTAAAATTCAAAGGGTTATTGATTTTGATCAAAAATTTAAAAAGGCTAATAATTATTTTTTAATTTTTAAGAACAATAAGTTTTAAATAACTAATTGATGCAACTATTGCAATATAAGTAATTGATATGTGATGGGTTAGTAGCTAGTTACCGAAATAAGCTGTTCTTCACAAGCGGCAAGTATCTAATTGAGTTTATAGCTTAGAACTAAAGTTATACGAGATTATTACGTGCTTTTCGCTTAGTCTAAGATTATGCGCTCTTATAATAACGATAATAATGCTTACAATTTGGTCTGTTAGTGCAATTGCATTTGTCTATTTGGCAGTGTTATTTGCGATTGCCTATTTTAGTGAAAAATACAAAGTTCAGTCATTTAAATCGCTGGTGTATGGTTTAACGTTAGCGGTTTATTGTACCTCTTGGTCATTTTATGGCACCACAGCGCAGGCTGCGAATAATGGCTGGTGGCTTGCGCCGACCTATGTCGGTAGTTTGCTGTTGTTTATTTTTGGTTGGCAAGTGTATTTAAAGATCAGTGAAATTTGCCAAACTCATAAAATTACGTCTATTTCCGATTTTATTGCTACACGCTACGGGCAATCTAGCTCACTGGCCAGTATTATTACCACTATCTCTGTATTTGCTATTATTCCTTATATTTCGCTGCAATTAAGCGCCATTAGCCAAAGTACACAGCTAATTGCAGGAAATAGCACAGAGGCTACTCAGTCTATTTTTCAAGACGGTACGTTTTATATCACGTTAGTCTTGGCAGTATTTGCTATTTTGTTTGGTGCAAATAAGCTGCGCCCCAATGCTCATAATTTAGGGTTAATGAACTCCATTGCATTTGAATCACTACTCAAACTATTTGCCTTTTTAGCGATTGGTTTGTATGTCTGCTTTGGTTTATTTGAAAGCCCTAGTGAACTAATGCAAGCAGCAAAAAGTGCTGAGTTGCAAAGCCAAGTTGCCGAGCGCGGCAGCGCAAATTATGTCTATATCAGCCATATGATTTTGGGTTTATTGGCGATGTTGTGTTTACCGCGCCAGTTTCATGTCAGCTTTGTTGAACGAGATGATAAAACCGATATTAAAAAGGCGCGTTGGATCTTCCCGCTTTATTTACTGCTTCTCAATATATGTACGCTACCGATTGGTTATGCAGGGCTGTTATTACTTGATCAACAAAGCGTTGCATTTGATACTTTTGTGCTGGCGCTGCCGCTGGCATTTGATAACCAAGGCTTAGCGTTGACAGCCTATTTAGGTGGTTTTTCAGCGGCCATTAGCATGGTGATTTTATCTGCAATTGTGCTTTCTGTGATGATCACTAACGATATAATTAACCCATTACTCTTAACCAAAAGCAAAGCTAAAAACACGCAGTCGGGCTTATCGCCAGAGGGTATTTTACTCGCGCGCAAAGCGGTGATATTGGGCGTGCTAATTGCCAGTTATTTTTGCCATAAGCTGCTAAGTGGCACCAATAGTTTGGCAAATGTCGGGTTAATGTCGTTCACCTTAGTGGCGCAGTTTGCTCCCGCTTTGTTACTGGGTTTGGTATGGCGAAGTGCCTCACGCAAAGCGGCAAAATACGCCATTTTAACGGGCTTTTCAGTATGGGCTTACAGCTTATTATTACCATCGATTGCTACCAGTTTAAATTGGCAATCACCCTGGCTGCAATTTGGCCCATTTGGTTTAGGCTTTTTGGCACCTGCGGATTTATTGGGGCTTGGTCTTGATAGTATTTCACAAACCTTATTGCTATCTCTTACCTTTAACACTTTAGTGTTTGTGTATATTTCACTCAAACGCGGCGCAGAAGTAGCCGAGCAACTGCAAGCTGAAAAGTTTGTATTTTCGGTAGAGCAACACCACGCAAATAACACCAAGCACCAGCTAAGTGTTGATGAATTAAGCCGGTTATTGCTGCGTTTTGTGGATGAAACAACCGGGCAGCAAATTATTCAGCATTATTTTCCAGAACGCGGCGCTGCATGGTTAAAGCCCTCAGATGCTAAATTAGAAGCCGTTGTAGCAAGGGAAATGGCCGCGGTTATTGGTGGAGCATCAGCTAACTTGATACTAACTGCTGCCAAAAACAAACAACATGGCCAATTGAGCGAAGTGGCAACTATTGTTGATGAAGCAAGCCAAGTACTTAAATTTAATCGCGATTTATTACAATCAACAATAGAAAACGTTAACCAAGGCATTAGCGTGGTAGATGGTGATTTAAATCTAGTGGCGTGGAATAGTGTGTATCAAACCATGTTTAACTACCCAGAAAACGCACTTTATATAGGCCGCCCCATTGCCGATATTATTCGCTTTAATGCCGAGCGTGGATTATTCAAAGCAGACGACATTGAAAGCGAAATCGCTAAACGTTTAGCCTTTTTAAAAACCGGAAGTGCTTATAAATATCAGCGTGATCATCAAAATGGTCGGGTATTTGAAATGCAAGGCAACCCACTGCCAAGCGGTGGCTTTGTAACTACCTTTAGTGATGTAACTGAGTTTGTTAATACCCAAGATGCACTGAAAGAAGCCAATACTAATCTTGAGCAAAAGGTTAACGAGCGCACCCATGCATTAACGCAGGCCAATTCAGAGTTAGCCCAAGCGACCGAAAGTAAAACCCGATTTTTTGCTGCGGCAAGTCATGATTTATTGCAGCCCTTTAATGCCGCGAGCTTATTTTGCTCAGTAATGGAGGAAAAGTCGCAAGGGACAGAGCTTTCAGAACTTGCGAGTAATATTAAAAACTCGCTCACCTCAGCGGAAGAATTACTAAGCAGTATTTTAGAGCTAACAAAACTTGAATCTGGCAGCTTAAAAATCGAAAAAAGTGAATTCTCGATTGCCAAACTTCTCACCCCACTTAGTGCCGAGTTTTCGGCACTTGCCAGCGAAAAGGGGCTTAGTTTTATTGCGCAATTTGATGATGTGATTGTCAGTTCTGACCGCACTTTACTGCGCCGTGTTGTGCAAAACTTATTAAGCAATGCGGTGCGTTATACCCAATCGGGCGAGGTAACACTTTGTGCCAAGAAAGCAGGCGAGCACTTAGAGTTATCGGTAAAAGACACCGGGCCTGGTATAGCTAGTGAAGATCAAACGCTTATTTTCCAAGAATTTAAACAACTCGATGGGCAAGATAAAGCACAGGGGCTAGGCCTTGGTCTAGCCATTACAAAACGTATTTCAGATGCACTTAATTTGGACTTGAGATTGCAGTCTAATATCGGGCAAGGTGCACAGTTTTCAATTCGCTTGCCAATTGCGGCGGCAGGTAGTCAAAGCCAAGAACTTGCGCTTAATCCAATAAATTCAGAGCAGGCAGCTAGCTTCGTTGGCTTAACGGTATGGCTGATAGATAACGATGAAACAGTTTTACAAGCCTTAGCAAAGCGTTTGCAAACATGGGGCTGTGATGTACAAACGGCAACTAATGAAGCGCAGTTAATGGCACTTAAAGAGACGAAATTACTGCCTATGCTGATAATTGCAGATTATCACCTAGATGATGGTGCAACCGGTGTGGAATTACTCGACAAATGCGGCTTAAGCCATGTGCCTTGTATAATAAATACCGCCGAGCATGATGAATCAGTACGCGAGCTGATAAGTGATGCGGGTTACCCACTGCTTTATAAACCAGTTAAAGCGCCAGCGTTAAAACGCTTAATTAAAAAGCTATGTGCTTAAAAGGCTGATATTACCTATGTTCAATTGACTCAAAACCTTAGAGATTCTATTTGCTCAAACGACTTGGCTGGCGTAGTCTTAATGAAAGTGTTGATAATTTAGTCAAAATCAAAGTTGATACAATTTAAATCACTCTGTTAGCTTTCACTACTCAATTGGCTGTACTTATGACGAAACCTGTAACCCAGTTTATTGCACGACAAGCCATTCTCGATGCAAATAAGCAAATATTTGCTTATGAGTTGCTGTATCGAGATTCAGACAATAATGCCTTTCCTGTTGGTGTTACCGATGAACAAGCTACAGGACGCGTGTTTTTTAACTCACTTATTTTAGTTGGTAAAGATAAATTGGTTGCCAATCATTGTGCATTTATAAACTTATCTGACACAACGTTACTGCAAGAAATTCCGCGACTAATCACACCCGATAATCTTGTGCTTGAAATTGTTGAACGCTCGCAGAATATAGAAGAATTGCTAGAAATTGTGAAATCGCTCAGAAAACAGCACTATAAATTTGCCCTAGATGACTATGACAAAGACCCAAGATGGGAGCCTTTGTTGCCGCATATGTCATACGTTAAATTAGAGCTAGAACAACCAATTATAAAAACCACCACCTTAGTTAAAAAACTCAAGCGTTTATACCCAAAACTTAAAATTGTTGTTGAAAGAATCGAAACCTACGACGAGTTTGAATACTTAAAAGGCGCGGGTGTTGATTTGTTTCAAGGCTTCTTTTTTGCCAAACCCGAAATGTTAACTCATGGCAATGTAGAGCCATCAAAGTTGGTGGTGTTTGATTTATTAAAATCGACAACGGAGCCGAATCTCAATTTCAAAGAAATCGAAAGTAAGATTGCTAAAGACTTAAGTCTCACTGCACGCGTGCTAAAACTCGTTAATGCCCGCTCTGGCCTTGATAAACAAGAAATGAAGTCGATTTCTCAGGCTGTGGTGTATTTGGGAGAAGACACACTAAGGCAGTTTATTCGGGTGCTAGCACTCAGTGATTTGGGTGTTGATAAGCCGTCAGAATTGACCAAATTTGGCTTAATGCGAGCAAGCTTTATGTCGTTATTTTTAGCGCCAGGCGGTATTGAGATGGCCGAAGAAGGCTACCTGATTGGTTTAATGTCTATTTTAGGCGCTGTATTAGATATGGATCTTAATACCGTTATTAGCGAATTCTCATTAGACAGCAATTCAAGCGGAGCGCTATTAAATTATGAAGGGTTATTAGGTGGTGCATTAAAAATCGCAATGGCGATTGAAGAAAATAATTGGCAAACAGCAGAATCCATTTTAGCTGAAGTACGACCCGCAACACCCATCTCAAGTATTTTTGAATTAGCAGAACAAAGCCGCACCTATGCAGATGATGTGTATGCGGTTGTATCAGGGTAAGAAGGACTAGAGTTCGCGCCTTAAAACGTTAAAGAATCGGTTTTAAACTGCTTAGGATGAATTATTGACTCAAAGTATCGATAGTTTCTTTACGACGGCAAAGTGCCATTAGCTGACGTTCAGCACCCCATCCTTAACTGCGCAATTTTTATCCCCTAATATGCTTATAACTTGCTTTAAATAGAGTACCTATCCAAATAATCCCAGAACATATCGTAATCAATTACTTTTATGCCTCTTGCTTGATAAGCGTTTAATGCCTCTGTGTCACTTGGTGTATCTTCACCAATAATAATTAAAGTTGTTGTATTATCTATACTATCAGTGAATTGCGTTCCATCTTCTTCAAGTTGTGCTTTGACTTCTTCCATCTCGTCTTCATCTAATTGATAAAACCCGATGACTTGCTCACTAAAGTCAATCACCTCCTCGTCAGCGATGGGGGAACAAATAATGTGGTTAGTACCAGTGGATGATAAAAATACCTCTGCACGTTCAACCTCTGCGCCATTTTGCTGTAAATATTCGATAATGGCGTCAAATACCATCACATCTACTTCAGAGCCAACCTCTGCACTGAGTGTTGCAAAGTTATTATGCACTGTTAACGCTAGGGCTTGCGGTGTTAAGTGCGTGTTTTGCAATACACTGTGAAGCTGTGTGGTACTTAGTAATTGTTCTATGCTGTTTGCAACGGTTTTGTTATCCATATTAATGATAGTTGCATCAAACACGGTACTCGACATATTTAATTTCCTTATTCTTTTTCAGCTTCTAACTCTTTTAAAAAATTCGTGCTCCAGCGCTTTACTTCTGGGTCAACTTTATCACTCAGTAATAGATCAATCACTTGTTGATAATAGGGCAGCGCAAGTTCTGGGTTTCGGTGGCGATTTGGCAACCAAGCATACACTCGGCAAAGGGGTCTGATATTCGCTTCAGCACCAACAGAGTCAATACTTGCCTTGTAGTAGGGCAACGCTGTCAATAAGTGTTTAAACACCAATTGATAGGGTATTAAATCTGGATCGCGACACGGGCGCCAGTCCCACAGAGCTTGGGATAAATCTGAAACCACTTGACCCGCTTTATCAAAAGGATCGGCATCCCAAATTTTAGTATGTTCGAGGTAATCCTCACCGTGCACCGCCACAATAAAATTATATAAGCGTTCACGGGTAACAAAGCCATTTTCAATAAACTCGTTATAAAACAAAATTTGACGATACGCTGTATAAATTCCATTGGCATAACGTTCTTGCCGCATAAGCTGAACCACTTCTTGCATAGCACTAACATCATCGCTTACATGCAAAAGAACCAAATAAGCAAAATGATGATATTTTTCATCTAATACCCCTGTATCATAAAACTGCTTATGGGCTGTAATGAAAATAGTCGGGTCTCCTTCCCCATCTTTAATTAATTCATACAGCCAAGCTTCAAACAGCGGCCACTTTTCATCTCGTGTTTGTTTTTGTTGTTTAGTTAAATTACGCCACGGGGTGGTATCAAATATCATCATTAGGTAGTCCGTTACTGCTATGTTTGTTGTTTTAATATATGTTTTTTGCAATTAGCTTTCAGCTTCTGCTTCAAGTTGTTTTAAAAAATTCGTGCTCCAGCGTTTTACTTCTGGGTCAACGTTATCACTCAGTAATAGATCAATCACTTGTTGGTAATAAGGCAGCGCAAGTTCTGGGTTTCGGTGGCGATTTGGCAACCAAGAATACACCCGGCAAAGGGGTGTAATATTATATTCGACGCCTGAAGGTGAAATACTTGCTTTATAGTAAGGTAACGCCGTCAGTAAGTGTTTAAACACCAATTGATAGGGAATTAGGTCTGGATCATAGCATGGGCGCCATTCACCCAGTGCAATCACTGCATCTGAAACCACTTGACCCGCTTTATCAAAAGGGTCAGCAGCCCAAATTTTAATATGCTCGAGGTAATCCTCACCGTGTACCGCCACAATAAAATTATATAAGTGTTCACGGGTAACAAAGCCATTTTCAACAAAGTCTTTAAAAAATAAAATTTGTCGATATACAGTACAAAGTCCGTTAGCATACATGCCTTTTTGCATAAATTTTACCACTTCATGCATAGCAGCCATCTCGTGGCTGGCATGCAGAAGTGTAAGATACTCCCAGTGCTTATAAATAGGATGGACATCGCCTTTATCGTAAAATTGTTTATAGGCAGCAATTTCTTCATAAACATCTGTTTCATCATCTTTGCCACGTTCATAAAGCCAAGCTTCAAACAGTGGCCACTTTTCATCTCGTGTTTGTTTTTGTTGTTTAGTTAAATTACGCCACGGGGTTGTATCAAATGTCATCATTGGGTAGTCCGTTACAAAAATTAAAGCGCTTTGTTCATGCATTTTGCATGCTGATGAAGGTTTTATCAATGACCGCTTTTCGCTCAATTGCGGCCTTTAAGGCTGTTTCTGAGATACCCTTCCGCTTTTATCTAAAAATTCAAAGCTGTTTTGAGGATATAGTTTGATAGAGTGGTCGCCTTTCTATTACGAAATACATCCTTGTATTTCGCCCTTCGGGCCAGCTTCGCTGTTCAAATTTATTCCCGATAAATTTGTGGTTATTTTATCTTTGGCGAAGCACTAATTTGTCAGGAACAAGTTAGAACGCCGCAGGCGGTCTTTAGATGAAAAGAAGGATCTTGTAATAAAGAAAAGTAACATGAAGCCAATGGATGGACTTTATGATAAACAGGAAGTTGTAAATAGCTTGTCTAATACCCAAATTAGCTCATTAACGACTTGGTAATCTGTTGTGATGAGGTTTTCCACTTAAACTAAGCCCGAATATCAAGCAAAGCCCTCGGCCGATTTAGTATCTACTTGACTGAGTTGATTAAATAAAATGCCGGCTTGGGTGCGGTTGTTAAGGCCAAGTTTACGCAAAATGGCGGATACATGTTGTTTTACAGTGGTTTCTTGCACTGACATTTCATAGGCAATTTGTTTGTTTAACAGGCCGTCGGCAATCATTGCCAGTACCTTGTATTGCTGTGGCGTAAGCTTTTCTAAGTTTTGTGCAAATTCAGTTTGTTCGTTGTCGATTGGGTGGGCTTCTAGGTCTAGATTTTCAGGCAGCCAAGTGTCGCCATCAATCACGACTTCAATGGCTTTGCCAATATTGCTCAGCGAGGTCGACTTTGGAATGTAGGCGCAGGCACCTGCTTCCATGGCGTGGTTGATAATTTTGGCGTCTTCCGTTGCCGATACCATAATCACTAAAATATCAGGGTATTGGTTGCGAATTTGCGTGAGCCCTTGCAGACCTTTGGCGCCAGGAATATTTAAATCGAGGAAAATAAGTTCGGTTTCTGGGTGAGTTTCCAGCAATGAAAACAAGCTCGCTAAATCATAACACTCTTGAATATTGTCTTTTTCGAGATAGTTTGCAGCCGCTTGGCTTAAAGCGCTGCGAAATAGTGGGTGATCGTCTGCGATAATGGCTTTCACTTGCGTTGTCATCCAATTAACTCCAATTCTTCCTGTTATAAGGTATTCGAAATACGGTTACAAGCATTTCCCCAAAGCTGGGCCACCGCACTAGGTGTTGGTGACCCAAGGGGGAGTGTTAATTAAAAGCGGTAATTAACGGTAAGCGTAACGGTACGCGGGTCGCCGTAATAACCAATTAAGGTATTGTCACCACCTAACCCCGGCGTATATTTGCTTGTATCCGTTGGGTCTGTAGGATCAGGGGTGACAAATTGATAACCACCAACAAGGTATTCTTCGTCGGTGAGGTTTTTACCCGTTAGTGATGCGCTCCAGTGGCCATCATTCGAGTACCAAGTAACACCCAAATTCACTAAACCGTAGGCATCTTGCGAAAGTAGGCTAGCTTCTTCAAACAGCACATAATCGCCGCGGTGGTAGTAGTTACCATTTACTACAAAGTCACCAAATGTTGATTCAATGGAATAATCAAATCCGAGGTTAAAGGTTAAATCTGGGGTGTTGGCAATATCAAATTGGTCTGATTTATCAAATTCTTCGCCCGTTTCTGGGTCTGTGTCGATCACTTCAGTAAATTCAGCATCGATATAACCAAGCGAGGCATTAAAATTAAGGTTGTCAGTGGCAACATAAGTAAATTCGGCTTCTATGCCTTGCGACTCTGAGCGGCCAATATTGCCAAGGCGCTGGTTGAGATCGGCTGAAGTTTCACCCGGTAAAATCGAAATATACTGGCGGTCTTTATGCAGCAATGAGAACAAGGTGATATTGGCGCGTAGGTTATTGTTCCACTCGCTTTTCATACCGAGTTCAAATGAGTCTACAATTTCTGGATTGGCAGCGGGCTCTGCGGTTGTGGCACGTGGGTTATAAGTACCTGACTTAAACCCTTGTGCGTAGCTTGCAAAAAACATCATGTCATCTGAATGTTGATATTCCACACCAAGGCGTGGTGTAAAGCGCGACCAATCTTCGTTATCGTTAAGTACTTCTGGTACTAATTCGCCTGCTGGGCGCTCATAACCTGGGATCCAACCTGAGTATGGGTACACAGTGGCAAATACTAAGCCATTGTTTACGTTTGCTTCTTTTTCATCTTGGGTATAACGGGCACCAAGGGTTGCCGACCACTGCTGGTTAAAGTAGTAGCTGCCTTGAATATACGCGGCTTTACTCGATGAATTGTTACAACCAGACACTTCACGGGTTAACCCCGGCAATGAAATCGCATTACCTAGTACTTCTAAAATGGCTTCAAACTGGCCGCATGATTCGCCATCATAGTAATAAAGGCCCGACACCAATTTGTAGTTTTCACCTGCGTGGTTTAGTTGTAATTCATGGCTGGTTTGATTGTCGTCATATACAGCTGGCACATCAAAAATACGAAGCGGTGTATTATCAAAGTCGATATTAGTTGGCGAATAACTTTCACGCTTAGATGCAACGTATTTTACGCTGGTGGCATCTGTTAAATCCCAGTTGGCAAGTAGGCTGTAGCCTTCGAGCTCTACTTTGTTCCACGTTGGTAAGCTGGTGTAGGAGTCGTATACGCTATTTGGCACTGGCGCATTTGTTAATAAACTTGGTAGTAAACGATAACCGCCTTTGGCGTTTGATGTATCGTCGGTTTTATCCCAATTTAAGCGGAAGAATAAATCGTCATTGGCATGCCATTCGAGCGTAACGCGGGCAGCTTCCACGTCTTTGTTGTAGTTTTCGGTATCTTGATTTGGTAAGTCTGATTGTAAATATTCACCAAACCCGTCACGGTTTAAGTTGGCATAACCAACACCAACATAAAGGGTATCTTGAATAAGTGGGTATTGGCCTGTTAGTTTAACATCGCGCTGGTTATAACTCCCTACGCTTGCCGATACATTAAATGACGCATCGCCAGTCATTTCTTTAGTTACGTACTTAATGGCGCCACCTATGGTGTTTTTGCCATACAGTGTGCCCTGCGGGCCGCGTAATACTTCAACGCGTTCAACATCAAGTAAATCAAGCACGGCACCTTGCGGGCGCGCTAAATACACATCATCAATGTAAATACCTACACCTGGCTCGTAGCCCCAAAGCGGGTCTTGCTGGCCTACACCACGAATAAACGCGGTAATGGTTGAGTTTGTGCCACGGCTGCGTTGCAACGTGGTATTTGGTGAAAATTGCTGTACTTCAATCAGTTCGGCAATGCCTTTTTCGGCAAGCTCGGTTGCACCTATTGAGGTAACTGCCACTGGCACTTGTTGAAGGTTTTCGACGGTTTTACGCGCGGTTACTTGAATGCGTTCAAGTTCTGCTTTTTTCTCGCCGTTTTCCTGTTGATTTGCAAATGTAGGGGTTGCTAATGCCAATAATACAGCGCCACTTACTGCAGACAGTGAGCGCAGGCAAGCGTGTTTGCTGCTGTTGATATTTGCCTTGGTCATAATGTTGTTCCTATCTTTATTGTTATACGTTACATCGCACAGCCAAGTCAGTTACCAATCTAGTGGGTAATCTTTAAAATAGCTTTAGCACTATAGTACTATCCACTGTTAATTTGTTGTTTTTAAATAATAAATCATTCACGTATAACTATAGTGCTATTGTTTAAATCGCCACCCTTAGCCACATTGATAGTCAGCAGTAATTTGACGCACTAGCAGCCAAGTCACCCTTGTTAGTGATTCAAATAGGAAGATTTTATGTTAAGTATGCTTGGCCTGATTGGTGGTCTGGCGCTTTTGATTGTGTTAACGCTGCGCGGGATGAATTTATTT
Source organism: Pseudoalteromonas aquimarina (assembly GCF_049257255.1). NCBI lineage: Bacteria > Pseudomonadati > Pseudomonadota > Gammaproteobacteria > Alteromonadales > Pseudoalteromonadaceae > Pseudoalteromonas > Pseudoalteromonas aquimarina. The sequence continues at coordinate 245,195 of NZ_JBMMUG010000003.1, forward strand.
ATTGCCGCGCCAGCATGTGCACTCATTGTGGCGCTCACCAGTAATTTGGCGATTTTTCCAAGCGCTGGCGCTGATAATTTTATTCAAGGCTATATGAATGGCTTTGCTAATTTTGTTAGTGCATGGTTTTTTATGTTTTTGCTTGGCAGTTTGTTTGGCAAATTTATGGAAGACACCGGCGCTGCCGACAGCGTAGCTCGCTATATTGTCGATAAACTCGGTATGAAACACGCGGTACTGGCAATTGTGATTGCGTGTGCCGTATTAACCTATGGCGGTGTTAGCGTGTTTATTGTGGCGTTTTCGGTGTACCCAATGGCGCTGTCGCTATTTAAAGACGCCAATTTACCGCGCCGTTTTATTCCGGCTACGTTGGCATTTGGTTCGGTTACCTTCACCATGACATCCGCAGGTTCGCCTGAAATTCAAAACTGGATCCCCATCAAGTATTTAGGCACTTCGCCTTATGCTGCGTGGGAAGTGAGCCTAGTTGTAGCGATTTTTATGGCGTGTTTTGGCTACTGGTGGCTGAGAAAAATGATTGGTAAAGCGGTGGCTAATGGCGAGCAGTTTGAAGCGCGCGATGACGACCCAGAAATCCCCGAGCGTGATTACCCGCATCCAGTAACTGGGCTTATTCCGCTGTTAGTGGTATTGGCACTCTCCTTTATTTTGCACGACAGCTTACAGCAGGCTGCCTTGATTGTGGCGTTGTTAGGTGGGGTATTGTCGATTGTGGTGATTAACTTTAAGCACTTTCACAATCTTGCCAAAGCCACCACTGAAGGCACTAATGGCGCACTGATTGCGATTGGTAATACTGCGGCTGTGGTCGGTTTTGGGGCGATTGCTAAATCATCTGACGCATTTACCGTAGCGGTTAATTTAATGACGCAAATTCCAGGCAATGAGCTGATTGGTGCAGCAGTTGCGGTGAGTGTGATTGCGGGGTTAACGGGCTCTGCCTCCGGCGGGCAAGCCATTGCACTGCCATTAGTAGCGCCGCATTATTTAGATGCAGGGGTCAACCCTGAGCAATTACATCGTGTGGTGTCAATTTCGTCGGGTGCGCTCGATACCTTGCCACACAATGGGTATGTGGTAACTACCATTCGCGCAATTTGTAAAGAAACCCATCAAGCGGCATATTGGTCTATGGCGGCATTAAGTGCGGTGGTACCGTTACTTGGCGTTGTGTTGGCGTTGTGTTTGTTTATTTGGTTTTAAGGGCTGATTATGAAAATAATAAAAATGATTACTTTGGTGTTTTTGCTACTGTGTTTGCACGTACATGCCGAAACGCTACTTGTTGAAAAACAAACATTTACTACACAAAACTTTAAAACCTTTGGCGGTAAAAATATTGCCGAAGTAAAGGTAGGTTTTGAAAGCTACGGCACGCTTAATGCCAAAAAAGACAATGCTATTTTAATTACGCATTTCTTTTCCGGTAATTCCCACGCTGCTGGCAAATACGCTGAAAGCGATGCGCTACCTGGTTATTGGGATGCGATTATTGGCCCTGGCAAAACCATTGATACCAATAAATATTTTGTAATTAGTGTGGATTCACTCGCCAATGCCAATGTAAATGATGGTCACACCATTACTACAGGTCCTGCGTCAATTAATCCTGCCACAAACAAACCGTATGGCCTTGATTTTCCAGTGGTGACCATTCGCGATTTTGTTAACGTGCAAAAGTTAGCGCTTGAGAGTTTAGGCATACAAAAACTGCATGCTGTGATGGGCGCATCAATGGGGTCGTTTCAAGCGCTTGAGTGGGCGGTAACTTACCCAGATTGGGTTGGCAAATTAGTGCATGTGATTGGTGCTGGCCAAATGGATGCGTGGAGTGTATCGGCGCTAGAGCACTGGGCATTGCCAATTCGTTTAGATAAAAACTGGAATAACGGCGATTACTACGGCAAAGCTGCGCCTATCGACGGGTTAACTGCCACTATGCTCAATATCACCCAAGATGCGATGCACCCAAATATGTTTGCGCTGAGCTTCCCTAATTTTAAAGTGCTGGATAAAGGCGCACTGAATGATATTCGCACCCAACCCGAAGTAGTACAAACCCTGTTAAGCCGCGCTAAGCTTCGTGCTAAAACGCAAGATGCCAACCATGTGCTTTATTTAGTGCGCGCATCGCAGCTGTTTGTAGCGGGCCATCAAGATGACTACTTAGCAAGCCTTAGCAAAATTAGCGCACCGAGTTTAATTATTCCTGCCAGCAAAGATTTACTGCTGCGCCCAGAAATGGGTCGTACTCTTAATAGCGCATTAAAAGCGCAAGGAAAACAAACCGATATGGTAGAGCTCACTGGCGATTGGGGCCACTTAGAAGGGGTATTTGCAATCTCAGCACAAAAAGAACGTATTCAAGCGTTTTTGGAGGCAACTAATGAATAAACATATTTTGATCACCGGCGGTGCCAGTGGCATTGGTTTGGGCATTGCAGAAGCGCTCGCCGATAGCGACACCTTAATTACCGTAACGGACTTAAACCAAGACGCAGCACTTGAGGCGGCAAAAAAACTCAGTAGCAAAGGTTATCACGCGCTTGGTGTGGCACTAAATGTGACCGATGAAGCAGCGATTATTCAGCTACTTAGCGAGCTGCCTGCACCAGTTGATGTGTTAATTAATAATGCAGGCATTCAACATGTTGCGGCACTTGAAGAGTTTCCGCAAAACCAGTGGCGTTTACTGGTGGATGTGATGCTTACCGGCACGGCACTAATGACCAAAGCGGTATTACCAAGTATGCGCGAGCGCAATTTTGGCCGCGTGATTAATATTGGCTCAATTCATAGCTTAGTGGCGTCGCGTTTTAAGTCAGCCTATGTGGCGGCCAAGCATGGTTTAGTAGGTTTTTCGAAAGTGATGGCGTTAGAAACCGCCGAGCACGACATTACTATTAACACCATTTGCCCAGCGTATGTGAAAACCCCACTGGTTGAAAAGCAAATTGCCGATCAGGCAAAAAACCATGGCATTAGCGAGCAACAAGTGATTGAGCAAATTATGCTCGCGCCAATGCCAAAAAAATCATTTATCGATATTGCAGAAATCGCTCACACAGTGCGTTTTTTAATGGCGAAAGAGGCGTGCAATATTACCGGGCAAACCTTGGCGCTAGATGGCGGCTGGACCGCACAATAGGAGTTTAAAATGGCAGGATTTAATAAGGTAGTTTCAAGTTACAGTGAGGCAATGGCTGGGCTTGAAGATGGCATGACGGTGATTTCGGGCGGTTTTGGCCTGTGTGGTATTCCAGAAGGTTTAATTAGTGAAATTAAGCGCCAGCAAACTAAAGGGCTTACGGTAGTTTCAAACAACTGTGGTGTTGATGGCTTTGGTTTGGGCATTTTGCTTGAAGACAAGCAAATTAAAAAAATGGTGTCATCGTATGTGGGCGAAAACGCCTTATTTGAGCAGCAACTTTTAGCGGGCGAATTGGAAGTAGAACTTACTCCACAAGGCACGTTGGCTGAAAAAATGCGTGCAGGTGGGGCGGGTATTCCGGCATTTTATACGGCAACAGGTGTGGGAACGCTCGTTGCTGAAGGTAAAGAAGTTAAACAATTTAATGGCCGCGATTATTTGCTTGAGCCAAGTATTGTTGGTGATTTTGCCATTATTAAAGCGTGGAAAGCTGACCGCTATGGCAACTGCGTTTATCGCCATACTGCGATGAATTTTAACCCCATGGCAGCTACCGCAGGCAAAATTACCGTGGTAGAAGCAGAAGAAATTGTCGAGCCCGGTGAGCTTGCGCCAAGCGAAATCCATACCCCTGGCATTTATGTAAACCGCGTTATTAAAGGTGAATTTGAAAAACGCATTGAGCGCGTTGTGACACAGGAGCAAAACTAATGGCGTTAACCAGAGAACAAATTGCACAGCGTGTAGCGCGTGAACTTGAAGACGGTTTTTATGTAAATTTAGGCATTGGTATTCCAACACTTGTGGCGAATTTCGTGCCTGAGGGCATCGAAGTGATGCTGCAATCAGAAAATGGCTTACTCGGCATGGGTCCTTATCCAACAAAAGATCAAGTAGATGCCGATATGATCAACGCCGGTAAAGAAACCGTTACTGCAGCCACAGGGGCAGCTATTTTTGATTCGGCAGAAAGTTTTGCGATGATCCGCGGTGGCCACGTTGATTTAACTGTATTAGGCGCATTTGAAGTGGATCAACATGGCAATATTGCCAGCTGGATGATCCCCAAAAAATTGGTGAAGGGAATGGGCGGCGCGATGGATTTAGTGGCAGGCGCTAAAAACATTATTTGTGTAATGACTCATGCTAATAAACACGGTGAGTCCAAATTACTCAGCCATTGCAGCCTACCGCTCACAGGGGTGAACTGCATTAATAAAATTGTTACCGATTTAGCAGTGCTAGAAGTAAAAGACGGTGCATTCCATTTATTAGAGCGCGCACCGGGCATTAGCGTGGATGAAATTGTCAGCAAAACTCAAGGCAAATTAGTAGTACCAGAGTGTGTGCCAGAAATGGTGTTTAGTTAATTTAATTTCCAGTTGTAGCGCAAAATAAAAGGGGAACGTAATAGTTCCCCTTTTTATCGAAACATGCAGTCAAACTATTCTGATGTTTCAGTATCGGTTTGTTGGCCCATATCCTGACTCAATTGCTGCGAATTTTCGTCATCATCTGGGGTAATGAAAAAGTCATTGGCATTGATATTCGCTAGGTTGTCAAACTGCGCTTTGCCAAGGCTAAACCAATGTGCAAAATCACTGCGTTTTACATAATAGCTGTCTTCATGTTGAGCAAATTCAAAGTCAAACTGCTTGCCGTCGGCATCTTTCACGCTGAGCTTTTCAATCTCTGCAAAAGCAATTTCTTGCTCGGCGATTGCCGTGACCGTTAAACTCGAAAATTGCGCAAGCAGCTCATCAATACGCTCGGTATCAAGTGTTTGACCTTCAGGCAATTTTGCAGGCGCTTTAACTTGCCATATGGTTTCAACACCGGTCTTTGAGCTGGCGTTTGCATTTATGATATCTGGTAAGGCAGCGCTTTTATCTGCGATAGACTCTGTACGTTTGTCTAGGTCAGCATCATGCTTTACTTGCGTTTTTTCAAACGCTAATCCTGCTTGGCTGATTTCGCTGATATCTTTTACCGACAGCAATGACTTACTCAACCAATCATTTTTATCAACATTAAGCTGATAGCCGCTGAACTCTATGGTGAACACATCGTTATTGTCGCCATTACGCACGTAGAGCTTTTTAAAGCTGGGTGACTCACCTAACAATATGTCAACTTTATCATCACCTAGCTTGTAGGTGATGCGCTTTTCGAAATTGTCATCGGCCACTTTAAAACGTTCGTGACTGGCTTGAGTGCGTGACACAGGCCAATTCACCTTGCTGTTGATTAAAGTGTCGGTCAGGGCTGACACTTTATAATCAAGTAAAGGTAAATTTGGGTATTCAGCCAAATGCCAATCTGCACCGTTTTTTACCAATGTAAGCGGCTTATCATTATCACCTTCTTGCAAGGTAATTTCGCTGATGGCGTGTTGTTCTAGGCTTAACAATGACACTGGCGCTTGTGTCTCAAAGCTATTTTGGCCGTTATAAAATAGTGCGCCAGCTAGAATAACCTGTGCGCCTAGTGCCACAGATAAAATAGTTACTGCTTTATTCATGGTTGCACTCCTATTGCGAAATCCAAGTTAAATACTCACGCTGTTTGCGCTTTCTACGTTGACGATCAACCAGAGCCAGACCCATTAGCAATGTAAAGGCCAGCGCATAGTTTCCGTATTCCCAAATAAGCTGCTGGTCGTGTTCCATCGGTGGTAGGGTGCGGTTGAAATTACCACGCGCGCGAATGCTCATGAGCGCTCGGTCTTCCAGCGACCAATCCACGGCGTTCATCATCAGCTGCAAACTATTTAGATAATCGCTTTGCGATACGCCTGCGGTTAGTTGCAGCACTTGGTCTTGTACAAAGTCGTTTGAACTGAACAAGATAATGCGTGCACTGTCTGGCGCATGCTTAATCACACTGCTGACATCAAACTGTGTGTCGCTCTGGGCTTCACTGTTTTCAGACTCATTCTCAACGTTGTCAGCCGATGCATCGCTTTGAGAATTGGACTCTTTGGCAGCTAAAAGCGGAGAGTTTTTATCCGCAAAGAATGAGGTAAATTTACCTTGTGCCATCACACCCATTAATTGCTTCGCGGTGTCACCTTCTGATATGTAACTTGTCTCGCCTTGCGCGTTTAGTTGTGGCATCACATCAAGAGACGATGACGTCCACGCTTTGTCAGAGCTTTCAATCAATTTAGTGAAAGTCACGTTTTCTTTATTCTCTGCAAGGGTAATGGGCGACGACCAAGCCATTGTCAGTTGCGGTAGCTCAGAGGTGATTAAATTGTCTTGATTTAATCCATCACGGATATCTGCAAAATAGGGGTAATCCAACATACGCATTTCTTGCAGTTGGAAACCTCCAACATTGCGGGTCACCGGAATTGGGAATGCCGCATTGGTGGCATCCATCACTAGGCTGTTATCAATGTTTAAACCATGATGCGCCAACCAATCTGTCAGCCCACTGTCGACTGAGGTCATGTTCAAACTGCCACCAGCAAGGTTGATACTGTAAGGCGACGTCGCTGCGATCACCGTCCCGCCTTTCATTAAGAATTGGTCTACAGCAAATAACTGTTTTTCATTCAGTGATTTAGGGGCGACCAGCATTAGAATGTCGGCTTCACCCGATACACTGCCATCACTTAAATCTTCATTGATGATGTTCAGCTCACTGCCTAGCATGCGCTCTAGCTCTCTAAAGCTGCTACTTGGCATACCGTAACCATAACTCGGGGCTGAAGCGGGTTTTACTAGCGCTAAGTTTTTAGTGAAACCTGAAGCAAACCGCTTGATTGCCGCATCGAGGTTGCGCTCAAAGCTTGCGTCACTAAAGTCATCCAGTGGAATTTGTACAATTTGATCTTCGCCCGCTAAAGTCAGATAAAAGTAGAAGGTTTGATCTGAGAAAAAGCTGGTTGCCATTGGCTCAAAACCATAATCTTCGGCTATTTGAGTTGCAACTTTACCGCCTTCGGCTTCTGGCTCGATAAAGTTTACACTCAGCTTATTGTAAGACTTGGCTTGTACATCATTTAAGTGCTTTTCAATGCCTTGCTTTAAGCTTTGTAATTGCTCTGGCAGTTTGTCATTTGCCGACACATAGGCGTTAAACGTCAGTGTTTGCTTTACAGTATCGAACAAGTTACCACCGCTTTGATAGTTTTGTAGTACGGTTTTAATCGCGCGGGTAATGTCGTGTTCAGGGTTACGTAGCAGCACTTCAACATCTGACTCGGCGCGGGCATTAACCTCAATTAAGTCTCTAAACCCTAGTACTTGATGCTCGTCGCCGTATTGCACCAGAATATTAAAATAAGAGCTGACAATGGACGCTTGATAACGGTCGGCCACTTGGAACGGCATCGGCTTAATGCCAAATTGGGTGTTGGCTTCTTCTTCAAGCTCAGGGTGCATTTGTGGATCAATAAACTCAACGCGCACTCTGCCATCGGCAACGACTTCGTACTCTTGTAATAAGTCTTTCACTTGCGGCACCAGTGGCGCTAGTAACGGGTGGGTTTTATTACTGAAATACCCTCTGATCAACATAGGCTCTTGTAATTGCGCCAAATAAGACTCAGTCGCTTCAGAAATCGAGTATTGTTTGCCAGCGGTGGTGTCTAAACGCAATTGCGGTAACTGACTGAGCCACACGTTAGCTGTGAGTAAGTTTACCACCAGCAAACCTGTTACTAGTTGCCAGGTTTTATGGTGACTTGATTGTGCATTTGCTTCGTTGTCGTTTTTCGCCCAGCGCTCTTGCTCTAAAAAGTAAGTATTTAAAGCCAAGAACACTAAAGTTAACGAAACATAATAGACCAAGTCTCGAACATCAATGACACCACGGGTGATGTCGTCAAAGCGCGCGCCTGTGCCGAGTTGTCTTAAAAATTCAGCCCCTTGATGAGAGAAAAAGTCGGTTATCGCAGCAGTACCAATAAAGTAAAAAATCCCACCAATTACGCAAGCGGTGATCAAACTGACTATTTGATTGTCACTTCGTGCCGATACCGCCAAACCAATGGCAATATAGGCGCTACCCAATAACAACACCGCCAAATAACCCGAAATAACCGGGCCCCAGTCTAACTCACCTAAAAAGCTGACGGTGATCGGCAAAGGCAGTGTGATCACTAACGCTATCGCCAGCAGTGCCAAGCAACCTAAAAACTTGCCTAGCACAAAATGCCACAGCGGGACCGATAAGGTATGCACGTATTCAATGGTGCCGCTGCGTCGCTCTTCACTCCAGAGCTTCATGGTTAGGGTTGCTGATAAGAAGATCAGTAGAATGGGCATCCACTCGAACATTGGGCGCACATCGGCAATATTGCGAGAGAAAAATGCCTCAGCCCAGAAGAAGATAAACAAGGTTAACGACACAAATGCACCAATAAACAAGTAAGCTATGGGCGATGAGAAAAATAGCGCGATTTCTTTTTGCGCAATACGAACAGCATTAAACTGCGCAGATTGACTAGGCTGCATGCTCGGCTCCTCCCTTAGTGTTATTCGCGGTTGCGACGAATTCGTCGTTATTGATTTGGTTAAAGACGGTTTCTAGGTCACGTTTTTGCGGATAAAGGGCAAACAATTGCGCCCCATTTTCAATGATGGTTTTGCTTATATTTGCAGAAACTTGCTGCATGCTCGACTTGTCTTCTAGGCTCACGATAAATTTATTTGATGCATGTTCGACAGCAAAAACACCTTCAATGTCGGTGAGCTTTTTCGCTTCTGCTAAGTCGCTTTCGACCACCAGCTGTTTGCTTCGCTGCAATGCTTCGAGTTGTTCATCAAGGACCAGTTGCCCCGACTTCAAGATCAACACACGATCACACAAAGCATTCACCTCTTGCATAATATGGGTCGATAAAATCACCGTGGCTTTTTTGGCGATGTCTTTAATCAACTCACGCATATGTTGGGTTTGCTCTGGGTCGAGACCATTGGTTGGCTCATCCAAAATCAATAGTTTTGGTTGCCCTAAAATTGCCTGTGCTACACCCACACGCTGCTTGTAGCCTCGCGATAAGGTTTCGATAGGAGCCAATAATTTTGCCGATAAGTCAGTGGCTTTGATGGCGCGTTTGATTTCGGCTACTTTGTTATTGCCCTTTAAACCTTTTAAATCAGCGGCATAATCTAGGTATTCAGCCACACTCATTTCTGGATAGACGGGCAAACTTTCGGGTAAATAGCCAAGTTGGCTTTGAAGTTTTTTGGGCTCTTTAGAAAGCGTCACGCCATCTAAGCTGACGTCGCCAGTGTCGGCTTCAAGATAGCCGCTGATCATTTTCATTATGGTGGTTTTACCCGCGCCGTTGTGCCCAAGCAGCCCGATAATTTCACCTTTTTGGATCTTAAAACTCACAGAATCTACAGCTTTAAAACTGCCATAGCTGCGAGTTAAATTACTCACCTCTAACATGGAAGTCTCCGAATTAAGCTTATTACTGGTTGTTTATAAATAGATTTTTATTTGAAAAGAGTGCTTGAGACGTTATCGAAAAATACATTGTTATTATCTCCATAGTTGCAGGGTAAATTCCCCAAACAAAGTAAAGAACGAATCGTATTTTCTGATATGGGCAAATTAAAAAAGTTCAAGAGGGAGTGGTTATTTTTTGTTGCAATATCAAGTTAGGCAATAGAGCTAACCATAAGTAGCGGAAGTTGACGAGTTTGCCTGTGTTGAAAACTGATTATTTATCTTGAGGTTGCAGCAAAAGGAGGTGGGGCTAACAGATAAACAATACTTTCCAGCGTGTTAACATTTAGCAGTGCTAGAAGTAAAAGACGGTGCATTCCATTTATTAGAGCGCGCACCGGGTATTAGTGTTGATGAAATTGTCAGCAAAACTCAAGGCAAGTTAGTAGTGCCAGAGTGTGTACCAGAAATGGTGTTTAATTAATCTAATTTTCCAGTTGTAGCGCAAAATCAAAGGGAAGCTAAGTTGTTTCCCTTTTTATTTACACTTTGAAAAATATGAAATAATTGGTGAATGAAAGTGCGCTAAGAGTGCACTCTATTGAACCATTTATAAAGAATGGCCTTTAATTTGTCATGGTTAATTGGTTTTGCAATAAAATCATCCATGCCAGCATCATAACAACGCTGTTTATCTTCTTTAAGTACATTGGCAGTTAATGCAATGATTGGCGTATCGACGAAATTTGGCATTTTCCTAATATGCTTAGTTGCTTCAGTACCGCCCATTACGGGCATTTGCATGTCCATTAAAATAATGTCAAAACAGTCTAATTGGCAGGCTTCAATGGCTTTTTGTCCGTCTTCGGCAATTGTGATTTGGGTAATATTAAATTCGGCCAATAGAGCTTTTATCACAATACGATTAACTTCATTATCTTCAACTACCAATACGTTGAGAGTGGATATATCTATCTCTGGGGAGTTGTTTTTTTGCTGTGATTTACTTTCGATTTCTTCTTTTTTGGCGCGAGAGGTTTGATAATTAAAGTAAAAGTGCGACCCTTTATCTAACTCACTTTCAACTTGTAACGGCGAACCCATTAGCTTGAGCAGTTTGCTGGCAATTGCTAAGCCAAGCCCAGTACCACCAAAACGTCGGGTGATGGATGTATCGGCCTGCGAGAAAGCCTCAAATAAATTATCAATATTGTCTTCAGAAATCCCAATGCCCGTATCTGTTACACTAAAGGACAGCGCCAACGTGTCGTCGTTTTCTAATATTTGAACATAGAGTGAAACGCTGCCAACTTCTGTAAATTTTATTGCGTTGCCAAGCAAATTGATAAGAACTTGCTTAAGCCTTGTTTTATCTCCGTAAAATAAAACGTCTTCATCTTGCGACTTTGAGACGAAAAGCTGTATGTCTTTTGCGGCTGCTTGATGGATAAAAAGTTGCTCTAGTTCGTGCAATAAAAAGCTGAGATCGATAACCGTGTTTTCAAGCTGGATTTTAGATGCTTCGATTTTACTTAAATCTAAAATGTCATTGATAATAACCAGCAAACTATCTCCAGACGACTGAATGATATTAAGCATTTCTGCCTGTTTTTCAGTCAGTTCGGAGTTTTCTAATTGTCTTGCCATGCCGAGGATACCGTTCATTGGGGTTCTGATTTCGTGGCTCATATTTGCTAGAAATTCCGATTTCACTTTAGAAATTCGCTCGGCTTCTAATTTGGCATCTTTTAGATCTTTACTTAATTTGCGAAAGGTATCGGCCGCAATTGCTAATTTACCAATTTCATCGGTTCTATTAAGGTCGGTTATTGGCGCACTTAAATCGCCTTTAATGAAACGAGAAAAACTGACGGTTAATCGTTTTAAGGCATAAGATATGTGCGACTGAATAAAAAAACCGAAAAGTACAATATAAAATATGATGCCAAGGCTAAGTGACAACAGCACTATCTCGGTATTTTTAATCGCCTCTTCATTTTGTTTTTTAATATCAGCAAGGCGTTTAAGCGATGACTCCCTCAAACTATTTGCTAAGGTGCTAAATTCAATAGAGTCACCCGACATCACTACATTCACAAGCGTTAGATAATTTCGGTTGGCTTGAATGCTTTTGCGAAAGGTGTTGGCATACTTTGCTGATAATTTTGTCGTTTTAGCCACTTCTTCATAAAGTGCGGTGTTATTAGCATTCACCCGATTAACTGAAAGTAATTTTAAAGCGGTATCTACCGATTTTCGCTTGGAGTAATCTTTTTTATCTAAAAAGAGCAATGCATCGCGGTGAAGGCTATGCCAAATATTTAACTGTTCTAGTATTTCGGTATTTTCAGTGGCATTTCGACTGTGCTTTTTTATGTTTTCTAGTCTAGCTATGGCTTCAGTGTAAATTGCAGGTAGGTCTTGTTCGATAAGCTGTGTTTTGGTTTCAAATTGCTTATAAAATACATCCAAATTATTTTTATACCGCTCTATTAATTCTGACATTGCATCAAGATAAGTGTGATCTGTCGGGTGCATGGTTCCTACAGAAATGGCATTTAAACTGGTTTCAATTCGGGAGAAATTCTCAGAAATTTTCTCAAAAATGCTATTACTGCCAGACGACCCATAAACGTTAACATCGCGTTGTAGCTCAACAATATCTTTGTTTATTCTTAAAATTTCGACCGAATGGTTACTTATCTTAGTGGTGTTATTGATAGCATTTTCAATTGCGCGCAAGCGCTGCGACATAATTGCGTAGCTAAATACTAAAATCACTAGCACTACGAGCAGTGCTAGAGTCATTTTAGAGACGATTGAACTAGCTATTTTTTTAAACAATTTAAAGCCTTATGCGTTTAGCAGTTCGTACCATTTATCAAGGCTATAATCATAATTTTTCATCACCGTATTCCATACGGCGATGTTTGAAAAGCGTTTTATGTAACTGCCTCCATCACGCATCTCACCGGGTTTAACGGATATTTTGCCATCGGTTCCTCTTAGTTGTTCTGTTGCTTCTTTGCCGTTGTACCAATAGTCCCATTCAGGAACTGACATTAAAGGCTGGCTGCGCTCGGGATTTGAAATGTAGTAACCTTGCCTTGCGATAAATGCACCTGGATAACCGGACAGCCACCAATTCATGTATTCGTATGCAGCATCTTTAACCTCGCCTGAGGTGTTTTTAGACAGGCACATAACGCCATGCCAAGCACGGTAGCCTTCTTTAGGGGAAGCATAGACAACCGGAATGCCACTGCCTTTGCAAGCGCTAACGCCAGGGGAAAACATACTTTGAATATGAACTCTGTTAGATTTCATAAAATCTACCGATTGTGGCACTGACGTCCAAAATCCAGAAAAATGACCTTCTCTTTTTTTAGCAAGTAAAATGCTAAACAGTTGGTCAATCTCTTCAATTGACATATCGCCCATGTCATTAAAGGTCATAAGCCCTGCGCCTTGTGCCGCAAGTGCTGCATCAAAAATACCGATGGTTGGCGCGTTTACTAAGGCCACTTTCCCTTTATTTTTCTCATCTAAAAGCCAAGACCAAGACTCTGTTTCATACGCAATCCCTTTATTTATATGTTGCGTGTTGTAGCCAAATGAATCGACGTTATGAACATAAGGTAAAAAGCTAATGTGAGAAGATGGGTTATTGCCAAGTGTGCCATTTGGCTGAACAAACAAAAGCTTGTTGGGTGAATCGCCAACGCCTAATTTGGCTTCTGGAACTATTTTCCCTGTTTTGGTAAGCGGATTAATCTCGTCCCAATAGGTTAATCTATTAATATCAATAGGTTGAATTGCATCGGCCTGCCATAAAATATTTATTGAATCTGACCACTGTTCATACAAGTCAAATGAGCTTGGATCTGCAGCAGCCTTTTGCAAAACTGCAGCACTGCCCATAGGAGTAAATTCAAGGTTAAGCCCGAGCTCTTTCATAGCGCGCTGTCTTAACTCTTCTTGAAGGGTGACATGTGTGCCCATTACGCGAAGAGTCACTTGTTTCTTTGCAAAAACATAAGGCGCTTTGAATGCCAGCGAAGTAAGGGCTGCACCCGTGCCAATTGTTTTTAGAAACTTTCTACGATTAGTCAGCTCATCCATTTCAAATTACCCAGCTCTAGCTCATTGTCTGAAATTAAGTGTAGAACAATACGTTACAAATGGTGATTGCGAATTAGATAGGTATGATGGGTAAACTGGCCTGCATTTTATAAAATATTGATTAAATTGTTTTTAATCCATTTTTAAAGGGTAGTAGTGGCAAGCGTTGTAATTTAACAATTTGGAAAAAAGCTTTTTTGTGCTTTTCGATGAGTGCTAGCTTAAATCTTGTAGTGTTTTAATACAGGCTTCAAGGTGTTTGGGGTGATAACCTGATACCTGAGCTGTCACAATGGCTCCTTCTTTCATTATGCAAATAGCATCGAGTAAGAGCGGGTTACTTTGGTGCAGTTTACTTTCAATTAGCGCTCTTACTTGTGCTTTATGTTGTTGGCAAAGAGCATAAATTTCACACGTTTCATCACTAAATTCTGCTGAAGTATTAATAAAGAAGCAGCCTCTAAAATCGCCTAAGCTTGGTTCTTTGTGATTAAACCAGCTTGCAAGCGCGTTAAATAGCTGAGTGATTAACTGCTGGTTGGAATTGACATCACTTAACTTTTCATGGAGCCACGCCATAAAGGAAGCATGACGAATCTGTAATGCGGCTTTTAATAGCTCGTCTTTGCTTGCAAAGTGGCTGTACATCGTACGTTTCGCTACCCCTGAAACAGCTAGTATTTCGTTGATACCAATGGCATGAATACCTTGTTTATAAAAAAGTGATAAGGCGGTATCAATCAGTAGTTGACGTTTTTTTGTCATATTTATCTTTGTATGGCTTTGTCTGAAAAGTATATTGACAAAAGTAGACCGTTTTGTCTACCATGAAAAAGTAGACAGAGTGGTCTACTTTTGTTTTGGAGTTACAATGAACGGAATTTATATCGCAAGTTTGGCTGGGTTAGGTGCGTTTTTGGCTATCGGTATGCTGTCTTATGTGGATGCGTCATTGACCAATGTGGCGCTTTTGATGGCACCATTTGGTGCAACTGCAGTACTGGTATTTGGCGTACCCGAAAGCCCACTTGCACAAGCAAAGAATGTAATTGGAGGACACTTAATTACGGCGTCTATTGGTATTGCATTTACTTTATATATTGGTGTGTCGCCGTTCACTTTAGCGCTAGCAACGGGTTGTGCTGTGACTGCAATGTTGCTTACTAAAACGACTCACCCGCCAGCGGGAGCCAATCCAATTTTAATTATGCTTGCAGGGCAGGGGTGGAGCTACTTAATTACTCCCGTGTTAATTGGCGCAGTTGCATTAGTTTTGACTGGTAAAATGATGCAAAAATTACAAAAGCGAATGCTAAAACCAGTTTAAGCAAAAATCAGCGAAAGGTCTGCGCTTTAAGAGAGTTGTTGTTTAAGCCAAATTGTTGCGTCGGTTGGGTTTTCAAAAAATGCGATATTTTGCTTTTTAAGTGCCGGTGTACGCGCTAGTAAGATTTGTTTGGTGACGTTGTTATCAATAATAAAAGCTTTTGCAACAATTGCTTGCTGATTTAACCACTCATTGTAGTTATCGAGGGTTTGGTATGCTTCTGGCGTACCACCTTCTACTTCAAGGTTATTAATTAACATGGCAAAAGGTTGATTTTGAAAAGTGCTTACTAGGCGCTTAATTTCATTTGCATAGTGTTGTACGCCTTTGTCATTAAAGCTACCGATAAATGCAGCCGAAATAATACGCTCACCAATTAAAGCGACTTCACATGTACCATGACGGTTGCTAGCCTTGAACTTCATAAGCAAATTAAAACAGAAATAATATTAAGTGTAACGGATTTAAAAGTAATGTGCAGTTAGCAATTGGTTTTAGATGTGGAGAGCGTAGAGCTGAGGCAAGTTGATTACTTGCCTCCGGAATATTTGCTTATAAAACCACTAGGTTTTCAGCTTGAGGTCCTTTTTGACCTGTCGTTACAGTGAACTCAACTTTCTGACCTTCAGTAAGGGTACGGAAGCCGTCACCAGTAATAGCACTAAAGTGTACAAATACGTCTGGGCCTGATGATTGCTCGATAAAGCCAAAACCTTTTGATTCGTTGAACCACTTAACAGTGCCGTTTACTTTTTCTGACATGATATAAATCCAGTATATAAATTTGGGTGTAACAATTGCTCATAATGAGCGTGAATAGCGTCAAAATAAAGCAAAGTGTTAGTGACTACAGGACGTCGTACATCAAATTCGGCGAAATGAAGAAATAATACTGTAACTCAACTTATTAGCTACAAAGTCAAGTTAACTGTCATGCAAGTCAAAGTCAATGATAATTTAATGACAAAATTGGGAAGTTTTTACTCAAAATTTGTTTGTTAAGTAAACAGTTTCAATTTTTCATGATAGTTGAGGCGCTGTTTTACATTTTTTATTAATCAATTGAAGAATAAGCGATTAATCAGATTTTCTGCATAATCATAGGGGGGCTATTTGTATTTGGTTAGAGTGATGGACTTAACTTTTGGTTGTTAAGTCCATTGAGTTTATTGCGTGCTTTGAAAACAGCGTGTTTGATTTTCACAAAGCATGGTCGTGTTTCACTGTTAACGATGCATACCTCTAATTGGGTAGTTGTTATCTGGATTGCGGATCCACGCTAAACCATTTACTAATGCTTCAAGTTCAGGACGCACAAATGGATTATTTGAGATATCCACAACTTGTATCTCGCCTTTTGCATTAACCACAAATAATCCGGGCTCTGCAAACGGATGGTCGGTTTCTTGCTCTGAACGTGGTTCTGAGATGTAAAGACCAAGGGTATTCATTTGCTCGGTGGTTAAACCGTAGGCAATTGGAAAGTTTACTGTTAGCTGTTCTAAATGGGCTGTGAGTTGTTCTGTACTGTCACCTGAAATAGCAACAATATCGACACCAATTTCAGATAACTTCTGCTTAAACGTGCTTAATTGATTAAGGTACTTAGTGCAAAGTGGGCAGTGGAGACCACGATAAACCAACACCAATTGCCAATCATGACCTGCTTTAGGTGAGCCAATTTCAACAATTTCGTCAGACAGAAGTGTTGCATTAAATTTAGGAAACTCTGTTCCAGCATGTAATTTTTGTGTGTATTCAAAAGACATGATTTACTCCATTAAAAATGTTTGTTGATGTGTGCAGCAAAGCGTTTTAAATCGTTTTCTACATCTGCGTTTTTCATCACATCAAAACAAGCAAATGTTGGCAAGGCTTGCATATCAAAAAACTTAAAATTCATATGCATTGGAAAGAGCAGATCATCTACCGATTTACCGTTAAAAAATTCATCTGGTTTGTTGAACGACTCTTCAGGCGCATTGAATGTGACTGACATCATGTATTTTGTGCCTGTTAGCGTGCCGCCACGGCCATAATTTATTTTAGGCTCTTCGGCTGTTCTACCATCACCATTACACAATGCACCACCCATACCTGCTGTGTACACTTCATCCATGTATTTTTTGAATGACCAAGTTACACCCATCCAATTAATTGGTGACTGAAAGATAACCACGTCTGCCCATTGATGGTTTTCGAGTTCTTGCTCGACATTGATTTCGTCTTGCATTGTTACGACTCTGGTGTTGTGTCCTTTTTGGTTAAGTAATGTGACTGCAGAGTCAACCAATGTTGCGTTGAGTTTGCCTTCTGAAAAAGTGTAATACTGATGGCCATTAATAATTAAAATATTGCTCATAATTTACTTTCCTGTGGTTGCTTTCATCAAAACTGTATTTGAGGTATATTTTAGGAACCTAGTGTGCTTTTACAATTAGTATACTTTTAGTAACCTAGTTTAATGAGGACCTTTTTTAGTGGAAAGTTATGTAAAAACAGACGCTAAGGGACGAAAAAAAGTTTTTAATGTGTGTGATGAACCTTGCGCCATTGAAAAAGGAATGCGATTGATTGGCGGTAAATGGAAAGGATCAATTATTTATCATTTAAAAGATGAGCCTGTTCGCTTTAATGATTTAGTAAGAATGTTAGGCGGGGCAACTAAAAAAATGGTTGATCAACGCTTAAAAGAGCTAGAGCAAGAAGGCATGGTTCTTCGTAAAGTGATTAATGAGCGCCCAGTTGCGGTTACTTATGAGTTAACGGCGTTTGGTCGCTCTGCACTTGGTATTCTTGAATCATTACGTGTGTGGTCAGAGTCTAACGATATTGAGTTAAATAAATAACTTAAATGGCATTTTGTACCTTAGCTTACGTTTGACAATTACACCTTCAAATAAGGTTTGGTAATAGGTATCTTTTACGATAAAAAATATCTATTACTAAGCCAAAAATAATTCGTTGTATTTTTAATTCCGAGCCAATTAAATTGCGCGCCATAAAACCACCTCATTTATTCGAAACTCAGTCATATCTTGTGTGATTGCTGTTAATTTCGAGCACGTCTTAGAGAACATTCATCCGTGGAAAATAGAATTATTATTGGTCGTTTGGAAAACATTGATTTGCCTGAATTTGGTATTTTTCAAATGCCTGTGCGCATTGATTCGGGTGCACAAACATCGTCACTGCATGTTGATAATGTTGAACGCATTACCATTTCAGGCAAACCTGCGGTTGCCTTTGATTTACATCCAGAACTTCATAATGTTGCTGCAAAAGTACGCTGCCAAGCAGTAATAAAAGATCAACGCAAGATTAAATCTTCGAATGGGGTGAGGGAGCAGCGTTTTGTCATCATAACGCGAGCAAAGTTAGGCGATTTAAGCTGGCCAATCGAGATCACTTTAACAGATCGCTCTGATATGACTTATTTAATGTTACTTGGTCGCCAAGCTATGGGGGAAAAGTTTTATATTGATCCTGCCGCTGTGTTTTTGACATCGTGTGACTGAGGCGTATTGTCGCGAAATTTTTTATAGTTAATGGTAAATTGATAGGTCTCGCTAAAAATATCATCATTCAACAATAATGTACCTTGATTAAAGGAAATTGTTTATCTTCTAAGCTACTGTTAAAGCTAAAAGTAATTTTTAACATGGTGATCAATGGTAAAGCACGGTAGCAACGCTAAATTTGCCTTTAAGCAATGGGATTTGCTTGAATTTACAAGGCAATGTAAATGAGGCTTGTACGTGCTTTAAGCTATCTTTTTTGCTATTTCATATTATCTACTAAATGCTTTGCCAACAGCCCAGTAGAGGTTCGTATTCTGGCAGATGATGATTACCCTCCTTACAGTTATGTAGAAAATGGTGTTTTAAAAGGGATCTATATTGATTACTTGAAGAGACTTTCACACCACTTGCAAGATGATTACACCATAAGTGTAATGCCACTACCTTGGAAACGCGCTTTAAAGTTAATTGAAAGTGGTGAAGAATTTGCCCTTATACCCCCTTATATTCACCACAAAAGTAGGCCTTTTATAGCCCATTATTCAAGTTCGATTGGCATAGAAAAAGTCGTGGTGTTTTGTCATAAGGATGTGTCTTTAGAGCATGCTTTTAGTCTTGGGCCTAAAGCTCGCCCTGCACTCAAGTTAGGGATTAATGCTGGGTACTTACTACTTAATGACAAATATAAATCGGCAGTAAGTAAACGGCGTATTATTTTGGCGACCAATAAAAGTACTGCAAGTAATGTAGAAAAGCTTATAAAACGTCGCATTGATTGTTACATAAATGATGAAACATCGACCTTGATTACCCTTAGCGATGTGTTAAGTCATTACCACACGCAATTTAAGCGTGACTTTGTGGTGAAAGAAGTTATTTCGTCGCAGTCTGCACATATTGGTTATGCAAGAGATTTTCAAAAACATGGGTTTTCAAATCAAGCGTTTATTGATGCTATGAATGATGCCATCAATACGATTTCACCAAACGGTATTAACTTCTAGTATTGGGTAAGCTAACTTTATTCCTATGCCATCGTGTGAGTGTTTAATTTTCTTGCTAATGTTCCCCCAACTTATATACCCTATTATTTTTAAACACTTAAATTACTTTAATTTAGGTATCTAGTTAGCTACTAAAAGCATTAAATTGATATGAAACACATCTTTTACTCTTTGCTCGCATTACCTATGCTGGCAAGCGCAGCACAATTTGAGTTAACAGTTACAGCAATAGACGAAAATATTTACCAACATGTTTCCTACGAGCAAGTAGGTAAGTGGGGCATGGTTGGTGCTTCTGGTTTAGTTGTGGTTGACGGTAAAGACGCTTTTTTTATTGATACACCATGGTCTAACAGTGATACTGAAAAGTTAGTTGATTGGACACAAGAGCAAGGTTTTACACTTAAAGCGGCTGTTGTAACGCATTTTCATCAAGATGCAAGCGGTGGCCTTGATGCGTTAAACAAACGAAATATTCCAACTTATGCTTATAAAAAAACGAATCAGTTATTGGAAAAACATAAAGGGTTGTCGGCAACACATATTATCGAAGAGAATAAGTTTTCACTTCTTAAAGACAAAATAGAGGTGTTTTATCCTGGTGGTGGGCATACCGCTGATAATGTTGTGGTATGGCTTGAAAAGCCTCAAATGCTCTTTGGTGGTTGTTTTGTAAAGGGGCTTAACAGTAAAAATTTAGGCAACCTTGAAGATGCGGTTGTTTCAAAGTGGCCAACATCAATTGAAAATACGCTTAAGCAATTTCCTAACATCAAATTAGTGGTACCAGGGCATGGTAAAGCGGGAAATAAAGAGTTACTAACTCACACTTTGCATTTAGCAGAAAAAGCGCTGTCTAAAGAACGATAAATAACCTGAGATAAAATAAAAGTCACTTTGTAGCGCAGCTACTTTTACATATTAGTGTGTTGAGTTTGTTTGCAATGGATTCGTTATTTGCGCTCAAATGGCCTTGTTACTGAGAAAAACAATAAAACACAAGTGTATAAAACAACATAATCTTTACATTACAGATTTTGCGCAAACTTTTTAACTCGAGTTTAAGTTAAATCAATTGCGCCATAGTTTAACTAAAAACTATGGCGCGTTTTGTTTTTACAAATTAGCTTAGTTATACGCGCCACTTGCATAATGTAGCTCGTAGCTGTGGCTGTATATTTCTAAAATATTGCCAAATGGGTCTTCCATGTAAATCATACGGTAAGGTTTTTCACCTGGGTAATAATAGCGTGGTTTTGCCATGCGTTTTTTACCGCCAGCGGCGACAATTTTTTCAGCCAACCCTTCTACATCTGGGTCTTGCACACAAAAGTGGAAAATACCTGTTTTCCAGTACTCAAAGTTATCTTCAGGGTTTTCTTGGTTTTTAAATTCAAATAATTCAACACCAATGCGGTCACCAGTAGATAAATGGGCAATGCGAAAACGCTGCCAGCCAGCACCAAATACATCGGTACACATCTCGCCTATTGGCGAGTCGTCTTCAATAATTTCAGTAGGTTCCATAATCAAATACCAACCTAACACCTCAGTATAGAACTTTACTGCGGCTTCTAGGTCCGGCACTGATATACCAATGTGCGAAAAACTTCTTGGGTAAGTATGTGACATTGTGCTTCTTCCTTTTTTAACAAGAGTATTTACTTGTGCTAAGCCTAGTTAATAAACTAAATTAATTGAAATTATAAAATTTTAGAAAATCTATAATTTAAAATTATGATGTTAAATAACATATGGTTAAAAACTTATATCACGCTAGTTGAGACAAAAAGTTTTACTAAAACCGCAGATTTATTAGCAATGACACAACCGGGTGTTAGCCAACATTTGCAAAAGTTAGAGAGTTATTGCGGCCAAGCCTTAATAAAGCGCTATGGCAAAGCATTTGAAATTACCGAGCAAGGAAAGTTGGTATATGACTATGCGTTGTCGACGTTTAAGGGGCAGATTGATTTACTCGAGCAACTTAGCTTTGATGATAAACACCGTGGTATCTGCCGTATTGCATGCTCTGGCGCAAATGCATTATCTCTGTATGAAAAGCTTATTGCACTACAAGTTAAGTTGCCAAACCTGGTGTGCGAGCTTGAAATTGCACCAAACGAACGTATTTTAGAGCACATTCAGCAAGGCTCAATTGATTTAGGCATTGTTAACCACTATTCAGCTGATAAAGGGTTTTCAGCAACGCGCTTAAGTCATGAAAAAATTTCTGTGGTGATGGCAAAAGCTTGGCAAGGTACGATTACATCGTTTGATGATTTATGCCAACGCGGGTTTATTAATCACCCAGATGGCAAGCATTACCTAAGTATGGTGTTTACTCAGCTTAATAAACATCCTAGCAGTATTGAATTTATGCCAATTAGCGGCTATATCAACCAGCTAAATCAAATCCTGTTACCAGTATCAAAAGGGTTGGGATTTACCGTTTTACCGCAAGTAGCAATTGCACATTCACCTTTTAAAGACGTGCTTTGTGAATTTGAATTACCTAAACCAATTTCACAGCCAAGGTATTTAGTTAAAAAATACCAGCGAGACTTACCTGCTCGTTTCGATTTAGTCATGGATTTGATAAGTGAGCATTTTGACGGTTCAACCGATGTATTATGAAAGTAACAGGGAAATGATCTCGTGCATTACCGGTAATACCGATAACACCAATAGACCAGCCATGGATAAATTAAATATGCGCCTGTGGCTTTGGCTATTGAGTGCGTTTTGCAGCATAGAGCCAAATAACAACCACACACCAACACAGGGAAACGACACAATAAAAAATGTCAGTGAAATAATAAGTTGCTGAGTTAATAAGTCGTCACCGCTTGAGGTAAACGCTGCTATGGCACCTGTTGCAACAATCCATGCTTTGGCATTTACCCATTGAAACAGCGCACCTTTCATAAACGAAAAAGGCGTTGCTTGACGGCTCTTTTCAACACCTGAACTGCTACTTGCAATAAGCCAGGCTAAATAAAGTAAATAGCCAACGCCCACGCATTTAATAATGAAATGCAAGGTGGGGTAAAGGGCAAAAAGCTGGGCAAAACCAAACCCTACAACCAGCAGCATTAAACTAAAACCAATACAAATTCCTAACAACAGTGGCAAGCTTTTTTGAACACCAAAATTTACCCCAGAAGTCATCACCATAATATTGTTAGGACCCGGTGTAACCGATGATGAAATTGCAAAAAGCGTCACTGCCAGCAAATAATCCATGTAAATTCCTTAAAATGACTTTGCGTGAGTTAAGCGCTTATTTTGCTCACGAGTACGCAAATATAAATAAAGTGGTAAGCCACATGACACGCCCACACATAATGTGCCCACAAGCGCTAAGTACCAATACGCAACTTTATTTGTTTTTGCATCGACAATAATAAACACAATTAAGGTAATTGCGGCGATTAACACATCAAGCCAAGCGAATAGGCTAATGGGATTGGCCGTTGCCGATTCAACAAATAAAGGTAGATTTGCGCCATTTTCAATGACCCAAGGAAGAAACGCACCATAAGGAATAATGCTGCCTAAAAGTGCAGCTGCGAGATAAAAATACTTCATATTATGTTGAACATCCATTTCATGTTTTGTGCGATAACCAATATTAGCCAAGGCGCATTTTGCGTTACAGGTTAATTTATAGGTTGCCAATGCTCAATTGAACAATTCTTATTCATTTATCGCAAGTTAAAATTTTTTATGAAATCGTGATAATTTTGTGAGATTTCGGTGATGGCATTGAGAACTTTGTTTTTCATAGTGAAAGGGTCAAAAACAACCGAGAACAAATTATGAAGACACAAATCCTTTCACTTTTTGCTACTAGTGCACTTCTTGCAGCGGGCAATGCAAATGCTGCAGATATAGATGTAAAAATTACTAACTTAACCCAAGGCATTTATTTCACGCCGTTACTTGTTACGGCGCATTCGAGCGATGCCATGTTATATAAATTAGGTGAAGCGGCTTCACCTGAACTGCAAGCAATGGCTGAAGGCGGCAGTTTAGATGGGCTTGTTGCTATGGTAAATGGTATTGGTGCAGATACCATGGCAAACCCAGCGGGTGGTTTACTTGCCCCAGCCATGAGTACCATGACCAACTTAATGACAACCGACGGCAATACCCAATTATCAATTGTCGGTATGATGCTACCAACCAATGATGGCTTTGTTGGCCTAAATAGCTGGAGTATTCCAAGCGAAGTGGGTACTTACACCATTTATTTAAATGCCTACGATGCGGGCACAGAAGCCAATAATGAGTTAGTAAAAAATGGATCTGGCGCACCGGGTGAGCTTGGTATTCCTGCGTCTCCTGGGGTAGCTCCTGGCGAAAATGGCACAGGCGTTACCACTAGCGAAGAGAATAAAATGGTCCATGTTCACCGTGGAAGCCTTGGAGATGACAATGCTTATGGTGGTAGTAGTGACTTACATAACACAGTTCACCGCTGGTTAAACCCAGTTGCGAAAGTAACAGTCACTGTGAAGTAATTGGGGGTCATTATGAGACTTAGTAAAATTTTGATCCCAGCAGCATGTTTAGCGCTTGTTGCCTGTGGAGACGACGATAACGACAAAATGACGGTTGAGCCACCAGTAGTCACGCCGCCAACCACAATGACCTATGAATTTATGGTAACTGCTGTGAATTTAACGCAGGCACAACCGATGTCGCCGCTAGGCAGTGCTTTACATACCTCTGGTCAATTTTGGCAAATTGGTGAAATAGCATCTGAGCCACTCGAAGTACTGGCTGAATCCGGTGATAACTCGGGCCTTTTGGCATTAGATGTGGTGAACGCAAGCACATCAAGTGACGCAGTATTAATGCCGGGGCAAAAAGTTGAGCTAATGCTCACAAGCGAGATGCTGGAAGGTCAAAAATTATCATTAATTTCGATGATGGTGAATACAAATGATGGCTTTACCGGTCTTAATGCCATAGATGTTTCTTCAATGAGTGTAGGGGATATGCAGTACTATAAAACCTTTGCTTATGATGCGGGCACAGAAGCCAACTCTGAAGCGCCAGGTACCATACCGGGGCCTGCTGACGGAGGTGAAGGCTTTAACAGTGCACGCGAAGAAATAAATAAAGTTGCGATGCATCCTGGGGTTGTTGGACAAGATGATGGGCTGAGTACTTCGGTATTAACCAGCCTTCACAAATTCGACAACCCGCTATTGGCTGTCACCGTAACACGCGTTAAATAGGCCGGCGATTTGTTTTACACCTTAGCAAGGCGTGTGAAAACACCCACATTGTATTTGCACGCCAACTAAGGATTGCCTTGTTGTTGTCATCGTCGGCCTATCTTATTTCTCTAATAAGCAGAGGTGTGATGATGCAACACTCGGTACTGATTGTTGAAGATGATCAAGATATTGCGGGGTTACTTCAGGTTCATTTAAATGAACTTAACTTGCATGTCGATCATGTTACAACTGGTGAAGCGGCACTGGCCCAATTAGCAAAGCAAGATTATCAAATTATCTTACTGGATATAATGTTACCCACAGTAGACGGGCTAACCTTATGCCGCGAAATAAAAACCAAAATGCCCGAGGTGAGCGTGGTACTACTCACATCTAAAAGCAGTGAAATGGATCGGATTATCGGCCTAGAAATGGGCGCAGACGACTATATTTGCAAACCGTTTAGTTATCGTGAATTTCAAGCGCGTATCAAAACGCAAATTAGGCACATCCGCTTATTGCAGCAAAGCCAAGCACAGAGCATGCAAAACAGCGAGCAGCCGCAGATTCTTAACTTTGGTGCCCTACACATCGACCCCTTTAGTCATGAAGTGCGTTTTCAAGGGGAAGACTTACCGCTTACCGCAACCGAGTTTGACTTAATGGTGTTTTTTGCAAAACACCCAAATCAAGTGTTTTCAAGAAGCCAATTATTAGAGTCAGTTTGGGGCTACGACCATAGTGGCTATGAACATACCGTAAACTCACATATCAATAGGCTGCGAGGCAAGCTAGAAAAGCATGCTAAACAACACGTTATTGAAACGGTTTGGGGCGTGGGTTACAAACTCAATGCCAAGTCTTTGGCTGTTGCTGCACTATGAAAAACTCGCTGTATACCAAGCTCTCACTTACATTAGCGAGCATATTTATTCTTACTGCCAGCCTTTTTTTATGGTGGACACAAAACGTATCGCAAGTAAGCCGTGCACAGGCAGAGCAAGCGCTGCATTTGGGTTTGGCCGAACATTTAGCCAATGATAATCCACTGTTAAAACAAGGAGTATACGATTACAAGGCATTAGAGAATTTATTCCATACCTTAATGGTACTTGGCCCTGCGTTTGAGTTTTATTTTGTTGACCCGAGTGGAAAGTTACTGACGTTTTCAGCCAAACCAGGGCAAGTTAAACGCCAGTTTATCGACTTAGCGCCGCTTGTTACCTTAATTGAAGATCAATCTAATTTACCCATTTACGGTGATGATCCGCGCAATTTTGACCACAAAAAGATTTTTTCAGTGGCCCCTGTGTATAACGGCGATACTCTACAAGGTTACTTGTACGTGATTATTGGCTCGTCGATTTATGATTCTATTTTTGCGTCGATTAAAAGCTCAGAGCAAATTCTAGTAAGCAGTATTTGGTTAGTACTAGGTTTAGGTTTTTTGCTTTTTAGCATGCTGGTGGTATTTCGCACTATTACTAAACCACTCAGAACCTTAAGTAGTTTTATTCAAAAAGTAGATAAAACCGAATTTGATATTTCAGAATTGCCTTTATTAGATTGGCCAGAACAAAATAATGAAATCCATCAATTAGGTGCGGCGGTCAATCGCATGCTTATCACCATCAATCGGCAAATGATGCAGCTAACAGCACTTGATGAGCAGCGCCGAGAACTACTTGCGCATTTATCTCACGATTTACGCACGCCACTTGCCTCACTGCAAGGCTATTTAGAGTTACTCAATAAAGAAACGCCCAATGCTAATGAAAAAGCTGCACATTATTTAAATGTAACGCTTAAAAATTGCGGCCAATTAAAAGCCTTGATCGATCAAATTTTTGAACTCGCTCATCTTGAATCCGGCCAAACCAATATTAATCTGGAAGTATTCAACTTAGGTGAGCTGATTTACGATGTGATGGCAAAATTCGCCCTACGCGCTGAAAAAGCAGGCATTCAATTAAAAGTGCATCCAAAAGAATGCGATTTTAGTGTTTATTCAGACATCGCAAAATTAGAGCGTATTTTAACCAATCTAATCGAAAATGCGCTGCGTCATACTAATCAAGGTGGAACGATCAGTATCAAGGTTGTTTTAGAGTCGCAGCAGTACAAAATTGTTGTTGCCGATACCGGCGTGGGTATTAGCGGCGAAGATTTACCCTATATTTTTGAAGCGCGATACCGTGCAAGTAACAGTTTAGGCTGTAAAAAATCGCACGCAGGGCTAGGGCTTGCAATAACAAACCGTTTAATTCAGCTGATTAAATCCGACATCAAAGTAAAAAGTGAACTTGGTAAAGGCACTGAATTCGCATTTACTTTACGCCCTTCCAAACCGGTTTAATGTTCGTCAGGTATTAGTGGAACACGGATGTTCGCTAATTAGCCCTTAATTATTAAAACAATTATGCAACTCTTAAAACGGGTATGTTAGAGTTCCACCTCTTGAATTTAAAGGATTTAAATATGAAGTTGTCCATTTTTGTTAGCTTATTTTCAATGGTGCTACTACCTTTTACTGCTTTTACTAAAGAAATTGAAAATAAACCAATAACTGTACTGAAAACCAATAACAAACCATTCAATACTAGTTATGGTACGAACGACAATCATGGCTGGGCATTCATTAATTATACTGTTGATGCAGAAGCTAAACTTACTGGTTTTGAAATTATTAACTCGTCTGATTTTAGAGAAATGGAAAAAGATGTAGCTAAATTTCTATCTAATTTAGAGTTTTCGCCTGCTTTAGTTTCAGGAAAGCCAACCTCAGCTAGCAAAAACTATTTTTTTCGATTGAAGTTTCACCGTAAAAAAACTACTCACAGTCAAGTTTCAAGACAATTTTATAAAGATTACGAGATGATCCAATCATTCCTCGATTCAAAAGATCTTAAAAATGCTGAGGCTGAACTCGAAAATATTGCAGAACATAGAGTAAAAAACTGGGTTGAACAAGCTATGTATTATTGGCAACAATCTCAACTCCATTTCTATAAAAATGATTGGCAGAATTACGGAAATTATATGGATGATGTGCTTAGTTTAAGTGAATATTTACCTGAACCAATTTCCGTACCTGCACTGCAAAATGCAATTGAATGGTATGTGCATGATAAAGACTATCCAAGAGCAAGGTTAGCTTTAAAACGATTAGAACAAGTTGAAAACGTCGTACTTGATGATAAGACTAAGCAAGAGTACACATTGCTTATTGAAAACCCCATCAATGATGAATCTGAAATTAAAGTTGAAAAACGACTTGATAAAGGAAATGTTTTTTTTAGAAAACTTGTTAGAAATAGTGCGGTAATAGAACTTAAAAAAGGCAGTTTTACCCAAGCTCAACTTCGCTGTGCGAATGGTTTAGCGAAACCATTAAAAAATAAGGATAGTTATATATTTGAAAGAAACTCCGTTAAAAACTGTCATATTTTACTTCGAACTGATGAACCAACAAATTTTATTTTGACTCAAAAGTCTTAGTTAGTAAATGAAAGTTACTTGATTTAACATTAAGTTGTATTTCAACAACGGCTTTAACATTAGTTTTGAGAGCTTAATTAATCAAGATGTGATTATTGTTCAGCTTATTATTTTAAAAATATGCAAAGAAGAAATGGCTTTACCTTAATTGAATTGATTTTAGTGATTGTTGTACTCGGCGTGTTAGCCGTTGTCGCTGCGCCTAAATTCCTTTCACTTAATCGCGACGCAAATATTGCAACCCTTAAACAAGTGGCTGCTGGTTTAGATCAGCTTACCGATGGCATTTACGCTAAAGCAGTGATGCAACATAAACATAAAGTTAGCAATGAATCCGTTATCGTTAATGGGGTTACCGTTAATACCTATTTTGGTGCGCCGCAAGAAATCTGGAATAACGCGTTGGGCGATTTAATGGACGGAGATTTCAGTTATGTGGGCAATGGGTATTTTGATTTAGGTGCAAGTTTAGTTGCGAGCTATAACTGCCAAGAGCGCTTGTGTGTGATAGATCAAACCCCAGCATCTTATGTAAATAGCAGTATTCAGGGCTGGGGATTATTTATATTCCCTAAAGGCTACAGCCTACAAGACGAATGCTATGCCTATTACGCTTTTGCTGAAAATGGCAGCCAAGTTACCAGTAAAGTAGCCTCTACTGTTGATACTGGCTGCTAGTTTAATTGCTTATTTGTGAAAACTTCCTCCTATTTAGCATGATTTTATGACGGGGATAAGGTGTTTAATTAAGCGCTAATGGATTAAACGCGGCTGAACTATTTCAATCAGGTACACGTATAGATATCTCATAGTTTGCAATACGTTCGGTTTGAAATAGTGCTCAATACTCTTTATTGGTTTACCCATGATTTACGCTTAAGTGATAACGCTGCGCTTGAATATGCGCTGAAAAACAGTGAACAAATCGCTTTTGTCTATGTGCTTGATCCCAGTACGAAAATTGCCAATAACTATCACAGCCAACTGCTTGGCGATCATCAAACGCGATTTATCTTAAATGCCTTACAAGAACTTGCCGATGAACTTAATGCCATTGGGCATCAGTTGATTGTGTTAGAGGGCAAGCCGCAAGCTGTTGTAAGTGAGCTTATAGAAGCTCATGCGATTACTGAGTTGGTGGTTGCAGAGCAAGTGGGTGAATACGAAAGACGACAAGTCCTTCACTTAAAAAACACATTTCCTAAAGTGAATGTTGTGCAGTTTTGGCAACATACACTATTCACACAGCATCAAATTGACAAGTTTGATTGTATGTCGGGCAGTTTTAGTAAATTTCGCAATAAAGTTGAAAAAAATTCTTTAGACGTTGCTAAACCAACACTATCAGAAAGCACACTTTTACCCGAACATTTACCTAAGCCAATCAAAATTGAAAACAACTTTGTTTTATTGAAATGGTTTGAAAGCATCGATACATCCTATTTATTGCCAAATGAAATGCCTTTTTTTGCAGGGGAACATGCGGGAAAGTATCACTTGGTGAGTTATCTAAATAGTGGCGCGGTAAAAACTTACAAAGAAACCCGCAATGAGTTAGATGGCTGGCACAACTCGACAAAATTCAGCCCCTATTTAGCGATTGGTAATTTATCGCCAAGGCAAATTTGTCATGCGGTATTACAATATGAGCATTCAGATGGCGCCAACGAATCAACCTATTGGATCAAGTTTGAACTGTTATGGCGTGAGTACTTTCAGTGGCTGAGTGTAAAATTAGGCGAGCGACTTTATGCGTTTTCAGGCCTCAGTGATACCAAACCACTCACTAGCTTTTTTGCCGAGCGGTATCAAAAATGGTGTAGCGGTAATACACCTTATCCGTTAGTTAATGCACTTATGAAGCAACTTAACGCTACCGGTTATATGTCAAATCGCGGCAGGCAAATTGCGGCAAGTTGTTTTGTAAATGAGTTACAGCTTGATTGGCGCTATGGTGCTGCTTATTTTCAACAACAGCTGATTGATTTTGATGTGGCATCAAATTGGGGTAATTGGCAGTACATTGCAGGCGTTGGTGTTGATCCGCGCGGCGGGCGGCATTTCAATATTGAAAAGCAAACCGAGCTGTTTGATGTAAACGGCAAATTTATTCGAAAGTGGCAAGGCACAGCGGTTGGCTCTTTGCTTGATGCCAATGATGCAGCAGATTGGCCAATTTTAAGCGATGTAACTTAAATGAGCATTGCAGTTGTTTGGTTAAAACGCGACCTCCGCCTGTCTGATCACGCGCCACTGCTTGAAGCTTCAAAAACAGGGTTGCCAGTATTATTGGTGTACTGTTTTGAAGACATCTTGCTTGACGATGCACACTATTCTGAGCGCCATTGGCGATTTGTCTCACAGTCACTGCGCGATATGGCAAACAAGTTGCCAAAAGGCGCTTTGTATGTCGCAAAAGGTGACGCTCTAGCGGTACATCAAGCGCTTAATCTTAAATACGATATTTCGCAGGTGTTTTCACATCAAGAAATTGGCCTTGATAACACTTTTTCGCGAGATAAAGCGTTTTCTACTTGGTGCAAAAGCAATCAAGTCATCTGGCATGAAGCCCCTTTAGGGGCGGTGCAACGGGGTTTAAGTCATCGCATTCATTGGGATGAAAACTGGCAGCAAGTAATGCGTGCCCCTTGTTTGAATCTTGATTTAAACACGGTTAACTGGTTTAAAAATAATGATTTCGAATGCCAGTTAGCACACTTTGAAACGCGCTTTCAAAATATTCAGGGGCAGTTTCAAAATGGCGGCGAAAGCGAAGCATTTAATGTGCTTAACGACTTTTTTACCGCTCGCGGTAAAGTGTATGCATTTAACCTTTCAAGCCCAAGTTTAAGTCAAATTTATTGCTCGCGATTATCGCCGTATTTGGCGTGGGGCAATATTAGTTTGCGACAAGTGTATCAAACGGTACTCATTCACTGGCAAGTTCCCGGCTGGCGTAGAAGCCTTGTTGCTTTTACATCGCGACTTCATTGGCATTGCCACTTTATTCAGAAATTTGAAAGCGAATGCGAGATGGAGTTTCGCCACGTTAACAAAGGGTATGAC
This sequence comes from Pseudoalteromonas aquimarina, assembly GCF_049257255.1. Taxonomy (NCBI): domain Bacteria; kingdom Pseudomonadati; phylum Pseudomonadota; class Gammaproteobacteria; order Alteromonadales; family Pseudoalteromonadaceae; genus Pseudoalteromonas; species Pseudoalteromonas aquimarina. The sequence continues at coordinate 276,547 of NZ_JBMMUG010000003.1, forward strand.
GACTTACCGCGGGTGACTGGTGGCTTAGCAGAGCAAAGATTACATGCTTGGAAAACGGGGCAAACTGGTATTCCAATGGTTGATGCCTGTATGCGCTGCCTAATTGAAACTGGCTATATAAATTTTCGCATGCGCGCTATGTTAGTGAGTTTTTTGTGTCATCACCTAGAGCTTGATTGGCGTGCAGGTGTAGCGCATCTTGCCAGTTTATTTTTAGATTTTGAGCCAGGTATTCATTACAGCCAGTTTCAAATGCAAGCGGGTGTGACTGGCATTAATACCATTCGCATTTATAGCCCCGTAAAGCAAGGGGAAGAAAAAGACGAAAAGGGCGACTTTGTTAGAAAGTGGGTGCCTGAACTTCGCGAAGTACCTGCACCATTGATCCACAGCCCATGGCAGCTATCACAAATGGAACAAATGATGTATGGCTTTACATTGGGTGAAGATTATCCTGAGCCGATTGTTGATGTAAAACAAAGCTATAAAGATGCACAAGCGTTACTTTGGTTATGGCGTAAAAAGCCAAAAGTCGTGATTGAAAGTAAGCGGTTACTTAATCGCCATGTTAGGCCAAATTAGTGAAAAAATCAGCACTACCTACAAAAATATGCCAAGTGTGTGAACGCCCCTTTACATGGCGTAAAAAGTGGCAGCGAGATTGGCATAATGTGAAATACTGCTCAAAACGCTGTGCGGGTAACCGACAAAAAGGAAAGAATAATGACCAGTGAGCTTCGATTAATTTTGGGCGATCAGCTCAATGCACAGCATTCTTGGTTTAAAGAAAAGTCGCACAATGTGACGTATCTGATTGCAGAGCTACATCAAGAAGCAAGTTACACCACCCATCACATTCAAAAAGTATCGGCGTTTTTTGCGGCAATGCAGGCATTTGCCAGCGCACTAGAAAAAGCTGGCCATAAGGTGATTTACTTAACTTTAGACGACACACAAAAGTACGCTGATTTACCCGACTTATTAAATCATCTAATCAAACAGTACGGTATTCGTTCTTTTTGCTATCAACTGCCAGATGAGTACCGTTTACGTGCCCAGCTAACTGATTATTGTAAAAGCCTTTCTATCGACTACAAGGTATTTGATACCGAGCATTTTTACTTGGCTGATAATCAATTAGCCAGTTATTTCAAGCAAGGTAAAAAACACCGGTTAGAGCATTTTTATCGCAAAATGCGCGTGGAGTTTAATGTATTGATGAATGGAGAGGAACCACTTACGGGGCAGTGGAATTTCGATAGTCAAAACCGCAATAAGTTAAAAGCCTCTGATCTTGCCGATATTCCTGAGCCACTAGTATTTGCTAATGATGTCACTGACATTCTGGCGCGCATCGAAAGACATGGCATAAAAACCATGGGTAAAGCAGACAAACAATTGCTCTGGCCAATTAATCGCAGTCAAGCAAATCAACTATTAGCCTTTTTTTGCAAATACTTATTACCAAAATTTGGTCAATTTCAAGATGCAATGACAGGCAAACTTATTGAGTTTGGCGAGGACAAAGGCTGGAGTTTATATCACTCTCGATTATCGTTTGCCATTAATGCAAAAATGATAAGCCCTCATAGCGTAGTGAATGCTGCCATAGAAGCCTTTGAACAAAACGACGACATAGACATTGCCCAGGTAGAAGGCTTTGTAAGGCAAATTTTAGGCTGGCGTGAATTTGTGCGCGGTATTTATTGGGCAAATATGCCCAATTACGCATCGCTCAATGCCCTTGATGCGAACTTGCCACTGCCAAGTTGGTTTTGGAGTGGAAACACCAAAATGCGCTGCCTGTCTCATGCGATTACGCAATCACTTGATTTTGCTTACGCTCATCATATTCAACGCTTAATGGTAACGGGTAACTTTTGCTTAATAGCAGGTATTCACCCTGATGAGGTTGATGACTGGTATTTAGGCATTTACATCGATGCACTTGAGTGGGTTGAAATGCCAAATACCCGTGGGATGAGCCAGTTTGCCGATGGCGGTATTGTTGGTTCAAAAGCCTATGCGGCAAGTGGTAATTACATTAAAAAAATGAGCGATTATTGCAGTGATTGCCATTATAAAGTAGCAAACACAGTGGGGGATGATGCTTGCCCGCTTAATTCTCTTTATTGGCAATTTATGGATAAACATAAAGACAGCTTTACCAATAATCCACGCACTAAAATGGTGTTAAGTAACTGGCTAAAAAAACCAGAAGATGAGCGCGATAAGGTGCTCAGTCGCGCGAATTTTTTACTGCAAAATCTTGAAGATTTGTAATCGATTACTTGTGGTTAAGCGTATAGCAAAGCAAATGATTTTTAGGCAAATGCAATGATAAAACACATAACTCAAGATGATATTAAAGCGATGGAACAGCGCAAACGCGCTCGGTTAATTAATAGCTTATCAGGCTTTAAAAGTGCGAATTTAATTGGTAGCCAAAACGCATCGGGTATAACAAATCTGGCGATCGTCAGCTCAGTATTTCATTTAGGTGCAGATCCTGCGCTAATAGGTATGATCATCCGCCCAGATACCGTACCTAGAGACACGTTAAGCAATATAAAAGCAACGGGTGTGTACACCATTAATCACGTAAATTCTCTTATTTGGCAACAAGCCCACCAAACATCGGCGCGTTATGACGAAAGTGAATCTGAGTTTGAAAAAGTAGCGCTGACAGAGCAGTTTGAAAAAGGCATAAATGCGCCATTTGTCGGTGAATCACAAGCCAAATTTGCCCTTAAATTACGTGAAATAAAACCGCTCGAAATTAACGGCACGGTATTGGTCATTGGGGAAATAACCCATATTATTGTGCCACAAATCGCACTTTGCAAAGACGGTTACATTGATATTGAAGCGCTTGATACCGTGGCAATTTCAGGCCTTGATTGCTACCACACAACCGAGCGATTGGGGCGATTAAGTTATGCTAAGCCAAATACAAAGCCACAGTTATTGAACATTGAAGGTGAGGTTTGCTAGTCACATTGGTTTAACCGATTCCATAAAAAAGCCCTACTTATTGTGAGTAGGGCTTTTGCTTTAAGGAAAGAACAATTAGAACACGAGATCCACACCAAAAGTGACAAGATCAGCATCATAATCACTTAAATCATCTTCAAAATGGGTGTACTCCACTTTAAAGGCTGCAGATGGGTGGAAGTCGTACCTTACTGTAAATGAATATGCATTCGACTTTGCCGCTTGCGATGCAAGGGCAAAATTAGTGGCATCTTGCAGATACAGAGGTGGATTTGTGCCAGGTACTACAACTGGAATTTGAATACCCCCAGGCCCTGTGATACTTCGAGGTACTTGATTGAATTGGTCGCTTGAGTTTTTATCGTCATTGCCTTCATACGTTGCACTTAATGTAATTGAATCCATGCGATAGCCAACAGACACATAATATTGGGTTTGTTTAGCTAAAATGCTGTTATCAATTTCAAATTGTGTGTATTCAGCGTCGAATAAAAAATCGTTGTAATCAATTCCAATACCAACAGCGGCAAAGTATGCATCATCTTCTTCAATAGCTAAATTACTATACTGTTCGTTTAAGCCATAGGCTTGTAAGCCATTGAAGAGCCCTGTTAGCTCATTACTACCACTCACATCAATCGTTGCTTCAGAGATAAAATAAGCAACACGTCCTGTAAGCCAACCGTTTGACAAACTCCAATTGATACCCAAAGTGTCTTTAAGTTTTGCGGCATCAGAGTTAGTGACGGCTGTAATATCGGTATCAACAGAGCCAGCCATCAATTGTAAACTACTGTCTAGTTCACCAATGGTTGAGTTATGCAAATAGCTTAACCCTTCATAAGTTGAAAAAGACAAGTTATACACAGATTGAGGTGGTCTAACCCAGCGGTAGGCGTAACCTACATCAAGAAAATCAGAATAGCGGTAAAATGGAATGCGCATTTTACCTGCGCTTAATTGCGCATTTTCAGATACTTCATAAGTAAGATAAGCCCACTCAAATTCAGCATTAAAATCTTCACTGCCACGAGCAATCAATTGTGCAGTTGCAGATAATCCTTCACTCACATCAGCACTGACTTGCACAGCAAACAGACTATCATTTTGCCAGTCCAGTTCATCTGTGTAGTTGTAAAGTGAATCACTGCTATTGAGTGTTTGTCCACCATAAATTGAAGCAAAGCCATTTATTCGAACATCTGCGTAACTAGGTGCAGCCGCAGTTGTAAGTAACAATGAAGCAAATAGGTAGCGATTTTTCTTCATAACTTCACCTCGTTAAAAAGATTGAACAACCTTAACACTGCCGTCGGCACTGCCTTGTGTCACAAATCCGATAAGATTTGGATTACTAGCAACAAGGCTTACAACCTCAGCATCATTTGCAGCTTCTTTTGGTGGGGTACCTTTACCGGTAAATACCAGTTTTGACCAATAAGCCTTTAATTGACTTGATGATTTGCTAAGTACATTTTGATTAAATTCATCAGTGACAGGGTTGCCATCGGCCTGAGTGATAGGCAGGGCTTTTGAGCCATCGGCAAATGATTTTGTTTTGCCCGTGAAGATTTTTTTAATTTCGCCTGCATCAATTGCATTTGCATTTGATGGATGAACAATAACATCAACTGCGGCACTTAATGACCAAGACGAAAACATAAATAGTGTTAAAATAATTAATTTTTTCATTACGTTACCCTCAATTAAAATACCATGTCAACGCCAATAGTAATGGCTTTACTATCACCAGCAACTGCAAGTTCATACGAATTGTCTTCAACATCATCGTACTGAATTTTAAATGCCGCGTTAGAGTGGAAATCCCAACGAACACCAAATGATGTGGTGTTATGATTTTCGCCATCAACACCATCTTTTTGGTCAAAGGTAGAATATGAAACAAAAGGAGTGAATGAGTCGATACGGTAACCAAGTGTGATCATGGCTGTATCAAGGTTACCATCAAGGTCTAAACGATTAAGCTCACTTAAAACAAAGAAATTACCAAAATCAGCGTTAACCGCTAAGCCATAAAAATTGCCATCGCGCTCATCTTTACCATCCCACATTGAAGGTTCACCATCAATATAACGTTGATTGGTATAGGTCATTGCGGTAGCCCTAATTTCAAGCCAATCGTTACTGGTTTGAATAACGCCGCCAAGAATATCTTTCCAGATTTCACGGGTTGTTGCACCAAAGAAAAAGTCTGAAAGCAGTTTATTTTCTTTATCGTCTTCGCGACCCATATAGATATTTCCAGACAGTGACCAATCACCTATCGAGCCCGTGTAAAGAGCATTTACCCCGTTATAATTGAAGATTTGCCAGGTATAGTTATCTGCTGGTGCACGCATCCATACGTAGGCGTAACCTACATCGTAAAAATCAGAGTAGTAAAACAGAGGTAAGCGTTTTTTACCTGCTTGCACTGTCCAATTTTCATTGATTTCATACGATAAATAGGCCCACTCAAACTCCGCATTAAAGTCATCTGCGCCACGGGCAACAATTTGAGCTGTTGCGCTTAACCCCTCACTGACATCCGCAGTGACTTGTAAGCCAAATAAAGATTCGGGTTTAAACGTGATGTCTTCGTTATATACGCTCACAATGGGATAGTCAGCGAGAAAGGTTGGTTCATTAATACCGTAGTGAGGAACACCTGTGCCACTTAGTACTTTGCCTGCATTTATGCTAGTAAAACCAGAGATATTAACATCTGAAAAGCTTGGAAAAGCCGCAAAACACAATGCACAACCTAATAAAACTTTATTGTTCATAACTGTTTCCTAAATTGCTTAATTTGCGTTATTAGCGAAGTAAGTATAGTTAATTAAACAGAATTACTAGCAAAAATTGAAAAATAGACAACAATTTAAATGTTGATGTTTACGAATAAATAATCAGCAAAGTTAATCTACTAGGAATAACAGGCGTGATGAAACTAATAAACAATTTAAGCATAAACAAAAAGATTCATTTAATCACAGGGTTAACAGTTATTTTGCTGCTTGCAATTTTGACTGTCAGCCGCAGTACAATGGTAGATAACGAAAAATCAATTAACGAAATCTCTTCCGTTAGTTATGAAGTAGTTAAGTATGCCACTGCCAACAAATATTTAGTTCAAAAATTAGATGAACTCTACACTCAATCAGTTACCTTTGGTGATGAAGAGCTAATAGGTAAGGCTGATGAAACAGGCAAATTAATTCAACAAAACTTAGATCAGCTTGCAAGGCTCTCTCCTGAGGATGTCAGTAGCCGAGATATGAAACTGTTAGAGGCATACAGCAAAATAGCCAAAGAAATAGCTTCTGGCATGATAGCAGGTACTGCAGATTTTTCTAAAATTCAACAGCAAGCTCAAGAAAAAACAGCAAAATACGAGGAGCTCGTTGGGCATTTTGATGCTTTTCAGAGAAAATCGGATGAACGCTTTCAAGCACTTATTAGTGATACTTTAGAGCGCTCTAGTGATGCACTAGGGGTAACCATTGGCATTATTGCTGTCGCCATTATTATATCAACTTTGCTCGCCATCTTTATTGCGCAAGCTATCAGCCAGTCGGCGAAAGATGTCGCTTCGTCTTTAGAGCAGCTTGCCAATGGTGGTGGTAGTTTAAGCAGTAAATTAGAGGTGCGAAGCGAGGATGAAATTGGTCAAGTATCGCAAAATTTCAATGGCTTTATTTCACTGCTAAAAGATTCAGTTGAAAATGTGGTTTCGGTTGTAAGCCCTTTAATGGAAAACTCAACGCGCTTGGTGCAGGGCATGGAGCGAGCTGAAAATGCAACAAACCAGCAATCTCATGATGCAGAAATAGTGCGCCAATCAATGGAAGAAATGAAACTGAGTGTGGGTGATATTTCTAATTCTGCTGCAAGTGCAGCGGAAGCTGCGCGAAGCGCTGAAAAAGAAGTTGAAGTAAGTACAAGGCAGATTGAATCATCTGTTACCGAATCAAACGCACTTCGAGATGAAATCGAAGCTGCATCTGGCACTATAGATCAACTAGCGAATGATACACAAAACGTGGGTCAAATCTTAAATGTTATTACCTCTATTGCAGAGCAAACTAACTTACTCGCACTCAATGCTGCTATTGAAGCTGCGCGTGCTGGTGAGCAAGGTCGCGGTTTCGCTGTGGTGGCTGATGAAGTTCGAGAGCTTGCATCACGTACTGCAAAATCTACAAATGAGATACGCGACTTACTTAATGTGTTAACTGCAGCTGCAAATGAGTCAGTAACAGCAATGAACTCAGCAATGGAAAAAGCCAAGTTAAATTCTGATAATGCCGAAAAAACGGGCGAGTCTATTCGTAAAATTGCCGAACAAATATTGGCGATTAATGGTATGAACGCTCAAATAGCAACGGCCACAGAAGAGCAAACCTCTGTTGCCTCCATTGTTGTTGATAATGTGTCAAATATGCATTCATCGTTTGAATCAACATTGAACTCGCTTGAACAAGTCCGAAATGTGGCAACTAATTTACATGACTTATCAGATAAATTACTTGATGCTACATCGCGCTTTAACTTGTAATCGCTACGTTTAAATCTTTGGGTTTAGCACAAAATGGATTTTGTGCTTGTTTTCTTATCTCAATCCAAACACTTGCAGCTCAAAAAAACTATTGCTGAGGATGTAGTAAACTATACTCGTGCTTAAGCAAACCGTACTTCAAATCATTGCACCACTTGTCATTAATACGATAGTTATCGCGCAATTTTCCTTCTAACTTAAACCCAAGAGCTGTTAATAAACAACTAGATGCTTCATTTCCCTCAGTCACAGTAGCGTTTAATTTATGGTATTTACACTCATTAAAAGCAAACTCCGTCATTTTGAGTGTGGATTCTTTGCCGTAGCCTAAACCGTGAAATTCGGGGTCAATTAAAAAGCCTAGTTCTGCTTGCTTAAATGGCTGCCACTGAGATAAAAAACCGGTTACGCCGATGGGCTTTAAACTCGATTTTTCAATCATTACAAGTGTTAGCCAGTTATTATGCTCTTTTTGCCAATGCCCCAATCGTTCATTAAAACGTTGTTTAATTTTCTCATTTGAAGGCAAATCTGCAACAAAGCGCATCACATCAGGTAATTGATGTAAGTGAGCAAAAAAATCATAATCAGTGAGTGAAATTGGTCTAAAAAGTAAGCGAGAGGTTTCAAATTCCATTTTAACGATTTGTTTAATTGTAAGTTCTCCAGTTTAATTGCCTCTGAAGGTAAAAGCTAGATGAGCTTTAGAAGGTATTAATAATCACAACTCTAGGAAATGCTATATGCAAAAAATGGCTATTTTCATAGAAGATGAATACATTCTTTGATTGTATCGGTCTACAATATATGTGTTGTAAACTGTTTTAAAGGCGCGTTATGCGAACATTTTTATTCAACGGTATGCTGATAATGCTCACAGCGGTTTCTATTACAGCATATGGCAAGAATAAATTAACGTATTGTTATGAAAACAAGCCAGTTCTTCCCCATTTTTATGGCTCTGGTCCAGATGTGCCAGCTGAAAACCCAGGTCCCGCAATCGAAATAATGCAACAGCTAGAGCGCCTTACGCAGCAAGTTGAAATTAGTTATGTACGTTTTCCTTGGAAGCGTTGCCTTAATGATTTATCGCTTGGTAAGGTTGATGCGGTGGTTGGTCGTTACCACCCATTACGAGAGCAAATTGCGCAGTATCCAAAAAAAGAAGATGGAAATTTAGATAATGTACGTAGTTTTTCAATTTCTTCATCTTGCTTAGTTTATAAAGAGAATGAAATAGTTTGGGATGGCACAAATTTAGTTTTTAAAAAACCTATGAATATGTCGGTACCCAATGGCTATGGTGTAATAAGTGATATGCGCTTGAAAGGATTTGATATTTATCAAGTTCCATCAATAGCCAAAGCGCACGAGTTGCTTTTTAAAGGGCGGGTTAATGTGTCCTTAACCAATTGCCAAATGGAAAAGTTGCCCAAAGGGTTTATTGAAAATACCATTCCAATAAATGAGAGTATCGGTTACTTAATATTTAGCCATCAATACTATGCGAAGCAACCTAATATAGCCCATAGCTTATGGGATAACTTGGCTAAAATTAATGCGTTAGAGTATTACGAAAAATATTTTAAAATGGCGCTATCAGCCGAATTGTCTGGCGCATCAACAGTAGCTGACAAGTAAAAAAAAAGCGGGTTTCCCCGCTTCAACTTTCCCCAGATAAACTTGTTAGTAATTAGCGTTTTCTCAGCCTTACTTTTTGCACTACAGTGCCTTTTTCATCAATAACAAAGAGATGATCAGTCTTTGGTAACTTTACTACATCAGCAATCAAGTTTCGCTTTTTCTTAATTAAAGTCACGCGATCACTATTCAGTAGGCTCGCTTGATGTTCGCATTCGGTGTAATCTTTTTGGCGAGAACCTACTTTTACTTGCCCTAAACACATCACCACAACAGGTGCAGGCGAATTATCGGTACGGCGTAATATATCCCTTAATAAAAACTCATTGCCAGAGTCCCACACCAGTAAATAAAAAGGTTGGTCTTTAAATTGTTCGTAATTTATTTTCTCTCGCTTAAATGTTTCGCCAAATTCAGCTGGAATATTAACGCCCACATCAAGCTTTTGCGCGAGCGCAGTGTTCGAAAAAATCAGTAAACAAAGTAAAGATACAAAATATTTCATAAAAACAGCCTTGTAGTAAATGAAAGACTATTTTTACAAACAAATATAAGCGAAATATGTGATGTTTATTTTATTGTGTGTTTATTTGTTACATTTTGTTTTTACTCATAAAAATATTTTTTAGCCTCTTTTTCAAACCTTTTTGAATATCCTTTCGACTAACTATAAAACAATCTTTACTCAACAGGATTTATTATGGATATGAAAAAAATTGCGACATTAATTATAAGTGCAAGCGTATTAACCGCTTGCGCAATTGCAAATGCAAGCTCAGATGAAACGAGCATTGCAAAAAATGAACAATTAAAAATCTACGTTTTTGATGGCTGTAAGGCAGTTGACGAAATCGTCATGACTCAGACGCAAATCGAAGCCTATAACGCAATGAAAGCGGATGAGATGACACTTAAAGAGCTTGAAAAGCCATTGAAAGAAATGGATAAAGCGCTTGCAAAACATGAAGCTGCGCTGGATAACTTGTCTGGTGAAATGGTGATAGAAGAGAATGATGAAGTGATTGTTAATAAAAAGCTGATAAAGCAACATGAAAAAATCGCACAAGAGATGGAAGCAGTGGTTCGTAGTCATCAAAAAGATATCGATGCGGTTGAACTGCATGCCCGTCATTTCGAAAAAACAGCGCGAAAGTTTGAAAAAGCAATTAAGCCGTCAATTAGTAAATACGGTGAGCACAATATTCAAGTTAGCATAGGCAAAAAGAATATTGATTGGCAATGTGAAGCATAACCCTTTTCCAACCCTTTAAATGCCCCTAACGGGGCTTTTTGTTGATTATTATTTATGTTCAAATTAAAAGTGTTGTTAAATTCTGATGGTGTAATTTATCGAAGTAATGCGACTAAATTTGATAGGTGAGTTAAAAAATGTGTTCTACATTCGTCTTTTACTTTAATACCAAAGACAATAAATGACAGGTGGCATTTATCCTTACTTTTACATTACAAATTAAGTTAAACTTATGAACAACGTCTTGATGTGTAAGCCCTTAATTTGACACCACAGCACCATTTAAAAACCATTCTTAATAATTACTATGCGCTCAGTGAAAGTGCCTTTGAAGTGTATCAAAATTGCACCCAACTACGTTCGCTCAAAAAAGGGCAAACTCTCTACGCTATAGGAGAGACTCCTAACCACTTTGCCTTTTTACACAAGGGGCTAATGCGAGCATATGTTATTGATGAACAGGGTAATGAGTTTAACAAAACGTTTTTTGCTGAAGGTCGTTTTCCAGGCAGTATGTCAGCGTTATTGAAAAATACCCCTAGCTTTATGGCCGTTGATGCATTAGAAGATTGCCAAATTCTAGAGATAGATTTTAAAAAGTTTAGAGAAGCGCTTTTTAAAAACAATGAACTAATGGCATTTCATATCAATTACCTTGAAACCCATTGGTTACTTGAAAAAGAGCCAAAAGAAATTGGTTACCTGCAATTTGAGGCTAAACAACGTTATTTGCAGTTTTTAGTTGATTACAAACACATTGTTAGTCGATTAGCGCAATACCATATCGCCAGCTATCTCGGCATTACGCCAACACAACTGAGCAGAATTAAAAAAGATTTAAAATAATTTTGGTTCATCAACATATGTAAATGAGGTTAAACCGCAAAGTCATTAATCTTGTCTTATCAACTTTGAATGAGGCAAACATAATGGATTTTATAAATTCGCTAAACTGGCGCTATGCCGTAAACAAATTCTCAACTGAATTACTTTCTAACGAGCAACTCCAGCCGCTAATCGATAGTGTACATTTAAGTGCAAGTTCATACGGTATGCAGCCGTATGAGCTAATAATCATAAGTAGCGAAAAATTAAAGCAAGCATTACTGCCTTATAGCTACGGGCAAAACAAAATTGCCGAGTGTTCCCACTTATTCGTGTTGGCAAATCGTGTAATGACAACTGCAGCAGATGTTGATTTATACATTCAACAATTAGCCAATAACCAAGGCATAGATGCCAGCAAGTTAGCTGGATATCAAAATACAATTAGTAACCATTTATTATCGCTGTCTGCTAGCGAGCAAGCGCAGTGGAGTGCAAACCAATGTTATATTGCGCTTGGTAAACTTCTAAGTTCTGCCGCAATTAATCAAATCGATACTTGCCCAATGACAGGTTTTGATAATGTCGGTTTTAATCATGTTTTAGGATTAAGTGAACGTGGACTAAACGCTGAAATAATATGCCCTGTTGGTGTTCGCAGCTCAGAAGATCACACAGCGTATCGCAGTAAATTCAGACGGCCGCAAGACCAGATGGTGAGTTTATTATGAATATGCTTTGGTCATTGGCTTTTGCAGCGGGCAGCTGTATTGCCATTCAAGCTGCGATGAATGCGCGCTTAGGACAACTATTAAAAAGCCCTTGGTTGGCAACAAGTTATGCATTTTTAACCAGTTTTATCTTGGTTTCGCTGGTACTTTTGCTAATCAATGCAAAAACGCTTTCAGTCACTTTACAAAATGTCCAACTGAGTAATATACCTTGGTACTTATGGGGGTCATGTGTATTAAGTGTTTTGGGTGTAGGTAGCATGTATTGGCTGATACCCAAAATGGGCGTAGGCAATTTAATGAGTTACGCCCTAACCGGGCAAATTATCTTCGCTATGCTAATTAGCCATTTTGGCTTATTTGAAAGCCCGCAAAAACTGATTACGACGACAAAAGCGCTGGGAGCAATGCTTTTAGTCGCGGGCATTATTTTAATAAACAAGGATTAAAGATGACAAACTTGCAAAGAAACTTAGCCAATTTAAATGCCTTTTGGTTAGCTTTTGCCAATACGCAAGAAAATGGTGTACAACGTCATATCGCTTGGCCTAACAAAGTATGGCAAAGTGATTTTAAGACACTTGATGAGACCTCTTGGCAAGGCAATGTGTGTGTCACAACATTACCGACAGTTCTACAAAAAAAGAATATAAGCAACAGCCTAATTGCTATGACGTTGCAAACTTCAAAATTATCCGGTAGTAAAAGCGAAAGTATCGAAATAATATCCACTCTTGAACAACTAAAGAAATGGGCATTAACGTGTGCAGAGGCTTTTGGTTATGAAATTGATTACAGAGCACTTGAGCCACTTTTAACAAATAGCGATGCCAAGATTTTTGCTTTTATTGACCAAGGAAAAATTGCCGGTACAGCAATCGCCTATATTTCCAATGGTACTTTAGGTATTCACCAAGTTGGCGTGCCAGCATGTAACCAAGGAAAAGGTATTGGTAAGGCCCTAATGCAACATTTACTTTGGTTTGCAGGGCAACAAAATTGTGACCTAATAAGTTTGCAGGCCTCACAAGCTGGCCTGCCAATGTATTTGGCAATGGGGTTTACAGAGCAGGGTACTTGCTATCACTTAAAACAAAGTAACTAGGTGTATTTATCTCAATCCAATTGTATTTAGCTTTTCGCCAAGCTAGAGTAAAAATGCTCATATTAAAAAATACAAAAACGATAAACTATGATTGATTTACGAAGTGATACGGTAACGAAACCCTGCGCCCAAATGCGTCAAGTTATGGCTGCTGCAGAAGTTGGTGACGATGTATTTGGTGACGACCCAACGGTAAATGCGTTGCAGCAAAAAGCCGCAGAATTAACCGGCCATGAGGCTGCATTATTTGCCCCAAGTGGCACGCAAAGTAATTTACTAGCTCTACTCGCACATTGCCAACGTGGTGATGAGTACATTGTTGGTCAAGATGCTCATACTTATAAATATGAAGGTGGCGGTGCGGCAGTATTAGGTAGCATTCAGCCACAGCCAATAGAGTTCGAAAAAGACGGCAGCTTGTCACTCGAACTAGTCAAACGAAAAATTAAGCCGAACGATCACCATTACGCGCGCACGCGTCTATTATCGATTGAAAATACAGTATCGGGTAAGCCACTGCCAATGGCTTATTTATCTGATGCTCGCAAGTTTTGCGATGAACATGGTTTAGGTCTTCATTTAGATGGTGCGCGGGTCTTTAATGCAGCTGTGTATCATCAAGTTGCGGTTAAAGACATCACCTCAAAAATGGATTCAGTGTCTATTTGCCTGTCAAAAGGGCTTGGCACACCACTTGGCAGTGTATTGTGTGGCTCGAAGGAATTTATTCATGAGGCACATAAATGGCGTAAGATGCTTGGTGGCGGTATGCGCCAAGCTGGTATTGTTGCGGCTGCGGGGCTATATGCTTTAGAAAACAACATTTCACGCTTGGTTGAAGATCATGAAAATGCCGCTTGGTTGGCAAATGAATTAGCAAGCATTGAAGGTTTGAAGGTAATTAATCAATTTACCAATATGGTATTTGTAGAATATTTAGGTGAACTAACGGCCGCTGACTTTGCCAATAGATTATTCGAACAAGGCATTAATATTTGTGCTGGCGAGCAGATTCGTTTGGTATTGCATAAAGATATTTCTCGACAAGATTGTCAGACGGTAGTGGATACCATTAAACGCATCTTATAATTGTTAAAAATCTAGTTACTTAAAATCGGTTGTGATAAGTATTATTTCAATTAAAAGTCACAACCGAATCTCACTTTAGAAATAACTTCAATCTACAAGCTTTGCTAGCTAACTTCGCATAGTTATTTTTTTTAAAACTAAATCTGTTTTTTTAGGTGTTTTCAACATTTGATTGCTTGCGATAGTTGATGGGAGTAACGCCTGTGTGTTTTTTAAAGGCGCTATAAAACGCTGACTTAGAATTAAAGCCCGCATCCATCGCAATATCGAGTACCGTTTTATTGCTGTTTGTGAGTTCATTTTTAGCGTGTTTTACACGGTAGCCATTTACATAATCAAAAAAGTTAACGTCTAAACGCTCGTTCAATGTTTGAGAAATATAGTTGGATGAAGTATTGATACTTTTTGCAAGTACTGGCAATGACAAGGCGGCGTTTAAATAGATTTGCTCTTGCTGCATTGCGTTTTCCAATTTGTTTGCAATGTGTTGTAAATTGTCTTGAGTTAATGCCGAAGTTTTATATTTGTTTTGCTTTACTGACAACAGAGTAGGTTCATCATCTTTACTAATGTCATCAAATACTTCTTCAAACCCTGGCTTTTGGCGAAGCGCCCAAGTCGCTAAAAACATTACTGCAATCAGTAATAATAAACTAGAAAAGGGCGTATACATTTCACTTGGGAACAGCAAATTATTGAGTGTTAAATTGACGGCAAATAATCCCCAAGGAATACCTACTAAAAGTGCTAGCGCTGTAAGCCAACCCATTTCTTTTTGTGCTGTTGTAGCAAAAATGTCTTTTAAATGCGCGCGGTAGCGGTTTAAGCGAACAATAGTTTTAACCACATAAAATGCTGATTGTATAACCCAGCCAATAACCAATAAAAAGGTGATAATCAACCCAGCATACACACTATACCGCAAGATGGGTGATGCGCTTTCAAGCACCGCATCATCACCGTCAACCAAAAGCCCATGTTGAATCTCGTTAGGTAAAACTAATGTAAAAAGTGAAATAAATAGTCCGATTACAGGCAAAGCAAAATGCCATTTGTCGTGTTTGGTAAGCGTCCATTTTGATTCTGCTGTAAGGCTTTTAATGTAAAACCAAAAGCTTGGGGCGATCATTAATAATGCAGGTAACGATACGATAAGTTGCGTTTGCCGCCACTCGGGCGCGAGCAATCTTAAGCTGGGTTGGCATATCACAATTGCAATGGCAATAAAGCAGCAAGAAAGGGAAGTATAGCCGAAATTTTGGCCTTTTTTAGTAATAAGTAAACTTGCGTTAAAGCCTAATAAGGTTAGGGTTGCAATGTTAATCGCAAATAAGTACATCTCAGATGGTTGCAAATTAAATCCTTTTATTTCTTTATAAACAATATCTTATTTATTTTTGTTGTTTTTTTCTGGTTCTGCTCAACAGATTAGAACGATATTGCTTTAGGTATTTTACATAATCGTTTCTAACTTAACTAGCGTATGGTGTAAGGATTAAAAAATGACATACCAAAATGCAATGATGATAGAACCAAATGAATTTAAAACACCGTTTAACTGGGCTGGCGTTAGCTTTTTACTCTTTATGATAGGTATTCCTGCAATACCAGCAGTATTTATTGTTGCTTTAGTTGTAATGGGTAGTGGTGTTGATTCGCCACTCAGTGAAATGATTAACGCGCGCTATTTTGAAATGCCACTTGTGATTATTTGCCATGGCGTATCAGGTATTGTGTTTTTTTTAACAATGCCATTTCAGTTTTCACCAAAGCTAAGACAAACAAAACCGCGCTATCATAAAATTAATGGCTACTTTGCTTTTATTTCTGCGTGTGTGATGGCGGCGTCTGGCGTGTGGATGCATCATGTATTTTCGCCTAATGAATTTGGCGCGCGCTATGTGAGTTTGGTGATAGTTGCGATAGCGATTTTCTTAACGTTTGTTATTGCTGTTAAGTATGCAATTAAAAAGGATTTCAAACAGCATCAGCGTTGGGTGTATTTTGCAGCAGCTGCTAGTTTAGCGGTTGTTAGCCCACTATTCTTAGAAATTATTGCGATGCTAATGGGTAATGTGGGAGCTGAACTTATGCACGGTTATGGGCGTTTAATCGGCTTGGTTTTGAATCTTCAAATTGCGCATTGGTTATTTAAAAAGAACCATAGCTAGCGATGAATTTGTGTACCTTGAGGTATTTCATTTAAGCGAAATGAAGATGTTTAGAGATGAGCACTAATGCGGGAAGAAACATCAACTAAAGCACTTTAGAAAAAAGCCAGTAACACGGTTACTGGCTTTTTAGGCTGAAATTTATTGGGCTGATTTTTACTGAACTAGGCTAATGATCAGATTAAATGCAGATTCTTTATCGTGAGCGGTCTCGGCATGTAAAATAAGTTGCTCACCCAGGATTAATGTTTGCTGCTGTACTTGCAGTCGTGCAGCATCATCTTCAATACCATCAATATCTGACACATGGGCAAGGCCAATGGTGCGGCGAACAAGCTCAGTGCCGGCAAAACCAAGTGCATCTTTAATGATTTGGTTTACAAAATACTCTGCATAGCCTGGTGCCTGAAGCGATAAATCACGGGTTTGCTCTTTAGCAAGTGACAGCCACGTTTCTGCAAATTCGTTGATCACTTGCTGAATCGTCGTCAGCAAGTAGGTTTGCATTTGGCGGCGTTTTGGAATTTCACTAATACGGGCATTTTGCGCACAATAATTAAGTAAAAAGTTACCAATGAACGAGCCTAAATCAAAACCAATTGGGCCAAAAAAACCAAACTCAGGGTCGATCACCTTAGTTGATTGCGCATCAACAAAAATACTACCTGAATGCACATCACCGTGTAATAAGCTTTGTGGCGACGATAAAAATAGCTGCTTTAATTTAGCCACTTTAATGTGAAGTTCGGTGTTTTGCTGAAGCTTCTCTACCTCACCTTCAAGTGTCGCCGGGTAGTTATTGCGCAGAGAGGTGCGGTACGGATCATCAAAGAATAAGTCTTCAGTGATGGCGCACAGCTCAGGGTTTGTGAACTCAATGACCAAGGCTTTCTTTTCTGCAGGTGTTAAGTAAAAATCTGAGTAATAGAAGCTGGTGGTTGCCAGGTAGTTTGCAAGTTGGCTGCCTAAATTTGGAAAGGTTTTTGCCTGGTTTAGTTCGCCACGCAAAATCGCCATATGGCCTAAATCTTCCAAAATGGTTACTGCAAGTTCGGTGTTTTTGTGCAGCACTTTTGCGGTATACGGTTCGCACACCGCACCATGTTTTTCAAGTACCGCCGCTTCAATTCGCGCTCTATCAAGGGTTAAAGGCCACGACTCACCAACACAACGGGCATAAGGTAATGCCTGCTTTAAAATAATGCTGTTACCGTTTTCATCAGCAATGCGAAAGACTAAATTGAGATTGCCATCACCAAACTCATTACAAGTTAATTGTGCATTTGGGGCAAAAAATTCGTTTAACTGTGCAACATAGTTAAGTGCACGCTCATTATCAAAAGCAATATAGTCAGCCATGGTGTTCGCTATTCAAAAATACAGATAATTACGGAATTCTATACTGATGAATGTTTAGATGTCTATACTTCTTTGTGTCTTAGTGTAAAATGAGCGCGTTAATAGTTTGGAGTTTCACAGCATGCAAAATTTGCTCGCGCGCAGTCTTAAATATCAAGGCGGACAGTTATTCGTTTTAGATCAGTACCTTTTACCACATCAGCAGCATTGGCATGTGTGTAACAGTGTGGCTGAGATGCAAGAATTGATTTTGACATTAAAAGTGCGTGGGGCGCCGCTAATTGGTTTAGCTGCAACCCTGCTAGTTGCCCATTTAGCAGAGCAAGGTGTATCTCATAGCCAACTTGCCGAAGCAATAAATGATTTAGAGGCAACGCGTCCAACCGCGGTTAATTTAATGCATTGCATGAAACGTATGCGCCAAGCATTAGCTCAAGACAATTTTGTTGATGTTTTGGTAGCAACTGCCGAGCAGCTATTTAATGAAGATATTGCGCTGTGTGAATCCATGGCAAGCCTAGGTGCAGCGCTTGTAAAACCAGGTGATAATATTTTAACTCACTGCAATACGGGTGCATTAGCAACAGCAGGGGTGGGTACGGCACTGGGTGTAATACACCACGCCCATCAAAAATACGGTGATATTCATGTTTGGGTGGATGAAACACGCCCATTACTGCAAGGCGGTCGTTTAACGGCATTTGAGCTTGAAAGTTGGCAAATTCCGTACACCCTTATTTGTGACAATATGGCCGCAAGTTTAATGGCTGCGGGTAAAGTAGATAAGATTTTTGTGGGTGCAGATCGCATTGCAGCTAATGGTGATTTCGCCAATAAAGTTGGTACCTATAATTTAGCTGTGCTGGCACATTTTCATAATGTAGAGTTTTATGTGGTTGCGCCAATCACCACCTTAGATATTGACTGTGAAAGTGGCCAACATATCCCAATTGAAGAGCGTGCTGATGCTGAAGTAAAAGGTGTCAGTGGTAGCTTTGGTGAGTGCCAATGGGCACCAAACAATGCCAAGGTATTTAACCCTGCCTTTGATGTAACGCCAGCACAGCTGGTGACGGGTTGGGTACTTGATACGGGCGTTTACAATTTGCAGCAAGTAAAAGACGGCGCGTTAAAAGAGCTCTAAATATAAAAAGAGCACCATTCGGTGCTCTTTTTAATTTTTTCTAATCCAAGATTGGAAACTCATTGGCAATGTTGCTTTCGGTGCTTTGTGCCACCCAACCCGCTTCGTTATTGAAAAAACGAATTGCGGTAAACTCAGGATCGCTGCCCATATCAAACCAATGCTTAGTGTTAGCCGGCACTGAAATTAAATCACCTTGCTGGCAAAGCACTTGATACACTTTATCGTCTAAATGCAGGCAGAATAAACCTTGGCCTTTGACAAAAAAGCGTACTTCGTCTTCGCTATGCGTATGCTCAAATAGAAACTTCTGTCTTAATTCAGCTGCCGCTGGATTACCTTTAGCGAGTGAAATAACATCCACCGTTTGGTAGCCGCCGTCGTGCTGCACACGTTTAATATCGGCGTCATAGGCGTTTAAAATATCATCTGAACTGTGGCTTGCGTCAATTTCAAATGCTGCTTGCCAGTTCTCAAATACCACACCTACTTGATTAAGTTGTTGCTGAATTTCAGTAAAGTTTTCGCTCTGTAGCAGCGCGCTTACTGCATCGTCGTGACGGTAAATAGTTAGTTTGCTCATACAAATAATGCTTCATCAAATTGGTTGAAATCGTCAATTGCTGGGTGTTGGTCGCTTTTTTCTTGGTTATCACGCCATAACTGCAAGGTGTGCATGCCCGCACTTTTAGCGGCATCAAGCTCTTCAACGATGTCGCTTAAAAACAACACCTCAGAGCCAGCAAAACCAATCTTTTCTAGAATATTGGTGTACGAACTTGCGTCTTTTTTACCGCCAACATGAGTATCAAAATAATCGCTGAACAGTGGGCGAATATCACCATAGTCAGAATGTTCAAACAACAAATGCTGTGCTTTTACCGAGCCAGACGAATAAACAAAAAGGCTCATGCCCGCGTCTTTTTGCTGGTTTAAAAAGGCATAGGCGTCTGGGTAAATATGACCTGTGAAATCACCTTGTTGATAACCCGTTTGCCAGATTAGTCCTTGCAGTTGTTTAAGTGGGGTAATTTTTTGATCCGTTGCAATCCAATGTTGCAGCGCATCTATGACCTCAGTAAGACTGGCATCTGGCTTAGCAATTTCCGCTTTTACTGCATCAATTTGCGTTTTTACCGTGGCATCGCTTTGGTTTTCTTCAACAAACGCAGCAATATGTTTTGCCGCATACGGAAATAAAATATCTTTTACAAATGAAATGCGGGTAATTGTGCCTTCAATGTCGGTAATGATGGCTTTAATCATAGTGATGACTCCAACTTAATGCGCTCAAGCTCGCATGCGAATAAAAACTCCAACCCTTCAATGTGGCGACGTGTTTCAGCCACACTGTTGCCCATAGCATATAAACCATGACCGCGAATAAGCACACCGTGAATCACTG
Organism: Pseudoalteromonas aquimarina; assembly: GCF_049257255.1. Taxonomy (NCBI): domain Bacteria; kingdom Pseudomonadati; phylum Pseudomonadota; class Gammaproteobacteria; order Alteromonadales; family Pseudoalteromonadaceae; genus Pseudoalteromonas; species Pseudoalteromonas aquimarina. The sequence continues at coordinate 296,821 of NZ_JBMMUG010000003.1, forward strand.
GCTCTTGTTGGTGGCGTTTTGCAACAAGCTCTGCCAAGCGGTCAATATCTTGGTCATTATCAAAAATGGCAATAGTAAGTGTACTTTCATGACTGGTGATACCGCGTAATGACTTTTGCATTTCATAGCCATGAATTGCCAAGGTATCACCTTTTATAAAACGCGATAACACAGTCGCGGCCACAGAGTGGGTATGTAATACACATTCAGTGGTTGGCTGAAGTTGGTACAATTTTAAATGAAGTGATGTTTCGGCAGATGGCTTTCCTTGACCTTTGCAAATTGCGCCTTGCTGATCGAGCTCTAAAAAGTGTTCAGGGGCAAGATATCCTTTATCATGGCCACTTGCGGTCACAACAAATCCCGTGTCTGTTTTAATTGAAAAATTACCACCAGTTGCCGGTACCCAGCCTTTATCGCTGACCCAACGACCCGCTTCAATCAATGCACTTTTTGCGGCATCATTATGCATAATAGGTTACTCGAAAATATAAATTAAAAACATTTAGACGGCTATACATCCGTTTTGGGCAATGATAGCATCGCTTTTGTCAAAGCACCATCAAGATTAGAGGTATCGTGTGCAAAGTAAATTACCAAATTTAGGCGTCAGTATTTTTTCGCAAATGACCGCATTGGCAAATGAGCACCAAGCGCTTAATTTATCACAAGGTTTTCCTGAGTTTGATACGCCTGAAGCGCTAAAAAGCAAACTTAACTTTTACAGTGCACAAGGGTTTAACCAATATTCGCCATCCAGTGGTGTACCCGTATTACAACAGCAAATTGCCGATTTGGTATTGCGTAAATATGCTTTAACTATTTCACCAGAGGCATCGGTAACCGTTACATCAGGTGCAACAGAGGCGCTTTATGTCGCAATTCAAGCACTTGTAAGCCCAAATGATGAAGTGATTGTGTTTGACCCTGCGTATGATTCTTACCAGCCAGCGATTGAACTTGCCGGTGGTAAAGCGGTTCATATCGCGCTAACAGCGCCAAACTACCAAATAGATTGGCAGCAGGTCGCTAACGCAATTACCGATAAAACCAAAGCGATTATTATTAATTCGCCACATAACCCAAGTACTAAAACGCTAAAACAAACAGACATTAATGCGTTAAAGCTACTGCTTGAACAGCATGATCTGTACCTCATCAGCGATGAAGTTTACGAGCATATTTGCTTTGATGGTGCCACGCATTTAAGTGCGCTTGGCGATGACGCACTTTTTGCCCGCAGTTTTGTAATTTCGAGTTTTGGTAAAACCTTCCACTGCACAGGGTGGAAAATGGGTTACTGTGTTGCCCCTGAAAAGTTGATGGTGGAGTTCCGTAAAATTCACCAGTATGTAACGTTTTCTAGTTTTACACCTGCGCAACTGGCATTAGCCGATATGCTTAAAGAGCAGCCAAACCATGTTGATGAATTAAGCGCGTTTTATCAGCACAAGCGCGATGTGTTAACTAATGCATTAGCAGATAGTCGTTTTACACTGTTACCAAGTGAAGGTACCTATTTTTTACTGCTTGATTACTCCGCCATCTCAGAGTTAGATGATGTGGCATTTTGCGAATATTTAGTAAAAGAAGTGGGTGTTGCTGCTATTCCGCTTAGCGTATTTTATGAAAATGCCCCTGGCGATCGTGTGATTCGTTTATGTTTTGCAAAGGAAGACGCCACTTTAATCGCTGCTGCGGAGAAGTTATGCCAGCTATAAATAACAGCTTAAAAGTCGCCTTAGTGCAAAGTGATATTGCATGGCTTGACGTTACTAAAAATTTAAACACCTTAAGCGAACAACTGAGCAATCTAGGTTCGGTTGATTTAATTTTACTGCCTGAAACTTTTGCTACAGGTTTTGCCATTAATTTAGATGTGGCAGAGCCAAAGCAAGGGCCAATTTTAAATTGGATGTTGGCCCAAGCAAAACGCTTAAATGCGGTGGTGGCGGGTTCGGTGCTAGTGAGTCAGCAAGGTAAAAAAGCGAATCGCTTTTACTGGTGTTGGCCAAATGGCACGGTAGAATTTTACGATAAACGCCATCTGTTTTGTTTAGGCAACGAAGGTGATTTTGTAACTGCCGGTGTTGAGCGAAAAATCATTAGTATCAATGGGTTTAGGTTGTTGCCACAGGTATGCTACGACCTACGTTTTCCAGTATTTCAACGAAGTCGCAACGATTATGATGTGATGGTTAATGTGGCAAACTGGCCTGCTGCACGTCGTCGTATTTGGGATACCTTACTGCAAGCTAGAGCAATTGAAAATCAATGTTATGTGCTTGCTGCCAATCGTTTCGGCGATGATGGCAATGGTGTTGCGCATAATGGCGGTACTGCTGCCTATGATTTTACGGGTGAAACGCTCGTAGTCGCCGAGGATAACCATGCAGAAGTAATCACAGTTGAATTGACGAAATCGGCGTTAACAGAGTTTAAAGAAAAGTTTCCAGCCTATCTTGATGCGGACCAATTTACACTGCCTAATATCAAATAGACAAATTTAGCTTGGTTACTTCTCGCTAGGTAATGTTTGTTTTATTAAACCTAAAAGCTGTTTTACACGTAATAACTTAATAGCTCAAAACAGCTTAGGTGTTTAATGAAATCGTCTCTTGCAACTGGTTTGTTTGTTATGGCAGCAAACGCTCATGCTAATATAAATCTTAACCAACTTGAATGGATGGTGATAAACGACTCAGTAATGGGAGGCGTTTCCAGCAGCCGAGTTATTGTTGGTGATAACAACTTAACCTTTACGGGTGAGGTATCACTTGCCAACAATGGCGGTTTTGCATCATTTCGAGCGCCTATTTCGTTTGAAAATACCAATACAGATTTACTCAGCTTTAAGGTTGTGGGTGATGGCAAACAATACCAGCTGCGTCTGCGGGTAGATGGTCATTACGACGGCCCTGCGTTTGTTTATCACTTTAAAACCGAAGCAGGTAAAGAGCATAGCTTTAATTTAACAGAGCAAGACTTTGTTTTAATGTTTCGCGGTAGGCAATTTCATTCGGACTATCAACTTCGCTTTGACGATGTGCGCTCGGTTGGTTTTATGATTAGTGGCAAGCAATCAGGTAATTTTAATTTGCAAGTAACGCAAATTAAGTTGCAATACAAAGTTTAAGAAAAAGTTAGTGGTTAACATTTTGTTCAGTTTGTTTTTTGTACAATTCTTGCAACCTAAATAAATTGTTCTCCTTGGATTTGTTTAGGCTTTCCCCTATTGTTTTAATTTTTAAAACAATTTTGCCCACAAACCTTCTTTGTGGGCTTTTTTTGAATTCTAAACAAAGCTTTTAATTCTATCGCTGTAAAACGGTTGCTGTTGATTTAGCAGGATCTTTAATTAACTCTTCAAAATCTTTAATTAATAGTGGTTTAGATAATAAATAGCCTTGAATATCATCACACTGTGCTTCTTTTACATAATCGAGTTGCTCTTGATTTTCGACACCTTCAGCAGTTGTTTTTACTTTTAACGATTTTGCTAATGAGAAGATGTTTTCAAGCACGACTTTACCTTTTTCAGTTTTCATACCGAGTTTAATAAAGCTTTGGTCAATTTTAAGATGTTTGATTGGTAGCGATAATACGGTTTCTAAATTAGCGTTACCGGTGCCGTAATCATCAATCGCCACTTCGATACCCGCTTGTTCTAATCGCATCATATTAATTGCGGTTTTCTTGTAATCTTTTATTAAGCCATATTCTGTAACTTCAATTTCAAGATAATTATGAGGAATATCAAATTCACCCACTTTTTCAAAAATATAAGCGATAGTGGTTTGTTCAAATAAATGGCGAGCAGATAAGTTAATTGAAATAGGTACTATCGGTTTGCCAAGGGTTATCCATTCGCGAATTTGCTTGCACACGTTGTGAATCACATATCTGTCGACGATAGGCATTAGCCCTTTTTTTTCAGCAATAGGGATAAACTCTCCTGGGGAGATAAATTCTGAGTTGAGAGTCCAGCGAATTAAGGCTTCGGCTGATTTTACTTTTAACGAATTTGCATCAAACTTTGGTTGATATTGAAAATACAGCCCATCATTTTCAAGTGCACTGATCAGTTCTCTTTTAAGTGTGGTTTCCCGTTTCATATTTTTATGAAATTCAGGGTTAATATTTACCACTTTATTTACTTCGCCATCTGCACTGCGAAGGGATAACTCACATTGCTCGACAATTGAATCAAAATGATCAATTGAACTAAGCGAACTAACACAGCGATTAAACTTGGTTTTTAACACCATGTTTTCAATAATCAGCTCTTTATTTATTAGGCTGCGCATTTGTTTAATTTCTTCTTTACCGCCAGCGTTGTGGCAGATTAAAAATTTTGATGTGCCAAGGCGGGCAATTAACGCATTTTCTAATTCAATTTCTTTACATGCAGCGCTAAAGCTTTGCAAGTAGCCATCACCAATATGATGGCCATGAATATCATTAATGTCTCGCAAATACAGCAGCTCAATCACCGTCATTTGCATTGGAAAGTGCGCATTTTTAAGTTGTTGTTTAATGCCATTGGGGTTTAATAAGCCGGTGAGTTGGTCATGATAAGCTAAGTGTTCAATTGCTTTTTTATCTGCATGTGCTTTACTTCTGTCTCTGATAAAGGCTAAAAAATGGTTATCTTTGGCTGTTTCGTATCGAGAGATAATAATTTCTACAGGAAATACCGACCCATCCCTTCGCATCGCTTCCACATTACGAATTTTCTTTAATACAGACTCTAACTTTTGTGATTTTACAAACGCTTCGTGATGCGATTTTTGGTATTTTATAGGGATAAAAATGGCGATATTTCGACCTTTCAGCTCTTCTTTTGTGTCGTAGCCAAATAGTGCTAAACCGCTCTGATTAACATTGGTAATTGTGCCTTGTTCATTTGTTTCAATAATGGCATCGGGCGTTAAATCACTTATCAAATTGGCTAAGTTGTCTTTTTCGTGAAGCAATTCGTTAAGGTGTTCGTTAAATGCAAAAGAGTCATTTAATGTACAGGCGAGGGTGTAAAAAATGTCCTTTTCTTCTTTTACTCGTGCTTCTGTGTTGCCGTCATTAAAACGTGTAATTGCGGCGCAAAAGAGCTTTATTCGTTGAATATACCCAGTGCGCATCATGACAATATAAGCGGTTGAAAAAACCAAGAAAATAATTGTTGAAATAAGCGCAGTATATTGTACTTGCAATGAAAAATTATGTAGCTCTGGGTAAATATACTTTTGAATAATTAAGAAATGAGATGATTTTTTGTTACCTTTTTCAAGTACGGGGGCAGATATCAAGAGTAAGTCATTAGCTAGTAAATAATTAGCGTCGGTATTTAAAAAATTAAATGCAATGGTATCTATTTCAAGTAAGGGTTTATCCTCTTCAGCAATCGTATTTGAAGCAACAATAGTTCGGTCATTTGATACCACATAGGCGGATTTATAATCTTTTAATTCGGCGGTTAATGTGGCCCAATTTTTTACCTGTTCAATGTCACCATGGCTGAGATTCGATGCCATTAGCTCAGCCTGATGCTCAAGCAAAGCTTGTTCTTTTTCAACAATGTTTTTAATGGCAACTTTTTCTACAACGGTTAAAAAGAAAAGTACAATTAAGGCAAATGAAATTGCACTGCCAATTAGAATAAACGCCCAAGGTTTAATTTTCATTAAACACCTGCTTTGCGATGTGTGGGTTAATTAAGTTATTGCAGTGACATGGCTTATCTATCTTGCCTTGTTCTAATAAAACCGTGTTATAGCTTTTAATTAACAGCGCTTGCTTTTCGGTATTTTCAAGCCAATCCATTACAGCTTGGTCGTACAATAGGGTAATCTTGCTAAAGGTATCTTTTAATTGTTGCTCGCTTAAATTAAGGCGTTGATTTAATGAATTTATATAAGGGGTGATATCACCCACGATATGTTTAACTGTTTGATTATTCATTTTTAAAAAAGATAGTAAATGAGATTTTTTATCTGCTGACAGAGTTTTTTTATTTGTAATCAAAACATCAACGATTTCACCTGGGATTTGGCTACTATCAAACAATTGTATTGCGCCAGCATCAAGCAGTTTGCTGCTACTAGGATCAAAGGTGAATACAGCGTCTATTTCGTTATTTTTATAGGCTTGTACATGGCGGTTTGCTTCTAAATTGATCAAAGTAATGTCATCCATGCTAAGCGAATTTAGCTCTAAATAACGAGACAAAAAATACAAGCCTAAAGCGGACATTTCAGCGCCTACTCGCTTGCCTTTTAGGTCTTGTGCATGGGTAATGCTGGGTTTTGCCATTAAGGTATCTGCACCATTGGAATAATCGACTACCCAAATAACCACAATATCAAAACCGAGCGCTTTTATTTTAACAGCCTCATCTAATGTGACTGCTGCCACGTCTATGGACTCATTAATGATGCCATTGAGTACCTGCGATGCATTGCGATACTCTATTAATTTAATGTGCTTCATCACATCGGGGTATTTTTGGCGGGTGATATAAAATGGCTCGTAGCCTGGCCAAATATTTGTACCTATACGCAATGTAGGTGTATTTTGCTCATGGCAGGATGTTAAGAAGATCAAAGTGAATAATAAAAGTGTTAACCGTCTCATTGTGATCAATTTATATACTGATTTCTATGAGTTTAGTCACAAATAGTAATTTTGCAGTATTGGAGAATATTTATTGTGACGAAAGCGATTGTTTTGCAGCATTGCTTGAGCGGTGTTTTTGATGAAAGTTATTTCAGAAATAAAAAAAGGCGCAAACTGCGCCTTTGGTTTAGTGTAGCTTCACTCGTTATTTAATATCAAAACGGTCAAGTTGCATCACTTTAGTCCATGCTTTAACAAAGTCGTTTACAAAACGCTCTTTTGAATTATCAAACGCATATACTTCAGCAACAGCACGTAATTCTGATGATGAACCGAAGATTAAATCAACCGGTGTTGCTGTGTATTTTACAGCGCCAGTTTTACGATCTTTACCTTGGTACACATCGCCAGCTTTTTGCCACTGAGTGGACATATCAAGTAAGTTGACAAAAAAGTCATTGGTTAAAGTGTCTTTCTTATCTGTAAATACACCGTTGCTTGAGCCATCTGTATTGGTATTTAGCACGCGCATACCACCCACTAATACCGTCATTTCAGGCACAGTCAGAGCAAGCTGATCTGCTTTATCTACTAAAGCATCAGTTGGTGATTTGTAATAACCGTTTTCATAGTAGTTTCTAAAACCGTCAGCACTTGGTTTGAGTAACGAAAATGAATTTACATCAGTTTGTGCTTGGGTTGCATCACCACGTCCTGCAACAAATGGTACGCTTACTTTAACACCTGCATTTTTAGCTGCTTTTTCAACTGCTGCCGCGCCGCCAAGAACTATCATATCTGCAAGTGAAATTTTGCTGCGACCAAAAGTACGGCCGTTAAATTCATCTTTAATTTCAGTTAGTTTTGCAATTACTTTTGCAGTTTGTGCTGGGTTATTTACTTGCCAATCTTTTTGCGGTGCAAGTGCGATACGTGCACCATTTGCACCACCGCGCATATCAGAATCACGGTAGCTTGATGCAGACGCCCATGCTGTTGCTACTAGCTCTGAAATTGAAAGACCTGAATCTAAAATTTGTGCTTTTAGCTTTTTAACGTCTTTGTCACTTACTAGCTTGTAATCTGGCTTGTCGATAGGATCTTGCCAAATATGTGCTTGTTTTGGATATTCGTCACCTAGGTAATTATCAAGTGGTCCCATATCGCGGTGCGTTAATTTAAACCACGCTTTAGCAAATGCAAGGCGGTATTCTTCAGGATCAGCTAAGAAGCGCTCTGCAATTTTGCGGTATTCTGGGTCAAATTTTAACGCCAAATCTGCCGTATTCATCACAGGCGGGTTGAACTTACCTTTAACGTGCGCATCCGGAACTGATTTATGTAACGACTCATCGGTAGGTACCCAAATAATCGCACCAGCAGGGCTGCGAGATTGTTTCCACTCAAAATTTAGTAAGTTTGATAGGTATAGAGATGTCCACTTAGTTGGCGCTTGTGTCCACGCACCTTCTAAACCACTTGTAACTGTGTCTTCTGAATGGCCTTTACCGCATTTGTTTTTCCAGCCAAATCCTTGTTGCTCAATTGGCGCTGCACCCGGTTCTTTCTCTAAACATTTATTCGCTTTGTGAGCGCCGTGCATTTTACCAAAGGTGTGACCACCTGCGATAAGTGCAAGCGTTTCTTCGTCGTTCATTGCCATGCGCGCAAATGATTCGCGAATGTTTTTTGCCGAACCAAGTGGATCAGGTACGCCACCCGGCCCCTCAGGGTTGACGTAAATTAAGCCCATATGAACAGCAGCCAGTGGGCGCTTTAATTTACCGTCGCTATCGCGACGATCGCTTGCTAACATTTCAACTTCTGGTCCCCAATAAACCATATCAGGTTCCCAGTCATCATCACGACCTGCTGCAAAACCGTAAGTTTTAAAACCCATGTTTTCTAGCGCTACGTTACCTGCAAGTACAATTAAGTCACCCCAAGAGATAAGCTCACCGTATTTTTGTTTAACAGGCCACAGTAAGCGACGTGCTTTATCTAGGTTACCGTTATCTGGCCAGCTGTTTAATGGGTTGAAGCGTTGTTGACCGCCGCCCGCGCCACCACGACCATCAAGCGTACGGTAAGTGCCCGCGGCATGCCAAGTCATACGAATAAAAAATGGGCCATAGTTACCCCAATCGGCAGGCCACCATTCTTGTGAGTCAGTAAGCACCGAATCGATGTCTTTTTTAAGCGCATCCATATCAAGCTGTGTGAACGCTTTTTTATAATTAAAGTCTTCACCTAGCGGATTTGAGCGTGCATCGTGATCGCGAAGTGGCGTTAAATCGAGTTGGTTTGGCCACCAAAATAGGTTTGATTTTGCTTGGTTAGGCATCACTTTACCCATGCCAATCGCGCCTTTTGGCTTGCTCATCGTGTCTTTAGCAAATGCAGATGTTGCGCCTAAAGATAGTGCTACAACAGCTGCAATAGAAGTGTATTTTAATATCTGAACGGATTTCATTTTTGAATTCCCCTTATGATTTATGGGTGTATTAACGCAGCTAAGTATAGAAGGGAATTTAAATAACTAAATTTGATAATAACTAAGTTGATATTCGTTTTTTTAGATTGTTGTTATATCGACATTTTCCATGCCATATTGGCTGTTAAAACGCTAATCAAAAAAACATATGATCACCATCGGTATTTTTGAATTTAAGCTTAAACACTTGTTATTAAATTATTTTTTATTGTTTTATGGAGTTCGTGGTGTTACTTGCGGGAGTTGCTGTATAGCTATTTCATATAAATTGATTATTATTTAAAAAACATTCGATTTATAAGAATTATAATGATTTCACTGAAACAACTTCACTATGCCTTAGCCGTTGAAAAAACGCTGCATTTTAAAAAGGCCGCAGATAATTGCCATGTTTCGCAATCAACGCTCAGCACAGCGGTTCATGAGCTTGAAAAGCAATTAGGTGTGGCTATTTTTGAGCGCAACAATAAACATGTGTTTATTACCGATGAAGGCAAGTTAATTCTTGAAAAAGCCAAACGCATCAAACTTGAAGTGGACGAGTTAACACTGTTAGCAAAATCAAATAAAGCACCGCTTGCAAGCCCAATGACGATTGGCGTTATTCCGACAATTGGCCCTTTTTTACTGCCAAAAGTATTACCCAAAGTGCGCACTGAGTATAGCGACTTCAAACTTAAAATTGTTGAAGATCAATCGCATGTATTAGTAGAAAAGCTACGCGAAGGCGAACTCGATGCCGCTATATTGGCACTTCCATATGATATTGACGGTTTAATGGCATTTAACTTTTGGCAAGAAGATTTTTACTGGGTCAGTCACAAAGACGAATGTGCACTTAATTTAAGTGAAATCACCACCAATGAGTTTGATTTAGACAAATTAATGCTTTTAAAAGATGGGCATTGTTTAAAAGAGCATGCTTTGGCTGCATGTAAATTAGAAAATACCAATAACGAAAATCAGCTGGATTCAGCCAGTTTACATACTTTAATTCAAATGGTTGCAGGTAAATTAGGCACAACGTTAGTGCCGCATATGGCACTTGATCAACTTGTAAAAAATGAAGGTGAACTCACAGCCGTTCATTTAAATGAACCAGGGCCACATCGCACAATTGCACTGGTGGTGCGTCCTAATTATGTCAGAACTAACGATATTGTGTTATTGCAGCAGTTATTTGAGCATGAATTAAAAGACAAGTGTTATTGTGGTTAAAACAAAGTGTGATGTGCACTTTACAGAAATATTTTTGGTTATTTACCTTCGACACTGCAAAAACACGATTGATCCTGTATAACTAAATGAGCGTAGGTAACTTACTTACGCAAAAAGGTTTTAGTTATTAATAGATATAACAAAATAAATCACTATCAATGCATTTAATCGAAGTATGTGTGGTTCGATTACTTCAATTAAGAATGATCCCCTACATTCTTGCCTAGCATTATCTCGTAGGTAATTAGCAGCATGTGTATTTGTTATCTTTCATACATAGTTAATGTGTGGAACTGAATTAATTTTAAAAAATACCTTCATGAACCAGTCACATCTAATTAAGGAGATGCGCGATGTCATCAAGTAAATGCCCATTTACATCAGGAAGTATTACACAAACCGGAAAATCGAACACAGATTGGTGGCCTAACACCCTCAATCTCGATATTTTGCATCAGCACGATTCTAAAACTAATCCACTTGGTAGCGACTATGATTACCGTGAGCAATTAAAACAGCTTGATTTTGCAGCGCTGAAAGCAGACTTAACCGCACTTATGACTGACAGCCAAGATTGGTGGCCTGCCGATTGGGGCCATTATGGTGGTTTAATGATCCGCATGACATGGCATGCCGCGGGCAGTTATCGCGTTGCCGATGGTCGCGGTGGTGCAGGCACAGGTAATTTGCGTTTTTCACCGCTTAATTCATGGCCAGATAATACCAACCTCGACAAAGCGCGTCGTTTACTTTGGCCAATCAAGAAAAAGTACGGTAACAAGTTAAGCTGGGCGGATTTAATTGCCTATGCTGGCACCATTGCTTATGAGTCGATGGGACTTAAAACTTATGGCTTTGCGTTTGGCCGCGAAGACATTTGGCATCCAGAAAAAGATACCTACTGGGGCGCAGAAAAAGAGTGGCTTGCTCCATCAGAAAATGACAACAGTCGTTACTCAGGTGAGCGCGACCTAGAAAATCCATTAGCCGCAGTAATGATGGGCTTAATTTATGTTAACCCAGAAGGGGTTGATGGTAAGCCAGACCCACAAAAAACCGCCCATGATGTACGTGAAACCTTTGCCCGCATGGCGATGAATGATGAAGAAACAGTAGCACTTACTGCAGGTGGTCATACCGTAGGTAAATGTCATGGTAATGGCGATGCCGCGAAACTTGGCCCTGAACCAGAGGCGGCGGATATAAATGAACAAGGCCTTGGTTGGAATCATCAAGACGGTAATGGTTTGGGAGCTCACACAATAACCAGTGGCCTTGAAGGTGCGTGGACAACCAACCCTACTCAGTGGGATAACGGCTATTTCGAGTTGCTACTCAACCATGAGTGGGAACTTAAAAAGAGCCCAGCAGGTGCATGGCAATGGGAACCTGTCGCTATTAAAGAAGAAGATAAGCCGCTCGCGGTTGATGGCAACGGTAAACGCAATAATCCCATTATGACCGATGCTGATATGGCGATGAAGGTTGATCCAGAATATCGCAAAATTTCAGAGCGATTCTATAACGACCCAGCTTATTTTTCTGAGGTGTTTGCACGTGCATGGTTTAAATTAACACACCGTGATATGGGGCCCAAAGCCTGTTATATCGGCCCAGATGTGCCAAAAGAAGATTTAACATGGCAAGATCCTATTCCAGTTGGTAATACGGCGTATGATGAACAAGCGGTTAAAGCTGCAATTGCTGCTAGTGGGTTATCGATTGCTGAAATGGTAACAACAGCGTGGGACAGCGCGCGTACTTTCCGCCATTCTGATAAGCGGGGCGGTGCAAATGGTGCACATATTCGCTTGGCGCCAGCAAATAATTGGCAAGGCAATGAGCCTGAAAAGCTTGCGAAGGTGCTAAGTGTGTATCAAGCAATATCAGATGAACATAATGTAAGCGTTGCTGATGTGATTGTGCTTGCGGGTAATGTTGCAATCGAGCAAGCGGCAAGTGCAGCCGGTTTTACAGCAAACATAGCCTTTAACAAAGGGCGGGGCGATGCTTCTAAAGAGATGACTGAAGTAGATTCGTTTGCTTATTTAGAGCCTGTACATGATGGTTTTAGAAATTGGCAGCAGCAAACATTTGCAGCAAGCCCAGAAGAGTTATTACTGGAACGTGCTCAACTACTCGGATTAACAGCACCAGAAATGACGGTATTGGTGGGCGGTTTACGGGTATTAGGCTGTAATTATGCTGGTTCTCAAGCAGGTGTGTTTACCGACCGCATAGGGCAACTTACTACGGACTTTTTTGTCAATCTAACAGATATGCGTTATGAGTGGCAGCCAACAGGCGATAATCAATACGTACTGCGTGACAGAGCGACTAAAGAAGATGCTTGGCAAGCTACGCGCGTTGATTTGGTATTTGGCTCAAACTCAATTTTGCGTGCTTATGCAGAAGTGTATGCGCAAGATGATAATGGTCAGAAGTTTGTAGATGACTTTGTTGCGGCATGGAATAAGGTAATGAATGCCGATCGCTTTGATTTAGCAAACTAGCATTTCGCCTAATAAAAAAGCCTTTCTATTTAATTGATAGAAAGGCTATTTTAACTGTTTTCTGAATATATAAATTAGCTTTTTGGTTTTTGTCATAGGCATATTTCCTTAAATTGTTGGGTAATCTCTCTTACTCAAATAATAAGTAGCTACCACCTACGGCTACACCCGTTACAATTGCTGCTGTCATTCCTGCTGTTACTAAACCAACTACCACAAAAGCAGTAAGTGCTGTCGTCATTAAAATATCAAATACGTTGTTCATTTTTTATCTCCCAACTATTTCAGAATTATTTAGTTAACATGTATGTGCCGCCAATTGCTGCACCAGCCATAATTGCAGTTGTCATACCTGCAGTTACAAGGCCTGCTACTACAAATGTTGTTAAACCAGCTGCCATTAAAATTTCGATTGCGTTTGATGTATTCATTGTTCAATTTCCTAGTTAATACCAATCCACTTAAGTAGCTGATCATTCTAGCGGACTAAATATCATGCTAACTGCGTTAGAATTTATCAATGTAGAACAACTACATAAGAAAAATTCCGCCTTGTTACCATTTCATTTATCCAGCGCTATCCCTGATCACATACTTAACAGAATTGGTATAAGTTTGAGTAAAGCGTGTTACTTGAGTTAAATAATAGGCAATTGGGATGAGGATTCTGCTGCTTTGTGATGTTTGGCGATTTGAGGTGATATTTGGTTTTATGAAGTGATAAGTGATAAGTGATAAGTGATTTTGAAATTAGTGAGAATTGCTGTGTTGCGTTACTTTTTAAAAAGGTAAGTCACAATAAAAAGGTGCTCTAAAGCACCTTGTTGAGTTTTATAATTGCGCTGTCAATTTAGAGTGTACTGCTGAGACAGTGAAAGCCAGTATTGTTTTATCTTTATGCGGCGTGACGTTGCTTTGATTGTTTTTGTTTACTAACGCATTGCAAAGTTTACAAACACGGCTGTTAGCATAAATCCCACACCAACAAAAAAGCCAATTAGCGTTGCTTTAACTATGGTCGATTTTTTATTTTCTTCTGTTTGTTCTAGTTTATCGCTCATGATTACATTCCTTATTTTAATTAAAAATGTAGTGTTACAAGTTTTAGTATTTATTAGAGTGTATAGGTCAATACGTTCTAAGTATCACAAATATTTTGTACACGATTTTGTATGTTTTGTAACCTAACATCCTTAATCTTTTTAATTTAACCTGAGTTCAGGTTAATTTAGCTATTGAGCAATAACAATAGTGAAGTTTTGTCATCTTAGAAAAGATTTAATGGCCATCGTTTTGATTTAACGAATGATATTTTTAGATAACCTGATGTCTAATTAAATCATAACGGTGTATTCAAACTAATCTGATAAATGGGATTGAATATTGAATAACCTTTAAATGTTTATAGCTAATTCCAAATTAGCTAACAAGCAGAAAATATTGAACTTTTTTTATTTGGCTAGTTCCTAGTATGAAAACATGCAAAAGGATAAACCATGAAAAAAACAATAATTACAATGGCAGTTGCACTGGTGTTAGGTGGTTGCACCGCTACGATAAAAGAATCCCGTTTTATTCAACAAGATGACAAAGTTGAATTTTATACTCAGTCTTTAATTGCTGATTTAGATAAACGCACACCTAATCATCAAGTGATTCAAATCAGCATGCAAGCGGATAATGAAGCACTAACACTCAATGGCTTACACCTTGATCACCCCAGTACAAGCAATACCATTTTATATATTCCGGGCAATGGCATGAGTGTTGAAAAAGCAGCTAAAAAAGCACTGGTTGAATTGGCTGAATATGGCAGTGATATAGTGATATTCGATCGTCGAGGTTTAGGTGCGAGTGACGGCAAAGCAACGATTGCTAACCTGATAAGTGATGCTAATTTAAGCTTAGATTATACTAAAAACACACTAAAAGCCGACAAAGTAATTGTTCATGGTTACTCGTTAGGCAGTTTTGTTGCTGCACAAGTTGCGAAGAATAAGCCTATTGATGGCTTGGTAATGCAAGGTTCGGCCACTAATGTCGATGATTGGATTGATGAAGCAATGCCTTGGTATTCAAAAGTATTTGTTAACGTTGAGGTTGATGATGCTTTTTATAGCGTTGATAACCGTCAAGTTGTTAGTGAGGACTATAGCGGCCCACTACTTGTCATCGGTGGTGGCAAAGACACACAAACACCAGCTGTATTATCGCAAAAGCTTTTTGATGCGAGCAATAGTGAAATTAAACAGTTAGTGATTGCTGAAGAAGCAAATCATGGCCAAATGTTTGACAATAAAAAGGTTCAAATGGCTTATAGCAGCTTTATTTCCAGCCTCTAAGCATTGATTTATTATAACTTCCAAGCGATTGTAATTGATAATGAGCCCAACAGGCAGGTTTCCGAGAATGTTTGAAATTTCGTTGCACTGGAATTTAAATGATGTTTAGAAATGGTAACTTTATGGTTCTTGAATAATTGCTAGAAAAAAAGCCTTTCTATTTAATTGGATAGAAAGGCTATTTTAACTGTTTTCTGAATATATAAATTAGCTTTTGTGTTTTTGTCATAGGCATATTTCCTTAAATTGTTTTGTAATCTCTCTTACTTAAATAATAAGTAGCTACCACCTACAGCAACACCCGTTACAATCGCAGCTGTCATTCCTGCTGTTACTAAACCAACTACAACAAAAGCAGTAAGTGCTGTGGTCATTAAAATATCAAATACGTTGTTCATTTTTTATCTCCGATGCGTTTTACGATTATTTAGTTAACATGTATGTGCCGCCAATTGCTGCACCAGCCATAATTGCTGTTGTCATAC
Organism: Pseudoalteromonas aquimarina; assembly: GCF_049257255.1. Classification (NCBI taxonomy): domain Bacteria; kingdom Pseudomonadati; phylum Pseudomonadota; class Gammaproteobacteria; order Alteromonadales; family Pseudoalteromonadaceae; genus Pseudoalteromonas; species Pseudoalteromonas aquimarina. The sequence goes on from NZ_JBMMUG010000003.1 coordinate 312,485, forward strand.
CTGCAGTTACAAGACCTGCTACTACAAATGTTGTTAAACCAGCTGCCATTAAAATTTCGATTGCGTTTGATGTATTCATTGTTCAATTTCCTTTAAGTTTGAGTAAAGCGTGTTGCTTGAGTTAAATAATAGGTAATTGAGGAGAGATTTCTGCTGCTTTGTGATGTTTGGTCAATTGCGGTGATATTTGGTTTTATTTCGGGATAAAGGAATTGTGTTAGTGGCGAATGGGTGACTTTCAGGTTGTATAAATAAAAAAACCGATGCAGCTGCATCGGCTTTTCAGCGTTTGTTTATTCGCGTCGTTATTCTTCGACTAACACTTGCTTGCCGTCGCTATTTACAACCAGTAAGTAAGACTCACCAAAGTCACCGGTGCATAAATCGATTGCATGACCATTAATTGTTAAGTCGAGTGCGCAGTTATCAAGAGTTAAAAAGTCAGATACTTTGCCGCGCTCAGTAGTCATTACTTGGCTGCCTTTTAATGTCACTGGATACACGCCGTTTGCGAAAATACGCACGTTGAAAGTATTGGCATTATCGCGCTCTTTTTTCTCAAGCAGGGTAAGGTGTTTCTCCACACCATTTTGCCAAGCAATTACCCAATATTCATCATCGTCACTTAAGTTAGTATGCATCTTAACTTCATTACTATTACTCATAGCGCCGCGCATACCAATATTAACTTGATTCATTACTGCTGGGTAATCATAGTCGTATTCACTGGAGTAGCCATTCACTTGTATATTACCTGCTACTCGATTTTTACTATCAAATAACCCACTTGAGCCTGTCGCTAAATTACGTTGTTGCAAATGAAAGTCGAGGCTATAGTCCATTGCATTGATAAACGAAAACTCTGCTTCATGGGTTAATGCATCGTCTAAATCATCTGTAATTGAATCACTGCAGCCAATTAGTCCTAAGCTTAGTACACTTACAAATAGTGCTGCTTTCCCTGTATTGTTAATCATAATTTGTCTATTCTCAATCTACCCCAAAAATTCTAGCGCGATAATAACATAGTACTAGTTCTAAAAGGGTGGGAATGGGAACAAACAATCTAATCTTATGTAAGAAAGTATTTAAATTTATTACAGATCCTTACGTTTATAGGCTAGGCGAAAAGATGCCCTCAATCGAGGGCATAGCATATTTATATTCAGTTCTTGTTATGCAATATGCGATAAAGCGCTGGCAAAACAAAAAGTGTTAGCAAGGTGGATGAAATCACCCCGCCAATAACCACAGTCGCCAGCGGCCTTTGCACTTCTGAGCCAATGCCAGTGTTAAGTGCCATTGGAATAAAACCAAGCGAGGCAACAAGTGCGGTGGTAAGTACTGGGCGTAATCGCGTTAGCGCCCCGGTTATAATGGCGTCATTTAAGCCAAGCTTATTTGCTCTTAACTCACGAATAAACGACACCATTACTAAGCCATTTAAAATTGCTATACCAGACAGGGCAATAAAGCCCACAGCGGCTGAAATTGAAAACGGAATATCTCGCAGGAATAGTGCAAAAATGCCGCCCGTAAGCGCCAGTGGTACGCCGCTGAAGATAATCATTGAGTCTTTAAATGAGCCAAGAGCGATTAACAACAGCGCCACAATAATCGCTAAAGTTAAGGGTACAACTAAGGTTAAACGCTTGGTTGCTGATTGCAGTTTTTGGTAAGTTCCGCCGTATTCTACCCAGTAACCTGCGGGAATATCTGCATTTTGTTCAATCGCCATTTTCACATCTTTTACAAATCCACCTAAATCGCGGCCACGCACATTGGCTGTTACCACAATGCGGCGTTTACCATTTTCACGGTTAACCTGATTTGCCGAGTTTACTTTTTCAATGCTCGCGACTTCTGACAACGGAACATAATCGCCATTGGCTAAGGTAATGGGTAGGTGTTTAAGATTATCGATATCACGGCGTTTATCATCGGGTAAACGCACCACAATATCAAAACGGCGATCGCCTTGATTAAATTTACCAACGTCCACTCCACCCATGCTAATGGCAATTTGCTGTTGTAAATCGGCCTTGGTCAGAGCATAACGCGCTAACATGTGATCAATTGGATTGATGGTTAAAATGGGCAAGCCTTTAATTTTTTCCACTTGCACATCGCGAATACCAGCAACGTTTTCAATTGCACTTTCAATGCGCTTTCCAACAATCGCAAGGGTATCAAAATCATCGCCAAATACCTTAATCGCAAGCTCTGAACGTACTCCTGACAGCAGTTCATTAAAGCGCATTTGAATCGGTTGCAAAAACTCATAACGATTACCTGGAATGGTTTCAACTAGCTGCTCAAGCTCAGCTACCAGTTGGGTTTTTGGCTTGGCTGGGTTTGGCCATTCAGCACGCGGTTTTAGCATAATAAACACATCCGCAACGCTAGGCGGCATAGGATCGGTGGCGACATCGGGTGTACCAATCTTTGAAAATACACTTAACACTTCGGCTTTTTCAGCAATTTTTTGCTCTAGTAGTTCTTGCATTTTAATCGACTGAGTAAGTGAAGTGCCCGGTATGCGCATCGCATGCATAGCAATATCACCTTCATCTAAATTTGGCACAAATTCGCTGCCGAGTTTGGTACTCATAACGCCAGAAGATGCCATAAGAGCAAGAGCGCTGCCAACAACTACCCAACGCATTTTTAACACAAAGGTTAAGATTGGCTGATAAAGCGCAGTGCTTGCCTTCATTACGATATTTTCTTTTTCTTGTACCGGCTTTTTAAATAACAGAGCAATACATGCAGGCACAAACGTAATTGATAAAACCATGGCACTCACTAGGGCAATTACCACTGTCATTGCCATCGGATGGAACATTTTGCCTTCCACGCCAGTTAGGGCAAAAATCGGTAAATAGACTGCGGTAATAATAAACACACCAAATAGGGCAGGGCGGATCACTTCACGGGTGGCATCAAATACCAAGGCCAAACGCTCGTTTAATGGCAAGGGCTGCGCTTTGTTTTGACTTTTGTGAGCTTGGCTTAAGCGGCGCATACAGTTTTCTACGATAATAATTGCGCCATCAACCAGTAGGCCAAAGTCGAGTGCGCCTAAACTCATTAAGTTAGCACTTACTTTACTTTGTACCATGCCTGTAATGGTCATTAACATCGCAAATGGGATTACCATCGCGGTGATAAGTGCCGCTCTAAAATTACCGAGCAATAAAAACAAAATAACAATGACTAGCAGTGCGCCTTCAAGCAAATTGGTTTTAACGGTATCGAGGGTTTTATTCACCAGTTTTGTGCGATCGTACGCAGGGTTAATCACCACCCCTTGCGGTAAACTTTTACTTATTTCTGTTAAGCGTTCGCCAACCTCTTTTGCCACTTTTTGACTGTTTTCACCAATTAACATAAAGACGGTACTGAGCACCACTTCATGACCATTTTGTGTTGCTGCACCAGAGCGTAGCTCTTTACCTTCAATCACATCGGCAACATCTTTAATGCGAATTACCGCACCTTGCAAATTCGTAACGGGTACATTTTCAAGCTGGGCTAAATCGCTTAATTGACCTGGAATGCGCACTAACCACTGCGACCCATCACGCTCAATAAAGCCCGCTCCTCGGTTTTGGTTATGGCTACCAATAGCATCAATTACATCTTGTTGCGACAAGCCAAATGCCAACAGTTTTTCAGGTTTTATGGCAATTTGAATTTCGCGCTCAAAGCCACCAATGGGGTTTACTTCAACAACGCCTTCTACTTGAACTAATTGCGGGCGAATGATCCAGTCGTGCACGGTACGTAAATCGGTTGCAGTGATTGGGCTGCCATCGGGGTTAATTGCTCCTGGCAAGGCATCAACCGTAAACATAAAAATTTCACCCAGCCCAGTCGAAATAGGGCCAAGCTCTGGCTCTACACCAAAGGGCAACTCAGATTTTGCCGAAACCAAACGCTCATTTACTAATTGGCGGGCAAAATAGATATCGGTGTCATCACTGAATATGGCAACCACTTGTGATAAACCATAACGTGAAATAGAACGTGTGTAACTTAAGTTGGGCACGCCAGCCAGTGCGGTTTCAAGCACGTAAGTAACGCGTTGCTCTACTTCCAGCGGGGTGTAACCGGGCACTTCGGTATTGATAACGACCTGCACATTGGTAATGTCGGGCACGGCATCGATGGGCAGTTTGGTAAACTGCCAAGCCCCCAGTGCTGCAACTAACATTACCATGGCAAGTACTAACTTACTTCGCTCAATCGCGAATTTTAAAATGGATTCTAGCATAAGTAATTACTCACTTTTAGTGGTCGTGTGACGCGCCTGATTTTTCAATGTCGGCTTTTAAGATATAACTGTTGTCGGTGGCATATTCGCTGCCAATATCAATGCCACTTAACACTTCAACCCACTCACCGCTGCTGCGACCAAGGGTTAACATACGAACCTCAAATTGGTCGCCAAATTTGGCAAATACCACATTAAAATCACGAAATGCATGCAGTGCTTTTTTCTCAATTGCCATCGGTACCGTAAAGCTTTCAAGGGTGATGTCGGCGCTAACAAATTGGCCTACTTGCAGTTGGTTATTGGGGTTTGGGATGAAGGCGCGATAGGTTTTTGCTTGATTGCCAGCAACTGAAAATAGACTGTCTTTAATGGTGGTATCTATTGGCGTATTTAAGCCATTTACATTAACGCTTACTGCTGCGCCTTGGCTGATTTTTGCTGCGTCGTTTGGAAAAACTTGTAGCTCTGCAACAAGCTCAGTCATATCGGTAATTTCTATTAAGCTGCGCCCAGCCGTTTGCTCACCAAGTCCCACATTTTGTTTAGTTACAATGCCATTAATCGGGGAAATAACGCGGTAGCTTTGTAAGCTGTCGTTACTTTGAATGGTCATTATGTGCTGACCTTTTTTAACCTGCATACCCAATAGCGCAGTGAGTTTGGTAATTTCACCATCAAAACGCGCGCTTATTTGGCGCTTAGCTCCTGCTGGCAGGGCGAGTTTTCCATACACAGGCAAAGTTTTTGTCAGGGTTTTTGCTTGCACGGTATTGGTGTTAATGCTCAGTTGCTCAGCAATGGGGGCAGCAATTTGAGTGCGTCCTTCAAAATTATCAAAATGCCACTCATAGACTTCACCTTGATAACTGGCGCTTATTTCAACGCTAAATGAGTGGGGCTCGTTTATCGGTGACGTACCCTTTAAAAAGGCGCCATTTGGTTTAAATGAAATGGTGTCTTTTTTGCCACCTAATCGGCTCAGGGTAACGGTAACGTCCACATCGACGGGTGCTACTGTTTTTTCGTGATCTTTAACAAATACACGGTATTCGGGTGCTTTTCCTTGTTCAACTAGTTGCAGCTCCAAAGAGAAGTCACCTGTTTTGAAAAGTCGTCCACCGTTTGGCCCCGTAGCTGCATCGTTGTGCTCGCTATCATCTTGCTGGTGATCGTGGTCGCTTCCGGCAAGCGCATCAAAATTTAGCACAATGAGTAATAGGCTCACTAAAAATGCATTTAATAGATTTGATAATTTCATCGCAATCTCACTTAATTGTTAGGCTCGCGCCGGTTAAGCGCTCAAGTTCAACATTGAATCGTTGAATATTGGTGTAGGCTTGTATCAGCTCCAATCGGGCTTGTAATAACTCTTGTTTTACTGCGTACCAATCGGTGTATCGGTAGCGCCCCTGCTGATAGGCAAGCTCGGCTTGTTTACTTGCGGTTTCGAGGGCGGGAAGTGATTCTTTTAAAAGCGCATTGGCAATATGGGTATTGTGGGTTAGCTTGTGGTTAAGTAGTAACGCTTGGGTTTGGGCGCGCGCAATCCAGGCTTTTGCCTCGGCTGCTTGCTGCTGTTTACTGGCGTTAAGCGATGCAATTTTCCCTTCGCTACGAGACGCACCCCCTAACGGAATTGAAACGCCAGCACTTAGTGAAAAGTCATTAAGCGCTTGGTCGCGCGTAATGCCTGTATTGATTTGCCAAGCGGGCTTACTCTCAGCTTGTGATAGTGCAATTTCTGATGAGATTACACGCTGTTTTGATGCAAAGAGTGAAAAACGCGGCGTGTTTTTTAATTGTGCTTTGGCATCTTCCAGTGAAAGGGCATTAGGTAATTGGGTTAAATCGCCCGTTACATCAAATTCAGCAGAACCTTGCCACTGGGCTGCTAACTGTGATTTTGTTGCTTCAATTTCAAAGTAAAGATCTTCAACTACTAATGTTTGCTTTGCTAAATCGGCTTTTGCGCGGTATTTATCAATACTGTTTACGCGGCCTGCTTCTACCCGTTTGGTAATCTCTGACAGGGCTTTTTTGGCTTGTTTTTCCGCCAGAGTTGCCAGTTGTAACTGGGCTTGTTGCGCTAATAAGGTAATAAACAAATTGGCCGTTTCGGCAGCTAAATCGAGCGCTTTGGCCTCTTTTTCAACGGCATAAATCAGCCCTTGTTGCTTGGCGATATCCACTCGTGCATCCACTTGCTCACCATCGAGCAACCACGCAATACTCAAGCTTGTTTGGCTATTAGAAAAGCCCTGATAATCGCCAGTGCCAAGTGCATCTTCAACGCTTACATCAAGGGTAACTGGGCTTGCAACCCCAGCTTGTTGAATAAGCCCTTGATTTGCTTGTTGCAAATAAATTAGCGGCGTTAAATCAGGGTGGCTTTGTATTGTCTTACTGATGGCGGTTTTTAAAGTTATGACTTCGTTTGCGGCAGCACCCTGTGGTGCGAGCAATAGACTCGCAACGACAAGGTTTAATCCTATCAATAACCGACTGTTAATCGGTTTTCTTTGTGTGACAAATTTTATAAGCATATGTTTACTCCTAAAATTTAGGCTTTGTACCGATTGTTAATCGGTTTTTTGAATTTGCAGAAATACCTTTAAAGTCCATGATATTAATGACTCGTAAAGGTTTCGATAAAGTGGTGGATGCTATCGACTGAGGTCAAGCATAGGAAAAATGCGGCAATTGCGAGCAGCATCATGAACAAGTGATTAACTGGTTTTAGCGATAATTGCCCAAGTAAAAAATACACACGTTGCTCTAGCACATCAGCGCCAAAATTAGCCACCATGTCAGTATTTTTAAGGGTAATGCCTGTGGCATTTAGCCTTGCTACTTTTACAAGAGTGCCCGCAATATCGAGTGATGAAGTAGTGTTTGAAACCACGGCGTTATCAGCATCTTGCTCCATTGCTAAGGTCATATGCAGGACTAAACGCTGTTTAATGTTTGGTATAAAAAATGCCGCGAGCAGGGCAAATAACCATTTTTTAAATGGGTCACGCTTATTTGCATGGGCTAGTTCGTGCTGCATAACAATATGGTATTCAGTGTTGCTAATTTGCTCGCGCATGCCTTTAGTAACAAAGCACTTAGGGCTGATAAAACCTGCAGTAAATGCTGCGGCATCATTTGAATCGATTTCGAAGGTATTGTTATCAAGCTTACGGGAAAGCGCCATTAAGCTTTTAATTTCATGCTGATGGGCACGCAGTTTTAACAATCTTGAGCTAATTACATATGCCAAAAAACCAAGTGCGCACGCTGTCACTGCCCCGTGCCAACTGAGCCATGAAAAACTGTCAATATGATGCCAATGATCCATACTTGACGCACTTTCAAACGGTGACAGGCCATTGGCAGCGTAGACAAAGTAGGCGGCGGTCGAAAAGGCGCTAAACCAAGGTAAGGTCGCTAAAAACCACAAGGTGATTTTGCGAGATTTAACCTGTAATTTTAAAAATCGCGTACTCAATAATGTGACAAACGCAGACACCGCAATGTTGTGTAGCACAAAGCACACAACGGCAATTGCTAATACATTTAACAATAAAGTGAGGGGTTCTGCGCTCATAACTTAGACTTGTTGCTTAAGTTTTAATTTTTGTTGTTCGATCAGCGATTCTAATTTGTCCAGTTGTTCAACATTGAACTCTGACGACATCGAACTAAATGCGGCAATTAGGCTGCTACCATCGTCTTCACCAACAAAGTCAGTGGTGACTGATTTTATTAGCTGGCCTATTAGTTCGTGGCGCTCAACGCGGGCTTTATAATGAAATGCATGCCCCTCTTTATGACGCGATAACAAGCCTTTTTTGTAGAGGCGTTCAAGGGTGCTTTGGTAGGTATTTAAACTGCCACCGCGGGTATTTTCAAAGTGAGCAAAAACGGTTTTTACGTCAGAGCAACCGTGTTGCCATAGGTAGTGTAAAAGCAATTTTTCTAAATCGCCGAGTTTCATTGTGATCACCTTAAACTAAAAACCGATTAACAGTCGGTATAATAGGTTGACTAAAACCGATTTGCAATAGGTTTTTATTAATTGCCATAAAGAAGATAATAAAAAAGCCTAATAGACACTCTATTAGGCTTTTAAATGACAGAAACAGTTGTCGGTTATAAATATTTTTAACCCATTTATAAAACCTTCATCGGAAAGTGCTTATTGCCCGTGTGTCCAATCCGTCCAGCCAATCGCCTTTCCTGGCTTTGCAGGAACAGGAGCAGGAAATTGACTTCCGTATATTTTATTAATTATATGAGGTTGCCAGGTATCGTCCCCTTCGGCCGGAAAATTAGCCTCTTCGTGCAGCCATGTAAACGCTCGAAGTAATGCATTATCTGACCAGGAAAAGGTGTCGAATCCAGCGCGATTCAGCATAACTGCTTGAGCGATTGCGCCTTGAAGACCTTCATAAACGTAGTTTTCTTTTTCAGGTGGCCATGAAAAACTGCCACTACGTCTTTGTTCTTCAGGCAGCACACCATCAATACTGTGTCCACGCTTTTTGGAACCAATAGGGTTTATGCCAACAGGCTTCTTAGGATTTGCTTGCCACCACTGTGTATCACGGTATTTAAAATCGCTGTAACTCTCTCTATCGCCAAGCCAGCCTTTGAACACGGCCGCTGATGCAGTTAACTCTTCGTGATCTTTAAAATAAATAGCGAGTGCAATGCGACTTGCACCTGCATGTGTGCCCCAATTATTTGGTCTATCTTCGTGAGTTGATTTTAGTGTACGTCCACCCAATTCTTTATATAGTGCTTCTTTAAGCCATGCATCAAAAATCATTTTTTTGTCTTCAGGCAATCCAACTAACTGAGCTGCGATAATATAGCTTGAAAGCTCTCTACCAAATGCGAGCGTTGTGCTTCCTTCTTCTGTTCCAATGGCTTGCATACAGGCATTAATCACATCATCCCGATAGTTTTCATAACCTAAACGTACATAAACGAGTGCTTTAGCAAGTACATACACGTTAGTCATATCATCTTGATTAGAGAGGTTAGGTGTTGAAAGGGGCTTGTCAGCGTTGTTCTTAATGTTTTGCCATGCTTTACCACTAATAGGTAATTCGGCAATCTCATTTGGTGAAATCCATATATAATCAGGCATTGTACTAGCGTATGAAGGTAAAATAAAAATTAAGAATGAAGATAAAAATAAAACGAGTTGGGCAATGTATCTGGTAGAAGTTCGCATAATAGTTTTAACAGACGGAGAATTAAACTTATATTGAGTTTAACGTAAAATTATATTTTGGTTATGATTTTTTATAGCGAAAATAGTCGATAGCTGTTTTAAGCCATGGCAAGCGTTGTTTTAAAAATAGTGATATGACACGTTTATAATTCTTAGAGCTAATTATGGTGAAAAAATCATTTATAGATAGTCTTTCGCCTGAAATATGAAAGCGTAAAAACTGTAATGCTTTTTGCTGCTTTGGCGACATTAGATGTTGGTGCTTAGCGGTAAATACATCAAGTGCATCTAAGCGTTTTTGCGAAGAGCTGCTAATGCGGTTTAATTCATGCGCGGTATTCAGTTGATATGTCGGCTCCGATAGTTTTAAACCATCACCAAATTGCTCACAGAGCCTTAACCAGATATCGTAATCTTGAAAAGCGGGTAAATTCTCATCGAACCCGCCAATGGCTTTTAATCGCTCAGTTAATGTCAGCACCTGATTGCCAGCCTTATTGTAAAAAAGCATATCGTCTAGGGTAATAACGCCAGTATCTAAGGTACGTTCAATTGTGCGAGTGCCTTGGTTTTCAATAACAGGGCTTGTTACAAAAGCATATTTTTCGTCGAAGTGGGCAACTAATTGAGCGATATGATGTGGCAAAAATTCATCGTCATCGTCAAGCCCTGTGATGAGTTCACCTCGAGCAACATTAATCGCTAAATTCCTAGAAAAGCAGGCACCTTTTGCATTTTCATTGGTAATAACTGTGATGCCATGTTCTTTTTCATAGCGGCGCAGTACTTCAGCCGTGTTATCTTGACTACCGTCGTTTACCACGATGAGTTCAATCGGTTGATAGCTTTGCGCCAGAACTGAATTAATTGCAGTTTCAAGCATTTTAGCCCGATTATGGGTTGGCATATAAACTGTAACTAGCATTAATCTTAGCCTTTATCGAACTTTAACTTTTTTAAAAGCTTTGTGGGAATTGAAATGTAACCAGATTTGGTAGCGCGATACAGTAAAGGTAAATACAACACCAAGAAAATTAACCCCGATAGCAATTGAGATAATAAAATAGGCCAATTGAGCGCAGTTAATTCAGTTGAAATTAGGTAACTAACAATTAAAACTGAAAACGGTACCAAGCAGTTCAAAACTTCTTTCAAAAACTGCGAAAACGGCAACTGATATTTGTTATATACAAACCAGCTTAATAAAAAAAATAAGGCAACAAATGATAGAGATGCAGCAAGTGCAACAGAGGTTAAGTTGTTACTTGTACTTAGTGTAATGACAAGCAGTATTACGGCTACTAACACAGAAATAAGCGCAATGAGTGCGGCTTTTGCTTGCCATTGATTGAATACAATGATGCCACGTACTGGATAACTTAAGGTTAAGAAAAATGCACCAATCAGTAACCATTGTGCAGGTAAAATTGACTCGTTAAATGCAGGCAAAAACCACGTTATAAACACAGGTAGTGCATAACACATAACAGCAATAACAAGTGGTATAAAGTAAGCATTCAAACGAATACCTTTGATCATATACTGTTCTAAAATAGCTTCTCTTGAACGTTGTTTATCTTCTGCCATCAGTAATTGTTCTGTCACTTCTCGAGAAGAACCAGGAATATTAATCATTACACCAACTAAAATGCCTGCAATGGCATAAATTCCCAGTGCTTTTGCACCTAAAAATGATGCAACCAACACTTTATCAATATTGCGAAGTGTTAGGTTGACCAAATCGAGCGCCATAATCGGGCTACCAGTTTTTACTAATGATTTAGCAAGTGGCATATTGGCAGCACTTGGCAAGCTTATTGGGATTTTTCTAAGTAAAAAGCACAGAGAAATAAAGCAGGATAACCCGAGTGCTAATAATGCACCATATAAACCCCACAACAAGATAAAACTAAGTCCAAAAACAAAGTTTAAGGTATAGCGAATAACGGTTGTTTGACTCACTAAGGTGAAGTTATGGTAACCCTTAGCTTCGGCGCCATAATGCTCATAAAGCGCATTGAGGAAAATAATAACAGCCATCGCATAGAGGCCATATTCCATTTCAGGAGAAAGCGGGGCGCTTATGGCGTAGCCTGCCATAATTATTGCTAATACAGTGGTCGCAACTAAAGTAACGACCAAAGTAGTATGTGTGAAAAGGTTAAGTGCACTGCTATCTTTTTCAGCTAACTCAGCGATTTTAAAGCGCATTGCTGAACGTGTACCAAGATGTGCAAAATTAGCATAAAAAGGGACTACGTTTAGTAGACTCCAGATACCAAAAAGCTCAGGACCAAGTAAACCTGGGCGAAAAAATGCAGTAGCAAGTCCAAGCATATGGCGATAAAAATTGCTCGATGTAAAATGAACAATGTTTTTAAATGCCGATTTTTGATGGGCTGTTGGCACCTGTTCTTGACTCATTTTATTGTGGCTTTACTAATCTTAACCCCGAATAAAAAGCACGCGAGCCGGGTTCATCGTAATGTCTACGAGAGCACTGACCGAACTTAGATCCTTTATTCCAAGCGCCACCCCGTTGCGCACGATAAACATGGCCATTCATAAAGTGGTAGCTATCATCGCCCGCATAAACTGGCTGGTGGCGTTGATGTTTACTGTAACCATCTTTAGCAAATGCATCGAGTGTCCATTCCCACACGCCATCGTTCATATTATTTAACCCAAGATGAGAGTGATTTTCATCTTGTTGATGTGAAGGAAAATATTTGATGTTTTCACCTTGGTTGCGACACGCATACTCCCACTCAGCTTCAGTAGGTAAGCGATAAATTTGACCTGCATTGCGGTTTAATTTACACATAAAAAGTTGTGCATCTTGCCATGAGACTTGGTTTACAGCGGATGTGGCACACGCTTCGCCTTTGCAAGACTGTTTGGATGGATTATAACCCAAGGTATCTTGCCAAAGTTGTTGGCTGACTTCGTTTTGAGCAATCCAATAACCGCTTAAACAAACTTTATGCAGTGGTTGTTCGCTGCTAGAGCATTGCTTGTTCCAAGGCCCGCAGCCCATTTCATAACAGGCACTGCCGACCCAAGTAAATTGGGTGTTAGTAACCTCATCAAGCCAAGATTTAATTTGTTCGTTTTCATTTGGGAATGGCTTCTTCGGTTGCCAGTCGTGGGTTGTAAATGTATTGATATACTGACCACTTTTACTGTCCCAAAAGTGCACATTATTTCGTTCATCACTAGTCATAATAACGCCATCATTGTTAACAAATGCGACACTTTTAAGAATGTAATCTGAGTTCTCAATATTCAACAACTTACGTTTGGTGCGCAATTCCCAGAGTGTAATATCACTGTTTTCATAGATGGCTATTAATTTTTGTCCATCACTAGAAATATCGAAATGAGTAATTTTCCTTTTTTCGGGATCATTAAACGTTGATTTGTGGCCTGTTGACGTCTGCCAGTAATGGATGCCAGTTTGTTTACTGGCGCTTATTAAAAAGTCATTCTTCTCATCGAAACTTAAGTGAGTAACACTACCTTGATGAAGCGGATAGTGCGCTTCCATTTTATGTGTTACTAAATTCCATAAACTAATATTTCCTTCAATATCAGCTGATGCGGCATATTTATTATCTGAAGATAGAGTAACGGAAGAAATGGGGGCAGAATGTTTTCTAAATGTTTTGATTTCGCGGCGCTTAACTAAATCCCACAGGCGAACCTCGCCGTCTAGGCTTCCTGAAATTGCTACCTCTGCACTGTTAGAAAAGGCAGATGCGGTAATTGCAGATAAATGGCCTGTGAAAGATTCAAGCTCACTGCCAGTAGCGACATCCCATAGTGTCAAGCGTTGAGAAGTGCCACCAGATAATGCGAGTAACTTATTATTCGAAATGGATGAAGTGTAAATTTTGCCTTCTTTCTCAGCTAATACATTTTGTGGGCATGCAGCTTGGGTATCCCAAATAACAAGTTCGTTACCATTATTGACAAGTAATGAATCACCATTTCCAGAAAGGGAGATTTTATTGTGTTTTTCGAAAAAAGCTAGAGTTGAAGGTTCAATGGTAATTTCTACTCGTCGGTTAAGTGCTTTACCCTGTTCAGTAGAATTATCTGCCACGGGATTAGCCTTTCCCTTTGAGCGCACTTCACGAATTTGTATTTCATTTTGTAAGTGAGGTTGTAAAAGTGTTTTTACTGCGAGTGCTCGGCTTTCACCCAATTGTAAGTTGTATGCATTAGAAGCCCTACTATCGGTATGTCCTATTAAATCTAACTGAAATTGATGTTGTTCAATTTGTTGTAACTCAGTAATAAGTCGTTGTAATAGTTGTTGGTATTCAGGTTTTATAACAGATGAGTCTGTGTCGAAATAAATACTCAATGTAAAAGCATTATCTTGTTCAACTAAAGTGGACACTTTTTCTTGAATATCGATGTTTGTTGGAAATGAGTATGCATCGTTATTAGCTAATGTAGTACTACAAAATAGTACAGATGCCATGGCCAAGCATGTTGAAATAACTTTGTCAGTACTTAGGTTGAGGCAACTGACTTTCTTTCTTGGTTTAGTCATTTTTGATTGGCTCCCATTTGATAACACGTTTGTTACGAATAAAATCTAACATACCAAGTAAAACACCTAGATTACCCAGCACGAAATAATGAACAGCATTGAATAGTTTTAAGACTTTGTGAGGTAGTAACGTTGAATAAGGTGCGATAAATGCTGTTATATAAAATCCAATTTGTAAAAACATAGTAATTTGATACACGAAATGGGTTTTGAATAACAACATATTTGAAAGAAGTATTAAAATTAGCGAGAGCGGCAGTAAGCGCCTCATTACTTTATTTATTATTAATCCAAAGGCAAATAGTCCGGTTCTGAAAGGATTTAATAATCTCGGAAACATTGCAATACCGGTCAGGCTTCGGCATGTGATGCGTCTGCGACGACTGATTTCGTGTTTACTATTACGTGAAGGAGTTTTAATAAATGCTTTTGCTTGTCCTTCAAAAACAAACTTTTTACCTTGGTTGATTACAGCCAATGCACTGTAAAGGTCGTCTGTTACCCCTTCAGCAATTGGACTGTGATGTTCACGCCTTATAGCATAGAGCTTGCCATCATTTGATGTTAAAAAGCCTAATTTGCTCTCTTGTAACTTTATCCAGCTATCGAGTTTGATGTATTTCTTTTGAGCATCTTTAAGAGCACTAATATCAGTGGATATGGCTCGTTGACCACAAACGCCACTTACCTCGGCATGAGCAAAATGTTTTGTTAAATGGGTAATAGCATCATTTACCAAAATTGCATCAAGATCAGAAAAAATGAGGATATCAGCATCTGTATGCTCTACTGCTCGATTAAGTGCTTGCGCTTTTCCTATATGATTTTCGTCAAACAGAACAGTTATGGCATCGGTCTTTAGAGTGTTTAGCAAAGAAAGAGTGTTATCTGTTGAACCGTCAGAGAAAAAGATAAAGTTAATTTTTTCTTTTGGATAATCTAATGACAGGCAATTCTCGACTTTCTTCTCGACTAATAGTTCACCATTTCGTGCAGCGATTAACATAGTCACTGTAGGAAGGTTATGGACTGGTTGATCCGATATTTTTTTCTTACTACGAATAAAATAAAGTAAACATGGATATAGCAGAAATACAGATAAAAAAGGAACTAAAGCCACTATACCAATGAGCCATGCAAAAAATAATAGACTATCCATTTTGTTTGCTCTCATCTAAAGCAGTCTGGCTATAACGAAGAGCCAGTTGGGATAATGCTAAGCCAACCAGCATAAATTTATGATGTGTTTCACTAAAAATTAATAAGTAAAACAGTGTTGCAAATAAAAAGAGCCTCAAACTGGCAATGTAATCAGCTTCTTCTTGCATATTCGCATTTAGATAACGATTCTTTGCTGTTGTAAATGCTCTTAAAGCTGTCATTAGTAACATTAAGAACGAAATTAGTCCTATAATTCCGGTACCAACAAGAATTTCAATGTAACTATTATGTGCATATCGACCTAGAATTTTTCCTGTTTCTTTGTCAATTTTTGCATATTGAGTTTGTGCATAAATTCGGTAAAAGCTATCCAGTCCATGGCCAAATAAAGGGCGTTCAATAAATGCATCGGAGGCAACTTCCAAATAGCTTGCCCTTCTAACTAGCGAGGAATCTTCCCAAGATGTTAATGAAGTTTGACGTTGCCAAAATGAATCTGGCATAACTACAACAAAAGTCGTGAGACTAATACTTAGACCAAGTAATATGAATCCAATATATTTCACTTTGAAAAAATGTCTAAATTCAAAAGCTATTAGCGCCGAAATAATTACAAATACTAAAAAACCACCGCGTGAAAATGTTAAACCAATGCCAAGCACTGCATTTGCTAATAAAATTCCATAAGCAAGTTTAGATATTGGACGTTTTGCATACAAAAAGCCATGAATAATGATTGGTAGAGTTGCAATAATCATAAGCGAGAGATTATTTGGGTCGATAGTTGCACCTACATTACGCGTTAATTTCCCGCCCATATGTTCTTGCGTAAAGAGATTTAAACCAAATAAGTAATCTAAGTTACCTAATAGGGTGCTAATGGCCACACTTATAATAATAATCTTTGGGATTGTTTTTCTGAACCCGTGCCTTGGAACTAATGCAACTACAAGTAAAATATAAAGCAAAGCAGCGATCCAGAGTTTAAAATCTTTAATTGAAGCTGCCATATATGGCGAAAGCCAGGTAGAGATTATTGCAACTAAAAAGAACAAGCCTAACCATAACGAAACTGGGTTTCGTAAATCATTAAAAGACTTTTTATGGATTATTCTATCAGTAATAAAAACTAGAAATGTTCCCCCTGCAACTATCCAAGCAAGGTTTATTTCTGTACCTCCCACCATTATCTTTCTAAAAGCACCAAATGGGATCATAAAAATCAAAATGTAAACGCCAAATTGAGGTGACTTGGCCATTACTAAGCTAGCGATAACTAGAATGCTTGGAACCGCTGCTAGGACATAATATTTGGTGGTTAAAAGTAACACCGTCAGTACTATCAGCACTGAAATGATGAATAAACGTGAAAGACCGATGTCACTAAGTTGTCTGCTCATATTGTCAGGAAATACTCTTATGTAAAAAGTATTTATGTAATTTTAGTTGATTCAATGGGCTGAGCTTTCGCATCGATACTACATACATAAACGCGTCAGGATAATTACTGCTTGCATCGCGCTTAAACTTTAATTTAGCTTCGCAATGGACAGACTTATGCCTTGCTTTTGACTGAAACAAAGGCTTGTATTGAGTAATTAATTCAATCGCTGCAATATCGTTTGTTATCTCGTGTGGTAGTGCAATGTATACATCATCTTCATTTATGTTAATTACCTCACCTTGCAGATCACTAAGATGTATTTTAAGTTCATCAGAGCTGTCTTCTTCTGAATGTTTATACCACAAATTAACTTTGGTTTTATGGCAGTTAACTCTGTCTAACTCGCGTCTTTCAGCAGGACTTTTGTAAAGAGGTGATAAGTGTTTGACAACTTTTAAAGCGACTTTTGGCAATTTGCGCATCAATTTGAAAAGCAAAACGCTCAGGGCATAAGATAATAAGACAATATCAGATTTAACCTCATGACTGCGTTTTAAGTAGAAATTATCAATCAATGCACGGGTTTTTTTAGATGCACTGTGTGGAGTAAACAGTTGAGAGTAACCAATTAACCCTGGCTTTACAGCAAAACGCTTATCATACCAAGGGATCTGCTTACACATTTCATCGTAAACAGTTTGCCTCTCAGGGCGTGGGCCAATAATGTCCATATCGCCTTTGAGTACATTAAACAATTGTGGTAACTCATCTAGGCGAGTTTCACGTAAAAATTTACCTATTGGAGTTTCTAGTTTGAGTGTACTTGTCGATACTAATTCAGCACCGATAATGGCCTCCGCATTTTCCGTTAACGTTCTAAACTTATACATCGTAAAGGTTTTTTTATTTCTACCGAGTCGTTTTCCGGCATAAAAAGCTGAGCCGCCATCTTGTAATTTAATGATGATAGGAATGATAAAAAACACTGGTAGACTTACCAAAAGCAATACTAGCGCGGCTAATTTATTAAATAAGGTGTTAGCAATTCCTTGCTTGGCAACATATCCACTATCGAAGTGAAAAGGGTGATCTTGTTTCATAAACTGCATACTACCTATTGCTATTTATTTGATGTGCGTTTTAGCTTTTTGGGTAAATTAATGAAAAACCTTAAAACGCGTGTTGTGTAAGCAGGTTTTGTGGTGACTTCCTTATTACTTAATGCACTAATGGTTGGTAACCCTAAATAGCGCTCTGAATCACTGACACGCTTAATTGAGTCATCAAAGTACTCGTTAATGAACGCCACGGTTAATGCAACTAACACTGCAATTACTAAGCCAAATGGAATCAGTAATCGCTTATTTGGGAAGGTAGCCGTATTACTTGCCCATGCAGGAGTAAGCACAATTATTTGAGTATTTAAGCTTGCACTTTGAATACGTTCAAACATTAAGGATTCTTCTTTTAGGCGATAATAATTCTCAAACGATTTCTCTAATAAGCGTTTTTCTCGTTGTAGTTTTTCAAGTTGCAATTGATACTGAGCCAGATCACCATTTCTGGTATCTAGTTCGATAATTCTTTCTTGTAAAAATCTAATACTATCACGCACCGCGGCAAGCTCATTTTCTTGATGCTCCATTAACGCACGTACTTCACGAATAAGTGTACGATACGATTTATCAAGCTCGGCTTTCATACTTTTGGCACGCTCACTGCTCGCAACAAAATTACGACTAATTTTTGTATATTCTTCTAACTTTAAATGCACAACATTTGCGATATCTCGAATGGCTTGATTTTTAATATTTGAGAAAAACTGGTAAGCTTTTTTTTCATAACCTGGTAAGCGATTAGCGTTGAGTTTTGCCATTTCATCAACTAAGTTGAGTTGTTTTTGCATATATTTGAGATCAGCATTCAGTGCTAAACGGCTTTTCTCAAGTATGCTTAGTTGCAATTGATAATCTTTTTTGACTGCTAAATTACTTTCAATTTCTTTTAGTGACTCAGGCGCTTTTATCTTGGCTACGACCATCGCTATTTCAGATGATTTAACATCGATTAAACTTTGGTAAGACATTACAGTTTGATCATAGAAATTTTTGGTTTCTTCCGGTTTGTAAACAGCATTTCGATAGCTCAAATATTGATTCACAAGCTCTTTAAGGATTGCCTTTCCTTCACTGGGTGAACCCCACACAATGCCAAGCTCTAGTACTTGAGATGAACGAACCACAGTAACCGATAATGCTGATGCTAACTTACTGCTGGTTTTTATCAGCTTTTCTTCAGCCGCCTTGTCTTTCGTGTCAGTTCCATCAGGAGTTAATGGTATATCAAACACTTGGTCGTTTTTAGCTAATGCTAAGATGGTTCTTTTAAGCACTTCAACAGAACCTATGATTTCTGCTTCTGAGTTTAAGTCTTCACGTGTTATTTCTTGTTTCTTTTCTTGTAATTGCTGAACAATTTCAGGATTACGTTCAACCCGTTTACCCTTTACTAATAAGGTCGATTGAGAGGTATATTTTTTGGGAGCTAAGAATGCTACGGCTAATACAGCGATAAAAATTAATGCTATAGTATCAATAATTAAACGTTTATTAGCAAAAACAATAAAGAGAATTTCTCTTATAAAGTTTTCCGATTTGTATGCTTCTGTATTCACTTATTAATGCCTTTATTATTAATCTTCATCAACCGGCGCTCTACGTAATTGCCAAGAAAAGTTTAATCCCCAACCTCTGAACATTAAAACGTCTGAGATTTGTTGTGCCAAATAGGCTGCATCTGAAAGTGGCGTTGATGGTATATAAACAATATCGTCAGGCATCAAGAAAAATAAGCTACCGTTACCTGCCATTGTGAAGGTTTGCTCCGCGTTAACACGTGTAGCGATCATTTGCTTACCTTTCCGACGGATCACATAAACTTCATCAAGTTGCGCATCGCGATTGTGTCCTTTAGCCAGTGCGATAGCTTGGATTACTGATGTCGGTTTAGTAATGTCATAAGCGCCTGGACTTTCAACTTCACCCATTATGTAAATTTTTGAGCCCGCGTGTTTCTCTAAAAATAAATCTACATGTAAGCTGGTACTGATGTTTTGATATTGTTTGTTAATGGTATTTTTAATCTCAGGAATAGACTTTGCTGCTACAAACACGTCCCCAACCATTGGGAAGGTCACATAACCATCAGGGCGAATTGTTACCAAACGACTTAAACCACGTGCAGAGGTGTGTAAATCTTCTTTCATTTCGCGAATTTGAGATAAGTACTCAGGCACACTGACGTAAAGAGAAGGAGAATTCAGCACACCACGATAGGCTTGTTTTAATTCTTCAGCGACTTCAGACGCGGTTTTACCATATACTTTTATAGTGCCAATGTAGGGCATTGCGATGGTGCCATCAGGTAAAACTTTTTGCGTTTGATTCAGTTCTGAAATATCTGGAAATTTTACTGATACTGTATCACCCAAAGAAATACGATAAACAAGTTCAGGTTGCCAAGTTTGAATTTGGAATAATACGTCTAAAACATCCCCCGGAGAAAGCTTGTATTCAGCTAAATGTTCAAAATCAGGAGGGCTGAAAGAAAAGCTAGTTGCTTCTATAGTTGCTTCTTCACCTAATTTTAATCCTGTTTTTTCTGAACTACTACAACCGAATAAAACAGAAAAAAAACAGCAAAATAAAATTGATGTGCGGAATATTTGGTACATGTTAACAAACATCCTTAACCGTAAAAAATCTGAGGAATGTAAAATTGTCTGCGGTTTAAAATTGTGCCGATCAATTTGCCATGTGAACTTGTAAGTTTATCAGCTGCAGTTTTCACTACTTGCCACTTTGTAGCTTCACATTCCACAACCAGTAAAATGGCATCAAATACGCCACAAATAAGGCTTACTTCAGATGTGCCAAGTACATATGTGGTATCAACAATAATGTAATCATACTGTGATTTAAGTTCAGTAATTAAATTATTAAGTTTGTTATCTTTGATAATTTGTGAAATATGCCCTTTAGGTCTACCCAAAGGCATAATATCAAGGTTACTGTTGTCTGAGGTGTGACATGCTTGTTTAATGTTTACGCTGTCATTTAAACACTCAGAAAGTCCAGGTTGGAGAGGTAATTCAAAAATCTCATGTAACTGCGGGGATTGGATATTACTGTCAATTAACAGTACTTTGTAATTGTTTTCGAGAGCAAGTTTTCGAGACAAGCTGATTGCGCTGAGTGTTTTGCCTTCACCTGACTTGCTGCTGGTCACTAGAATAGATTGCACTCTCTCACCATCAGACGCTTCCATAAGGTTACTCTCTAATAGTGTGAGTTCGTTTTTGAATGAATCGGCAAGTGATATATAGTTAGATGACATCGTTTTAGCCAGCTTATTTATTTTATACAAGCAATAACAAATCTTACTAAAATAGCTGATTACCGTAAAGCGATTCGTGATATGTTGTAATAGTTAAAATGTAATAGAAAAATGCGTTAGCAATAACTTGAATGCATGTACGAAATTAACTATTTCTATTAGTTGTAGCTGATAGAAGTATTTTTTGTCAAAATAAGCTTTTTTTAATTATATTCATGATGTTATTAACTTATCTCGCTGCATGAATAATTCCCCATTGTGTCTTTTTCGGAGTACTTGACAATGAAAGTGGCTTATCTGATGTCACGCTATCCTAAAATTACTGAAACTTTTATTTTAAATGAAGTAATGGCGATAGCGGATAACGGGATAGATGTAACGCTTTATCCCCTGCAAAAAGAAAAAGCCAGTGTCGTGCATCCAAGTGCATTAGCCTTGATGGATAAAGTCACGTTTACCCCTTTCATCTCTTTTAAGATTGTTGCAGCTTTGCTCAAGGTATTTTTTGCACAGCCAATAACTTTTTTGAAAACACTGTTTAATGTCATTCGATATAATTTAGTTTGTTCAAACTTTTTGCTTGGCGCAGTCGCTTTTTTCCCCAAAGCAGTGTATTTGTCAACGCTCTTTAAGAAAAAGGGTATTGAGCATATCCACGCGCACTTTGCTAATCATCCTGCAATGGTTGCATATGTGATTTATCAGCTTTCGGGTATTGGATATTCGTTTACCGCTCATGGTTCTGATCTTCATAAACGACAACAAATGCTAAAAGAAAAATTTGATGCTGCTGAATTTGCCGTGATGATTTCAAAATACAACGAAGATTTTTTTTATCAGCATACAAAAATAGAAAAAAGTCACAAGCTTCATATTGTGAGATGTGGAGTGGATACAGAAAGCTTTAGACCTAAATCTGAGAAACAAGAAAAAGTAATTAAAATTCTATGTGTAGCATCTTTACGTGAAGTAAAAGGTCATCGCTACTTAATCGATGCATGTTCTCTTTTGAAAAAAAGGGGTATTTCATTCCGTTTAACGCTAATTGGTGATGGCCCAATGCGTGATAATATTGAGTCGCAAATTGAAAGTTTAAAATTAAACGAACATGTCACACTGTTAGGTTCACAACCTCAAGAAGTCATTCAAAAGAACCTCGCTGAAAATGATATATTTACCCTGACCAGCTTTCAAACTTCTTCAGGCAATCGAGAAGGAATTCCGGTTGTGATAATGGAAGCGATGGCTTGTGGCTTGCCCATTGTTGCTTCCAATGTAAGTGGTATTCCAGAACTGGTAGAAGATGGTGTATCTGGTTTATTGTGTGAAACACAAAACCCTCAAAGTATAGCTGATAAATTATTAGAACTTTGCAATGATGATGCGAAGCGAAGAGGGATGGGTATTCAAGGACGGAAAATCGTTTTAGAAGAATTTGATTTACAAAAAAACGCAAACAAACTCGCAAAACTATTTGAAAAATTCAAAGCTACTAATTAGCTATGTTAAAGATGTTTTTAATTGTGAGTTTTGTTTATTCTAAAACGAGTATTACCATCGAATTAACGTTTTGAATGTAGCAAATAGCAACTGTATAGGGTGATATTTGTTACATTCATCATTATTACTTCTTAATCTACAAGTATTCAATGCCAACACAAGAAGTGTAGCGTTTGGCAATTTTAATTACTTTGTCTTTTGATTCGATGGTTTCTTCATCGTTTTTGAAAATGCGCTGTTCACACATACCGCGCATATTTGAAAATGTTTTTAAGCATTCTCGCGCACTTTTACCTACTGAGTCTTTAGTTGAGCCGTCGTTACAAAATTGCATAGCAAGCATATTTGACGCTACTTTTATCTCACCAATTTTAACTTCACTGTGTTCTACCTTACTCAGTAATTCTTGATAGTTAGTGACTTGGTTTTCAGAGTTCAAGTTGTAGTAAATGTATGTTCCGCCCAAAATTAGGCAAAGAAGTGCAATAAACTTCATAATCATTCCTTTGATATTGTTTTTATTGATTTAAATATTTAGTACTGCTTTTTAATAGCTTATCCTAACTGATTTTTGATCAAAAATTAAACGTTTGTTTGGGGTGTTATTTTGGTTTACTACTTTAAATGTGGTTTTTATTAAGATTTTTTCGTTTGTTGTACTCACTCAAAAGTAACAAAAACTACTATAAATAGAGGGGGCTAGGTAATGTAAAACTTAGCCCCTATTGGGAAATTTCTAAGCTAAATTGTTAACAAGCTTTGAACTATGCTGTGATTGCTCTAATTTTTCTGCGGCAAAACTATTAAATAACCAAAGTGCTAGCGCGGTAACAAACGCAATAGCGGCGCATAATAGCCAAAAGTTCGCGGGTTCATTAGCTTCAACAGCCCATTTGTTGTAACCCCAACCAGAGAGCTTACCTGCAAACAAAAAGCCAATGGCAGATGCCGTGTAAAGATAGCCTTGATACATCGCTGCTTTGTCTTTCGGCATTACTGAGGCTACGTATTCCTGCTGTTTTGGCGATGCCATCATTTCACCGAGCGAAAAGATAAGTAAAGCCGCTACCGCAAGCGCGCCACTTACAATCGCTCCAGCCTCTGAATTTGCCAGTAATAAATAACTGCTGGCAATCATTAGAGCGCCCGCAATAATTACATAAAAGGTTTTAAAGCGTGCGCTCAGTGCCGATACCAATACTTGTAATAGTACAATAGAGCCAAAGTTTACCGCAGCAATGTATTCAGGTTTAAACTGACGATAATCACTTGCCCACTGAGTCGCGAGTGTACTGATTTCAGCTTGAGACAGTGCGCTTAAGTTTGGTAAATGAGTTTGCAATACGTCTTTTGGAATGCGCACATTGTAGTTAGTTAATTCAAGGTAGGCTTTATGAAAGCTGTTTGCTTGGCTGTAATCAAATTGGCTTGCAAGCGCAGTGATTGCAGTTGTTAGCTGCGGCACATTAACAAACGAAGCGGCTTCGCCAAAGCCCGCATGAATTGAATTCGTTAGCATCACAAGATCACTGCTATCAACGTAGTCGCGAATAAAAAGCGGAAGGGTGATAAAAATTTGCATATAAACCAGCCAAAACCCGCTCAAAATCAAAATAAGTAACAAAAATGGTTTATTACCTATTTTTATTTTGCTGCTATACCAATGTGTTCCAGCTTTTGGCGCTAATATGTGCCAGACTAAGTTTAAACCTAGCCAACTTGCAATAAACCCGTAAGCGAATGACTCAGAAATTAATTTTGTACCTGGTAACATAAACGCAATGAGGATTGGAAAAACAAGTAACGCAAAGCGACCATTTCCCAGTACTTCTCGCATTTCTACGAGAATATCTTTAAGTGGTTTGGCTGGGGTGTTTTTGCGAATTTCAGCAGTTGGGTCGCGATAAAATAAAGTGACAGGGATAAAATTAATCGCAATCCACACTGCGGCCATAATAAACACCATATCCCAGCTTGTGTCTCGCATAATACCGGCAATAACTGGCCCTAAAAAGCCACCCACATTGACCATCATGTAAAAAACGCCAAAGCCTAAACTGCGATTGCTATCGTTGGTTGCATGAGTCACCGTGCCGGTGATCAATGGTTTGAAAATGCCAGCACCAATTGCAACACCCATAAAGGCTAGGAAAAACGCGCTATAGCTTGATACTTGACCTAGCAAGTAATAACACGGGGTCATCATTGCAAAGGCAAGTAACAGCATTTTTTTGTAGCCGTAGCGATCGCCTAATGCCCCAGTTAATGCAGGCAACAAGTAGATGCAAAATGGCACAAGCCCTTGTAAAAAACCGCGTTGCTCATCACTAAACCCCATACCGCCTTGCAGCACAGGGCTAGTCATATAAAGGGACGATACGGTAAAAAAACCATACCATGCTAATCGTTCAAATATCTCCATAATATTGGCAATGTAGAAGCTGCTGCCAAATGGACTGCGCAAAGGCTTGTGTGTTGTCATAACAATCTTTCTTTTTATTTTGAATATTGTATGCAATATATCAAAGGTGGTTTTTTTAGCAACAATGATGCGATTTTCTGTCTTGAATATGGGATATTTGGTAAGTTAAATTTAAATTAAGTATGTGCTAACTCATTAATAAATTGAAATATATTTCGCAAAAGTGAGCGATTTATGTGAAAAATCTGTATAACAGAAACATTGTTTATTAATTGAGTAATTTAAAATGAACTATAAAAACACATTACTACCTCTTTCACTTATTGCTGCCGCCGTTTTCTCTTTCTCTACAGTTGCCAGTGCACCTGTAGGTATTGATAACAGCCACCGCAGTGAAGCAAACCAAGCACGCGATTCATTTCGTAAGCCATACCAAACGCTTGAGTTTTTTGGTGTGACAGCTAATTCAAAAGTGGTTGAGATTATGCCTGGTGGCGGCTGGTACACTGAAGTATTAGCGCCAATGCTTGCAGCAGAGGGGCAGCTTGTAGCAGCTCACTACCCAATTACGACAAGCTCAAAATACCGTAAACGCTCACGCGAAAACTTTGAGAAAAAATTAAGCGATAACAAAAAAGTTTACGGCAATGTTGTTATCGCTGATTTTGATCCAAATGCGTCAATCGATGAAAAAACAAAAAACGCAGATGTAGTGTTAACCTTTAGAGGCTTACACGGATTGCAAAATGGTAATCAGTTAGCTGCTGCATTTAGTCAGTTTAATCAGATGCTTAAACAAGGTGGCAAATTAGGTGTTGTACAGCATCAAGCACCTGAAGGGTTTGATCCGGTAGCAACAGCGAAAAAAGGCTATTTGCCAAAATCACATGTAATTGCAGTGGCAAAAGCCGCTGGATTTGACTTAGAAGCTGAGGCGTATTTCCACAATAACGCGAAAGACCGCATTATTATTGATAATGTTGAAGCAGGCGTATGGGCACTGCCGCCTTCGCTTAATGCAAAGGAAAATAAAGAGCAGTACCAGTCAGTTGGTGAATCTAACCGTATGACATTACTTTTCAAAAAGCGTTAATTGAATCAGGCTTTAACCTTTAAAACGGGTTGGAGCCTAATACAAATCACGCATTTAGGGCTTAAAAATTGGCCACTATTGGCTTAGTTTTTAAAGCCCGTTTAGTTTATATTGAAAACAATAAAAATAAGCATAAGAAGACGAAACGTGGCACAAGCAGTTAAAAAAATCGTTATTGTAGGTGGGGGCACAACGGGGTGGATGGCAGCGGCGAGTTTATCGCGCTACATTCAAGACAAAGACATGTCGCTCACGCTAATCGAATCACCCAACATTAATACGGTTGGAGTAGGCGAAGCAACCATTCCTAATTTTGTCGATTTTAACCGTAATTTAGGCATTAACGATGCTGAATTAATTAAAGCCACACAAGCGACGTTTAAACTTGGTATTGAATTTGAAGAATGGTCGCAAAAAGGCGAGCGTTTTTTCCATCCTTTTGCAGCCTATGGCGCACAGATCGAAAATTTGGATTTTCATCAATATATCAACAAGCTCAATGCAGAAGGCAAACAGCTTGATATTGAAGATTACAGTTTCCCAAT
The DNA here is from genome assembly GCF_049257255.1 of Pseudoalteromonas aquimarina. Classification (NCBI taxonomy): domain Bacteria; kingdom Pseudomonadati; phylum Pseudomonadota; class Gammaproteobacteria; order Alteromonadales; family Pseudoalteromonadaceae; genus Pseudoalteromonas; species Pseudoalteromonas aquimarina. Next base: position 339,049 of record NZ_JBMMUG010000003.1, read on the forward strand.
ACAGCTTGCCAAAAAAGGCGGATTTGCGCAGCCAAACCCCAATCAGAATAATCCTCTAGCGCAATATTCTTACGCCTATCATATTGATGCGGTGTTATATGCTAAGTTTTTAACAGAGTTTTGTTCTAAACGTGGTGTTAACCATATTTTAGCGAATGTGAACGAAGTCAAACTCAATGCTGATAACGGGTTTATCCAAGCACTCACCCTTGATAATGGTACGTTTATCGAGGGCGATTTATTTATTGATTGCTCAGGTTTTAAAGGCGTATTAATTGAAGGGGCGATGGGTATTGGCCTTGATGATTTGAGTCATTTGCTACCTTGTGACAGCGCTGTCGCAGTGCAAACAGAACTGGTGGGTGAACCCACGCCATATACCCGCGCAATAGCAAAAGAAGCCGGTTGGCAATGGTGTATTCCGCTGCAGCACCGTATGGGCAATGGCTATATTTATTCAAGCAAATTCACGACAGATGAAGAAGCGAAACAAAGCCTGCTCGATAGTGTAAAAGGGCGCACAATTACGGATGTAAAAACCTTTAAATTCCCACTTGGCAGGCGTAAAGTAAGTTGGCATAAAAACTGTTTTGCCCTTGGTTTAGCTGCTGGCTTTTTAGAGCCGTTAGAGTCACTTGGCATTTCGTTAATTCAAACCGCGCTTGCTAAGCTGATGACTTTCTTCCCAGATATGTCTTTTAATCAAGCTGATATTGATGAAGTTAACCGTTTGCATAATGATGAGTTAGATCGCATTGTTGATTTTTTATTAGTGCACTACAAATTAACGCAACGCACCGACACCGCTTTTTGGCGTTACTGCCAAGAGATGCCTATTCCAAAAACGCTTGAGCACAAAATTGCCATGTATAAAAATCGCGGCCATGTGGTGATGTATGATAACGAGTCTTTCCAACAAGCAAGTTGGCTTTCAATGTTTTATGGTTTTAACGTTACTCCTTCCCGTTACGATGTACGTTTAGATCACTTTAACTCAAACGCGATTGCTGAAAACTTGGCGCAAATGAAAGCGCAAATTGCTATGGCCGCGAATAATTGTTTGAGTCATCAGGCATTTATTGATAAACATTGTAAAGCAAATAATGATGTGAAAAATCAATAATGTTAGTACCGTTTACAAAAACGCACATAGAACAGCTAGCGAGCTGGTTTCAAGATGAAGCCAGCCTTGCGAAGTGGTCAGGCCCAGGGTTCCGTTACCCTTTTACAGAAGAAACTTTCTTTCAAGATTTAAACACAGAGAAGCTAGCTTCATTTTGCTTGCTTTGTGAACAAGGTGAGTTTGTCGCATTTGGCCAATTTTATAATCGCTTAGAGCGCGTTCACCTTGCGCGTTTGGTGGTAAACCCAGCATTTCGTGGTAAAGGGATCGCAGAGCGTTTAATTTATAATTTAATTCAAGAAGGAAAAGTGCAGCTTCAGTTAGACAGCGCTTCGCTGTTTGTTTTGTCAGATAACTTACCTGCAATAACGGCCTATCAAAAATCGGGCTTTGCTAAAACGCAGTACCCAACGCATATTCCTTTAGAAAACTGCATATACATGGTTAGAGAGTGTTAATTTAACGGTGTTTGTACTGGGTTTTGCAATACCCACGTGAAATATCTGGATTTCGCAGTTTTAAATGCTTAGTGTTGCGGCCAGATACACGCGCTCGCCATAAACGAAAGCTGGCTGGTTTTAACGTCTGCCTCATTAATTGGATAACATTCTTCTCAGGTAATCCATAGAGTGTTTCGATGGCTTCAAATGGGGTTCTATCTTCCCACGCCATTTCGATAATGCGTGATTGATCAGATTCAGTCATTGGTGTGTAAATTAATTAAATGAATATTCTGAGTACGCTAAAAATCGTATTTTTGATCAGTTGTTAAGGTAATTAGCTGGAAAGTCGTTTTGTGGTGAGATTAAAGGAAAAGTACTTCAGCAGCTAAAGCAAAGGCGCTGCTGAAATATGTTAACACTAGTTAGAGAGAAGATTCACCCACTCATCCGGATTACTGATGATAAACTCATACGTTTCATTGTTTGTGCACGTAATGCGAATTGCATCTGAGCTAATAGGTAAAATGCCAGCGCCTTTGCCAACGCACTTTTCTACTTTAGCAATCGAAGATCGTTCGAATTTATATGGCCCTAAACCTAGCTTCTCATTAAACGGTTTAAAACAAATATCGTATTGTGACACTGAAAACTGACCATCAGCTCTTGTCACACCATTTTGAATGGTTGCCGTTGATGATTTTTCGCTATGATGTTGCATCTCACTTACTCCATGTAACCCAAATACACGTTAAAACTAAATTTAACTTAAATTTTGATTGCTACCTTAAGCGCTGAGATGTCTTCAAACAAGTTAAAAATTGTTAAAGCTCAAGCGATTACTTGTTTAAAAGAATCATCTTTTTAACAACGATGTTAAGAAAAGCCGTGGTTGTAAGTGATTTTATAGGTATATCGCAGTATTGGTTTTAGAAATTAGCAAAGCTAGTTTCAAGTTGATAGAAATAAGCTTTCCCTCATAGCGCGGATTTATTGTCTATACTCATTTTTAGATAATTGTTTTTACACTGCTTTGAGGTAATTGGGTGGCCTATAGTAAAGCTGAAGAAATTTTTAAAATTGTTGAGTCCAACAGTGTAAATTTACTTAGTAAATCAAAATGGCTTTTTATAATGGTTATTTTGCTTATTTTAACAACTGGTTTATCTGCCTATTACACCTTTCTTTCCCTTGCGAGTTTAGAGAAAACAGAACAAGGACGTTATCAAATGGTTTTGCTTAGCAATCAAGTGCGCCTTAGCTCTGACAATTTGACCTTGATGGCACGTGCCTATGCCGCAACGGGTAATGGAAAATACTTAACCTTTTTTAATCAAATTCTGGCTATTAGAAATGGCGAAGCACCACGGCCCAAGTATTATCAGCGGGTTTACTGGGATTTCTTAATGCCTGAAAACGGCGTTGCTCCGAGTGAAAACAGCGCTGCAATTTCATTGCAAACCATGTTAAACGAAGTGGGTATCACTGAAGAAGAAAGGCAAATGCTTAATGAAGCGCAATCAGCGTCAGATAAATTGGTTGAAATTGAGCAAAAAGCGTTTGCATTGGTAGCAGAAGGACTAAGTCAGGATATACCCTACAATGCGACGTCAGCGCGTTTGGCTGCGATAGATTTGCTCTATAGTGAGGCATATTTGCAAGCAAAAGCGTATATCATGGGAAAGGTAAACACCTTTTTACAACTTCAAGCACAAAGAACGCAATCCGCTATGCGTCATGCAAGTAAAGTAAATAGAGTGTCTTCTTTGTTTGCACTGGTGAGTTTTATATTGCTCTTTATCACGGTGATTGCATACGCCTACTTTAGACAGTTATATAGCAAGCGTTTGATTAACTTATTGAAAGAATCCGTTGATGGGCAATTTAATTTGCTTACTCAAAAAAATGAGATTTTAGCTGAGAATGCCAAAGTGATGAAAGACACTTTTGAGCAGTTAGTTGAAGCTGAAAAAATGGCATCGCTAGGCAGCTTAGTGTCAGGTGTTGCTCATGAAGTTAATACGCCACTTGGCATTGCAGTAACCTCTGGTGATTATATCGCGAGTGAAACCAAGTCACTTGAGAAAATGTTTAATGCTGAAACTCTGTCACGAAATGAGATTACTCGCTATTTTTCAAAAATGGATGAGTCGTTAAGGCTGTTAACGAGTAGTTTGCAACGTGCCGCAGGGCTTATTCAGTCTTTCAAGCAAGTGGCTGTTGACCAATCGCATAAAGACATTCGCAATATTCATCTAAAAGCTTACTTGGATGATGTGTTTGCTTCACTGACACCACTTTTTAAAAATAAAGGCATTACCATAAATAATCATGTGGACGAGTCTCTTTTATTGGAAGTGGAAGTGGGCGCTATTGGGCAAATTTTTACCAATCTAGTTAACAATTCGATTATTCACGGCTTTGACCAAGGACAAAGAGAAGGCGTAATTGCCATTGATGCCACAGAAACAGACGAGCATGTGATTATTTCATATCGCGATAATGGGGTAGGTATGAAAAACACTGTGCTTGAAAAAGTGTTTGAGCCTTTTTACACCACCAATCGCAGCAATGGCGGCAGCGGCCTTGGAATGAGCATTGTTTATAATCTTGTTACAGCCAAACTTCATGGAGCTATTGAATGTAAAAGCAAGGAGCTCGAATTTACTGAATTCAAAATTAAGCTGCCAAAAAAAGATCTATCAAGTTAAAGCCGGTTGGCCTTGTTCGATATTTGGAATTTTGGTCCAAACGCTTTGGCTTAACTTGTTTTTGTTCTGCAATTTATCCAAATGGTGAAATCTGCTACCCTTCGCACACTTTAGTTTGAGAGCAAAAAACATGATTAAAGATAACGACATTATAAATACATTAGATGAGCTAGAAGCGTTTTTATTATTAGTTGAAAATGGCGGTTTAGGTCTTAAAAATGTGGAAGGAGTCGCACTTGCCACGAACAATAGCAATGGTCGTCCGTTTATTGCTGTGTTAGATGATAAACATCAATTGCTTTTAGGCCGATGGGTGTCAAATGAAGTTTATGAAAACGGCAAAGATATGGTCAGATACGGCGTAAAGAAAACGCATTAAAACCGTTTATCATTAAAAGTGTTGGCGTTAACCAATAACCTTGCACCAGCACTTTTCAACCCTTTCTTGAAATTTAACCACATGTAATTTAAGGTTTATTTGTATCTTTAGGTCAAATGACCTACGTCAATTACCTCCCAGTTGGGCGTTTGTCCAATGTCAGCAAAGGTCAATTTCGTTACTGTTTGTTAAGTATTTTAACGTTACAAACAGGATGCATTTTATGACTCGTATCTATGATTTACCGACACGGATTTTCCACTGGCTATTTGCTGCTAGTTTTATTGTAGCTTTCAGTATTGCGAATTTGGTGGATGATGAATTAGCTATCTTTGCTTACCATATGATTGCAGGAGCAACACTTGGCCTTTGTATAGTCTGGCGCTTTATTTGGGGATTTATTGGCACTAAACATGCCCGCTTTAGTGATTATGTTTTAAAGCCAAAAGCGCTTATCTGCTACCTTAAAGAGAGCCTTACCAAGCATAAAAAGTCATGGATTGGCCATAATCCGGCCTCAAGCTGGGCTGCAATTGTGATGATGCTGTTAGCATTTTTCCTGATTGTTAGCGGTATTTTAATGACTACCGGGCCGTTTAATGAGGCAATTGAAGAGCTTCATGAACTTGCTGCAAATGCTTTTATGCTGGTTGTGGTGTTGCATATTCTTGGGGTGCTAGTACACACCATTAAACAACAAGACCCTATCGCAAAGAGTATGATTTCTGGCTATAAAAATAATATACCTTCAGGTGTTGAGTCAGTGAAATCACATGCTTACCTAGGCGCATTGTGTTTGATTATCACGCTCACATTTACAGGCACATTAGTCATAAACTTTGACCATAACCAAAAAACAACATCATTGTTTGGTGTAACATGGCATTTGCAAGAGTTTGAAAGCGAACATGAGCAACATCATGAAAATAATATCCACTACAACGAACACGAGTAAATCACGCTATGAGTAACAAAGACCGCCTAATTTTATTAACTACTTTGCTACTCATTACATTACTGATCGCGGTAGACCTTGCAACCGACCTTAACGAAGGGGTGGCTATCTGGCATTTAGTGATTGAGGGTTCAGCCGGAATAATGGCATTGCTGGGTATAGGTTATATTTTTCGTGATATGGTGAATTTAAAACATCAACTTTATCATCAACGCTTGCTTACGGAAAATTTACGCCAAGAAGCAACCGAGTGGCGGACACGCTCAAAAGAATATCTTGATGGGCTTTCGCACTTAATTAACGAACAATTGTGCCGTTGGCAGCTTTCACCCGCTGAAAAAGAAGTGACGTTCTTGCTTTTAAAAGGTATGAGTTTAAAAGACGTTGCGGCAATTAGAGGCACCAGTGAAAAAACGGCAAGGGCACAATCCATGGCGGTGTATGCCAAAGCAGGATTAAGCGGGCGCTCTGAATTGTCTGCGTTTTTTCTAGAAGATCTTTTACCTCAAAAATTTGAAAATGACTAACATGCTATCAATACATCCGTATTTTTTAGGCGCATGAATATGCTACTATTTGCCTCAATTCTTATTTTATAAAGCTTTGTTATGAATCTTAATTTTTCTGATTTTTCGCCGACGCAAATTTATCATTTAATGACGCAAACAATTATTCCGCGCCCAATAGCTTGGGTTATGACAGATTCTGGCGAAGCTAATTATAATTTAGCGCCATTTTCTTATTTTACGGCGGTTTCAAGTAGCCCCCCTTTGATGATGTTCTCAGTCGGCAAAAAACCATCAGGTGAAGTAAAAGATACGGTTAAAAACATTATTGAAACGCGCCAGTGCGTGATCCATATTGCATCTAAAGATGATGCTAATTTGGTAACGCAAACGGCTGCGACGCTTGATCATGGCGAGTCAGAAGTTGCTATCAATAATATTGCATTAAGCGATTTTGACGGCTTTGCTATGCCGCGTGTGGCCGGGTGTAATATTGCTTATGGCTGTGAGCTTTATGAGATCAAAGAAATTGGCGATGTGCCGCAAACTTTAGTGTTTGTTGAAATTAAAACCTTGTATATCGGTGATGACGTAGTATCACTTGATGCAAAAAACCGCATTAAGGTGAATGCCGATAAAGTAAACCCGTTAGCGCGTTTAGGTGGCGGAGAATATTCGGGCATAACGTCAGCATTTGGTATCGAACGCCCTGAATAAATAAAATGCACAGTGAGCCTTCAAATGCTCACTGTGATTCAAGACTAAGCTGATTAAACTTTTGCTTAAGCTCGGTATTTTCTTTTTGTAACTGCCTAACATTAAGTACTAATTTCAGTACGTTTTTAAGTTCAAAATTATCCCAAGGTTTGGTTAAAATAATGGCTGCAATGTCATCACTAATTGCACGTTGGCAAAGCTCCATATCGGAGTAACCAGAGAGTAATACACGCCCTATACTCGGATTATACCCTTTTATTTGTGATAACAACTCAACACCATCCATTACTGGCATACGAATATCAGACAGTACTAAATCAATGTCATTTTGCTTCACAATCTCAAGCGCGTTTTCAGGTTCACTGCATTTTGTAATGGTATAGTCCTTACGCAGTAAACGAGCGATTGCGTTAGTTACTTCCGGCTCATCATCAACCAGTAAAATATGTTGCATATATCACTCCTTTCCTATTAATAATAAAACACTTTTTTAAACTTGGCATAATGCATTTACGCGCAAAATGGCGAGCCGTTTTAAATCAGAGCATAAATGCTTTAAATGGCGCTTATGCGGATACTCTTTAAATGCTTTGTAAGAAAATGAAATGGCTGTAGATAAATCACCATCTTCACGGTGCATCTCGCCATAAGATTCAAGCAGTCGTGCATTTGCTTTGCGACGCGTCGTTGGCTCTACATTACCAAGTGTGCAAATGCGTTCGGTGATCTCGGCCATGGCATCAATACGGTTTTGTTTATTTGCCGTGATAGAATTTGGACGCATTAGGTAATCCATTGTAATGTCCTCACAAAAACCAATCTCACTAATAAGTGCAATGCGCAGCCAGCAATCCCAATCACTGGCGCTGCGAAGGCTTGGATCAAACCCGCCTGCACGTTCAATAATTTCTTTGTTTACCATTACACAGGAAGTACCGATAACGTTGGCAATCAGCAATAAGTTAAGAGCGTTTGCTAACAGTTGATAATTGGTGTTATTTGCATCGCGGTACTTTTTGAACTCGGGCCAATAAGAAAAGCAATCGATAATATTTTGATACTGCATATCCACATGCTGGTAGTTGGTAAATGTTAGGCCGCAATTGCGGTTAGCCAACATAAAGTCTACTTGTTTGCGTAATTTACTTGGGTACCAATAATCATCGGCATCAAGAAAAGCAATAAACTGACTATTCGCTTTTTTGATTGCACGATTGCGCGCAGCAATCACCCCTAAGTTTGGCTGAGTGATAACTCGCAATTGATTGTATTTTTTTTCAGCTTGTAACAACCATTCAAGCGAACCATCGGTAGAACCATCGTCGACAACAATTAATTCAAAACGCACATCTTGTTGCTGTAATACACTATCGATGGCTTTTGGCAAGTAAGCCAAACAGTTGTAATTAGGCATAATAATCGAAACTTCTTTACACATAGCAAATTCCTCCGAGTGATAAAGTAAATACGCAAGGTGTATGCCGAGGCAAAAAGCAGCAAATAAGGGTTAAAAAGCAAATTTGCTTTGCAAAATGCAACGGAACAATTGCAAATCGGTAAAAATTGCGTGATTCAATGCTGATTTTTGTCGGCATAAAGATTGCGATAGAGGTGTATCGACTTTGTTAGGAGAGCACCATGAAACATATTGCAATTTATGTCCCGCAGTTTCCGGTTCCATCTGAAACCTTTGTGATTACTGAAATAGAAGCACTTAGAGCTGCGGGTCACAAAGTGAGTGTAATAACGATGGAGCACTTAGCTCATGCTAACCAATTTGATTTCGAAGTGTTCGAACTAAAACGCGAGCGCATTACAACTACACTTAAAGGGTTATGGTGCACCACTGTACAAGGGGCTGTAAATGCTTATAAGGCGGCATCAAGTCAGCATGCGATACGCAACTTATCACTGCTTTATTTTGGTCTTCAAATTAACTACCTGATTAAAAAACAGCAGATCTCACATATTCACTGCCATTTTATGCACAGTAGTTTGGCCTATGGCATTGTGGCTGCAAAATACGCAGGTATTGGGGTATCAAGTGTAGGCCATGGCCACGATGTGTACGTTAATGCCAACGATCTTAACGCTAAACTGGCATTTTGTGATTTTAATGTGGCTGTTTGCCAAGATATGTTTCACTTGCTGCAAAATATTAAAACGCACTCGGTCCATTTGCTTCACTGTGGTGTCGATGTAACTAAGTTTACGCATCACAAATCACCAGGCAATCATCAAGTTAAGTTACTGTTTGTTGGTAGGTTAGTGGATAAAAAGGGTATTGAATTTGCGCTTCAAGCATTAGCGGATATTCCTGCACCACAAAGGCCACAGCTTGATATTGTCGGCAGCGGTCCTAAGCTCGCATCATTAGTTGCCAGTGTGAATTATTTACACCTTAACAAATGGGTACGTTTTTTAGGTCAACGCGATTCTCACGAAATTATAACGCTTTCAAAAGAGTACGATGCCTTTATAGCGCCGTTTTGCATTGCTGAGAATGGTGACAAAGATACCGGCCCTGTGGTGTTAAAAGAAGCAATGGCGATGGGGTTACCAACCATCACTACAAATATTATGGGCTGCACCGAAATTGTAGATGAAAGCTGTGGTTACACAGTACCGAGTAAAGACAGCGCAGCGCTAAAAAAGGCCATTTTAACATTCTGCCAATTGCCAGAAGCCGAGCGCAGTAAAATGCGTTTGGCGGCGCGCAATCGTGTACAAGCACACTTTAATGCTCGCAAACAGGGTTTGAAACTCTCTTATTTAATTGAACAGGTGGCGTATGAAAATTAATACGCCATTTATTCACTACACGTTAGCGATTGCTGGCTTAAAGGGCATAAGCTTGCTGATGCTGCCGATAGTAACGCGCTTTTTACCCCCCGAAAGTTACGGTACGTTAAATTTTCTTGTCAGCATTGGCGCGATGCTAAGTATTTTTCTTGGCTTTGGTATGGCAGAAATGCTGTTTCAATTTACGGCTAAAATTCCTTGTTCCCAACTAGAATCATTTATTGCCCGAGGCATTAAGTTTACCTTTTTGGCAAGTGGCGTTTTCTTAGCACTTGCGATTTTGGCAGCAGATATATGGCTAAGCCTATTGCCAATAACGATTGAAAAACACCATTTTATTGTACTGATGACAAATTTAGCGCTCAGTTCAGTACAAGCTATTTACTTAACCCGTTACCGGATTTTGCAGCAGTCCAAGCCTTATATGCTGGTGGCATTATGCCAAGGGACAGCGCAAGCAGTGCTCACATATATGCTGCTATCGTTTAACTTGGGTATTTTTGGGGTATTACTCAGCGGGTGTATTACCACTTTTGTGGTGACTTCAAGCTTAGTGGTATTACATAGCCATGTGTTGTTAATCAAAGCACCTTTTCTCTCACGTAAGCACTTGCGTTATGGCGCTTATATTGCACTTTCAGCATTGTTTCTTTATGGCTTAGGTGGTGCTGAGAACTGGTTTATTGTCGGTACGTTAGGCGAGTCTCAGCTTGCGTATTATTTTATTGCAACGCAATTTTCATTGGCGTTATCACTGGCATTTGAGCCTTTTCGTTTATGGTGGTTTCCACTGCGTTTTAAGCGTTTTTATGCCAATCCAGAATTAGCAGCGAGAGGGGCTGTTATGGGGTGCTTTATCATCACGTTACTTGCATTGTGCATGATGATATTTGCCCCCTTTATTATTCAGTGGTTATTACCTAGTAACTACCATGCAAGCAGTGAATATATTGCAATTTTGTGTGTGATTTTGGTGATCAAAACTTATGCAGAGCTGCTTAATTTAGGGTGTTACCTTGATAAAAATACTGTTTTCGTACCACTTATTAATGGCGTATGTGCACTAATTGCCCTTGTGAACATTGCATCTACTACTGCTAAGTGGGGAATTAATGGGGTGTTTGCAGGCTTGATATTAGCGCATACATTACGCTTTTTTAGTTTTTATCTGATAAGCCAACGTATTGCCCATTTACCCTATCAACTGAGTTTTGTCGTCGTCGCGTTTAGTTTGCTGGTAATGCAATTAGTGCTGGCAGAATCAGTTTGGCAAAATGCCCTGTTATTAGGAGTTGCTGCTCTTTGCGCTGTTAAGGTGCTATTTACCCACCAGTTAACTAAAACGGGAGGTAAATATGAATACTCTTAATCCACACCAAGATGCTTTTATATCACCGTTTAAGCTGACAACGTTTGGGTTATTGGTGAGTATTACTGTGATTGCGCTTTTTAAGATTGCAGGCCCCGCGGCACCATTTGCACTACTTCTGTTACCGTTTGCTCTCTTTTTTACAGTGCGTTATAGCGTGATCTTTGTCATTTTATTTATTCTGTTTAGTTATTTTCGTATTCACGAAGCCTTTCCAGTATTAATGCCATTAAAAATTCCTAAATTACTGGCCTTGGCATCTTTGTTTGGCATCGTATGGCACTTGGTGTTAAGCAAAAAGCTCACACCATTTTGGCACCCTGCTCATAGTGCATTTTTATTCTTTTTTGCCTGGTTAACACTGTGCGTAATGATGGCGACAAATCGCGGCATGGCAATTGAATATTGGAGTTCAACCTTAAGTAAAGTGTTGATTATGGTATTTGTTATCAGTTGGTGGGTAAATACGCCCCGGGCTTTTATTATCGCTCGAGTTGGGATCATGTGTAGTGGTGCTCTAATAGCCTCAGTTGCTGTATCCAACAAGTTGCAAGGTATCGGCTTGGTGGAAGGTACTCGAGTTACAATTTCACGTCATTTACAGTCGCAAATTGGTGACCCAAACGACCTCTCTTTAGTACTGCTGTTCCCTGTGTCATTTTTCTGTGCCGAATTATTTAACAAAGAAAGTAAACCGGTGTTCCGTGGACTGGCATTTTTAGGTTTATGTTTAGTGGTGTACGGCATTATCGCGACTCAAAGCAGAGGCGGCTTGTTAGGCGTAATGGCGATTATTGCTTATTTTCTTGCGCGCACGGTTAAAAACCCAGTGGTGTTGATTTCTATTTTAGTAATGGGATTAAGTGTGTTGCTAGTGGCTGCTGGCATAAGCGATAGGCAAAGTGGTGGCGCTGCCGAAAGTGGGGTTGATGAATCAGCAATGGGGCGGATTTATGCTTGGCAAGCCGCAATTAATATGGCGCTCTCAAATCCACTTACCGGTGTTGGGGTTAATAACTTCTATGTGAATTATTTCTTTTATAGCCCACATTGGGATGGCAAAAATCACGCAGTACACAGTACCTGGTTTCAAGTATTAGGTGAAACTGGTTTTGTCGGAATTTCGCTTTTTGCAACGCTTATCGCGACGATTTATCGCACCTTAAAACGCAGTGGGTCACTTGTTAAGTATTGCATAGAGCCCAATCTGCTGGTCAATGTACAAGCTTTAAAGGCAGGATTAATAGGCTTTGTCGTCTCTGGCACCTTTTTAACGCAAGCGTTTACATGGCCAATCTATATTGTGCTTTCGCTTAGTATTGCGTTGGAACGAATGCTGCAACTCACCAGTAAATCGCATGTGGAGGTTAACCATGATAGCTGATATGAAAAATTGGGTAAAAAGCAGTGACACTGGGTTTGGTAAATTTTGCCGTAGCAGTTTTTATGCATTTAAACATATCGAAATGCCGGTGATCCCAGTGCTTTACAAAGTACTGTTTGTTGTTCATCACAGCATTAAAAATATCTGGCAAAAAGCGCTTCAGTTTTTTTATTTCACGCCCATGTTTAAAAGCCAACTCAGCGGCTCAAAAAAACGTTTAACGCTGCAATGCGGTATGCCGCAAGTACTCGGCGCTTTAGCAATAACCGTTGGCGATGATGTCAGAATGTCAGGCATTGCAACATTTTGTGCCCGTTATAACCCTGAAAAAATGGCGCAATTGGTGATTGGCAATAATGTTGATGTTGGTTGGCAAAATGCTTTTTCGGTAGGCACGCGTATAGAACTTCATGATGATGTACGCCTTGCAGGAAAGGTGTTTTTAGCGGGTTTTCCAGGGCACCCACTTAACTGCGCTGAACGCGCAAAAGGCAAACCTGATTTACCTGAGCAAGCCGGCGATATCATTATTAAACAAGGCGCCTGGATCGGCACAGGCGCAACCGTACTGGCTGGCGTTACAGTAGGGCAAGGGGCAATTGTGGCAGCAAATGCTGTTGTTACCAAAGATGTGCCCGATTTTTCTTTAGTAGCAGGGAATCCTGCGAAAATCATCAAGCAAGTAAGCTAGGGAGGCAACATGAAATTTGTCGTATTCGCAGAAGACTGGGCTCGCCATCCAAGTAGCACCCAACATATTTTTAAAGTGATTGCCGAGCAATACGATGTCACTTGGTTTAATTCTGTTGGCATGCGCAAACCTAAATTTAATTTTAATGATGTAAAACGAGTGTTTGGCAAATTGAAATTAATGCTGTTAAATCGCAGTAAAACGCCAACGGACAAAGTACCAGTAGATGCCCGCAATCCGCTGATTTTACCTTGGCATGATAGAAAGTGGGTGCGCGAATTTAATAAACAGCAAATCGCTAAACAAATCGATTTATCCTCATCAGAACCCATTGTTTATTGGGTAAGTGTGCCAACCGCTATCAATATGATCCAACTGCGCCCACAAGATAGCCTAATTTATTATTGTGGTGACGATTTTTCGAACCTTGCAGGTGTGGATCCTGAATTGATCAAAGAAAGTGAACTTCGTCTGATTCATCAAGCACATAATATTTTTGTCGTCAGTAAAGTGCTGCTTGATAAAATGCCAAAACACAAAACTCTAATGCTTGAACATGGCGTTGATTATGCTCTTTTTAGCGAGTTAAAAAAACGCAATAGTCAGCTTAATCAGCTAGATAATATAGTCGGTTTTTATGGCTCGTTATCTGAATGGTTGGATGTCGATTTACTAATAAAACTTGCCAAGGCACGCCCGCATTATAATTTAGTGCTGATTGGCAAGGCGCATATTGATATTAGCGCATTAATTGCTTTGCCAAACGTAACCTATATTGAACAGATGGCACATCATCAACTGGCAAGTTTTTCACAGCACTGGCAAGTATCGCTGTTACCATTTTTATTTAACGGCCAAATTAAGGCGTGTAATCCATTAAAATTAAAAGAATATTTAGCAGCAGGTAAACCCATTGTGTCTAGTCATTTCCCAGCAGTAGAGCGTTATAAAGACGCGGTATTAATTGCCCGTGATCATGTTGGTTTTATTGCGAGGGTCGACCATGCCATGGTGATTTCTAAAAATCCATTTTTAGACTGGCGAACTTACTCTCAGCAGCTTGTCGAAAAACACAGTTGGCAGCAAAAAGCCGCCTTTGTTATGGAGCAACTCGTATAAGCGCTATTTAGCGCTTATTTTTTTAGCTTGGTTACAACTTTCTCCTATCCCATTTCAATCTGTTCGCATCATAAAAACATGCAATTTGAATTTTCTTTTAGCTAATCGACGAAGAGTTGGCTTCGAACTTGCGATATTCCTATTAGATGCGTGAAAAAACGGTGTTTTTCACATTTTGACAGCAAAAATCGCTAAATTGCGTTGCAATTTGCGAAATAGGATTGGAAATGGTTTTTACGATTGCGCAAATTAAAAAGCTTATTTACCTCGCGTTGTACACTATGTACGAGCGTTGGCAGCTGATTGCGCTTCCTATGATCATTGTGCCAATCGCGGTGATTGGTATTGCCCTTAACAGTGAAAAACAATACACCAACCACGCCACCATTTTGATAGAAGAATCGGCATTACTTAACCCGTTTTTAGATGAATTGGAATTCTCGTTCGAACTGTCCGCTCGTATGGATGCGTTACGCACCTTAGTGTTAAGCCGTAAAAATTTAACCGAAGTCGTGAAAGAAGTGGGTTTGGTAAAAGACTTAAATAACCAACTTGAAGTTGAAAAAATGCAGCAAAAATTGGCAAGTGCTATTTCAATTTCGTTAGTTGGTGATGAGCTGGTGCGTATTCATTTTAAATGGACAAAGCGTGAAGAAATGAAACCTGTGCTTGAAGCCTTGGTAGAAAAATTTATCGAACGCTTACTTGCGCCAACCAAAGCCTCACTCGATACCTCCGAAGTCTTTTTGAAAAATCAGCTTGAAGAAATGCGTGTTCAATTAGAACTTGCCGAAGACAAGCTGGCAAAATTTAAGCGCGATAATCGGGCAGCACTACCAGAGTTACTCAACGTAAACCAAGATACGTTGGCGCGTTTAGAGCAAGAGAAACAGCAAAAGTTGGTGGATTTAAGCGGTGCTAAAGCCCGTCTTGCAACGCTTAAAAAGCAACTTGCGAAAGCCAATCCAGTTAAAGGGCGTTTAGTAGATAGCATTATGCGTATTGAGTCGGACATTGCATTACTGCGAACTCGCTACACCGATCAACACAGTAAAGTACAAGCAAAACTTCGCGAACTAGAAACCTTTAAAACGCAAAAAGCTGAAATGGAATCGCAATCGCAGCCTTTTGAAGAAGCTGATCTAGATTCGCTTTGGCAGATAGCTAACAGTTTACCACTTGGCGCAAACGCAAAAGACAGCGCACTACTGGTCGCGCAGCTGATCACGTTAGAAGAAGCCGAAAATCGCGTTGCGCAATTTAATAATGAGCTAGAGATGCTCAGTGAGCAGCTCTCGGTGGTGTCTACTCGTTTGTCTAGTTCCAGCGAAATTGATAAGGCGCTGCGCCAATTACAACGTGACTACCAGGTGAAACAAACACTCTACTCTGAAATGTTAGAACGTTATGAGATGTCGAAAGTCACTGGGCAATTAGTGCGTTATGAAGGGCCAGACAAAGTTAAAACCATTGAACGCGCTTACAGCCCAACCACGCCAATTAACCAATCGCTTGGTGTGAGCATTTTACTTGGTATTGTACTTGGTTTATTTAGCGCGGCGGCACTGACATTTGTAGCCATGATCACCGACATGCGCGTTCGCGACGAAGGCACTATTGAAGCCATTTCGGGGCAACGTGTACTGACAAAATTACCTATTGTGAATGATGTTTCTGTACATCACATCGACTCATCGGAGGCACTATGAATAACATCATACAGCTAATTCAGCACCCATTTATTGGCGGACTCGAGAAAATGGCGTTTGGCCTATGTTGCAGTGAATTGGAAGATTCAAAAATGTTTTTAGTGGCGTTAGAGGGAACTAAAAAAGGAGCTATTCGGTCATGGCCAGAGCTTTCTGAGCTAGACAATTTTTACTGTTTAAATAAATCCAACGGCATGGACTGGAAAATAGTAAAAAAACTGGTAGCACTTATAGATCGCTACCACATAAAAGTTATTCATAGTCATCATATTGGGCCGATGCTTTACGGTAGCTTGGTGAAAATGATGCGTCCCAAAATACAGCATATCCATACCTTACATGATGCGTGGTACTTAACTGATTTTAAATATCGCATGTTCACAAAGTTAATCGATAAATTAACCCCAATTACTATTGTTGCTGATGCAAAAGCCGTTGCACAAGTAGCAAAAGCAAAAGCGAATGTGACTCCAAAGCATGTTGTTCATAATGGTATTGATACAGATTACTTTACACCATCATCCCGTTATTTAGCCCGTATAAAATTGGGGTTACCGAATAACTGCACCTTAGTTGGCTGTGCAGCAAGAGTGGAAGATGGCAAAGGTCATAAAGCCATGCTGCGTACGTTAACCACCTTACCCTATAAAATCCATATGGTATTTGCAGGGAGCGGCAGTCAGCTTGCAGAAATGAAAGCGTATGCTGCGCAATTAGGTGTTTCAGAAAGGGTTCACTGGTTAGGTTGTGTCAACCATATGCCAACGTTTTACTCCGCAATTGATGTGTTTTGTTTGTATTCAGAGCGCGAAGGTTTGCCATTATCTATTTTAGAAGCAATGGCATGTAACCGTCCTGTGGTGGCAAGCGACGTTGGTGGCATTAGTGAAGTAGTTAACGACAAACTTGGCTTTGTATTACCGCTAGGAGACGAATGTTTGTTGGCACCAAGCTTATTAAAAGCGTTAAAACTTAATTATGGCATGGATATTCGTCATTACGCGTTAGCACAAGCAACGCTTAAAGTGATGGCGGAACGCTACAACAGAATCTATCAACATGCATTGGTGTAGGAGTTGATTATGCTTTGGTTTATTTTTATATCGATTGCAATTGTATTTATTTACCATCACTTGCTATACCCGCGATTATTGGCATTTATTGCGGCAAAACAGCCTGTAAAAGCAGTTTCAGAGGCTAAGCTAAGTCATCGTGAAACGCCGTCTATTGGGGTGTTTATTGCAGCTTACAATGAAGCTGAATTTATAGAAGAAAAGTTACATAACTTAGCTTCGCAGCTTTATCCGAACGACAAAATGGGTATTCATATTGTTGGCGATGGCTGCACCGATAGCACCTCTTTGGTTGTTAAACGGGTAAGTCGCCATTTGCATGATCAATTTATCTACTGCACTTATGACGAAATCAAAGTGAATGCAGGTAAAGTGAATGCACTAAACTACCTGATTGCAAAATATCGCAGTGAGTATGACATTGTGGTATTTACCGATGTAAGTGCATTAATGAGCGTAGACTGCTTAGAGCAAGTGGCTATGTCTTTGCAAAATAAGGAAATAGTTGCTGTCTCTGGTAATTACCTGCCAAACAGTGATGCCCATGAAAGCCTTGATAAGTACTGGCAATATCAAAATGCTATTCGCAAACTGGAAGGACAATTAGGCGCAGTTAACGGCTTTGCTGGCGCTATGTTTGCGATGCGCTCAGAAGCAGTAATAAAACTGGCAGCTAAAACCATCAATGATGACTTTGTGCAAGTCGTATCTGCAATCGATAAAGGCCATTACGCGGGCTTTAACGAGTCTATCTCAATCATAGAGCGCGAAGCAGATAGCTCAAAGCAAGACTTTAAACGTCGAGTGCGCATTGGGGCTGGTAACTGGCAACAACTCAATACTATTTTTACAGCAGCAAAAGGCTTTAACAAAGGTCAATGGTTATGTTTTATATCAAATAAGGTGCTACGTGGGGTTATGCCAATACTGCTGTTTGTTGGTTTTTGTGCCCTGATGTTACTCGCTGTGAAAGGGGATTTATTAGCGCAAGTGCTTATCGCGAGCGCCCTTAGTATTAATCTCATTGGTGTTGTTAAATCGGTTTTTAAATGGCGTTTAAAATTGCCAATTCTTGATGCGTTTAACTACCTTGTTTCGAGCTATTTTGCTGCACTGATAGGTATTTTAACTCTGTCTCGCTATAACACACCTTGGCGTCGCGTTGCTCATGTAAAAGCCCATATTCCTTATATTGCGATTTGCAAACGTTGTGTGGACTTTGTTGGTGCGCTGGTGGGACTTGTACTTTTTAGTCCCATAATGCTCGTGGCTGCGATTGCGATTAAACTCGATTCGAAAGGTGGTGTGATTTATAAGCAATTACGTGTTGGTCGTATTAACGAAGATAAAACCGAACTTATTTATGTTTATAAACTGCGTACTATGCGTTTTGATGCTGAAAAAGCCACAGGAGCGGTTTGGGCACAAGGTAATGACCCGCGTATTACTAGAGTTGGCCGCTTTTTAAGAAAAACGCGCATTGATGAATTACCTCAGTTTTGGAATGTGCTGTGGGGTGATATGTCGTTGATTGGTCCGCGTCCGGAACGCCCTAGTTTTTACAGTAAATTAGAAAGTGAAATTCCCTATTTTATTCAACGTACTTACGGTATTAAACCAGGCATTTCTGGCCTCGCTCAGGTAATGAATGGCTATGATGAAAGTGTGGAAGACGTAAGAAATAAAATTGCTTGGGATTATTCTTATGTACTGTCAATGACCCGTTTTTCAACTTGGATTGCGATGGAGTTTGATATCGTATTTAAAACCATCAAAGTGGTCGTTTTAGGTAAAGGGCAATAGCATTGCAAAATGCAACAAGTCGCTAAAGGTTTGTTGCATTTTGCTACTTTTTGTTTTTGTTAAAACTTAAATGTCTGAAATTAAAGCTATTTAATTTTGGCATCGTATTTGGTTGTTATTAGTCATAGTCTCAAAAGAGGATTGGATTATGAACAACCTACTACCTACAAAAGAGCAAAACAACACACTAATTGTTGAGCTTCCTCATGATTTTTCTGGCTTAAATGTCGATAAATATCGCGAGCACTTTGAATGCTTTGCCGCTACCCAACACGATTCGGTAGTGCTGGATTTTAGTAATACTGAATTTATCGACTCTTCTGGTATTGGTGCCATGGTGTTCTTATTTAAGCGCATTGAACAGCGTGGTGTATCTATGCTGCTGCTAGATGTTGCAGGTCAACCTGAAAAGCTAATGAAGCTACTTCGCGTTGATGCCACCATTCCATTTGTGCAGTCAGAACCTGCCGCTTAAATAAGGAATCGCCGCCATGGAAAAGTTACTGCCCCTCGCATGTGTAATTAGCATCTGTACTGGTTGCTCTACTTGGCCTGAAGAAGGCCGTGGCGGCTGGGCAGAGTTATATCACCCTGATGCACCTCGCACTACAAATGGGTTTGAAAATGCTGCACCTTTTCAAGTTATGAACGAGTTTGAACATTTATCGCTAAAACTCGATTGGTTGAAAAGTCGTGGCATTAAACATTGTATGCCAGGTCAACTTTACCAAGCGGAGTTAATGCTCACCCGTATTAATCGCACGATATCGGCTGAAATGTACTCAGAAGCACAACTCGATTTGCGCACTTTTTACCATCAGCTACATCAGCTTGAGAATCATTTTGAACGGGTGATAAGTACCACACATTGCGGCACGGAAGACAAAACTGATGATTCAAAATTGGTAGGCAAGCTTGAAAACTTGCTTAATAGCGATAATCAGTTTGCCTTTGATAGCTTTGAAGTTACGCCGAAGTATCGCGTACGTTTAGCGCAAAGTGCAGAGCTACTTAAAATGTCGCCACAAACTCAGGTGTTACTTGTCGGTCATACTGACATTAAAGGTGACAAAATCAGTAACTTTGAACTGGCTTACAAACGGGCGGAAAGTGTTAAAAGTTGGTTGACGCTGTATGGCGTCAATCCTGAACAAGTAAACACGTTGGCGCAAGGCGCACAAATCCCATTTTCGAATGAAGCTGAAAGTGCACCAAAACAGCTTTCAGATCGCCGCGTAAATGCCTACATCTTAGCCACCTCATCAAAAGCAGCAGAGCTTACAAAAGTAAAACCGCTGAGTGAGTGGACAAGCGCACTGGAAGATAAGGAGTAAGCATCATGAAATACATAATTTTCCTTACATTCTTACTATTTGTTAGCGCAAGCTTTGCCAACGATAGCGTTGATGACGCGGTGATTGAAGTGGGTAATAAAGTCTTTTTTAATGTGCCAGGCGAAGCAGAATTTGAAAACACATTTGAAGTAGATGACAAAGGTTTTGTAGAACTGCCTGAAATCGGCAAAGTGAAATTGGCGGGTAAAACACCTAAGCGTGCTGAAGCCGAAGTAAAAATGAAGTTGGCAGGGGTTTATAAAGCGCTTGGGAAATTTTACTTAGAAGTGCGCTCGCGTGATTTACTGGTGACTGTACTTGGTTATGTGAATAATCCGTCACAGGTCAGTATTCCGGCCAATGGTAATATTCAAATGGTGATTGCAAAAGCTGACGGAATTAAACCTGGTGCGCAACTTAATAAGCTACAGATCCGCCGTGACGACACCATTACCACGTTCGACTACAAAGCGTATCTCGATAGTGGTGATGTCAGTTTATTACCGCAATTGCGCTCTGGCGATACCGTGTTTGTGCCAGTGTCACCGTTACTTGGCAATGTGCAAATTGATTTTGATGCTCAGACACTCTCAAGTGCAGGCGATGCAGACGGCCAAGGCCAAGCAGTGACATTATTTGGTGAATTACACAGTCCAGGCAGTTTTTCATACAAACCTGATATGAACATTATCGATGCTCTAATGCGTGCTGAGGGTGTTACCCGTTATGCTGATGTAACTAAAATTCGTGTAATTCAAAATAATCAGCCTACCATCTTCGATTTAAAACAATATTTAGATTCTGGTGATACCAGCTTACTGCCAAAAATTGGTGCAGGTACCACAATTTTTGTGCCGATTATGGTGGATGATGTAAATACCACAGCAAGAACCGTTTACATCATGGGCGAAGTGCAAAAGCCGGGTGCCTATGAAGCAAGCAATGACATTGGTTTTCTCGATATTTTGGCCAATGCAGGTGGCCCAACGCGCTTTGCAGAAACACGCCAAATTAAAATTTTAACGCCTGCTGGTAATAACGTGCTATTTGACTTACAAGCTTACAGTGAAGGTTATAGCACTGTTTCAATTCCTAAAATTGCCCCAGGCGATGTGATTTTTGTGCCAGAGAAAACCGATTTAAACGAAAAGAGCTGGCTAAAAGTCGCGCCAACGCGTGCAGTTAAAATTATGGGGGCGATTCATCATCCTGGCCGCTATGAGTGGAGCGACGAGATGGATTTTACTGACTTATTTGCACATGCAGGCGGCCCAACTAAAGGCGCTAATGTCAACGACATTAAGATTATTCGTCAAGGTCAGTTATTACAGCGCTTTAGTTTAGATGAATATGCTAACAGTGACGGTGATAACTACCCACTACCAACGATTATCGCGGGCGATACCATTATTGTTGAAGAGTTACCTCACGACCCGAAAGATAATAAATCACAATGGGTGCGCCAAGATGCTAAAAGCTCGATTTATGTGCTTGGTCAGGTCGGTGCGCCAGGTCGCTATGCATTTGATAAATCGCTTCATTTCTTAGACATTATTTCAGCAGCTGATGGCCCAACAGATGATGCAGACTTACGTAATATTCGTATTACACATCGTAATGGTACACAGTCTCGTGTGAGCAAACTGAACTTAGCGCTGTATTTTGAAACAGGCGATGAAACAATGTTCCCACGCGTTTTACCGGGCGATACCATTTTTGTGCCAGAGAAAAGTAAAGACTGGTTGCGCCAACCAAAAGAGCAAGTCGTACGTATTATGGGAGCAATTAAACAACCTGGTCGCTATAGCTTTGACGATTCAATGACACTGCTTGATGTATTAGCAGAAGCAGGTGGACCAACATCCGAAGCGCTGATCAGCAAAATTGTGGTGATTAATCACGGCTGTTGCAAAGAGCAATCGCGTCTCTTTGATTTAGAAAAATTTATCAAGCAGCCAAACTCAGCCAATATTCCGTTATTGCGTGCGGGCGATACGGTATACATTCCAGATCAAGGTCAAGACTTTACCCAACGTGCAAAAAGCTCATTGGTTGATATCTTAACTGTAATTGCACTGGCGATAAGCTTATGAAAATTATTCCAAAACAGTATCAAGAGCTTGAAGTGATATTTGAAGCAATCAATAGTGAAAACTCACGTTGTATAGCGTTTGCTTCACCTAACGGGCATGCAGGGGCAACTTCTTTAGCCATTAGTGTGGCAAAGCGTCTAAGTGGTCGCAATGAACGTGTGCTGGTGATTGATTTAAATACCTGTAATCCGATGTCAGGCAATGATTTGGTGAGTATGCCTAATGCACTAGCTAAGTGGTCTTTTGGTGATATTAGCTGCCAACTTAATGCGCAAGCCATTGATGATTTTTACTTTTTAAGTATTACCCAATTACAAGACTTAGCACTAGTCAGAGAAAAAGACGTGTTTGGCATGGCAATTTTGATGCTGAAGCAAGAGTTCGACTATATTTTGTTTGATATGTCGCCAATTTGTAAAAAGAACCACGCGAATTTTCCATTGCATTTATTGCTCTCAGTGACGGATTTACTCTTACTCGATATTGCGCTTGGCAAAACCACGCAAGAAACACTCGATACAGTGGTAAGCGAGCTAAAACAGGCAAACTGTAAACGCTACGAAATTGTGGTTAGTCAAATGTTTATGCTACCGCTAGGCGAGCGATTAATCGAGAGCATAAACAAACGGTGTTATAAATTGCCAAAACTAAAACATCGTTTGATAAATTTTGTGAATAAGCAGCATTGGTTGTTTCATGGAGTGTAACTATGAATGTCTTGTTTTATCGTCGCTTTAATCTAATGTGGTCTTCCTTACATTCGGTAAGGGAAATTCTATTAACCTTGCTTGCTAAGTTAGATGTCGAAAGCGACGCCATCGACAATACTGGATTAGTAGTCACTGAATACCTTACTAATTTAATTCGCCACAGCGAAGGGGAAGATGAAGCAGTGACATTAGTAATCGGACGTACCTTAAACGATATCAATATTGAATTAGTTGACCCAACAAACTATTTTCACCCGACCCTTTCAAGTGATCGCAATACTGATTTAGCCGACGGCCAATTACGAGAAGGCGGAATGGGGCTTGCCTTAATTGCTCATTATTTTCCGGGTTTTCGTTATTTTACTAAAGATGGAAAAAACCATTTTAGTTTTGCTTTACCTCTTAAAAAAGTAAAAAACCGCGTAGTGATCATTGATGATGACAATGCCAGTTTACAGCTTGTTAAAGCGTATCTAGAGCGCGACTATGAATGCCATGCATTTGTTGACGAACACCAAGCGTACCAATACTTAACCGGTCATAATGTGGATTTGTTGCTGATTGATATGAACTTAAATGTCATGTTGGCAGATGAATTTATCTCTAACATTAAGCAATTAGATCATCTTAATAATATTGGTATAGTGGTGATTTCCGGTGATGGTAGCCGCGAAACCATGCTAAAGGCACATTTGAGTGGGGTTGATGATTATTTGGTAAAACCGGTCAGTAAGCAGCAACTAGAAATCGTTTGTGAGCGAGTTAAAAGCCGCTGTGTGACGCGCGCTTTGCCACAGGTAAATAATCACAGCGATTACCAAAATACGGTTTTTGCAAATCACTCGCTTACTGCATGCGCTTTTGGCAATGTTGCAACAGGCAGAGGGGGCGATGTGCTTGTGCATTTTCAAGAGGGTGAGCGCACGCTTTTATTTTTTGGTGATGTGATGGGGCATGGCGAAGCGGCAAATCGGGTAGCGCTTCAACTTAAAGGGTTTTTAAAGGGGTTATTTCAAGCGCCTTATGTTTCGCTTGAACAGTTTGTTAATCATTTTGCCACAACCTTAATACAGCAAGACTTTATGCAAAAAAGCTTAGTCACTTTTATTGTATTAGAAGTGAGTGGGCGCACAATTCGTTTTATTAATGCCGGGCACCCTCTGCCGCTTGTGCTATCAGCAAATCATCCCCCGCGCAGCATTGGCTGTGCGCAAGCTTTATTGGGTTTGGCATCTCACACCGACTACCAAAGTGAACAAATCACTTTAAATCCGGATGAAACCTTGTTGTTAGCAACGGATGGGTTATTTGAAAATCATGATGAATGCGACGAGTTAACTCAGTTGCTGCGCATGATACCTAGTTGCCCAGATAGCAAAACAGTATTTGATGGTGGCCAACTTTGGCATAAATGTTTACCAAGATTGTCAAAAGAAATTGACGATTCGTCTCTCCTGGTACTTAATTAGAATAAGGAAATTGTTAAATGTGATCAGGAGGTTGCCTATGCCGAATAAGATCTTAATTGTTGAAGATACCGAATCACTTGCTCTTTTGTATCAGTCATACCTGATCCCAACAGGCATGCACAGTGATATTGCTTTTACAGGGCAAGAGGCACTTGATTATTTGGCAAACAACAAACCTGATCTGATTATGCTTGATGTAATGCTACCAGATATGAGTGGCATGGACATTTTGGCTCAGCTGCCAGTCAATGATCGCCCCAAAGTGGTGGTATTAACAGCTCATGCGAGTAAAGAAATGGCGGTGGATGCCATTCGTTATGGTGCAGCTGATTTTATCGAAAAGCCAGTTGATGCTGAGCGATTTCGCATCACAGTCAATAACGCATTAAAACTTAACTCTCTGAGTGAAACGGTCGAAAAATACCAATCTCGCTACGAAAATGGCCGTTTTTGTGAGCTAATAGGCAGCTCGGCACCCATGCAGTCGGTTTATCAAATCATTAGTAACGCAGCAAACAGCAAAGCGACGGTGTTTATTACTGGGGAAAGTGGCACAGGTAAAGAGCTTTGTGCACGGGCAATCCACCAATGCAGCGATCGCAACAAAAAACCATTTATTGCCATTAACTGCGCTGCCATTCCTAAAGATTTAATTGAAAGTGAAATTTTTGGTCATGTAAAAGGGGCATTTACGGGTGCAACCAATAGCCGTGAAGGGGCTGCAGGCATGGCCGATGGTGGTACGCTGTTTCTTGATGAACTGTGTGAAATGGATTTAAATCTGCAAAGCAAATTACTGCGCTTTATTCAAACTGGGTGTTTTCAAAAAGTAGGTAGTGAGCAACAACAACAAGTAGATGTGCGTTTTGTTTGTGCTACTAATCGCGATCCTTGGTTAGAAGTGCAAGCAGGGCGTTTTAGAGAAGATTTATACTACCGCTTATATGTGATCCCAGTACAGTTGCCGCCGCTTCGCCAACGTGGTCGCGATGTAATCCAAATTGCAGAAGCGCTGTTCTCGCGTATTGCAAGCGAGGAAGGGCAAACGTTTGATGGTTTAAGCGAAGATGCAAAACACCATCTAATGACCTACAGCTGGCCTGGAAATGTGCGCCAATTAGAAAATATGATCCGCAATACCGTGGTACTTAACAACACGCCTTGGATTGAAAAGCAGATGTTTCCGCCGTTTCCGCAAAGTAATATGCCCCATGAGCCGGTAATGGCAACACAAGCAGCAACGCCTGTGTACAGCGCTTCACCTAGTATCGAGACAACCAATTTATTGCGTAGCTCGGATATAGAGCCGCTATGGATTGTGGAAAAACGCTATATTGAAAAAGCCATAGCGGCTTGTAATGACAATGTGCCCAAGGCCGCAGCGCTATTAGATATCAGCCCTTCAACCATTTACCGCAAAATGAAAACGTGGGAGCAAATGGCCGAGCAAGCATATTAACTTAGCTAAAATAGAGCTTGCTCAATTGTACGTATTGCGCTTTGCCTGCGTAAAAACGATGCAATTGGCTGGTGGCATTTTTCACCAGATAATTGCGCTCTTGTTGGCTCATAAATAATACGGTTTTAATCTTAGTTACTAATGCATGATGCGACTGATCATCGGTTAATAATCCCGTTTGATTATTATTGATAACTGTCCCAATTGCGCCCACAGCATTGGCAACACATAGAATTTTATTATCAATTGCTTCAAGTAATACCATAGGCAGCCCTTCTTCGCGCGAGCAAATAACCAAAATATCAATTTCTTGCCAAAGTGCATTATTGGTTTGATGACCATGAAAAATGGTGTTGCTAGCGGCTGATTTTTTTAATTCTGTCGCCATTGGGCCATCTCCGTAAAGGTGAAATGTCAGTCGTTCTTGGTGTTGAAAATGTGTTGCTAGTTTTATAAAACGATCCGGTGCTTTTTCATACGATAAGCGACCAACAAACGCAATGTTGAGCTGCTTTTCAGGTAATTTTTGTTGCGGGTTGTTAGGCACAATAAAGTTTGCAAGAAACTGACTGTTTTTAACTTTATTTGTGAGCTGCTCTGCGACAACTAAATTTTGTGAAAAACGACTCGTGATGTGATCAAGCCAATTATACACCCGTATTCTGCCAGCGCCTTTTTCACCTGCATGGTAGGTAGAGATACAAGTATGACCGGTGATTTTACATGTAAGCCTGCCAATGATGCCCGCTTTGTAGCCATGGGTATGCACAACACAAGTATCATTTTGTTTGAGATAGTGAAATAAATCGAGCGCTTTGCCATTTAAACATTGAAAAGGACAGTTAAGCACGTTTAATAAATCATAAAGCTGTCGATTTTGGTGATCTTGGTAAAAAAGCACCGACACGGGCACCTTTTGTGACTGCATCAATTTAACTAATTCAACAATGTGCGATTCAATGCCGCCAAATAGGCTAGAATCTAAAAAGAGTACTAGATTTCGCATATTTATCTCCTCGACAAGGAACACTATGTTTAATCAAACAACCATAAAACAACTGGAAGCTGATGTTGGCAAAGAGGTGCTTGCCCAACTATTTGCCGTTTTTGCTAAAGAAGCCACAAAACTAACCGAGCAATTATTGGCCTGTACGTCACTTGATGAAGAGTGCATTCGTTTGAGTCATAGCCTTAAAAGTTGTGCCCGCTCTTATGGCGCAGATCAACTGGGTGCACTAGCCGAAACATTAGAGACATTGGCAAAAAATAACGATGCCAGCTTCTTTAACGAACGTGCATTACTAAGCGAAATACACCAAGCGACTATGGCTGCTTTACCTTCACCTTAATGCACTTTTGCACTCACATTTGTTGTGTGATCACTCGTGTTTGGTAACAACTGCTCAATAATATGTTTAAGCTGAGATTTATTGTGCTTATCAGTTGACTGCTCTTTTTCTATGGCACGTAAATCCATTGCTTCAAGTGCGTCAGGTGTCAGACACACATCAAAAAATTTATACCCTAAAATATCCATTGCTTTGGCGAGCTGTTCGCTTGCGGCGAGTTGATCAACCGCGTTGTGCTCAGGTGCTAAATTTTCAATAAAAATGCGGCAACCAGCCGTGCGACATAATGCACTACGAATATCGCTGAGCAATAATGGTGGCATGACACTGGTGAGCAAACTACCTGGGCCAAGTAAGATTAAATCAGCAGAGTAAATAGCCTCTATCGCTTGTTGATTTGCAATCACTTGTTTAGACAAACTTAAATCGCTTGGAAAACTTGAGAGCGCATCTACATTGCATTCACCAAAAATGGTTTCGCCTGATTCGGTAGTGGCAATTAAATCCACGGGTGAATTGGCCATTGGCAAAATAGTGTGTTTAACGCCTAACATTGCAGAGAATATTTTTACGGCATCGTTGGCGTTGTGAGTAATTTGGCACAGTGCGCTGAGTAAAATATTGCCGAAACTGTGCCCTTTTAAATCGTTTTCTAATTCAAAGCGCTGCTCGCTTAATACTGCAAGCATATGGTCTTGATTGGCAAGTGCGCTAACACAGCGACGAATATCACCAAGCGCTATCTGACTTGGGTCTTGACGAAGTCGGCCAGTACTTCCGCCGTTATCCGTAGTTGTTACAATCGCTGTCAGCGAACACGGCATATTTTTTAAAGCACTTAATACTTGCGACAGGCCATGACCTCCGCCAATACACACTATATTCATAATTCGCCCTCAGCTAGTTTGTTATAGCTACTGATTCAAGTTATGTACCAAGATGAAAGTCGCAAAAATAGCGTATTTAGGCATTTAATTCGCATTTTGCAATGCAGCTTGCAGGGACATTCGCTAAACTTATTTTTATTATTTGTGAAATGTCGCGAAGAGGTGTCATGGAAAGACTTAGTGCTAATGCTATGTTGCAACTAGTTGAGGATCTGATCAGCAGTAAAAATGCATCAGAGGTACTGGTAAAATTGCAACTTGGGCTTAAACCTATTGCCACATTTTCAGATATGCTGATTTTAACCCAAGATCATCAACAACTGTGTGCTTTAGCTAGCACATTTGAGCCGTTATCTGGGGTGTGTTTATTACACTCAAATAGCTTGATGGAACGCGTGTTTGAAAATAACGTCATGGTGGTTAGCAGCAATGTATTACCCGCAGATTGGCAATTACCGCAACAAGAGCAAAAAATTGCGCTTGTAGCGAATAACTTTGCTGAGCGACGAGGTATGTACATCTTATTTTTAGCAAATAGTAAGGTGGATAGTGCCCAGCTTGAAAGTAATTTGCTGGCAACTGTGAGTGTGTTTCGTCAGGCGTTTATTCAACTTGATCAGCAACATCAAACATCGCAAATGTTGCTCGATCGCACTTATGCGTTAACGCAAAGCCAACAACGCTTTCAAGCGTATGCTGAGCTGGCTTCGGATTGGTTTTGGGAAACCGATGAAAGCATGTGCTTTACCTATCTATCATTTACCGAACAAAGTAAACCCAGTAATTTTGCTCATTTTTTACATAAAAGTCCGCTTAATATTCGCAGTGATAGCGAGAGCACGCAATTTAAAAAGTGGGAGCACTTTTTACACCTTGTACGGCAACACCATGAGATTCTAGATTTTGAATTTGAAGCAATTGATAACCAAGGGCACAGGGTGTGGATTTCAATTAGTGGTAAGGCTAAATACAATGCTGATGGGAGCTTTGCAGGTTATTTGGGGATCGCCAAAGACATTAGTTTCGCAAAGCAACGCGAGTCTGATTTAAAGGCGGCAAAAGAAAAAGCCGAAAGTGCAAATACCGCAAAATCACATTTTTTGGCTGTGATGTCACATGAAATTCGCACACCAATGAATGCCATTTTAGGTATTTTAGAACTACTAGAAGATACGAATCCCAATGACAAACAGCGAGAATTAATTGATTTTATGCGTGGCAGTGCCCAGCTGTTACAAGGCGTTATTAGCGATACTCTCGACTTTGCCAAAATTGAGTCGGGCACTTTAGCGCTTGAAAATAGTAATGTTAATTTGCATAAATTAATAAAAAACTTAGTTCAACAATTTGAAACGCAAGCGCTTAAAAAAGGCATTCATTTCAAGGCTATTTTAGGGAATGGGGTGCCGGAGCAAATTAATACCGATGGTGTGCGCTTGTCACAAGTGCTACTTAATTTGCTGGGTAATGCCTTTAAATTTACTTTAGAGGGGGAGGTTTGCCTTGCGGTAAACCGCAGCGATACCGAACTATTAATTTCAGTAAAAGATAGCGGTATTGGTATAGAGCAGAGCCAAATCGATACGCTGTTTGAACCATTTTCTCAATTACACGATAAACAAGTGGGTCGTCAGCAAGGAGTTGGCTTAGGTTTAAGTATTACCAAACGTTTACTTGAATTAATGAAAGGAAAAATAGAATGCCATAGTGAGATTGGCGTGGGTACGGAGTTTTCTGTGGCCATTCCGCTCGAGATTGAAATCGTTTCGTCAAACAGCACGGGTGGTGCAACCAAAGCAATTGATAATCCGAGCTACCGGATTTTGGTGGCTGAAGATAACCCAGCCAATCAATTTATAATTAAAGCCATTTTAGAAAAACGAAATCACACTGTTGCACTTGCTGATAATGGTGAAAAGGCCGTTGCCGCGGTAAAAGAAACGCAGTTTGATCTTGTGTTAATGGACATGGTAATGCCGGTAATGGATGGCGTTACTGCAGCACGTACAATTCGAAATGAACTCGGTGAAATGGCGCCTCCCATTATTGCTTTAACCGCAAATGCAGGTCTGGCTGATAAAACGAAATGCTTAAATGCAGGCATGTTAGATGTTTTAACAAAACCGCTTAACAGTGCATTGTTAGATGAAAAAATAAAAGCTTTGTTTAGGACTTAAAGTTATTTGGAGAAAATAAAATCAACTCTGTTGGTTCTTGCGAATTGCTTAAACTAACAGAGTTGACTGTAAGTTACGCATTAGTTGTAACCCAAAACACAATCATAATCTTCACGTACGCACGGCTCTGCAAACTCTTCTTTGAGTTGCTGTAACATGCGCTCTTGTTGTTTAAAACTAAAAATCACTTTGCGACGATAATCAATAGAACGATTAAACAGTTCTAAATCAATAAATGGTCTCATTGCTTGTAACTTTTGATCGATTGAAAATTGTTGTTTACCGTCATGCATAATACATCTCCACTTGTGTACTTATTTCATTATGAATACAGCAAATATTGAACCAAACGTAACTGACTGAAATCGTGAAATAATTGATAATTCAAATGGGCTGACGCTGAAATTTGCGTTGCAAAATGCAAATTATTTTGTCTTCTTTATAAAGTTTAAAAAGTCATATAACGAACAGTAGAACTTTGCAGTAATTACCTTCTTAGCCACATTGTAAAGTAAGTGCATCACTGTTAAGGTGTTAAAAATATGATTATAAATTAATGTGATAGAGGCCAGCTTTGTAAGGGCATGCTATAAAAGCCTCAGTCTTTACATTAATAAATTGATTTAAGGGATATAAATGAATTTCAAACTCTTTGCCGTAAGAACCATGATGAGCGCTCTATGTGCTTTGCTTTTTATTCCAAACCTTCAAGCAAAACAAACCCAACAAAGCGAATTAGAACAAGCTAATTTGAAAAAAGCGCTGTACTGTATGGAAATTCTGGAAAATCGCCCTGATATGGCAGCAACAGAGCGCCTTAACATATTGCGTGATGACTGTTTCGCTGAAAACTATATTCAACATTCGCCACACATGGAAGATGGTCGAGAAGCCGTATTAGCGGTTTTTGCAAAACGCTATGAAAAATACCCCAAATTATCTATGTCAGTAAAACGTACCGCATCTGAAGGTGATCTTGTTTGGATGCATTTACATGTTAAACGTACACCTGATTCGCTTGGTGCAGCAGTAATCCATATTTTCCGTATGGAAGAAGGAAAATTAGCAGAGCATTGGGGTGTTGGTCAGCCGGTTCCAAAAACCGCTAAAAATACCAATACGATGTTTTAGATATCACGTTTAGCTTAGCTATTAAGATGAAATAGCTTCTGTCTTTTCTTCGTTTTTAAACTGGGTTATTCAAGGAAGAATATGATTAGTTTTAAATGTATTAGTGTCTGCACATCATTTGTAGCGATGTTGTTATGCTTTGTATTAATCATTCATCCAGACATTTTGTTTATGCTATTTGGCATAGAAAAGGAAAATGCGGGCATCTTTATTGGTCGAAGAACTGCGATGCTATTTTTAGGGTTGTCGATATTAACTTGGTGCGCTCGAAATACGGCCCATTCAAACGCTCGTCAGGCGATTTGCTTAAGCATAGCTATCTCGATGTTAGGGTTAGCTCTATTAGGTATTTTTGAGTACCTAAGTGGCACTGCCAGTATTGGTATTTTGCTTGCCATAGTGACAGAGGTTACGTTTGCACTGTTATATTTTAAAATCTGGCTGCATTATAAAGATGTTGTGATTGGGCTAAATATCAAAAACGCTTGATGTGTTTTTGCCAATAAAGTTAATTTATTGTAAATTACTCTGGTTGGTTTTTATTAGAGAAAAGAAGATTAAAAGGAATTAATATGCAAGATGAAATTCAAGGAAAAGTGTTAACTCGTGGCGAGTCAGGTTTAATCGCTGGGGTATGCTCTGGGTTAGCTGATTATTACAACGTTAGAAAAAATGGTCTTCGCCTCGCGTTTGTATTTACGAGCCTGATTTTAGTGTTCCCAGTTTTAATTTATCTTGTGCTGTGGATGATTCTACCTAAATACCCTTCTACCCAGGCGATGGCACGCCACTTAAGACGAAAAGCAATGGCAAAAAAATTGTAACTTGAATTAAGCTTTGCTTCAAAGAGATTCAAAAAAGGCGATTTCAAACTCTGTACCAACGCCAAGCTCGCTATTTACGGTCACCTTCGCGTTGTGTTGTTGCAAAATACTATAAGATATAGCAAGTCCCAATCCAGTGCCTTCACCGGGCGCTTTGGTTGTGAAAAACGGGGTAAAAATATCCGCCAAATGCGAAGGATCAATGCCATGTCCTTGATCTTTAACTGTTACAACTATTTTATTCCGATCTTTTTTACTACTGATTGTTAGTGTACCGCCCTCTGGCATTGCGTGTTTGGCATTTACAAATAGGTTTATAAATACTTGCTGTAATTTACCCGCGTTACCAAGAATATTTGCTTCGGGTAGCAGATCTTTAACTACCTGATGGTGATATTTAAATTCGTTACTTACCACATTTAGTGACTTTTCAATCACCACGTTTAAGTCAATGCTGTCGAGTTCATCATTATCCATGCGTGAAAAAGTACTCAAATCAGACACTATGTCTTTTACTCTAATAAGCCCTTGTACTGAAGCAACGAGAATCTCTTCGCTGTCAGAAAGCAAAAAATCTCCATCTAACGACTGCCATAGGCTAAGCATATTATCGACTTTGCTTTCGCTATTTAATTCAGCATTATTGAGTGGAGCTATTATTTCTGAAAAGTCACTAAAGTAATCGCGCATGGTATCGAGGTTACTTAACACAAAACCGATTGGGTTATTTATTTCATGGGCAACCCCAGCGGCTAATTGCCCGAGCGAGGCCAGCTTTTCTTGTTGTAGTAATTGCTGCTGGGTTTGCTCTAACATTTTATTACTGGTTTCAAGTTCAACTAAGCGCTCTTGCAGTGCTTCTTCAGCACGTTTACGTTCAATGGCCACTGCTAACATGCTGCGCGACGATTCTAGCGTTTGCAGCTTCACAATATTAATGTCGTCTTGTGATTCGTAGAGTAAAATTGCAATACCTACCGCTTTACCGCTAGGGACATCAAGGTTGTACAAAGGCACCATCACACTGTATTCAAAATTAGTATTGGGTGCTTTGCTGATCTCAACTAGTTCGAACATTTGCGATTCGCTTTCACTTGAAACATGTTGATAGAGCTTATTTCGATTTAGCTGGCTTAAAACAACTTTATATTGTTCAGGTAAAATTTCGGATTGTTGTTTAGAGGCTTGGCAATAATATTGAAATTGATGAAATGAAAGGTCAGCATGAATTTCAACAAATAAATTGTGCGCATTGCTCATAAAGTTATTGGTGCGCTCTAAATAATTAGCCACAATTTTTTGTAAGTTAGGCTGGCGCCATGTTTCGGCCAGTAAACCCGTTAAAAACTCAAGTTGCCCTTGCTGTGATGCAACTTCTTGTTGCGTATGGTTAACTGCTTCTTCTTGTTGGTACAGCTCTCGGGTGTAGTCTTCTAATTGTTTTTCGGCTTCTTTACGTGCTAATCGCTCACGTTCTAAGATGCGCTCAAGTGCAGCTATTTTTGCCTCGGCTTCGTTATTATCCATTGAACGTTACTTCAATTTCGCAGCATTCAGCACCTTGGTGCATACAACAGTTTTGTGAGATAGATACGGTTTCTTTAAAGTGATCTGCAGCCCCTAAAATCAGCCCTTCGGATAAAAAACACAGTTTTCGTGGCGAGCGATAGATCATAGTTAACTTATCATCAATATGATCGTCATAGTTAAATTCAGGCAATTGAGCATCTTTATAGAGTTTTTTCACTTCTACGTGAATTAATTCATCTACCATCATTAAAAATGCGCGCAGAGAAGGGGCTTTTTGCGCCTCTTCTGGCGCTTGTGGCATTAATATTGGAAAAAGGAAAACGCCAAATGCCCTGACTAGATCAGATACGGGAACTTCGAGTCGCTCTGACAAATAACCCACAATGGCAAAAAGTTCACTGTCGTCATATTGTTTTGTTGAGGTGTAAATACCATGAGAGGCTAAAGTATTGTTGGTAAGCGCATCATCCCACACTTGATAACCGTGGCCTTGCTCAACAAATTCTTGCAGTGCATTAAAGATTGCTCCTTTCATCATGTCCCCTTTTTTGCGCAAAATCAGGTTGATCAATTTAAAAAATAGTGTCACTTTTTAGTTAAGGCAATGTTTTTATAGTAAATAGCGATATCGCTTGGTTCGGGCATTATGATGACAGATAAGTTAAAAATGATGATCGTTGATGACGAAGTAGAAGTGTTGAATGCCCTGAAAAGGTTGTTCAGAAAAGACTATGACGTTGAAATATTTAGCGATCCCGAACTCGCTGCGCAACAATTTCTTGAAACGACCTATGCAGTGATTGTCTCTGATATGAAAATGCCGAAGATGACAGGCGCAGAATTACTTTCTAAAGCATGTGAAATTTGTCCTGATACACCGCGTATTTTACTTACTGGATATTCGGATATTGATTCAACCGCAATGGCGATAAACCAAGGCAAAATTAACAATTATGTAAGCAAGCCTTGGAGCAATGATGAATTGAAAAACGTGGTGCTGCAGGCGGTTGAGCAATTTCAGTTGAAACAATCTGTGCAGCGCTTAGAAGTTGAGTTGAAACTTAAAAATGATCTACTCAGGCAGCAAAATTTGGAGTTAGAAAGCAAAGTTGAAGAGCGTACAATGTCGCTGTCAAAACTTAACGAAAAATTGAAATCTGCCAACAATCGCCAGCGCAGCTTATTTTATGATGTGATTGAAATGATCAACTTGATCATTGAAGACACGACAGGTGGAGGCGAAGGCCATGTAAAGCGTGTTGCTAGTCATTGTCGAATGCTTGCGGCGACACTTGGACTTGAAAAAAACCAAGTAACCCAGGTGTATTTAGCTGGGCTTATGCATGAAATAGGCAAAGTATCTCTTACCGATAATTTAGCTAAAAGTATTGAAAACGAACTTTCTAGAGCGGAACTTTCTGAAAAGCAAACACATGCTGTTAAAGGCGCTGAAATTTTACAAACCGTGCCGCATTTAAAAGCGATTGGCACAGCGGTTAAGCATCAATATGAGCGTTTTGACGGCAGTGGTGTTCCTGAGCACTTAATCGGTTCAAATATTCCGATTGCATCACGTATTTTAACCGTGGTAAATGAGTTTGATAAGTTGGTGTTAGGGCGGATCAGCAAACAAAAACTGTCACAGCAACAAGCGATAGAATTTTTGAAAAAAGGACGTAAAACCCTTTTTGATCCTGAAGTGGTTGACGCTTATATCCAATTACTTTCGAGCAAAGTGTCTCTTGAACAACACAATATTGATTGGTGCGTTGGTGTTAACATGCTCGAGCCGGGTATGCATTTAAGCCAAGACTTAGTTAATAAACAAGGGGCAATTGTGCTTACACAAGGCACCGAAGTAACCCCAGCAGTCATTGCAAAATTAAAATCCTATGAAAAAGAGTGGCGTTACATTTTTAATATTTTCGTGCACTAATTTCTTGTACCCCACAATCCTGTTTCGAAATATGTTTAAGTGCAGGTGCAAAAATTGGCACTTAAACTTGCTTATTTGTTGAACTATCGCGTTAGATACATTTGAATTTCTTATGGTTAACATTTAAATAACTTGGTGTGTCAAAATGTGACCAAAAACACACTTTCTTACCGAAAACAGGCGATTTGCAGCCCATCCTATTTCTTTGAGCGTTAAACTATTTCTCACTTTCTTGCGACTAATTTCTAACTATAGTCAAGCACGTTGTTTGCGAAAAAATAAAATAGGGAACGCAATGAACATTACAACTCGGGCTTTAAAAAATCCGGCGGGGGTAGCGATATTTGTCACCTTGTGCTTGGTATTAGGAATAGTCAGTTTTACAAAACTACCTATTCAACTATTTCCAGATATAGAACGTCCTCAAATTACCATTTTTACCAGCTGGCGACAGGCGTCACCTGCGGAAATGGAATCTGAAATTCTTGAACCCCAAGAAGATGTATTGCAAGGCTTACCTGGGCTTACCAGTTTAAGAACGTTTGCTAATTCTGGGTCGTCGTTCGTTAACTTAACTTTCACTCTCGATACCGATATGGATAAAACCTTGATCGAAGTGATTAGTCGCATGAACCGTGTGCCACCGCTGCCACGCGATGTAAACCCGCCTGTGATCAGCTTAGGTGGCTTTAATGGCGGTGCACCAGCACTTACTTATTTCTTCTTACAAGCATTACCGGGCAATGATAAGCCGATTGGTGAATATGCTACGTTTTTTGATGACACCATTCGCCCACGCTTAGAAAGCATTCCGGGTGTTGCACGTGTGCAATTACAAACAGGTAACTCACGTGAGCAATTACAAATCGAATTTGATGCATACCGCGCTGCGGAGCTTGGCATCAATTTAACCCGCGTAAGCAATTTAATTGGTTCTGCTAATGATGCCTCGGGTGGTTATGCCGATATTGGTCGCCGCCGCTATACGCTGCGTTTTGCAGGTCGCTTTGATCCAACACAGTTAGGTAACTTAGTGCTTGAATGGCGCGATGGTAAGCCGATTAAACTAAGTGATATTGCAGAAATTAAAGTGACCCGTGACCAAGATAATGGCAGTGCGGTGCAAAATGGTAACCCTGCAATGTCAGTGCGCATTGACCGTGAAAGTGGCGCAAATGTTCTAGCCACCCTTGAGCGAGTTAAAGAGGAAGTTGATAAAATTCGCAGCCAAGTACTTGAGCCGCAACAACTGACAATGCATCAGTCGTTTGATGCCTCAGTATTTATTTACCGCGCGATAAATCTTGTATCAAGTAACTTAGTGCTTGGTATTTTACTCGCAGTGGGCGTTTTATGGTGGTTCTTACGTCAGCGCAGAGCCACTTTGATTGTGGCAATGGCTATTCCAATTTCAATTATGACGACCTTTATTGTGCTTAACATTACAGGGCGTTCGCTTAATGTGATATCACTGGCGGGTTTAGCTTTTGCAACGGGTATGGTACTCGATGCCGCAATTGTGGTGCTTGAAAACATTGTTCGGCTTAAAACCCAAGGTTTGCGCGCTGACAAAGCTGCGGCAAAAGGAACACAGTTGGTGTCAGGTGCACTTATGGCCTCAACAGCAACCACCATTGCGATTTTTATTCCGGTTATTTTCCTGCGCGATGTTGCTGGGCAGTTCTTTGCAGATTTAGCGCTCACCATTGCGATTGCTGTGTTTATTTCGTTATTGGTAGCACTTACGATTTTACCTGTGGCTGCGAAAATGTGGCTCACTCAGGCCGTGGAAGAAGATAGGCTTGATGGCCTTTGGCAAAATATCACCTCTAAAATTATGCAATTGACTAATTCAAGCAAAAAACGGGTAGCGGTGATTGTTACTCTGATGGCTGCGCCCGTGGCGTTAACTGTATTGTTATTGCCTCCACTTGATTATTTACCACCGGTAAAACGTGACGCAGTAGATGCTTTTGTTAGATTACCAACTGGTTCAAACCAAGAGTTTGTTGAGCGTGAATACATTAAACCGTTAGTTGAGCGCTTGCAGCCATATATGGATGGCACTAAGCAACCTGCGCTGAAGAACTACTATATTTTGTCGTTCCCAGGCAATGCAAACTTAGGTGTGCGTGCAAAAGATCAATCGCAAGTGAAAGAGCTTGAACGTGTAATGCGTGAAGAAATCTTGGTTGATTTACCAGATACCCGTGTTTTTTCTCAGCAAGGAAACCTCTTTGGTGGTTTAGGCTCTGGGCGCAGTATTCAAATTCACCTGCAAAGTAGAGACACACGCGCTATGGCGGATGTGGCTGATAAAGCTCGCGACATTTTGCAAGCACGTTTTGAAGGCAGCAATATTAACATCAACCCAGGTACGCAAGATGCGGAGCCGGAACTGCGTTTATTGCCAAATGATCGTCGCATGATGGAAGTGGGTTTTAACCGTCGCGATTTAGCGCAAATTACACGAGCAATGGGCACAGGCCTTTATGTGGGTGAATACTTTGATGGCAATAAACGCCTCGATATGATTTTTAAAGCCGAAGGCTGGCAAAATCCTGAAGAGCTTTCAGCAATGCCAATCACTACTCCGAGTGGCACCGTTGTGCAACTGGGCGAGCTAGTGGATGTAACGCGCACAGTTGGCCCATCTCGTATTCAACGTATTGACCGTCGCCGCACCATTACAGTGAATGTTAATCCGCCAGAAGGTATGTCGCTGCAACAAGCAATGTCGATTATTGAAACGGAAATTGAGCCGCAACTTAAAGCATTGATGCCTGCGGATGGTTCAATTAACTACGGTGGTAGTGCTGATAGTTTGAAACAGTCAATTCAAACCATGGGGCAAAACTTTATTTTGGCACTTGGATTACTATTTATTCTGATGGCCGGTCTCTTTAAATCGTTAAAAGATAGTCTCATGGTGACTTTATCGATCCCACTTGCAACGGTCGGTGGTGTACTGGCATTACAAATGATGAACTTAATTCAGTT
Source organism: Pseudoalteromonas aquimarina (assembly GCF_049257255.1). Classification (NCBI taxonomy): domain Bacteria; kingdom Pseudomonadati; phylum Pseudomonadota; class Gammaproteobacteria; order Alteromonadales; family Pseudoalteromonadaceae; genus Pseudoalteromonas; species Pseudoalteromonas aquimarina. Next base: position 377,729 of record NZ_JBMMUG010000003.1, read on the forward strand.
CCAACCGCTTGATTTGTTGACCATGATAGGATTTATCATATTGCTTGGCTTGGTGGTTAACAACGCAATCTTACTGGTGGATCAAACTCGCCAAGGTGAACGTGAAGGCCTAAGCCGTGAAATGGCAGTAGAACAAGCACTGAAGCTACGTTTACGACCAATTTTTATGAGCACGTTAACCAGTATTTTCGGCATGTTACCACTGCTTATTATGCCGGGTGAGGGCAGTGTTATCTACCGCGGCCTTGCTGCTGTGATTGTAGGTGGCATGCTGTTCTCGACCTTATTCACCTTAGTACTGCTACCAGCGCTACTGAAACAATTTTCAACCCGAACAAGTGTTCAACCAACCCCTGTTACTTCAACTCAAACGCAACTGGAAGGGAATTAGTTATGAGATACGTTATTTCAACCATTTTATGTACCTTGCTGGCATTAATCAGCTGTTTTGCCAGTGCCAATGAACGTCCAGATCCGTTAGTTGCATTAGGAGAAGTTGAACAAGCCGAAATCGCTGAACAAATGTGGGTACCAGGCACTGTGGTAAGCCGTTTTGACTCGCGCCTGACCACTGAGGTTTCAGGTGTAGTAAAACGCATTGCTGAAGTAGGTGAGCGCTTTAAAAAAGGCGATACCATTTTGCTTTTGGATGATGCATTTTTGCAACTTGAAAAACAGCAAGCAAGTGCCAGCATTAAAAGCTTTGATACACGTGTTACTTTACTTGAGCGCCAATTAACACGTTTGGAAAAGCTTGGTAAAAACGCCTCTCTTGATGCCTTAGAGGCTAAAGAAGCTGAGCTGATGATGGCAAAACAAGAGCTTGAACAAGCTAAAATTACCTTTCAACGCATTGCCCTGCAATTAGGGAAAACACAGCTGGTAGCACCATTTGATGGCACAATTGTTGAGCGTTATAAACAAGTTGGCGAATTTAGCCAAACCAATGCACCTGCGGTGCGTTTAGTCAGTCTTGATGATTTAGAGGTTCGCGCTAATGCGCCACTCTCTCATACTCAATTTAACCAAGTGGGTGATGATGTATTTATTGCTAACAAAGAAGGTCGTTTTAGCTCAAAAGTTCGCGCTCTTGTTCCGGTAGGCGACGAATTAAGTCGTACCATGGAAGTACGTGTGTCATTAAGCGATCGCTCGTTACCTATTGGCACTGCGGTGCGGGTTAGCCTTGCCAGTAGTGCAAAACATAATGCGCTTACAGTTCATCGAGATGCGCTTATTTTACGTCAAGACAAAGTGTATGTGAATGTAGTGCAGGACGATTTAACTGTTAAACAAGTCACTGTGACACCTGGTAGTGGTTTTAATGAACTTATCGAAGTGAAAGGTGAATTAACATTAGGTGAAAAAGTGGCAATCCGTGGTGGTGAGATGCTGCGCGATGGCGCAAAAGTGCGTGTTAAATCAACTGACAACTTAGTTGCCTTGCGTTAAACAAAAAAGCGAGCCTAAGTGGCTCGCTTTTACCGAATTATGATTGATGGGTTGGTATTCACCTCGCCATAATCGTCAATGGTGGCGATAGAATCTTCTAACGTCAGCACCGCTAACTTTCCGTTTCCTACATTTCGAACAAATGCTAAATCATAACCATAGTTATGCAAGTCGTAGATGGCTATTCTTTGTTCGTCCGTTAACAAATCCATATGTTCATTAAATCTTGGATTGTTTACTCTACGGTCAATCATAATTACTACTCAACAAATAACCCTGACTTTTAAATATAGTTCATTTTCTATGCTGGGTAAAATATAGGCAGACGATATTTCATAAAGACATTTGCTGTTTTTCTGTGAATTGATTAAAGTCCCATTTTTCTCGAAATGAGAATGATATGTTTGCCTCTCTTTTTCCGTTAGTTGTTTTGGTTTTGCTTGGCTACCTTGCCATTCGCACTGGACGTGTCAGTCAAAGTACTATTTCTGAGTTAAGTAAAATCACCTTTAGTTGGTTATTTCCACTTTTTTTATTTATTAACATTGCACAGGCAAATTTGTCAGGTGTGCTGTCGTATTCGGTGTTTTTAACTTTTTACGGCGCTGTTTTTATCACTTTTTTATTTACTTATTTAGTGTCACCAAGGGTATTTAAAAAGGTGAATGAATCGCGAGCAGTTTTTGCGCTTGGCAGTACCTATTCCAATACCGTGATAGTAGGTTTGCCTATTTTAATCAGTTTAATCTCGCCGAATGTTACAGCGTTGGTATTTTTGATAATAAGTTTTCATAGTGCGATGCTATTTGCTGCAACCAGTTTTTTCACAAGCGTTACGACCAATAAAACGTTTGATGTTAAGTCATTTTTGCTTGAGCTTTGCAAAAATCCTTTATTAGTTGGTATTTATGCTGGTTTGTTAATGAATCTGACGGGCATGGATTTCCCGGAGTTTATTAGTAGTTCACTTCATTTAATGACAAAACCTGCGTTGACGTTGGCACTGTTTATTTTAGGCGCCAATCTCTACCAATACAGATTAGCGGGCAGTTATGGGCAGATAGCAACTGCCAGTATAATTAAATTAATTTTATTGCCGCTATTTACGCTTTTATTGGCTCATGAGGTATTTCAGCTAAGCCAAAATCTCGTTTTGACCTTAGTTGTATTAACCGCCTGCCCAACAGGTGTGAATGCCTATATTGTTGCCTGTCAGCAAAATCACGGGCAAAGCGTTGTAGCAGGCACCGTTGTGATGAGTACACTGCTTAGCGTTATTACTATCCCTGCCTGGCTTTTGATATTGGAGTATGGCGTATTTTAATAATACGCATTACTTCAGAAACCTTTCATTGTGTTGCTATTCAGTAAACCTAATGACTATCGAATAGGTTAGCAATTAACATCCGAGCACCAAAGACAACTTTTTTGTATTAAATACCCACGCTAAATGTAATCTCAAATAGGGTGTTCGGTTATTTAATAGTCGATAAATTGATTAGTATTCTAACTAATGTTATATTGTTTAGTGTTCTAATTAATTTTAAAGAGACTTACACCTGTTAGAGTTCTTAATTCCTCTAACATTAAATAATTATGTATTACTTCCACCTATGTTCAATTAACCATATTGCTATCAATTCTAATTATGTTTTGTGTGTTCAACATTGACTTGTTTTATCACCATACAAATTCCCTTTTTATACAAATTAACAGCAAGGATACTAGATGATGACAGCGACGCAATTTGACAGTGAAATGACATTAACTGGAAACAACATTCGATTTGGTAAATTAAATGACCGTGTTTACATTACGGACGCAACAATTGAGTTACCAAACACCTTTCATAAAGAGGTTGAAGATTTTGCTAAACAAGGTGGCTACAGCAAGATCATTGCGAAAGTAAAAGATGCGCAAGTATTGCCATTTCTTAAACGCGGTTATCAAATTGAGGCAACGGTGCCTGGTTATTTTGGTCTTCAGGACGCTATTTTTATTTCTCGCTTTTTTGATGAAGAGCGCGCATCTTGTGATCATATGGATTTAAGTGATGACATTTTAAATGAAGTGCAAAATGTTGATACATGGCAGCCTTCATCATTTTCGCAGCCGGTGTTTTTTCGTAAGTGTAACCAAGCTGATGTACGTGCACTTTCGAAACTCTATCAATTAGCTTTTTCTAGCTATGGCTCTCCAATAGGCGATGAACATTACATATCACAAAGTATTAAAAACGGTGTGGATTATTTTTGTGTCGAATATATGGATGCAATTGTTGCCTGTGTGCGCATTGAATATGAAAAAGATGCACCGAATGCGCGTCTGTACGACACGGTAGTACTTAGTCAATTTCGCAATGAAGGCATTGCCTCTGCTTTAATCTATGAAGCCAGTAAATACCTCAAAAACAATGGGGTTGAGTTTATTTATTCCGTTTGTAGAGCATCATCGTTTGCGATTAACAAAGTATTTGCTCGTCTCGATTTTGAATACGGTGGGCGACTGATAAACAATAACTTGGTAAACAACAAGCTTGTTTCTATGAATGTATGGTCGCAGAAACTTTGATATCAAATTAATCAATGGTCATTAATTTGAAGGAGAAGGGCACATGAAAACCGTTTTTAAAGAGCAGCTTGATAGCTTAACTGACAACCAAAATACACGTTTTTTTACAAGCCAAATTAGCCAGTTACTCAATGAACGGGCATGTGAGCTCGATCATATCTTAATTGAAATGTGGCGCGAGTGCGGCCTCGTAAACTCAAGCTGTTCGTTAAATGCTGTGGGTGGTTATGGTCGAGCATCACTCCATCCTTACTCAGATATTGATATTGCGATTATTGTTGCTGATGAAGAGAATATTCCAGAGGCAAAACTACGTGAATTTATTGCTGGTTTATGGGATTTAGGGCTCGATATTGGTCACTCTGTTCGCACTTTATCACAAGCGAAAAAATATGCCCGCGAAGACATTACTATTGCCACAAACCTACTCGATATTCGCTGTTTATATGGCGATAGCCAACATGCAGATGAGTTATTGTCATTTTTGTATGATAAAAATGACATAACAGATCATGCGTTTTTTAACGCAAAACTGTTAGAACAATCAACGCGCCATAAGAAGGCACTAAATACCGCACTTTATTTAGAACCAAATATCAAAACAAACCCTGGCGGTTTGCGTGATTTTCAAACCATAGTTTGGGTGGCAAGAAAGCATTTACAACTATCAAATAATCAATTGCTAGCTGAAGGTAGGTTGCTCCAAGAAGATGAGCAATTTGAGCTGATTGAGTGTTATGACTTTATTTGCCGAATTCGTTGGGCACTTCATTGTGTGGCTAACCGAGCACAAGAAGTTTTACTTTTTGAGTATCAAGCACAAGTGGCTGAGTTTTTAAAATTTGGTCGTGGCGATAGTGCACAACAAGCAATTGAACGTATGATGCGCCAGCTCTTTCGTGCTATGACACGACTGCAAGAGCTAAATCAAATTTTATGTGAAAATGTACGCAGTTGTATTACTAAAGATCAGCAAAAACATTCACAAAAAATTGATCAACACTTTTCACTGGTGGATGGCTTGATTGAAACGAATTCATCAAGTGTCTTTATTGATAAATCACAAGTAATCAGGCTATTTGGTTTGCTTGCTGAAAACCCGCATGCAAAAGGTATTTCGTCAAATACCCTTCAATTATTACGCAAAGTTCGTCATCGTTTATTAGGTGAACTGCAAGACTATCAAAGTTGTCGTGAACAATTTATAAAATTATTTGAACAGCCTAATACGCTTAAAAAAGTGCTTGGTTTAATGCACCGCTACGGAGTGCTTGAAATGTACTCTTCACAGTGGGCGCAAAGTGAAGGTCGCATGCAGTTTGATATTCATAATGCCTACACGGTTGATGAGCACGTTTATAAAACGGTGTCGTATATTTCTGATTTTGCCAATTGTCATGAAGCGCAAGAAAGTTACCACATTGCTTATGGACGAGTGCAAAACAAATTAGCCTTGTTTTTAGCGGCGTTTTGTCATCATCTTGCTGGTTCGCAAGAGAGCGAAAGCCACGGTACCAGTGCTATTTTGGCAAGAGAATTTGCCCGTTTTCACAATTTAAAAAATGCATCAGTTGAGTTGGTTGTTTGGTTAGTAGAGCACCAAGAGTTATTTATAAATACTAGCCGTACGTTGGATATTTATGATCCCCGTACAATTAAATCTCTCAATAAAAAAATCAAATCGCTGGAACGTTTAAATGCGTTATATACCTTCACTGTCGCCGATATTATGGCCACTAATGAAGATGCATGGAATGATTGGCAAGCAGCTACGCTTGAGCAGCTTTATATTGCATGTAGAGAAGCCTTTAAAACCGATGGACAAAGTATTTTTGAACAGCGAACTGTGATCCGAGAGAATAAAGCGCAGGCCCACACCATTTTATTGAAAAGTAATATCGCACTTGACGATGTGACAACGTTTTGGTCAACACTGCCAAACAGCTTTTTCACTTTCACTAGCGCAAAAGAACTAGCAGAAATTACAGCCAAAATAGTAACTACACGTCAGTTTCCATTAGTGTTTCTCACGCAAAGTGAGCAAATAGGCTGCTCAACGTTAGTGGTATATACCCCAAATCGAGAAAAACTGTTTGTCGATATTTTCAATACGTTAACGCGCTCTAAAGTAAATGTTAAAGATGCTGAACTACTTGAAACAAAGGACGGTAATGTGCTTGAGGTGTTTCGCGTATTAGATGTAAATGATGAGCAACTGTGTGAACGTTTTCGTATAGAGCGTGTGATAAGGCAGATAGAGCAAGTGATCACTAAGGGTTACAAAGATTGTAAATTACCAGTTGCAAAGAAAATCAAAAGCTTTGACTCAGAACCTATGGTGGAATTTATACCTACACCAAAAAGAGGGCGCACGTTGCTTAAAGTAACAACACTCAATAACCCTAGCTATGTCGATAAAATTTGCTCGGTGTTTCGCAATCACACCTTGTCTATTCATTCAGCTAAAGTAACCACACTGGGTGAAAGTCTTGAAAGTGTGTTTTTACTATCAGACAGTAACAACCAGTGTTTAAAAGAAGATTTGCGCAGCCAAGTAGTTGATGCGTTTGGTTATAAACTAAGTTAGTTATTATTTTCGTCGTTAGTACTTACGCTCATTGGCGCAATCTCTAACATCGGCGCGGCATCAAGATCTGTTGCATCCATCATGCTTGCAATACGTTGCATTGATGAAAGTAATAGGCTTTGTTCCCACTGTTCAAGCGCGCAAAAATTCTTAATAAAGTGTTCTTGTAGCGGCTGCGGTGCGTCAATTAACGACATTTTGCCTTTTTCAGTAAGAAATAAACTGACGCGGCGTTTATCTTCTTTACTTCGAACACGTTCTACTAGGTCACGTGATTCTAATCTGTCGAGAATATTTGTCACTGTTGCAGCGCTTAAATTAATTTCTTTGGCAACGGCGCCTGCTGTGACACCTTTAACACGGGCAATTTCTTGCATTATCAACAGTTGTGGCCCAGTTAAACCTGAAGACTTATTAAGTTGTTTTGAATGTAAATCGATGGCTCGGATCACCTTGCGGATAGAAACAAGCAGCTCTTCGTATTTTTCCATATTTTGATCTTAGCGCTATAGAAGTGTCATAAATTAATAATTTGAGTTGATAATAACAAATTGTCTTTGTCAAAACAGTTTTAAAATTATTTTACGCGCTAATTAGCGCGTTAAATAAGTCAAAAGGTATTAATTTATAATGATTTTTAACCAAAACTCTATTAATCTTTTAAAATAGCAACGGATGATTTGTGAATTATTTATGATGAAAAAAAGTTTTAACTTTGAAGATATTATTCAAATTTGCGTTGGCGCTTTTGCCCTAGCGGTACCCATTTCATTTTCTGAAGAAGCATGGCAGTTAGCCCAAACACTGCCTTTTACCAACTTATTACTGCTTTTTAGCTTATCGCTTATTTTTTTAAGCCTTTATACCTTTGAAAGTGTCTTTCAGCGAAATATTAATACCCGTCGCGTTTTGTTTGTAACACGGATTGTGATTGCTTACCTAATTACATTTTTAATTGTCTGTTTGGTACTTTTGAGCATTGATAAATTACCCATTTCTAGTGATCCGCTCATAGCCTTAAAACGCGTTGTTGTGATTTCAATGCCTGCATCAATGGGAGCGATTATCGTTGATAGTTTTGATAAAGAATAATTGGTATTTAATACGCTTTTATCAGGTTATTAGCGAGTAATATTGACCGCAACCAAACATATCTATCAAATTGTTTTTTAACCACTGTCTGCCATACTCAATAAGAGTTTCACTGTAATTAAAGGGATTTCAGTTGAGCACAATGACAGAACAGTTTTTTCGTGGCGATTACATGCCGCATGGGCATTGTTATCTTTGGCAACCCCACATTTTATGGACCCATGTTGTCTCTGACCTATTAATTGCAACCGCTTATTTTTCAATACCTTTTGCGCTGATAATGTTTATGCGCAAACGTAATGATATTGGCTACCACAACGTATTCTTGCTTTTTTCTCTGTTTATTTTGTTTTGCGGTATCACTCACCTGTTTGGTATTTGGACTATTTGGCAGGGAGTTTATGGCTATCATGGTATTGCCAAAGCGGTTACTGCCTTGGTGTCTATTACTACTGCATTTTATCTTTATAAATTACTACCAGATTTACTGAGAGTGCCTACGATTTCCCAATATGAGGGCATTAAGTCGCAATACGGCTATTCAAAACGGGAAAATAAAATTCTTACTGGGTTATTGGAAGGGCATATTCAAACTAAATGGATGCTCGACTCATTGCCTCTCAGTTTTATATTAGCGAATGAGCATGGCGATATTGTGTTTGTGAATGAACACTTTAGAAGTGAATTTGGCAATCCAGTGGATAAACTCGGAAATTTAATCCATGCAAATAGCCAAGAGTTTGAACGAATTATTCAATCAAATGCGGATTCGCTAGAGTTTAACGAAAGCACTAATTTTATAGGCCATGTACACACTGAAACATTAAGTAAAAGTGTTGAAATCATTTTAAATAAAAAACAATACGAAGGCGAAACGCAATTATTAATTACCTTAAAAGATTTAAAAGAGGTGGCTTCATTAAAACAGCAACTAGTAGAAACAAATGCACGCTTCGAACGCGCTATTTCAGCCACGAACGATGGTATTTGGGATTGGAATATCGTTACAGGCAAGCAGGTATGGACACCTAAGTTTTATGAATTAATAGGACTAGCTAAGACAGAAGAGGCGAATTATGAAACTTGGTTCAATCATATCCACCCAGCCTATCAAGAAAGCGTGCAACAAGCAGTCGACATTCACCTACAAACAGGCGTTAAATATGAAGTTGAATATTTAGGGCGCAACAGTGAGGGAGAATACGGCTGGTTTTTAACACGTGGAAACTCAGTTTACGATGATAAAGGTGTACCAATCATGATGTCTGGCTCGTTAAGGTATATTGATGAGCAAAAGCAAGCACAAACTTTACTCGATGAGCGTACTCAGTTCCTAGAAGCACTTTATATGGGAACAAATCACGGTATTTGGGTGGTTGAATACTTAGATAGTGATTTTAAGTTTACGACTTACAATAAGACCGCTTTAAAATGGACTGGCATCACGCATCAGCAAATTATTAATAAAAAACTTTCAGAGTTAAGTTTTTTCCCCGATGAAGTAAAGCAACACTTATATGAACGTTACTCAACTTGTATAGAGCAAGGCACACCCCTTGAGTACGTTGAGTATATTCCATTTGAAGGCAAAGCTAAGTGGTTTAAAACATCCCTGTATCCAGTCAATGAAAACTACTTAATTGGCAGTGCGGTCGATATCACCAGTGAAAAAGAATCGCAGCAACAGTTGGCTGAAAACCATAACTTCTTAGAGAGCTTATTAGACAGTTCAGTCTGTGGTTTTTATATCTTCAATTTAGAGACGCAACAAAATGAACGCATTAATAAAACCTACACTGAACTGCTTGGCTACGACCTCGATGATTTTACTAATGACGTTGATTTACTCGAGAAATTTCATCCAGATGATAGAGCAAGTGTATTCCAGCATATGGAGGTGATTTTAAATACGCCGGGTAACGAAAAGCACTATTTAGAATATCGTTTCAGACATAAAAAAGGGCATTGGGTGTGGTGCTATTCTGTTGATTCAGTTTTAGAGCGCGATGAAGATGGTAAGCCAACACGTATGCTCGGCACGTTTGTAGATGTGAGCGATAAAAATGAGTTTTTAAATAAACTTAAAGCGTCCAATGAGTATTTGGAACAATTTGCGTTTATTGCATCTCATGACTTACAAGAGCCATTACGAAAAATATCCGCTTTTAGTGAGTCAATTTATCAACGACTCCAAGAGCAATTTAAATCGGACCCTGATAGTGAATTTGAATTAGAGCGATTGCAGTTGGCTGCTAAAAGGCTGAGCAAAATGATTGAAGATTTGCTTAAGCTATCGCGCATTAATACTAATACACTTTGCTTTGATACGGTTGAATTTAAACATATCTTGGCACCTGTTTTAGAAGGGCTCGAGTTAGTTATTGAACGTGCTAATGCCAGCATTGAATGTGAAAATGAGCAGCAAAAAATCACCGTAGATGTTGGGCTTTTCTCACAAGTACTACAAAATCTTATTGGTAATGCTATTAAGTTTGCCAAAATCAACGTACCACCCAAAATAGCCATTAGTGTTGAAGAGAATGAATCATCAGTGGTAATTACATTGAGTGATAATGGTATTGGCCTTGATTCAGCGCATTCAAAACGAATTTTTGAACCGTTTAAGCGGTTACATACTCGTGAACAATATGAGGGAAGTGGCATTGGTTTGGCAATTGTCGCGCAAATAATAAAGGTTCATAACGCGCAAATTAGATGTGAAAGTATTGAAGGTGAAGGCACTCGGTTTATTATCGAGTTACCTAAGGAGTACTAGTTTTGCTTAATTTAATTTTGATTGATGATGACCCTGATGAGGCATATATTCTAAAACAAGCACTTAAAAAAGTAGATCAAGATAAAGTGTTGACTCATTTTGACAATGGCAATCAATTTGTCGATTCGTTAGCGCAATATTTAGGTTCCAATTGTTTGGTTTTACTAGATTTGAATATGCCACAAAGCGGTGGGTTAGAAATACTTAAAAAAATCAAAGCGAATAAACAAGCGGCTAATGTACCTGTTGTGATTTATTCAAATTCAAATAGCCCGCACGATATTGAATTATCATATGAGCAAGGCGCTAATTCATATGTGCGAAAACCCCAAGGGCTAAATGAAACGGTAGATTTTTTAAGTGCATTATTAAACTATTGGCAAAGGGTAAATAAAACATGAGTGAGCAAAGAAAGTTTAAGTCTAATCATCTCATTTATTTGCTAGAAGATGATAGTGATGATGCTTACCTGATCAGAAATGCCTTAAAAGACGATAAGATTATTAGTCACTCCATAATGACATTCGATTCGTTAGAAAAGTTGGTGCAAGCCCTAGCTAATTTCAAGCCTGACCTGATCATTATGGATTTAAATGTTACCGATAGTGACGGCTATAATACCATGCTAACAGTGAAGCACAGCGCACAATCAGTGCCAATTGTAGTAGTTACAGGCGTTGCTGATGAGGCTATGGGTGATAGACTTATTCAACTTGGTGCACAAGATTATGTGCCAAAATCAGAGCTTACCTCGTCGCTGTTACAACGGGTGATCCGCTTTTCAAAAGAACGCCACCATTTATTGCAGATTTTAGAAAATTCAGCGAATCGTGACGCACTAACAAAATTGTACAGTCGTAAGGCACTTGACCTAAAACTCGAAGAATTAGTAAAACACGCCCAGCGCTATGGGGAAACGTTCGCCATATTATTTATCGATTTAGATAATTTTAAACCTATTAACGACCAATTTGGCCATGATGCGGGCGATCAATTATTGCAGCATGTCGCAAATCGCCTCACGTTATTTAGTCGCTCTACCGATTTTGTCGCACGTTTTGGCGGTGATGAATTTGTAACACTACTGCCACATATTAAAAATGCAGACGATGCACATCAAGCGAGCCAACAGCAGCTTAATGCTATTTGCGATGACTTTTATATTACAGATATAGACGGGCAAGCGCAGCAAGTGCACTTATCCGCTAGCATTGGCTTCGCGCTTTTTGGAGAGCATGGTGAAACGGCGGTAGAGCTAATAAAGGCGGCAGATAACGCAATGTATCACAATAAACAAAAAGAAAGCCGTTGATGGTGATGCTTATATTTAAACACAAGCAATGCTAATTGAGCTGATAGTCAAAATAACGTGAATAAATAAGATGTACTAGCTCATATCTGATCTTATTACAGTTTAAGTAAATAAGTTTAGACTTCGTCAGACAGACAGTTTTGAGCGAATAGTAGCCGTTGAATAATCTATTTCATTTCTTAATGATTATTTCCCCCTTAATAATATTAACAGGCAATTTGCCTGTTTTCTGCAACTGATTAAATGTTAATTTTCAATTAACTATCTGACTAGTAACAACTAATTATTAGTGTTATAAATTACATCAGTATGTAAACAGGCGATGTTGCAGTAGAAAAAGAGGCAACTTGCCTCTTAATAAACTGTTAGGTTACAAGGCAATATCGGAGAGTATATTAAGCTATTGTATTAAATGAGATAATTGACTTATGTTCAGGCATATGGTATCGTTAGAGCCGCTTGTAAAACTTGTTTTGAAGCGGCTCTAACGATACCATATGCTGGTAACCCATTCTTTGTTTTATCCTTATTTTTCAATCGCTTACTTAAGTTCTTTGCTTTTCCTTTCTTAGAAAAGGTTTTTGTCTTTACGTGTGTTATTTTTTTCATGTTGCAGATCTCCGATAGTGCAATTAATGGACTTATTTCTACGTTCATTATACCATATCTACTTGAAAAACTTAAGAATAATGAGTAGTTTGCAACCTAACAAGTCATTAAAGCAGGACAAAAAACAGTTGGTTTTTGCTCCTGCGTCGCTTATTTTAACCAACTATTTTTTGCCTCTTAATGAGGCGTTATGTGCTTCAGGAGTTCACACTGCAATGGAATTAAAAGAACAATATAGTGACCAAGCACGAATTCAGCTCAATTTTGCTTCGTTTATGGTCATCGCAATTTGGATTTGTTTCGGTGTAGCACTTGCCTTCGGTGTTGCCTTTCATTTGGTAATCAGCAACGTATTTATTGCAGAGGGTTCCGAAGGTACAATTTTTATTTTATCTACCTTAATGTACTCAACACTTGGTTTTATCTTTTCATTAATCGGGTCAGCGGCTATTTACCCACTTTATAAACTGTGGTGCGAGAATATGAGAGGGCAGAGTGTGAAAGGTAAATTTGCTTTTATCAGCAAAGGCACATAACAAACGTATTAACACTCGCTGCGCTCGCTAGGGACAAAAACACGTAGGCTCCCTGCGCTTCGCTTGGTTTTGTAGCCTACGTATTTTTGTCCGTTATGCGGGCGTTAGTTTATGGAGAAGCTATGCGATGACAGACTTAACAAACTGGGTGCTGATCAAGGATATTGCGCTGTCTTTGATTGAAACAAATGATAGACCTGTTTCTGCCTCTGAAATACGAGAGGTTTTTGAAAAGCTTCACCCTGAACGAAAGTCAATAAATGTTGCGGCTGACATGAATATGTTAACTGTAAATTCGCAATCAAGACTTAGCTATTTGCACATATTCGGTAAGGTCTCGCCTTCAGGCAAAATAATGAATCCAGCACTAAATAGCAGGCCATTTGATGAGTATCCGAGAAAATCATGCGAAAGTAACCCGAAAGATGTTTTTTTCAAATCTGGTCGTGGTATGTATGAAAAGTATAACTCAAACCTTCATGGGGTTTGGTATATCAACCTTGGCCATGATTATGTAAACCGCCTTAAATGCCTAAGTGAATTTGAAGTAAAAGAAAAAAGCTTCTATTCAGATGTTAAAGAGTCTTTTAAGTTATCAGCAGCTCAGAGGTCCCAATTTGTTAATTCGGTTAAGCAGGTTGAATATGAAATAGTCCAAATAAAGAGGTTTAAAAGGAACCCACATGTTGTTGCTGAGAGACTGCATCGCGCAGATGGTAAGTGTGATAAGTGTGGCAGGTCTGCTCCATTTGATCGTAGGTCAGACGGAACTCCTTATTTAGAGGTTCATCATTTGGTCCACCTTTCAGAAGGTGGGTCTGACTCACTGGACAATACATTGGCCTTATGCCCAAATTGCCATAGAGAGTTTCATTTTGGTTAAAACTAACAAATGCTTTTAGACGAATTCTTGAACGTGTGTCGGAGTCGCTTCGCTTACACATGGCACACGTTCACAAACCGCTTAAGCAAGCTTAACGAATAACAGCTTCTGGCACATATGCAACGGTCAAATTTGATTCAGTTTTATTATTCGAGTTTGACAGTTTAAGTTAAGACTTATTCAACTAAGAGAGGGAAATAACCGCCAAGGTGACGCTCTATAGATAAAACGCCAGTCTTGGAGGTTAGTAGTTAATTACTTGAAAGTATTGCTAATTCATTTTAATCGTAGAAATCAAAGTGGCTATCGGCAATTTGCTTATTGAGCTTCGCTTCATCTTTCAACAATTCAATTCGCTGCCATGGTGATAAGCGTTTCTTGCTTGTCACTTTCATTGGTGCAGGTTTGCCTGATGTGTAGGAAATTTGATATTTAACTTCCAACTCATCTTCATAGTCAAAATCAGATTCGTCAATTTCCATCTTTATATACCTTTTAACGCATCGTTTCGTGTTTTAAGTACAACGATTGAGTTTAAAAACACTGGCTTTTCAGCCACTTTTTGGCGATAACTAAAAGCCATTGCTTGTTGTCATCGCAAAGAGAAACTTTTGCCACAGTTTTACTGCGTAAAGCGTGGCGGTTTCATCACTATTTAATTCCATTACAAACATGGCTTCTTCGGCATTTTCTGGCGAAATCAAACCATTTTGTAAACCATACAAGGTGTCACCGTAAGCAACGAGCGCTTCAGATTCACTCGAGCTAAAGTAGCCGCTTTGTGATAACCCAAATGGGAAAATATGGTTAGCATGAAAAGGTGTTTTGCCTTTTCGTATTGCTGTTTCCACTAGTCTTCACCTTTGCCAACATAAGCAATTAACTCGCTATACGTTGCAAATGTTTCAAAGCCAGAACCTTCCAGCTCAGTGTTAACACAGTTGAGAATATTTGCTTCGTGATCACTGTCACTTTCCACTAGAATATCTTTACAATACTCTAGATAATTTAGGGCAATCGAAGGTGGCGCTTTTGCCACATCTTCAGCTTCAACAATCGCAGGATTTGCTACTACAAGTAGTCCAAATGCGACCATTTTTATGAGCTTCATTTCCAGTCCTCTGGGTTAGTTTCTGCGCTAAATTTAGGGCTAGTTAAGTAAAATGAAAAGCAAATAATTATTGTCGATATAACAAAAAATCTTTAGATTAATAGGGCAAATTTCACTAGGTAAGATTATGGATATTAAGGTTTTTAAAACGTTTATCGCGGTTGCTGAAAATCGACATTTTGGCAAAGCTGCAGAGCAACTTTATATTACGCAAGCAGCGGTAAGTGCTCGTATTAAACAATTGGAAGAATACTATGCAACACCAATGTTTATTCGTGATAAAAATAACCTTACCTTAACACCTGCTGGTAATGCGCTGTTACCTTTCGCTCATTTAGTCATTGAACAAATCGACCAATCAAAAGCCATTGTTGGTGTTGCAAGTCAACAAAAAGAGCTATTTAACATTGCGGCCACGCCAAATGTTTGGGATGCTTTTTTAAGTTCGCATATGAGTGAGCTTAACTCGTTATTAGAAACCGCTGTGGTAGGTACGGAAATTTCTGTGCGCGAAGCTATTCAGCGAAAATTAGACGATAAAAGCTTAAGCATTGCGTTTTTGCCCGATCCGATTAAAGACAGCGATTTTAGCAATACGCTGATTGGTTATTTTGATATTTCATTAGTGGGCACTGAGCCTGAATTTAGTGATGATGTGACAAATTATATTTTTGTTGATTGGGGTATTACGTTTGCAAAAGAGCACGCGCAGCAGCACAAAGTACAACCAATGCATCGCACATCAACTGCAACCATTGCGTTTGATTTAATGCTGGCACAAGGTGGCTTTGCTTATTTACCAACGCACCTTGTAAAAGACTATATCGCTTCTGGTCGCTTTTATAATGTAGCTAGTTCAATGCAATTAAAACGACCTGTGTATTTAACGCAAAAAAAATCAGCGCCACAAACGGCGCTGATAGAGAATGTAATTGCTCATTTAACCGCGAAACAGTAATTCTGTTTCGCTCAAAAGGGTCTTTTGACGTTTAAGTGCGTTTTGTAGCCGTGAAAACGGGCCCTATAGAAACTTCCAACGGCGAAACATTACTAAGGCAAACACACCGATACCCGTTAAAACACCACAAAACCAATAAAAGGCATTGGGATTATCAACGCCAGGCATGCCACCCACATTAATACCAAACAACCCGGTTAAAAAACCAAGCGGTAAGAAAATACCCGCGATAATCGATAGCATGTAGGTATTTCGGTTCATAACTTCACTGTTAATTTGCGAAATGCGGTTGTTAATTACATCAATTTGAGCAATATAAAAATCAATGGTATCGACGATACGCTCCAAGGTATCGAGCTGATTAGCAAGGTTGACTTCATATTCTTCAAATGCGCTAACAATATTTTTGTTCATTGCTGAAAGAGCATATAACTGCGGTTTTAAAAAGCGATTCAGCCTAAGCAATTTACGGTGTTGTACGCTTATTTCAGCAATTTCTTCATTATTAAATGCATCGTTATCTTGCGAATTAATAAAGTGTTCAATTGGCTCAATAACAGATTCAATTTTTGCATTGAGCTGGTTGAGAATTTCAATTACTAAGGATTCTAATGAATCCGGTCCTTGCCCATTTTTAAGTTGAGTTGCAACTGATTCAATTGCTCGAGAGCGTTGTAAATTACAAGTAATGACACGCTCAGGTGTGTACAACAAGCGAATCGTTAACATGTCGTCCGGTTGTTTGCCGGTATTTAGGTTTACGCCGCGCAGAATTAAAAAGAAACTGTCGTTATCAATTTGTTGGAAACGAGGGCGAGTATCTGTTGCTAGCAGTGAGGCAGAGATTGATTCATCAATGCCTAACTGTTGAAGCCACGACTCAAACTCAGCCGAGGAGCGATTACAATGTACCCAATAATTCTGTCCTTGCAGTTGTTCGTTGTCGTTAATCGCAGAAGCAGCAGCATCTGTATTTAGTTGCCAACCTTCAATAATAAAATCATGCTTCATTGTTGTCTTCCGTAATAAGTAAATGGGTTTGTAATAAACTGAACACGAACACTGGCGTGTGCTATTTCCTTACAATTTTCAACGTACCATCAAGATGAACATCGCGCTGTGGAAAGGCGATAACAATGTCTTGTTGTTTAAATGCTTCATCTAACGCGAAGCGAATATTGCTTGATACCAAGCGTAATCCACCTTCCACTTGCGAATTGATCCAAAAATACACTTCAAATAATAATGAATTGTCACCAAAATCTTGGAAAAACACCTGAGGCTCACGGCCGTTATCATTTAATGTTTCGCTTTGTGCGTTTGCTACTGCTAGCATAATTTCACGAACTTTTTGGCAATCGGTGCCATAGGCAACACCTACAGCTACAGTACCGCGCACCAATTTATCGCGCAGCGTCCAGTTAATTACTGTATTTTCAAGAAGTTTACTGTTTGGAATAAGCATATGAACGCCGTCTACGCGGCGAATTCGTGTCGAGCGGGTATTAATTTCTTCAACAATACCTTTAACACCTTCAACTTCTAAAAAATCGCCAATACGAATTGGCTTTTCACCCATTAAAATCCAGCCACTAATGAAGTTGTTGATAATGTTCTGCGCACCAAAACCAAAACCAATTGCAATCGCACCTGATAAAAACGCAAAGGCTGTAATTGGTACATTGAGCATTGATAGGGTGGTCATAAAGATAATGGCAAACGCAACAACGTATAAAATGCGCTGAACTAAATGAATTACATTAGGATCTTTATTCTTTTTGGTTAGGCGTTTGCCAATTAATTTAATTAAAAAATGGGCAAGCCAAATACTGGCAATCACCCATACAGGGACTGCAAGCACTTCGATTAGCGTGATAACACGTTCGTTAAATTTAAATAGTGGGAAGTTAAGCCAATATTTAATTTGTTCTAACATTAAAATTTCCTTTAACAGGGATAGTTTGCTTGGCATCTGTGCATTTGCGAGCCAATACAAATGCACAGAAAAGCAAGCAAAACGTGTTTATTGTGAGGTAAACACGTGCGTTAAATTTAGGCTTGAGAAGCAACAAAACCGTTGGACGGATCAATAAAGAAGTGATCGCCCATTGCTTGGCGCCCTAATAACATTAAGTAGGTCATATCCGAGCGGTCAGTTAAGGTTATTTCAATATCCCACTGATGATCACCTAATATTGCAGGTGTTTTAATCACATAACGTTGCTCACTCATTCCGTTTGATGACTTTACTTTGCGAATATCATGCAAAATTGCAGTACACCTTACGGTCTTTTCAACGTTGTGGATCTCTGGGTGAATATCAAAAGACACCGCAGGCTTTTTATCGATTTTAGTGCGTTGAATGTTATCTACATGCAGCGACGATGTTTGTGCGCCTGTATCCACACGAACCGTTAACTGATTAATACCAAGTTCGGGTAAATCAATGTTTTCAACATGACCAATTATCATTCGTTTGTTCATAGCAATCCTTCACTGTTTTCAATATGGTTTACTAATTCTTCCTCTACACTGCCAATATGTTCGGCAATTTCTTCATCGTCTTCTTTAAAGTAGGCGATGTGGTACATGGCTTCACCTTCTTGTACCAAAGGAATATTCTGTTTGCCAATAATGACACCACTTTTATTAGCGAGTACCTCAGTTAAAACATCACCATAAGGGCTGCCGATTTCGGCTAATACTTGCCCTTTTTTAACTTGATCTCCCAAGTTAAATAAGTGAGTCACAATGCCACTACTGGTTGCGCGAACCCAACCGCTATTATTAGCGATAAACTGATTGTCAGATTTTTTACGTGAGCGTCCTTTTGGCATCATTTTCAGATGGCGCAGAACATTGACGATGCCTTTGATACCAGCGCGAATTGAAAACTCATCAAAGCGCAACGCTTCACCGGCTTCGTAGAGCAATACTTTGGTGTCATTCGCCACCGCGGCATCACGTAAAGAACCTTCAATAATCTCAGAGTTCAAAATAACCGGAGCACCAAACGCATTCGCTAGTGCAAGGGTTTCTTCATCTGCAAGCTGTGCTCTAATTTGAGGTAAATTAGTGCGATGAATCGCCCCCGTGTGCAAATCAATGCCGTAATCACAGTGGCTAACGATTTCTTTTAAGAAAATATTTGCCACTCTGGCAGCTAATGAGCCTTTTGCAGACCCTGGAAAGCTGCGGTTTAAATCGCGTCTGTCAGGCATATAACGGCTTTGGTTTATCACACCGTAAACGTTTACCATAGGTACCGCAATTAAAGTACCAGACGAGATTTTGAACCCTTTTAAATTAATTAGGCGTCTTATTATTTCAATTCCGTTGAGCTCATCACCATGTACAGCCGCACTAATAAACATTGTCGGACCCGCTCTTTTTCCGCGGATAATATGTACCGGTAAGTGAACATCCGCATCGGTGTAAAGCTTAGCAACTGGCAAATCAATCTTCTTTGTTTCGCCAGGTAAAATAGTATGCTCACCAATTATCAATTTGTTCATATATGTGTTTATGCCTAATTAACCTTGACCTTTGGTTTTAGTTGAACCTGACTTTGCAGTTTTTTCTATAAACTCAACAAGTTTACCTGCCACATCTAAACCTGTTGCAGTTTCGATACCTTCAAGGCCTGGAGAAGAGTTTACTTCCATTACCATAGGGCCATTGTGTGAGCGAAGTAAGTCTACACCGCAGAAATTAAGACCCATTACTTTTGCCGCATTTACTGCTGTTGCACGTTCTTCTTTGGTTAGTTTTACAATTTCAGCGCTGCCACCACGGTGTAAGTTTGAGCGGAATTCGCCTTCTGCGCCTTGACGCTTCATAGCTGCAACTACTTTGCCACCAACTACTAGACAGCGAATATCGGCACCGCCAGCTTCTTTAATGTATTCTTGTACTAGAATGTTCGCTTTTAAGCCCATAAACGCTTCGATAATGCTCTCTGCGGCTTTAGCTGTATCAGCAAGTACTACACCAATACCTTGAGTACCTTCTAAAAGCTTGATTACTAAAGGTGCACCACCCACGTTTTTAATTAAGTCTTTAATATTATCTGGTTTGCGTGCAAAACCTGTACGCGGCAGACCTATACCTTTACGAGATAACAGCTGAAGCGAGCGAAGTTTGTCGCGCGAACGGCTGATTGCAACAGACTCATTTACATTGAATGTGCCCATCATTTCAAACTGTCTTGCTACAGCAGTTCCGTAAAAAGTTACCGATGCACCAATACGCGGAATAATCGCATCATATTTTGGTAATTCTTTACCGTGGTAACGAACCGCAGGACGGCTACTAGTAATGTCCATATAGCAGTGAAGTGTATCGATAATATCTGCTTCATGACCACGTGCAATACATGCCTCTTGAAGGCGACGAGTTGAATATAAGTTTTCGTTTCTAGATAAAATAGCAATTTTCAAAATTTGGCTCCCTTAATCGTTTTTAGTCCGATAATTTATATTAGGAAAGGTAGTTGATAATTAATAGAAATAGAAACAAAATAAAAATAGTCATTTAATAAAACATTTTTATCAAAAGGGTGGTTTTGCGTGAAAATCGAACTTTTAACTACTTTTTTAGAAGTGAGTCAAACATTACATGTACGTATTGCGGCCGAAAATCTATATCTTACGCAAGCGGCGGTGAGCAGTCGTATTAAACAATTAGAAGAAGAGCTCGGTGTGCAGCTATTTGACCGTACGCAAAAGCGTTTAAAGCTTACCGCAGAAGGTCATCGCCTTGTTAAGCATGCTAATGAAATGCTTATTATGTGGCAAAAACTAAAACAAGATGTGGGTGTTGCTCAGCCTAACTCCTACCAGCTGTTTGTTGGTTCAATGATGTCTATTTGGGATATTGTATTGCAAGACTGGTTACAAAAAATCCATCGTAATTTGGATGATGTGCATTTATTTACCCACACATATTCGCCGTTAGAGCTTAGAAAACAAGTGGTTAGCCGGTTAATAGATATTGCCTTTTTGTTTGAGCCACCGTTTATGCAAGATATTGTGAATGAAAAAGTGGCAACCGTACCGCTACAGCTAGTGTCAACAGATCGAGAAATGACGTTACACAATATTGAGAATATGGTGATGGTTGACTATGGTGAGTCGGTTAATAGCCAAATTTTACGTGATTACAGTGATTTAAATGCTATTCGCCACCATATGAGTCAACCAAGAATTGCGCTTAATTTTATATTAGAAGCGTCTGGCTGTGCCTATTTACCTAAGCAAATGTGTTTTGAGCATATTCGTAAAGGCAAACTTTTCAGAGTAGAAGGGTCTCCGGAATATAGTCGCGATATCTATGCTATTTATTTGGATAAAAGCTATAAAAAACAGATAATTAAAGATGCTCTTATGTTGTTTCCGTATATGCGAAGTTAATTAAATTTCCATTTAATAAAAATTTTTATTTGATTTTGCTATTTTGATTAATTTAATTTGTTGTCGTCGTTTTTTTAGACTGCACTTTTAGTATTGCCTGTTTAATTAATTGTTACTTTAAGTTTTTTTAGCATGATTAATTACGTTATTTAATCAATAATGTCGTAAATAAAGTGATGTTCAGAGCATTATGAATATACAAAAAATTCGTCAAGTGGGCATTTTTACAGAGTCACCTGAAGTGACAGCCTGGTTAGAGTGCACTTTAAAGCTAACTTCCATTGCGTTTGATAGTGTCTGCATCATTAATAAAACCAGTGATATTGCTTCCTCTTCTCCCTCGTTACTGATTGTTACTGAGCGAAAGTTTCGTACAACTTATAACTACTTGAGAAAAGTGAACAAACTCTTACCTGTTTTGGTGGTCACAAGTGACTTTAATGGTTTTTCAGTGCCTAATTCGTGCAAATTGACGATTGATATTTTACCGTTACCTGCGGCTACCATTGGTTTAGTTGAGCACAGTATTAAAGCGGTTTTTCAAGATTTTAAATTAAACCAAGAGCTAACCAAATTAGCACATTATGATGCACTGACAGGTGCCGCTAATCGCTTGCTATTTCAAGACCGTTGCAAGCAAGCACTTAAAATGGCAAAACGTAGTAAACGTGCGGTAAGCTTACTTTACTTTGATTTAGATGATTTTAAACCAATAAATGATACTTATGGCCATGATGTGGGTGATGAGTTATTAAGGCGATTCGTTCAAATTATTTCATCAGTAAGCCGTGAAACAGACACATTGGCTCGGTTAGGGGGAGATGAGTTTGCATTGTTATTGCCCGACACCCCTGAATCAGAACTTTCACAATTTTGCCAAAAAATAATACAACACCTTCGTGAGCCACAACAATTAAACGAGCACGAAATTGAAATAAAATGCTCAATTGGCGCAGTGTCTACATCGAGGGAAGAGCATGTCACGTTAATTCCGCAAAAGCTCATTAAAAAAGCCGATCAAGCAGTATACCGAGCAAAAGAAGTTGAAGGTTCAAGCTTTGTTATTATTTAAATGTGTTTTATTAGTTTTTTTTGACTAGAATCATAAAGTTGAGCAGTAATTTGTATTTTAAAGCTATAACAACTCTTTTAGAGTTATTAAGTCTTTCAAATACAATAATCTGTTCCTAAAATAGTCGAGAGCTTTCGCTTTTTGCCGATAACTCAATATCCGACGTTAAAACCTTCATTCCAGTATGGTGCTTTGCGCGATGCATGATCTGAGGCGTTTTCATTTCGTTACCCATTCACTAAATAAAAGAGGTGCTTAATGTTCTTAAATTGGGTGAACAAAAGTGAACTAGAAAAATTACAACTAGAAAATCAGCACTTAAAACAAGAAAATGCGAAATTAATCCAAGCGATAGAACAAGCTCAACAAGAAAATTTAAGTATTTCGGGCGACCTCGATATGCTTTCTGATAAAGCCCAGCATCAAGAGTCTTTGTGTAAATTATCTCTTCAGTCTGGTGATCTTTTAAGTCAAATTCGTGAAAGTTTGGCGGCATCTTCGACAGAATTAATCGCACATCGTGATGACTTTAATGCGTCACAGCAATTATTTGACCAAATCAAAGATATGCTCGCTTCCACAATTAGAGCAACTTCGGTGATTTCCAATGACTCACAAGAAGCCTCAAATTCTGTTGATGAACTGAATGAAGTAACTAAGGGAATTAATGACTTTGTCAACATTATCAAAGGCATCTCTGATCAAACAAACTTATTGGCATTAAATGCAGCAATTGAAGCTGCACGTGCAGGTGAGCAGGGCCGCGGTTTTGCTGTTGTTGCAGACGAAGTTAGAACGCTTGCACAGCGCTCAGCCGAAGCCTCAAATGAAATTTCAGCATTGATTGAACAAGTAAACAATCAGATGAAAGATGTGGTGACAAGTATTCGAGGTGTTGGTGAGAGAAGTATTAAGATTAGTGACAGTACAGGCTCTATCGATAAAACTGCAAATCGGATAGTTGAGTTTTCTCAGAATATGTACACTGTAATAACTAATTCAACTGCTGATGCATTCCTGCAAACGGTAAAAATGGATCATGTTGTTTGGAAAATGGAAGTTTACCAAGTGATGTTGGGGTTATCGAATAAATCACCAGAGGATTTTGCAGATCATACTATGTGCCGTTTAGGCAAGTGGTATTACGAAGGTGAGGGTCAGAGTAAGTACACTAGTTTTACAGCATTTAAGAAACTCGAAAAGCCACATGCGGAAGTGCACCAAAATGGTTTAGCCGCTTTAAATGCTAATCTCGCAGGAGATAAAAAAGCCGCAGCTCACTACCTTGCGCTGATGGAGTCTGCAAGCTTTGTCGTCGTCGAACAATTGTCTCAGTTGGCTAATCAAATTGCCGGCGAAGTGACATTTGTAAAAGACCATGCAGAGTTATTTTAAAACTCTGCTTTAGTTGTGATTCATTATTTTATTTAAAATTTGTGTTACAAGTGCCTGTTTGCTAAGGTGCTAGCGTTATGAAAAATACATTACATATTTCTACTATCACATCATTTACATCTTGGTGGCGCTCACAATAGAGCGGCGCAGGATTTTTACATTCTTAAGCTGCTGGTAGGTAGCTTAAGCAACGTGTCTTTTTTGTATCTCCAGTGGCTACTTTTCATCTTGGAGATACACATGAAACAAACAGCATCACAGCAAAAAGAAATAATTTTAACCGGCGATAGAGCTACAGGCCCTTTACATTTAGGGCATTTTGTTGGCTCATTAAAACAGCGCACCCAACTGCAACATCTGCACGAGCAAACCATTTTAGTCGCCGATATGCAGGGCCTAACCGATAACGCCCACACCCCTAAAAAAGTCAGCGAAAACATTTTAAATGTGGTGGCTGATTATTTAGCCGTAGGTATCGACCCTGTTAAAACCACTATTTGTTTGCAATCAAAACTGCCAGCACTTGCTGAACTCACCATGTTTTACAGTAATTTAGTTACTATTTCGCGCTTAGAGCGTAACCCAACGGTGAAAAGTGAAATTCAAAGTAAAGCCTTTAATCGTAGCGTTCCCGCGGGGTTTTTAACCTACCCAATTTCGCAAGCTGCGGATATCACAGCGTTTAACGCTACGCTTATTCCGGTGGGTGATGATCAACTGCCAATGCTTGAGCAAACCAATGAGATTGTAAGAAAAATAAATTCACTTGCGGGCAAACCGATTTTAAATGAATGCCGTGCATTATTAAGTAATGCGCCGCGCTTACCAAGTACCGACGGTAAAAACAAAATGTCTAAAACCATGGGCAACACCATTAATTTAGGCGCAAGCGAAAAAGATATTCGGACTGCGGTGAAATCGATGTACACCGATCCAAATCACTTGCGTGTAGAAGACCCAGGGCAAGTTGAGGGCAATGTGGTTTTTACCTACCTTGATGCGTTTCACCCAGAAACCGCCTATGTTGCTGAGCTTAAACAGCAATATCAACAAGGTGGTTTAGGCGATGGTACAACCAAAAAGATTTTAGAAGATTGCTTGCAAACACTTATTGCCCCAATTCGTGAAAAACGCGCGATGTATTTAAATGATAAAGCCCAACTAATCGATATTTTGCGTAAAGGCAGCGAACACGCCGACCATAAAACGCAGCAGGTTTTGTTTGATGTTAAAGAGTTATTTGGTTTGAACTTATTCTAGTCAAACGCTGCTTATTTGAACAAATAGGGTGCAAGCCTAATAACTCAGGTCTTGGTTTATCTATGAAATTAATTCACATTCGCATTAGATTTATTTGCTTGTACCTTGATTAATAACTTCTATACTCAGTTGGCTTATATTTTGCGTTAAAAGGATATATGGCGAATATTTAGTGTTAAATTGCATGATTTGCATCAAATTAGTGCATAAAAAATTTTTTATGCACTGTCACGAAGCGTAAATATTCCTATGTTTAGATAATCACAGTTATACGCTAGGCAGTTTGAAGCGTGTTAGTTAAATGGAAAGGAAAAGCACAATGTTAACTAAACGATTTTTTAAGACCAAGCAAGAAGCAGAAGTAACGTTCGAGTTTGCAGCAGAAGCAGACACAAAAGTGTCGTTGGCAGGTGAATTTAATGATTGGCAGCCAGTGACTATGAAGTACGTTAAAAAGGACAACGTTTTTCGTACCAAACTTCGCTTACCTATTGAACAAGATTTCCAATTTAAATACCTCGTTAATGAGCAAGAATGGCAAAACGACCATGCTGCGGATCACTACTTACTAAACGCGTTTGGTACTGATAATTCAGTTGTTTCTACTGTGCGAGCTTAATTTGAGTGAATGCAGTAGAACAATTGTGTTACCTGCAAGGAGTAGCACTCGATTATGTTGATTATTATGGTCAACAAACACGTATCGCAGATGATGTAAGACGACAAATTCTTACAGCCTGTGGCCATGATGTTACTAACCAAGACTACGTTTGCGACACTAACTTTCGCTTAGATGCGTTGCCTTGGCAAACAGTGCTTAATGCATTTCAAGTGACTTCAAGTGAACACGCTGTATTAAAAGTACGTGCGCAAAGCTTTGAGCCAGAAAAACACCTTGAAATTGTTATTTCTGAGGGTGAAACAGAGTTTTGCAGATTACACGTTGCGCTGACAAACAGCCTAGAAATTGGTGACTATGTTATCGATGGTGTGCGTTATTGTGAATATCAAATTGAGCTACCATCACTTGTTGCAAACTACTACCAAGTTGATGTTGTTTTCTCGTCTCAAATTACAAAAGCACAGTCATTCCGTGCGACTTTGGCTGTGGCGCCGCCAAGTTGTTTTGCGTTAGATGAAAACCAAAGGCCGTGGGGCATTTCTTGTCAGTTATATACCCTGCGCGATAAGCGCGAAAGTGGCTTTGGCGATTTTTCATCACTTAAAGAGCTTATTCAAAGAAGTAGTGAAAAAGGTGCGGATTATATTCTACTTAATCCATTGCATAAGTTATTTGCCAAAGAGCCTGAGCGTGCAAGCCCCTATAGCCCAAATGATCGTAATCAAATAAACCCGCTCTATATCAGTCCGCGTTTATGTATTGATTACACTTTGCCAAACGGTGAATATCGCTCAGACAATCAATTTATTGATTACAGCCAAGCGACACAGCATAAATATCAGTGCTTTAAGGTAATGTATCTTAATTTCTGTGAATTAGAGTTGGCAAAAAATACTGAACGAGCAGAGGATTTTAATACCTTTGTTGTTGTGCATGCTGACTGGCACTTATCCCAGTTCGATTATTACTTGCAGTGGGTCGCTAAAGAGCAGCTTGATTATTGCCAGCGCTATGCCAAAAACAAAGGCATGGCAATCGGCTTAATTTTAGATTTAGCGGTTGGTTGTTCGCGTGATGGCGAAGAGTATCAGCGCAATAAATCGCTCTTTGTTAAACATGCCAATATTGGTGCGCCGCCTGATCCATGGGCACGTGATGGACAAGACTGGGGCTTGGCAGTACAAGATCCAGTTAAATTAAAAGCCTCACATTTTTCTCATTTTATCGCATTAATTCGCGCCAATATGATTGCCGGTGGCCTGCGCATTGATCATGTTATGGGATTACTGCGGTTATGGTGGTGTGTTAGCGTTAATGACCAGCCAGCAGGCTGTTATGTCTATTACCCGTTTAAAGAATTATTAGCGCTCTTGTGTTTGGAAAGTCACTTAAATCAATGCATTGTCATTGGTGAAGATTTAGGTGTTGTACCAGAAGAAATTAAACTCGATTTAGATAATGCCCATGTTTATGGCAATGATATTTTCTATTTCGAAAAAGATGCAGCGGGTCAATTTCTATCGCCAAACGAACATCGTAAACATGCCCTTGTGATGATTGCCAACCATGATGTTGCGCCGTTTTATGCGTGGTGGCAAAGCATCGATATCCACACTCGTGAAAAATACCAGCTTTATTCAAATAATGAACAATACGGTTTCGATTTAACGCAACGAGAACACGACAAACTCGCATTGATTCATTGGTTGAAAAAAGCAAATGCGTTACCACAAAACGATGATGCAAAAAGCATTTACCGTGCATTGGTAATTAACCTTGCAACAACCAATTCGCAATTTTTATGTTTACAACTTGATGATTTAAGTGGTGAAACGCTTGCGGTAAACATCCCTGGAACCGATCAAGAATACCCCAACTGGCGACGCCGTCTTTCGTGCTCTTTAGCGACTATTTTTGGCCCTTTGAGCTCAGAAGAGCAAGACACACAAAATGAAGATAACGGTTTTTGGCAGTTGTTAAATGCTAGGAGAGATCATGTCAGTAGCTAATTTTGTTTCACTTAGCCAACTAAACGAAGAACAACACACGTTAGAAAAGGCCTATTCATTACAACGCGCTGATTTTATTAATGCGTTTAGCTTTTTAGGCAAGCATAGTATTAACAATGAGCTTGCGATCATTCGCTGCTTTGTTCCTGGTGCAAAAAATGTTGCAGTGCGCGCAAATAAACTAAATCTCGCGATGGAACAGTTTAAAGACTCCGCGTTATTTCAGCTTGTGGTGAGTAACAGTAAAGTTGCAGAGCCCATCGAGCTTGATATTGATTATGGTAATTGCCAAGTACAAGGTTATTTACCTTATAGCTTTTCTTCAAGCTTAGACGTTGATGCAATGTACTTATTTAATCAAGGCACTTTGGCACATGCATATCGTCATTTCGGTGCGCATGTAATAACGCATCAAGGGGTTAAAGGCACGCGTTTTACCGTGTGGGCACCTAATGCTAAAGCGGTGTCAGTAATTGGTGATTTTAATCATTGGGATGCCAGTTGCTACCCCATGCGCTTTCACCCAGCATCTGGGGTGTGGGAAATTTTTATCGGGGAAGATTTAAGCGATAAAAATTACAAATACAGCCTGCTAACCGAGCACAACCAGCGCATAGAAAAAGCCGATCCATTCGCGCTGCAAATGCAGTTGCCGCCCCATACGGCCTCGCGGGTAGCTAGCTTACCTACAAACCCAGCGCCAATTTCACCTATTAATAAATTCAATCAAGCAATCAGCATTTATGAAGTGCACTTAGGTTCGTGGCGTCGCAATGTTGAGCAAGGTAACGGTTATTTGAGCTACCAGCAACTTGCCGAACAATTGATCCCTTATGTATTAGATCTTGGTTTTACCCATATTCAATTAATGCCAATCAGTGAATTTCCATTTGATGGTTCGTGGGGCTATCAACCCGTTGGCCTTTATGCGCCAACCAGTCGTTTTGGCGATATCAATGAATTTGCAAAGTTTATTCGCCAAGTAAAGGCAGCGGGGCTGGGCGTACTAATTGATTGGGTGCCGGGACATTTTCCAAATGATCCCCACGGCTTAGCCATGTTTGATGGTACTCATTTATACGAACATGCGGATAAACGTCAAGGCTATCATCCAGATTGGAATACCCATATTTATAATTACGACCGTGCTGAAGTGCGCAGCTTTTTACTGTCGAACGCCACATATTGGCTGACAGAATTTGGTATTGATGGCATTCGTGTCGATGCGGTGGCATCGATGCTTTACCTGGATTACAGCCGCGAAGAAGGGCAATGGGTACCGAATTGTTATGGTGGCCGTGAAAACCTCGGGGCAATAAGCTTATTGCAGCACATTAATGCCAGCGTTTATGGTGAAAATCCAAATATTGTCACGATTGCAGAAGAATCTACAGCGTGGCCGGGAGTGACCAAGCCAACCGACCAATCGGGCTTAGGCTTTGGCTTTAAATGGAATATGGGCTGGATGAATGACAGCTTAGAGTACATGAAAAAAGATCCCATTTATCGCCGTCATCACCATAACGAGATGACCTTTTCATTAGTTTATGCGTTTAGTGAAAATTATATTCTGCCGCTATCGCATGATGAAGTAGTGCACGGAAAAGGCTCACTTATTAACAAAATGCCGGGAGATGACTGGCAAAAGTTTGCAAACTTACGTGCATTTTATGGCTTTATGTGGGCACATCCCGGTAAAAAACTACTGTTTATGGGCGGCGAATTTGCTCAATATCATGAATGGGATCATGACATTAGTTTGGATTGGCACTTACTTAATGAGGCGAAACATCAGGGTGTTTCTAACCTAATAAAAGCACTCAACACGCTGTATAAAACGCATCCGTCACTGTATCAACTGGATAATCGTGGCGAGGGCTTTCGCTGGATTGATGGTGGTAATGCTGAGCAAAGCGTTTTTAGTTTTATTCGTAAAACTAGCGACCAACCAAATGTGATTGCGATTTGCAATTTTACCCCAGCGGTTCGTGAAAATTTTAAATTAGGCGTGCCAAAAGCAAAAGGTTACCAGTTGGTGCTAAACACTGATGACATTCAGTTTGGTGGAAGTGGCGTGTTGGTTGAAAGCGATGTCACTGTGTCAGATGAAGAAAATCATGGCTTTAAGCACAGTATTTCGTTAACGCTTGCACCGCTTGCAACCTATTACCTTGTGGAGAAATAACTGTGTCTGCGCGCTTTGCAATACGACCCGGAAACACTTCACCACTTGGTGCAACACCAAGTGAAAATGGCACTAATTTCGCGCTTTTCTCAGAAAGGGCAAGCAAAGTTGAGATCTGTTTGTTTGATCAAAGTGGTCACAGCGAAATTGCGCGTATTCCGCTTTACCGTGACGAGCAAGGTATTTGGCATATATTTATTCGCGGCGTTGGCCAAGGTCAGCTTTATGGTTATCGGGTTTATGGTGACTATAACCCGAAAAAAGGTCACTATTTTAATGCAAATAAATTGCTACTAGACCCGTATGCTAAATCCTTATTTGGCGAATTTAATTGGGGCAATTCGCATAAAGCTGATGAAGCTTACAGGCACTTAGATTCGGCAACGGATATGCCAAAATGCAAAGTCTCAGTGTTGCCACATTATCAAGGCACAAGGCCAAATATCCCCTGGCATAAAACGGTCATTTATGAATGCCATGTCAAAGGTACTACCAAGTTATATCCGTCAATCCCAGAAGAACTTCGCGGTACTTACCTAGGTTTGGCTCACCCAAATTTTATTTGGCATTTAAAAAGCTTAGGTGTGACTGCTATTGAATTATTACCAGTTCACAGTTTTATTAGTGAAGCGTTTTTACCAGAGCGCGGTCTTAGCAATTATTGGGGTTACAACACACTTAATTTTTTCACACCTCATTTAGCCTATGCACACACCAAGCAGGAACAAGAATTTCAGCAGATGGTTTCGGTACTGCACGAAGCGGGTATTGAAGTAATTGTTGATGTGGTATTTAACCATACTGCGGAAGGTAATGAACAAGGGCCAACCTTGTCTCTGCGCGGCATTGATAATCAAGCCTATTACCGCTTACAACAAAATAACTTTGCTTTTTATGTTAATGATACAGGCTGTGGTAACACCCTAAATATTTCACATCCTAAAAGTTTGCAGTTGGTAATGGATAGCCTGCGTTACTGGGTGCAAGTGTATGGAGTTGATGGCTTTCGTTTTGATTTGGCGAGCATTTTGGGGCGTGATCAAGATGGTTTTAAAAAGCATCACACCTTTTTTCAAACCCTTGCCCAAGACCCAATTTTAAAAGGTATTAAGCTTATCGCAGAGCCATGGGACTTAGCGATTGATGGCTATCAACTGGGTAATTATGTTGCTCCATGGCGCGAATGGAACGATCAATACCGCGATACGGTACGCAGCTTTTGGCGTGGCGATATGAGCATGTTGCCAGAGTTTGCCCGTTTCTTTCATGGCTCAAGCCATTTGTTTGAGAAAAAAGGGCGTGCGGTTACGTCCAGTATCAACTTTATTACCGCCCATGACGGTTTTACCTTGGCCGATTTAGTGAGTTATAACAACAAACATAATCTTGCCAACCAAGAAGAAAATCGCGACGGGCACGACCATAATCTATCCAATAACTGGGGCTTTGAAGGTGTCACAGACGATACAGATATCAATGCACTACGTTTGCGCGCACAAAAGAACTTTTTACTGACACTGTGCTTATCAAATGGTGTTCCCATGTTGTGCGCTGGCAGCGAAGTTGCACACTCGCAAGGCGGCAACAACAATGCCTATTGCCAAGATAACGAAATTAGTTGGATCGATTGGCAAATTGATGGTCTTGACGATACGCAGCAGCACCCGCTTTATCAATTTATTAGTCGCGCATTAAAACTGCGCAGTGAATTTTCTTTATATCGCCAAAGTCAGTTTATTCACGATGATGATCCGCGTTTTAGTGTTACTTGGCTAAATGAACACGGCGCGTTAATGCAAGATGCTGACTGGCATAATCCAAATGGCCATTGTCTTGGCTATTTAATGGAAGATATTCAAGACGATAAAGCGCTGTTATTACTGTTTAATGCCTCTAGCAAAAATGTAATGTTTAAATTACCTGAACAAGAAGCCCATCACTGTTGGCGTATCCGCCTTTATTCTTATTCAGACGAGCGCGATGAAGAATGTTTAGCGCCTGGCCAAACGCTATTACTCAATAGCTACAGTGCCTGGGTGCTTTCCAGCCATATCAAAATGCCTGCAAATACGCAGGAAGATAATGATACGTCCCATACGTTCAATTTAACTAAGCAAGGAGTTTAGTGTGAACAAACAATCAAACTTAGCGAAAAAGAAAACTACCTTGTCACCTAGTGTGATTGAAAATTCCGACTTAAGTGAAGATTTATATCGCCATTTTTATTACACCTTAGGGCGCGATCAGGTGAATAAGTCGCAGCGTTACTTGTATCAGGCGCTGGCGCTAACCATTCGAGACAGATTGGTGGCAAAATGTCGTCACACAAATCAACAGCGCGACAGCGCACCTCACAAACAAGTTGCTTATTTATCGCTAGAGTTTTTAATGGGGCGTGCACTAAACAATGCCATTTTAAATTTAGATTTAGCACCTGAAGTAACCGAGGCACTTACCCAATATGGCAGTGAACTTGAGCAAGTTGCGGCGGCAGAGCATGATGCAGGCCTTGGCAACGGCGGTTTAGGGCGTTTAGCCGCGTGCTTTTTAGATAGCTGCGCCACACTAAAATTGCCTGTGGTTGGCTACGGTTTACGTTATGAATATGGCATGTTTAATCAATCGCTTGAGCAAGGGCGTCAAATTGAACAGCCCGATCACTGGCTACATGAAGGTCACCCGTGGGAAATTGCCGCGCCAGAGCAAAGCCACCGAGTAAAATTCTTTGGTCATGTGGAAGTGTATAAAGACAAACATGGCCGTGAGCATCGCAACTGGGTGAATACCCAAGATGTTTTAGCTGTGCCATATGATGTGCCGATTCCCGGATACCGCAATGACGTGGTTAACCGTCTACGCCTTTGGAAGAGCGAAGCAACAGAAGAGTTTGACTTAAGAGAGTTTAATGCGGGCAGTTACCCAGAAGCGGTAGCTAAAAAGAACCAAGCTGAACAAATCACTATGGTGCTTTACCCGAACGATGCCAGCGAAAATGGTAAAGAACTGCGTTTACGTCAGCAATACTTTTTATCAAGCGCAACACTGCAAGACATCATTGCAAAATGGGTTAAACAATACGGAGAAGATTTCCATAACTTCCCGAAATACCATGTTTTCCAATTAAACGATACACACCCAAGCATTGCAGTGGCAGAGCTGATGCGTATTTTACTGGATGATCATCAGCTTGATTGGGATAAAGCATGGCAAATTACCTCAAGTACTATGGCATACACCAATCACACCTTGTTGCCGGAAGCATTAGAAAAATGGCCAGTAAGGTTATTTGAGCGTTTACTGCCGCGTTTACTTGAAATTATTTACGAAATTAACGCGCGTTTTTTACAGCAAGTAGCCACCTGCTGGCCGGGTGATACACAAAAACAACGCGATATGTCACTAATTGAAGAAGGGCCTGAGCCCAAAGTGCGTATGGCATATTTAGCCATTGTTGGTTCGTTTTCGGTAAATGGTGTGGCAGCGCTTCATACTGAGCTACTCACTAGCGGCTTATTTAGCGATTTTTATGCGCTGTGGCCAGAGCGCTTTAATAACAAAACCAATGGGGTAACACCACGGCGTTGGTTGTCGCATTGTAACCCTAAATTAGCGCACTTAATTAACCAACAAATTGGCGACGATTGGGTCAGCGATTTTAGTAAAATTAATGCGTTACGTGCAAAATTTGATAACAAAGCGCTGCATAAAAAGTGGCAACAAGTAAAGTTTGAAAACAAACAAGCGCTGGTGGATTTAGTAAAACGTGAAACTGGCGTGGAGTTTGATGCAACCATGCTGTTTGATGTGCAAGTAAAGCGTATTCATGAATATAAGCGCCAGTTACTCAATATTTTGCATGTTATTCACCTTTACGAACGTATTCGCGAAGGGGAACTTGAAGGCTTTACACCGCGCTGTGTGTTATTTGGTGGTAAAGCAGCGCCTGGTTATTTTATGGCGAAGCTGATTATTCGTTTAATCAATCATGTGGCGGATGCCATTAACAATGACCCAGCTGCCAAACCTTATTTGCGTGTCGCATTCTTGCCTAATTATAACGTTACGGCGATGGAAACCATCTGCCCTGCAACCGATCTCTCAGAGCAAATTTCGACGACTGGCAAAGAAGCGTCGGGCACTGGCAATATGAAATTTATGATGAATGGGGCACTCACCATTGGCACCTTAGATGGTGCAAATATTGAGATTTCAGAGGCTGTAGGCCTTGATAACTTCTTCTTATTTGGTGCCAAAGCTGAGCAATTAGCGCAAATTCGTGAGCATTATAACCCCAATGAAATTATTGCAAATTCGCCTAATTTATCTCGCGTCATGACGTTATTGGAAAGTGGTCATTTTAATTTATTTGACCCAGACTTATTCCAGCCATTAATTAATTCAATCCGTGACAATCATGACCAATGGCTAACAGCTTACGACTTTGATAGTTACGTGAAAGCACAAGAGGCAGCAGCTACGCTTTACCAAGAGCAAAGTGCTTGGACTCAGAAGAGTATTTTAAATACGGCCGCATCAGGTATGTTTTCGAGCGACCGCACAATTAGCCAATACAACAGTGATATTTGGCAAGCAAAGGCAATCGAATTCAACAAGGCACAAGGAGACCGCAATGCCTAATTCTGCAAATCGTTATATTAGTAACCTTACCCGTGATACGTATGCACTTATTTTGGCAGGTGGACGAGGTTCACGCCTTAAAGAGTTGACGGATTGGCGTGCTAAACCCGCAGTGTACTTTGGTGGCAAATTTCGCATTATCGACTTCCCACTATCAAACTGCATTAACTCAGGCGTGCGCAAAGTAGGTATTGCTACGCAGTATAAATCGCACAGCTTAATTCGCCATGTGAATCGCGCGTGGGGTCACTTTAAAAAGGAATTAGGTGATTCAGTTGAAATTTTACCAGCGTCACAACGTTACAGTGATGATTGGTACTGTGGCACTGCCGATGCGGTGTATCAAAATATGGATATTATTCGTCACGATTTACCTAAATACGTAATGATCTTATCGGGCGACCATGTTTACCGTATGGACTATGGTGAGTTGATTGCTAAGCACGTAGAAACGGGTGCGGACATGACAGTATGTTGTTTGGAAGTGCCAGTGGAAGAAGCTGCCGGTGCTTTTGGTGTGATGGCGGTTAATAACGAAAAACGCGTACAGCGCTTTGAAGAAAAACCAGCGAACCCTGCGCCATTACCGAACGACCCAACTAAGTGTTTAGCATCGATGGGTAACTATGTGTTTAATACTGAGTTTTTGTTTGAGCAATTGAAAAAAGACGCACAGAACAGCTGCTCTGGTCGCGATTTTGGCCACGACATTATTCCATCAATAATTGAAGAGCATAATGTGTATGCGTATCCATTTAGAGATACACGCCAAGGCGGTACACCGTATTGGCGCGATGTAGGTACACTAGATTCGTTCTGGGAAGCGAATATGGAATTAGTATCGCCAACGCCATCGCTTGATTTATATGATAGAAATTGGCCAATTTGGACCTATCAAGAACAGTTACCACCCGCTAAATTTATTTTTGATGATGAAACACGTCGCGGTATGGCGGTGGATTCAACGGTGTCGGGTGGTTGTATTATTTCTGGCTCAACCATTCGTAAATCACTGCTGTTCTCAAATGTGCACGTGCATTCTTACTGCACCGTCGAAGAAGCGGTGATTTTACCGGGTGTAGTGATTAACCGAAACTGTATTATCAAAAAAGCCATTATTGATCGCAGCTGCGTTATTCCTGAAGGCTTAAACATTGGGGTTGATCATAAACAAGATGAAGCCAATGGCTTTAGAATTTCAAGTGGCGGCGTGGTGCTTGTGACGCGCGATATGATTGCTGCACTGGCAAAAAAGTCGCAAGAAGCGGATGCTAAAAGTAGTGAATCTTCAAGCCAAGCGGCGATTGCATAAGAGGACTGTATGCGAATTTTGATGTTAGCGGCTGAAAATGATTGTATTTCGGGCGCGAAAGTTGGCGGTGTCGCCGATGTAATTCGCGATGTGCCACAGGCACTTGCAGAGCATAACATTAATGTGGATGTGGTGATCCCAGATTATGGTTATTATCACAGCCATTATAACGGTGAGTGTGTCGCAGAAGTGAGCTTTTCATTCGCTCATCAGCAACACACAGCTTACCTTTATAAATTGCATGCAATTTCAAGCGACAAAGTGACACAGTATGTGGTGGTGCATCCGCTCTTTCAACAAGCAGGGGAAAGCCGGGTTTATTGTCATGATGAAGATAACCGCCCATTTGCCAAAGATGCCACCAAGTTTGCGCTTTTTTGTAATGTCATTGGCGAATGTATTTTACAGGGGCATTTAGCGGCAGATATTTTTCATTTGCATGATTGGCATGCAGCAACTTTGGCTGTGCTACTGAAGTTTGATACACGCTATCGTGATTTTGCAAACACAAAGCTGGTATACACAGTTCATAATCTCGCGCTACAAGGTACGCGACCATTTAATGGCGATGATTCAAGCTTAGAGGCGTGGTTTCCAAGTTTAAGTTACGACGGCCAGCAATTATGCGACCCGCGTTACCCGTTTTGTTATAACCCGATGCGTGCAGCAATCAGTTTAGTTGATAAAGTACACTTTGTATCAGACAGTTATGCCGAAGAGGTGCTCTGTGCCAGCGACCATCAAAATGGTATATATGGCGGCGAGGGGCTGGAGCATATTCTAGCTGAAAATAGTGACAAACTGGTTGGTATTTTAAACGGCTGTGAATACAGCAATGAACCTGAGCCGAAAGTCACGTTAGATTGCTTTTTACGCAGCAGTAAATCTTGCCTTCGAAACTGGATGAGTCGCTTTGAGCAACTAAAAACCGTGCATTACCTTGCTAACGAGCAAATATCGCTTTGGCAAGATAGTCCTCAGTTTAAAGGCCCCATTGTTTCTAACATTGGTCGATTAACCGAGCAAAAAGTACGTTTGCTAGTTGAGCGCATTGATGGCGAATTAGTGTTAAGTAAGTTGCTGTTCGATTTAGAACAAAAGGGCGGGCGTTTTATTATGCTTGGTAGCGGTGATAGCCACTATGAATTTGTCCTAATGCAGTTGATGGCAAAGCACAGTAACTTTTTGTTTTTAAATGGTTATGGGCAAAGCTTATCGGATGATTTATACGTGCTAGGTGATATGTTTTTAATGCCAAGTTCATTTGAACCATGTGGCATCAGCCAAATGCTTGCGCTAAAAGCAGGGCAACCTTGTATCGTGCATGGGGTCGGCGGTTTAAAAGATACGGTCAAACACCACGAAAACGGCTTTGTATTTGAGGGTAATACTATTGGTGAGCAAGTAGTTTCATTGCAAAATGTGTTTAATGATGCACTTAATTGTTATATGAACGAAAGTAGCCATTGGCAAACTATGATCAGTACCGCAAAAGCCAGCCGCTTTAGTTGGCAAAGCAGTATAGAGCAGTATTTATCTAAGCTTTATAACAATTAATGTTATAAATAACAGCTAGTTGCATTGTTTAAATTAAATACCAATGTTAGGGTGACTAATTAACATTAGTCATCTTTTTTATTTATGAAACCTCTTTTTTTTACAGCAGCTATTATTCTCTCGTTGTTATTTGCAAACACTACAAGCGCAAAGCAAATCGCCTTTTCTTTTGATGACGCACCGAGGCAAGCAACTGGCTATTTTGATGGGCCAACGCGCGCGAAAACACTGATTAAAGAACTAAACGATCACGGCATAAAACAAGCGGCATTTTTTGTAACCACACGCCATTTAAATGAAGAAGGCAAAGCGCGATTAAAAGCGTACGCAAATGCTGGACATATTATTGCCAATCACACCCATACCCATCCTGATATCAACAAAACCAGCTTAGAAGATTATTTGCAGGAAATTACAACCGCCCATAATCAAATTAAAGACTATCCAAACTTTAAAGCTTGGTTTCGCTTCCCCTATTTGCGAGAAGGCGACACTCAACAAAAGCGCGACGGCGTGCGTGCTTATTTAGCTAAAAATGATTACAGCAATGCATATATCACACTTAATAACTACGACTGGTACATTGAAAACTTGTTTCAAGATGCACTAAAAAATGGCAAAGAAGTCGACTTTGATAAACTAAAAGAGTTTTACATCGATGTAATTATACAAGGTGCACAATACTATGATGAATTGGCGGTAAAATATTTAGGTCACTCGCCAAAACACGTTATTTTGCTGCATGAAATGGATATTACTGCCCTGTTTGTTGGCGATTTAGCCGATGCTTTTCGCGAAAAAGGGTGGCAAGTGATCTCGCCAGAAAAAGCCTACCAAGACCCAATTGCCAGCTACCAAACCGAGCGCATTATGAAATATAACCCCGGGCGCATTGGCGAAATTGCAAAAGACAAAGGACAAACTAAACAGCTTTGGCACAACACCTTAGATGAAACGTATCTAAAAGCACGCTTTGACAAGGAAGTGGTGAAAACTAGATTCTAATCTCTATTTTTATACAACCGAATGCTTAAAATTTGGATTATAAGGGGAAATCAGGTTAGGTACTCTAGGGCTTAAGTAATTTTATTTTGGAAGTGAAAACAAATGACGATGTGCACCCATCAGAGGCCAATTCAGGCTATAAATGGGTTTTTACACCCGATATGATCCCAAACTCCAGAAAGCTACATAACGTTCCAAGCGATGCGTTGATAAAAGAATATGAAGAGAAGTTGCTTAAGCACACGATTGATCACTTAAAGAATGATGAAAAAGCTCTGAAAACTCTTATAGATAAAACAGGACTAGATAGTTCGAAGCTCGATCAATTCGAACTTGACGAATATCTTGATGATTTAGCTAAAGAATTAAGCGATGCTAAGTTTTTTGAAATCACAAAATTTAAACATATAGTAAAAAACAATGATTAGAATTTATTCAGCTACATGCAAACAATACGAGTTGTTTTTAGAAGATAAAAATAGCACGGTATTTTCAACTCAACTTGAAGACTCGGCACTCAGTATAACTAATGATGGACTGAGGATATGCCACTATTCATCGACTGAAAAATTTGTATTTGCAGAAAACCTGTTAGGTGAAAATCAAATATTGATGGGGTCGGATAAAAAAGGGTTTAAGTTTGCGAACTCATCACTTGAACTTGATTCAAGTTTATTTATTTCACCATACGGCATGTTTGAGAGTAAATCTGGTTTCATTACTGGAGATGTAAGGAATGATAAAAAAGACTTAGTTACTTATGCATATCATATTAATGGTGAATTATATTACTGTGAGCCATACATAATGATTGAATATGTCGATGACAAATTTATCTATGGTAAGCATAAAAGGACGTTTTATAAAAAATTTGATAGTAAATTAAATGAACTTTGGTCGTTCAACATCCCTTATAAAGTTCGAGGCTATTTTACCAAGAAAAAACCTATCCGCTATGGTCATAAACTAATTTGGTTTGTCGGACCAACAGGGGCACATGGAACTTATAATGAAGGTGGTCTCCTTGTCGGGTTAGATGACAATACAGGCCAACTTATTTGGCAAAAAGAGTTTGTGAATGCGTTAGATACTACCTGCATTGATGAAGGCATTTTATATGTGGGTACCTTTGAAGGGGTGTATTTACTTAACCCTGAAACAGGTGAAACACTTAATTTTATTAGTTCAGGTCACAGCGAACAAACTAAAACCTGCCGTGGCCGGGGCTATGCTGAAGTAGTGGGCAATTTGATTTACTACACCCATGAAGCCAGTTTTACGTTAACGATTTTTGATAAAACATCGCTGCAACAAGTAAAGCAATATCAATTACCTGACAGTATTCGACCGAGCAAACATTTATTTACCCACCCAAAAACCGGCGTAATGTACTTTTACGGTTTTCAAGACAAAATCGACATTGGTGGCAGCTATTTATTAGAGCTAAACCCCGCTGAGAGCAAAACTCAGGTGTATTTTGAAGAAAAACCTACGATATCCCATGAATTTGTGCCAACTGAAGCAGATGCCAATGAATGTGATTTAGTGATTACCATAGACACCCCGTCACTTGATGATGCCATTCGATACGGCGAGATTGTAACCCGAGACTTAGCCAAGCAACATGGCGATACTGTGGCAGAGCCTCAGGCATGGGAAATTCGCTATAACCGTTACCCTGATAAACGCTTTAACGGTACTATTAAGGTTATTTTTAAAGGGTGTGTTGCCGAAAGTGAACTCATTAATGAGCGCCTAGCGGTGTTTGAAAAGCGTTTTTTAAATTGGATGAATGATATTAACCCAATAACTGGTTGGAAAAACGGGAAATCAAACCGCCAATTAGCAAACCTAATTGCCGTCACAGCCGATAAAGCCAATGAGCTAATAGCTAACAAGCCGATAACCACACCTAAGAACGAGCAGGCACATGCTTTCAGCCAATATACGTTAGCGGATTTGCTGGATGCAGTGATTGGTCAAGCACCTCCTGATGACTCTGATTTCTATTCACAGTTGAAACACGTTGCAGAAAAAACCATAAATGAAAGTAAAGAAACTGAGTTTAAAGCGATAGCATCAGCCTATCTTTTAATGGCGGTGTATTATCAAAACGAAAACGATGTAACTGAAAAACAAGCCGCGTTTGCAAAAGCAGCCGAGTATGGCAGTGTAAACGGTGCCATAGAGCTGTTATCAGAAGTGTATTTCGATAGTTTAGCGCTAACAATACAAGCAACAATCATCGCCATGAACAAACAAGATAACGAAATGTGGAGTTGCCAAGAGGATGTTGATTATATATTTGAAAAAATGCCACAACAGCAGCGTGATGAAATAAATAACAACGCACAAGCGATACTCAATAAATGGCAAGCAGCAAAGTTTGAAAGCTTTTATCTGTATTAACTTGATGGTTTTAGAATCAACGATTCTGACCTCATTGATTCGAAAAGGTGGAAGCGCTTTGACCTTAGTAAAGGTGGTCAGGGGCTGCACAAACAGTTTTATTTAGACCGTGTTTTAACCGCGCAAATAAACACCCAGCAAAAGATTGTAAATGAAATGCAATGGTTTTACCAAAAGTTTAAACGGTCTAAAGAGCTGGAAGGTTATAGCGAACAAACATTAGATAAAGTCGCCCAACGCGCGCGCAAACTGCCAAAAGAAGGTGGCAAGAGTGGTGGTTTTGCAAGCTTAGGCTTTAGCAGTGCGAAAGAGAATGATAAATACACGGTCAAAGACGTAAGAAAGATATTATTACATGGTGATATCAAAACCTTGATATTAACGACTGGGCGAGATGTTATGCTCGATGGCGTGGAAGACGAATTAATAACAGAACTAATTGAACAAAGTGTGGCATTTTAATGGATAAATATTTAGCTGGCTGGCAGCCTGATAACAAAGAATGGCTTAAAGCCCGTAAAGAAGATTGGAAAAACGTTAAAACCGTTGTTGAACGTTATGGTCCGCGAGACAGAGAAGCGTTTAATAAATTAAAGACGTTTTTTTTAACGGGTGATTTAGATTTCACCAATAGTAGAGGCTATTCGGCAGATTCTTTAAAAGAAAACAGCGAAAAAATAAGAGATGATTTTGACTGCGCGCTAAATGGCTTTCATGCACGTGTATTTCTTTTATTATTGTTTAGCCCAGTTCAAACTGATGAGATGTATCAGTATGTAATTGATACCTTCAAAGCACGTGATAAGCAGTGGCCGCAAAAAATGGCGGATGCGAGAAAACGTTATTTATCATGTGCAGAACTTTACCATGGAACAGCCATAGCCAGAGAATTAAACTTTAAAGACAGATACCCCTTAGCGGGGCGTGAGGCGCTGTTATATAAATACCTTCACGGTAATAGCCTTAGTCAAGATTATCAATTTGCAATAAGTAAAACCCAAGTAGCTTATGTTAATGGTGTTTTTTATCAATTGACGAATATATACCGTTTTTGTTGCCGTCCTTATGTTGACAACAACGATTACTATCAGTGGTACCCTAAATATATCGAGTCATGTTTGGATTTTGCCAAAGATCATCGAGATGTGACCGTGTCAATATCAGAAATGGCAATTAAAGCAATGGTGTACAGTGTATTGGAAATTGTCGAAAATGAGACAGCGTTTGTCCCTATAAAATACCAGTTTGCTAAAGAAATACATCGTTTACTTATTAGTCGAGCAGACGACTTTCCTGAAAATCTTGTTTCTTGCATTAAGGATGCACTGAGTGCTTGGAATAATGGCGAGGGAGTAAACGAGTGGCGAGTGCTTAAGCCTAAAGCATGGAATTCGTGGAAAAAGAATGATTGGTTAGATGAGACACTATTTGATGAGTGTGGAAAGCCATTAAATGGTGATTTGCAATAATTAGGTTTTTGAAAAAAAACAATGGGTTATTTTCACAATTATGATTGAACGGAGATGAATTAGTGAACGCAAATATTAGCATCATCCTAAGAATAAACGAGGTAAAACGTGATTCAATAAGGGAAATCATTGAAGATGAATTGAACGAGCCTCAAATGTCGATAACAGATGATGTGGTAGTGTTTACCTTAGAGCAAGAATATGCAACATCAGTTGATTTAGTAAGTGTGCTTCATGAAATTGCACTAGAAACTGATGAACCCGTATTGGGTTGGTTTTGTGGCCTTGATGAAGACTTTGTTGAATTGCAATGGGTTGACCATCATGATGAAAAGCGGGTTGACAGTGTCTTACTTCATCCGGAAATTTATCATGAAATTAGTGAGCAAGTCGATTTTAAACTAAACAGCACAGATTATGATATTTCTGAAGTAAAAGAGTATCTATCGCCTTTAGAGTTTGAAGCGTTGACCTTAAAACCAGAAGTTTTTTTCAATCAACGCTTAGCTAATTGGCTTAAGCCCTATCAAGGAAGCGTAAACGAAAATAGCTTTAAAGACTATATTGATAAAATAACAATAGAAGCTAAGTCTATTTGGGAAACATGTTAGCTTTGTTTAACACTCTATCAAAA
This sequence comes from Pseudoalteromonas aquimarina, assembly GCF_049257255.1. Taxonomy (NCBI): domain Bacteria; kingdom Pseudomonadati; phylum Pseudomonadota; class Gammaproteobacteria; order Alteromonadales; family Pseudoalteromonadaceae; genus Pseudoalteromonas; species Pseudoalteromonas aquimarina. The sequence goes on from NZ_JBMMUG010000003.1 coordinate 420,594, forward strand.
AATAGGGGCAGAGTCGTTGAAAACTAAGTTATAGAAGTTTATCTAGTTCCCAGAATTAAAGTGAATGAACCGATGCGTTCTGGGTTTAGTTAGATAGTTAATCTAACTAGGCATAAATTGAAACAAATTTGATATACCCTCATATTTAGAAAGGAAGCGAATATGATCAAGTTTACGTTTTGCCAGCTTTTGCTTTAGAGACATGATAGTCGCAAAACTTACCTTTGATGATGTTGTGATTGGTAAAAGAACATCAGCATTTCAGTGGTAATAGCGCGCTTTTTTTAATCAAGAAAGGCATCTTTAAAAGTTGGGTTCGACTATTAGCCCTAATCGTAACTATGCTCCTACATACATAAGAAATCACCATAGCATTTTGCTTTAATTTTAATTAAAAGATATACGCATTCTTATCAAGGGGTTTAAACAGAATGCGTATGTGATTTTAATGAAAAGCCAACAGCGTAGAACTGGTATTATACCAATTCACTTAAGTAGCTAATCATCCTAGCGGGCTAAATATCATGCTAAATGCGTTAGAATTTATCAATGTAGAACAACTACATAAGAAAAATTCTGCCTTGTTAGCATTTCATTTATCCAGCGCTATCCCTGATCACATACTTAACAGAATTGGTATTACACTTTTCCCTATTACTTCTGATTTGCTACAACCACCGCTGTTTTAAGACGTTGGCTGCCAAAGGCGGCCATTGATTGAAATGCCTCGATGGCAACAGGTAAATGTTGGCAATCAATATCGCTTTGAATTGGTTCGTTTACATCGGGGTCGTGCACATAAACGCATTCATCGTCGATGCCTGTAACCAATACCCAATGGGGCGCTTTCATACCATCGAAACGGTAGGTGCTAATGAGTACAATAACCGCGTGCCCTTGCTGTAATTGCGCTTGCAACCACTCAAGATTGAGCTCTTGATAACTTATATTAATGCCTAATTGTTGGCAGTCGCTTAGCATTTCATAGTGAACCCGTTCAATAACCTGTTTTTTTGTGAAATCGCGTACGCTGTCAATAAATAGCGGGGCATCGGTATTTACCATAACTTGGCTGATAAACCCACGTTTATGCGCTGCCAGTGCTAAACCAAATGGGTGGCAGCCGCCATGTCCTGAGGTCATAAAAATGGTGGTGGCTTCACGCCAAATTGCCAGTTCTTGCTCGACCCAATCTTTGTTGTTTGGCGCCAGCGCTGACATTGCCATAATTAGACTTGCTGGGCCGCAAGTAAACTCAGTGGTTTGTCTAAACCAAGGCGCAGCTAAGTGGGCCCCTTGCTCGGTATTGGCACGAATGCGTTTTTGCATTCTGAGTGCATCACTGCTGTCAGCATAATAGGCTGAAAAGCGGCCAAACACACGGTATCCAAGCTTTTCATATAAATTAATAGCCGCTTGGTTTTCTGCTGCAACTTCAAGGCGAATGTAAAAGCGCTTGTGTGCCTTAGCAACGTTTTCAATCACCGTTAATAATTGCTCAGCAATGCCTTGCCCACGTATTTCAGGTAATACCGCTAACGAATAAATGCGCCCGAGGCGGGTGCCTTTGTGTAGCCAAATTAATACGTAGCCAACGACTAAGTCGTCGTTTTCTGCAACTAATAATTTACTGTGCTCCGACACTAAATAGCGTTTAAAGCTGCGCCGACTGATTTTATCACTATCGAAACAGCGGTTTTCAATGGCAAGTAATGCAGTTAGGTCGTTACTTACTGCATCACGAATACAGCATGCCATGGTTATTTGCCTCGGCTTTCTAAACGGCGTAAAAACTCCGACATAATTTGCATATACAGCTCTTCGCCGAGGTATTTATCTTCAACACCATGGTCGATGCTTGGATTGTCGTTTACTTCAAGGACAAAAGCTTTGCCGTCGACTTCTTTAATATCAATGCCATAAAAACCATCGCCAATTACCGCCGCTGCATTGAGTGCGCTACTCAGCACCGCTTTAGGCACCTCAAATGTCGGTAAGCTATCAAACGCGCCTGAAAAATTGCGCTTTGATTTATGATTATAAATTTGCCAATGATTGCGTGCCATATAATAGCGGCAAGCATACAGTGCTCGGCCATTAATGACGCCAATACGCCAATCGTAATCGGTAAACATAAACTCTTGCGCCAGCACCAGCGCTGATTCTGCAAATAATTCGGCTAAACGTGTTTTAAGTTCGTCACGGGTTTTAACCTTAAACACCCCTTTAGAAAACGAACCTTCTGGCATTTTAAGCACTAATGGGTAGCCAAAAATGCTCTCGAGCATGGCGATAGTTTCAGGGCTTTGATCCGCCAAAATATGTGTTTTTAAGCTTGGCACTTTTTGGTAGTTAAAGGCATCTTGTAAAAACACTTTATTGCAGCAACGTAAAATCGACGTTGGATCATCCATAACCACAAGGCCAAGCTTTTCAGCGTGTTGCGCTAAGCGATAAGTATGGTGATCAATACCTGTGGTTTCACGAATAAATAAGCCATCGTAATGTGCTAAATTCACGCCGCTACTTGCTTCCACTGTATGTACTGCAATGCCGAGTTTTTCCCCTGCTTTAATAAACCGACTTAACGCACCTTTGTTACTCGGCGCTGATGCTTCATGTTGATTAACCAACATAGCAACATCCCAACGCATCTTTTTAATGCCTTGGCGTTTTTTCCACGCAGTATTTGCTAGCTCGCTTACCACGCTATTAAAAAACTGCTTTTCTGCGTCGCTTAAAACGGAAAAGCTCAGCATTTCAATAGTGAGTGTGAGCTGCTCTACACCACATTTAATGGCAATACGTAATACCGGCACCGGGTATTCTTGATAAACCATAGCTGCCAGTTTTTGCATTTTTTCATCTTGCACACGACCAAAACAAATTAGCACCGAACAGTTTTCGCCGTCGTTACAAACGGTTTTATCAAGGTACTTTCTCGATACTAATGTTTGGGTTGGTGCGCGCAAATTATTAAGCGTTTTTACACTCGGTAAAACGTCATGGCCACGGGCTTCTGCTAATAATGAACAATAGTAGCCTTGGCTTAAATAGCGGCTGCTTTCGCAAAGGTTTATAACACGCGTTTTAGGCTCATCACGCTTCGGATAGTCTTTTAGGTAAGTTGCAAAATCAATTGCTTTAATATCGTTATGTGATGTGGTTTGAGTGTCATCAACCACAATTAAGGTTTTCACCATGGATCATTCCAAGTAGTGTGGATGATGCTTTGGCACATCAAAACTGACGGTTGCAGCACACCACGTATTTAAAAAAATAGGGTGCGAATAGGATTATTTATGCGCACTGAAGTCTTGCAAAAATTTTCGTGAGTGTGTCATGGCAAACGGGGCTCAGCAAGCAATATAGGTGGGATTTATCACGATTTATTTTTGTTGTAATGACAAACATTTTTATTGGAATATCAAAAGCGTAAAGGCCAACATGTGCTAGTTGTTTCTTGATGAAAAACAGCTCTTAAATTCTCTTCAATCTTGCCTTTAAATTTAACGCAATTGCTAATAGTTAAGCGATGGCGTTTTGCTTTCTAAATTCACTCGGTGTTACCCCAGTTTGTTGTTTGAATGCTTTGTAAAAAGAAGAACGCGCGTTAAACCCCGCTGCTAGGGCAATATCGAGCACCGAACTTTGGTTTGCAATAATGTGTGGTTTTGCAGCCTCAATGCGCCATTGGTTTACGTAATCAAAAAAATTAAGGCCTAATGTTTCATTCAATGTTTGTGAAATGTAGTTGGGCGAAATCGCAGTATGCTTAGCCAGCTTATGTAGAGATAAGCTTGAGTCTAAGTAAAGCTGCTCATTTTCCATTGCAGTATTTATTTTTTCAGCAATACGCACTGATTGTGCTTGGCTTAGTGCAGAGCGCTGGTATTTTTGCTGGTGGCTATCGTTTTGATGTTGTTTTTGGTTTGGCTGGTCTTTGATTTCTGTTGTGGCATCGCCTAACCAATACGCGCCTTGACCTATAAGCGCAGGTTTTTGTTGTAAGCCAAAGTACGCCAAACTCCAAAGTAAAAGGAGCGATAAGAAGGCCTCAACTCTGGCAGTAAACAACACATTGTTAAATAGGCTTGATGCAAATAACGTGATGAGAGAGAAAAGCCAAGCGCACAGTGCGCTAAAGAGCAGCCAATTTACCCATTTTAACTCTTTGTTTTCATTGTTAGAAAAAACATTTTTTAGCTCCTTTCGATAATCGCTCAAACGGCGAATAATACAATACAAGGTATAAACGCACTGCAAAAGCCATAGCACCATCATAATCAACATAGTGCTAAACAATGTGTCAACAAGCGTGTGATTTGCAGTTATATCGTCAATAAAAATAGCGCGGTGAACATCGCTTGGCAGCATTAATATCATCACTGAAACCACCGATGCAGGAATTACTAACACACCATGTAACGCATGCTTTTTAGTGAATTTCCATGGGGTATTAGAGGTGATCCCTTCAATATAGAACCAGAGCGACGGGCAAAGTACAAAAAGGGTGGGGAATACCAGCGCGGTATAAATTAAATACGCATTTTCAAACAGGGTCGCTACAATGGAATTCATAGCAAGTAATCCACATGCTAATAAAAATACTGCCAAAGGGATAAAAGTAGCGTTCGCACGAAATCGAGAAATTAATAGGGGTACGCTTAAACTTATTTGCCCCAGCATAACGATGCTTAGCACCTGAACAATTGGATCGCTCACTGTTTACTTCCCTTTATTGAAAATATCCATTTTTTACACAAAAAAGTGTCCGCGCTTTTAGTCTCGGACGACTTAACCCTTTATAAATTATATTGTTTATTTGAGTCAAGCGAGGTTGGCGACGCTACAAAAACAACGCGCATTAACAAAGTGGTTGATACAATAATTTAATAATGGAGTGAAAAATGAGTCAAAGTAATCAGATACAAAATGGGTTGGTAAACGACACTATCAATATCAAACTTAAACTTGCAGCCCTTTGGGTGGCAGTCATGTTTTGCTATGTCTATGGGGATTACATCGAGGTCTATGTGCCTGGTGTTATGTCTAACGCGAGGGCGGTAAGTGCTAATAGTGAAGGGCTACAAGCAAAGTTTTTTGCGGTAGCGTTTTTAATGTCTATTCCAAGTTTGATGGTTTTTTTATCGCTAGTATTAGAGCCAAGTGTTAACCGCTGGCTAAACATCATTATTCCCGCGTTATTTGTATTTTTGTTAATAGGGCTAAACTTAGAAACCACGTGGATTTTTTATCTTTATTTAACAGGATTAGAAGTTATTTTGTCGCTTATCACGATTTGGTATGCATGGCATTGGCCTAAAAATGACATGCGCTAAAAAGTGCTGATTTTTGCTCTTTATTTGGCATGGGTTATTAATGAAGTTCAAATTTGATAATAGATAACTCAGCCATATGTTTTGAAATAACCAATAAAATTATTTAATTTTTAAGTCAATTTTATGAAAGAAATGCTAATATTGCTTTTTGTGTATTAATCGTTTGGTAAAACATATCTTAACTGTTTGATTTACCAAGATTACATATTAACTCAGTTTTATAACACTTTAATTTGGTTTAAATTTTAGCCGAATGCAGTGTTTAAAATTGAAGCGAAACGATTATAAATTACCGAATAACTGTCGTGCTAATTCATTGTTAGTAATTACTCGGTATGAGCAAAAAGGCGCTACTTAATGACAACAACTCACTCTTTCTTGCGTTTTAGCAAGTTAAATTCAATCACGCTTTCACTTCTTGCTGCATCAAGCTTTGCAACTATGGCAAACGAAGCTGAAGACACACAAACAGCTAAAAAAGAAATTGAAGCTATTACCGTAACCGCAACTAAACGTTCGCAGGTTATTTATGAAGTGCCAATTGCAATGAGTGCATTTAGCGGCGATAAGCTAGCTGAGCAAGGTATTTCTGAAATTAATGATGTGGGTAAATTTGTTCCTAACCTAAACATTACTGGTTTTTCAGCAGGTCATAACTCGTCGGCTAACCCGTTTATTCGTGGTATTGGTTTGCAAGATCACTTGATCACAACCGATCCGGGTGTAAGTGTATATGTAGATGGTGTTTACTTAGGTCGCCAAGTAGGTCAAAACTGGAACCTAGCCAATATTGAGCGTATTGAAGTATTACGTGGTCCACAGGGCACGCTTTATGGTCGTAACTCAATTGGTGGTGCAATTAATATCATCACCAAGCAAGCTAATAGCGAGTCGGTTACTAAAATTTCGGCTGAAGTAGGCACGCGTGAGCGTGTTAAAGGCGATGTATTTATTAACCGCGGTCTTACAGATAACTTAGCGTTTAACTTTAATGCAGGTTACAACCACCGTGGTGGTTTAGGTGAATTTATTAACCTGCCAGAAGCTAAATACGATGTGGGTGAAAACCGTGAGTTTCATGGTCGCGTGTCAGTTAAATATGATGCAGCGGATGACTTAAGTTTTGTTTTAACGGCTGATGCTAATGATGCTGAAGGCGGCCTTCGTCCTTATACAACTCTAATTGATGAAGTACCAACAGGCGCTTACTACACAGGTATGCGTTTTGGTAGCCCAACACCAACAGGTCCATTACGTAATTCTGATGTTGCAGCTGATCCATACGATAATGCAACGGGCTCAATTGAAGTAACCGAAGTTACTAATAAAGCAAATGGTGTGTCGCTCACCACTAACTACGATATTTCAAATGACCTTGGTGCTAAGTTTATTTTAAGCAAGCGCTCATCTGAGTATAAAGCGGGCCTTGATGATGACAGCACAATTTATGCACTTGATCATTACCCAGAGCGCGGTGAAGCAGATCAAACTTCTGTTGAGCTTCAGTTCAATGGCTATTTAGGTCAGTTTGACTTTGTATCAGGCTTATATTGGTTTGAAGAAGAAGGCAGCAACCGCCAAGGTGCTGATTCTCGCTTTAATGGCGGTGCAAACTTACTTGAACTTGACCAAACAACCACAAGTAAAGCGGTATTTGTTAATGTTGGTTACGACATGACAGATGATTTACGTGTATCGGGTGGTTTACGTTATACCCAGGATGAAAAAGAAGCTACCGCCAATGTTGGTATTGGTCCAACTCATGCAGAAGATGATTGGAGCCAGTTAAGCTACGATTTATCAGCTAACTACACCCTTGAAAATGGCTTAAATGTGTATGGTAGCATCCAAAGTGGTTATCAAGGTGGCCAGTTCCCGGCACGTCCTTACTGCCTATTCGGTGACCCAAATTGTTTTGTAGCAACAGACAACATTACAGCAGTTAACTACGAAGTGGGTTTAAAAGGGCAAGTTACTAGTGACTTCAGCATGAGCATTGCACTATTTAATACTAACTATGATGACTTACCTTACCAAGTAAGTACTACATCTGAAGGTGGTTTCGATACACGCAATTTAGTGGTTTCGCAAACGTCACGTGGTATTGAGTGGGAAGGTACAGCGTATATCACTGATAACTTTAGCGTTCATACAAGCTTAGGTTATATGGATGTGGATGTAGATGAACAAGCAGGTGTTAAACCAGTTGCACCATTAACGCCAGACTTAACAGCGTCAATTAGCCCAAGCTATGAGTTTGCCTTAGCGGATGGCTCACTTATCACAACCCGTGTGGACTATTCGTATCGTAGTGAAATGTACGGTGAGCCAAGCTCAGATCCTAAGCGTTTAACTAAAGTAGATGCTCGTAGCCTAGTTAATTTAACGGTAGGTTATTCACCAGCGAATGCTAACTGGCGTGTTGATTTATATGGTCGCAATATTTTTGATGAGCGTTACGATGATGCTCGTTTAAATACTGGCGATTACGTATTAGTAATTAAGAGTAACGATGCAAGTGAATTTGGTGTTCGATACTCAATGACTTTCTAATTATTCTCATAGCTAATGAGTATTTAAAAAGGCGCTTTTGCGCCTTTTTTGTTATGTATATCTTCGAATATACTCGGCTTAAAAAAAGCTCATCTTTTAATTTTCGCTTTAGGATTTAAACAAGCGCTTTCCTATAGCAAAAAAGCTACTTTTTAATTCAATAATAAAGAATGATTCGCTAATTATTTATATTTACACTTTGTTAACATGTGTTTGGGTTGTTTAATGATGTTTTAACTTAGTCTAAATAATAAAATTCTTCATTTATCCGAATTTTAATTTTTTAAATGTGATATTGAAAATACAGCCGTTGTAAAATTCGGGCTTACAAAAATTACTATTTTATATGAGAAAAGATATTGTTTTAAAAGTACTTTTATTTTCATTCTTTTGTATTATTTTTACTTTTTAGTTACAAACTTTTACAAAGCATAAAATATTTAATACTAATTATCATTCAGATTTTACTATCTAAAATAAGCTATTAGTAACCTTACTTAAGTATAAATGATCCCTAAATTAACAATCTATTATCGGTACAAATGTTAATGAAATGAAAATGGGGTTTGAGTTGTTTGTTTTTTGAACTAGGTTTTTAGCTGTTATTAAAAACCAAGCAACAAGGAAACGTCATGTTTAAATATTCAAAAACAATGTTACTAATCGCGTCGGTATGTTCGGCTAACTTTGCCTATGCAAACAGCGATAAATTAATCCAAGTAAACGCCAGTAAACAAATTCCTAATAAATATATTGTGGTGTTTAAAACTGTTCCAACTAGTTTGGCGAACTTTGGTATAGCTGAACAAACTAAAGAAAATGTTGATAAAATTCGCGGTAAATATGGTGTCAAAGCTAATAAAGTGTTTGGAAACACTCTAAACGGTGCGCAATATACGTTATCAAAAGGGCAGCTAAAACAACTATTAAAAGAAGATTTAGTGCAGTTTATTGAGCCTGAACAGGTAATCTCAATTGACCCTCAGGTTGCAACCAATGCAAATCAATCTAATGCTATTTGGGGCCTAGATCGCATCGATCAGCGTGATTTACCACTTGATAGTAATTACCAATACAACTTCGATGGTTCAGGCGTAACTGCTTATGTAATTGATACCGGTGTACGCACTACGCATAATGAGTTTGGTAATCGTGCAAGTAGTGGTTGGGATTTTGTTGATAATGATTCTGATGCGTCTGACTGTAATGGTCATGGTACGCATGTAGCTGGCACTATTGGTGGCCAAAGCTATGGTGTTGCGAAAAACGTTAATATTGTGGGTGTTCGTGTACTTGGTTGTAATGGTTCAGGTAGTACATCAGGTGTTATTGACGGCATTAACTGGGTGAAAAACAACGCCAGTGGCCCGTCGGTTGCTAATATGAGTTTAGGTGGCGGGGCGTCATCGGCCATTGACCAAGCGGTTGAGGCGGCAGTAGCGTCTGGCGTAAGTTTTGTGGTAGCTGCAGGTAATGATAACAGTAACGCATGTAATTATTCCCCTGCTCGTGCAACAACAGCCATTACGGTTGGCTCGACTACATCAAGTGACAGCCGTTCGAGCTTTTCTAACTATGGTAGCTGTTTAGATATTTACGCGCCGGGTTCAAGCATCAAATCAGCATGGTATAACTCAGACTCAGCTGAAAATACCATCAGTGGCACGTCTATGGCTTCACCGCATGTTGCGGGTGTAGTCGCACTTTATCTTGATGAAGACAATAGCCTAACACCTTCTCAAATTGACAGTAAGTTATCTGCTGGTGCGAATAAAAACAAAGTATCTGATGCAAAATCGGGCTCACCGAATGAATTACTATTTGCTCTTGAAGGGACGGTAGATCCTGAACCACCAACAGTCACTGAGTTACTTAAAGATCAAGCCGTTTCAGCATCAGGTGCAGCAAGCAGTGAAACAAACTATTTTGTTGAAGTACCAGCTGGGCAGTCGAGTTTGTCGATTTCACTTTCAGGCGGGCAAGGCGATGCAGACCTTTATGTGAAACAAGGTTCAGCACCAACTACGGGTAGCTACGATTGTCGCCCATATAAAAATGGTAATAACGAAAGCTGCGAATTTAATACGCCTGCTGCGGGTAAATACTACGTGATGCTTCAAGGTTACTCGGCGTATTCAGGCGCAAGTTTAGTCGCTACGTATAGTGCTGATGGTGGCTGTACGGATTGTTTAGATAATGGCGTGCCGATGACGAATTTATCTGGCGGTGCTAATAGACAAGTGTTTTACAAAATCGAGGTTCCAGCAAATCAAACGCTGACTGTGACGACCGCAAATGGTAGTGGCGATGTCGATTTATATGTGAAAAAGGGATCACAGCCGACAACATCTGATTACGAATGTCGCCCTTATCGATGGGGTAATAATGAGTCATGTAGTTTAAATAGTGGCGCAACAGGTGGTACTTACCACATTCTATTAAATGGTTATTCTGCATACTCGGGTGTAACACTTACAGCAAGTTACTAAACATTAAGTTCTCCGGTTTTAAGCCAGCTCTTTCGCTGGCTTTTTTTATGAGCTGATGCTTCAGATGAAGACACTGTAGCTGGTTTGTTTTTATCGGAGTATGTGAAATAAATAGTTGTTTATATTGTAATTGCCGTTATTCCTTGCCAGTATAATTCTCTTAAAATTAACAAGTTACTGTATGGATGCAGATGCCACCGCTTATTAAAAACGCAAAAACGCCAACACTTAGCTGGGTAATTATCATTATGTTGCTTTTTCTCGTTCCCACTATTTTTTTTATAGAAAGCGGCGCTATTCCTGCGGGGCGTAGCGGTGAAGCAATTTTACGAGAAGAGTCTCCATTGTCGTTTTGGTTACATATAATTGGTGCGAATTTGATTTGGCTATTTATGCTTTATCTATATATAAAAGCACGTAAAAAATCGTAGGTTTAAATCATCTCAACTTGCCAATAAAGGCGATTAGGGTTACTGTTTTGTACCTGTTTTGGTTTTTATGGTTCAGGCCTGAACGCTTGATAAAAATGTGACCACCTTCTTAAAACTGATAGCGTGTATATTGATTGCCATGTGCTTGTTGGCTTTTCCATGCCAAGCAAAAACGCTGAACATTGCTATCGGTGAATATCCACCTTATTCGACACGTGTAAAAGGCGAATTTAACTTTGTTCCTTCGGTTATTCGCGCAGCTTATCAAACACAAGGTTATCGCGTTAAGTTTAGTTATTTCCCTTGGGGGCGAAGTTTAGTTGAGGCTAAAAAAGACAATTTTGATATTGCCGCATACTGGTTTTGCACCCAAGAAAAACAACGCGATTTTTACTGTAGTGATGCACTTTACACTGAAACCACTTACTTCTTTTATAACGTCAATAACCCCATTTCTGAGTGGAAGAGCATGAGTGATTTTCAAGGGAAATTAATTGGTGTTACCACAGGCTACAGTTACACCAATGAATTACTAAATGAAGGAAAGCGTGGCACCTTTGGGCTAGATTGGGCAAAAACAGATAAACAAAACCTCGCGCGATTGATTAAAGGGCATATTGATGCGTTTCCCATGTCACTGATCCCAGCGGAGTATTTACTAAAAACGCAATTTTCAAATAGCCAACGTAAAATGCTTGCCTATAGTCAAAAAGCATTGCTAAGCGACACCGCGCATTTACTCTTTCGAAAAGATTTACCGCACTCTGAAATGTATCGCCAAGCCTTTAATAAAGGCCTGGCAGAAATTAAACAAAACGGAGTATATGAGCGGCTATTAAAGCAATTGCCGCATCATACTGAAATAATTACAAACCAATAAGTAATTAATTTGCTGTTACCATTGCCAGTGACTCGCTAGGCATATAGTCACGCCACCAAAGGCTTGTTTGATATTCGTGCCCAAGTGTGAGGATTTCACCTACCGTCGGCGTGTTTAATTGTACCCATTGTTTGTCAGCTTCCTCTTTTACGCGTTCAAGCGGCTCAAACCATGCGTGAAAGGCGAGATCAAATGTGCCATTGTGAATGGGCGTCATCAATTTTCCTTTTAAATCTAAATGAGCTTGTACACTTTGTTCAGGCGTCATATGAACATCTGGCCAATCTTTGTCATATGCCCCTGTTTCAATAAACGTCATATCAAATGGGCCGTAGCGCTCGCCAATTTGTTTAAAGCCATCAAAATAACCGGAATCACCACTAAAATAGAGTGTTTGATTGTTGGCTGAAATAACCCATGATCCCCATAACGTCTTGTTTCCATCGTTAAGTGCTCTGCCAGAAAAATGCTTGATTGGTGTAAAGGCGATAAATCCCTGTTTAGTTTTGAGCTCTTGCCACCAGTCAAATTCTTTCACTTTTGTTGGGTTTATTCCCCATCTTGCAAGGTCGCCAGCCACGCCCAGTGGCACTAAAAATTGTTTGGTTTTACGCGCCAGTAATTTAACACTTTGTTTATCAAGGTGATCGTAATGATTGTGAGAAATCAATACTTTATCGATAGGTGGTAGTTCTTCTAATGAAATTGGTGTTGGTTGAAAGCGCTTTGGTCCCATAAATGAGAAGGGCGATGCACGCTGTGCAAATACAGGATCAAGTAACCAAAACTCACCATGAACTTTAAGTAAGATGGATGAGTGGCCAAGTTTTATAGTATGGATTGCATCGTTACTTAGGGCATCTAATTGAACACGTGTGACGGTTTGCAAAGGTAACGCTTGGCTTGGAAATGCATGTTGTTTTTTCTCAGTGAAATAACGTAAAAAGATTTCAGCCATTTTACGGGCACTATTCGGTGCCATTTTTTCAGCATTATAAAACTTACCATTTTTGTAAAGGCTTTTTGTTGGCGCTTTGGAAGTACCTTCGCTGGCTAAATGATGATTCACTGTACACGCTCCAATTAATAAAATAACAAAAATTAAACTAATCCATTTGATTGCTTTCATGTGTTTCTCTAATGAAAGTAAACTACACGGTGTAGTTTTGCATCTAAGTTATAAAAAGTAAACTGTGTAGTGCACTTTTTTTTTATTCAGTCTAAAATAGTCAAAGTTTTCAATGAGGGTGCTATGAAATTATCTGAACAAAAACGTATTCATATTCTTGATGCCGCCGAACAATTGTTTTTTGACAAAGGTGTGGCAAATAGCAGTATGGATGAAGTGGCTAAAACAGCGGGCGTATCAAAACGTACTGTTTACAACCACTTTGAAACTAAAGATGTGCTTTTTTATGCCATTATCGAGCGTATGATGGGATTATTAAATAGTGCATCAACCATTGAGTTTGACCCGAAAGTATCATTGAAAGCACAGTTAATAAAAATTGCAGAGCAGGAATGTGACCTGTTTAAATCAGATAATTTTTTACGTGTTGCAAAAATTGCCTTTATGCAAATGATGCAACAGCCAGAATTTGCGAAGCAGTTAAGTAACAACAAAATTGGTTGTATGGCTTACTTTGAGCATTTTTTAGCGGATGCTGAAAATGCACAAAAAGTAAGGGTCGACGACAAAGCGCTTGCAGCAACGCAATTTGTTTACTTACTCAAATCTCATATCTTTTATCCGCGTTTATATGGTTTTGATGAACCTAATGAACAGCATGAAAACTACTTAATAGAACAAACAGTAGCGTTATTTTTAGCTCGATATCAATGCAACCCTTAATTTTACTTTGTTTGTTTTTGTAACCTTACACTGCACAACTGAAAGTATTATCTATACTTTCAAAATGTAGATTAACCAAAGCAAATGAAGGTGGTATGCGTTTAATACGTTTTTTAGTGTGTTTTGTTCTGGTTCAAATAACGTGTGTTTGTGCTGCCGAGCCTATAAAAGTAGCATCAGCGCATTGGCGAGAGTTTTCTGAGCCAGGTGGCAGTGGCGTTTACCTCAATTTAATTAAACAGAGTTTTGGTAATCATCAAATTGAATTTGATGTTGGCAGTTTTGCTCGCGCGAAACGATTGTTTAAAAATAATAAAGCCGATATTTTAGTTGGTGTTTATAAAGATGATGACACATTACTCACAGATACGCTTTACCCCAAATACCATCTGGATTTTGAATTTCCAATCGTTGCCATTTACAACCCACGTACAACAAAGTTGCGTCATAGCGAAGACTTTAAACCGCTTACTGTCGGCTGGTATGAAGAATACGCTTATGATCGATTTGTACCAGTTCATGGTCAAAGTTATCGTTTTGCCGATATTAAAAAAGCGCTCGATTTACTTGAGTCTGGCAAAGTTGATGTGGTGGTAGATCATATTTATAACTTGGATGAAAGGCAGCTTAAAATTTTTAAAACAATTGAGTTACATGGCCAAATGCCAATTTGGGTGGTATTTCAAAATACTGAGAAAGGCAAACGCTTAAAAGCACATTTTGAGACATCGTTTGAGCAACTCTACAAGAGCCAAGCACTAAAACAGATTTACGGTGAAAATTATGAGCATGCGAACTTTTCGAGTTTATTTTTAGAAAAATAAACAGGTAGCATTAAACTTTTTTAGCTTTTTAACCTTATAACATGCTACTTGTATTTTTGAGAGTTAAACCGTGACATCACGCCGACATCGTAAAGATAAACCGCACCCTCAAAACCAACGCTATTTACTCTCTGTAATAGAGGAATTAAAAACTAATCCAGAAAAATTAGCGATAGTTAAACATAATGTTGATGAGTACCTGAGCCAACAATATTTAAAAAGAGGCTTTTTAGTTGCGCTTGAACGCATGGAATGGCTGTTTGAAGCAAATTTGTCGATTGACGAATTTTGCCAACAAATTTTAGCTGACGATTATATTGGCAATCGCATTCGAAGATACCCATTAATTTTTAAAGGGGTGCTTGTAAATAATTAATTTGAGATTAGGGTGCTCAGGATTTAGTGTAAACACGCCTTAGTTAGTGGGATTTTTGTTGCATTTTACTTTGAAGCTTTCTACCTTATTGGTAAAGCTAGCTAGGAAATCTACATGTATTCTCAGTCTAAAAATATTTCAAGTAAACCTAAGCTTTTTAATACGTTATATTGGAAACTGATTTTAGCGTTTATTATTTCAGGTTATTTGCTTTCCTTTATTTCGTTCCAATCTCAAGTAATGCCCATTTGGTTGCCCGCAGGTATTGGTTTAGTTGGCTGCTTTATTTTTGGTAGGGTGTTTGTTCCTGCTGTACTTGTTGCCTCTTTTATATTCAACTGCTCAGTAACGCCTAACTTTCAAATTACAGATATCGTCGGTGTTATTGGCTTGCAAAATTTACTTATTGCAACCGGAGCGAGTCTTCAAGCATGGATTAGCGCGTTTATTTTATCGAAATGGATTGGTAATCCGCTTAAATTGTCAAATAAAGGTTTAGTTAAATTTATTATATTGATTGGCTTTGTCGTCAATCTTATCTCTGCCAATATCGGCATATTTTCCCTAAGTACTTTTAACCCTGATTTTGATGCTACTAATTATTGGATCAACGTTGGCTATTGGTGGTTGGGTGACTCACTTGGTGTATTGTTAGCTACACCTTTGATTTTATGCTTGATTGATTATAACAAAACTACTGGGCAGCAAAGAACAGCAAGCAATGTGCTGTTAGCATCTATTGTGTGTTTGTTTATTGCTGTTTTGGCAATCACCTATGTTTTTATTGAATCAGAAAAGCGAAATACATTTGAGTGGTTAGAAAACGAGGTTCAACGGGTCGAGAATAAAGTGCACCGAGAGCTTGGTAATACAGTTTCAATACTTGAACAACTCGCTGAAGCTGTACAAACAACCCCAAACCTAACAAGGCAACAGTTTGAGCAAGTGGCCACGCAATTGTCAGCAAATTCGAGTGTAATTCGTGCGGTCTCTTGGAATCCAATTATTCCTCAATCAAGGTTGTCAGTAGCAAGTAACGAACTTGTGGATATTTATAACGGGAACACGGGTGTAAAGGGCACACCGCTAAATAAAACGGATCCGGTTGTGTATGTTAAATATATTTACCCTGTTGCAGGCAATGAAAACGCGATTGGTTTTAATGTCTATTCGAACCCCTCTCGTAAAGAGACATTGAATCTTGTTTTAAGCAACTATCAACCAAAGGCAACTCCCATAATTAAATTGGTGCAAACCGAAAAATCGAATCCCGCATTTTTGCTATTTTTCCCCGTATTCTCAAGTGATCCAGAACAAGCGATACAAAATAATGTACGCGTAATTGGTATGGCAACAGGGGTCTTTCTTGCAGAAGAACTATTGAGCAATGCAATCAGTATAATTGATCAAGAAATGTTCTTTATTCGGGTGACTGAGGCTAATTCAACAGAACCTTTTTATGATAATGCCGAAACCATTAGTACATTAAATGATGGTGATACCTTTAAAAAAATTAGCATTAATTTGCTTGGCCAATCATGGTCTATGAGCTTTTATGTGAATCATGCCAATTTACTGCATTTACAAAACAAAGAATTTGCCCCACTTTATCTTCTGCTAGTGATTATTGTAACGGCAATTATGTTGATTGTGATGATAATGAATGGTCAACAGCAACTGCTAGATAAACAAGTCAAAGAACGTACTAAATCACTTAAAAAAGCGACCGAGCAAGCAAAACAAGCCAACCTTGCTAAAAGCCGCTTTGTCGCGAATATGAGTCATGAAATTAGAACGCCAATGAACTCGGTAATTGGCTTTGGTCAGTTGGCGCAAAAAAGCGAAGATATCGACGAAATTAAATCTTATCTGCAACAAATCAATGCTTCTTCTCGATTGTTACTTAATATCGTAAGCGATATTTTAGACTTATCAAAAATAGAGTCAGGAAATTTATTGCTTGATGTACAGCCATTTGCGCTTTGTAAATCATTAAATGATATGGCAAATATGTTTGAAACCTTAGCCAAAGAAAAACAGTTAACATGGCATCAAGCAATTAGCATTGACCCTAATTTATATGTGCTTGGCGACCAAACACGCATTGAACAAGTGATATTAAACTTATGCAGTAATGCCCTTAAATTTACCAAACAGGGCAGTATTTCATTTGATGCACAAGTAACTGCATTAAACGATAAAGTGATGGAGCTTAAAGTCAGTGTTGCTGATACAGGAATTGGCATTGCTGAAGATAAACACAAAGAAATTTTTAAGCCATTTATTCAAGCGGACTCATCAACATCTCGCCATTTTGGCGGTACAGGCTTGGGGCTTGCGATTAGTGGAGAAATTAGTCGCCTTATGAAAGGCGATATCCAAGTGCAAAGTAATGATCCCCAAGGTAGTATTTTTACATTTACTGCGCAAATGCAACTATCGCAAAAACCAGCAATAACTGTTGAGCAAGTAAATAATAAGGCGCTCAAAACATTGCATATTTTGGTTGCGGAAGACAATTTAGTAAATCAAAAAGTGATTTCAGCCATGCTTGAAAAATTAAACATGACTTTTGATGTGGTTGAAAATGGAGAGCAAGCAGTAAACGCGCTACAAAAGCAGCATTACGATGTGGTGCTAATGGATTGCCAAATGCCCGTGTTAGATGGCTATGAAGCGACCAAGCAAATTAGGACTATGCCTGAATTTGATGCTTTACCTATATATGCACTTACTGCAAATGCAGACACCGAAAGCAAAGAGTTAGCGCTAAATATAGGATTTAATGAGCATTTATCAAAACCAATTACCCTTGAAAAGTTAACACTAAGCTTGCAAAAAGTTACTGTTAGTAAATGCTAACTTATTGCAGGCTGGAGGATATAAAAGCTTTTTAAAATAGATAGTAAATTTTTAGACATCAGGTTTGCTTAACTAAGCAAACCTGATTTTTAAACTGTAGTTATTCGCTTAATTTTAGGCTACGGCCAATTCGGTGCTGATTGCGGGCTCTAACAGCGTTAATTTTTTCATTATGTCGCATATTTTCAATCGCTTGCCACTCACCATTTTTGCTTTGTACTTCTATGATAAAGCCAGGGTAAGGTGTAAATGCATCTAACTTGTCATCGTTTACTTTTGCTGCAACCGTAGGCACACGATAAAACACACCCGAAGCATCAAGTTTAGCGATTTCTTTAAAGCCAACAAGCGCTGCAAAGCGTTGCCAGTCTTGCTCTCTATTTTGCTTGTGTTTTCCAGTGAATACATTCGAGTGTTGATTGTATACACGGCCTTTCTCATTGTAATTAAGTTGCCAGTCGGCGCGGTGCCATGCGCGCTCAGCAAGCGCTAAAAGCCTTGGGTACAACATGTATTCGGCTTGTCTATCTGAGCGCAGCATTTCGCTCCATAAATGACCTTGTAGCCCTTTAAAGCGAACGTTTTTTGTTAGGCGATGTTGGCTATCATCAGCGCTGTAATTATGCTGCTCTTTGGTTTGCCATATTTCAGCGTGCGCTGGTAAGTTTTCAGGCATAAAACTAAAAACTTTAAAGCCATCAATTGCGCGCGATGCCCAATGATTTCCACGCTCCTCTGGGTGACTTTGATAAGGAAAGTCAAAGTAAGTAACTTCAGGTGTTGAGAGCACCATATCCCAACCTAAGTTTGCTTGCGCGTGAACATCTTTGTGGCCACCTTCGGTGATCATAGACCAGCCATTTGATTGCACTGATTTTGGTATATTGGACGCTTGGGTATCGCCTAATCCGTCATTCCAAGCAGCCACTTTAATGCCTTTGCTGTCGATCATATGTGCTACTTTTTCAATAAAATAGCCGTTAAAGTTGGTTACTTTAGGATTACTAGATTTAAGTGCATTACAGGCAGGGCTATTTACCCATGCACCAGCAGTTTCATCGGCACCAATATGATAAGTTGTAAGCTCAACGCCTACTTCTTGGTGTATCGCGATTAATTCATCAATTACTTTTTCAATAAACGTATACGTACTTGGCAAACATACATTCAATGTATTGTCATTGTAATGTTGAATGGACGAGTAAACCGTGGCGTCGTTTGCTTCACTTAACCAATATTGCTCTGCTTTAAGCTTATCGCCTTGTGCCATATACTTTTGATAACGGGCATCCATGGCTTTAACCGCTGCGCGAGAATGTCCTGGCATATCAAGCGATGGGATCACTTCAATATGGTTAAGTGCAGCAAATTTTAAAATTTCTTGATAACCCGCTTTACTATAAAAACCGTTGATTTCATTGCTTTTATCATTGCCAGCACCTAATTGCGGCAATAAGCATTCTGTTTCGCTTAAATCAAAACAGCGATAAGCTCCTACATCTGTAAGTTCAGGTAAATCTGCAATGGCTAAGCGCCAACCTTCATCATCAGCCAAATGTAGGTGAAGCTTGTTGAGTTTATAAGCAGCCATTTGTGACAAGGTGTTTAAAATAAACTCTTTAGAGCGGAAATTACGCGCAACATCTACATGTAAGCCGCGAAATTCAAAGTGTGGTTCATCTTCTATTTTAAGGCTCGGCAAAGTTAAATTATCAGTACTAACAAGCCCTGCAATCGACATTAAAGCATAAAATGCACCAGTATTGCTGCTGGCACTAATCACAATTTGATTTGGATTGATATTTAGCTGGTATGCCTCATTAGGCAAACTGGTATCTTTTATAAGTTTAGTTTTTATGCCATTTTGACTTTGCTTGATCCCGAACATTTCTAAACGCGTAAATGCTGCCGAAAGTGCGTGATTATTTGAAAGCTCTGGCGAGAGCAGTAAGCCTTTGGCTAAGTTTACTTTGCTATCAGCACTTAATATTTCTAAATGCTTTGGTTTTGGAATTAAACTCACAGGCGCTTTCGTTAAGCTTGGCTTTACCTGCGTTTGGTAGAGATATTCGGCGCCCATCCAAGGCGTTTTATCTTGGTTACTCACCCTGAGCTGATTTAATGCAGTAAACGGTGCAAGGTAGGGCTGACGTTCGAGCCCGGTGGTTTCATCCAGCACGGTTTGCGTACTTTTTATGACTTTTGCATTGATATTTTTTGTCGCATCTTTGTTGGTCACAATGTAATTGGGCATAAACTCTGAGCGCGTAATTTGCGAATCTTTTGTATAAAAACGAATTGTTTCTGGCACTTCTTTTTGAAACCCTTTAAAGCCTTCTTTTGGTGTTATCTTATGAAAATCCCCATTGATATGAGTGATTATAAAGTGCTCAGATTCAACTGAATAAATCGGCATTAATTGGCTAAAAAAGATTGAAAAGTCACTGTAATTAGTTGCAGTTGGGTAAGTTAAGGTAAGCTCTGATAAATAGCAGTTTTTAACTTCTTCTGGGCAAGTTGGGTTCATGGCATCTAACAAGGAGTATTCTACTTGTAGGTGTTCAGCTAATTGATCAATCGCAGTTTGATTTGCAAAAAGCGGAGATACTAATAATAAAAGGGGCAGTGTAAAACGTTTAGTCACAAGAGATAACCTCAACTTGGAAAAGATAATAGGCGCCAAATAATGCAGTTTTGGTGTCTTGGGTATAGTGGATTTGCAGCGCATTAAATACGCTCGGTGGTAGTTTATTTTGCAGTGTGGTTTGCAGCGTATTTATGAAATAAGGCGCGCTTTTAGATACCGAGCCACCAAACACAATAACTTCAGGGTTAAACGCTTGCACAACTTGTACAATGGCGTTGCCTAGGTGCTCACCGAGCTCTGCAAAAATTGCAAGGGCGCTGTTATCACCCGCTTCTGCAAGTTGAAAAGTTGCTAAGCCATCGATGCCTTGTCTTTTAAAAAATTGACCAGAGCAATAATCTTCAATTATGCCATCAAGATAGGGAAAGCTGCCAAATTCACCAGCAGCTGATTGCTTTCCTGTATATAGCCTGCTATTTAAAATTAACCCAGCACCTAAACCTGTGCCGAGTGTAACGCCTACTAAATTATCATACTGACAATATTTGGCATTATTGTAGATGCCGTAGGTAAAGCAATTTGCATCATTATGAATAAGAGCTGGTAATTTAAACGTTGATTCAATGAGTGTTTTTAACTCAACATTTTGCCAATTTGGTATGTTAAGCACTTCTATAACAAAGCCTGTACCAGTTTCGACTAAACCGGGCACACCAATACAAATACCTTGGCAAGCATTTGTTATAAATGGCGTAATTTCAGATATTAAAAACGCATTAAAATCATCTTTACTCAAATCAGCGCAAATGGGCACTTGGTGAAATGCGATTATTTCACCGTTTTGAATATTTGCGATAGCGAGTTTTGTGCCGCCAAGATCAACACAGGTAACGTAAGGGGTATCTATAATTGTCATGTTGCTATTTAATCCAGTGCTTCGCGTTTTTTAATAAGTTGAATGGTGTGGTTTTTTACCAGTGGTTTTGCCCAAAAACTGACGCTTAGAATAAAACCAAGCGGAATAAACAGCACAAGTAATGAAATGCGCAAATCACCTGAAAGTTCGGCAATAAAGCCAATAATTGGTGATGCCAAAGCACCGCCCACAATACCTGTACACAAAATTCCAGATACCGCACTGTGACCTTTGACAATAGAATTAAGACCTAAAGAGAAAATCACCGACCACATAATTGATAAAAAGAAACCCGATGCAGGGAAGGCTATTAAGGCAATTTCTTTTGAACCAAAAATGGCAAAAACCAGCGAGCATGCTGCACCAATTGAAAACAATTTAAGCACTAATTTAGCATCCATCACTTTAAGTAACGCTAAACCTAAAATGCAACCTATGGTAAGTAGTAACCAAAACTGACTTACAACGTCAGTGCCCTGTGTCATTGGGTCAACACCATGGTAGGTTGCCAGAAATACTGAAATTGAGTTGGCAATACCTTGCTCTAAACCGACATAACACGAGATGGCTATAAAAAATAACACGACGGTTTTGTCTTTAAAAAGGGCAAGTGAATCGCTTAAACGAAGTGTTTGAGATGATTGCTGCTCTTTAGGAATAGTCATAAATGATGTGACAAGCAGCATCACAATGCTTATTACAGCAAATAAAGCGTACATTATTAGCCAATCTTTATTTGGCTGCGTAAATAAACTCAACTGTTGCCCAAGTTCACTACCAGTCTGAATGTGAGCTACCAAACTGCTGTAAACGATAGGCGATAAGGTTGCCGCCGCGCCAAAAAGAAGCTGTGCAGCCACCGAAAATGCAGCGAAATGTTGCTCTCCCCCAGCGCGTCTCAGCAATGGATTAATGGCAACTTGTAAAAGAGCCATTGCGCTACCTATGGTAAAGAGTGCAAACATCGCCATGGCAAAACTCGGCAATAGCACAAATACTATGGCGCCGATAGCAGCGAGCAAAAAGGCTAATAAGATGACAAATTTTTCACCTTTTTGCTGCGCAATTAAGCCAGCCGGAATAGACATTAAGCCGTAGGCGGCAAAAAAAGCAAATGGGAAGAACCCCGCAAGTAAAAGCCCAATTTGGTAACTCTCAATTAACGCAGGAAAGATGGGACCAAGTAAATTTGTGACAAACGAAATCACAAAAAAGGTAATGAGTACCAAGAGCACGACAGGATAGGCTTTCATAATTTATTCCTAATTATTGTTGTTTTGTTAGTTCGCCCAAGTGGTGAGGTGATAGCAAAAATTTGATTTTGACGGGCAGACAAAAACAAGGGGAATTGCTACCACCTCGTGTTCACATGCCTGATTTAGCAATTTCTTAGGGGGAAATACCTTATAGACAGTAAACTTTTCTAGTCTGCCAAGATATTTAGCTTGTTAGCGGTATTTTTCTATTTATTAATAATACTTTTCAATCAATACGCTGATTTGTCATACCGGAATATGGCGAAAAAGAATGCAAAACATCTGCGACTTTTCGCTTATAGCGATACTTAAATACTCTTTTTACAATAGGAAAATATCAAAACTAAGTTGAATCGTATCAATCATAGGCGTGGATTCTGTTGAAATGTCTTTTAATAACTTGTCGGGAATAGTAAACAAAGATGCGTGCTTTTTGTGAAAAAGTCATAACCCCAACAGATGCGTCATGGCGATATCATAAATACTTAATGCCATACTTGCCATTTAGTTGGCATTATCACCCTGAATATGAAATTTGCTTAACCTTAAACAGCAAAGGTATGCGCCATATTGGTGATCATATTGAAGAATACGGCGATTTAGATTTGGTATTTGTTGGGCCGAATCTTCCACATACATGGCAGTCTGAAAGCAATAAAGACGGAACCGAGCAAATTGTGTATGTGGCACAAATACCAGTAAAATGGCTAGATAAGTTAGTGCGAGATCATAAAGAACTACAAGGTATGATGTCGCTATTAGCGCGCTCTTTAAAAGGCATTAAGTTTTCTGAGGCATGTGCATCGAGTGCTAAAACACTGTTTGAACAAATGGAAAATGCCAGTGTAACTCAGCGTTTAATTTTTTTGTTAGAACTACTGAGTGTGATGCAACAAGATTGTGAACAACAAACATTATCTTCCCCGATGTTTGCATTTGGCAAACAAATGGAAAAAGACAATGGAAAGTTAAATCAGGTTATTGAATTTATTTATGCGCATTACACAGAAAGCTTATATGCCGATCAGCTTGCCGAGCTTGCCCATATGTCGACAAACCATTTTCATCGGTATTTTAAACAACGCACTGAAACAACGCTAACCGAGTTTATTAATCGCTTACGTATTGGTAAAGCATGCAAACTGCTTGTCACTAGCACGTCACCGATTTCGGTTATAAGTGATCAATGTGGTTTTAATAATGTGTCTAACTTTAATCGACGATTTTTGGCGATTAAAGGCTGCACACCGCGAAAATTTCGCCATCAGTTAATCAACAATAACTTAATCAGCTAGAAAAACAGGGCACTTTCGTGCCCTTAAGCGTGTTAACTTAGTAGGGAAAATGACCAAAATTGGTCAAACATTACTAACATACCAGGGGAACCCGTTTAACTTTTTAAGTTGGCTGAAACTATGGGCGTTTAATTGCCATCATAAAAAGCGCACGTTTATTGTTATTTATTAAGTATCTAGCGAATAAGCTATGTACTTAGTGATGGCAACTTTACATCAAACGATAATGATTCGCAATACCGTTTGTTGCTTTGGTACAAATTATTTCACAATAAACTAATTCAGATTTAATTTGGCTAAACAAACAGTTACTATTTAGCAAAACTATTGATTGGCTTTCAAATGATATCGTTTTGTAACTACAGTTTAGTACCTGCAAGCTTTAACCCTTGGCGAGCAGTGTTTTTGGATGTTGCCGAGGCAGTAATAGCTGAACTTGCGGACGAACGATTTGATTTTCTTCATTTTGGCTCTTCATCTTTTAAAGTGGCAGGCAAAGGCATTATTGATATTTCGATTTTATATCAAGCTGGCCATTTGCAAGATGCCGTCGCTTATCTTAAAAACTTTGGCTTTGTTGACCAACATAGCGAAAACCCCTTCCCAGCTACTCGACCACGAAAAGATATAGCCGTTTTATACAACAATGAAGTGTTTAATGTGCATATGCATGTGATTGAAAAAGAGAGTGAAGAGCATAAAAAGCAAGTTACTTACAAAGAGCATATGCTAAATAACCCAGATGACAGAGCAGCTTACGAAGCGCAAAAACGCAAAGTACTGGCAGAAGGTATAACCGTACAAGATGATTACGGCAAAGCCAAATCACCCTTTGTCAAAGAACTCTTGAAGCGTATAGTGTAAAAATTGGCAAAGGGTGGTTTAAAAAGTGCTTTTTCTTTTAAGCAGTTTAAGAGCATGATTCTTTCTAAATTCTAAATTCTAAATTCTAAATTCTAAATTCTAAATTCTAAATTCTAAATTCTAAATTCTAAATTCTAAATTCTAAATTCTAAATTCTAAATTCTAAATTCTAAATCAGCTCAGGTTGCATATTGCTATCGGCGAAACTTAGCCCTTATTAAAAGGTGCTGTCTAATAACAGGTTAGTTTCTGTTTTTATAATTCCGTGAATTAAACGGATTTCACCTAACAACTTGTTAAGAGAAGACAAGGTATCGGTTCGAATTTCCGCAATCAGATCCCAATGCCCGCTCGTATGATGAATAACGATAACTTGTGGGTAAGCATGAAGCTTTTTAATCACTTGGGGTTCGTCTTTTGCTTCTAGTGAAATATTCATCAATAACCTAATTGGGTCAAGCTCAATTTCAGGCTTTAATTTTACGGTATACCCTAAAATAATGCCGTGTTGTTCTAGGCGATCTAGCCGATTTTGCACCGTCGCACGAGAGACATTTAACGCTTTAGCAAGAGTGACTACAGGGGTACGAGCGTTTTGTCTAAGTAAAGAGATAAGCTGTTTATCTTTCTCATCAAATTTTGTGTCCATAACTAAGAACTTACAAAAAGAAAATTGGTATAAAACAATATGTATAGTATATCGCTCAAATTGTACAGTTTATTGGCTATCTATTGGCAATGCTACTCGCTAAAGTTACAACATACTTTAATTAAAAACTTGAGTGGACTATGACTTTATTTATAGATGTTAATACCTTAACTAATTTAATTAGCAAAGTTGGGTTGCCTAACTTTATGCAACAGTTACTTGACTATATGCAAAGTGATTTTAAGAAATGGGAACAATTTGATAAGTCAGCAAGAACTGCTGCACATAGTTCTGAAGGCGTTATTGAGTTAATGCCAATAGCAGATCAACAACAGTATTCATTCAAATACGTTAATGGGCATCCCAATAATCCAAAAAATGGTTATTCCACTGTAATGGCTTTTGGCGCTTTCGCTGATGTAGCTAGCGGTTACCCTTTATTATTGAGTGAATTAACATTGGCAACAGCCATTCGAACCGCGGTTACGTCTGTTATGGCGGCAAAAGCATTAGCGAAACCAAAAGTCGATGTGATGGCGATGATTGGCAGTGGTGCTCAAAGTGAATTTCAAGCGATAGCATTTCATTGCTTAATGGGTGTCAACACGCTACGTATTTTTGACATTGATTCAAAAGCAATGGATAAGTTAGAGCTACATCTAAAGCAATATCCAAAACTTACTGTAATACGTTGTAAGAACGCTGAGCATTGTTGCCAAGACGCAGATATTATTACAACGGTAACTGCGGATAAAAATTTTGCCACGATTCTGACTGCAGATATGGTCTCACCAGGTGTTCATATTAATGGGGTGGGAGGCGATTGTCCTGGAAAAACAGAAATAAGTGCTGAGCTGTTAACATTGGGCAAGATATTTGTAGAACATGAACCGCAAACTCGTGTTGAAGGTGATATCCAACAATTACCACCTGAGCATCCTGTAAATGCAATTTGGCAGGTGATTGCTGGAAAAATTAAAGGACGTGACAATTTACAACAAATAACTATCTTTGATTCAGTTGGTTTTGCTTTGGAGGATTTCTCAACATTACGATACCTCTATGATTTAGCAACTCAATTTGAGATTGGTGAGCGTGTAGAGCTTGTTCCATCCCTGTCAAATCCGAAGGATTTATTTGGCTTAATCAATGCTTCAGGTGCAATAAACAATGCATCAGTATGTGCTTAAATATTGAGGTTTTTATGAAGTATTCAGCTTTACTTTTAATGCTTTTAGCATTTAATTGCCAATTATTGTTTGCAGCGTCAACTGCTGATGAATCTGTAATGGCACGCTTTATTCGTTATGTTCAAATTAATACGCAATCTGATGACACGAGCACTACAGTGCCTACCTCTGCCAATCAAATTGAGTTTGCAAAACAGTTAACACAAGAATTACGCGAATTAGGTGTGAAAGATGTTCGAATGAGCGAATTTGGTTTTGTTTATGCTTTATTACCTGCAAATAGCAAAGCTGAAGGCTTAAATATTCAACCGTTTGGCTTAATAGCACATTTAGATACATCACCAGGTATTTCTGGAAATAACGTTAAACCAATTGTGCATCGTAATTACCAAGGAGGTGATATTGTATTGCCGGCAGATCCAAAGCAAGTGATCCGTGTTGCAGCAAATCCAGTGCTAAATACACTGATTGGTGATGACATCATCACCGCTGATGGCACAACGCTCTTGGGCTCTGATGATAAAGCTGGAATAGCTGCCATTATGGATTTGGTTGCCAGATTACAGAAAACCCCTGAAATAGTTCATGGTGATATCGCAATTGCATTTACTCCCGATGAAGAAACCAGTATGGGTATCGAGAAATTTGATGTGGCTAATTTCCCTGCAGATGTTGCGTATACAGTAGACGGCGGTGCCTTAGGTAATATTACAAATGAAACATGGCATGCGCGCGAGGTAAAAATTGAATTTATTGGTCAAAATGCTCATACCGGAAAGGCAAAAGGAGCGATGATCAATGCGGGATACGCTGCCGCAAGTTTTATTACCCGTTTACCAGTATCTCAAAGGGCAGAAGAAACAGATGGACGGACAGGTTTTATTCACCTAGAAAAAGCAAATTTAGCTGTAAGTAGTGCCGAAATTGAAATATTGCTAAGGGACTTTAAATTGACTGATTTGGATAAAAAATCAGAGCTCATTCACGATTTAGCGTCAAAAACTCAAAAGGACTTCCCAAATACAGAGATAAAAGTACAAATACTTGATAACTATCAAAATATGTATGAGGTGATAAAACAACATCCCTATTTAGTTGATTATGCAATGCAAGCAACCGTACGCGCTGGCATAATACCTAAACAAACTGCGGCAAGATGGGGAACAGATGGCTCAAGCTTATCATTTATGGGATTACCAAGTCCTGATATATTCACGGGCGGTCATAACTTTCACAGTAAGTTGGAGTTTAACAGTCGCAAAGGGTTAGAAGGCACCGCAGAAACACTTTTCCAGCTTAGCCAAGTATTTGTTGAAAATGCTAAAATAGAGAGTAAAAAGCGCTAAATATTGATGCTTTTAAACTGAACTGCCGGCAATTTTCTTGCCGGCTAACTAACTATTTACGATACCCTTCAGATTGATTAAATTCTTAGTACGCTATCGCGTTTGGGTTAATTAATCACCTCGAGGCTGATTATTTGACTCGTTACGTCTTTATCTTCATCAAAAATGATATAGGGGTTTGAATCAATAAACCCAAAGTCCGTAACAAACTGACTATGGCTGAGCATAAAAAGAGGCTTTGATTTTTTTAAATCAAAGTCGTAAAAACTAATCACTTGGTTAGTATCAATTTTACTTAAATAAAAAAATCCGTTTGCTATAAGTTTTATACTATTTGCTCTGATATTTAGCGCTTCATTTGAGAAATCAAAAAGGGTAATAGTTTCGCCCAAGTGAGTTTGATACACCAAAGCGTGCTTGTTAAATGAATAAAAATAAACCCCATTTTGGTCACTTTGCGCAGTAATTCCTGCGTTTAGAGCGAGTTTAGATAGTGTTTTGTTTTTAATATTTAAACTCACTAAATCATAATTTTGAGTTGCTCGTTGACTGATAAATAAATGCGTAGATGTGTGATCAAAATTGAGTAAATAGCTATCGTTCTTTATTGTAATATCTGACATTATTGTCTTGTTTAATAAAGAGTAAATCGCAATATGTTTGGTTTTGTCTTTAGTATAACTAAACGCAATCAGGTTTTCAGTGTTATCAACTTTAATCGTATGAATATAGCTTGCACTTATATCAGTTAGTTTTGATTGTTGACCATCTGACTCTAACCAAACTTCGTAGCTGCCTGAACGATTTGAGCTAAAAATAAGGTGATTCGTATTAGCAAGGTATAAACCATCAAGATTGAGGCTTGGGTGATCAATTTTAATTGATAATTCGCCTTTACTTTGAATCGTGATGGGGCGATTTTGAATGGCATAATGAATAGTTTTGCTTTTGGTGTCGACTGCTACTCCAGTGACTTTCTGCTGCGGATCAATGTTATCTAAAACAGACAATGACAAGGGTTCTAACGCCAATAGCCATAACGCATACTGCCCATTATACCGTCCAGAGATAACAAACTTTGAACCACTATAAAGAGATAAACTGCCAACTCTATCAATCGGTAATGGCTTCGTTGTTGTTTTACCTGAAACGATATTATAGCTGGCTAAATAAGTCTTTCTGTCAGCAGTTTGTGATATGTAATACAGGCTCTCATTGTTGGCAAATATCGGGTGTTTTTCACTGCCGTCATGAGGTAGGTAGAAAGATTTGGGATCTTTTTCTTGCAATGAAATTAACACAACATTGTGTCTATTGTGTTTAGTGGTTTGTATTGCCAGCCAATTTTCATTTGGGGAAACGCTTAGTTTAACAATTCTCTCGTTTAGCGTTATTAGAGGAATGACACTACTCTTGCTGCGTTTAACAACAGAACAAACGTCATCACAGTTAATAATATAATCGCTGCTACTTGCTGAAAATATGTCTTTTATTTTAGGTGATTGTGTTTCAAGTAAGGTGTTATTAAGTGTTTTATTATCGTGCAGGTAAAGTTTAGATAAAGCGTGTGTTTTGTGAGTAAACAAAAGTTGGTTACGGTTATTTACGCTTATCGAACCGATTTCCCCATCGCTAATGTGTCGTATGGTCTTTTTTGTCGTTAAGTTAACTAACTCAACCTCATTTTGCTGCGCATTTTGGTGAAGAAACATCATAATCAATGCACAGATAAAAATACTTACTAGCAAAAGAGGTGATAATTTCAGTTTGTGCGTATTTGATTCTACTTTGCCAATAAATACATAACCCTTGCGTGGGATCGTTTCGATAAACTGAGGCGATTTAGGGTTATCGTTAAGTATCTTTCTAATTTCGAAAACAGCTTTTGTTACAAGCTCTGGTTCAAGGGTTTGATTAGGCCAAAGTGCCGTTAATACTTTATCTTTACTGAGCACCTGGCCTTGGTGTTCGACCAAGTAACATAATATAGCCATCACTCGAGGTTCTAGACGAAATTCGGCTTTAGGTAAACTTACCTTATTCTTTCCAGGTTCAATTTTAAACTTCCCTATATAAAAATTTCTCACTGTAACCTTCTGAAAATAAATAAGATAACTTTTAAATAGTATCGAGATAACTTCACAATTGCAATTGATTAGACGGTGCAGGCATTTTTAATAAAGTTATATCTTTAGGAGAATAAAATGAACAAAAGAATCTGTGCAATTGCCATGTTAGTTAATTTGCCTTTCAGTACTTTTGCAAACCAAATAACGTTAGAAGTTAAGGGCACTGGTAATGTTAAATATGGTGATGAAACGTGTACCGATACCTGCACTATAAGTACCGAAAATAATAGTGTAATGCTTTCTCCAAATGCGAACTCGGGAGGCAATTTCTCGCATTGGAGTGGTCAGCAATGTGACTATGGTCAAGGTGTTAAAACAAGCACTGAACGTTCATCGATTGGTCGAGCGGCCGGCGGTGCTAAAACCCTTGCAACGCTCGATCTAGATAATGATGGCGACAGTGACTTGTTAGGTATTAGCCTTTTTAGAGGTCAAATTATTAAGTATCAAAACCAAGGGAATGGCACATTTAATTCGAGTAGCCTAATTTCTTCATTAAATTATCCCTCAGCTATGGCAAGCTATGATATGAATGACGATGGCTTTTTGGACTTATTAGTAGCGGAGTATGGTGCTAAACAGCTTCGTGTTTATAACAATGATGGTGCGGGACAATTAGTTGAATCGGAGATTATTAAAATATCAAATACTATTCCTTATGCCATTAGTGCAGTTGACTTAAATCATGATGGTTCTGCTGAGTTGATTATCTCGAGCTTTTCGGCTGATAGATCTGGTGATTTATTTAAACTAGTTAACTCCATTCAAAATCAAGAAATTGCGATTTACGAAAAATCAGCCGATGGATATAAAAAGAAACAGGTTATAGCAAATAAAGCGGCTGTTACATTAGATAGTTATATTGATGAAGTGCATGGTTTGACAATCGTTTCTACAGAAATCGACACCGGCGACGTATCTTTATATCGCGCGTCAAATGGGTTTTCAGGCATTGTAGTTGATGAGAGTGATGCGCCATACGGTGTTGGGTTTGCAGATGTCGATGATGATGGCGATATGGACATAGTTACAGCACACTACGGGCCATATAGTTTACGTATTATATACAACTTAAACGGAAGCTATAGCAATGCTATTGAAATTGGTAAGGGTGAAGACGGTTTAACAGCAGTATCTGTAAACGATTTTAATAATGATGGCTATCAAGATATTGCAACTGGGCAATTCAATACAAATAACTTCTTTTATCATGCAGCTGAAAGTTACGTTGAATGTGGTGTTTTAAAAGGCACAAGTATTGAGCTGACTGCTAATTTCAGCACAACAACTAACACGTCGCCAAGTGAGCCTGTAAAAGAAAAAACAAGCGAAAGTAGCGGGGGAACATTTTCTTATTTGATAATGCTTCTACTTGGGTTCGGTATTATTCGTCAGAGAGTCAATTTTTTATAAAACTAAACCTTAATAGGAATTTCAGTTTTTCAATCGCTAAAAAAATGCCGGCAATGTAGCGTTGCCGGCATGAAGTTCACTTTAATGGGAAACCAAAGTGAGTTTTAAAAAGAGTTAATGGTCGTGCTCTTCTTCAAATGCACCTACCCAAGTCAGTTGATTAATGCCTTCACTAACAGACATAATTTCAGTGACTGTTTGAGCGTCTAAATCGATTTGCGAAATGGCATTGTCGTAAACTAAATACATAAGATTATGTGCTTTGTTTGCGATTAATTTCGCTTGTTTCTCTAAATCAGGGTTGCTAATTATTTGGAATCGATGAGCTAGTTGCCACTGGCTTTCTTGTTCAAATACATTGAGAAAACCATCTTCATCTAACACTAAAATTGCTTCACTATTTCCGCTTGTAGCATAGGCCATATAATTGGTAATACCCTCTGCTTGCCACTGAAATGGTTTTATTTCATCATTAGTTAAATTAACCGAAAATACGACACCGCGAGACAATCCCAAAATTGTATTGCTCTCTTTACTGCCGATAAATTTACCAATTCTAACGCCTTGAGGCATAGTCGCTGGGTTAGCAATCTTGCTTGAAGTAAACAACTCACCCTCTTGTTTAATTTTTACAACGCCATCACTACAAGCAAAGGCAATGTAGTCTTCGGTTTGGAAGCTGCCGTGTAAATCGGGGCACATATGTTCAAAGGTTTGCTCTTGATGAAAGTGATCGCCATGAACTTCAAATAAACCAATAGACTCAGGTAAAGAAGTCTCACTATTTACATCGCGAATGGTGGCTAGTACAAAATTATCACGAATTTGGCCTGTACCGTGTTGATACGTTTCATAATGATGTTCAGCAATAATGCGTGTCTCGCTAATACTTTCATCTGAAATAATGGCAAAGCCTGCATCGGCTGACGCGTCTTTATCGCCATCAAAAAATACCAGTGCTTGTTCGCCAACTGGGACGTAATGGGTTGGTTTTACGTCTAATAATTCAAAAGTGCTGGTTGTTGGTGCGTCTTCATGAAGGTCATGATGATCATCGTGTTCTTCAAGGTAAACACCACCATCAATAAATTCAACAAGACTTTCATTTCTTTGAATAGCAACAACATAACGGCCATTGGGACTTGTATAAAGAGCCGATGGTGTATTTGTTAGTGGGAAACTATTGATTACCTGCTTTGTCGCTAAGTCAAAAATATGAATTTCATTTGAGTTAGGTGAACTATAAGCAAGACGACCTTCAGGCAACTCAAGCGGTTGATGAGGCTCAGAGGGAGTATCAACTTCTGGCGTCTTATTTATCACTGTATGGTTATCAGAACCACAGGCGCTTAATAGAGAAATTAATACTGCACTGGCAAGCGCTTTACGAATCATATCCAATCCTTGTAATGTTATAAAGTAACATTTGCATTATGTTATAATGTAACAATAATATGCAAGCAGTATTTGCACAGATTCAAAATATGTTGTCTTTTATTGAATGAGTACGCAGGTTTTTAAAGGCGTATGTGTTGTATAAATTTAATGTTGTAAAAGATGTAAAATACGGGTGCTAGGTATATTTCTATCACTGCCTAGGTATTAGATTCAGTAACATCAATTACTGGTCAATACGAAAAATTTCAGCTTTGCACACCTTTGCTTTTTTACAATTACTGTTGCTTGTGTTCGAGTGGCAGTAATTGAAAACCATGGCATTGCCACCATTTTGCGCTGTTTCTATGGCAAGCTTTCCACGCATTTGCGATTCAGTAGGCATAAAATTATTGTATTCACTAGCACAGCCAGTAGATTCAATCACACCTAAAGCGACAAAGTTATATTGATGCAATTTCTGATAAGTTAAATCAAGTACATGATTTGAAGCGGCACTACGAGCCATTGATGATAATATGGCTTGATCAGCATTTGTTGAAATATTAAAAGAAGCAGAAGAGCAGCTTATTAATAAAATAGAAGATAAAACAAGTAGCACACGCATGATAAAAATCCTTCTAAATAAGCGAGTTACTTTGAATCTAATTTTGAGTTTAACACAATTTTGTCAATAAAAAAGGCGCCCAATTGAGCGCCAAACACGGAATCGTTTTTAAACAATATTAAGCATCTTTTGATTTATAAAATGCGATAATTGCCAATGCGACGAACGCTAAAATAAAGCAGTAATATGAGCTTGTAGCCACATCCCAAGGGGTAATATGGAAAGTCGCGCCAAGTAATAACGCTTGTGCACCGTATGGCAAACTGCCTTGCATCACACAAGCAAAGATATCCAATAAGCTTGCTGAACGTTTTGCTGGAATGTTGCCATCTTCAGCGAGCTTTTTCGCAATTGGGCCTGCAACAATAATCGAAACGGTATTATTGGCAATACATAAATTAGAAGTAAGTACTAACGCAGCAATACCAAATTGGTCTGCTACTTTACGATTCCATTTAGCAATTACCTTGGTGCCTTTTTGGATTTTATGCGCAATATAATCAAGGCCACCATTAAGGCGAATAAACTCAGAAAGGCCGCCAATAAACATTGATAACAAGAATATTTCTTGCATGCCTTTAAAGCCTTCATAAATGTCTTTCACAAATTGACCACCTTGATAGTCACCGGTAAAGCCCATTAACCCCGCAAATACAATACCGCTAAAGAGCACCACAAATACGTTAAAACCAGCGACCGCAAGCACGAGAATAAAGGCATAAGGCAGTACCAAGAGTAAGTCGTAATCTTTAACATCGATAATTTCTGGTTCTGGCGTTAAAAATGCCAAAAGTAATACGGTTAATGCTGCAGCTGGTAATGCGATTTTTAAGTTTTCACGAAACTTATCTTTCATTTCACAGCCTTGCGTGCGCGTTGCAGCAATGGTGGTGTCTGAAATAATTGATAAGTTATCACCAAACATTGCACCCGACACAACTGTACCGGCTACAAGTGCTGGATCAAGGCCTGTTTTAACAGAAAGAGCATACGCAATAGGGCCAATGGCACCAATTGTACCCATTGAAGTACCCATCGCGGTTGATACTACAGCTGAAATTAAAAATAAGCCTGGCAGTAAAAATGCGGGTGGCACAAGGTCAAGGCCTGCATTTACAACAGCATCAACACCACCTGTTGCTCCTGCAACAGTCGAAAATGCACCAGCTAATAAATAGATCAAGCACATAGTGATGATATTGCTGTGACCCGCACCTTTAATAAAGGTCTCTACCGATTCGTTAATGGACTTCTTGTTTAATAGAAACGCCAACAGAATCGCTGGTAAAATAGCTACAGGCGCTGGCAATTGATAAAACGCGTAGTCAACACCTTGCGATTGCAAATAAAGACCTGCACCTAAAAATAAACCAACAAATGTTAATAATGGCAGCAATGATAATTTTGCCGCTGTTTTATTGATATGAGTATCCATATAAACCTCAAACGGAAACTTTGTAGGTTGCGTGCTTAAAAGCACGAAACTGAAATTTCTTCTTCTTATTCATCACTATTAGTTCCACGTTTTGCACTTGAGCGCAAGTTTTAAGCAAATTTCGTAAAAAATGGCATGAATAAAAATGGATGTGCGAATGTATAGATGTCTAGATGTTTTGTCAAACTGAACTTGCTATAATCGCCAAACGGATAAAAATTAGCGTGAAAAAATGCTAAGGTCGGCTTTCTTTAAAGGGTTATTTACAACAAACTCTAACTGACCTTACAAAAGTGTCTGGTATAACGCGTTAAAATTTAAAAATAAGTAGAGAATAGTATGACAAAAATCGCTGTGTATGGTGCTAATGGCCGAATGGGTCGTGCACTTTGTGAAGCCAGTATAAATAGCGAAACAACAGAATTAGTGTGCGCTCTAGTGCGTGAAAATAACGAATTACTAGGTCAAGCTGTAAAACACTTTATTAATTTGGGTGATACGCCAGTACTATTTTCAAACGAAAATACCCTTGAAGATAGGCCTGATGTCATTATTGATTTCACATTACCTGTAGGCATGAAAAAGCATTTAGCTTATGCAGTGGCACATAAAATCCCCATGGTGATTGGTACCACAGGGTTAACTGCGGCTGATATGGCAGAACTTGAAATGGCTGCAAAAGAAATCCCCATTGTTTTCTCGCGCAATTACTCGGTGGGAATAAACTTGCTCGAAAATCTTGTTAAAACTGCAGCCCAGACGTTAGCAGATGACATTGATATCGAGATTTTTGAGCTGCACCACAAACATAAAATTGATGCGCCTTCTGGCACAGCATTAATGATTGGTGAAGCAATTGCAGAAGCAAAAGGCTGGCAGCATGATGAAGTCGCGGTTTTTGACCGCTCAAAAGATGAGCAGGCCAAAAGTCAAAAAGAAATCGGTTATTCAGTGATGCGCGGCGGCGATATAGTTGGTGAACATACGGCTTATTTCGCAGCTGAGGGCGAAAGACTCGAACTTACCCATAAAGCAAGTTCAAGAATGACCTTTGCTAAAGGTGCTGTAAGGGCTGCGGCGTGGTTACATAATAAACCGGTTGGACTTTATACTATGCAAGATGTGCTAGGTTTTAGGTAGAAAACTGAATTTTTTGGCTGTTTAAAGTAAATTTTCTGTTAAAAGCGTTATTTTTAATTTTTTCTTATTTTTTATTAGACCTTTTTTGAGAATTCATCTAAAATACTTGGAATTTGCCAAAATTTTATAATCTAACGCTTTCTCTAGGGTGTTAGATCGATTGAACGGGTTGAAATTTACGCAAATTTCGCCCGTTTTTTACTGTTAGGAGGTCAACTTGTCTAAATCCGCTTTGTTAGTCCTAGAAGACGGCACGGTATTTCGCGGTACTGCCATTGGTGCTGAGGGTATCTCAGTTGGTGAAGTAGTTTTTAATACTTCAATGACTGGATATCAAGAAATTTTAACTGATCCATCTTATGCTGAACAAATCGTTACTTTAACTTACCCGCACATCGGTAATACAGGTACCAACAGCGAAGATGAAGAAGCGAATAAAATCTGGGCGAAAGGCTTAGTAATTCGTGACCTTCCACTGCTTGCGAGCAACTTCCGTAATGAACTTTCACTTGATGAGTATTTAAAATCTCGCAATATCTTAGGTATTGCTGATATCGATACGCGTAAACTAACACGTATTTTACGTGACAAAGGTGCGCAAAACGGTTGTATTATTGCAGGTGAAGTTGACGAAGCTAAAGCGCTTGAAGCGGCGAAAGCATTCCCAGGCCTTAAAGGTATGGACCTTGCGAAAGTAGTGTGTACAAAAGAGCAGTACACATGGAATGAAACAAGTTGGACGTTAGGCGAAGGGTTTAAGACTCTGAGCGATGAAGATGCAAAATTCCACGTAGTTGCTTATGACTTCGGTGTGAAACGTAACATTTTACGTATGTTAGTAGACCGCGGTTGTAAATTAACTGTAGTACCTGCTGAAACTCCTGCAGCAGATGTACTGGCGTTAAATCCTGATGGTATCTTCCTATCAAATGGCCCTGGTGATCCGGCGCCATGTACTTATGCGATTGACGCTATTAAGACCTTCCTTGAAACAGATACACCAATTTTTGGTATTTGTTTAGGTCACCAATTACTTGCACTTGCCTCTGGTGCAGAAACAGTAAAAATGAAATTTGGTCACCACGGTGGTAACCACCCGGTTAAAGATTTAGACCGAAATGTGGTTATGATCACAGCGCAAAACCACGGTTTCGCAGCGGATCAAAACACACTTCCTGAAAATTTACGTGCAACGCACGTTTCATTATTCGACGGCACATTACAAGGTATTCACCGCACAGATAAGCCTGCATTTAGCTTCCAAGGTCACCCAGAAGCAAGCCCAGGTCCTCACGATGCGGCACCGTTATTTGACCATTTCATCGACTTAATGCAAGAACGTAAATAATTAGGACTGAGACTAAAATGCCAAAACGTAATGACATAAAAAGTATTTTGATTTTAGGTGCAGGCCCGATTGTTATCGGTCAGGCATGTGAATTCGACTATTCAGGCGCACAGGCGTGTAAAGCACTTAGAGAAGAAGGTTACCGTGTAATCTTAGTAAACTCTAACCCAGCTACAATTATGACTGACCCAGAAATGGCTGATGCGACTTACATCGAGCCAATTCACTGGGAAGTTGTTGAGCGCATCATCGAAAAAGAAAAGCCAGATGCAGTACTACCAACTATGGGAGGTCAAACTGCGCTTAACTGTGCACTTGACTTAGACAAGCACGGCGTACTTGCAAAGCACGGCGTTGAGCTAATTGGTGCAACTGCTGATGCAATCGACAAAGCAGAAAACCGTGAGCGTTTTGATGCGGCAATGAAGGCGATTGGCCTTGAGTGTCCTCGCGCAGAAATCGCACACACAATGGATGAAGCACGTGACACGCTAACGCGTATCGGCTTCCCATGTATTATTCGTCCTTCTTTCACTATGGGTGGTACCGGTGGTGGTGTTGCTTACAACATGGAAGAGTTCGAAGAGATTTGTACCCGTGGTCTTGACCTTTCACCTACAAGTGAACTTCTTATCGATGAAAGCTTACTAGGCTGGAAAGAATACGAAATGGAAGTTGTTCGTGACAAAAACGACAACTGTATCATCGTATGTTCTATCGAGAACTTCGACCCAATGGGTGTTCACACAGGTGACTCAATCACAGTAGCACCAGCGCAAACGCTAACAGACAAAGAATACCAGCTTATGCGTAATGCATCGATGGCGGTTCTTCGTGAAATCGGTGTTGAAACAGGTGGTTCAAACGTACAGTTTGGTGTAAACCCAGCTGATGGCCGTATGGTGATCATCGAGATGAACCCACGTGTATCTCGTTCATCTGCACTTGCTTCAAAAGCAACAGGTTTCCCAATTGCGAAAATCGCTGCAAAATTAGCAGTAGGTTACACGCTAGATGAGCTTCAAAATGATATTACTGGTGGCGCAACACCTGCATCGTTCGAGCCGTCAATCGACTACGTTGTTACTAAGATCCCTCGTTTCAACTTCGAAAAATTCGCAGGTTCTAACGACCGTCTAACGACGCAGATGAAGTCAGTTGGTGAAGTTATGGCAATTGGCCGTAACCAGCAAGAGTCTCTACAAAAAGCACTTCGCGGCTTAGAAGTTGGCGCAACCGGTTTCAACCCAATTGTTGCACTTGACGACCCTAACGCGAAAGAGAAAATTGTACGTGAATTACGCGAGCCAGGTGCAGAGCGTATTTGGTATGTTGCTGATGCATTACGTCACGGTATGAGCGTTGAAGATGTGTTTGAGCTAACTAAGATTGACCGTTGGTACTTAGTGCAAATCGAAGACATCATCAAAGATGAAGCAAAAATCATTGAAGGCGGCATGGCTGGCCTTAACAAAGATTTCTTACGTCGCTTAAAGCGCAAAGGTTTTGCTGATGCGCGTATCGCTGAACTTCTAGGTGTGAGCGAGTCTGAAGTACGTAAGAAGCGTCACACGCTAGAAGTATTACCTGTTTACAAGCGCGTTGATACCTGTGCGGCAGAATTTAGCTCAGACACTGCTTACATGTACTCTACATATGACGAAGAGTGTGAAGCTAACCCATCTGATAAAGACAAGATCATGGTTATCGGCGGTGGCCCTAACCGTATCGGTCAAGGTATCGAATTCGATTACTGTTGTGTACACGCAGCGCTTGCAATGCGTGAAGACGGCTACGAGACTATCATGGTTAACTGTAACCCTGAGACAGTTTCTACCGACTACGACACATCAGACCGTCTATTCTTCGAGCCAATCACGCTAGAAGACGTATTAGAAATCGTACGTGTTGAAAAGCCGAAAGGCGTTATCGTGCAGTACGGTGGTCAAACACCACTTAAACTAGCGCGTGAACTTGAAGCGAACGGCGTGCCAATCATTGGTACTTCGCCAGATGCAATCGACCGTGCAGAAGACCGTGAGCGCTTCCAGCAAATGGTTGAGCGTTTAGATCTACTTCAACCTGAAAATGCAACGGTTACTTCTCTAGAAGAAGCGGTAGCGAAATCTGCTGAAATCGGCTTCCCACTAGTTGTACGTCCTTCATACGTACTGGGTGGTCGTGCAATGGAAATCGTATACGACGAAGACGATTTACGTCGTTACATGACAGAAGCAGTATCGGCGTCAAACGAAGCACCAGTTCTACTAGACCGTTTCCTAGATGACGCAATTGAAATCGACGTAGATGCTATCTGTGACGGTGAGCAAGTAATCATCGGTGGTATCATGGAGCACATCGAGCAAGCAGGTGTTCACTCAGGTGACTCTGCATGTTCATTACCAGCATACTCACTAAGCCCTGAAATCCAAGATCGCATGCGTGACCAAGTAACACGTATGGCATTAGAGCTTGGTGTAGTGGGTCTAATGAATACGCAGTTTGCTGTTAAAGATGGCGAAGTATACCTAATCGAGGTTAACCCTCGTGCAGCACGTACTGTACCTTTCGTATCAAAAGCAACTGGTGTAGCACTTGCTAAAGTAGCGGCTCGTTGTATGGCGGGTCAGTCTCTTGCAAGCCAAGGCGTAACCAAAGAAATCATTCCACCATATTACAGCGTAAAAGAAGTTGTACTTCCGTTCGCTAAGTTCCCTGGCGTTGACCCAATGCGTGGTCCTGAAATGCGCTCAACAGGTGAAGTAATGGGTGTAGGTGAAAACTTTGCTGATGCATTTGCTAAAGCACAGCTTGGTGCAGGCAACGTAATGCCACGTGGTGGTCGTGCGCTACTTTCAGTTCGTAACAGCGATAAGAAGCGTATTGTTGAGCTTGCGCGCACCATGCGTGAACTTGGCTTTGAGCTTGACGCAACTGGTGGTACAGCAAAAGCACTTGAAGATGCAGGTATTGAAGTACGCCACGTAAACAAAGTTTACGAAGGTCGTCCGCACATTCTTGACCGCATTAAGAACGGCGAGTACAGCTACATTGTAAACACTACTGAAGGTCGCCAAGCGATTGAAGACTCAAAAGTGCTTCGTCGCGGTGCACTACAAGGTAAAGTGAACTATACAACCACGCTTAATGCTGCATTTGCAAACTGTAAAGCACATGCTGCTGATGACCGCTCAACGGTTTCATCAGTACAAGAGCTTCACAAGCGCGTAAATTAAAAAATTGCCCCGTCTATCTTTTTTGATATAGACTAAGGCAATTAAATAAGAAATGATAAAAAGCCCGGTTTTACCGGGCTTTTATTGTGACAGAGTTCTAGGAAGAATAATGCAACAGACACCTATGACAGTACGTGGTGAGAAATTACTACGTGATGAGTTAAATGAATTAAAAACAGTTCGTCGCCCAAAGATTGTTGCGGATATCGCAGAAGCCCGTGAACACGGTGATTTAAAAGAAAATGCCGAATATCACGCAGCGCGTGAAGAGCAAGGTTTTTGCGAAGGTCGTATTCAAGAGATTGAAGCAAAACTATCAACGGTACAAATCATCGACGTTACTAAAATGCAAAATAATGGCAAAGTTATTTTCGGTGCAACAGTAACGATTGTTAACGTTGATACAGACGAAGAAACTACCTATAAGATTGTGGGTGATGATGAAGCAGACATCAAAAACAACCTTATTTCTTTCAATTCACCAATTGCCCGTGGCTTGATCGGTAAAGAAGTGGATGATGCTGTAACAATCCAAACACCAAATGGTACGGTTGAATACGAAATCACAGAAGTAGAATATATCTAATCTTATAAGCTCGGTTTTGACCGAGCTTTTTTGTTTGTAAATTATGAAAACACGCTTTCTCTTTATTTTATTGCTTTTTGCACCTTTTTTAACTGCACAAACTCAGTATGTGACTGAATTAGATAACGATTGCACCGCGGCATTTAATAACGCCGATTTTGTGAATGCTCGTTATGAGTGTGCAGAATTATCAGAAGATGAAAATGGTGAGGCGAGTTTTCTTTTAGCGACCTTGTATGCCAAAGGGCTTGGGGTTGTTAAAAACAAACGAAAAGCCCTTGAATATCTGATTTTAGCAGATGAACAAGGTCATGCTGAGGCCTCATTTAACCTCGCTTTAGCTTATGAAGTGGGCAAAGTAGTGGGTGTGGATGTTGAAAAGAGTAAGCGCCTTGCATTTGAGCATTACCTTAAAGCGGCTCGCAATGGCTCTTTAAATGCCAAGCGTAAAATTGCAAACCGCTATAGTGATGACACAAGCTTGGTTTATGAACCTGAAAAAGCGGTTGAGTGGTTATCT
This sequence comes from Pseudoalteromonas aquimarina, assembly GCF_049257255.1. Lineage (NCBI taxonomy): Bacteria > Pseudomonadati > Pseudomonadota > Gammaproteobacteria > Alteromonadales > Pseudoalteromonadaceae > Pseudoalteromonas > Pseudoalteromonas aquimarina. Next base: position 462,115 of record NZ_JBMMUG010000003.1, read on the forward strand.
CAAGCCGTAGAGCAAGGTGATGAAAAAGCCAAGCTTGAATTAGGTGCGCTTTATTTAAAAGGGGAAGGTGTTAAACGCAACCAAAGTCAGGGTTTAAGTTTGATAAAAGAATCCGCAGACAGTGGCTATGATAAAGCCCAGTTTATTTACGCTACTCTGATATTTAAAAATAATCCAGATGAAGCCGTGACTTATTACCAAAACGCCGCAAAACAAGGTAATGGTTTTGCTGCACATAACCTTGCGTCGCTTTATTTTAACGGTGAGTATTTTAGCCAAGATAAGACAAAAGCCAATGAATATGCAGAAATTGCTATTAAAAATGGTGTGCCCCAAGCTGAGTTATTTTTATTAAATACGGCTATCTCAGAGCCAAAAGTTAGCGAAAAACCATTCACCACTCCGTCAACAGTTAGTGAGCCAATAGCGCAAACTAACAGTAAAAATTTAAGTGGTTTTGTTTTGCAATTTGGTAAGTTTGCAAAGCAAGCTAATGCACAAATTTTAGCTCAGCGTTTAAATGCAGAAATAGTTGAAAGCAATGACTTTTATTTTGTAGTGACCTTTGGTTTTAATAGCTACAGCGCTGCTAAGAAGAAGGCAGAAGAGTTGATAGAAAAACACAAAATCACGATGCCTTATATTCGTGTAGCGAGTGATTTTAACCAAGCAAACTGGCTGTAAAACTCAGCTGAAAGCGTAACTTTTTAATACAAGTGACTTTTATTTAAGCTGACTGTATTTAAATCATAATTGCATTTACTTTGTTCTAAATTAGTTTTTTGCTCTTATTTTTGCGTACTAATTGCACGTATATCGCTGGCTTTTCTAAGTTAAGCACGTAGAATGGATTTTAAAAATAATAATATCTTCTCATAGGATGAGCCGATGAGTCATCGAGATAACTTTCTCTATCTCACAATTGCACTGACATTATTGCTGTTTGGCACTGCTTTGTGCCATCAATTTTTTAGCTCAAATATGCAACATGTTATGCAAGCTAGCACTATGTTTACCTTGCTTATTTCTGTTTGGGGTATTGATTCGCAAAGTCAGTTTTTCAAATATAAGCTATTGTTTCCTTTCGTTATTATTGCCTTTTCTTGGTTTACGGTATTTATCGATAACACCATGGGCGATAATGTCACACTGATACTGATGCTGGTATTTTTTCTCTTCACTGCATTTAAAACGGCAAAGCAAGTACTGTTTTCCGGTGTTATCGACAGTAACAAAATTCTTGGCGCGATTTGCCTTTATTTTATGATGGGTATCATTTGGGCAATTCTCTATTGTTTATTACAAATTAATTTAACTCCAGCATTTAACAATGTACCTGAAACAACTAATTGGTATGTTTTGTTTCCAGAGTTTATCTATTTTTCTTTTGTCACATTAACAACATTAGGCTTCGGTGATATTTCACCAAGTATCCCTCTTTCTAGGGTATTTGTTTATTTTGAAGCGGTTGTTGGGCAATTATACCTAACGATTTTAGTTGCTAGCCTTGTTGGCGCGAGGCTCAATATTATGCATCAAAATCACTCAAGCAATCAGACACATAAAAGGAATGAAAGTGAATAACCATCTCGATACAAAGGCAATTATCGACATTGCGATTAAGCTGACGGCGCTTGCCATAGTTGGTGCGTGGTGTTTTAAAATTCTCAGCCCTTTTATGTTACCTATTGTATGGGCTGCTATTTTAGCTATAGCGCTTCACCCTCTGTTTATAAAATTAAGCAGTACGTTTGGTGGTAGCGATAAGCTTGCCGCTATTGTTATAGGGGTAGTTGGTGTGGGGCTGCTTGTAGTGCCTACAGTAACGTTTGGCATCAGCTCTGTAGAAAGTGTGTCTGGTTTACTGGAGCAAGCCAAAGCGGGAACTTTGGTAATACCCTCACCTAATGAATCAATAAAAGAATGGCCACTCGTTGGAGAAAAACTCTTCACAGCATGGTCGCAAGCTTCCGTTGATTTACAAGAATTTCTGATTAAACATGCAGACAGCGTGAAGCATTTTGTAAGTTCTGTTTTTGGTGCCCTTGCAGGTGTAGGTGCAACGGTTTTACAGTTTGTTATTTCAATTATTATTGCCTGTGTATTTTTAGTAAATACCAAAGCGTGTTCATTAGGGTGTGAGCAATTAATTAATCGTTTAATGGGATTAAAACACGGTCCTCAGGCACTAAAAACCAGTGTACAAACGGTACGAAGTGTTGCTGTAGGGGTACTTGGTGTTGCTGTTATTCAGGCGCTTTTATCTGGTGTTGCTTTGGTGCTTGCAGGTATTCCAGCAGCTGGTGTATGGGTGTTAGCAGTGTTATTAGTCGCAATTATGCAATTGCCACCAATTATCGTGTTAGGTCCAATAGCGGCATATTATTTTTCAGTTGCTGATACAACACCTGCAGTACTTTTCTTAGTTTGGTCAATTGCTGTGAGTGTATCTGACGCTATTTTAAAACCTATGTTCCTTGGTCGCGGCATGGATGTACCTATGCTTGTTATCTTGCTCGGCGCCATTGGCGGTATGATAGTCTCTGGGATTTTGGGCTTATTCACAGGTGCAATCATTCTAGCGTTAGGTTATCAATTACTTGTTGATTGGTTATCTCACACCAAGCAAGACCTTGCTAACACAGATGCTAAAGGTGAAGCCTAATGAGTGAAAGTCAAAACGCAAGCAATGCACAGAATGACAATGATCTAGCAAACAATGCAACAATAACAGCTGTTCAGGAAAGCGCTGAAAGACCAACTGAAGTAAAAGAGCAGGCTGATTTTACACGTAAATTCACCCGTTGGTTGTTGCTTTTAGCTGCACTTTATTTTGTTTGGTACTTAGTTAGCGACCGTATTACCCCCATGACTGAGCAAGCTCGTGTACGCGCGTTTGTGATTCCGATAGTGCCAGAAGTATCGGGCAAGATAACGAAAATTCACTTAGGTGGCGACAAAAAAGTAGCTGTAGGTGAGCCGTTATTTGATATTGATGAACGTGATTATCGCTTAGCTGTAGAACAAGCCGAAGCGCAGCTAGAGCTTGCAGGACAAGAAGTTGGGGCAAATACAGCTTCTGTAGCATCAGCTAAAGCGCAACTTGAAAAAGCCAAGGCTGATTTAATTGTAAAAGAAGCCAATGCCAATCGGATTATTCCGCTTGAAGAACAAGGTGTTGTAAGTAAAGCGCAGGGCGACCGTACACGTGGTTTATTAGCACAAGCCGAGCAACAAGTAATTAACGCAGAAGCCGCTGTTGAACAAGCAAAGCAAACGTTAGGTAAAGCTGGGCGTGAAAACGCCAAAGTACAAAATGCATTAGCTTCGCTTGGTACTGCACAGCTCAACCTAGAACGTACTCAAGTGGTAGCACCAGGAGATGGCGTTATTTCATATGCAAAAGTTTATGAAGGGATGTATGCCAAAGCAGGCGCGCAAATTATGACGTTTATCTCGTCTGATTATGTTTGGGTTGAAGCGGCATATAGAGAAAATAATTTAGGCAATATCTCCAAAGGGAATGCTGTTGAGTTAGTACTTGATTCAATGCCCGGAGAAGTACTCAGTGGCGAAGTTATTAGCCTTGGTTATGGTGTAAGTTTTGATAAATCGTCACCAGGTGCATTACCTACCCCAGAGCAAAACAAAGGCTGGATGAGAGATCCGCAACGTTTTACCGTGATTATAAAAATCAATGATGCAAAAAGCGTGATGCCCATGTTACGTGAAGGTGGGCAAGTGGATGTAATAACCTATACCGGAGACAATTTCATTTTTAATAGCTTAGGCAAACTGTGGATCCGCTTAATTAGCTGGTTCTCGTATATTTATTGATGGAAGCCTAATTGTGTTTGGTAAGTTATCCCTTAAAGATATGCAAATAATGCGCTTTGCAACAGGGCTTTTAGTTGCGATAGCCCTTGCATATGGCTTTAACTGGCCATTGGCATTTTTAACCCCTGTGCTGGTTGCAAAGTTTCTAGGCCCAAACACAACACGTATTAAATTATCGGGTTTACTTACGTTATTTATTATTATTGCTGCGGCATTTTTTGCAGGCTTTGCCCTTTCTAGTAGCCTAATCAATTACCCAGTAGTTTTTATACTTGTGGTTACCGTGATTTTGTTTTGGCTTGCCTACTGGGGGAACTCAGGTGGTAATGAAATTGCCATTACCATGTTGTTGGTCGCAATAACGCTTATTCCTATGTTGAGCATGTTACATCCACTGATTGCCAAACAGGCAATTTTAGGGGTGTTATGTTCTTGCGTTGTTGCGCTAATGATCACCCTTATCTGTAATGAAATCTTTGTTAAGGGAATTGGAGATAAACTCAAAGAACAAGCAGCACCTATTGCTGATCATGCCGTGCGAGTACGTATGTCACTGCTAAGCGTGGTTATGATTGTGCCTGTATTGGTTTTCTTCCTTTATTTTCAACTTACAGGCGCTGTTTTAGTACTCATTTTTATTGCAATTTTGGCGCAAAAACCTGATTTTGTTGCAGGGGTTAAAGGTGCTGGCGCGCTGCTGTTAGGAAATAGTATTGGCGGAATAGCTGCAATTATCATGTTCAGCTTATTACTGGCCGCGCCTAATTACAGTTTTGCTCTATTACTGTATGCGATTGTTATTCTAATTTTTTCACAATTTATATTTTCTAATCGAAAATTATCGCCTATTTATGCTATGGCGCTTACTACTGTGATTATTATTATATCGGGTTCGACATTAGAAGACGGCGGGGCATCAAGTAAGTTTTACATGCGCATTTTTCAAATCGCCATGGCATGTGGCTACATTGTACTAGTCACTTGGATTATGGCGCCTTTGCTTAGTAAAATTCAAAATCAATCAAATGCGCTTGAAACGCAGTCCGTAGATAGCTATTCAGAGGTCTGACACTGCACAATATTGAGTGCTGTGACATTATGAGGAATAAGCTCTGGATGACGCTCAGTTAATTGCTGGTAAAGTTCAGGTACGGTTAATTGCAGGCGGTACACTTCATTAAGGTGTTGAGCTTCAATTTTTGCCCCGTTATTGATTAGCGCGGTTATTACTCCAATCCATTTTTCTGACTCGCGATTTTCTTTTAAAAAGTGCAGCATTTTTAATAAAGGATCAGGGCTTTGCTGGCTATGCTTTTGGCTGAAACCGCGGTTAATTAACTCACTAGTCAATTCGGGGTTAATAAACATTAAGTTATACACCATACTTTCACCACGTTGGTTTGGTAAATCGACATTACCCATTCGCTCTAGCATTTTAATGGCATCATCTTGATTAAGGCGTTGTATAACTGCAACTGCGTTAGCATTTTTAGGGTATAGCCCTTGAGTTACTAGGGCCTCGATAATTTCGTTTCGTTTGCTGTGCATGGGTCTTGAATAGAGCAGTAAATACGCAAGCTCTCGTTCAAACTCTGGTTTTTTATCAAGATACTCATGAACTTGCACTAGGTCAGCGCGTTTAACTTGCTCGGCATCATTTAAATTATTGAGATCAATGCCTGCTGCTAAAAACTGCGACGATATTTCAGAAAATAGCGCTAACATGCCAATTTCTTTAGCTTGTTCTGAGAGTAGTCGGTCACAACTTGGGTGAGGGTAATCAAGGCTATTTGCATCAATGTAATTTACAGTGACATTACTATCAATCGGTGCGACATCATAAAGCTGACAAACGTCTTGATCATCAATAAACAAATTTTGTTCAGTGATTATCTCGTGTAATTGAGACTGCAGCTCATCGCTTTCTATAGGCGCAGGCGGGGTTATTGGTGCGCCATTAATGATATCTACAAATTGTTTGTCAATGCCGCCAACACGCGCGAGTAATACTGACTTACTGGTGTTAGAAGGTAATTGTTCAATCAATAGTAAACGTGAAAGCACTTTTGCTGCGGTATCTTTTGGCAAGCCATTTAGTACATACGGCAACTGTTGTGAGGTAATAAATTTATTAATACTAGGGTTAAGGGAATAATAACTATCGTAAAGCAACAATAAGGCATCGAAATCAGGTTTAGGATTATCAATATTTACAGCCTGTACAAATGCATACTGCAAAATATCAACAGCAATATCTTGGTTGCGCTCAACTTGCTTGCGGTAACTTTCAACAAAGTCTTTGCTAACTACTGATTGGCGAAATTTTTCAAAACTATAGCGGTGCTTTTCTTTAATATAATCCGCAAAATCTAAGCCTTTATTAATATATTTTTGGCTTTTTAACTGATTTGCCTCTGAGTTGAAAGAAACCAGTTTTACTTCTCGCATAAAGCGCTCGGCCGCATCTTTTGAAACAGCATGTTCTAACGCATGCATTATTTTAAAAGGCGATTCCCCTTGTATACGCCACGCAATTGCAATTTGACTTAAATAACTTTGTTTATCTCGTTCAAACTTCGCGAAAAAGCGCGGCTGATCTTTACAATAACTTTGTTGTTCATCTTTTAATACTTCACCTGGCTTTTTTGTTTTTTCAGGCTTTTGAATTTGGTTTTCGGTCAGTGAGATAATTGGTTCGTTAGCTATGTGTTTTTGTGCATTAACAGGGGAGGCGTCCAATTCAGCTGTGGAATGGAAGTTAGCAAACCAAATAAGGCAAGCCAGTAGCAATATAAGAACAACAAAAATTGAATATTTCTTTATCACACAAATTCCATTAGTTATGACAATTCTAATTTAACGAAGTAGCTATTTAAGCCTTCCAATAAGACTTTTAATTATAAGGAGTATTGTGATTTTTTAACATGCCAACAAAGGATTCTGCAAATAAAAAGCCCACAACAGAGTGTGGGCTTTGGTAGGTTAGACAAGTAATCAGATTTTTACAGTAGCGTCGTCATCAATGTCTGATTGAGAAATTTCCTTTTTCCCTTTGTCTCGTCTAATAAGGCCTTTAATGTCTTCCAGTGCAACGTATTGGCAAGGGATCAACACTAATGTGATAACAGTGGCAAACAACACACCAAATGCCAGCGAAACAGCCATAGGTACTACAAGCTGCGCTTGTAAGCTGGTCTCACTTAAAATTGGGATTAAGCCAATAAAGGTCGTTGCTGATGTTAGTAAAATCGCACGGAAACGTTTACAACCGGCTTCCACAACAGCTTCTTTAATTGCTACACCTTCTTTACGGGCGCGGTTTACAAAGTCCACCATTACAAGCGAGTCGTTTACAACTACACCTGCTGCAGCAATGATACCGAACATCGAGAGCGCACTCATGGTCATGCCTAAGAACATATGACCGAACATCGCACCGATAATGCCAAATGGGATCACCGACATAATTAATAGCGGCTGCGAATAAGAACGAAGCGGAATTGCCAGTAAGCTATAAATCACTAATAGCGAGATAATGAAGTTTTTAATTTGCTCCATCATCGAGTCCATTTCTTCTTGAACACGACCAGTTAAGTTAGTTGTAATACCTGGGTATTTATCAAGTAACGTTGGAATATATTCTTCGCGAATATCTTTAGCGACTTTAAATGGCTCAACTTGCTCTGCATCAATGCTAGCCCATACGTTAATAGTACGGCGCGCGTTTTCACGGCGAATGCTGCTTACACCATCAACTAATTTCACTTCAGCCACTTCAGAAAGAAGTACTTCAGCACCTTGTGGGGTGATAATACGTACATCATGAATGCGACTGATAGCGTTACGTTCTTGCTCTGGGTAGCGGATCATCACGCGAACTTCTTCACCGTCACGTAAAATACGCTGTGCCTCTAAACCATAGAAACTAAAGCTAACTTGTGATGCAACATCAGCAAGCGTTAAGCCTAAACTATACGCCACAGGTTTAAGTTCAAACTGTACTTCATCGGTTGCAGTTTGCATTGAATCATTTACATCGCCCACGCCTTTAATGGTGTTTAAATGCGCTTTTAATTCAGCGGCTGCAAGGCGAAGCTCTGTCATATCTTTACCTTCTAAGCGGAAGCTGATATCGCCATCGTCACGGTCATTACCACCAATACTATCGCGAATATTTAACGTTTTAACGGCAGAGAATTCAGGCATTTTACTGCGCCAGCGATCAGCAAGCTCAAAGGTATCCATTGGGCGTAAATCAGGGTCAACCAGTTTTGCCATAATACGCGCACCTGTGCGGCCATCAAGGCGTACCGAGATATCTTCAACCATTTTTTGACCAAACTCTTGCTCAATCAGTTTGTCTTCATTCAAGATAAGTTGTTCAACTTGCAGTGCTGTTTCAAGCGTTGTGCGCTCAGCAGTTGCTTGCTCCATATCAATATTGATATTGGCAAAATCATGCGGCACTTTAGGGTTTGCAACAAACTTAACAAAGCCGCCAGCGAATAATCCACCACTGATAATCATTAAACCAACAAAGGCAAAGATTACCGGATAGCGAAATTCAATGAACTTCACAATCATCGGGCGATAGCTATTATCGATAAAGCGCTTTAAACCACCATCTAAGCCTTCACGCATACGGTGAAGAGGATTTTTAGGGTTGTGCGGAGATAACTTCATTTTCGCTAAGTGCGCAGGCAAAATAAGCTTTGATTCAATTAGCGAGAAAATTAAACACAGAATAATTACGCCGCCAATCGACTTCGATACCGCAGCTTCAGGTCCGCTATCTAGCATCATTGGCAAGAAAGCCGCAATGGTAGTTAAAACACCAAATGTAGCTGGGATTGCAACGCGTTTTACGCCACGAATAACATTGTCTGTTGTGTGTCCGTGCTTTTCAATCTCACTGTGGGCTGATTCCCCTATTACTATGGCGTCATCCACCACAATACCGAGTACTAAAATAAAGGCAAACAGCGACATAATATTGATGGTGATATCAAGACCGCCTAAAGGCATTACTAATAACGCACCTAAAAACGATACTGGTAAACCCATCATTACCCAGAAAGCCAGCTTGATACGAAGGAATAACGCTAAGCTTAAAATAACCAGCAAGCCACCCCAAGCCATGTTCTCAATCATCATATTTAAACGACCTTCAAGGTAGTAGGTCATATCAACAAATGATTCGAGCGTTACACCCTCAGGAAGTTCTTTGGCTTTTTTGTCTAAGTATTGATTAATGGTGTCGGCTACTTTTGTAATATCCTGCTCTTCTGATGCACCAATAAAGAAAGTACGAGAGTTATCACCATTGAATTTAGAAAATTGAATACCTTCTTGGAAGCCATCGTTAATGTTTGCAACATCACCGAGTAACACTTGGCTACCATCCGGTAGGCTTAATAACGGTAGCTTTTCAAATTCATTGCCATGGTAAGCTTGGTTTTCAACACGCATTGAAATATAGCCATTTTCAGCGCGAATTTGACCTGCTGACATGTTCGCTGATGATGCACGAACTGCATTGGCAACATCTCTAAACGTTAAACCGTATTCACGTAGTTTATCAGGGCTGATCTCAATGCCGATTTCATAGCGAAGTCCGCTAAAATACTCAGCAACATTAATACCTGGTAAGGCTAGTAACTCATCATGAATTTTTGAGCCTAAGTCTTTTAGTTCGCGTTGAGAAAGCGGGCCATGCAGTGATAAATACATTACTTCTTGGCGGTATTTTTCTTTCGCGACAATAGGACGCTCCATGCCATCAGGGAAGGTTGAGATAGAGTCAATTTGCATTTTAACTTCATCTAATACTTCTTTGGCATCGTAGCTTTCGTCAATACGGATCCATGTTTGTGAAAAACCGCGGTTAGAATAGGTAATTAAGCGCTCTAGGCCTTGCATACCCTCTAATGCTTCTTCAATTTTCATGGTGATCCCTTCTTCTACCTCTTGCGGGGCAGCGCCAGGGTATGCAACTTGAATTGACATCCAGCTATTTTCAAATTGCGGAAACATTTGCTTGCGAATGGTCATGGCGGTAAATAAACCGCCGATCAGAATGATGATCATCAGCAGGTTTGCAGCAACTGGGTTGCGGGTAAACCATGCGATGATACCTTTTTTCGTATCAATCATGGTTTAGTCCTCTTTTTTCATTGCCAGTTCTGCAACTGGTTGAGCTGGTTTTTCTTGTGTCGTTAAGGCGGCATTTGAAAGCTTCATACCAGCTTTTGGACGCTTAATATTTGATGCAATGATTTGCTCATTATTGGCAAGCTCACCTTTAACAATTAACTCGCGACCTTCTTCACGCAGTACTTCAACCGTGCGATACGCTAAAACACCGTCTTCTAAAACGGCAATTTTGCCATTACTTACAAGGTGAGATTTAACGCGGCTAACACCTTCAACCGATAAACCGGCTATTGAAGCGTTAACATATGAACCGTAACGAAGAGGCGTGTTATTTGACTCTAAACCATATGGGTCTTTAATTTCAGCAACTAAGTATGACATACGGCTTTTGCTATCAACTTGGCCTTCGCTGCGCACTACTTTTGCTTGCCAGTGATGTAATTTACCTTGGAAGTTTGTTACTAAATCTACATCTGCATCAATGCCGCCTTGCATTAAGAATTGTAATTCTTTATCTGCAACAGGTAAGCGTACTTCAGCAAAATCAGTGCTACTTAATTCGCCAATTGGGCTACCAGAATTAACCACAGAGCCCAGTGCTACTGAGCGTGCTGTAATAATTGCATCGTAAGGTGCTTTGATATAAGTACGCTCTAAATTGCGTTTTGCACGCTTAACACCGGCTTCTGCAGCACGGTAACGCGCTACTTTTTCCGCTAACTGAGGTTTACGTAAGTAAAGTTCAGTTGGCACAAATTCGTTTTTCGCACTTTCTTTAATGCGCTCCCACTCTGACTCGGCAACGCGTTTTTGTGCGCGCTCTAATTCAAGTGCAGCACGTGCTTGTGCAAGGCTTGCTTCGGCTTCAGTTAAAGCCGCTTCGTAATCATTTGGGTCGATGCGTGCTAGCACGTCACCTTGGTTTACGAAACCACCTTTTACAAACGCATCTGAAATTTCAGTAACTTGCCCAGTTACCTGTGCTTTAAGTGAGGTATTATATTTAGGATTAACTAAACCGTAAGAGTTTACGTTTAGTGTAATCGTTTCAACACTGTTGTCTTCTACCACAACAACAGGTATTGATTCTTTTTCTTCTTTCTTTTCCGGTGGCTTTTTCATTGCACCTAAACCTGCTGCAACGCCTACAGACGCTAGCAAAACGGCTAGGGTGATCCCGGTCATTTTTAGTTTGCTCGCCATTGTAAATCCCTACATTTTTCTATTGATGACGAGCCTACTATAGGAAAAAGAATGTTTATGAAGATGAACCAGATGTAACAAACTGTGTTTATTATTTGATAATTGTTATTAACAACGCTGTAAGTGTATGAAATACAATAAATCTAAACTTAACTTAAATATTATGTAAATTCATAATTTCTTACAATTAAACGATTTAACTGCACAAATAGTCGACTTATCGCAAGCATAAGCAGAATGTTTTATAATGCACGCTGAGCAAAAAAGGGGCTTTTAAAAGTGGAATGTCGATTAGGTTGTGGTGCGTGTTGCATTGCGCCAAGTATTTCATCATCAATTCCAGGAATGCCATTTGGCAAACCTGCTGGTGTGCGTTGTGTGCAATTAGACGAAAACAACCTATGCCGATTATTTGGTGACAAAACCCGTCCTAAAGTCTGTTTAGACTTCAAACCAACACTTGATGTGTGTGGTAAAACCAACGATGAAGCGATGAAAATCATCAGCTATCTTGAAGGCGCTACTTGATACGCCATATTAAGAGAAGATACAAAAAAGCCATCTAAATGATGGCTTTTTTATGATACTTGAACCGACTTACATAAGTTCTGGTGGGAAGTTCGATAAAATTTCTGCAATAAGCTCGTTCGCAATTTGAGTACGCTGTTCAGGTGATTGGTTCTTTTTAAGCTTGCCACCTTTTGCACCGCGCCAAACTAGGGCTTTTTCATTGCGATCGATAACATCCAGTACCAATGTGCCAACTTCGTACTCACGCGTTGAGGTATGCGTTTCATAACCTACACCCCAATAACCCCAACGTGCACTGTAAGGGTGACCCATTCCCGCATTGTATGAAATAGTATCTACATCAATTTTCTTCTCAACCGATGCATGGTAATTGATTAACACGTCAGCTTGGTTTGAGGCTACTTGTGAAAAACCTTTAGCTTTTAATTCACGAGTTACCGCTTCGCGAACACGCTGCTCCATCAAAGGGCTAATTTGATAATTTGTTGTGTTTTTTGCAAGGTTTGCATTATCAACAAATGCAAACGTTTTATAACTTGCAAAATTGGCTGTGCGGTCATAATCCCAATCCGGGGTTTTTGCACAGGCAGCTAGTAGTAAAACGCCACATGCTAATAATAAGTTTTTCATAATCAAGCTCCTTGGCTAGCGAACGAATTTGTGTTTTGCTAGGAAAAGATAACATAGAATTTGCGAACTGTAATCTCTATACACAGGTAAAGACTACAGTTTTTACCTTAATAAACAATGAATGGGGAATAAATGAATACCAATTGGACAAAACAGGCGTTTGCTAAAATTGCGGCTGACTATACCCGCTCTGCCGACACTCATTTAATCCCGTTTAATTTAAGTGCATTTCCAAACATTCACTTTTACCTAAAAGATGAAAGCACACACCCTACAGGCTCATTAAAACACCGTTTAGCGCGGTCGCTATTTTTGTATGCGCTTAGCAATGGTTGGATAAACGAAAACACGCCGATAATTGAGTCTTCAAGTGGCTCAACGGCGGTGTCAGAGGCTTATTTCGCAAAACTACTTGGTTTAGAGTTTATTGCTGTAATGGCAAAAACCACTGCGAAAGAAAAGATAAAACAAATTGAGTTTTATGGTGGTAAGTGCCACTTAGTTGATAACACTACGCAAATTTATGCCGAATCACAGCGTTTAGCTGATCAACTTGGCGGTCATTATATGGATCAATTTACCTATGCTGAGCGTGCAACAGATTGGCGTGGTAATAACAATATTGCAGAGAGTATTTTTTCGCAAATGGCGAAGGAACCATTTGCTATTCCTCGTTGGATAGTAATGAGTCCAGGCACTGGCGGCACTTCAGCAACCATTGGCCGTTATGTACGATATCAAGGCGTTGATACGCAACTACTTGTGGTAGACCCAGATAATTCGGTTTTTTATGACTTTTATAAAAGCGGTGATAATTCGCTAACTAACAAAACCGGCAGCCGCATAGAAGGTATTGGACGGCCGAGGGTAGAACCTTCGTTTATTCCTGGTGTGATTGATGAGATGCTAAAAGTACCCGATGGACAAAGTATTGCGGCAATGTTTTGGTTGAGCAATTTGCTTGGTCGTAAAGTAGGGCCGTCAACAGGTACTAACCTTGTCGGTATGTTACATCTAGCCAAAAAAATGCAAGAGGCTGGCGAATCTGGTTCAATAGTTAGTTTAATTTGCGATAGCGGCGAGCGCTATTTAAATACCTATTACGATATAGATTGGCAGCAAGCGCACATTCCAATTGATTTTAACTATCAGCAATGGCTTGCTAGCTTGTCTTAACGATTAGGTAATGCTGTATATTCAAGCAAAGGAAGATGTTGTTATGCAAGGCTGTAGTAGCATGCTATAAAATTTAAACCAAGATTTATTAACACTGTAGTGATTCAAAATAGGACTTAAAATCATGAAAACGTTATTTATTATACTTGCTTGTATAACAATCGTTATTGGGTGTGGTGAGAGTAAGCCCACAGCCAACAAAACAAATACCAATGTGGTTGGCGGCGATTTAGATAAACATGGATGTAAGGCGTCGGCAGGGTACAAGTGGTGTACTAAAACTCAGCAGTGTGAACGACCTTGGGAGCTTGCAAAAACTGAGCAATTTGAAAATGACTCACATACCTTTAATGCTTTTTGTGGCAACCAAGGGGTTGAATAAATAAGTGATGAATAAGCTGAATTAATGTTTATAAATATTAATTCAGCTTGACAAAAACACTAGTTTGATTCTTCAGTGCTTTTATCTTCTTTAAATACAGGTGGCGTAATGTTTTCTGGATCTTCAAATTGTTCAAACCCTTTACCTACTATTGGCTCTACATTTACTGGGTTTAATTTTACAATGTGTTCAATGCGGAAAATAAGTTGGCCACTGCGCTCAATATCTTTGTAATCGTAGATTAAATTGTTATCACCCCAAAACTTAACATTTTTAAGTTGGATAAAACCGCTTGAAAGTGCGTTGTTGGCGATGGCATTGTAGAGAGATTCAGACACTAAGCCATAGTAATAATAGGTTTCCATCTGATCTTTTTCTTCAGGCACATTAAACTGCGCGAATATCCAAATTTGATCTTCTTGTAAGTTAGCATTCGCTGCCGTTACTTCATCTTTCATGTTACAGCCAAGCAGCAGCATTAAAGCCAAAGTGACCAATATCTTTTTCATAATACATCCATTTATTTATTGATTTTAAAGCGTATTTTATATCAGTTTGTTACGTTAAGGTAAAATAATTAAAAGCTAACAACTAAGGTGTTTTTTTGTCACTTTTATAAATTAGCGGTGTACAGCAAGCGGCAGAACAGTCTGTTTTGTGAATCAAAAAAATCAGCTAATTTATTACGGCACTTTCACTTAAAGCATTTTTTTGCAATTATGATTTTTACTGTTCAAAATAAGCCGCTTAATGCGTCCTGAGAATAATAATGAACGATTCAATTTATACCATTATCCCGCCGATTGTGGCCATTTTAGTTGCCATTTGGCGTAAAAGCGCGATTCAAGCGTTGCTGGTGGGGTTAGTACTTACCTACTTTATGTCATCAAGTTTTGCGCCAATTACCAGTATTACAGCGATGACAACAGGGGTGATAGATGTCGCTACATCCACTTATAATCAACGTATTATCATTTTTAGTTTATTAATTGGTGCCGTGCTTGCGCTGGTTAATGCCAGTGGCGGTGTAACGGGGTTTATTCATGCCCTTAATAAAAAGCACTGGGTTGATAACGACAGAAAAGCGGCGATGGTTCCGACCTTAATTGGTTCATCGATTTTTACTGATACCAACTTAAGTATGTTTACTGCAGGCCTTGCATCACAGAGCATATTTGATAAATACAAATTATCGCGTGCACGCCTTGCGTTTATTCTCGATTCTACCTGCTCGCCGATTAGTATTTTACTGCTAATAAATGGCTGGGGCGCGTATATTTTAGGGCTACTTGATGGCTATAACTTATCAGATCAAGTAGGCGTTTTAATAAGCACGATTGGATATAATTTTTACCCGATTATTGTGGTGTGTGTAGTTTACTATACCGCGCTTAGCGGCCGTGTATTTGGCCCATTAAAAGACGCCAATAGCATAGTCGAATCAAAGTTCGAAAAGAATGATACCGTTGGCAAAGCAAGTTACCTTGTGGTGCCGATGCTTGGTATTATTTTTATTACCTTGGGCTTACTCTATTACACAGGTGATGGCGACTTACGCCGTGGTAGCGGTTCGTTTTCGGTGCTTTGGGCTGTGGTAACGAGTTACCTAATCCTAATTTTAATGTTATTAAAAGATAAGGTATTTTCTAGCAAAGAGGTGCTAACGCACAGCATTAAGGGCATTAAAAATCTGGTGCCAGCTGTGATGGTATTAGTGTTGTCGTTTGCTTTTGGTGATGCTGTTAAAGCCTTTGGTACAGGTACTTATGTCAGCGGGTTAATGAGCTCTGAAGTATCTCTACTTTGGATTGCACCGCTACTGTTTATTACCGCGGGTATTATGGCGTTTGCTACCGGTACTTCGTGGGGCACATTTGCGATTTTATTCCCAATTGCACTGCCAATTGCGTTACAAACAGGTATTGAACCTGCGTTTTTATTAGCTGCGGTGCTTGGTGGCGGAGTATTTGGTGACCATGCATCACCAATTTCAGACTCAACCATTGTGGCATCTATTGCCAGTGGGTGTGACCATATTGAACACGTTAAAACCCAGTTACCGTATTGTTTGGCGATTGCGCTAGTGAGTTTAGTGCTTTACGTTGTGGTTGGTAGCGTTATTATTTAACGTAAACTTTTAGTAAGACACGGAGGCCGTATGCAACACGAAAAAATTAATTATCTTGAGTTTCCAGCCAGTGATTTAGAAAAGGTAAAAGCGTTTTTTAATGCAGTATTTGCTTTTGAATTTACCGATTATGGCCCTGAGTACACCGCATTTAATAACGCGGGTATTGATGGCGGTTTTTATTACTCTGATAAGGTAATGGCAACAACTACGGGCTCGGCACTGGTGGTGTTTTACAGTGAAAATTTAGCTGAAACACAAGATAAAATAATCGCTGCTGGCGGTAAAGTAGTGGTTGAAACGTTTGAATTTCCAGGTGGAAAACGTTTTCACTTTAGTGATCCATGCGGTAACGAGTTTGCCGTGTGGAGTGATAAATAAAGCGAGAATACGTTAAAAGTGAGGCATGCTAAAGATATACAGCATGCCTTGTTTTTCTTAAATGATTACTGGCTAACCTCTGTTTTTTCATCGAGCAATTCCGAGTTTGATGTTAAATCTTCACCTAAATAGCCCGCTAATAAATTCATCATGGTTTTTGGGTTATCGCCCTTGGCAATATGCATTACGCCATCGCGCACTAAGCACATATGGTGTTTTATCTCTTCTGCGCGCTCGCCAAGTTTGTTGGCAAAAGGCCCTGTAATGCCATTGGCAATCAGTGCACCATAAAGGGTCGTTAACAAAGCAACAGACATTTGTGGGCCGATGGTTTTTGGGTCATCCATTGCAATTAGCATCGCCACTAAGCCAATTAATGTGCCTATCATGCCCATGGCGGGGGCAAGCTCAGTAAAGCTATTCATCACTTTTATGGCATCGTTATTGTTTTGTCGAGTATGCAAAATATCGCGATTCATCGTAAATTCAATGGCTTCTGGGCTGTGACCATCCACTAGTAAATTAATTGCTTTGGCCATAAATGGGTCGTTAATGGGTTTTTCTTCTAAGCCCAAAAAGCCGCTTTTACGCGCAATTTCAGCCAGTTCTACCAATTCATCCATGGTACTAAATAAATCAGGCGTGGATTTACTAAACACCCATTTAATGTGTTTGATAGCAGCAACGAATTTAGATAAACGATAACTTAACATCACCGCACCTAAGGTGCCGCCAAGCACGATGCAAATAGACGATAAATTTGCGTAAGCTTCGGGCGCTGCACCACTGGCAAAAATACCAAAGATCAGTGCCAAAATAATAATTGAAAGGCCGAAGCCACTTGCTGAATCCATGGGTTTTCCTAAAAAGATTGAGAAGGTTGAAGTTCGAAGGCGCTACCTTGCGATATGGCAATTTCAACGCGGCGATTTTTAGTTCTGTTTTGCTGCGATGTATTGGGCAGCAAGGGCTTAGTGTCAGCATAGGCTGCTATATGCAAGCGGTTGCTGTTAAGCTGATTTGAACCGAGTAAGGTTTGCAGCACGGCATTGGCACGTTTTGAAGATAATTCCCAATTGTTGCTATGCAGTTCGTTACTAACCTGCAAATCATCACTGTGACCCGAAACCGAAATTTGCCCTGGAATGCGACCAAGTTGCTCGGCTATAGTCGTTAAAATAGATTTGAATCGTGGTTGTAAAAAGCTGGAACCAGAGGGAAAACTACCGCGTTCGTTTAAACGGATAATTAGTTGTTGGCCAAGCATTTCAAGTTCAATTAATTCGTTTTCAATTTCGCTTTTAAGCAAGTGTTCGAGTGTTTCTTTTAATTTAAGATTGATTTTAGCTGCTTCACTCTCATCCTTTTGCGTTTGTAGATTAGGCTGTTCAAGGTCAGTTGTGAGCTGCTTTACAGACTCAATAGGTGTGGGTTCTGGCTTACCTGGTGAAAACTCAGTGGCGATAACTGACGTGCCTTTTGGTATGTCTTCTAATATCACTTCAGATTGCACACCAAAGGCTTTTTTCATTGAGCCTGCGATGTGTTTAAACTTTTCTACATCCATTACGGAATAAGATAATAGCAAAACAAAAAAGCACATAAGCAGTGACATTAAATCGGCAAACGTCGTCATCCAATTTGGTGCACCTTTGGCTTTTTCATCAATAAATTCGAGGTTTTCCATGATGATACTTCTTGCTTTATTTAACTATCAGATTGCCAGATTTGACTGTGCTCTGTGCGAAATCGCTTCGCAATAAAATAGCAGCTGGGTAGCACTAAATAGAACACACTTAGCAACATGCTTGCGAGAATGGGGCCTGTTTGGGTTGCGGCATAATCATAGTTATTAAGCAAAAATAACCCATACAGATAGGGCATTAAAACCAATGAGACGCTACTAAAAATAAGTGATTTTAAACTCGCAGTTTTACTTAAATAGTGAATGGCAATAAGTGATGCGGACGCTAGAATAAGCGCAGGTAAGTGAATAAAAAGACCAATAAATTGCCAAATACCGTCATTGGTACTTTTCATAATGTAATCGGGAGTGCCTGACCAAAATGCACCTTCGAGTAAGGCAAGGTGAATATTGCCATTTAAAAGTGATTGCCAAAATCCGTCACTAAAGCCATCAACATTATCCATGCTACTTAACCACATTACCAAGAGAGCACTAATAGTAAAAACACTAAGTCCGATACTAAAAAGAAATGCTTTAATGACATTTGCATTTGTTACTAGGCGATGAAATGCAGCTTTACCACAAAGGCGTGTTTGCAGCCAAAACCAGCGGTTAGCAAGCGTAAGGTTTTGTTCTTTTAGTTCAAAATACTCTTCGTATAAATCGCCTAATAACGCGTCTTGATGGTGCTTGGGAGTAAAACGTTCAATTAGCCATGCAGCAAGCTTAGGTGGGTTATGATGTTTAGTCATGGTGTTCACCAATTATACTTCAAAGGGGTGGTTTGGCAGGTTTTGCCAAAGGGTATCCATGGCGTCTTTTGCCCGTTGCAATGCATTTAATCCATCATTGGTCACTGTAAAAAAACGTTTTGGGCGACCGCCGCGCTCGGGCGTGGCTTCCCCTAATTTTGATGACACTAAGCCTTTGTTTTCAAGTCGCTCAAGGGTGGCGTAAAGTGCACCTAGGGCAACTGTGCGTTCAATTTGTTGGTCTAACAATTGGCGAATTGCCGCGCCATAGGCGTTATCTTTTAGTTGCAATAAGGCGAGCAACACCATTTGCTCAAACTCACCTAAAAATTTATCACTTTTACCCACAAACCACCTATAAAAGCCATTAATGCTTAATTTACTACAAAATAGGTTTTTAAAATAAAAGATGCAAATAGTTTTTACTATTTTGTAGTAAAAACTAAAAAATGAGCAAAAGGTATGGTTGTTTAATAATCTCAGGTATGGAGAAAATCTGCTCCTAGCTGTTTTTACTATGAGGTAAATATTAAAACTGGCATCCTGTGCTCAGAAAAGACCGAGAAATAAAAGTGCTAAAAATAAAAAACAGGTGCAATGCACCTGTTAAAGGGGAGGGTGTTTAATATTATTTATTAACCAAGCTGCGCCATAATAGTTGCAAGTTCATCTGCAAGTTCACCATTGGTGATTTGGCCTTTTTCTACATCAAAGTTATCGAAAAAGCTTGGTAGAGAAAAACTGCCTTTAACGTCCATTGCAAAGAAACCTGCAGAGCCAGTTGCTGCGCCTAATACACTTTTTGCACCGCCAGGGCCTGGTGATGATGCCATCAATACAACAGGCTTATCTTGGTAAACTTTCATATTAATGCGCGATGTCCAATCGAATAGATTTTTATACGCCGCCGTGTAAGAACCGTTATGCTCAGCAAATGAAATTACAACCGCATCTGCATCACCGATTTTTTTATAAAAGGTTTGTGCTTGCTCAGGAATACCGCCTTGCTGTTCACGATCTTGACTGTAAATTGGCATTTCAAAATCGTTTAAATCTAAAATTTCAACTTCTGCATCGACTAATGATGATGCGTATTGAACTAGTTGCTTGTTGATTGACTGGCTATTGTTTGTTGCTGCGAATGCTAATAATTTCATAATGCTCTCCGACATGAATGCTATTTAAGTTAGTTACCTTGACTTGATGGATATAAGGTTATATTAATTCCTTTACGATATTAATACTTGTAAAATTAAAATACTGTTTCCATATGACTAATAATATATTTGATGGTATTCCCATCTTTGTACAAGTGGTAAAACTCGGTGGTTTTGGTGCAGCTGCTGAAGCGATGAATCACTCAAACTCCCATGTAAGTAAGGTAATCAGTAAGTTAGAAGAGCGTGTAGGAGTACGCCTATTAAACCGTACTACGCGCTCAATTTCACTTACGCCAGAGGGGCAAGTGTTTTTTAATCACTGCGAGCAGTTGGTGAATGATACAGAGCAAGCATTGCAATCGATCTCGCCCAGTGATGAAAAACCTAAGGGCAGCTTAAAAGTCAGCTGCCCACTTGGCTTAAGTAAAGGGCTGTTACAGCCGGCACTGTCGGAGTATTTATCGCTTTATCCCAATGTCAGTTTGGAATGGAATATTAGCGATGAAAAAGTCGACTTAATTAACGAAGGCTACGACTTAGCCATTCGTGCCACGCCATCGCTCGATGACTCAACTTTAATTTGCAAACGCTTAACCAGTTATCCAACTTATACTGTGATCAGCAAAAAATACATAGAACGTTACGGTAAGCCTCATCACCCGCGAGAGCTCGCGAATCATCATTGCATTTGCTACAGCAACTTGAAAAAAGCCGATAAATGGGACTTTATCGATAAAAATGGCAGTGAATTTACCGTACCCGTTAAAGAGCGAGTACGCAGCAATAATGGCCATATGGAATTAGCAATGGCGTTAGATGGCCATGGCATTGTACGCTTGCCAGAATTCTTTTTAGCAGAGGCTCTTGAAAACAACGATATTGAAGTGCTTTTTGCTGATTTTCCAGCGAAAGAAGTCCACGTTTACGCAGTTTACCCAAGCCGTAAGCACTTATCGCCAAAGGTGAGAAAGTTTGTTGAATTGTTACAACATAAACTCACTTAAATTAGGCTCTGTTGGCTTTTCAAGTTCGTTTATACAGCAGTTTGATTGGGTTTAATAAAAGGAAGAAGCTGACTCTAGCCCACACCCAGAGCACTTTGATACAAGCCGGATTAAAGAGAACAAAATTAAAACTGCAAAGACTAGTAATTCCAAGTTTTTGATTTGGAATAACAATACCTTAATTAACTTGTTCCTTTTTTAGGATAAATGAGTTTTACTAACGATGAGGCAATTTTTTAAATAGTTAACTCAAAAATGATTAAGTAAAGGAGAATACATTATGAAATGGCATTGGATGATGGCAAGTGCTGTTGGGCTTTCACTAACTGGGTGTTTTTCAGAAAAGCCAACACAAAGTGAAGCCGTTACAAAACCATTGGCAGTAACTGCAGCCGATAAAATTTACTTTGGCGGCGATATTTTAACAATGGAAGGTGAAAAGCCAGACTACGCAGAAGCAATTGCGACGTTAGGTGAAAAAATCATTTTTGTAGGAGATTTAGATGAAGCTTTAGCTCACAAATTTGGTAAAACAGAACTAGTTGATTTAAAAGGAAAAGCATTATTACCCGGTTTTGTTGACCCGCATAGCCATGTTTATGGTGTAGGTTTACAAGCGGTAGTTGCCAATGTATTACCGCCACCAGATGGTAAAGCAAATACCGTTGACAGCATTATTGAAATCTTAAAAGCCGCTGATCAAGACGAAACACAGCGTTTATTTATTGAAAAAACAGGCTGGATCTTAGGTTTTGGCTATGATGATGCCCAGCTTGACCGTTACCCCACCAAAGAAGACCTTGATAAGGTGAGCACTGAAAAGCCCGTACTTATTGTGCATACCTCGGGTCATTTAAGTGTGGCAAATAGCAAAGCTCTTGAACTAAGTGGCATCAACGCAGCATCGCAAAACCCACAAGGTGGTGTAATACGTCGTATTGAAGGTAGCCAAGAACCTAACGGCGTGCTTGAAGAGAACGCGCATTTTGCGATGTTATTCAGTTTAAATAAACTGATAGATAAAGACTTGCAAGATGTAATGCTTGAAGCCTCGCAAAAAATGTATGCTAAATTTGGCTACACCACCGCACAAGAAGGCCGAGCAACAACTGAAGGTTATGAGGCTCTCAAGCGTGCATCAAATAAAGGTGAGTTACTAATTGATGTTGTTGCATACGCCGACATGCCATCAAGCAGTGGCTTTATGAGCTCGCCTTACAATGCGCCTACTTACACCAACCATTTTCGTATTGGTGGTGTAAAACTCAACTTTGATGGCTCACCACAAGGTAAAACAGCATGGCTAACGCAGCCGTATTTTCATCCGCCTCATGGACAAAATAATGAGTATGCGGGCTATCCAACGTTTAAAGATGAAACAGCCTATAACTATGTTGAAACCGCGTTTAAAAATGATTGGCAGGTATTAACTCATGCCAATGGCGATGCGGCAATTGAGCAATTTATCACAGCAGTAGAAAAAGCAAATGCCAAACTTGGAAAAAAAGATCGTCGCCCTGTGCTTATCCATGGTCAAACTATTCGTCAAGATCAAATTGCACGACTAAAAGAAGCGGGAATATTCCCAGCGTTATTCCCAATGCATACCTTTTATTGGGGTGATTGGCATCGCGACTCGGTGTTAGGTGAACCTCGTGCTGATTTTATCTCACCGACCAAAGCAATACTTGATGCAGGAATGATTTTCAGTAGTCATCACGATGCACCTGTGGCACTGCCAAGCTCTTTTAGAGTTCTTGATGCAACGGTAAATCGCACCACGCGCACCAATAAAGTGCTTGGCCCAGATCAGCGCGTAGACGCTTACACAGGTTTAAAATCAATGACGCTTTGGCCTGCTTATCAACACTTTGAGCAAAATAGCAAAGGTAGCTTAAAAGTGGGTAAACAAGCGGATTTAATCATCTTGGACAAAAATCCACTTAAAGTAGCGCCTGAAACATTAAAAGATTTACTGGTGATTGAGACGATTAGCCGCGGACAATCAGTGTATCGACGTCAATAAAAGAGTCACTTTATAAATAATAAAAGGGATCTTTGGATCCCTTTTTTTCCAAAATTTTAAAATGGTTTTAAAGGCAATGGTTAATGAAAATAACTTGGTAAATTTTCAATACCCACAAACTTAAGTGCCAAGTCATATTGTTTTGGCGAAAAAATTTCGCATTTCACCAGCGAGTTCGAGACCATTAATTGATAGCCTTTAAATACTTGCATTAGCGAGTGATTATTCGGGTCAATAATCACTGCCACAGAAGATGCTTTACTGATAACACGCCTATCTTTCATGGTGTTAGCTATCTTCATCAAAGCGTTTAAATTTCCAGATATTTTATTAACCAAGCGGTAATCGTATAGGGCGTTAATACCCACATAAAACGCTGGGTCGTTTAGTAAATCTTGTTGATGCGTATATAAATCATCAATACAAAGGTCGTGATTCGGCTTGCACATTATCAGTCCAAGCGCGTCATTAATTTGGTAATTCATATTTTTGAATGACATTTTTGCCGATATTTAGTTACTACACTTTAGATTTTCAGCCAATCGCGTTGTTGTTGTTTTTAATACGAAGAGCTGCATTTCTAATATTCTTATTATTGTAATCAGTTGCTTTAAATTGTGTTCGAAGCCAGATCCTTAGCAGCGATTTTGATACAACAGCATTTAGCATTTGAGTTCATAAAACGAACTCATTATTTTTGCGTTTTAAGTGCGTGTTATATCAATAATCTTTCACTCTACTGCAATTTATTAAAGAGCGCTAGAAACAGATAAAGACCCATTCAAAAATAATTTTATCAGTATTCTTAATAGTTTAATTTGTGAACATTTCTATTTTATTTGGGTAACTGTTACCAGCTTGATGACTCTAGTAGCTGAGGTGAGGTGTGTGCGGTATGGAATAAATTAAACGTAAAAAGGACTATTAAAAGTTATAAAAAAGCACTTACTGTTTAGTTAAGTGCTTTTTTACAATGTACTGTTTTGCTGCATAAGCGCTCCAATAATTGGTTGGGCTATTTGTTAATTCATTACTTTAATATCAAGTAAGTTGCACCAATTAATGACCCTGTTACAAGTGCCATTGACATACCCGCAGTAATAAGGCTTGCAACAACAAAGGTAGTTAAACCAGCTGTAAATAATAAATCAAATGCATTAGACGTGTTCATATCTCTATTCCTATTGTGTTAAGTAAAGCATTTATCGCTTAGGTTATTTATTAAGTCGTAGTTGGGTCTAAAAAGGTTTAAAAAAGAAACAAAAAAATTTTGAATTTGTTACATTGAATTGTGGAAAGATGATATTTAAACGCCGATACAACAATAGCTTAGATTTTAATATAACAAAAAGTTTTTAGCGTTAAGTTAGCAAAGATTGAAATGAGCTAGATAACTGAGTTAGGGATTTTTGTTCTTTTAGCGATTAGCGAGTACTGAAATTTAGTTAGAAATACGTAAGTTTGTATAGTTTAAGATATATGAGCAGCTGATTTATTCAGCTGCTCAAAACGTCTTAATTTAAACTAAGTTCTAACTTCTCATTGAATAGAGGATCGTTAGTTTTGACTGGTGTCGCTTTACTGTTAGTACGATCTTTTATAGGAATATAACCTTCAGGTAATTGAACAGGCCTTTCATTGGATCTAGTAAACTCAGTTACGAGCTGTGAAATATGCCAGTAAAGATGCTCATTTGCGGGTATCTCATTGTCTGGGTCAAAGTATGAGCGTTGAAAGTCCATGTAATAATGCGTTTTTTGCAACACAACATGCTGATTTTGAGGCTGAGCCGTTAATTGTACATTTTGCCAACGGCGTTCAATATACATAATACATTCACTATTAGCATTTGTTTCCCAGCTTTCTGAATGACAATGGGCCACATTTCCAACGATATCCTCATTGCCTCGGTAACGCCTTAAAACAAGCTCATTATTAATAATACGCCAAAGGCCAACTGATTCAAAAACATGAGATTCATCGATTTTACCGAGCGGGGTACCTGACTCCTCAACATAAAAGTAGGATAAAGTGCCGTCCTCTCTTAACTCATACCAACCGGCCTTGTTAGGGTCTAAATCTCGAGACTTATACTCGTAGCTATAGACTCCAGGCACATTGTCATTTGTCCAAGTTAATGATTTATCTATTTCATATATATTACCGATTTCAGGTGACACTTTATGCGGTTCAATTACCTCTTGAGTGAATGTCATAACCTTAGCTTGCGCATCACTTTTATCCTGTAATTTAGCAATTTTAACTTTAAGTTTGTCAGCCGCTAGCTCAAGTTCACCTTCACTATTAATTAACCACTCAGTATTATGCAGCTCAGTATTAAAATCTTTATCAATAACAGATTCAATGGTAGCTGTTTTACTCGACTCAGCATTAAAACGCACCTTTGCAGCAGTCATTTCAATTGCTACCGGAGAAGGATCATTTGGTGAGTTATAATGCAGTGGTAAATTTGGCAAAGACATACTAATTATGTAGTCTTTACTTGGTTTTATTGGTGTTAATGCCTCGTTGGTTAACTTCTTATTTCTAGATAATGTTGTAAAGAATGTTTCTGATATTTCGCTCTCGGTTTCAATTACTTCTTTAGTGAAAATATCTTTGTATTCGATTACAAAAGTAACCCGTAAGATTGATAGATTATTACCTGTAAATACAGTGTTAATCTTATAATTATTAATGTACCCAACTGCTCGGACTTGATCATAAGAGTTTTTTGGATAGATATACTCAATGTGATAAAGCATAGGTTCGTCAAACACCAGATTTAAGCCTGAATCATTTTGAGTCCAAGTAATCGCGCTTTGTTCTTTTGCTTGAAGTGTTATCAACGAACCAGTCCCATTTTGATTGAGTACCAGTTTTCCAAAACCTAAGTAGTAAGGTGTATTAAATTCTAGCTTAACACTTTTTCCAAACGCTTGATCAGTTACTAAAACGTCATGTTCAAGATCATTTAATAAATAACGGTCATAGTTATTGAAAGCATAAAATAGACTCGAAATGGCCTGCTTATTTGTAAAAAGCTGATAAGTATTTTCTAAATTGTCTGGCAAAAGTTCAGCTGGTAAATCACTAATATTATCAATCAAGTACTTATTCATTGCAGCATAGGTTTTGACGATACCGAAGTTTAAGTTACTTAGTGCTAATTGGTATTGTTCAACATTGGCTAAAGCTTGATTACTGTTTTGCTGTACCATTAAAGCCGCAACTACAGTGCTAAAATGACTAAGTTTTAAACCAATATGTTCATCAGTTGATAATTTGTTTTCGTGACTTTCTGCAAGTTCAACAACATCATCAATGTTTCCAAGTTCAGAAACTAATTTGATCACACTGTTAGTGCTGGAACCTGTTGCTGATAATGTTAACAGTTGGTCTTGGTAGTCATCATCAACATTAATGTTGAGTTGATAACTGCCTACTTCATTGGATTGGGTAGTAAATTGCAGATCACCTAATTGCGCCGTAATATTAGCATTTGCTATTGCCTTACCTGTTGTGACTTCACCAGAGAGGGTAAAGCTGGCAATGATATTGGGCTCGATGGTGAGTGTCATACTTTCAGATGTTTGTGCGCCATCATCATCGGTAACGGTGAGTTTAAATGTTAAATCTGTTTTTTCTACAATCGATGGCGCAGAAAATGACAGCTGATTGCTGGTAGTATTTGATAATTCAACATTAATGCCGCTGGTTTGTTGCCATTGGTAAGCCTGAATTGTTCCGTCTGTATCAGAAGCTGAAGCCGAAATGGTTACTTCAGATTTTTCAATAACAGTTTGATTAGTTAGTGATACGCTAGGTGCTTCATTTTCTGCTTCTACTGTTAGCGTCATACTAGCAGACGCCTGTGCGCCATCATCATCGGTAACAGTGAGTTTAAATGTTAAATCTGTATTTTCTTCAATCGATGGCGCAGAAAATTTCAGCTGATTGCTGGTAGTATTTGATAACTCAACATTAATGCCGCTGGTTTGTTGCCATTGGTAAGCCTGAATTGTGCCATCTGTATCGGAAGCTGAAGCTGAAATGGTGACTTCAGACTTCTCAATAACAGTTTGATTAGTAAGTGATACGCTAGGTGCAATATTTTGAACAGTATTATCGTTATTGGTGTTTGTATCTTGTTTTGAGCTACTGCCACCACCGCAACCAACTAAGCTGAGTGCGGCTACGACAAGCAAACAAGACTTGTTTAAATGAATATCCATATAAGTGTAATTGTTATTTTAAAAGGGAAGTCATCATACTTATATGAAGTTTTATTTTGAAGTTACCGCCCTTTAATAATGTGTTGATTTTGTGATGAATTGTAAACACATTTATTGTTGTAGCTAATCTCAGTTTGAGCTTAATTCTGTTACTGATTTTTCTTTCACAACAAACACTTTGTGGAATTCTGATTCCGAAACACCGACGTCCTGACCACTTAGTAGCTTAACCATTTCAGGGGTTGTGTTGCTATGGCCCACAATAACGATATTGCCTTTTAATGTACTCAGTTGCGCTGCCAATGCGCTGAGTTGGCGCGGGTTGTAATGCGTTACGGTAATACCAAGCTTGTCGCTAAGGGGCTTAGCTGTTTCTAATGTACGATTATAATTAGAGCTAAAAATATGCTTAATATCATAGTCTTTCAATAGTGTTACAAGGCGCTCTGCACGTGCTTGGCCTGCTTCGGTTAGGCTTGGGTTTGGTCCTTCTTTTTTCTCGGCGTGACGCAATAAAATAAACGTATCTGGCGTTGCAAATACTGTATTTGATAATAATAAAAACAAAATAGCCGTTAATAAGCGCATGATATAAAAGCCTTTTACAACAGGTTGTGAAACAATTTCAGCCACTTTAACTGAGCTTTTTATAAAAGCAAAGGGCGATTTAGTTAAAAATTGCCTCATCGGCAGGGCAATATTGTTGCAAAAATTCATCATGGCTAGGCTGTGTTTCAGCGCATTTATCAAGTGCACTTCTGCCTGCTGCAAGGCTTTTTGCCAGCGTTTCGCTGTTAAGCGCATCTAAGGTTGGGTTGTATCCATTAGGCACTACTCCCATGCCATCGAACACCGCATACCAGCTGGTGGGTTGGAATAGTTCTTCGACACCTGGGGTCAATCCGCCGCTTTGTCTAAAAAACTCAATGCGCTCAGATAAGCTTGCTGGAACTTGTTTTTGTTGCCAATCGCGCCAAAACGCTGAGTCGTCACGTTTTGTGGTGCAGTAGTGCAGCACTAAAAAGTCACGAATTTCTTGATAATCACCAATAATGCGGCGGTTAAATTCGTTTTGTAATACCGCATTTGGCGTTTTAGTCGGAAACATTCGCACAAACAGTGCCAGCGATTTAGAGACTAAATGAATAGCAGTAGATTCAAGCGGCTCTAAAAACCCCTGTGCCAGACCAAGTGATAGGCAGTTTTTATTCCATACTTTATCGCGCACACCGGTAACAAAGGGGATCACTCTTGGTTCGGTTAGTGGCTCGCCGTCAACATTATCGAGCAAAGTTTGAATCGCTTCTTCATCTGAGATGTATTTATCGCAAAATACATAACCATTACCTGTGCGGTGTTGTAGCGGAATATGCCAGCTCCACCCCGCTTTTTGGCCGCGCGAAACGGTATAGGGTTTGGTATCGCCCGTGAGTTTGGTTTGCACAGCAACTGCGCGGTTACAAGGTAAATGCTCCGACCAATCTTGGTATTCGGTATTGAGTGCATTACCAATCAGTAAGCCCTTAAAGCCAGTACAATCAATAAAAAAATCGCCGTTAATTGTCTCGCCTGATTTTAAAGTGACAGACGCTATATTGCCGTCTAGCGTTTTGCTGATTGATTCCACGTGGCCAACGGTGCGTTTTACGCCAATATTTTCAGAAAATTTGCGTAAATATTGCCCTGCCAGCACTGCATCAAGGTGTAGTGCAAAACGGGCGCCTGCAAGTGGCGTATTCATCGCTTGGTGCGGTACAAAAAAGCGATTTTTTTCAGATAATACCGCTTCTGGAGAATAGGCCATTAATGGTGTGCTGTCGCCTTCGGCTTTTTGTTTTAGCCAACATTGGTAAAACTCGTGACCATCAATCTTTTGGCCAACTTCACCAAAAGGGTGAAAATAGCTATGCGATTCTTGATACCAGTTTTCAAACTGAATACCCCATTTAAAACTGGCTTGAGTGGCTTTTATAAATTCCACTAGATCAATGCCGAGGCTTTCAAGGGTATCAATGAGCGGTGGAATAGTGGCTTCGCCAACACCAATAATATTGACTTCGTCTGATTCAATCAGCTCAACTTGGGTGTGACTGTCTTTAAAAATATTGCCAAGTGTTGCTGCAGCGAGCCAACCTGCAGTGCCGCCACCAACAATCACAAACTTTTCAATGGGATTTTGTGTTAACTGCATACTGCTTCCTGTTGTTTAATGGGTTGATAGCCACAGTGCTTTTCTAAGAAATCGCTGTGGGTAGGCGCATTTTTTACTTGGCTTGATACCATTTCACGCATTTTAGATAAATGCTCGTTTAAGTAATTGAGCGGCATATTATCGGCGCTTGCTTGATAGCTTTCAGGTAAGAAATTTAAGCCATGATAGATTGCCAACCAACTATCAGGGCCAAACATTTCCCAAGGCAAGCGTTTTAGTTCGCCGGTTTTGGCAAAGGTCAGCATTTTTTCTTCAAGTGAAGCCGGAATTGCCATATCGCGGTAATACTGCCACATTGGGCTGTCGCTGCGGCCGTTTAATTTGTAGTGCAAAATAATAAAGTCGCGCACGCGCTCATATTCTTGTGCATTCACATCATTAAATTTTGCGACATCGTTTACTGAATATTGATTACTCGTGAAGGTTAGTAAGAGTTTTTCGATTGCCGTTTCAACCAGTGCAATGCTGGTGCTCTCTAATGGCTCTAAAAAGCCTGAGCTTAAGCCAATTGCGACACAGTTGTTGTGCCAGGCTGTTTTACGCCTTCCTGGGGTAAAACTAAACTTACGCGCTGGCTGTAAAATGTCACCATCGATAGACGCAAGCAAACTTTGCTTTGCTTCTTCATGGGAGAGGTATTTGCTGCTATAAACATAACCATTACCAACACGGTGTTGAAGTGGAATACGCCATTGCCAGCCCCCTTTTTTAGCGATAGCGAGGGTGCGGGTGATGGGCTCAGCCGTTGCGCTTGTTTGCACTGCAACAGCGCTGTCATTTAATAGCCAGTGGCTCCAGTTTTCATAATCAACAGCTTGGTTTTCACCAATTAACAGCGCCTTAAAGCCAGAACAATCAATAAATAAATCAGCGGCGATGCATGAACCATCTTCAAATTGTAATTGGCTAATACTGCCATCAGGATGATTTTCAATGCTACAAATGGTGTTATCAATATGTGTAACACCTTTATTGGTTGAATAATCGAACATCAGTTTGGCAAACAAGCTGGCATCAAAATGCAGTGCCCAATCAAAAATTTCTAATTGGTTTTGTGGTTTAATTTTGGGTGGCACAAATTTGTTGTGCTTTGCCATTTGCACACCAAGTGAGTAATCGGTTAAATCGCTGTGCGCACCAGCACGTTCTGCGCGTAACCAATAATGATGAAATGGGGTAGTGGGCGTGCTTTGCCCGTAAATGCCAAACGGATGAATAAAGCGGGAATTTTCACCTGCCCAGCCTTGAAATTCAATGCCAAGTTTACAGCTGCCTTTGGTAGCTTTTAATACCTCAATATCGCTAAGACCTAAGTTTTGATAAAAGCGACGTAGGGTTGGAATGGTGGCTTCACCCACACCTATGGTGCCAAGTTTGCTTGATTCAATCAGGGTTATTTTACAGTGTTTTAGCGGGGCATGATTAGCAAGGGCTGCAGCTGTCATCCAGCCAGATGTGCCGCCGCCGACTATGACGATGGAATTTATTGTTTTTGTTGTTTCTGTCATGGTTCACACTCTGTGCTATTACTTCAATACCAATTTGATTAAGTAACTTGATTAAGTAAATAGGCAATTAGTTAATCAAATGGGTATTTGCATTGTATCGTGATGAAACCAAAAGAAAAGACTGCCGCCAAATGTCGGCAGTCTTGGGCAGAAAGTGTTAATTCAACCTAAATCCTAATAATTCTAAGGATTAAAATGTTGCCCTAACACCAAGGGTCCAACGCGATTCATACTCGTTACGGAACGCTTTTTGTGAAGAGAATTCAAGGTAAGTTTGTTGAACTTCTTCAGTAATGTTCGAACCGTGTAAGTAAATATCTAGATAATCAGTTGCGTGGTAAGTCGCACTGAAATCAAGTTGAGTATATGTATCTTGGTATAGTGACTGTCCGCCTACTGCACTTGAACCTTGTGTGATTAAGCGCGGGCTACGTGAGTTCCATGCTAAACGCGTTGAAAACTCTTCTTGCTCATACCAAAGTACAAAGTTGTAAGTGTCTTTTGACATACCAACGAATGGTAAGTCGTCGCCATTTACGTCTTTATTTTGCTGTGAACTGTCACTGTATGTGTAGTTAGCATCAATACCGAAGTTATTAAGGAATGCGATATCAGTGTAGTCGCTCATTGCTGCGCGAATACCTACTTCTAAACCGCTTACATCACCACCTTCACCTTGTACTTGCGTACTGAAAGGCCATGGACCACGGCTGATACCATCATCATCTGGCTCATCAATCCAAACTGTACCGCTTTCTGTGAAGCTTTCAATTTCGATTTTGTACAATGCTAAGAACATCATAGATGCGTCGCCGTTATACCACTCAGCTGAAAGTGAGTAGTTATCTGAGCGCCATGGGTTAAGAGCAGGGTTACCTGTTAGGTTACCATTTACAACGCGTAAACAGTCACACTCACCGTTAATTGCTTTACCCACTGTTTTACCACCGCCCCAGCTAGCAAGGTCAAGTGATTGCATATTCTTAGAGTATGCACCACGTAAAATTACTTCTTCAGTAATGTCAGCTGAAACGTTTAGTGAAGGTAGGTAGTCTGTGTAGCTACGCTCAGTTACCACGTCACCAATATCCGGGCCTAAACCTGAGTGAGGTAAGTTTGAACCAGCAAGGTTTTGCTTAACATAAAGGTCAGTTTCAACCACCTTCATACCAAAGTTACCGCGGATCATTTCCCACTCAAAGTTAGCTTGTGCAAAATAGCTAAATTCACTTAATTTAACATCGTATGATGCACCCGCATTTTCAACACGTTGTACATTACCGAAAGTATCTAAGTGGAACTGACGTGGATCACGGAAGTTAGATGGATCAATTGCCCACATTGTCGGAATGCCTTTCACACTACCGAAGTTAGAAATTTGGCTAACTGTAGTATGTGTGTCAAGACGAGTTGGGTTAAGTAATGTATAAGGCACCCAAGTACCCGCAGTTAAATCACCTACATCTTCTGTTAGGTATTCACCTGCAGCAGGATTACCTTCACATGTAGATGTTGTGTGGTATTGGTCAACTGCTTTCCACTGTGCGATATCACAGCCATCACCAAATTCTGATGTGTATGTGAATTGGTCGTGATCTACTTTACGTTCCATAAAGCGCACACCAAAATCAACACTTGTTACGAAAGGCATATCGTCAAATTGATAATTCCATTTCGTGCTGAATGTATTGATTTCACCTTCATCATCAGTGTTACCTTCTGATGAGAATGCACCAATGTGGTATGAATCGAGGCTGCCCATATAATCAGCAATGCTCATTAAGCCCTGACCACCATTAACCATTTGGTCAAAACCACTAAATACTGGAGATTCGCCACGTGCATCATAACGCAGTAGGAACGAATCGCTTTCAATACCGCCTGGTGAGAATTGAGCGTAACAACCGCCTTGATCACCAACAGCATCTGAACCTGAACAGTATTCAGCAGGAGCAAACTGACCAGGACCTGTAACTAAAGTACCTTGGTCGATACTTAGTAAATCACCTTCGCCGTAGCCGTGACGCATGCTTGCATCGGCTTTAGCACGCGTTACACGTACTTGACCTGAAAGTGGGCCACCGTTATTAAAGTTTAGCTCTAAGTTTAAGTTGGTAGATGTTTCGTAGTTATTGTTTACCTGAGTGAATGTTTGTAAGCGCCATGGCTTCAGGTAGAAGTCATTTACCGCGCCCCAAGCATCACCATTCTCATCAGTGAAAGAATCACCTGTCCAACCAGACTCAGTTGGGAATGCATAATCGTTGAAAGAGTACCAACGGTTGTTTTGAGAAAGACCTTGACGCTCATTGAAACGTTCTTGGTCGGTGTAGAACGCTTCAAATACAAGTTCTACGCCTTCACTTATATCAGCTTGGAAAGCGAACTGATAACCTTGACGCTCACGCTTCTCTTGTTTGTTAAATGCTGCAAAACCTTGTGGAACAACGTGACGGATGTCATTGCCTTGTGGGTTTTGACCCCAAGTAAAGTTGTTGTTTGCCGCACCGATACCGCCATTTTCTGACGTATCAAAGTAACCATTGTAGTCTGTTGCTAGCGTTGCTTCTTGAGTTACAGCTGAGAATAAAACACCCCATTTTTCAGCGTTGTAGCTAATTAAGCCGTTTAGATTAGGATCAGTTTCGTCACTGATAGAGCCTTGTGTTACATCTGCGCTTACGTTAGTTGTCCAACCTTCGCTCATATCGAATGGACGGCGTGTTTTAAGGTCGATTGAACCAGAAATACCTGCAGCTGAACGCTTAGATTCACTTGTTTTATAAACATCAACACCAGAGAAAAGCTGTGCTGGTAAATCACCAAAGTCAGCGCCTGATGAATCAATGGTTGTTGCACTTAAAAATACTTCGCCGTTAAGCGTGCTGTCTACTTGAGGTAAACCACGGATTTGTACCGGACCACCTTCACCAGCTGTACGTTCAACTTGTACACCAGTAATACGTTGTAGTGAGTCTGAAATTGTTACATCTGGCAGTTTACCGATGTCTTCTGACGCAATGCCGTCAACTTGTGAAGGTGCGAAACGCTTTACGTTAATTGCTTTAACTGTACTTGCGCGAATACCTTTAACCTGAATTACTTCCATTTCAGCTTCAGCAGCTGACTTTTCTTCCGCCATAACGTTGTGAGCAAAACCCGCAGAGAGTGCTACCGCGATGGTTGAAGACAACACACTTCGTTTAAATGTTCTGTTGGACACAGTCTTCCCCTATTAGTGTTTAGTTCTATCAGAAATTACTTCTGAGAAACCTTATTGTTGTGATTACTTACATAAATCAGTTAATGACAGCGTTGTCACTCGCAGTCAAAAAAAAGGTTGTAACTTAGGCAGTAACATTTGCGTTTTACAGCTCAATAAACGCGCACCAAACTCAATAAACAGCCCAGTTTAGTTGATACTCGAAAGCTAACTTACCTAGTTCAAAAATTTGTGTGTGTTACTTGCCGATGTTAGAAAGTAACAAATAAAAATCTTGAACTTGTTACTTTTTAACATTAACATGACCACAAAAGCAACACTTTGATAACAAATTTGTTTGAAAATCATCTAGATTGAATAGAATTGTATTAGTTTGGTGTTTTGCGGTTAGCAATTTGGTAACAAGTTTTCATGAATGAAGTCGTTAAAGGTTCGGGAAACCCTAATTCCTTAGAAAAAAATGGTTGGCACATATTACGTGAGGAAGTGAGTTTTCCTGTGGCGGTGTTATCACAATCGGCCATTAATAATAACGCAAAGTGGATGAGCGATTTTTGTCAAAAGGCAGAAGTAAACTTAGCCCCCCATGGTAAAACCACTATGGCCCCCGAGCTTTTTAAAATGCAGCTTGAGCACGGTGCCTGGGGCATTACCCTTGCTACGGTGGCGCAGGTAATTAATGCTGTGAATCATGGTGTTACACGTATTATTTTAGCAAACCAACTGGTGGGTAAGTATCACTTTGAGCTAATAGCTAATTTACTTGAAACCACCGATGTAGAGTTTTATTGCTTTGTTGATTCGGTGGAAAACGCTAAGCAAATAGGCGCTTTTTTTGATGCGCGAAAAGTATCAATTAACATTCTTTTAGAAATTGGTGCGAAGGGCGGTCGCTGTGGTTGGCGTGATGTGAATAATGCAGAGGCATTTTTAGCTGCATGTAAACAGCATCCAAGTTTAAAACTTGCAGGTATTGGTTTTTATGAAGGGGTGATAGGTGGTAGTAATGCGCTTGAAAAAGTGACCAATTTTGTTGAAGAAATCTATCAATTAGCAAATACACTAAAACAACAACATGCGTTTGATGTAACTAAACCCATTATTACTGGCGCAGGCTCTGCCTGGTATGACATCGTAGCAAAGACGTTAGCTAAACATAATCACCAACAAAACTTTAATTTGGTTATACGCCCGGGCTGTTACCTTATTCATGACACTGGCATTTATCAAGACGCACAAAATGCCGTGATGTCACGCAGCCAATTAGCATGCGATGTAACAGGCGATTTAGCATCGAGCCTAACGGTGTGGGCGTATGTTGTTTCGCGTCCCGAAGCAGGATTTGCCATTGTTGGTTTAGGTAAGCGCGATGTAGCGTTTGATGCTGGCCTACCCAAAGCAGAGCTAATCTATCATGTTGATTCTCAAACATTACAAGCGGCTGATGCATTAATTGAAACGGTTAAAATTATGGATCAGCATATGATGCTAACCTTGCCTGAAAATTGCGCGCTTAACGTGGGTGATATGGTATGCTTTTCGACGTCTCACCCGTGTTTAACCTTTGATAAATGGCGTCAAGTTGCTATCGCCGATGACGATTGGGTTATTCGCAAAACTATTTCCACCTTTTTTTAGCAAGGAAGCAGTAACAGATGGATATTATTAACAAAATTAAAGAAGGGCTAGGGCACTTTAGCCCTGCAGAAGACAAGGTTGCACATCTTATTCTGAGTGATCTTGAGTTTGCAGCCACGGCTTCAATTAATGAATTGGCCGATAAAGCTAATGTGAGTCACGCCAGTATTACGCGCCTTGCCAAAAGCTTAGGATGTGAAAATGTACGTGATCTTAAATTCCAACTTACTCAATCTGCTGCGATTGGTGAGCGTTTTACAAACTCAGACCTAATTGAAAAGAAAGATATTTTTCATGTTTACTCTTCGATTCAAGAAATTTTAACGCTTAATGCGGGGCTGATTAAAGAAGTGGATGTTGCTAT
Organism: Pseudoalteromonas aquimarina; assembly: GCF_049257255.1. Lineage (NCBI taxonomy): Bacteria > Pseudomonadati > Pseudomonadota > Gammaproteobacteria > Alteromonadales > Pseudoalteromonadaceae > Pseudoalteromonas > Pseudoalteromonas aquimarina. The sequence goes on from NZ_JBMMUG010000003.1 coordinate 498,345, forward strand.
TGCTGCAGAGGCTATATGCAGCACGCGTCATTGCTTGATTTTTGGTGTGGGTGGCGGCAGCAGTATGCTGGCGATGGAATGTCAAAACCGTTTGTTTCGTTTAGATGTGTTATGCAATGCACACTCTGATCCCATGATGATGCGTATGACGGCATCAACAATCAATAAAAATGATGTGGTGTTGTGTTTATCGTTAAGTGGCGTATCGCCAGATGTGATTGATGCCGCGCGTATTGCAAAAGAATACGGCGCAAGCATTATTGCCATTTGCCCAGAAGGTGAACTTGCCGCACTCGCGGATGTGCATTTACCTATAAAAACGCAAGAATCTGATTACATTTTTAAGCCAAGTGCTGCGCGCTATGCAATGATGGCGGCGATTGATATTTTATCGAGCGAAGTGGCGACTAAAAATCAGCGCCGCTCAAAAGAAAAATTACGTCGTTTAAAAATTCAATTAGATCAGCATCGTAACCAAAAGAGCGACGCACCACCGGCTGATACTCGCTTCCCGCTCGGTGATTAAAGATGAGTGATAACAACTTTAATATCACTGTTATTCGTAATGCGACTGTTTACACGGGCGAGCTAAATGAATGGTTTGTTGGCGATGTTGCTATAGCTGGTGAGCGCATTATTGAGCTAGGTGATTGTTCTCACTTCTACTCAGAGCAAGTCATTGATGCAACAGGGTTAACATTAGCCCCAGGGTTTATCGACGTGCACACCCATGACGATTTAGAAGTGATCCGTAACCCGCATATGCTGTGCAAAGTAAGTCAAGGTGTAACTACGGTAATTGCAGGAAATTGTGGTATTAGTAGTGTGCCTTGTGTTACAGATATTGAACCCGTTGATCCTATTAATTTATTGGGACAAAAAGCAGATTTCAAATACACCAATTTAGCTGATTTTAGAAATGCTTTTGAAAGGGCAAAGCCCAGCGTAAATCTTGCCCAGTTAATTGGCCATACTAGCCTTCGTGCGCAAGTGATGAATGATTTGAGCAAACCAGCGTCAGAAGATGAAATTACCCAAATGCAGTCTTTACTGCGTATTCAAATGGAACAAGGCGCATTAGGGTTAAGCACTGGCCTTGCTTATCCAAATGCTAAAGCATCAAGCAGTAACGAAGTAAACAGGCTAGCAGCACAAGTTACGCCTTTTGAAGGCGTTTATACCACCCATTTGCGCACTGAGTTTCAAGGCATTATTGATGCAATGGATGAGGCGTTTGCAACAGCGAAACAAGCAAATCTGCCGCTGGTTATTTCTCATTTAAAATGCGCAGGCATTGAGAATTGGGGCCGTGCAGCAGAGGTTTTAGCGCATTTAGAAGATAAACGAAAATCACAACCAGTTTGCTGTGACTGTTACCCATATGCTGCAAGTTCAAGCACACTCGATTTAAATCAAGTAACAGACAGTACTGAAATTTATATTACGTGGTCTGAAACCCATCCTGAAATGGCAAAACGCACACTGTCTGATATTGCAAAGGCTTGGCAATTACCATTAATGGAAGCTGCTAAAAAATTAATGCCAGCAGGTGCGGTTTACCACTGTATGTTAGAAGATGATGTAAAACAGTTTTTAAGCTATGAAAACAGCATGATTGGCTCGGATGGTTTGCCGTGCGATCCACACCCGCATCCGCGTTTATGGGGTACGTTCCCAAGAGTATTAGGGCATTACGCAAGAGAGCAGCAAACGCTGTCGTTGGCATTGGCTATCTACAAAATGACAGCGCTGCCATCATCAAAGTTTAAGCTCAATAAACGCGGCAAAATTGCCAAAGGTTACTTCGCCGATTTAGTGCTATTTGATGCTAACACCATAAAAGACAATGCAACATTTGATAATCCTATTGCGCAATCGGTAGGCATTAAACATGTATGGGTTAATGGTGAAGAAAGCTTTGTTGAGGGTCTTGATGATCTAAGCATTACGCAATATGGCAGAGCCGGGCGATTTTTATCACGCACTTAATATTAGCGTGTACTAAATAAGAATTTTGAAATGTTGAGAGATGGTTCTCAACGCAGCATTTAAAAGAGGAAATTATGACAATTAGACGTATTGGCGCAGAAGGCGGCACAGGTACAGGTGGCCAACATTTACCTTTTTCACGCGCAGTAGAAGCGGGTGGTTGGTTAAAAGTTTCAGGACAAACCCCGATGCGCGATGGCGAAGTTGTTGAAGGCGGCATTATTGAGCAATCGCGTCTTGCCATACAAAACTGCATCGACATTATGACTGAAGCCGGGTACGGCCTCGAAACAGTAACCCATGTTTCGGTGGTATTAACTGACTCTCGTTATTTTCAGTCATTTAATAAAGTGTTTGCAGAAGTATTTGGTGAGCACCCGCCTGCGCGCATTTGTATGGTGGCAGACCTGGTTGTCGACTGTAAAGTGGAAGTGGATGTGACCTGCTACAAAGGTCAATAAGGGAACTAAAACCTTAAAAGAATAATAAAAAATAGGGGCACTTATGACATCACAACAAATGACGTTTCTGGCTGCATTTTTTGCCTATTTGCTTGCCATGATTGCAATTAGTTGGTTTGTTTCTCGCTGGCAAAAATCGGGTAGCGACTTTTTGTTAGCTGGGCGAAAAGTACCTTTATTTCTCACACTCGGCACCACTGTTGCAACTATGGTCGGCACCGGCTCTTCTATGGGGGCTGTGGGTTTTGCCTATCAAAATGCTTGGGCTGGTGCGCTTTACGGCATAGGTGGCGCAGTGGGAATACTGTTATTGGCGTGGGTATTTGCACCAGTGCGCAAACAGCAATTTGCCACCATGAGTGAAGAGCTTGCGAGCTATGTTGGCAATAACGCGCTTGTAAAAAAAATACTTGCTTTGATTATTTATGCCGCAAGTATTGGCTGGTTAGGTGCGCATTTAATTGGCGGTGGCATGTATTTAGCTTGGCTTACGGGCATAGATGATACCACTGCAAAGCTAATTATCGGCATTGGCCTTGCCATTTATGTCACGCTAGGGGGCTATTCTGCAGTGGTGTGGACCGATGCCATTCAAGCGGTGATTCTATTTGTAGGCTTTTTATTAATGGCCTATTTTGCGATTGATTCTGTCGGTGGTTGGCAAGCGGTACAAAACAACCAACTGGTTAACGGAAGTGGTTTTTTGTCTTATCAGAATATCGGCCTTATTCCAGCAATCTCTATGTCATTTGCAGTATTAGTTGGGGTAATGGCCACCCCTTCATTTCGCCAGCGTATCTATTCAGGTGACAGTGTAAACAGTATTCGCAAATCGTTTGTGATGTCGGGTGTACTTTATCTAGGATTTTCATTAGTACCAGCAATTATCGGTATTTGTGCTTATTTGATTAAGGGTGATTTAGTGAATCCCGCGTATGCTTTTCCGTATATTGCACTTAATACTCTACCACTCCTACTGGGCGGGCTTATTTTATTAGCGGGCATATCGGCGACTCTTTCAAGCGCAAGCTCCGATGCTATCGCTGGTGTGAGCGTATTTGTCAGTGATATTTATGCTTGGCTTTTCAAAAAATCACTGAGCAAGCAACCTCTCACTGATAAACAACAACTTTTATTGTCACGTTTTGCCATGATTTTAACCGTGTCCATCGCACTGTTATTTGCCCTTTTATCAAATAATATCATTACCTACATCACTAAAATGATCTCGCTCGCACTGTGTGGTTTGTTTGTGATGGGGCTACTTGGTCGTTTTTGGCAAAAGCTTACATGGCAAGGCAGTATTGCAATTTTAGTGGCGAGTACATTAACGGCAGCGCTGATAGGTTTTAACCCCACGTGGCTCGCACTTTTTGGAAACCCTTCAATACCTGCGGTGATCAGCGGTGCGTTTTTTGGCGTTGTTGTGAGCCTAGTGACACAAGTAAAAACGCCATCAAAAATAGTGCAGAAAAATACAGTGGAGCTAATGTGATGTTGCAACCATTTAATTCCATTGTGTTTTTAGGCGAGTGTATGATTGAGCATCGCGCTGATGGCGATGTGTTTTTTGGTGGCGATAGCTTTAATACTGCCTATTACCTGAGTCAACTCATAACTTCGCAGAGCGAAAAACCTATTCAAATTTATTACGCAACGGCAATTGGCACGGATAACCAAAGTGAAATGCTAAAAGCGTTAATAACACAATCTGGAATGCAGCTTGATTTTGTTGAGCGCCACCCAACCAAAACATTAGGGCAATACTGGGTTGATGTTTGTGGTAGCGGCGAGCGCTCTTTTCGTTTCGATAGGCAAAATAGTGCGGCTAGGGATTATTTTTCTTTGTCACACACACTACTTACTGCACTTGAAACAAAACAAGTGGATGCCATTTATCTGTCGGGTATCAGCCTTGCCATTTTAGATGAAAAGCAACGCGCTTTCCTTATAAATGCACTGCACCAATTTAAAGCGAAGGGAGGCATTATCTATTTTGATAATAATTATCGCCCAGCGCTTTGGCAGTCGATATCGCCCATTCATGATTACTTTTCGTTAATGGCACTTGCCGACATCGCATTTTTAACCAATGACGATGAATATGCCGTTTATGGCACGCAGTCGGTGAGCGATATAATTGACTTACACTTCAAAGGAAAAAGTTCTAGGCAAACTCTTGTTATTCGGCAAGGTGCAGCGCCCTGTGTGATTCAAGAAGTTGGCAAAGATTCATTGCTTTATGTGGCAGCAGAGCAGCTTGCCCAAAAGCAAGTTGTTGATACCTGCGCCGCGGGCGATTCGTTTGCCGCAGGTTTTTTAGCGGCAATGTTATTTGGGCGTGATACGCAAAGTGCCGTGCATTTTGCGCATAAGGTAGCGGCTTCGGTGATTAAGCAGCATGGTGCGCTTATCCCAACTCATTTTCTTCCCAAACTTTCGAACCAGGAGTGTTTAGGTGTCGATACATTTTATTAATAAAGCATGTGTATTTTTAAAGCTGTGTAGTTTATTGCTGTTTAGCTCATTACTTTTTGCAGAAACCAGCTTAATGCCACAACCACAATCATTTGAGAGGCAAGCGGGTGAACTGCGTTTATCTAGTCAAATTGAATTTTTATTTGAAGGGGTTAGTGACCAGCGAAAAGAATTTCAAGCCAAGCGTTTAGAGATGCACTTAACACGTATAGCAAAGCACAAAATCACCTTAATAGACTTAGCAAATAACAAAAAGCAAACGCCAGATAACGCAACCCTTAAAGTCATTGTGCGCGACAAGGAAAGCGATTTGCTGGTGCCACAGCTCAATAACGACGAAAGTTACCAATTAGTGATTAACCAAAATGGCATCACACTAAACGCCAATACCGTGTTTGGCGCGCAGCATGGTTTAACAACACTCACACAACTTGCGGCAAACCACTTTGATAATCAACTGATAATACCCCATGTAACGATTACTGATTCGCCACGTTTTGCTTGGCGTGGGTTATTAATTGATAGTGCGAGGCATTTTTTATCAACTCACACAATTAAACGTCAGCTAAACACCATGGCTTCGGCCAAATTAAATGTGCTGCACTGGCATTTAACGGACGATCAAGGTTGGCGCATTGAAAGTAAACGCTTTGCAAAGCTTACGCAAAAGGCATCAGATGGCCTCTATTACAGCCAAAGTGAGGTAAAGGCTGTTATTGAGTATGCCGCTCTGTTAGGTATTCGAGTGGTGCCTGAATTTGGTATGCCGGGTCATGCAAGTGCCATTGCTGTTGCATACCCTGAGCTTATGGCAGAGGTAAAGCCCTATGATATGGAGCGTCATTGGGGCGTATTTAAGCCGTTACTTGATATTTCAAAACCTGAGGTATACCAGTTTGTCGATAGTTTAATCGAAGAAATGACAGCTATTTTCCCTGATAAGTATTTACATATTGGCGGTGATGAAGTGGAACCTGAGCAGTGGTTAAATAATAAAGATATTCAAGCGCTAATGGCCAAGCACTCCCTTAAAAATGGCCATGATTTACAGAATTATTTTAATACCCAAATTCAACCTATTATTGCTAAACACCAGCGCATAATGATGGGCTGGGATGAGATTTTTCATCAAGATTTACCAAAAGATATTGTGGTGCAATCATGGCGCGGTCATGACTCATTAAATGAAGTAGCTAATAGCGGCCATTTAGGTATTTTATCGACAGGGTTTTATATTGATCAGCCGCAATACAGCGATTATCACTATCGCAATGATCCACTACGCAAATTGCCACAGGTTGATTTATCAAAACCGCAGGTATTGGCAAAGTCGTTTGTGATTGACCGCTTAAAAGGCAGCGATGTTAAAGGTGAGTTGGTTGTTTTAGGTGAGCAAGTTTTAATTAAACTTAACAATAACCACCATCAGTTGGCATTAGTTAATAAAACACCTAATCACGCAACAAATGCATTTAAAGCCAAAATGGACAGTTGGATGGGGCCATTGACCTTTGAATTTGATTTAAAGGGCGAAAATAGCGCTGTGATGATTGGTAATAGCCGTTACCCAGTTAAATTATCAATACTTAACACGCCATCACCCGTATCGCTATCCCAACCATTAAAAAGCTCAAATGCAGCGAATATATTGGGTGCTGAAGCGACTATTTGGAGCGAGATGGTGACCGATGACAATATTGATTTGCGCATTTGGCCACGTTTGTATGTGATAAGCGAGCGCTTGTGGTCAAATAAAGACAATACAGATGAAAACAGCATGTATTTGCGCTTGGCTTTTATCAATTCATTTGCTGCAAATGTGATTGGGGCAGCGCACTTTTCGCAGCAACAAAGTGGCTTTGAAAGTCTGCTTTCTAAGTCGCTTAGTAAACAAGAAAAAGCCACTACCTTAGCGCTTCTTAACACGATGGCAGCACTGCTTGAACCTGCTCATTACTATACGCGCCACCATATTAAATATTTAAACGATGAATATCATCAAGAGGCGCCACTTAATTTATTTGTTGATTATTTAAATGTTGAAAGTGAGCAAGTACGCCAAATTAAACGCTGGGTATTAGCCTATACCGCGGGCGATGTTAATTCACTCACGCAATTAGATGATCAATTAATTAAATGGCAAAAAGGCCTTGAAATGGGGCTTGAAACCCTCTCATCAAGTAAAAAATTAAACGAGCTAAAACCGACGCTTATATCACTAACGCAATTTATTGGGCTTTCACAACAGGTGATAAGTAGTTGTAAAGGTGAAATAAAAGGAACCGGGTTAGACGAGCAGTTGCTTGATTTACAAAAACTCACTGATGAACTTGTGATTGCAGGTATTTATCCAATGCGAGATCTCTATCTTGCTTGCACCGAACAATAAGGAATAACAATGAAATTAAACATAGCAAGTGCACTAATTCTGGCATTATTTGCCGCCCATGCAAGCAGTAGCAGGTTATTTGAGACCAGTGACTGGGTGAAAGATAATGCGTTTACCAATGGCGTAGAGGGCCCTGCAGTTGACTCGCAAGGTCTGTTATATGCGGTGAATTACAATCACCAAGGCACTATAGGTAAAGTGCTTGGTAAAGATAAAGTTGAGACGCTCGTTACGCTTAAAAATGGCTCTATCGGTAATGGCATTCGCTTTGATAAAAAAGGCAACATGTATATTGCTGACTACGTTAATCACAATGTACTAACAATAGCTGCGAAAGACTTAGCGCAAGGCGGCGAACTCACAGACAAAGTTAAGGTGTTTGCCCACAATGCAAAAATGAATCAACCAAATGATCTCGCCATTATGGATAACGGTATTTTATTTGCGAGCGACCCAAACTGGCAAACCAGCACAGGTAATTTATGGCGTATAAACCAACAAGGTGAAACGAGTCTATTAGAGGCGAATATGGGCACCACCAATGGTGTTGAAGTAAGCCCAGATAACAACACTTTGTATGTAAATGAGAGTATTCAACGCAAAGTATGGCGTTATGACCTTGACGGCCAAGGCAATGTTTCTAATAAACAATTGCTGATTGAATTTGATGATTTTGGCCTTGATGGAATGCGTACAGATAAAGCAGGTAACTTATATATTGCACGCTACGGTGCAGGTGTTATTACGGTGGTTTCTCCTGAAGGTAAATTACTAAGAGAAATAAAACTAAAAGGGCAATTTCCAACTAATGTGGCGTTTGGTGGTAAAGACGGCAAAACCGTGTTTGTAACCATGCAAAAACGCGGCGCCATTGAAACCTTTAATGTGGATATTGCAGGGCGCAGCTTCCATTTACATCAGTAATTTGCTTCAATAGCCTAATAACTGTTCTTTGCGCATTTTAACTTGTAGCAGCGCATTTATTAGGTTTAAGAAAATAACAGGGATTAGTTATGAATGAAGTTGTTGTGCTTGCAGACGGGGTATTTTGCTCTGATGGTACTGTTCAATTAAGCAGTGAATTAAACGAACAGGTTGCAGAGCTAATTGCTAATAACCCAGATATTCACTGTATCCAAACTAACAAAGGGTTTTCAAACACCACATGGCAAGTGTTAAACGATAAAGTATTGTTTTCACGTCCCGATATTTGGCTGCGTGTTTACGGTTTTTATGATTCTGAATGTGACTTTTCTTTTTTAGATTTATTACCCAACTTGAGTAAGCTTTGGGCGAATTGCCTGCGTGCGGCAAATAATATTGAAAAAATTGCGCAGCTTACAAAGTTAACGCATTTGCATTTGAGTATCGAAAGTATCACGTCCTTTGAATTTTTAGCACAATTACCGCGCTCACTCGTGTCTTTACACCTAGGCAAAACCAAATCAAAAAGACCATCGCTTGCTTTTTTATCACACCATTTAGAATTAGAAGAACTCTCAATTCATGGGCATGCAAAATGTTTTGAAACAGTGGGGCAGCTGTCTCAGCTTAAATCTCTAGGGTTAGCAGGGGTAAAAATAAACACATTTGATGCGCTAAGTCGGCTTGACGTGTTACAGGAATTATCACTTGATCTTATGCCCAAAAAGCTATTTAACGATGTGCTTGCTATTAAGCATGTGAAACATCTAAGCATTTCTGAGATAAGAACGCTTGATAATTTGGCTTTTTTAACCGAGTTTACGCAGTTAATTGGGTTAAAACTATATTATCTAAAACATGTGACCTCATTGCCAAATCTGAAGCAGGCGACAATGCTCACTGATATTTCGCTTTATGAACTAAGTGGTTTAACCTCTGTGGAAGGCATTGCTCCATGCAAGCAATTAAAAACATTCTATTTTAGTTGCACGACGAAAATGCAACCTTCAGATTTTAGCCTATTAACTCATTTGCCTAAGCTTGAAAAAGCGACAGTAGGCACAGGTTCGTTCAAAAAGAATGACACGATTGCAGATATGCTAACTCAAGCTGGCATTAAAGCGACACGCTAAGTTGAAACGGAGTAGGTCGGAAAGAATAGATACCCTTGCATATAGTGACATTACGGCACAAACAATTGAAGCTATGAAAGCTAAAAGCGGCGTTATTAAAGTAAGATTAAACAATAAACAGGCAATGGTGTTTAAGCACATTTCAATGAGGTTGTTAGAGGCAGAACTGTTTGATGGGAAAAGTAGTAAGCTAATATCGAAACTGATCCAGGTGATGCGATCTGCTTATTATGTTTTTAACGCATTGATTTTCTATACAAAAACAATTGAATTTCTAACCGTTTCGATGATAAATTCACCCATTGCAGGCAAAAGTCAGGCACTAGCGAATAGCGTTATTTTTGAATTCACATATTCACTACAAGAGTGATTAGCGAAGAATTATGACAACACTGGCACAAATTAAAAAATTAGCAAAACCTTGGTTTATACCTGAAATGAAAGCTCGAGGGTTTTCTCAAAATAGTAAAGCGTCAATGACATTTTTCCGAGAAGGTGTTGATGGCATTTATCACTTTATCAGTTTTTACATTCTGAGCAGTGGCGAAAACCTGAGGGTTAACGTGTTTGCATGGGTTCCAGAAATAAATGCAGTTTACGACTTTTCTCAATTTCCTAAAAAAATAGGTATCACAAATGGAGGGGGGCTTCGAGACAACGACATTAACATAGGCCACAAATACTGGAAAGTTAGGGATGAAGCGGAGATTATCAATGCATTAAAAGAGATATTATTGGGAATCGATAAAGTGGCGATTCCATGGCTTGATGGGGTGGATACCCGTGAAGAGTTGTTAGAGCGTTTTTTTATTGACGAAAAAAATCGCGATAACTTTCAAGAAATAAAAGAAAGAATATTAAGTAAATCACTAAGCAATTTAGACAATTAAAAGGATATTTTATGTCAAATACCCAATATGCTTTTTTAGAGAAAGGTAAAGTACCCACGCAACAACAATGGCAGCAAGCCATTGACGACTTAGGCTTTGATTTTAAAATACAAATTGACCCTGAGTTAACGCCGTTTGAAGATGAAGGCTTCTCCCCTTGTATCTGGGGCGAAACTGAAGATGACGTAGGCTTTGAAATTTTTTACGAACCAGCGGAAGAAGTTCATGAAGGCGATGAAGATGTGTTGTCTATGATAGGGGCGAGAGACTATTGTATTAGCTTTTGTTGGTATGGCAGCATGAAAGATTGCGCTGCGGTTATGGTTGCAAGCTGCGCATTAGCAAAGTCATTTGACGCCGTGATTTCGTATGAAGGTGAAGACCCAGAGCCGCTAGAAAAGCTCATATCAGATACCAAGAAAATCATACAAGAAGCATTGGCAGAGTATTAATATGCATAGCAATCCTGAGTGTGATTACCCTCTAAGAAATATACAGTAAAGTCGAGACTGATATTAGAGCATGACTACTTTAGTGAGAACTTAGAACAAGAATATAGGAAGCAATTATGAGTGAAGGAAAGTTCTATCTTGTCGACTGGCATCAGTCAAATGGGCTGCATCACCTTTCTTTACAAAAAGCAAAATCGATTTCTGTTTCTCATAACGATTTAGACGAAGCTAAAGAACTGCTTTATGAAACAATTTGCTTTCAATATGGTGATGGCGAAGCACATTTGGAGTTAATTGCGAATGACAGCGCTAACCATGCACAATGGTATGAAATAGAGCCTATTACAAGCGCTTGGTTAAAAAATCAAGGTGCGACACTTTATGAAAAAGGTATTTGCCAAGGGTGTGATTTCCCAATCGGCGACAGAACAGATGTTTTGCTGGAAAGCGGTAATCTGCTTAAAAATGGTGTGGGGTATTTTTCAAATACTAAGCCAAGGATTTATTATTATTCAAAAGCGCTGCTCGACAATATTAGCCTTCACCTAGATGTGGCCTTTGTGACACAACCTATTTTGTACAAGGGGCAAGAAACGGATTATGTTGAAATACTAAATCTGCCTACAGTGAATTACCAAATACTTAAAGGGCAACAACCTAATAGCCAGCTAAGAACCACATTTGAATGTAATCGATGTGGCAGAAAGTCTTTTGCAAGTTTTGACTATGAAGCAATCGCTGAAGAAGATCTTATTGCAGGTAAGGTTAATTTCTGTCAAACCAACTCGCTGCACTATAGTAACCTTGTTTTGAGTGGTACTGATCTTGCTAAACTAGCGCGTAAACGTGTCAATCACCGTTTTGCCACGGAAGAAGTCAAAACGCTTAACCAAGATGCGTTATATACTCCCTCAACATTACCTAAAATTGATAAGATTGATTGGCGCTAATTAATTTTGTATAGCTTAAAATATTAATTTGATATTAAAAAAGCAGGAAAACTAAAATCAAAATATTCTGAGTTAACGATTGCTTAGTTTCGAGCTATTTCAGTTTTATAGTGTCTGTCTATGAGAAGTAACTATGACAAATAAAGTACAACTAAAAAATTTAGCAAAAGAATCTCTTACGCCAATGATGAATAGACATGGCTATGAGTTAGTTAATGGTTTTGATTATCTTAAAGAAGGACCAAACGATATTTATTATATGATTTCGTCAACTATTTCATATTCAGAGCATCTGAAGCTATTTGTCGGCTGTTATATAGATGAAATGGACGAGCTTACGTCTTTAGCTTTTCCTAAGCACTTACCTGAAATGTTTGGCGGGGGGTTAACAGATGAATACCCTATTCAGCCAACAAAGTGGAAAATTTGGCAAGTAGGCACAGAAAGTGAAGCTATTGAATCATTGAAGCAAATTGAAAGCAGTATACAAAAGTATGCATTCCCTTTTTTTGATTCGATACAATCAAAAGAAGACCTATTAGCAACTCTTCCTAGAGTACCAACCAAAGGTCCGTGGGTACCTGTTATTAATAAAATAAAGAGTAAAATATAAATAAAAATTAGTGACTCTGATAATCCTCTAGTCAGTCTCATAGGCCTTTATTTGATATGCTATTAGGTGCTGAAAGCAAGACTGCCTTGAAGATTATCAGTTTGCATAAAAGGTTCTAGCTTTGGATGATAAATCCGTGTTTTTTAGTAAATGAAGAGATACTAATATCAGTGTATTGTGTAAAAAATCTGTGCATGCTAGTTGATGAAATCGCTAGAATATTTATAAGTTTAGTCTAGCTTAATTGGTGCCTGGGCTTGAAGGTGGCACCAATGAATTTATTTAGTTGACCAGTGTGCTAATCGAGTAGAATTTTAGTTGTTGTGGGTAAGCTAAAAACTTGTAAGTTTATGTGGCCACCTGCAAAACGTTCATTTACATTTACTTTTTTTCGGCCAACTAAATACACTGAAAGTATGCAGTGATCTAGCTCCTTACCAGTTTCCATATCAAGATCTTTGAGTAAATGTGACTCCGGTAACGAAATTTCGAGAGGGGACAGATTCTCTATTGATTGTGCTTCTCTAATCCCGCACCCTGTTAACCAAAAAGTATCGATGTTGAGGTTTGTATTATTTTGCCAGTTAATTGATAGTGAATCACCGGGTAAAAAATCTTGCGAGCTCAAATCTGTTGTGAAAAAAGGAGCACCTTGATGAGTAATGCTGGATTTTATAGCAGCAAAAACTTTATTTGAAGTCGTAATTTTGAACGTTTGTTGTTCATTATAATAGTCACCAAATAAACTAAAATGTGTATAGTACAAACCTTCAAAAAGATAGTAATCAAAAGTGTTTATCGGAGAGTCTTCGGGAATTTCAGGCCAAGGATATTGTTGATTTTGTTGATTTTGTTGATGAGTTTGATAGTTATCAGCGATAGATACTGATAATGTATTCATTTTTATTGACCGTTCATTGTTCATATGCACTTGAGCGCGCGCGATAGCTGATGAACCTTGTTTATCTACTGGAAGTATTTGAATATCAACATTTGTAAAAATCACTTGGCTAGGTAACCCTTCACCATCTTGAGGTGTACATGCTGCAAGCATTAGAGAGCTCGCAAAAAGACCACATACAAAAACAGTCCTTTTCATAAATATGATAATCCTTATTATTTTCATTGTTATTTTCATGGTGTGATATTATTATACTGAAATAATTGGATATTGCATCTCGATATTTTAACACACTGATATTAATTGCTTTTCGATATTGTGCAGGTATGTTTTACACCATAGCTTTATGGGTATAACTAAATGTTGAGGGGTGCGTCAATTCAGATAGTAATAAGGAAATTTTGTGAAACGCTTTATTCTCTTTAGCGCTGTAATGTTAAGTCTAACTACAAATGCTACTGCCCAACAAAATAATAACTACAGTTATGTCGCTTTGGGCATCGGTGGTGTCTCATCTAATGACGACGTTTTGGGTGATATGATTTATTCAGTTGATCTCGCAGCAGCATATCATTTTAATAAAAATTGGGGAGTTGAAGCTGGATATAAACGTGGTTTAGGAATAGATGATAAAATCTGCAATGAAAAAAATAGTTCTGTATGTCTAAAATGGGAGCGAAACATCTCAGCTCTGACTTTAGCACCACAATACAGTATTTACTCAACTCAAGAATTTTGGCGAATGAACTTAAAAGCGGGCATTGCTCAGGTAATGACCGATTATCAATATTTAGATACATCACACACTAGCTTGTATTTAGAGATGGATAACGAGTTTAAAGTGTATGATTCAATCCGAGTGGGGTTTTCAGTTGGTACATTTGACGGTAAAAACCTAGCGGATGATAATTTTGCTAATATCTTTACTGCTTTGCGGGTGACTTACCAATTCTAATTCTCGTTTTTTTACTTTTTGTTTTTTTCTTAAGTCGACTTTGCAGAAGCCCAGCGGAAAATGCTGGGCTTGAAGTTGGTTTAAATTTCGCTGTGATTTACCAGAGAATCAACTAATTGGCTGAAGGTCTTGGCGCTTTTAGCCTGGTTAAGTGAATAGCCTGTGATCTTTGCTATATCGATTAAATCAAAATAACCGCGTAATTCACTTTGATTAGCACCTGTTACCAGTAAATATTCGTAACTGGCTTTTTCCATGGTTTTTAACACGTCGCCTACTTGGGCATTGGCGAGTGTTGTTTCCGACACGGTGTCAATCTCTTCTAATTTCACCATAATGTCGCCAATTGTAAGCTGTGCACGTGTTAAGCCTTTTTTACTTGCTATTTTAAGTACATAGCTGCTGGCTAAACGTGCTTTTGAGATAACCCCTTTTAATTGATTTTGGCTATCAACTACAAAACTAGTACGCATATGGGTTTTTTCTAAAATGCGGTTGGCATCATCCAAATTGGTATCTATATCGATATATTGCAGAGGTTCAAGATGAAACCCGTGCATTACAAATGAAGCGGGGCTAGAAAGTGACACACTAGTGTCTACATGAACTTGAGCAAATAAACTTGCGCCATCAAGAAGCGGTTTTGTTGAAAATGAAGTGAATTGGTTCATAACGACCACCTTAATAATACTGTTAGATTTAAGACAAAATATGAATAAAAACTAGTAGTGGAGAGGTGGTGCTCTTATAGGTTTAACCGCACTTGGCGAAAAGACAACAGAACTTACTTTTTGGGTTGGTTGGAAATAGTTGGGTATAAGGTTGTTGCTAGAATTAAACTCTAGCGCAACATCATCTAAATCAAGTTGATTCTGATTAAGATCTTCTGAAATATCAGAGTTAATAACGGATGCTTGTACATCGCTGGCAATAACAGTAGCAGGGCTTAGACCAAGCGCCATAAACACCACTGTAACTACAAACAACAAACGAAGCATAAGGTACAACTTTAAAATTACTTATAAATTAATAGTGGGACTGTTCGCACAATAATTCAACATCTATTTTTATAAAATATTTATTTTATTTTTATAAATGTTTTTAACTTGCTGAATTTAATTGCTATTTATGCTTTTTCGTTGCCGAATATATTTATAATCGGCAACGGGCATAATTACGAGGTGACGTACTCATTTTTATGTTGCATTCGGCGTTTGGGTTTTCTGCGCTTAAGCCATAAATAGCATCCGGTAATCGCAAATATGAGTGGTGTTAAACCGATTAAACACCAAATTATACGGCTCGTTAACCCTGCAAAATAGCCAAAATGCAGTTTGCGAAAGCTATCTACCGCAACTAAAAAAAACGGTGCTTCGCGAATATCATAATTAGGCAGTTGTTTTCCTGTTTCTTTATCAAAGCTCACCGTTGAAGCATATTCGCTTGTAACAAAGCTGGTATTTGCAACTTCGCCAAAAAACGTGATGGGTAAGTCGGGTTCATAAGGGAACATTAAATAAGTCGCTCTAAAACCGCCCATTTGGGTTTTAGCGGTTGCCATTAAGTTGTCGATAGATAATTGATGGTTATATAAAGGACCTTGAACTAAATGTGGTGGTTCATCCGCATGCTCAAATTCATGATGGATGATCTCTGAAATATTCCAATACACCCCTGTAAAGCCCAATATCAGTAAAATAGGGGCTGACCAAATTCCCACTAATTTATGTAAATCACTGAAAAAGGCCATACGCTTAACTTTTACACGTAAGGTAAAAAACTTCTTCCAAAACTGGCGATAAATAATGAGGCCTGAAATGCCCATAAACATCAAAATAAGCGAAATAGTGCCTGTAAACCAAAGCCCAGTGTCGCCAATTAAAAACTTATAATGTAAGTCTAAAAGCCAATCGGTGAGGTAAAAATCGACCGCTTGAGGGTTGGAGCGAACAACACCTTGGTATTGATCTAAATAGATTTTAGACCAGGTATCTGTGCCGTGTTTTAGTACATAAACCCTATCTGCAGTTTTACCATCGTCAAACACTTCCCAACTACCAATTTGATAGTTAGGCAAATTTTGCTTAATCGTATTGTGAAGACTATCGTAGCTAAGACGTGTACCTGGCGCGGCATTTACAGTGGCAAGCTTTGGCATTATGAAATGATCAATTTCTTCTTTGAAGACTAAAATACTGCCTGTTAGCGAAATTATAATCAACGGTAGGGCAATGACTAACCCGCAGTAGCGATGCCATAAGTGGAGTTTCTTTTTCATAATTCGGTGACGTCCGTTTATAAAAACAACAAAAGGCCGCATAGCGCGACCTTAACGTTTTGAGTTTTATTATAGTGACCAGTTAAGTGATAATGCGTAGTTACGCGGTGCACCGTAGTAACCTTGTGCCCAATAAAGTGAGTTAACGTATTTTTTATCAAATACATTATTCACATTGGCTGTAACACTTAATTGTGAATTAATTTCGTAGCTTGCCATAAAGTTAACTAGGGCATAGGCACTTTGCTCCGTGACAACACGAGGAGCTTGTTTCTGTACGCGACTAATATCGTCTTGCCAGCGCATATTCATACCAAACGATAAGCCCTCAACAAACTCAGCGTCGTATTTGGCTGCAAGTTTAAATACCTGCTTTGGCGTGTAATTTTTAACAAGTTCAGCAGATGTATTACCCGCATTTACCGTATCTGAAACATCAATATCGGTGTAGGTATAGCCTAAGTTGGCACTCACGCCGTAACCAAGTTCACCACTTAGCTCAAGTTCAAAACCTTGTGATTGAATACCTGGTGCAGCCATATGTACGGTATTGTCTGGTGTCGAATTCTCAGCATCTGCAACGGCAATGTTTTCTTGCTCAGCATCAAATAATGCAACATTTAACATCATTAAATCGTTAAACAGCTCAGTTTTAATACCAATTTCTTTGGTGTCGCCACTAATTGGGTCAAGCGTTTGGCCAGAAATATCTTGCTCTGCTTGTGGGGCAAACGTTTCGCTGTACGATGCGTAAACATTAATATCGTCGTTGATTTGATAAACTGACCCTAAGTGTGAAGTGGTGTCGCTTACATCACGTGATTTATTTTTCCCGTAGGATAAACCGTCTGTTTCCCAAGCTGTGTGGCGAATACCAGCAAGTAGTTTTAAGTCATCTGTGATTGAAAAACGTGCAGAAACGTATTCTGAAATTTGCTCACTATCAACACGAGAGCCATTTAAGCCATCTTTTAACACTGGTACTGGCGCTACGCCATCCCAGTCATTTAGATTTGGCATTGCAGGGAAGCCATTACCTGTTGTGTAGTCGTATAATGAGCTATCTTGGTATGCCATATCAGCAACGCTCGCACCTGCAGCAATTAAATGCTCTTGGCCAAATAGCTCAAAACTACCTTTTGCATACACATCAAACAAGTTAAGGCGATCTGTTAGTTGGTAGTCACTTGCATAGCCGGTTAAACCTAAACCCGTTTCAGCATCCGGCGTACCATAAACATAAAAAAGATTTGAATCTTGCTCAGTTTGAGTATGCGCATAACGTGCGATTACACTCCAGTTATCACCCACAAGTTGTTCTAATTCTACAAAGGCTTGTTTTGATGTGTTATCCCAATAAGCCCAATCAGCAGCAGTCGAAGTAGATGTATCGTAATTTGTTGGTTGCCCTTTTGAATCATATAACGCAAGCGCGCCCCAAAGTGGGCTGTCGGCGTCATTTTGCTGATAAGTAAGGCTAGTTGTTAGGGTGGTTGTGTCCGTTAGATTTAATTCAGCAATACCGTAAAATACGTCACGCTCTACGCTGTAACGGTCAAGGTATGAATCACGTTTTTGTTTAACAACTACAGCGCGGCCAGCAGCAAAGTCATTTAAGCGGCCAGAAACGTCAACATCCAAACGCATATTCGACCAAGAACCTGCAGTAATTGACACATCTGTACGAAAGTCATCGGTAGGACGTTTACGAATAAAGTTAACTGTGGCAGATGGGTTACCGGCACCTGTCATCATGCCGTTCGCACCCATAACTACTTCAATTCGTTGGTAAATGGCGGTATCTAACGTGCCTTGAAGAGAGCCGTTTTCTTGCGGTAAACCAAGGCCGTCTACTTGGAAGTTGGTGATATCAAAACCACGTGCTTTGTAGTAAGTACGGTCTGTTTCAATTTTCTCAACAGATACACCTGGTGTGGTTTCAAGTACTTGATTAACATCATCAAGTGAAAAGTCGTTCATAAGGGCACGGGTAATTACGCGCACCGATTGAGGTGTTTCTTTGATTGAAATACCTAGTTTTGAAGCGGTTTCTGCTTCAACTGCAAGGTAGTTTGAATGGTTATTTCCTAAAACTTCGATTTTTTCGATGCTTTTATCCGTTTCATCGTTGGCAAAAAGGGGAGTTGCTAGTACTGAAGAAGTGGCAACAAACAAAGTACTTAATTTAAAAGTACGAGATTTCATATCAAAAGACCTAACATTGAGAGTAAGTAAAAATTTCGCGGACATGTTAATCTAAACAATAATCGATCTCAATATCATTATTGTGTTATTTTCATTTGTACCTTATATGGTGTTAATTTGGCTTTAAAACTGAATACTGATTGTTTTTGTCGTTTTAAAAATATCGCTAAAGAAGCGCTTGAAGTGAAACGCTGTTGGCAAGAAGTGGGGCTATTTAGTTACCCGACCATAAAGATAGGGTGATAAGTCCAATTATTTTTAGATCAAACAGGTTAGATAGAGAGGGAATTATTCGCCAAGTTGGCAGCAAACATACTCTGCTATTGCAAGTGAAGCGGTTAAACCTGGTGATTCAATTCCAAATAAATTGATAAGTCCTTGTATTCCATGATCGCGATGGGATTGGATTACAAAATCTTGTTGACCTTTTAATTGCAGTTTTGGCCGAATACCTGCGTAATCTATATGAAGCTTATTGGTGTTTAGCTTTGGCCAATAGCGCTTTATAGCAGTAACAAATTTGGCTTTTTGGTGTTCATCTGTTTGGTAATTAAGCGAATCAATAAACTCAGTGTCTGGACCAAATTTAAGTTGACCCATCAGATCTAATGTTGCATGAATGCCTAAGCCATGCTCCTCTGGTACAGGGTAAATTAGGTGTTTAAATGTGTGACTACCTTGGTAGCTAAAATATTGCCCGCGACAATAATAAAGCGCTGGTATGTATGAAGCTGACAGCCCTTCAATCGTTTGTGCAACCTGTTGTGCGAAAAGCCCAGCGGCATTTATCAGATTGCGACAGTTAAGTTGCATTATCTCGCCATCACAATCGAGAGTAACAATAAATCCGTTGGAGCACTTTTTTGCGTTTATAAAGCGCGTTCTTGCGACGTATGCGCCATTATTTTGTTCAAGTTGGGTTATTAGCGAAAGCATATATTGATGACTATCGATAATACCTGTTGAAGGTGAAAAAAGGGCAGCAACTGCGTTAATTTCAGGCGCGTAGCGTTTAATTTCCGTTGTGCTTAGCCAGCTTAAATCATTAACACAATTATCATTAGCGTGCTGTTTTATTGTTTCAAGTTTCTCTGCATCGTCATTATTTGTTGCAATGATAAGTTTACCGATTTTATGAAAAGGCACATGAAATGATGAGCAATGCGCGTAAAGGCGTTTTTTACCAGAAACACACAGTTTTGCCTTTAAACTGCTTTTGGGGTAATAAATGCCAGCGTGGATTACTTCACTATTGCGGCTAGAGGTATGCTCTCCAAAATGTGCGTTTTGTTCAATAACAATCACATTTTGTTGTTTACTCAGCTCAGCACCTATGGCTAAACCGATTACCCCTGCACCAATGATTAAACTATCAACAGTTTCCATGTAAAAACTAACGAATGACTTTCTTGCAGTGTAACAAACTCACTTTTAGATGCACATAAAAAAGCCAGCGAATGCTGGCTTCAAATTATTTATTGGCGTTAAATTTCACATTATTTGGTTTACGTCTTGGGCGTTTGCTTTGCCCATTGTTTTCACTTTTTCCTTTGCCATTTTGCTTGGGTTTATCAGCGCTTTGTGGCTTAGATTTATGTGATGTATTTTTCTTCTTTGGTTTGCTTATGGCTTTTGCCTCAGCTTTTACCTTATCGTTAGTACTCGTGTTTTCTTTTGGCTTTTTCGGTTTCTTCGGCTTTTTAGCTTTTATTGGTCGCGTATCTAGCTTTGATTCTGGTACAGGGTTTTGTGGTTCAAAACCAGCTTCAATTTTACGTGGAATTAGTTCTTGAATTAGACGCTCAATGCCAAATAAATCTGCTGCGACGTCTTCTGTAACGAATGAAATTGCTTCACCGGATGCACCTGCTCGGCCAGTACGGCCAATGCGGTGAACATAATCTTCATACACATTTGGCAGGTCAAAGTTAACTACATAAGGTAGCTCTTGAATATCAAGGCCGCGGGCAACAATGTCTGTTGCAACAAGCACATTAATTTCACCTAATTTAAATCCGTTAAGGGCATTCATACGTGCGCTTTGGCTTTTATTACCATGAATTGCAGCGGCATTAATTTTTGCTTTTTCAAGGTCGCGAACTAAACGGTTTGCACCGTGTTTGGTGCGGGTAAATACCAATACTTGGCGCCAGCTATTGGTTTTTATTAAGTGTTTAAGCAGGCTAGTACGCTTACTTTTATCAACAGGGTAGGCCCATTGGGTTACCGTTTTTGCCGTGGTGTTGGCAGGGGCAACCGAGATTTCGATTGGGTCGTTAATTAGGCCTTTTGCAAGTGCGCGAATATCATCAGAAAAGGTTGCTGAAAACAGTAAATTTTGACGCTTTTCAGGCAGTGCTTTAATCACTCGTTTTATATCGTGAATAAAGCCCATATCTAGCATACGGTCTGCTTCGTCGAGTACAAATAGTTCAAGCTGATCAAACTTAAGGGCATTTTGCTGGTAAAGATCAAGTAAACGACCAGGGGTGGCAACGAGAATGTCGCACCCTTTGCGTAGCTTTAACATTTGTGGGTTGATTTTGACCCCGCCATAAACCACCTGGCATGACAATGAAAGGTGCTTACTGTATGTGGCTACACTTTGCCAAACTTGCGCTGCAAGTTCACGTGTTGGTGTAAGTACAAGGGCACGCACTTGGTTACTGCGTACTTTTGGCCCTTTACTTAGCATTTCTAGCATTGGCAGCGTAAATCCTGCTGTTTTACCCGTACCCGTTTGGGCAGCAGCCATCACATCGCGACCAGCTAAAATTGCTGGTATCGACTTTTCTTGAATTGGCGTTGGGCTTTCATAACCTTGCTCTTTAATTGCTTGGTTTATTTCAGGGCAAAGATTTAAGTCTGAGAAATGCATTTTACGTACTCTTATAACGGCGGCCGAGCAGGGTACAGTATATAAACGATTAACGCAATTTAACTGATGTTCTGCAAGGTAAATAGTCAAAGTAGCCGTTTAGTAATGTGATGCAATAATAATTAATAAAATGATGTGGTTATCAATTTCACTAAATTTGCTTTTATTGACTATTGTTTATGTAACGAGATACCAAAAAGACTTTAAAAATGCAGTTGATATACCGAGTTACCCTATTAGCTTTGTTGTTAACATCATTACAAGTAGTTGCTGAAAAACGCGTTTTCAATATTTATCACGATTCTGATTATTCAACGCATGGGCAGTCGGCAAATGCAATGAAAATGGGCTTTATGACCGCGCTTGCTCAACAACAAGCTAACTTCGAAAATATCGAATTTAATTTTATTGAGAAAGATCACCGTGGTAACAGTAATCGCAGTTTACGACATATGAAGCAGTTTTTAGCAGATCCAAATGCCTTATTTGTGCTTGGTGGTTTGCATTCTCCTCCCTACATCAAATACAAAAAATTTATCAGTCAAAACGAAATTTTATTATTAGTCCCGTGGGCTGCTGGTGGCCCTATTACTCGACATGCTGAGCCGGATAATTGGGTATTTCGTTTGTCGGTTGATGATACTAAAGCGGGTTACAGAATCGTAAGCTACGCACAACAACAGCTTAATTGTCAGCGGCCACATATGCTATTGGAACAAACGCCTTGGGGTAAGTCTAATTTCGCAACGATGAGTAAAGCACTAGCACAACAAGGTGAGGCCAATGTTACTTGGTTTAGTTGGAATACCAAGTTGAACAAGGCAAAAATTATGCTGCGAGATATTGCATCAAGCAAAGCGGATTGCCTGTTGTTTGTGGGTAACGCAGTAGAAGGTAAACAATTTGTTGAGGCAATGGCGAGTCTGCCTTCAAGTATACGTATGCCGATTATTAGCCATTGGGGTATCACGGGAGGTGATTTTTTCAATAATGTTAAACAGTATTTGAAAAAAGATGTGGATTTGAGTTTTATTCAGAGCTGTTTTTCACTACGCGATGCACAATCAGAACTTGCAAATCAAGCAACAAAAAATGCAAAAATACTCTTTCCAGAGCAGTTTAAAAACGCAGCAACGTTACCAGCCCCTGCAGGATTTATTCATGCCTATGACCTAGCGAATGTGCTTTTAAATGCGTTAGCTAATATTCCTCTCAATCATGACATAAAAACTACGCGAGCTTTATTACATCAACAACTCGAAAACTTGCAGAAGCCTGTTAAAGGGCTGATAAAAACCTATCAACAGCCATTTACTGTGTGGTCGAGCGATTCTCCAGATGCCCATGAAGCGCTTGGTTTAGAAGACTTATGCATGGCGAAATACATGCCTGATGGCGGCATAAATGTGTTTGAAAATTAAGAGAGTGTAATGAGTAAAGAGACGCGCAAAGCACAGTTATCCGCTAACCACGCTTTTTTGCTTTTTGTATTATTGAGTTTGTTGCTATCGGTATTAGTAAGCGCGGTATTGGTTGGTTACACAACTGATAACAATATGCGTCAATACCACAGTAAAACGGCGCAAACAGAAGCGCAATTAAGTGCGCGTTATGTTCAGCAATTTCTAGAAACACGGTTACAACTTTTACACGACCTTGCTAAGCAACCTATATTAATCAACGGTGTAATGGGCAGTGATGTGTCTAATGCTTCACTTTTCGATTATTTAAATAGTTATCAGCTGGTTGGCAAAAAGCAGCCTATTTGGATTGTAAATATTGCGAATGAATTGATTTACAGTAACAGCATTGAGTCTTCTTTTGAGGCCAATACCGATTGGATAGAAGAGTTACTTTTAGGGCAAAGAAATCACGTTATCACGATTGTTGAACATGACGCAGCCGCTTACTTTTTGCTTGCTGTGCCGATTAAATATAATGGCCTGAGCGAAGGAGTACTCATTGCTAAGTTTGACCGAAGTTTAAATCTACTTTTAGAAGATGTGATTAATAGCGATACCTATGCCGTGACCCTTACGGGAGATTGGCTTGAATTTTCAACTATAGACAACTCGTTAGAATATCAATCAGTTTCGTCTTATTTGCTAGGGGATTCAGGGCTTACGCTCAATTATAAATTTAATAGTCAATTAGTTGAACAAAGAGTCATGAGCGTTATTGGTAAAATAGCCTCTGCTATTGTTGCTAGTTTGGTTATTGCGTGGATTGTGCTTTATCTGATTGGGCACAAATTACTGTTAGACCCCTATCGGCGATTAGCGCAATCGGAGCGTGCCATAAAACAAAGTGAAGAGCGTTTCAAAGTTGCGGTAGAGGGCAGTAATGATGGGCTTTGGGATTGGGATTTAACAAAAGACAGTGTATTTTACTCCCCTCGCTTTAGAGAGTTACTGGGTTATGAGGGTGATGATGAAAAAGCCTTTCCAAGTACATTAGCTAGCTTTGATAAAGCCGTTCATCCAGATGATAAAGCGCGCGTAGACAATTGCGTTGAGCAACATTTACAAAATAACACACCTTACGACATAGAGTACCGGTTGCAAAATAAAGATGGTAGCTATCGCTTTTATCGCGCTAAAGGTACAGCGCTTAGGGATGAGCAAGGTAACCCGACGCGTATGGCGGGATCATTGACAGACATTACCATTCAAAAGCGTGATCAAGATGCATTAAAAGCCGCTAAAGAAAGAAACGATTTGCTTGCTCAAGCTATTGAAGCTTGTAATTTGGGCATCACAATATCCGATGCCAAAGCACCCGATATGCCGCTGATATTCTTAAATAGTGGCTTTACAAAAATTACTGGCTACGGGCAAGAAGTGATAGGGACCAATTGTCGTTTTTTACAAGGCGATAAAACTTCGCAAAAGGCAATAGGGAAAATTCATACTGCGCTCAATGAAAAATCCAAATTGCGTGTGGAATTAGTCAATTACCGTAAGGACGGCAAACAATTTTGGAACAGCTTGCAAATATCACCAGTGATCGATCATAACAAAGAGCTTGTTGCGTTTGTGGGTATTCAACAAGACGTGACAGAAAGAATTGAAACAAACAAAGCACTCGAACAAGCAAAACTGCAAGCTGAGCACGCAAATAAAGCGAAAAGTGAATTTTTAGCATCCATGAGCCATGAAATTCGCACCCCAATGAACGGTGTGTTGGGCATGCTTAATTTATTACAAAATAGCGATCTATCAAAAGAACAACTTCACCGTACAAATGTGGCGATTAGCAGTGCAAATGCGTTACTTAACTTATTAAACGATATCTTAGATTTTTCAAAAATAGATGCTGGAAAACTCGAACTTGAGAGCCTTGAGTTTGATTTGCGCGCTATGCTTGGTGAGTTTGCTGAGGCAGCAGCAATTCAAGCACATCAGAAGAAGCTAGAGCTGGTGCTTGATATTACCAATGTGCATACCAAAACGGTAAAAGGCGATCCAAACCGATTGCGTCAAATTTTACATAACTTAGTTGGTAACGCGATTAAATTTACTGCCCATGGTGAGGTTGTTATCAAAGCGGGGCTGACAGACTATGATGATGCGTTTTTGCAATTGCAATGTGAGATCTCCGATACAGGAATAGGCATTTCTGCACAGCAACAAGAAAAACTATTCAAATCATTTTCTCAAGTTGATGCGTCAACAACACGAAAATACGGCGGTACCGGGCTTGGGCTGGCAATTGTTAAAAAACTATGCAGCTTAATGGACGGTGATATTAGTGTACAAAGCGAGTTTGGCAAGGGCTGCTGCTTTAAGTTTTCAATACTATTGGGCAAAAGCGACTCGTTACAGGCCGTTATTCCAACCGTTGATATTTCAAAATTAACGATTTTGATTGTCGATGACAACAAAACTAATTTAGATGTACTGCGTGGGCAGCTAGAATTTTGGGGAGCCACCGTTATAGAGGCAATTTCAGCAGAGCAAGCAATTGAAGTGTGCGAAGAATATTACGATGTTCATCAAAAATGCTTTGATATTGCCTTTCTAGATATGCAAATGCCCGATGTGGATGGTGCACAACTAGGTCAAATGATTAAACAGCATGCAAATCTTCATGCGACCAAGCTTATCATGATGACGTCAATGAACGATCAAGGGGATGCGAACTTCTTTGCTAATTTGGGCTTCTCTGGTTATTTTCCAAAGCCTGCAACCACATCAGATTTATTAGATGCGTTAGCAATTGTTGTTGACGGTGGTGAAGCACTTAAACAAGCAAACCCACTTGTAACACGGCATTACATTCAAGCGCTACAAACTAAGCACAGTGATAAGCCAATCGCTTGGGATAGCCAAATTCGCATATTATTAGCCGAGGATAATCAGGTAAACCAAATTGTAGCTGAGAGCACGCTAAATAAACTAGGGCTGATGGATGTAACCATTGCTGAAAACGGACAAAATGCCATTTCTACCCTTGCAGCTTGCGATAGTGAAAAGCCATTTACCCTTGTTTTAATGGATTGCCAGATGCCAGAAATGGATGGTTACGATGCTACAAATGCAATTCGAAGGGGCGAAGCTGGCAGCTTTTATCAAAAAGTTCCTATAATCGCCATGACTGCAAATGCCATGGTGGGTGATAAAGAAAAGTGTTTAGCTGCAGGCATGGATGACTACATATCAAAGCCAATTGTTGAAACTAATTTACTCAATAAATTGTTAACCTGGCTACCTCATCAATCACAAGAACCTGAATAGCCGCTAAACTTGGCTCTTGAACTAATATTTTTTAAGATATTGTAAAATAGAACAATCTAGACAAAGCTGAGTTTTTGATTTGCAGGTAATTGAGGCAGTAATATATGAGCAAGGAAAGTAAAAAATATAAAGTACTCGTCGTATGCATGGGTAGAATACCCTTGGAAATCGAGTGCTTTTTTGTCTAATAAAATCAATAATTTACATCGTTAAAATATATTCCCCATAATTCTCCTAAAATTCCCCACAAAAAAATATGTACTCCCCACTCGCTATTATTTGCTCAGTAAAGCTAGATTTCTTAGTTCTTCAACAATAATTTTCATGGTCTGTTCCTAGTTAGATTTGAACTAATAAAAAAAGGAATAAAGAATATGAAACGAATTTCGACCGTTGATTTATTAAAAGCAAACGATGACTTAGGCTCAGCAATTTACATGGCTGAAAATGCATTTTGTGAATTAAATGCAGGAGTCAGTGAACTTACGTATGAGGACATTTGGAAGCGCACTCTAGATCCACATTACAGCCAACATGATGACTTTGAATACGAACTAACCAAACGCTTATTCATCAGTTACCTCACAATATTTGATGAATTAAGGAACACTCCAAATTTAGTTGTAGACCGTGAAAATGATTATTTTGATGAGCAGCTTATTTTAGATTTTTACGACTAACTTAATAATTCCCCCAACGTGTTCCTACTTAATTTGAAAGACATAAAGTAGGAACTTTAAAATGAGCCAAAATCAATTTATCCGTAAATATAAGCGTATTTCTAAATCAAAGTGGGCATCACATGACAAAAGTACAATATTACTATTGGCAGACGTTGTTAATGACACAGGTGGTGAAATAGAACTGGGGTTTACCCGATATATCTATTTACATCGAGATGAGGTGGGCAAGGTACTTGGTATATCGATTTCAAAAGCCATATTTGAGGAGACCGATCTTCATTTTGCAGAACGGTATCTGGAGGGCAATGACATGTTGTTATTGCTACTTACTTATATTGATGAAATTACCGAGTTCTGTGATTTATTTACGGATGAGTTTAAAAGTATTTTCATGCTGCCACCAAAAGAGTATTTTGAAGTAGCAATTCAAGTTTGGTGTGAACAAATTGAAAATGCGTAACTAGAGCGAGCCTATCGGCTCGCTTTTTCACTTTTTGCTCTTAAAATAAAAACAGAGTCTGGAATACCTGTACTATCAGATTTGTTTTTTGTTTCTTTTCTAGCGTCTAAAACGCGTTGCTTCAGCGCTCGTCTTTCTTCATCAGATGGCAGTGTCAGTTTGATACCGCAGAAGTAAGTTTGTGTAGTCATTAGGATGAATATGATTATAGAAAAATGAAATTTAACTTAGCGTGATATAAAAGTCATTTCAAGATTGTTCATCCCATGAACAACTAAACTTTATTTAAAAGACTTATTTACCTGTTTTGAACTTATGATTACCCATTTAGGAGTATTTAAATTCTTAACCAGATCAATACTATTTTCCAAGTATCCCTAACTAGGTTTAAGCTATGATCTCAAAACTTTCAGATTTAGTCGAAATGGCTAATGAACAACCCGATCCACAACGTTTACTTTTCTTGTTTGCAGAAGTAAGCAGTGAGAGTAAAAAAAATAAAAGTCAGCAAAAAGGTACCATTACACCAGTAATGTGTGTAGACAAACTGCCTTCAGATATAAATGCCTTTGATGACTTGGTAAAAGAAGCCGATGAAATTGCGAAAAACTGGGATTTTATGTTTATCGCAAGTTTAAGTGGTGATAAAGGTGAGCCGCCAACCTCTGAAGATGCTGAGCCTTACTTAACTAAGATGACGAATGATGTGATGAGTGGGCAAAATATTGCGCGCTATGTTGTATTTGACCGAAAACATAACCCTGTTGAACTTGTGGCTAGCTAAGACGCTTTTTTAATGAAAAGTTAACACCGATTCCCCATTGAATGCTTGCGTCAATGGGGATTGACAACAGCTAAGCAACTTGGCCCGTTTCCATTATCATAAACATAAGTGAACGCTCTGTTTCAGACGCATTTTGGTCTACCAATGGGTATAATATATTCTCTTCTTTATGGTTATGTTTGGTGAGTAAATTCACTAACTCTTCGAAGAGAACATGGGATTTATTCGGTTCGTCAGTTAAACTATGTTGGATTTGTGATACAAGCTGTAAAATTTCGATATGCTCGTTAGTCATTACATGTGTTGGTCCATGACTAAACTGCGATTTTTTTTCAAAAAATGGAAAAAGTACGCTTTCTTCCCACAAAATATGTTTACGAAGCCCACTCTCAAATGCTTCAAAAAGCCCTATGGCCCGCGTTTTATCATTTTCTAAGTTGCTTTTAAATTGCGCTAAGAGTAAATCTAAGCGCTTGTGATCGGTTTCAAAGTATTCAGTCAGAGTAATCATCTTAGTGGTTCCTTATTCTAGGATCAGTTGACAGTGAGTAATTAGAATTTGATTGAGTTGTTTTGGAAGACGGCTTCTGTCGAAGTTCTCGATTATCCCTTTAACCTCTAAGCTCAATTCTGTATTACCACTTATGACTAGGTCGCGGTTAAAAAAAAGCATGTCAGGGTCAGTCTGTTGTCCTGCAAGTAGTACAAACTTATTGAAACCACCTTTAAACACGGTATCAGCGGTGGATGAGTTTGTAACAACGAATTGATTATTTTCAAGCGTAATAGCAAAACTAAATCGAATATCTGTCACATCAATTTTGATCGATTTGCCAACAAGAAAATCCAGCTCATGATGTTGTCGTTCTTCTCTAAAAACAACGTTGAGTACTTTGGCTATTAATGAGTAGCTAATGTGGTCAGGGATCACATGCAACGAGGCTGCAATTCCAGTAGGCATTGTGTTAACAAGACATTTTATTAACGACATAGTTGTTGGACCTAACATAGGTTGAATCTCACAAAATAAAATTTACATTACCTTGGACATCAAAGAGAAACTTAATCTAAATCAAATTAGTGTATAACAGCGATGAAACTACCTCTTAAGATTTGCCCAGAGTAACCGAGTAGGTAGGTTCACTACCTTCTTTGTTAACCGATAAAAACAAATAGGGGTATTTCATTGATTTGACTATTGTTTATTGACTTAGATCAATTTTACCGTTTGCAAATATACGTACTTTATTGACACTTATGGTTTTAATACAGGTAGCCCCTATGGAGCTCTTATGCCCTGCTGGCAGTTTATCGTCGCTACAAGCGGCGGTTGATGCTGGGGCTGATGCCGTTTATATCGGCTTTAAAGATGAAACGAATGCACGTCATTTTGCCGGGTTAAACTTTAACCCGCGACAGCTTGAAAATGGTATTAACTACATTAAAAAAGCAGGGCGTCGCTTGCATATAGCGATTAATACCTTTGCCCATCCAGGTTCGATTGAAAGGTGGTATCACGCAGTTGATAAAGCTGTCGCGATAGGCGCAGACGTATTAATTATTGCCGATTTAGCGGTTTTAGAATATTGCGCGACACGTTATCCAAATATTGAAGTACATGCCTCGGTTCAAGCCAGTGCAACGAATATCGGGGCAATAAATTATCTAGTTGATAATTTTGCGGTAACGCGGGTGGTGTTACCACGTGTACTTTCGATTCATCACGTCCGAAATTTAGCGCGTCATGTCAAAGTGGAGTTGGAAGTATTCGCTTATGGCAGTTTGTGTATTATGGCTGAAGGGCGCTGTTATTTATCGTCTTATTTTACCGGAGAGTCCCCTAATACTGCAGGTGCATGCTCGCCAGCAAAATATGTTGAATATCAGCAGCAACAGGGCAGGCTCACAACGCTGCTCAATGAGGTGGTGATTGACAGTTTTACTGACAGTGAAAAAGCAGGTTACCCAACGTTATGTAAAGGCCGATTTGATATTGATGGCGAGCGCTATCACGTACTGGAAGAGCCAACCAGCTTAAACAGTATGGCGCTATTACCTGATTTAATGGCAGTAGGAATTGCAGCGATTAAAATTGAAGGACGGCAACGTTCTGCGGCCTATGTGAGTGAAGTAACACGGACTTGGCGTGAAGCGATTGATAACTGCCTTGCCAACCCATCACAGTTTACCCCATCAAGACAAGCAGAAGCGTGTTTATCTGCATTATCTGAAGGTAGCCAAACGACGCTAGGGGCATATCATAAACAATGGAAATAACGGCTATGAGGTATTCATTAGGGCCTATTTCGTATTACTGGCCAAAAAGAAACGTATACGAGTTCTATCAGCAAGCGGCACAAAGTGATGTTGACATTGTTTACCTAGGTGAAACAGTGTGCGCTAAACGACGTGAATTAAAAATGAAAGATTGGCTGACAATCGCAGAACAATTAACTCACGCTGGCAAAGAGGTTGTGCTCTCAACCATGGCGCTGCTCGAAACGCCTTCTGATTACCAGCAATTGAAAAGACTCTGTCAAACGAGCGAATTTAGGATTGAGGCAAACGATCTCGGTGCGATTGCGTTGCTTGAAAAGGCAGGTTTTCCTTTTGTGGTTGGCCCCGCGATCAACTGTTATAACGGAGAAACACTAGCACAGCTACTAGCAAAAGGGATGAAGCGCTGGGTGATGCCAGTGGAACTATCTCGAGATTGGCTCAGCAATATATTAAATTCAACTGCGATCCGTGATAAACGCGATCAGTTTTCGGTTGAAGTATTTAGTTACGGTCACTTACCACTTGCCTATTCAGCACGCTGTTTTACTGCGCGTTCGTTAAATCGCTCAAAAGATCAATGTGAGTTGTGCTGTATTGATTACCCAAATGGGCGTACCGCATTCAGTCAAGATGGCAGTCAGGTGTTTGTGATCAATGGCATTCAAACCCAATCTGGACTTAAATATAACTTAATCAACGAGCAAAGGAGTATGCATGGGCTAGTGGATATTATGCGTATTAGCCCTGAATTAGATAACACATTTGATGTGATCAATCAGTTTGTGCAACAGGCAAAACAGCCACACTATCGAAAGCTAGACAAAACGAAAGAGGTCAATGGTTATTGGCACAATATTGCAGGCTTAACTTTGGCTGGCGAAGCAGGCTGATTATTTACTGGAGGATAAACTAATGCATTTACATTCGGATGGAAAACTCGGCGCAAAGCCGCAAGCTATGACCACAGTGCCACTATTCCGTTTAGCTTTTCGGCCTTTTTTTTGGTTCGCATCGTTATTTAGTGTATTAGCGATCGCACTATGGGCTGGTTTTTTATCGGGCACATTGAATTTTTCGCCGCTGGGGGGCGGACATTTTTGGCATATTCATGAAATGCTATTTGGCTTTACCAGTGCAATTGTTGTTGGCTTTTTACTTACCGCTGTACAAACTTGGACAGGCAAGCCAAGTATTAAGGGCTATAGCTTGATGGGGTTGTTCGGTTTATGGGCTTTGGCGCGGGTGTTACTCATCTTTACACCGCCTGAACTTGAAACTGTTAGCATCGGAATAGACCTGATTTTTCTACCCTTGGCCGCATTTTTCCTCGCTCGCCCTATTATTTTGGTAAAGCAATGGCGCAATATTATGTTTGTACCGATTTTACTAATTATGGCTGTGCTTAACGCAGTGATGTATTTGTCATTGTATGGTGTTATTGCAATAAGCTATAGCGCAATCAGTCATATGATGGTACTGATGGTAAGTTTAGTGATGTGCATTATCGGCGGCCGTGTCTTTCCAATGTTTACGGCAAATGGTACTCGTACAGAAAAAGTTGCGGCTATACCACTTTTAGAAACCCTTTCAATTATGAGTATTGTGTTAGTTATTTTCTCACATGCGTTTGTTTTATCATCAGAAGTAAAGGGTTTTCTACATATTTTCGCAGCCACAATTAACTTTATTCGCGCCTTGCGCTGGCGCATCTGGGTAACGTTTACGACGCCGTTAGTGTGGCCCTTACACCTCAGTTATTGGTTTATGTGTTTTGGACTGTTGGGGGTTGGTTTAGTTGAGCTAGGTCTAAATACTTCAATATCCTTGGCCTATCATAGCATCACCGTCGGTGGAATTGGATTAATGGTTTTGGCTATGATCTCACGAGTTTCGCTTGGTCATACGGGACGTATGATCCAAGTTGGCAGAGTAATGTCATTTGCATTTATGATATTTGTGATAGGTGTTGTGTGGCGCGTAATGTTCCCATTGTTTTGGCAACATTATCAAATGAATCTAATATTTTCAGCCATTATCTGGATCATTAGTTACGGGTTATTTGTGATTAAATATGCAAAGGTACTCTTCTCAGCGCGTATTGATGGCCGGGATGGTTAAGGACTAGAGACAGTCTCTTATTTTTGTGAGAATAAAATAATAACGATAATCAGCATCAGTACCCAAAAACCAGATAGAATTTGCCAAAACAACAGTTTTGATGAGTCTTTTTGGATTTTTGGGTCGTCGAATAAAAACTTTGCATTGGGTTCACGCAAGTCAGCTAATAAGTTCTCAATGGTGCCATAGCGTTCCAGTGGTTCAAATTTAACACCTTTTTCCAGTGCGCGATCGAACCAAATCGGGATCATCGGATTGTGCTCAGTAATACTGGTATAACGCAGGCGATCAAAGTCAAAGCGTGATTGGCATTCTTCAATCTCTTTACCGTAAGGCAAGGCAAGACTAAAAGTTTCATAACAAATGGTTGCAAGGGCGTAGACGTCACCTTGTACCCCTGTATTTTGACCAAACAGATAATTGGGATCGGAATAGGTTGCTGTGCCCAGTGCCCCTTGATGTTGAATAGGGGAGTATATTTCGGCGACACCAGCCACGAATACAGAACCAAAATCTACAATCTTAATTTGGTTGTTTGGCATGACTAAAATATTGCCGGGCTTTAAATCTTGGTGCACTGTTTCTTTGTTGTGAAACGCCATCAGACCTTGGCCTATTTGTTCGATTAGGGAAAATTTCACACTGGCTTTGGCATCACGGTTTTTGATTATCCAATCATCAAGCCCGACCCCTTCAATATATTCCATAAGGTAGTAAAGAAAAGTCCGTTTGCGATTTTGTTTGATTACGTTAACCACATAATCACTGTCGATTCTAAGTCCAATCCACTCCTCTTGAATAAACCGATCAATGTAGTGGGTGTCGTCTTCAAAATTTATGGAGGGGGTTTTCATAACTAACTCAACCCCAGTATGGTTATCTGTTACTAAATATAGCTGGCTTCTACTTGAAGCAAAGAGCTCTTTTTTAATGGTAAAACCATCAAGTTGATACCCTGGTTCTAATGTTGGAGGGAAGGGAAGTCGTGTTAATTTCGTATTGTAATCATCTAGAGTTTGTTTCGGTAATTGATCGATACGGATCACAATACAACTTAAATTATCATCACTGCCATTCTCAAGTGCTAAGCTGATAAGTTGATCTGCACTTTGTTGGAAATTAGGGTGTTTTGCGAAATAGTGTGGCCATATGTTTGGGTCGAGAAAGTCGTGCACACCATCTGAGGTTAGTACTAAATAATCACCTTCTTCTAATGCATACTTACGATAATCGATCGTCAGGTTGTTATCCATACCAAGCGCCCTTGCAAGCGAGCTTTTTTCTCCCATAAAAGCAACATGGTCTTGGCTAAGTTGGGTAATATTACTCCCGCGGATATGGTAAATGCGTGAGTCGCCAACATGAAACAGGTGTGCTGTCATCGATTTAATAATGACACCACTAAAGGTACTTAGAAACCCCTTAAGTTCAGTATGGAAAGCATGGCTTTTTTTATATAAATTGAGGTTGATACTGGTCAGTATTTTTTGGCCACATTGCCCTACTGACCAGGTATCGGGTGTTTGATAATAATCTGCTATAAATTGTGTTACAGCATAATAGCTGGCTTCCTTGCCTGCTTCAGCAGTGCTGACACCGTCAGCCAACACTGCTGTTATACCTTTATACTGAATACTATGTTGATGTTCTGGCACGTGGCTTTCTATGGCATCTTCATTAATTGATTTAATGCCTTGATTACAACTTGAAGCAATCGTGACCTTTAACTGAGACATTGTATTCCTTGTTGTTAACCTACATCGATTAAATGTACTGAGCCATCAGGCATCACTTCAGCAATTTGCCCTTTTGGTTCATCCAATAACATCGCGATGAAGAAAATGATCAGTGCTGAACAGCCTATCACTAAAAAGAAGGTACTGTAATCAACAAATGATAGTACGGTTAAGTATGTCACTGCGCCAACATTACCGTAAGCACCAGCCATACCTGCTATCTGTCCTGTCATACGACGTTTAACTAACGGTACGATAGCAAATACAGCGCCTTCACCCGCTTGCACAAAGAATGAACAAGCCATGGTCGCTGCAACAGCCAGCGGGATCCACCAAGTGCCATCAACATTACTTAGGATAAAGTAACCAACGGCTAAACCAGCAATCAGGATCATTAAGCTCTTACGTCGACCAACTTTATCTGATAACCAGCCTCCTGTAGGGCGTGCTACTAGGTTCATAAACGCAAAACCGGATGCGAGTAAACCCGCTTTAACAGGATCTAAGCCTTCAAATGTTTCTAAGAAAAAAAGCGGTAACATAGAAACAACAGCCAGTTCAGAACCAAAGGTAACAAAGTATGATAGGTCTAAAATAGCAACTTGCTTAAAGTTATATTTTTCAAGTTCAGGTACACCTTGTGTCAGATTTTCTTTATTAACTTGCCAAATTGCGTGAACTTGGAATATATACAGTGCAACTAGCCCAGCCCAAATACCGTACATCGCAGTTTCACTAAACAGGTTTACTCCGGTTGGTGATAATTTCCAAGCAAGAACTGCAAGCGCAGCATACATTGGAATATTCATAAATAAATAAAGATAAAAATCTTTCCAGCTCGTGACTTCAAGACCACCTGCTTTTTTAGGTTTAAAATAAGTTGAGCCTTTAGGTGTATTTTGTGCAACAAAGAAATAGAAAACGCCGTATAAACCAGCAATGACACCTGTGGTACCTAATGCATAACGCCAACCATCATCGCCACCATAAAACATAGCAAGAGTAGGTAAAGTCATTGCCGCAGCAGCTGAACCAAAATTACCCCAACCACCATAAATGCCTTCTGCAACCCCAACTTGTTTTGCTGGGAACCATTCTCCAACCATGCGAATACCAATAACAAAGCCGGCACCGACAAAGCCGAGTAAAAAGCGAAATAGGGCTAATTGTTCATAGCTGTTTGCGGTCGCAAAGGTGATACATAAACCTGATGAGGCCACAAGTAAACTGGAGTAGACCATTCGTGGGCCAAACTTATCCACCAAAATCCCGATGACTATGCGGGCTGGAATGGTGAGGGCAACGTTTAAAATTAGTAATGCTTTAATTTGCGCAGACGATAAATCAAAGGCTTCTTTTATAAAGACCATCAGTGGTGCGTGCGAAAACCACACCACAAAGGTCAAGAAAAAAGCAAACCAAGTGATATGCAGTGTTTTTATTTTTGGGTCGCC
Organism: Pseudoalteromonas aquimarina; assembly: GCF_049257255.1. NCBI lineage: Bacteria > Pseudomonadati > Pseudomonadota > Gammaproteobacteria > Alteromonadales > Pseudoalteromonadaceae > Pseudoalteromonas > Pseudoalteromonas aquimarina. Next base: position 534,092 of record NZ_JBMMUG010000003.1, read on the forward strand.
AAAGTTGAGCAACCGGATTTTACCTGAGTCGGTCATTATTCTACTCCTGACTGAGTGCAGTCGTTTTATTAACTGCCATATTTGTAATGTAGTTAGAGTTTTAAACCTTGATATATATCAAACCATAAGTGTTGAAAAATACGCTGTTTAGCGGGGTATACCGCTTTGTGGGTAGTACTGCCTTGAAAATTAATTTTATATATCAATTGGTTATACTTTTTTGTTAGTGTTTTGAACGTCAGCGAGAGTAGGCTGGAAATGAGTGAGTAGTGACAAAGTTGTGAAAGCTTGTTGTTATACTTAAATTGGACTCGACAATATTTAGAATGTGGACATAAAATGCAAGCTTTTTTGGCTAAACGTGCGCTTTGGGCTGTAACCTTGGCATTTGCTGCCAATTTTTCAGTGTGGACCTTGTATGCTGTATTAGGTGTCAATATTCGTAGCGAACTAATGCTGTCAGCAACAGAATTTGGTTTATTACTTGCTGCGCCGATATTTAGTGGCGCGATTTTACGTTGGCCTGTGGGTTACCTTGTTGAAAATAACAATTGTAAGTCATTATTTATTTGGCAAATGCTACTTATCATACCCGCATTATTGTTGTTGCCTAAGGCATCGAGCTACTTAGAGTATTTACTGATTGGGCTTTGGCTTGGGCTATCAGGCGTATCGTTTACCATTGGCATTCGTTATGTAACAGATTGGTTTGAAACTAAGTATCAGGGCACTGCTATGGGGGTGTTTGGCGCTGGTAATGCGGGAGCGGCCATAACCTTAGCGCTTGTACCATGTATTGTGAGCTATTTAGGTTGGGAGTTTGTTGGTTATTGTTACGCTTTCGGTATGTTACTAATCACACTTGCATTCGCTTTAATTGCGCCGAAATCAAATCGATTTATCTCAGATTTTCAGTCAGTTAAGAAAGTTAATCCATTAACTAGCCTGCAAGTATGGCGCTTTGGCTTATATTATTATTTCGTTTTTGGTAGCTTTCTTGCGCTCATTTTATGGTTACCGCAATATTATATGCAGGCATATAGCACCAGCTTTACAACAGCAATGAATTTAACCTTACTGTTTACTTTTGTATCGAGTTTAGTACGTGCACTTGGCGGGTGGTTTGCTGATTTATACGGTGCAAGGGCTGTGAATTGGAGTGTGTTTTGGATTTGTCTGGTGTGTTTGTTCTTTTTAAGTTATCCGCCCACTACGATGACTATACATGGTATGAAAGGTGATGTTGAACTCAATATCGAGGTGAACATCTATTTATTTACGGGGTTAATTTTAATCATTGGCATTGCACAAGGGTTTGGTAGGGCATCGGTTTACAAAATAATTCAAAATTATTACCCCACACAAATGGGGCAAGTTGGCGGTTTTGTTGCATTTATTGGTGCTACTGGCGGCTGTACTTTACCTATTTTGTTTGGCTTAGCTGATGATTTAGTGGGAGTGTATAGCGCGAGCTTTATGCTGTTATATGGCGTACTCGCCTGTTGTATGATTGTGATGCATTCGGCACAAAAATCGGTGCTAAAGGCAAAGCGCCTTCAGCATGCGATTGATACTAACTTTTTACATGATAAATAAACTAGCCGCAGATTTGGCAGTTGTTAACCGGTTTAAAGGAAAACTCTTTGTTTAGAGATGTTTTGCCATCGAACAGCGCTAACCGACCAACAAGTGTTTCGCCAATACCTGTTAATAGCTTAATTGCTTCCATTGCTTGATACGCACCGATCACTCCCACAAGTGGCGATAATATGCCTGATTCGACACAGGTTAATTGCTGCTCACCAAAACGCTGGCTAAGGCAGTGGTAACAAGGCGTATTAGGTTGCCAGTTAAAACTAGTTACTTGCCCTTCAAAGCGGATTGCAGCTCCAGATACGAAAGGCACCTTGTGGTGATAGCATAAAGCATTAATTTGCTCACGTGTGTTGAGATTATCGGTGCAATCGAGCACTAAGTCATGTGCTTCTATTAATGCGCTTAACGCGCTGTCGTCGAGCTTTTGCTCAATAGCAGTGACATCACATTCACTGTTTATGTTCGCGATGTATTGTTGTGCCGACAGCGCTTTATTGATGCCAATTTTATCTTCAGTATGGATGATTTGTCTTTGTAAATTGCTGAGTTCAATCGTATCGAAATCAATTAGAGTGAGTGCGCCAACACCTGCACTTGCTAGGTACGGAGCAGCACTGCTACCAAGGCCACCTAAGCCGATAATCATAACCTGACTATTTAAGAGTTTCTCTTGTCCAGCATAATCAAATTCAGGCATGAGTATATGCCTGCAATATCTAAGAGATTGTACGTCTGTTAATTGCTTCATAAATGACACCTTTAAGTTATGGGAACAGGTTATATCCCTTCTGTGAGATGAGCTCAATACTTCCTTGTGGGTAGCGAGTTTTATATGGGAGTAGCTGGAGGCAAAGCTTGATTTTAATCAAAAAAACAATTCAGCAAGGGCGTATGGTGGCGCTAAAACATCAACAAACACATTCAGGTGAAAAGATGAAAAAAGCAATGTTTACGCTGACAAAATTAGCAATGGCACTTTCGGGCATTTTTGTAATGCAAACCGCAGCAGCAGAACAAGCAAGCAGGGTTATGGATGCTGTGGCAGATGGCCAAGTAAAAGTGAATATGCGTTATCGCTATGAGTTCGTTGACCAAGATGGCATCGATAAGAATGCAAATGCATCGACTCTACGTACGCGATTGACCTATAACACGCAGGCATATCAAAACTTTAGTTTGATTGCAGAATTTGACAATGTCTCTTATATCGGGAACGACAATTTTAATAGTACAGCAAATGGTAAGGGCGAATATCCTGTAGTGGCTGATCCTAAAGGCACAGATGTTAATCAAATCGCTTTAAAATACCGCAATGCTGGTTTAAGTGCCGATTTAGGCCGTCAACGTATTGTGCAAGATGGGCAGCGTTTTATTGGCGGTGTGGCCTGGCGTCAAAACGAGCAAACCTTTGATGGTGTAAGGTTAGCTTACGAATTTAATAATAAAATGAAGATCGATTACGCTTATATTCACAACGTGAATCGTATTTTTGGGCCTGAAGGGGCAAAAGCAGATTTAAAAGGTGATATTCATTTAGTGCATGGCTTCTTGCCAATCAATGAGAGTCACAAAATAACGACATTTCTTTATGAGATGGATTTTCGTGATGCTTTAGCGTTATCAAATCAAACGCTCGGTGTTGATTATAATGGTGTGATTGCTGGCATAAAATTACATGCAAGCTATGCAACACAAACCGACACCGGTGATAGCCCACTTGACTACAGCACAGATTACTTAGCATTAGATGCTACTTATAAATTTTCTAAGGTGGCCTTCACAGCAGGCTTTGAGTCACTGGGCAGCGATAATAGCGTTGGTTTTCAAACACCTTTGGCAACGTTACACAAGTTTCAAGGTTTTGCCGATAAATTCTTGAGCACACCCAAAAATGGAATTAACGACCTTTATGTAAAAGTCGCTGGTAAAGTTAGTGGTGTGGCGCTCAGTGCAACCTATCATATTTTCGATTCTGCAGAGCAGAGCATTGATTATGGCTCTGAACTTGACTTAACCGCTAAGTATAAATTTAACAAGCGTGTATTAGGGCTATTAAAATATGCTCATTACTCAGCGGATGAGCATGCCAGTGATACTTCAAAAGTATGGGCTATGGTCAACGTTAATTTCTAAAACTATAAAGAATCCACTCCCAGAGCCGGCTTAGGTCGGCTTTTTTATTGGTGGCCTACCCCTAATTAGGTAGTGTTATAGCTGATCTCTACTAACTCAGTTGTATGGTTTTAAGCAGCCTATAACGGCACAATTTAGACAGCTTTAAAGCAACTCCGAGCTTAATTTCCTTCGACTAAATTTCATGGATTTTAAGCCGTGGCTAAGCCACCAGGGTATAGTAAGAAATTGCTATGCCTCCCGTATTTGGAAAGGTGTTGACTATGTTACAAGACGCGCACGGACGTGAATTTAGCTATTTGCGTTTGTCAATCACAGATGTATGTAATTACCGTTGCAATTATTGCTTACCTGATGGTTATCAGTGTGAGAGTAAGCAGCAGCACTTGTCGCTGGATGAAATTAAAACGCTGGTGTCAGCGTTTGCACGCAATGGTATAGAAAAGGTTCGTATTACCGGTGGGGAGCCTAGTTTACGTCGTGATCTCTGTGACATTATTACTGTTATCAAAAATACGCCAGGCATTAAAAAAGTGGCGTTAACCACCAACGCGCATCAGCTCGATCGTAAAGTGAAAGCGTGGGCCGATGCTGGCTTAGATGCCCTTAATGTGAGCTGCGATAGCTTCGATGGTAGAATGCTAAAAGCCATTATCGGCAGAAATAACCTGACAGAATTACTCAATGGTTTAGCTATTGCGCAAACAACTACAATCAGTTCAATCAAAATCAATACGGTGCTATTAAAGCAATATAACTTCTCGCAAATTCAAGATTTAATTGCATGGGTGAAAGACAAACCGATTTCGTTACGCTTTATTGAATTGATGCAAACGCTCGATAATAAAGCTTATTTTGAGAAAAACCATGTAAGTGCTCAGCACGTTGCAGATATATTAACTGCACAAGGGTGGCAAGCGATTAAACGTTCGAAAAGTGCGGGCCCGGCAAAAGAGTTTTTTCACTCAGATTCTTTGGGTAAGGTGGGTTTTATTGCCCCATATTCAAAAGATTTCTGTCAGAGCTGCAACCGCTTGCGTATTTCATCATTAGGTAAACTGCATTTATGCTTATTTGGTGAGGCAGGTCATGACCTGAGACCATTACTTGCTGAGGACAAACAACATCAATTAGATGGTTGCATTGCTGCCTTGCTAAACGATAAACCGGTAAGCCATTTTTTACAGCAAGGTATTTCTGGCTGCACATCAGAGCTTGCGATGCTGGGAGGTTAGTATGGAGATAGTTGGTTTAGTGTTAGCTGGTGGCAAGTCTTCACGAATGGGGCAAGATAAGGCCGAATTACGCTTTGGTGATCAAAATCTATTGGACCATGCCATTGAAACGCTGAGTGATTCTCTGTGTCAGCGAGTGTTAGTGAGCCGTAACAAAGGTAATGCTATTAAAGATCGATTTATTGGCCTCGGACCTTTGGCAGGCATTGATGCTGCAGTCGTTGGACTCAACAATGGCATTTGGCTCAGTGTATTGCCAGTAGATATGCCTCTTGTCAATTCTGCACATCTGATCGCATTGCAACACTATTCATTGAAACAGCAGCAAGCCTGTTATTTTGAGGGTTTTATGCTGCCATGTGTGCTGCAAATAAATAATGCGTTGCGCGTTTATTTAGCAAATAGTTTAAGCAAGCAAAAATCACTTTCGCTGCGAGCATTACTCAAGGCTCTTAATGCAAAGCCCCTAGCATCAATCAGACCCGATTTACTTATTAACACCAACACGCCAGAGCAATGGCGGAGTTTAGAGACAACATTGTAGGAATTATTATGGGACATAAAACACCAGCCCCTTTTCAAGCGTTAAATATTGCAGTTTTGACGGTGTCAGATACACGTGATGAAAGCAGTGATACGTCTGGCCGCTATCTAGTTGACGGTATTGAAACAGCAGGGCATATACTCGCAGATAAGCAAATTGTGATTGATGATATTTATAAGATCCGTGCAGTAGTATCACAGTGGATTGCCAGTGATAAGGTGCAAGCAATTGTGATCACTGGTGGCACAGGCTTTACTGCACGCGATTCAACGCCGGAAGCATTGGCACCATTATTTGACAAAGAAGTTGATGGCTTTGGGGAACTGTTTCGTCAAATTTCATATCAGCAAATTGGCACATCGACCATTCAATCAAGAGCGGTTGCGGGGTTTGCCAATGGTACGGTGATTTTCGCCATGCCAGGTTCTACTAATGCCTGCAAAACTGCATGGCAAAGCATTATTGTTGAACAATTAGATGCATCTCATCGGCCATGTAATTTTGTGCCGCAATTAAAGCAAACACAAAGCGCACAGTGTCAATCGCGAGGCTAATATGACGTCATTTACACATGTTGATGAACAGGGGGCTGCGAGCATGGTTGATGTTAGTGAAAAAACACCATCAACACGAGTTGCGAATGCCTATGCCCGTATATCTATGGATCAGACCACTTTTGATTTATTAGTGGCTAACGCTAATGCAAAGGGAGATGTCTTGCAAGTTGCACGGATTGCAGGAATTCAAGCAGCGAAACGCTGTGCTGACTTAATTCCACTATGTCACCCTTTGTTGCTTAGTAAAGTTCAGGTTGATCTAGAGTGTGATGCCGCGCTTTGCTGTGTACATATCAAAGCGATGGTGAAATTGACTGGCCAAACTGGGGTTGAAATGGAGGCGCTCACAGCGGTCAATATTGCGGCACTCACTGTTTTTGATATGTGTAAAGCAAGCGACCCTGAAATGGTCATTAGCCATTGTCATGTAAGCCATAAAGAAGGTGGTAAAAGTGGTGATTTTAGTCATTCGCAACACCATGCTTTAACTGTTTAGGAGGCGTTAAATGAAAATTTTATTTTTTGGTCGGTTACGGGAAATGTTGAACTGTAGTGAACTCGAAATACATGATATTGAAATTCAAACACTTGCTCAACTACGCATGCTGTTGGCCGAACGCGGCGAAAAATGGCAAGAGTTCTTGTTAAAAGGCAATGCTCTGGCTGCGATAAATCAAGCAATGGCACTGGAAACAGATACTGTAACGACCTCTGATGAGGTGGCGTTTTTCCCACCGGTAACGGGAGGCTAATATGATAAGAATACAACATCAAGATTTTGACTTAAATGCACTTTATACAGATTTAAAACAGCATAATTTGCATGCTGGCGCAATTGTCACATTTACTGGATTGGTACGTGATTTTAATCAAGGCAATGATGTAACGGGACTATTTTTAGAACATTATCCAGGTATGACAGAGCGTACCCTTGAGGCGATTATTGAACAAGCCAAAGAACGGTTTTTTGTTGATCGTGTGGATGTTATTCATCGAGTTGGTCAGTTGAGTTTGGGCGATCAAATTGTCTATGTAGGCGTCTCTAGTCAACACCGAGAAGAAGCGTTTGATTGTGCTCAATATGTGATGGATTACCTTAAAAAACAGGCCCCTTTTTGGAAAAAGGAAACCACAACACACGCGGATGTATGGTTAACACCAGCAGACAAAGATCAAACGGCTTATTTAAACTGGGAGTAGCTTGAGGTGCGGTTTTGCTTGCAGCTTTATTTTATATGTGTGTTATTTGCAGCGGGCACAGCAGACGCGCAGCCTTTGCGAATTGCGGTGGCTAGTAATTTTAAAGCCCCTTTACAGCAAGTTGTCAGTGAATTTGAAAAGATTTATCAAATAAAGGTATCTTTATCTTCAGCTTCTTCCGGAGTGCTTTATCAACAAATTAGCCATGGTGCACCATTTGATCTATTTCTTTCGGCAGACGAATATCGCCCTAGCAAATTAATCGAGTATGGATTGGCTATTGCAGCCAGTAAACGCGTGTATGCGATAGGTGAATTGGCATTTTATTCTCCCAATCAATATACCAGTCTGTCACAGCTAAACAATGACGAGACGCTTGTTTTAGCAATCGCGAATGGTAAGCATGCACCTTATGGCATTGCCACACAGGCGTATTTAGAAAAGTACTTTGAAACGCTTTCAGTTAAAACCGTGACGACGAATAACATTGCTCAAACGTTTCAGGTCGTGCACTCAGGCAATGCGAAAGCAGGGTTTGTCGCTTTAAGTCATTTACTGGCGCACAATGTAGCAAAATCAGATTATCAAATACTGAATACTAAAGAGTCATCTATAGCGCAATATGCGGTTGTTATTTCAGCTTCAAGACAGCAAGATAAAGCGCAGCAATTTCTTAGTTATTTAAGTTCCGTCTCTGTACAGCAACAATTGTCGCGCTGGGGATACCATTAATGGTGATGATATCAAACAGCGAAATAATGGCATTTTGGTTGACGGTGAAACTTGCCCTGAGCACCATGGCGATTCTACTGCTTATCGGTATCCCTTTGGCGTGGTGGCTAAGCCAAAGTCGTTCTTTTATTGCGCGTATTATCGAGTCTTTAGTGGCGCTGCCGATTGTATTACCGCCCACTGTTTTGGGCTTTTATTTATTAATTGCGTTTTCACCACAGACGTTTATCGGTGGTTGGTTTGAAACCGTAACTAACCAACAACTGGCATTTTCCTTTTGGGGGATTTTAGTTGGCTCGCTGATCTATTCATTGCCTTTTGTAATACAGCCATTACAGTCAACATTTTCCGATATGGACCACCAGTTACTCGAAACGGCGTACTCATTGGGTGCATCCAAGTGGGATAGTTTTATTAACATTGTCTTGCCTATTTCTCGTAATGGCATTATCAGCGCAGGTTTATTATGTTTTGCCCATACGGTGGGAGAATTTGGTGTGATCTTAATGATTGGTGGCAATATTCCTGGGGAAACTCAAGTACTTTCCATTGCACTATTTGATGCAGTTGAATCAATGGAATATGACAAAGCACATACTATTTCTGCAGGTTTATTGGTTTTTGCTGTGTTTAGTCTAGCTGTAATTAATTATTTAAAAAGGCCGCGACGATGTTAACTGTGAATGCTGAAATTGTTCTTGCACAACGTCATTTTCGTTATCAGATAGCGACTAAACCTGAAAGTCAATGCATTGGTATTGTTGGCGGATCAGGATGTGGTAAGTCGACATTATTTAAGATAATTGCGGGGTTTGCGCCGGAGGCGAAAGGGAGCATACAAGTAAAAAATAAAACGTTACAGGACGCCAGCATATGGTTAACGCCTCAACAGCGAAATATTGGCTATGTGTTTCAAAATGCACGACTGTTCCCGCATTTAAATGTGGAACAAAACCTGGTGTTTGCATATAAACGAGCGACACAAGGTATGTTCTCATTTGAACAGGTAGTCTCAACTATGCAGCTAAAACCTTTGCTAGCAAGAAAAACACAGTTTTTATCAGGAGGGGAACAACAACGAGTGGCTATTGCCAGAGCAATCTTGAGCAGTCCGCAACTACTTTTACTTGATGAACCGCTGACAGGTATTGATAAAAATCAAAAATTGCAATTGCTTGATTATTTAAAACAAATAAAACAAGAATATACGATCCCCATGTTGATGATCTCGCATAATCAAGATGAGTTATGCCAACTCGCAGAAGAGATTATCGCCGTTGATTAGTTGTTGTTATCGCTTTTGTCGTTGAGATTTTGATGAGCTTTAATGACATTACACAAGGGATAAAATTGTTTTTACCTCTAGACCGCCTGCTTGAAATTTTAGTCGGAAACTGAAAAGTAAACTCTTAAATCATAGGGAACATCAGTTCCCTATATACGAAAGAGAATTAAGCTGGTTGCTTGTGGTAATGCCGTTTGGCATGCTCAACACGGCGACCTTTACTAAAGGCTGTTACAGGCTTTAAATAGCCGATAACCCGAGTTGCATAGTCGATTTCAAGGCTACCGCATGCACTGCAATGTTGTTGAGTTTGTTTATCAATATGGCCGCAATCATGACACAGCGTACTTTTGACATTAATACAAAAATAATTACACCCTGTTTTGGCAGCAATATTGAGTAGTTGTAAATAAGCGGGTGCGCTGAGGTGTTCGTCTAAATTAAGATGTAGAGCACTACCGCCATCAAGGTATTGGGTGAATTGCGTACCATGAAGCATTAGTTTATCTAAATGGGTACAGTGTTCATCCTCAACTAGATAAAAATAGCTGTTATAGCAATCCCGAGGCACACTTAGCTGACTTTGTTTATCCCATTTTGCATTCTTTACGCCTAAATTCTCCGCGGGTACAAATTCAGTGTTAAACAAATAGCCATATTGTTGTTTAGCCTGTTGGTTAGCATCAAAAATAGTTTTTAGTTGTTGGTTTATAAATTTTTGATAATCTGAATTATTGCTCACTTCAATGCCGAGGAATTCAGCGGCTTCAGCCATACCATTGACACCTATGGTTAAAAACTGTTTATCCAGTTGTATAAACCCTGCATCATAAACTGTGAGTAGGCCTGCAGCTAGATACTCTTCCATCACTTTTCGGTAGGCAACTTGGTATTTATGAATTTTTTCAACTTGTTGCTTTAAGTCGTGACCACACTGTATCAAGCGGTTCATATTTAAAGTAATCACATTGATTGAACCCGTGGCGACACCGCCCGCTCCAAGCGAATAAGAGAAGGTGTTATTAACCATTTCATTACGTAATCGACAGCAAGATGCCAAAGAGTCTGCGCTGGTAGATAGATAAGTGAAAAAGCTGTTGCCATTTGCGAGCTGTTTGGCAATCTGGCAGGCGAATTGTTGATCTTTCACTTTCGTCTCATCACTGAGCATGGCGACGGTCACCACCGGGAAGGTCAATAATGCGCGTTCGCGCTCTGTGTTAAACCAATCAAGAAAATACCATTGTAATTGTTCAACACTATGCCAATTAGGTTTGCTAAAATCAGGGAAGACAAAATCAGCAAAAATACTGTGAAAGTAGTGTTGATCATAAATACTAATATTCCAAAATACACTTTGATAGCCCCGTGCTGCCGCCGGTTGGTTAAGAGCGTATACCACATGCTGTAAATGATTGGCGATTTGCGAAGTATGCGTATTTAAATAATCATCGCCATAATCTTTACGGGCAAAATAATCGAAGTAAGTTAAAAACTCTACCGTGGCGACGGCACCAGCAAATTGACTGCTTATAGCAAATACGAGATTAACAAAACTGCCGCAAAAACTTTCAATATGTTTTGGCGCTTTTGATTCGCCGCCTAATTTGGTTAATCCATCTAATAAGAAGGGGTACATGCTGAGGCTAACACAGTATGGTTTGAGGCTAGTTTCATCATGCACATAGATCTCGTGAGCTTCAATCTGTCGAATATATTCATGCGCTAACTCATGATCAAATAGTTCAGCAATTTTGTTATACATTACCTTACGGTTAATCTGAATAAAGCAGTCTTTCATCATTTCGGCTTCGAGTGTGGCTAAGTTTTTGCTGGTGACATTGGCATTGGCATCAAATTGTGTACCATCAGCTGGCGTACAAGCCGCTTTATATTCGTCTATAAAATTAAGCTTTTGTTTGATTTGTTGATGATTAAGAGTGAGCACAGTTAATTCCTTCTAAAAACATGAGTTAAATCAGAATGGGTGTTTAAATCGAAAAATCGTTGGTTGCTTCGTGGGCTGTCTAAGCCTCCTAATTTCGCTTGCCAGCTGCCGGTTTTGAGATAATCCAGTTGGTTTATTAAGGCTTGTGATAACAGACATTGACTGAGCCCGGTGTATAGGCAAGTTTTAAGCTTGGCGTGTCGAATACGTTGCAAATACTCAATAAGTTGTTGTTCATGCCATTCGCCACCTAAAAAACAGACACACGAGATATAGTCGCGATATTGGTTTAGATAATGTTCGAGCAAAGTTACTGTTAGGGCTTTGCCAGCCTTGCTGTTCCATGTTTCGGCACTATGACAACCCTTACAAGCGAGTGGACAGCCGACAATGGAAAAAACCAGGCTGAATTCGTTTGGCACTTCTTGCCATGTGGTCTGAATATTAGAATATCGCATACTATATATGGTGTTGTTTTTTTATATTTTGTCTATATATAGTGTTTTAATATTTTTGGAGTTAAGTTGATTTGATCTAGATCAAGCTAATGTTTGTGTTACCTCTTGATGGGTAGAGTGGAAAAGACGAAAAAAATGCACCGCGAAGGGTGCATTTTTAGCAAATATTATTTGAGCTATGCCTTAAAACAGAGCGATGGTGACTGTATCGCCTATTGCGGCACCGTTTGAGTTTTCTTCTAGCAACACGTAGCAATTGGCCCGCGACATTGAGGAAAGAATGCCAGATCCTTGCGCACCAACAGAAACCACCTGCCACTTGCCGTCTTGCTCGGTGGCAATGGCGCGCTGAAATTCAAATCGACCTGGACGCTTTTTAAAATCACTGGTTGCGGTAGCGAGAAGTTTGGTTTGTGATTTTGCTTGTGTGCCCATTAAGGTTTGAATAAATGGTAAAGCCAGCTGCTCGAAGGTTACAGTGGCAGAAACAGGGTTACCCGGTAAGCCGATAAAGTGACTATTGGCAAGCTGGCCATAAGCAAAGGGTTTGCCAGGCTTGATAGCCAGTTTCCAAAAGTTGATTTCACCCAGTTCGTTAAGAATATCTTTGATAAAGTCTGCTTCACCGACTGATACACCTCCTGAAGAAATCACTACATCGGCTACTTCATCAGCATGCCAGAAGGCTTCACGGATCGCTTCTTTACTATCTTTGATTATGCCAAGGTCAACGATGTTAACCGGAAGCTGCTGTAGGTAAGCAATTAATGTATGGCGATTTGACTCATAAATTTGACCGGGCGAAAGTGTATCGCCGGGTGATACCAGTTCATCACCAGTCGATAATACAGCAACCGTAATTTTTTGATAAACCGTTATTTGGTGAATCCCCAAAGAGGCGAGTAAACCGATGTCCGCTGCTTTTAGAGTATGGCCTTGGTTTAATATTGTTTGGCCCAGTGCTATATCTTCGGCACATTGTCGAACATTTGCACCGAGTTTTAACTTATGCGCATCCTTGATACTGATGACATTATCTGTTGCACAGGTCATTTCCTGCATCACCACCGTATCGACCGAACTTGGTATTGGCGCACCCGTCATAATACGAATACATTCGCCATGGTTGATTCTATTGCTGTAAGGATGGCCAGCGAGTGCAGTACCAACAAGTGTTAAATTCTGATGCTCAGCTAAATCGTTAAACTTAAATGCATAGCCATCCATTGCAGAGTTATTATGTGGTGGCACATTGACTGGTGAAATTACTGCTTGGCTGAGTATTCTCCCGGTTGCTTGCAGCAGTGGTATGGTTTCACTTGCTAAAGAGCATTGTGCATGTGCTATTAAGTTTGCATAAGCCGTAGTGAATGGAAGCAAATGTTGTTGATAACTATCGCAATCGCAACTCATATTGAGACCTCTATTTTTGTAAATCGACCATCCACACAGCGGCTTCGATACGCGAGCGGAAATTTAATTTTTTAAGTAGATGTTTAACATGCACTTTCACTGTGCCATCAGAGATATCAAGTTCTCTGGCAATTAATTTATTGCTCAGACCTTTTGCAATGAGTTTTAGAATTTCTAATTCACGGCTGGTCAGGCTGTTTAGCGGATTGTCTTTTGGTTTGTCTGGTTTACGCAATGCGGTTGCTAGCGCTTCTGTTAAGGTTGGACTTATCGCCATTTTACCGGTGACAGCCATTTTAATATTGTGGACAATATCTTCTGGCTCCATATCTTTTAACAAATAACCATCAGCACCATTTGAAATTGCAGTGACGACATCTTCGTCATTGTCTGAAACAGTTAGCATAATAATGCGCGAGGTAATTTCTAATTTACGCATTTCTTTCACAGTTTCGAGGCCATCAATTCCTTGCATATTAAGATCTAAAATAATCAGGTCAGGTTCGAGTTCTGCGGCAAGTGATATTGCGTCACGGCCATTGCTTGCTTCACCGATAACTTCTATTTCATCTTCTAGCTCAATAAGTTGGCGTAGACCTTTGCGAAATAATGGGTGGTCATCAACGATCATGATGCTTGCTGCTAGTTCACTCATAATTGCCCCTTGTGAGTTCGATTTATTATTGTTGTTATTCGTTTAATAGGTTGTTGCGTTTATTTTCGCGCTAAATGTACTGTAAAAATTGATTTAAATCATGATTAACTCAAATCAAATTTAGTTGATTATTTGCCAACTACCTACAAATAGGTAGTTTTAATTTCCTGTATAAACTGACTACTTAATTGAATTTATTGATTTTTTGCTTTTTGTTTGTGGAAGGGGAAGAGCTATGTCGGTTATTGTATCTATTTCTGGGTAGGGGGGAGCTACCGCATTTAGTTAATTGTTCCAACCACGTTCAACAGACATAGTAGGCACAAATCCCAAGCTCTAAGGCATAAAAATTATGAGTGATCTAAAAAAGTGGGATCCCGAAAATGAACAATTTTGGGAATCCGAAGGAAAAAAAATAGCAAATAGAAACTTATGGATTTCGATCCCGAGTTTATTATGTGGTTTTGCCGTTTGGCTTTACTGGGGCATTATCACAGTACAAATGCTCAATTTAGGCTTTCCATTTGCCAAACCTGATTTATTTAGTCTGATGGCGATTGCTGGTCTCACTGGTGCGACTCTGAGGATCCCCAGCAGCTTCTTTATTCGTTTATGTGGTGGGCGAAATACCATCTTCTTTACCACTGCATTGTTAATGGTGCCAGCGATAGGTACAGGCATAGCATTACAAGACCAAAATACGCCGCTTTGGATGTTCCAACTATTAGCGTTGCTATCTGGTATTGGTGGCGGTAATTTTGCCGCATCTATGTCAAATATTAGCTTTTTCTATCCTAAAAAAGAGCAGGGACTGGCGCTTGGCTTAAATGCAGGGTTAGGTAATTTTGGCGTAACGACCATGCAAATCTTAGTGCCGCTGTTTATGACGTTTGGTATCTTTGGTGGCGAGTCAATGACTTTAGTTAATACCTCAGGTACGTTAATTGGTAAGATCCCTGCAGGTTCTGAAACCTATATTCATAACGCCGGTTTCTTATGGCTTATGTTCTTAATTCCGCTGTTCTTTTTAGGCTGGTTCGGTATGAATAATATTCGTACCAAAGAGGTGTCGCCTGATATTGGTAATCCGCTCTCAAGCTTTATGTTAATTTCAGTAATGTTGTTTATTGGTTTCGTTACCGCGGCATTCGGTCTATGGCTAATGTTACCTGAAGCGGCAAATGGTTCGGGCTTTGGTGTACCAAAAGAAATAGTATTGGTGCTAGTGGTTGCATCGACAGTATTCCTATTAAAAATGTTACCAGGACAAATTAATAAATCACTGACCCGTCAGTATCAAATTTTCAACAATAAACACACTTGGGTAATGAGTATTATTTATACCATGACGTTTGGTTCGTTTATTGGTTTTGCAGCGTCTTTCCCATTAGCAATTAAAGTTATCTTCGGCTACCAACACGTAATGGTTGATGGTGTGATGACTCACGATACGATCAATCCAAATGGCCCAAGTGCGCTGATGTATGCTTGGATGGGTCCGTTTATTGGTGCACTTATTCGTCCGCTAGGCGGTTGGATCTCGGATAAATTTGGTGGTGCACTGGTTACACAAATTTGTTCAGTTGTGATGGTAGGCAGTGCACTGGGTGTGGCTTACTACATGCAAGCAGCTTATCAATCGGCTACACCAGAAGAATTCTTCTTGCCATTCTTCTTATTGTTTTTATTACTGTTTGCTGCAACAGGTATCGGTAATGGTTCCACTTTCCGCACTATTGCAATGGTATTCCCGAAAGAGCAAGCAGGCCCTGTACTTGGTTGGACATCTGCAGTTGCAGCTTATGGCGCTTTCTATATTCCGAAAGTATTAGGTGAACAAATCAAAGCAACCACGCCAGAAGTTGCATTAGTTGGTTTCGCAATTTTCTACGCGGTATGTTTACTTATCAACTGGTGGTTCTACTTACGTAAAGATGGCGAGTTTTATAACCCTTAGTATCGTACGCAAACGGTTCATGGATGAACTCTCCCGAAAGGTAGTCATACCTAGAAGCAAAACCACTTAATTACTTAAGTGGTTTTTTTATCAGCTGGGATAAAGAGTGAATTGCATAAACTGGTATGTCCAATTGATAGAATGTTAATCTTATATTTCCAGTTCTAAATGAGTGAAGTGCCAATAAAGGTAATAGAATAAAGCCATAGCCCTTTAAGCTCTGGCCAAAATCACCTTTCTCTGCGTTGGTAATAACTTACTTAGATAACTAAACCTTATTAATTCATCTCTTAGCTTAATTATCAAATAAAAACCTACAGTTTTTATACCAATTCTGTTAAGTATGTGATCAGGGTTAGCGCTAGATAAATGAAATGATAATAAGGCGATTTTTTCTTATGTAGTTGCTCTACATTGATAAATACTAACGCAGTTAGCATGATATACCCAAGTCACCTGAAGATGCTTTATTTCAGCAAGAGATAAAAAGCATTTAGACAAGGCAATGATTGCAGGAAATGGTGTTCCCTTTTCAAAATCAATAAAGACAATGTGCTCCTGCATTGTCACCTTACCCTACATCCTTGTGGGGCAACGCGGTATAAATGCTTTTTAACCTTGCCCTTTAGGAGCTTCACCGCAAATTCAATCCTACGTTGTGTTAATTTGAATGGTACCTACATTCCTTGATTAACACGCCTTGACTTGAAAGCGCTGTGATAGCTCTGAAGCATGCATCTTCAGATGGCTTGGGTATATTTAGTCCGCTAGGATGAGCAGCTACTTAAGTGAATTGGTATTATCACCTAGCAAGGCTATAAATTTCAGTGCTAAGCACCTTGCTAGGTTACATTTGTTATTGAGCTTGTCTAATCAAATGATTTAAGCGGCATGAGCATTAAGGTAAGTAGGCTTAAAGCGGACATGAACTTCAGTACCGCCTTGTCCAACTTCGTTAATGTTGAATTCGCCATTTAAGGATGTGCTGCGCTCTCGCATAATGGCAAGACCGTAATGATTGATTTTCTGCGGATCATTACCAATACCTACACCATTGTCTTTGATTGCAAGTGATATTGTTTTATCCGCATTTTCAGCAATTGAGATTGATGCTTCAGTGCCTTTTGAATGGTATACCGAATTTTGTAACGCTTCTTTTGCCACCTGTAAAATATGGATCTCTTCGGTTGGAGAAAGTGGAATATTGCCAATCTGATAATCAAGGCTAAGGCGCATTGCAGTTCGTTGTTGCAGTAAATCAAGGGTATCACTCAATGCCTGCTGTAACCCTGAATCGGTGATTTGCAATCTAAATGTGGTGAGTAGTTCACGTAATTGACGATAGGCGGAGCTTAACCCTTCACGCAACTCAGCAATAATCTCTTGTAATGCCGCTTTGTCTACTTCTTTATCTACCCCTTTTTGAATTCGGGTTACTTGAATTTTAAGGTATGAAAGTGACTGAGCGAGGGAGTCGTGTAACTCTCGGGCAATAATTGAGCGTTCATTATGCAGCGCGATACGACGTTGTTGGTGGCTCTTTCCCTGCAAACTGAGCGCAAGAGTAATTTGATCCGCAACGGATTTAAATAACTGACTTTGCCATGGATCAAGCAATGCACCCTCTGGTAAGTTGACGACTAACACACCATATCTCAACGTGGGTGTTTGCAAAGGGAACTTAATTTGAATGGTTTTAGAGCTGTTGTCATAAACATATTGCCTTTCATGACAGGTTGCGCAATTCCCTTTAACACACGCACTTAATAATAATTGTTGTGGGCTAGATACTAGATGTTGAAATGGCACATCGCCTTCAGGAGTCAGCAAACATAAGTCTATGTCTGATATTTCACTAATATCAGCAAGTTGTTCAATAATCGGTTGAAACATCAATTCACCTGATGCAGATTGATTGGTTTGATTAGAAATATCAAACAATAACTCGATCATGTCTTTGCTACGTTTTAACTTTTTCGTCTTAGAGGCAATACGCTTTTCTAAATTGCCATACATGGTTTCAATGGTATCACTGGCTGCGTTGATAGTGTTGGCAAGCAAACCTAGCTCATCTTGTTGGTCAAGGTTAACGCGGTGAGAGAAATCACCTTGCGTGGACTTTTTTGCCACATTGGTAAGCTCTTTTAATGGTATTGAAATTTTGTAGTGAACAGAATAAAGGCAAATATAGATCAGGATTAAAGTTATAAACAGCGTGGTAATTTGCACGATGCGTAATAACTCCAAGCGGCTTTCGGCTTTTTGTTGATATAGGATCACCTGTTTATCAATTAAATCAACAAATGCTGTGGCGCGAAATAACAGCTTATCAATAGGGATTTGTTGTTGTATTGCTTGATTAAACAACGGGATAATTTCTTCCTGCCAAGTTGTTTTTATGGTGTTGTAGCCATGTTCAATAGCGATGTCTTTGTGTTGGGTAAACTCAATTTTTAAAATGCTATTATTCAGTTTTTTTTCAAAGCGCGAGATTGAATTGTGTATATGAGCGAGCTTCTCTTCACTCGGTAAGTTTTGATAATCGGCTATTTGGCTGGTTGTTTTGAAGGTTAACATGCGCATAGAACCAGATAGATTAATCGCAGCGCCATCAAACTCACTCAACTCCGAGATATAAACAGACGAAAAAATACTGATAAAGGCCATGGCAATCACGCTGGTCATAAGTGTGCTAATTCGAAAAACAATGGAACGTTTGGCTCGATTTAACATTTATTTCTTCTCTCTTTAAAAACTACCCCTTAAAACATCACTGTTACTATGTTCAATGCGTTTTTTTGGGTATGCATATCGCTGGAGCCCCTATTATAAGAGGTTCAATTTTTCACTCTATACCTATAAGGGGGTAGTTAGCAACCCTCTGCTAATTACCTCGTTTTGGCTTTTTGATCTATATCAATTTTATTACCTGCCGAGCTCTTATTATCTCTTTCAGCACTGGTTTTTTTGCTTGCTGTCACCAAGCGATAACGCCGTAAGAAAAGTAATGTAGGAGTGAAAAATGAGTCACTTTTTAGATAAAATGCAATTCTTTAAAACAAAAAAAGATGCATTTTCCAATACTCATGGTGTAACCACCAATGAAGATAGAAGCTGGGAAGATGGTTATCGCCGTCGTTGGCAGCATGACAAAATTGTACGTTCAACGCACGGTGTAAACTGTACAGGTTCATGTAGCTGGAAAATTTATGTAAAAGACGGGCTAGTAACATGGGAAACACAACAAACAGATTACCCTAGAACACGTCCCGACCTGCCTAATCATGAGCCAAGAGGTTGCCCTCGCGGGGCTAGTTATTCTTGGTATATTTACAGTGCCAATCGCTTAAAACACCCAAAAATTAGAAAACGCTTAATCAAATTATGGCGTGCCGCTAAGTTGCAGCACAAAGACCCTGTTGACGCATGGGCTTCAATTGTAGAAAACCCAGAAAAAGCGAAAGAATACAAACAACAACGTGGTCTTGGTGGGTTTATTCGAGCTGATTGGAATGAAGTTAATGAAATCATTGCGGCAGCGAATGTTTATACAGCAAAAACCTATGGCCCGGATCGTATTACAGGCTTCTCACCAATTCCAGCGATGTCGATGGTATCTTACGCGGCCGGTGCGCGTTACTTATCACTTATCGGTGGTAACTGTTTAAGTTTTTATGATTGGTACTGTGATTTACCGCCAGCATCACCACAAATCTGGGGCGAACAAACTGACGTACCAGAGTCGGCAGATTGGTATAACTCAAATTACATCTTAGCGTGGGGCTCAAATGTGCCACAAACGCGTACGCCTGACGCGCACTTCTTAACAGAAGTACGTTATAAAGGTACTAAAGTAGTGTCGATCACATCAGATTACTCTGAATTGTCGAAACTGACGGATCATTGGTTAGCACCTAAGCAAGGCACTGACTCTGCACTTGCGATGGCGTTTGCTCACGTTATTTTAAAAGAGTTCCATGTTAAGGGGCACAGTGAGTACTTTAGTGACTACGTGCGCTGTTATACTGACTTCCCAATGCTAGTTTTGCTAGATGAAACGGAAAATGGCTTAAGCCAAGGTCGTTTTTTAAGAGCGTCTGATCTATCCGATAACCTAGGTCAAGATAACAACCCAGAGTGGAAAACCATTGCTATTAACGAAACGGATGGTGAGCTGGTATCGCCAACGGGCTCTGTGGGTTATCGCTGGGGCGAAAAAGGTAAGTGGAACATTGATCAACTGGATGGTAAATCAGGCGAATCAGTACAGCTTAAAACCAGTCTAAAGTCTGGCCATGATGAAATTGTTGAAGTTAACTTCCCCTATTTTGGTGGCGCTGAACACGAGTTTGGTTACTTCCAAAATACCCAGCATGATGAAATATTAAAACGTAAAGTACCAGCTAAACGCATTTCGCTAGCAGATGGTTCAAGCGTATTAGTAACCACCGTATTTGATTTAACGGTAGCAAACTATGGTGTGGATAACGATTATGATGATCCCAATGTTGCGCTTACTTATGATGATGACATTCCTTATACACCAGCGTGGCAGGAACAAATCACCGGTGTACCGCGTGAAGACGTAATTAAGATTGCCCGTGAGTTTGCGCAAACTGCTGATAAAACACGTGGCCGTTCAATGATCATTGTCGGGGCTGCGTTAAATCACTGGTATCACATGGATATGAACTATCGCGGCCTAATTAACATGTTGATGTTATGTGGTTGTGTAGGTCAATCGGGTGGTGGTTGGGCGCACTACGTAGGTCAAGAAAAATTGCGTCCACAAACAGGTTGGCAGCCGTTAGCGTTTGCGCTTGATTGGCAGAAACCACCGCGTCATATGAACGGTACTTCGTTCTTCTACAATCACTCAAGCCAATGGCGTTACGAGAAACTACGCATGGAAGAAGTGTTATCGCCACTTGCCAATAAAGAGAAATGGACCGGCTCAATTATTGATTACAACACGCGTGCTGAGCGTATGGGTTGGTTACCATCGGCGCCACAGTTAGGTAAAAACCCGCTGAAAGTTTGTAAAGAAGCCCAAGCTGTTGGTATGTCACCAAAAGATTATGTGGTGAAAAGTTTAACCGAAGGCAGTTTGAACTTTGCTTGTGAAGAGCCAGAAAACCCTAAAAACTTCCCTCGCAATATGTTTATTTGGCGCTCAAACCTACTTGGTTCATCAGGTAAAGGCCATGAATACATGCTGCGTCACTTATTAGGTACAAAACATGGCTTAATGGGTAAAGATTTGGGCGAAGAAGGGGGTGTTAAACCGGAAGATGTGAAATGGGAAGATACACCTGCTGAAGGCAAGTTAGATTTACTCGTTACTCTTGATTTCCGTATGTCTACGACCTGTTTGTATTCAGATATCGTACTACCAACCGCAACTTGGTACGAAAAAGATGATATGAATACTTCGGATATGCACCCGTTTATTCATCCATTATCAAAAGCGATTGACCCAGTGTGGGAAGCGCGTTCGGATTGGGATATTTTCAAAGGGGTAGCGAAAAAATTCTCTGAATTGACAGAAGGTCATTTAGGAAAAGAAACGGATATCGTTACCTTACCAATACTGCATGATACTCCAGCCGAAATCGCACAGCCGTTTGGTGTGAAAAAATGGTGGAAAGGAGAATGTGAACTTATACCGGGTAAGACAGCGCCAAATATGATTGAAGTAGAACGCGATTATCCGAATACCTATAAGCGCTTTACCTCACTCGGTCCATTGCTTGAACAACAAGGCAACGGTGGCAAAGGCATTAGTTGGAATACCGATGAAGAAGTCGAGTTCCTAGGCAAACTAAACCAAGTTCATCGTGAAGAAGGTGCGCATAAAGGTCGTCCTAAAATTGAAACAGCGATTGATGCAGCTGAAGTTATTCTATCACTAGCACCAGAAACTAATGGGACTGTGGCGGTGAAAGCATGGGCTGCGTTAAGTGAATTTACAGGTAAAGATCATACCCACTTAGCTAAACCAAAGCAGGAAGAGAAAATTCGCTTCCGCGATATTCAAGCGCAACCACGCAAGATTATCTCTTCACCTACTTGGTCTGGTTTAGAAGATGAACACGTGTCGTATAACGCAGGTTATACCAATGTGCATGAGCTTATTCCTTGGCGCACAGTAACAGGTCGTCAGCAGTTCTATCAAGATCATGAGTGGATGCGCGACTTTGGTGAAACCATGTGTGTGTATAAGCCACCGATTAACTTAAAAACGGTGCAACCTATTATGAATCAAAAGCCTAATGGTAATAAGGAAATTGCACTGAACTGGATTACGCCACACCAAAAGTGGGGTATTCACAGTACTTATTCAGACAACTTACTGATGTTAACACTGAGCCGAGGTGGTCCGATTGTTTGGTTATCTGAAATAGACGCTGAAAAAGCAGAGATTAAAGATAATGATTGGATTGAAGTATTTAATGTTAACGGTGCAATAGCCGCAAGGGCGGTGGTGTCTCAACGCGTACCAGAAGGTATGAGCATGATGTATCACGCACAAGAGCGTATTGTGAATGTGCCTGGGGCAGAAACCACGCAAACTCGTGGTGGTATTCACAACTCAGTAACCCGTGCAGTAATGAAACCAACCCATATGATTGGTGGATATGCACAGCAGTCCTACGGCTTTAACTATTACGGTACGGTAGGCTGTAACCGCGATGAATTCGTTGTAGTACGTAAGATGAACAAAGTAGATTGGTTAGATACCGAATAAGGGGCAATGAGATGAAAGTAAGAGCGCAAATAGGTATGGTGCTAAACCTTGATAAATGCATTGGTTGCCACACTTGTTCGATCACTTGTAAAAACGTTTGGACTTCACGTGAAGGCGTTGAGTACGCGTGGTTTAATAACGTAGAAAGTAAGCCGGGTATTGGTTATCCAAAAGAATGGGAAAACCAAGAAAAATGGAACGGTGGCTGGAAACGAAACACTAACGGCAAGATAGAGCCTCGCCAAGGGGGCAAACGTCGGATCTTAGCAAATATTTTTGCTAACCCAGACATGCCAGAAATTGATGACTACTACGAACCATTTGATTTTGATTACCAACATTTACATAAAGCGGGTGAAAGTAAGCACCAGCCAGTAGCGCGTCCGCGCTCACTGGTGAGTGGTCAGCGTATGGAAAAGATCAATTGGGGCCCAAACTGGGAAGAGATCTTAGGTACGGAATTTAAAGAACGTCGTAAAGATAAAAACTTTGAGCAAATTCAAGCAGATATCTACGGTCAATTTGAAAAGACCTTTATGATGTACTTACCTCGTTTATGTGAGCATTGTATCAACCCTGCATGTGTTGCATCGTGTCCAAGTGGTGCAATCTATAAGCGTGAAGAAGACGGTATCGTGCTAATTGACCAAGACAAGTGCCGAGGTTGGCGCATGTGTGTATCGGGTTGCCCATACAAGAAAATCTACTACAACTGGAAAACAGGTAAGTCAGAAAAATGTATCTTCTGTTATCCACGTATTGAATCAGGTCAGCCAACTGTGTGCTCTGAAACCTGTGTTGGACGCATTCGTTATCTTGGTGTGATGCTTTACGATGCCGATCGCATTGAAGAAGCAGCATCAGTGGCGAATGAACAAGATTTATATCAAGCGCAATGCGATATATTCCTTGATCCAAATGATCCCGAGGTACAACAAGCAGCGCGCCAAGAGGGTATTCCACAAGCGTGGTTAGATGCAGCGATTGAATCGCCCGTTTACAAAATGGCAATGGACTGGAAAGTGGCGTTACCGCTGCACCCTGAATACAGAACACTGCCAATGGTTTGGTACATTCCACCACTTTCGCCAATTCAAAGTGCAGCAGAAAGTGGCACAGTGGGCATGAACGGTGTGATCCCCGATCTGAAATCGTTACGCATTCCAGTGAAATATTTAGCGAACTTATTAACCGCCGGTGATGAAAAACCAGTGATAAAAGCGTTAGAACGGATGCTGGCAATGCGCGCTTTTAAACGTTCAGAGCAGGTTGATGGCGAGCTTGATCTCGAGGTTTTAAAGCAAGTGGGATTAACAGAGCATCAGGTACAGGATATGTATCAGATTATGGCATTGGCAAATTATGAAGATCGTTTTGTAATTCCAACGAGCCATAAGGCGTATGCTGCGGATGCCTATGATATGAAAAATAGCTGTGGCTTTAGTTTTGGTAATGGCTGTAGCACAGGTAATAACGACGGCAATATGTTTGGTGGTAAAAAACAAGCTGTACGTCAAGTTATACCAGTAGAAGTACAGGATTAAGTTATGAAAATTTTAAAACTCATTTCGTATTTACTGGATTACCCAGCAGATGATTTACCACTGCATAAGGGTTCTATGATTGATACTGTTACAACAGCAGAACACCTCAGTGAAAACGCAAAAACATTGTTAATTGATTTTATCGAGGCACGTTGTGGATCAGATATTCTCGATTGGCAGTCTGATTACGACGGCTTATTTGAACGCGGTCGCTCATTGTCATTGTTATTGTTTGAACACGTACATGGCGAAAGCCGTGACCGTGGTCAAGCGATGATTGACTTGCAGAACCAATATAAAGCAGCGGGTTTAGAAATAGGGGTAAGGGAATTACCCGATTATATCCCCTTATATCTTGAGTTTGCTTCAACGCAAGGCTCTGATAATGCAAAACATTGGTTGCAAGATGTGGCGCACATTATTGCGTTACTGGCGGCACGCCTCAAAAAACGAGAGAGCAACTATGCGAACTTGATGTTGGCACTATTGGATATCGCAGAGATCGACATTGATCTTACTGAGGTCGAAACCCAAATCGAAAACGAAAAACGTGACGACACCAAAGAAGCACTCGATAAAGTCTGGGAAGAAGAAGCGATTAGTTTTGGTGGTGATGCGGTCAATGGCGGCTGCCCAAGTAATGCGAATCGCCCTTCTGAAAGTCAACGTCGGGATCAAGATTTACCAATTAATTTTGTCGATGCCGCGCCTAACGCGCGCCCATCGCAACCACTTCATTAAGGGGAAACAGTATGGAATACATTAACACCTTGTTGTTTGGTATTTACCCTTTCATTGCACTGGCTATATTTGTGTTAGGTAGTTTAGTGCGTTATGACAAAGAGCAATACACTTGGAAAACAGGTTCGAGTCAATTACTCGAAAGCAAAGAGCTTAAACGTGGTTCTCGCGCCTTTCATATCGGCATTATTATGATATTGCTTGGTCATGCGGTGGGTTTATTAACACCACACCAAGTTTGGGATGTGTTGGGTATTAGTGCAGCGTTTAAACAAGTTGTTGCGATGTCTGTGGGTGGTTTTTTTGGCTTAATTTGTTTATACGGCTTATTAATACTTGTTAAACGTCGTTTAAATAATCCGCGCATTCGCGCAACTAGCAGCACCATGGACATTGTAATTCTATTGACTATTTTAGTTCAGCTTGTTTTGGGTTTGATTAGTATTTTGTTCTCGTTCTCACATTTAGATGGCAGTGAAATGTTACTGATGATGGGTTGGGCACAAAATATTGTAACTTTCGATATTACTGAAGCTGCCGCTTATATTGCACCAGTGGGCTTTATTTATAAGCTACATATCTTTTTGGGCATGACATTAATTGCAATGTTCCCATTTAGCCGATTAGTTCATGTTTGGAGCGTACCTGTTCGTTATTTCCGCCGCAACTATCAAGTTGTAAGAGAAAAGCAAAGCGAACAAGTAACGAAAGAAACAATATAACCCTTTTCCGGTAGTCCAGGGCGGCCGCAGTCTGGTCGCCTTTTTCCGAGGCAATTTGATACACATAAAGGTCTGTAATGAGTTTAACAAATACCCCGAGTGTAACGGTAAATGACATCGTTATCTCGCCCGCTCAAATCGATGCTGAAATGCAATATCACCCTGCAGAATCACGCCGTGAAGCCATGATTAAAGCCACTGAATCCTTAATCATTGGACAATTATTGAAACAACGTGCAGCTGATCTTAATCTAACTATCGATATGGCACGTTTTTCAAATGAAGCGCAAGCGGATGATGCGCTATTAAGCCTACTTATTGAAAAAGAAGTTGATATTCCTAAAGCAAGCAAAGCAGAGTGCGAACATTTTTATCAACAGAATAAAACAAAGTTTATCAGTGCCCCATTACTCGAGGTAGACCATATTTTAATAGCCAGTGCACCCGAAGATTTGGAAGGTCGCGAGCATTCCAAACAATTAGCGCAACAGCTTATTGAACAACTCGTGCAGCAACCAGACCAATTTGCTTATTTGGCACGTCAGTATTCTGCTTGTCCATCCAAGGAAACCAGCGGTAACTTAGGGCAAATTAGCAGTGGTCAAACTGTAGCTGAGTTTGAAAAGGCCATTTTTGCGGCATCTGAGGGGCTAATTAACTACCCGGTTGAATCACGGTTTGGTCATCATATTGTCTTTGTCAGACGCAAAGTCGACGGTAAGCAATTACCCTACGATTTGGTCGCAAAGGAGATAGAAACGTACCTGAATAACAAAGTAGAACATAAAGCAATTGCCCAATACATTCAGATTTTGATAGGTGAGGCGACAATCGATGGTTTTGCTTTTGATCAGCAAAACTCACCCCTTGTGCAATAAAGAGAGTTATTTATGTATGGGTTAGATAAATTATTTACAAATAATGAACAATGGGTGAGTAATTGTACTGCAGATAATCCGGAGTTTTTCCATGATTTAGCTTCGCAACAAACACCCGAATATTTATGGATTGGTTGTGCAGATTCTCGCGTACCTGCTAACCAAATAGTCGGTTTGAAACCCGGTGAGCTATTTGTCCATCGCAATATTGCCAATCTGGTGCACAATATGGATTACAACTGCATGTCAGTGGTGCAATACGCGGTTGAAGTTTTGAAAGTAAAACATATCATAGTTACTGGGCACTATGGTTGTGGTGGTGTTCAAGCAGCAATGGACGACCAAGAACATGGACTTGTTGATAATTGGCTCCGTTCTATTAAAGATGTATATACACAACATCGAGAAGAAGTTGAACGTTTGCGTTTTCGTGAGCAACGTATCAACCGTCTTTGTGAGCTTAATGTGATTGAACAAGTAAAAAACCTGTCAAAAAGCAAAATTCTATTACATGCTTGGCAGCGTCAACAAGATGTGAGTATTCACGGTATGATCTATAGCATTTGTGATGGTCGTTTGAAAAACCTTAATGTCAGCGTGAATAGTGCTGAGCATATTGATAGATTATATAATTTAAAAGCAACTACACGAGAAAATCGCCCTGAAGTTCAAGCCGTGCAATCCTGTGCTGTCGGCGATGAAACAATATAAAACGTTAGCGACTTGATGAACCCGTTTATTGCGAAATGGAGTGCTGAAGGCCATACCTTATGTTTGGGTCACTGGCAAATAAGCTATAAAGGTTTGCCAATTGCATTGCCGGAAAAACAAAAAGTAAATGATATGGGGACATATGGTGTATATGACCCCATTTTTGATAATGACCCTGAGTTTTCTGAAGGATTGGAAGAAGACGATTGGATTCTCGCTAATCTCGATTGGCTTTCTAAGGTATTCTTTAAACATAAGATCCCCTGTGATGAAGCTCATTGTCGCTGGTTTTATCAAGCGGTAGATAAAGCTGACTGGCGTTGTGGTAGCTGCGGTGGATGTATGTAATATATTTAATATTTTACCTTGGCATTGTGTTCATAAGATTCAAATCGAATTTATGTATTTAAAACATTCTAATTACAACCTGTTACAGGTTGGGAAAACAATCTCGAGAGTCATCATTTTTTTCATGAAAAATACATGCTAAATGTTTTTGATACTGTAGGAATGGAGGCCGATAATATTTCAAAATGGCAAAGTGAAATAGATACTTTCGTAGAAAGTAAGCATGATAAAAATGATGTAATAGAAAATCAATTACACGGGGTTTTCTACATTGTAAATGCGGCTAGTTCACGTATAGAGCCTTTCGAAGAAGACATAATTATAAAGTTTTCTAAAAAACATAACTTACCTGTGACAGTGGTATTTACTAATTCAGATAACGCTGATAAAAATCAGTTGTTAGAAATGAAAAAAATACTAAGTATCTTTTCGCCGATAGAAGTATGCTCGATCGCTGTAAAAAAAGAGGTGGCCACTCAAAACAATATGGGCGAGACTAAGTTCTTAATCACTTTATTGGTCAATTTAACTCAATTTTTACACGAAGAGCTTTAGGAAACTCGATATATAGAATGAATGAAACCTTCATGAACCTTCGAGATGAATTGCATAAAGGGATAGATAAATCTGAATTAAGTGCTTTTAATTTGAGTAAAATTGATGACCTAGACTTTGATGAACTATGTGATACAGATACAATTAATTCTAGTTTTGAACAGTTGTCACCTATTTTAGATTTTCTAGATGATTTAGGTGTTATTGATGGATATGAAATGCAAGAAAAAATTGATTCCTCCCTTCAATCAGCATTTGATAATTTTGATGAAAAACTTCAAGCAAATTTCGATAAAATCGAAGAGAAAATGGACAATGGTGAATATTTTGGAGTGTTGAAAGATTTAGCTTCATTGGGAGTTAAAGTACTTAGAATCAAAACAACGATGAAACAATTAGTTGACGATATAATAACTGATGCTTTAGCCTGAGTTACAAAAGATATAAATACTATACTTCGCCAAATTGTTTCACCAGCTCATGACGGGGGAACGGACATAGAACATACAATGAGCATGAGTATCGCTTGCAGCATTGCTATCCGATCAATGTTTTAATCACAAGCTTGCAAACCCCACATTTAAACGGTGAATGTTAATTTAATGACATTCACCGTTTTTATTTGGAGATAACATGGCATTTCGACCTAACCCAGTAAAGTTAAGTTGTACTCAATGTAATTGGCATAAAATTATCGCCCCCAAAAGTGATGTTGTGCCAAACGACTATTTTTTGGATGAGTGCCCTAAATGTGATGGCGAGCTACAGCGCAAGCCATTAAATAACTTATTTAGCAGTTTAATACGTTTGTTAAACAGTTAGTTCTCTTTGCATCGTCCTATTTAAATATGTAAGCCACTACTATTGATATTTTAGATATCAAATCTCGTTCATCAACCTTAAAAATGTCACCTCGCTAGCTACAGCGAAACTTACTCAGAAGGAGGCTGAAGTAGCTTTTGGCCTGTTTTTGTAAACTCTAAAATGAGTTTGTAATAACGATGGATATTGACAGAGTTCAATGATTAGGACACCTGAAAACAGGCTCATTTGAGCCTGTTTTCTTATTTTTACCCCATGGCAACCCTAGTTGTTAATGCAAGACATAACAATAGGAGATTGCATGAAAGGTTTAATTAAACAGAAACTAACTGAATTAGCAGGGATATTTGCTAAAGCATTCAAAGTTGCAGGCGACCTTGTCATAATCGTTGGTGCGTTAGGCGATTTAAATAACGACTTGCGGGTCATTTATTTAAAAGATGCTGTGTTGGTATCACTTTGTTTGTATACGCTGGCATTAGCGCTGTATGTACTCGATATGAGGTTAAATCCAGATGAGTAAATTACAAAACTATTTATTGGATGAGCTCTATCGCATTACACGCTTTCTGGGATTATTCGGGTGTTTACTGGGTATGTTAAGCGTATTTGATGTAATCACTTTGCATAATAATTTCCCGCTAAATAACTGGGAGCTTATTGAGTTATCAATACTGATTTATATAACGGGTTTATTAGTAAAACTAACAAAAAAGCCAGACTAATTTTAAATACTAGCCCACAAACGTGGGCTTTTTTACGTGATGATTTTTAGTAATGATATCGATGTGGTTTATTGATAAAACAACTCATTTATCTCATTACAGAACTTAGTACGATAGATGATATTAGTTTGTAAAAGCGCAGCATCTTCATCACTTAAATAGTCTTTTTTATACTTACTTTGGCTGGCAGAGGTTAATTCATCAATTATTTGGTTATTAAGACGTTTTGCATCATTTAATATGTCGAGCGAATGCGATACTAAAAACACCTTGCTGTAATAACCCGCTTTTATCGCACTTAAGTATTTAAGCAGGATTTGGCGGCGGGTAGTTTTGTTTTTAAATGAGTGTTCAACTTCGATGGCAACGAACGCACCATCAGACTCTTGCACCAGCCCATCAATGTTACGCACGTCTTTATTGGTAATGTGTTTAAACTCTTTTTCAGTCACAAATCCTTGCCAAAAAGGGGAGTAGCTTTCATCTGTTTGCCAGTTGTGAATACCCCTCATTAACACAAATGCATTAATTAAATCATGCATTACGGTGTTGTGGTTAAAGGAGAGTTGCGGGTTAGTTTTAGAGCGAAAATAAGTTTGAATGCCCGTTAACTGCTCCGTATATTTTGCAGCAGAATAGGTAGGTACATAAATACGGCCATCGTTCGAACGGTGGGTTTTAACAAGCAGTAATAAACCTTCTTTTACGAGTTTATTTAAATGCTCAAGTGCATGATGCCTACTGGTTTGATATAACCTGCTAACGAGTGTTGGCGAGATAATACCGAACCTAACGGCAATTATAGCGGTAAGCTTTCGGCGATTTAAGCCAGTAACAAGGTTGTTTGCACCAGGGCGATAAAACATATCGACAGAGAGGTAGCGATTAAAATTGTTTGTAGGATTTTTCATATTTAATTACTCATTTTATTAATGGAGTAATTACTTAGATTTAACGCATGCAAAATAGCGATGTTCATCGCACTAAATTTAAGAAAATACAAAATAGAAGCGGGTACATTCGTCAATATACCCGCTTTTAGAAATTATTAGCTCGTATTCATGGTTTTAACTCTTAATCAAAATAAAATGTGAGTGCACTCTTCGGATCTCAACACCTCTGGCAAACAATCCATATATCGAACAGCGCTGGCTTATAAATTATGCGCGCACCAGTTGTTCGTCGCCTGTACTTCGGTGAATTTATCTTATGCAATGATTACAAATAGCAAAAACTTTGATTAAGCCGTTTTTTGCACCCAATGCTTTTTATTGCTGGGTGAGCGAATGATTTTATTTGCTTTGTTTAACGAGGTAATAGCGCGACAAAACTCAGCTTTAGTTAACCCTAATTGCTTTTGTAATTTATCGTTTAAGGGCCTTGGTTGATGTAATGCCTCAAACACAAGCTCGACATGTGTTTTTGGTTGAATAGGCACAACAGTGTCGTCTTTAGTCTTTATGATGCTTGTCTTTGCGCCAAATAATGCACACTGAAACTCAAACGCATCAATCAGGCTTGTGTCATTCGTGTATAAACAAAATTCAACGTTTTTAACGTGTGATTTTGGTATTGAGGCGAGAATACGCGATAAGTAAGCGATGATGTAAAAATCAGCTTGATTAGACGAACTCGGGTAATCTGATAAGCACAAAAATAGTTGCTGTTCGCATACGCGTTTAATGCTTTCAACCTTTGAGAAAACAAACACTTTATCAATAATTGTGGCGTTTACTTTTTCAAGCTCTTTAAGGCCAATATTTTCGGCATCAACAAAAATCATCTTCATCATAAAATCCTTTTACACCATGTTGAATTTTGATTATTCAATACTTGAAAGTAGCAGTCAAACACACCAACTAGCAATATTCATTGCTAGTTACTACAAAATTAGGCTCGATATAATTCTCATAATCACTGTGTGATGAAAATAGCCTTCGGCTAATAGTCTCATTGCGTTGCAACTCAACTATAAGCACTTTAACCACTCGTCATTGCTGGGTTTTGCTACGCAAAGCAATGACTCTGCGTGCTCCGCACTGGGCGCTTAAAGTGCTCGCGCTATCTACCGAGCTACGCTCTGTAGTACCCGCCTTTCCGCCCGTTTTTAATTGTGGCTGTTTTTACAAAACGTTTAGCCACTATTAACGTGCTGCTTTCTAACGAAAGCCTTGGTTCGCTTTCGAGTTTTACAAACTCTTAGCGAATTTTGCTGAAGGCAAAACGAAAATGCGGGTACTACAGACCAGCTGTAGATAGCGCGTTGGCTTCATTTGATTTGTCATGCTGACAACTAAAATTACGCGCTTGTTGGCATCATGCTGATGCGCTTTTATTGCATTTTGCTTGCAGCAATATGATGTTTTTGTTCTTTCAGAAGGCGCTATATTTTGACTATTTGCCAATCTGAGCCGCGTAAGTCGTTGTAAGCGTCTGTCATTTTTTGTTCGCTATGGCCGCATAGTAGGCGTGTATCTATGCCTTGCTCACGGTATAACCGCTCAGATAAAGATCTTATTTCATGAAAGCTTGCAGGTGTGCAGGTCCATTTAATACCTGTTTTATCGCGGGCATTTTTAAAATGACGAGTTAAAAGAATAGGGCTTACTGCATCACCTATTTTAGCTTTACTTCTACAGGCTGTGTGATGTAACACAAAGTCACTTTTAATATTGTGATGCGTTAATTTAATGACATCATGTATTGATTGATCAATTACGTTTAACTTAAGAGCTAAAGGTATTTTTAAAAGCTTGCCAGTTTTTAATTGAAAAACATATAAATAGTCGTTTTCGATATAGGAGTAGGGAGCAAATTTAACTAATTTTTGAAATGAGTCGCCAGCATCGCTGGTATCGATAAAGTGATTTGGGTTTTCTTTATATTTATTGAGACGCTCCTCCCAATCGCTACCTTTAAATTTTCTTAGAAGGCATAGGTCAGTTCTTCGCTGCGCGGTTACTAGAGCTAAAAGACTCGCTAATTTGAACGGCTCGTAATCAAATTGAGCTGAGATTTGCTCAAATTGCGATAGTGATAAACGAGATTTTGTGACTTTAGCAACTGGCTTTTTAGTTGTTTTTGCTGGGTTAAACATAGATTCCACTTCGCCAGCTTGTGCAGCTTCTGTAAATATGTCGATATACACACTCCGTACAGCTTGCGCTGAACGCACTTTACCTTCTTTTATGTAAGTATCCAAAAATGCTTTAACTAACTTAGTGTTGATGGTTTCAAGCTTATATTTACCATGTGCTTTATTAATTCGGTTAATTAATCCGCGGCGAACTTTCCAAGTATTCGGTTTTAAAGCACCTGATTTCAGTTTTTCTTCTTGTATAGCTGTGTATTGACTGAGCCATGAACTCAGTTTAATGTTTTTGTTACTTTTCTTGGTGTTAAGAATCGATTTTACTTTTTCATCAGCAATTAAGGGAATAATCGATGCATTAAGCTGCATCGCTATATTTTTAGCTAGATTAATATCACTGCCCAGACTGCGAAATTGTTTTATGTTCGTAAAAAGCTTATTACCAAACCTAGGATCTCGATATTGGCAACTAAACCCTGTTTTACTTCTAGCATCATGCTTTACATAAAAGTTATCAATACCGTGTTGGTTTAATGTGTTACGCATAAAATATTTAGGTTTAATTGTTCAGCTAAGTATTTAATTTTCCTCACTTATATGATAAAAGTCATGAATATGTTTTACACTTGTAAAAGAATTCTTGGCTCAAGCTATTGCACTACTTGTTGTGCGCTTGCTTAAATATGTTTCCGTTGATTTGCTTAAATGTGTATGTCCGAGTGATTCAGCTGTGCCTTTACTGGCGCATTGTGCATTCATTATTTCATAAGTAACTGAGCCTTTTTTATTTTCAGGTTTGACCAAACTATTGCCTTTGTGTTTATTCAATAGACGAGCACTTAGACTTCGTATTTCGTATAAAGAAGGTTGCACGCCTGAAAGCCACTTTTCATTTAGTTTAGTGACTTGCTTTCTAAAGTTATTAGCTGCGGCTTTGGGCGAGATTGGATCTCCTGCTTTAGCTCTACCACGATTTTTCTGATGACATAAAACAAAATTTGATTGTAAGGGCAAATCCTCTTTAACTTTTTCAATTAATTCGCCGACTGTAAGAGAATGCTCAGTTAATTTGTGAGAAAAAGGTACGTTACGAAAACTGCCAGTTTTAGATTGGAAAATATGAACAACTTCGTTTTCATCGTCAATATACGAGTATGGCAGGATTTTAACTGAATCTGAAAATGTTTTAGGCTTATAGTTTTGGCTGAACGATTGTTCGAAGTCAGCGAGTCTGTTCTCTAGGTCAATCCCTTTTTTTGTTCGCATCAATGATAACTCGACGGGGCGCGTTTGAAGCGCAAGCGAGAGTTCATTGTAATGTTTGTACTCGACGACTTGGTCTGGCTTAGCTTGGATATTCTCAAAATGTGAGTGTTCAATTCTTGAACGTTTAACTCTTACTCGTATCGTTTCTAAATCATCTGTGGGAATTCTGTCATAAGTTAAAAAATTCTTACGTTTGCCAAACTTTAACAGTCGGTCATATGCTGATTTTAGTTTTTTGGCAGAAGCAGTTTTCCCATCCTTTTTTAAGCTCTCAATATGCGCATCTATGTTAGTTGTACAAAGTATTGATGGGGGTTGATTTCCCATGAAGCTTCTTATTTTATTGTAATGTGTTTTGTAACTTTTAACTGTATTCTCGGCTAAATCATTACTGTTGTCATATTCAATTAAGTAATCAATGATTATATTTATAGTTAGGTTTGTGTCGTTATAAAATACTTCCTGTTTAAGTGGCTCAACTAAATTAACCAATTGTTCTTCAGTTGGCGCAGTGTCGGTATTATCTGACATAAATTGCTTTCTCAACTGAATTATTTTATCTCGGCCAAGCTGTTCAATAATTTGTTCAGCTTTTTGAACAATTTCTTTAGCCATTTTTATAGCTTCTTTTCTTGAACTTCCGAGTGATAAGTTTCTTTTTGTACTCTCTGCAAAACCTGATATCCCATACAAAGGGTTATACATTTGATATGCTTCGCCACTTTTGCTTTTTTCAGAGTATTTTCCGAATACATTCGTTGGTAATCCGATAGATAAAGGACTAATTTTCTTTGCGGGCATTAATTAATTCTCTTACGGATGTTGGCGAAGTCGTTGTTGAGTTGCTTCATGATTTCTTGAGTGCAAAGCGACTTTGTAATTGGGGTCTTATGAATATAAGAAGCGTTTAAGCAGACCATATATTCGCGCCCATGTAATACGGGTTTAGGATAAATAAGTCCTTTTTTTACCCAAGCACGAACTCGTTGTGGTTTATATTCTTCAAGATAATTGTGCTCAAACCAGACTTTCAAAGTAACGAACTTGTTCATTATGTATTTCTCTAATTGATTAATCTTTTTCTATTAGAGAATATTTTTAAAAATTCACAAAGTTTACGTTAAGCAAAAAAATGCAGGAGTTTATTCAATAAAAACAAGTGATTACTGTGCTTTTAGGTGTTTTTTCTAATTTTTTTAAAATATTTTTCATTTATAAAACTGTTTGGATAAAATTTGTTCGCTTTTGGTCTTGCAAACCTTGGTAAATACTAACAATTGGTGCTGTACATTTTTTTATAAAAACAGTTCAGACTCATTTGAGAATGACAATATTGCCTAACCTAACTTATTTCAAAACTTCTATTTAACCCCCCATTACTAAACTTTTTGATGCCTCAAGATTAAAGCACTTTAATTTTAAATCAGCTTAATCACTATTTTGTAAATATAAACCGGTGGTTTATCGTTCATTTTGTCGCCGGAAATTCCCCAAGGATTCCCCAACGGTATTCCCCATAAAAAATGTAACCTATTGATAGCTAAAGATATGTTATGATAAGTGTATTAAGTGTCTAAAACTTGGGTAAGTTATTGTGATTAAAGGGAAAAATTTGCCTTCCAGGGTGCTAGTCGTATGCATGGGTAATATTTGTCGTTCGCCTACGGGTGAAGCAGTACTTAAAGCTAAGGCGAATGATGCAGGTGTTGCTTTAGAAGTGGATTCGGCAGGTACTATTGCTTATCACGCTGGGGAGCGCTCAGATCCGCGTTCTCGTGCTGCGGGTGAGGCGCGTGGTTATGATTTCTCGATGATCCGTGCGCGGCAAGTAACAGCAAATGATTTTGAATATTTTGATGAGATCCTTTGTGCGGATAAGCAAAACTTGGCGGACTTACAAGTGATATGTCCGAATCAATATCAAGACAAACTAAAGTTATATTTAAGTTACGGTGATATGGGCGTAAACGAAATACCCGACCCATATTATGGTGGTGAGCAAGGCTTTGAAACCGTGTTGGATTTGGTTGAAAATGCTAGTGATGCTTTTTTAAAATCACTCGATAACAAACAAGCGTGACTTAGCAGATTATTTAAAACAAATTAAGACAATTCTAAAAGGCACAAATCAGTTTGTGCCTTTTTTTTGCCTGCAAAGTAAAGGTTTACAGGGTAATTACACAATTTCGCCCTGCATCTTTTGCTTTGTATACCGCAACATCGGCTCTTTTGATGGTTTCTTCAATGGTATGCTCTAAGCCCATTTCAGCAACACCAAAACTTGCAGTCAGTTTAATAATCTTCTGCTCATGTTGAATCGACATGTTTTCAACTGACACACGCAATCGCTCGGCCAATAGCGATGCTTGTTTTTCTGTAGTGTATGGCAAAATGATTATAAACTCTTCGCCCCCATATCTACATAGAACATCCTCTAATCGCAATTGTGTTAAGCAGTTTTTTGCAAACTGTGCGAGTACAATATCGCCCGCTTCGTGACCAAATTCATCATTAACTTGTTTAAAGTGATCTAAATCGATCATTATCAGTGATAGTGGTGTTTGCAAACGATATTGCGAATTTTTAGCACTTTGAACCCGTTCGTTAAAATAGCGGCGATTTTTGAGACCTGTAAGGGTGTCTACAAATGCCATTTCTTTAAGTTGATTTTGAAGCTTTAGTGTTTCTAGCGCCATCAATCGTCTACTACAACTATCAGCGAGTGATTCAGCGTAAACTATATCCTCGTTAGTCCAAATATGATGATTTGCATAAGATTCGCAGCTCACCACGCC
This sequence comes from Pseudoalteromonas aquimarina, assembly GCF_049257255.1. NCBI lineage: Bacteria > Pseudomonadati > Pseudomonadota > Gammaproteobacteria > Alteromonadales > Pseudoalteromonadaceae > Pseudoalteromonas > Pseudoalteromonas aquimarina. The sequence goes on from NZ_JBMMUG010000003.1 coordinate 570,751, forward strand.
ATGTGGTTTACCATTATGATAAATCACCGTATCGAGTAGCGCTCGTGAACAATTATTGTTGTGAATTTTCAACTCAATGGTGCGGTTATCGAGTTCGACATTGTTCGCGGCAACAGTATGCCCTAAAAGTATTTGTTCAAAATACACTGGGTATTGGTGTATTGCTAAGCTTTGACATAATTCATCTTGATTGTGGGTACTTGCAATACAGTTTAATTGGGTTGGTTTGTCTAAATCATTAACTAACCAAACGGATATTTTATCAACACAGAGAAAGTGTAAGCCTTCACTAAGCAGATCTTTTAACAGTTCATCAAAGCTTTCAGCAAACTCAATGCTATGAGAACTAACGCGACGCAACCTTTGGCGTGCTTGTTGAGGTGTCAACATACAACTACAGCCCTTTAAAAGTGTGCTTCCATTCACAGGAAAATAACTTTTTCACCAACTATAGTATTGCTTTTGGGTAATTATTGTTTGATGTAGCGCAATAAACCATCGTTATTAGAGCTAATAATCGATTTAACGTATTAGATAAGCTCCTCGTAATAAGTCGAGATAGTATTCTTAAACGACTTCCCCTAATATACGCCTAGTTTTTATTTAAGGAGAAAATTAAGGCTATGTCACAGCAAAAAGACACGCTGAGAGACTATGCTATGACCTTTTTGAAAGGTGCAGGTATGGGCGCAGCTGACGTAGTACCTGGCGTTTCGGGTGGTACCATTGCATTTATCACGGGGATTTACGAACGATTACTTACCGCCATACGCAGTGTTAATTTAACCGCATTTAAAGTATTAAAAGAGCAGGGTATCAAAGCGCTTTGGCAACATATTGACGGAAACTTTTTAGTTGCTGTTTTTAGTGGTTTGGCAATCAGTGCATTATCGCTTGCTAAAATAATTACTTATTTATTAGCACATCATCAAACCTTTGTTTGGTCTTTTTTCTTTGGATTGATTATTGCCTCATTTTTACATATTGCTAAACAGCTTGAGAAATGGGACATAAAAACAGTTTTAGCATGTATTTTAGGAACTGTGATTGCCTTTACCATTACCTCTTTAGCACCTGCAGAGGCTAATGCGAGCTGGTGGTATTATTTTGTAGCAGGTGCGATTGCTATTTGCGCCATGATTTTACCGGGTATTTCTGGCAGTTTTATTTTATTGTTACTTGGCATGTATGGTCATGTATTAGCTGCTGTAACATCATTAGATTTACCACTGATTGGCCTGTTTTTAGGCGGTTGTATTGTTGGCTTAATGACGTTTTCACACTTTTTAGGTTGGTTGTTAGCGCGCTTTAGAGACGTCACTTTTGCGTTATTGGCAGGGTTTTTATTTGGCTCACTAAATTTACTTTGGCCTTGGAAGCAAGTAGTCAGTACTTATACCAATTCTAAAGGTATTGAGAAGCCATTAAGCCAAACTAATATTGGCCCAGAAACTTATCAAATGGTGACAGGGCAAGATCCACAAACACTGATCTGTTTTGCTTTAGCAGTATTTGGCTTAGGCTTAATTTTAGCAATTGAAAAAATTACTGCAGATAAGCCAAAAGGCTAAATATTACAGTATCTTATAGAGTAAAGCCCGAGCTGTTGTCTCGGGTTTTTTATTGCTTAAATAACACTGGTTGAATAAAAAGTGTGCTAAATCGATTTTTTATGATACAAATTACTTGAACATAAAATAACCGTTAGTGAAGTATTATGTGTCGTAAAAATAAGTTAATAATGCGCGTGGTATTGAGCGAACTGATGACCAATCACCCAAAGCCAATTAAGCGCCATGAATTAGTTCTGTCGGGAGTGGCAGACAGCGATGTTGATACGGTAATCGATTATTTAACGCAAGAGAACTACATTAGCTGTGATGAACAAGGGCAACTTATTCTGTCCAGTGAGTTTGAACCTAATAGTTAACTGTTGTTTGATTTGTATAAAAAAGCCCGAAATTGTGTTTCGGGCTTTTTAGTATTTGCTTATTAGAAAGCGTAACGTGCTTCAAAGCGGAGGTAACGAGCACCTAAACGACCGGATGTCATACCCCAATTAGGGTTAACTTCTTGACCATTTGCGCCATCACGGGCATTTGCTTGCACAACCGATGTTTGTGTATCGAAGTTAAACAGGTTGAATGCTGTCGCTTTTAGCTCTAACGGGTTACCTGCCACTGAAATGTTGTACGCAAGGCTTAAATCAAACTCTTTTAACCAGTCAGTTTCGCCAAAAGTACCACGTGGCGCTGGGTTACCGTCTGCATCATAGAAAGACACATGATCATAACCGCGGCTATTACATTCATCCCATACCGAACCTTCAGCACAGCTATCTACACCCAGTGGGTGACGAGAGAATTTGCTGATTGGTACACCTGATGTGATACGCATATTAAAGCCAAGCACTAATTCATCCGTGATGTTGTAATAACCATTCATTTTGAATGAATGACGACGGTCATTAGGCAAATTACCTCTTGAGTGATCCATTAAATCTGCGTAGTCATATGAGGTTGTCCAGCCTGGATCAGCCTGGCCGTTATCAGTTCGCACTAAACCTTCTGTATTACCCCAGCTGTGTGACCAAGTGTATGACGCGTTATAGTGGAAATCACTGCCAATCGAGCCTGATAGGGTGTTTTCGATTGCGCCGTACTTACGCTCAGGATCAGGTAAACCGATGTAATCTGCTGGGATCACAATGCGCTCTGCAGTCCCATCGCCATTTGTATCGTAGAATATTTCTAAATCAGTGCCTGGGTTATTAAGGATATAAGCATAACCTGGGTCGCTATTGATACCATTTTCAGCAAACCATTTACGCATCACAGGTGCATAGTTGGTATCTTCAATTGATTCTTTTAGGTCACGGTAAATACCGCGAACACCATAAACTAGGTCGCCATCTAGAAATTCGCCTTGATAACCAATGGTGATTTCATCAGAGTACATGGCTTCTAAGTCTTGGCTAACAATCATGCCGGTATCAATTTCACCAGTTTGAACTACTTCTTCGCCAATATATGCGCCTGTACTTGGTGAACCATCAGGTAGTAATACAGATTGACCATTGCCATCCACTTCACCTACTTCGTAGTAATAACTAATATCACGACGCTGACCACCTTGTGTAATGTTCATATTTGCTGAAACAGGTTGGTAATAACGACCAAATGTTGCATACACCTTCGATGTACCATCACCTAAATCATAGATAGCTTGTAAACGAGGCGCGATTTGGTTATCCACATCAACATATTTTTCACCGGTTGAAACCGTGTTATAAACACTTGAATAACGTAAACCTAGGTTAAGCGTTAGTTGATCGGTAACTGTCCAAGTATCTTGAATATAAAATGCGGTTGAATTTACTTCTGAATCAGTAAAGTCAGTACGAACACGCTGTTCAATAAACGCTTCGCCTGCTGGATGGTCAACCGGGTTGCCATTCCATGCATACATTGGGTACCACCAACCAGCACGATCACCAACACCGTTCGGGCTATTTACGTAATCTACATCGATATTAACGTAATCGAAACCCACTTTGATATCGTGATCTTCTAACGTCCAGCTAAAGTCAGCACGTAATTGGTCACGAATAAATTCGCTTTCTGTGATTGAAGAAGCTGACTCTTGTGATAGCTTCACCCATCCACCTGTCAGTTGTGACCAAACCAGTGGATCAGAGCTGGTTGCTGAATTATAAGTTTTATCAACAGTGCGCCCTGCAACAACTTCAACTGACATATCGTCATTGATAATGCCTGAATAAGTTAAACCAAAAATATCACCGCCTGAGCGAGATTTGTAATCACTTAAATATTCACCAACTTCTTGTGTTTCCCAATCATTTGCATAAGTTTTACCTTTGCCTTTGTTGGTAAAGCCGATTGCAGTTGCTGTAAGTGAATGATCGTCAGTGATAAACCAGTCTACCGTTGCAAGGTAGCGATCTGATGTGCTCTCGCCAATATCAATGGTATTGCTGCCAGCTGCCTCATAATCGCTTTTTTGCGGTGCATAAACACCGTAGAAGAAAAGCGTATCTTCAATTAAAGCGCCACCTGCGGAGAATGAAAAACGTGTGAACGTGCTTTCATCTTGTTCGCTGTTTGAAAAGTAATTTCCTTCACGGTCAATCATATTTTTATGATGTGAACGTGTCGCTTCTGGGTCAATACGTGCGTATGCTTCGAATTCCCAATCGTTACTACCTGATTTTGAAATAGCATTAACAATGCCGCCTAAAGCACCGCCAAATTTAGGGTCAATGCCACCCGTCATTACTTCAGTTTGCTCAACACCTTCCCAAGGCAGGTTAATTGAACCGATACCCGTTTTGATATTGGTAATGTTAATACCATTTAAGTAATACGCATTTTCTGCAGAAGAGCTACCACCAATACTGGCAGCGCCAAACTCACCGTTACTTACAACACCAGGAGAAAGTAGAGCAATGGCTTCAAAACCTGTTTCAACTGGTAATCGTTTCAACTCAGCTTGTGTTACAACAATACCACCTGTAGATGATTCCATATCCACACGGGCAATTCTGCTGCCAGTGATTTCAATGGTTTCCATATTTGTACCAACAGAGTACATGGTATTGTTAAATACTACTGAACCACCTACCGTAACTAAGATGTCTTGCTCTAATACTTGCTCATAACCTTCTTTTTCAATAGTAAGTGTGTACTCACCAATCGGAAGTTTACGAAGTGTATAACTACCATCATCTGATGTAGTAATTGAGCGAGTAACACCTTTGGTTTTATGTTTAAGCGTTACAGTAGCGTTTGCGAGTTGTTGCTGATCAGCGCTTGATACCACGCCTTTTACAGTACCGTTAAAGGTATCGTTGGCTAAAGCAGGTAAACTAACAGCCATTGCAGATGCTACAGCAAGTGCGCAAGCAGAGCGTTTAAGTATGTTGCTTGTTTTTATCATTATTGCATATCCTGATTGATTTATCGGTATAATGTATACAGTATGTAAATTCATGTTACAGAACGAGTTGCCGATTGTAAATATTGTATACATTATAATTTATTCTTAATCGGATAAGACTTTGTTATGAATAATTCCAAATTAGAGGTTGCCAAGTTAACTTATTGAATAGTATGTGTTTTTAAAGGTTGTGAAGGAAGGGCTATAGATTATTTTTAATAATTAAAAACGTATTTATAGTGCAGAAAATAAAATAAATTGTGTTTTCTGCACTAATTTGAATTTGGTTTATATTGAGTTTTACGCAATTAAAGCATGTGGTTAGTTATTACTAATTAAACAGTTCATCTAACGTATAAATGGCTTGGTGCTCTGTTTGATTTTGATAAACATCAACTAGTTTATGTGCTACCTGCTGCCCAGAAATTGGCCTGTATCGTTTTAACCAAGGAAGCTTACAAAGTATTGGTAAAATTACACTTGCGAGAGTTTCCATTACTCTAAACTCTTGCCGTTTACCAAGTAGTAATGACGGTTGTAAAATTGATATGCGTTTAAAACAAAGTGCTTTTACTTTTTCTTCAAGCTCACCTTTCATTTTAAGGTAAGGGCTGCGGCTTTTGCTATTTGCACCGCTAGAAGAGACGAGTAAGTAATCTTGTATATTGTTATTAGCTGCCATTTCGGCAATTAAATATTGGTAATTTAGGTCAACTCTTCGCTGCGCATCAATTGTTTTAGCTTTCTTTTTAGTAGTACCTAGGCATGAAAAAAGCACGTGACCTTTAAGTAAATGGCTGTGCTCTGCTAACTTTTCAAAATCAACAATGTGGCATTTTAGTTTTGCATGGTTAAAAGTGAGTTCTCTTCTTGCGATTACAACGACTTCTGAAATGTCATTTGTTTTACAGAGTAATTTAACAAGCTCATTGCCAACCAAGCCTGTTGCACCAATAACGATTGCTTTTTTTGACATTAAAAGGCCTAAATATTTGTAATTAAAACGCGTAGAGCCAGCAATAAAAAGGCAAAAGCTAATAGTTTATTGATAACATGCGCGTAGCGGGTAAGGTCAAATTTTTGGTTCGCTTTACTGGTAATTAGACTCACAATGCAATACCAAAGTGTATCAATGGTAAATACTGTTAAGCACATAATGATCCCTTGATACACAGTAATGGTTTCAGGGTCGATAAATTGTGAGAAAAGTGCCAAAAAGAAAATTGCCAATTTAGGATTTAAAAAAGCAATCGCAAAACCATCTCTCGCAGCGTGAAGAGAGCTGCTTGAAGATGCTTTATCAAAACTAAACTTGCTTTTACCTGCCTTTAAAATGTTATATGCCAAATACACTAAATAAATAGCGCCACCAAATAACAATGTTTTGTAAGCAATTGGAAATTGTTGAATAAGTCCTGCTAACCCAACAACAGCAAGCGCTGCGTAAATGCCAACACCAATACCATGTGCGACACTCGCAACTAATCCGTGCTTTAAACCTTGTGCCATCGAATGCGACAAAACTACTGCTAAACTAGGCCCAGGTGACATCGCGCCAACCGCACAAATTCCAGCTAAGCTAAGCCAAAGTCCCAATTCCATATACACTCCAATTTATTATGATGCCCACTAGGGGCTATTTTTATTCATTAAGCCAAAAAATTGCAGCTTTTTATAGACTAATTTTTGTTTCAGTAAGCTATGGCTTGGATATCTTTTTTTGATATTTACATTTATAGCCTTGGCCTTTTGGCTCATTAACCAAGTCACTAACCAAGTAACTAAACCGTGTTTCTTTTCATTAGAACTAAGGTGAATCGAGAGATAAACAGCAGCGCTTTTGCCTTTAAAAGCGATTTCATATTCGACTCAACTACTACACAAAGTTAATTAGCTCCTAATTACTTTCGCAATCAGATTGGTAAATAACTTTGACCCATTCAGGGTGATCAATAAAAGGGTTGCGATTAGCTTGAAACTCGTAAATGGTGTCGTTTCTATTTATTTCAAAAGCATCAATAGGATCGGCAAAGTGCCAGCGATATAAAGTACATAAATCGCCAAGCTGACCAACTTCATTGGTTAAATCTGTTCGCTTTGTATCGTAATATGAAACTACTTCTAGATCGGGCATATCTTTATGGGAGCCAATCTCATACATCACATCCATATACAAAATCATACGCGCTATGTCGCCTTTTACACCATCATGGGGCTCAAACCACAGTGATATATTCTTTTTATTATTTGGCGCCTCTTTTAAAGGGTAACCTCCTTCAAAAAAATCATTATCACTGCGCTGAGTATTCAATGAAACATCGGCAGGCTTAAGATGATGTAAATCGGTATAACCTTGTTGTGATTTTTTAGGAAAACCATGACTTTTGGGCCAGATGTGTTCTCTATTCCAATAATCTTGTTGGCGGCTATTATTGCCACTGCCATTATTTTTCTTTGCAATAGAAGTGTTTTTATAGATTAAACGAATATTGTTCGCATTATTTGGATCTTCATCTGTGAAGGTAAGGGCGGTCCAAACTTGTTTATAACTTAAGCTAATAAATTCACGGTTAATGTCTTTGTGCACAGCGTGCTTAAATGCTTTTACATTCTGCTTATCAACCTTATAACTGCTAAGATAATAATCCTCTGCATCAAAGTCAGCGCGATTTTTCACTTTAACTAATGAAGGGCAATTCGTACAAATACTTGTTTGTGAAAGAAGATCAAAGCTTGTTAAAAAAATGACAAGCGCAAGGGCAAACCAAATTTTTGGCATAAAACACGTTATTATTCTTATTATCGGCAGGCGAATTGTAACGAGTTTATTGCTAAATTTGCAATCAAAGTTGTACAGGAACAGACACTGCTAGAAACTATTACGCGCTTCGTTCAGAAAATCCGCACTTTAAGTAAGTGTTTGACTTGATTGATTTTGTTTTTAACGTTATGGCGTTTTAAATTTCGCCATAAGACTAAATTGCTATATACTTGAGCAAATTAAAGGCTATTGTTCACGCCCAAAATTGCTTTGGTACACAAATTTATTATATCGCGATAGCAATACCGATTTTATTGATTACACGATCAAGAAACGAGCCAAACGCCTCATTCAGAACGTTTAAAAATTCTAATGTAGAGCAACTACATTTTATTTTTAAAGGATTATTGAGTCGAGAATCTATTGCAATAAGTGCCAGTAAATTAATGCAATTGTATAAATAATTCTTCGGAATAAAAACGTTAGGTGATAAATGACTGCAGAGTTAAAAAAGAGAGTTGCTATTTTAGAGGGCATGCTAAGCATTGTTGGTGCCTGTATTTTTAGCAAAGATTTAGAAGGACGCTACACCTACGTTAATCAAGCAGTGTTAGATGTATTTGATTTGCCTGAAGAAGAAGTGCTCGGGAAAGACGATAGCCATTTTTTTGATCTTGCACAGTCACGAGAAGTTATCGAAAACGACCAAATGGTAATGCGTACCGGTAAGATTTTACAAAAGGAAGAAACTAATTTTGTAAAAGCATTTAACCGTGAAATAACTTATCAAATCATTAAAAAACCACTTTATGACGAGAATAATAACTTAATTGGCGTTTGTGGCATCGCAAACGATATTACTGAGCAACGCCAGCTGCAAAGTAAAGTAGAAGAGCAAAACAAGTTACTTGATATTGTGCTCGATAATGTGGCTGCTCATATTTACATGAAAGACGATTCCCGAGAGTTTATTTATGTAAATGCCAAAGTTTCCGAATTATTTGGGCTGCCTGTTGAACAAATTATTGGTGCTAAAGAGCAAGATATTTTGCCGCCAGAGATGGCTGCACATTTTCATGAAAGTGACTCAGAATTATTTGCCAGTGGTGTAAAACAAACCATTGAAGAAACAGTGTCAGATGACGACGGCAATACACGTCATTACTTAAGTGTTAAGGTGCCGTTTGAACAACACGGGCGCAAATCGCTTATTGGCTTTTCAACCGAAGTTACAGAGCTTTATCAGCTAAAAGAGCAGTTCCGTAAACAAGCTAACACAGACTATTTAACCAATTTGTATAATCGTCGCTATTTTGTTGAAACGGCAGAGCGCGAGTTTAAGCGTGCAGAGCGAAGCAACGCGCCGTTTGCGCTGATGTCATTAGATATCGATCATTTCAAAAAGATTAATGATAAACACGGTCATCCAATTGGTGATGTTGTTTTACAGTCTTTTGCGACTTGTTTATCTGCAAACCTGCGTGATGAGGATGTGCTGGCACGTATTGGAGGCGAAGAGTTCGCCATATTGTTGCCAAATACGCCATTTGAGAAAGCCCAAATGGTGGCTGAACGCATTCGTGAATATCAGGCGAGCAACCCAATCAAGACAGAAAAAGGCGACATACTAGCTAAAGTAAGTATCGGATTGGTGATGAAATCAAGCGATGATATTAATTTTGAAACCATGTTTAAACGTGTAGATAAAGCCCTTTATCAAGCTAAAGAGTTAGGTCGTAACCGAGTTGTTGCACATAATTAAAGAGTGAAAGTTTGCACTGTTTTCAATCTTCTTGATTGTTTAATTGCTATCTAAGTTCATTTGTGAGTTCTAAAAAAGCCGCCATTTTTAGTGAGCTGGCATCAACATAAGTTAGGGTTCTTCTGGGAAATGCTTTATAAAACCATATAGTGCAGTGTGTTTATTGTTAATAACCACTCGCATAATAGGGTTTAATCTATTAAAATAACGCCAAAATAAAACAGGAACAGAGAATTATTATGTCGTTACCTCCTTGCCCAAGCTGCAAATCAGAATACGTTTACCAAGATCAAGAAAACTTAGTGTGTCCAGAGTGTGCGTTCGAGTGGAACCCTGAAGAGCAAGCACAGGAAGATGCGATTGAAGTGAAAGATGCAAATGGTGCATTACTTGCTGAAGGCGATAAAGTGACTGTTATTAAAGATCTTAAAATCAAAGGCAGTTCACAAGTAATTAAAATTGGTACTAAAGCTGTTGTTCGCCGTGTATTTGATAAAAAAGACCACGAGTTAGACTGTCGCGTTGATGGTGTAGGCGAGATGATGGTTACCGCTAAATTCGTTAAAAAAGCATAATTGTTTTATGTTTTTTAACGGCGAGCTCGAGCTCGCCGTTTTTGTTTTTAAACCTACCAAATACGATTAATTGACGCTTTGCATCATACGTAATTGTTCAACCATTTGATTAATTTGCGGGTTATTTGGCACCAAGGTTGCCAGATTTTCTGCGTAGTAAAGCGCTTGTTTAAACTGGTTTAGTTGAATATAGCTTTGCGCCAAACTATAGCTGATATCGGGATTGTTAGGAGTAATGGTAAAGGCCTTTTCAAAATTACGAATTGCAAGCAGTGGTTTATTTTGGTCTTGCAGCAATAGCGCATATGTATATATATAGCTTGCATTGTTTGGTGCAAATTGAGCGGCCTTTTCTAAACTACCTAATGCTTGTTCTTTTTGATTACTACGAATTTGACTCATTGCTAAAGCGTAGTGAACTTCACTTGCCTGATTATTAATTTTCAATGCTTGATTGAGAATATTTGCTACCTTGTGCTCTTTGCCTTGTTGGCGATATAAATCAGCCAAATTGACATAGGCAGGCATAAAAATTGGCTCTATGTTAATTGCATTTTGATAATGCGATTCTGCTTGGTTTTGCTGGTTTAATTCAAGCGCCAAAATACCTAAGTTGGTGTGTGAAAAGCCTCGCTCGCTATTGTATTGTTGGCTTTCTTTGTATTCTTCGAGCCCTTTCGCTAAACGTGCCTTATCGGCTTTGGCCAGTTCACTTGGAAAAGGCTCGACCATCATCGCAGCTAAACCACGTGCAGCTTCAATGCGAACACTTTTATGTTTATCTTCCAATAAATGATTATAAATACGCCATCTATCTGTTACTGGGTAAGGCGTTGCAGCATTAATAGCCGCTAAGCGTTGTAAGGGCTCTGCAGCTTTCACTGCGCGCGCGATTGCCACCAGTGCATTATTGCCTGGTGTGTTTCGCATACGTGTTAAGGCAGATGCGCGGATAATATCCGAATAGTTATTGTCTTGCGCAATGCGAGTCAGCAATGCATCTGCTCCCGGTGCACGGTTATCTGCGCGGTAAAAACTAGTGGCAAAATGTTCAGCACCAATATGCTTGGGTGTTTTATGTAGTTTATTAAGTTGTTTTACAGCCCAGTTAGCCGATTTATCTTGATGGCATGTATTACATGCGTTAGAAACACCGGTTTTGATTGTTAAGTCAGGTCGTGGCACTTTAAAGCTATGATCGCGTCTAGCATCAACTTGCATATAGGTTGTGGTTGGCATATGGCAATCAACACATTGACTACCCGGCTGATTAATAGGGTGACCATGGTGCTTTGGTGTATCAAAAGTTGTGCTTGCGTGGCACTGCGTACAAGTTTGATTGCCAGCAAATTTAAGTTTTCCACTATGCGGATTGTGGCAGTTGGTACAAGTAACGCCTGCGTCATGCATTTTGCTCTGTGCAAAAGAGCCCCAAACATAGTTTTCATCCCATACTTGCCCGTCTACTTGATAAAGTTCGGAAGTAATTAATGCCGGTTGAAATACATTTAAAAAGTCATGGGGGTGTTGTCGGTCGCTTAGGTTTGAGCGTCTTCCATGGCAGCTAGCACACATAGGTACTTGCTCTGATGGTTCAAGTACTTGCACACTTGTCATTTTGCCGTTGCTGTCACTTTTAAAAAGCGGAGTTTGTTGCCCAATATTTATATCAAAACCTTTGTTATTTATAGTGTTATCGCCATTTGCCCATTTTAAGTGTTGTTCGCTATTTCCGTGGCATGCATTACAGCTCACATTGATAGCAGAATAACTTGAGTTAAAAGTGTTAGTGCTTAAATCAAAATTCTTTTTAAACTCAGTGGAATGACAATCAGCGCACATATGATTCCAATTTTGGCCCTTTTGACTCCAATGGAACTCATCTTGTGCTTTTTGCTCTGGGTGTAAAACAAACCAACGTTGACCGCCCTCAGCTTTCTCTCGGCTATCCCATGCAAACGGAAAAAACTGATAATGGCCGTTGCCAAAGTCGAACATATATTGCTGGAGTGGTAAATAACCGAAGGTGTAAGCAACATGATAGCGAGTCATTTCGCCTGCCAAATTAGGCATTTCGATGGCATAGTTTTCGCCGTCTTTAAAAAAGCGTACTTGCGTGTTTTGAAATGGAAAAGTTACATTATCAAAGTTGCCTAAAACCGAGGTTGCATTTGGCTTTTCCATGGCATGAAAATGGTGCGACGTTTGCCAGTCTTTAACTTGGCTTTGATGGCATGAAACACATTGTTGTTCAGCTGTGTTAGTAGATAGTGCATTTGCAGATGTTACAACTGAGAGGTAACCTATAAAAACGAAAGCAAAAAACGCTTTAACCATATTCCATTATCTTTTTGTAGAGTTTTGACACTTATAACAAGTTGCTTTGATAAAGGCAAAAAATAGACATTAAATTTGATTTAACTTGTTATAAGTTATAGCTATTTTAATCTGTGTATTTTGCTAAATTAATCGTTATAGTATGTTATTCAGAACCACAATAAACACCTTTGTGCATCGAAAGTTCAGGGAGAATTTTATGCAAATGCCACATCTTCAGAGCCTTTTTCTTGCACTGCTAATCGTGTTTTTTAATCAAACTTTATTAGCTTCTGAGCAAACACCACAGCAACGTTTAGATATTGAAATCAGTAACTATACAAAAATATGCACTACCAATGAGTGCGCAAAAAAAATGCAAAAAATGCGTAAGTTTGCCCGTTGGAAAGAGGCAAAAGCACAGTTGATTTTAGGTTATGCCTACTTATATGGCGATGGTTTTGAACAAGATACAGTAGAAGCCATTAAATGGTTAAAACGAACGGTTTTTAATGATAATCCGGGGGCAAAAAAGTTCGCGTTAAAAGCAACGCAAACCCTTGAAAAAATGTACCGACAAGGTATAGGTGTCGAGCAAAACGTAGCGCAAGCGGATGAGTATTTATCACTTCTTGTGGAGCAAGGTTATGCGCCAACACTTTATAAGCTTGCACTATCATATGAAGAAAAAGACATTCAAAAGAGCATTAGCTACTTAGAGCAAGCTAGCGAAACACACTATGCCCCAGCAATTTATCGCTTAGCGCAAATCCATCAATTAGGTTATGGCGTTACACAAAATGATTTGTTGGCAGGTAGTTATTATAAACAATTGGTAGTAAAAGATTATCTTGATAGTCGCGAACAGCTAAGTGGCATTATTGCATCACTTCAAACTAACCCTACACCAGAGGTAACTGAGCAACTAGTTGAATTTGAAAGAATGCTCAATATCGAAGTGATTACTGTTAACCCCGATGGTGTTGTTGCAGAAGATAAATTAAGTAATTCACTTGCACAATTTAAGCGTAGCAAAGCAAAATTTACACCCGCGACAGGTAGCCGAATTAAAGGGCGCAGTTGCGGTAAAACCTCAAATTCATGTGGCACAATTCAAAGTGATGAATTAGAAGATTTAATTAATGAGGGTGCTGGTAATAATGATGGCAATTAGCCTGATCAAACATGTTTGCTCGAACTACGTCGAGCAAACTTAACTCGCGAACTTCTAAGTTATTTAAAACAACAATACTCAGTTCTAAATCTTGCGAGCAACGGTGTTTTTACTTTTGCGCTTGTGGTTTTAGCCGCTTTTATCACAGTCAAACGGAGTTTTGTTTGCTGCAAACTGTGCTCAATCTTATCATCTAAATAGACCGCCAAAACAAGCGCTAGGATAGTAAAAATAGGTGCATAAATAAATGATGAAACAATATCGCCTTTAATCGTTAGGTTGATTATGAGTGGCATTGAAATTACCAAGGCCGCAACCAAGCGATAAGCTATTAACAGTGTTTGAGACATAACTAACATCCTTTTAAAGTAAGCAATATTTATGTCCTTACTTTAGTGGTTTTGATTGGAAACGACAAAAGGATAATATTCACCTAATGGGTGAATCAAATTCACCTATTTTATTTGTTATTGCATTTTAAAGAAGCAGATTCGAGAGGGTTTTAGGTATAAAGTTCGGGTGAAGATACAAGCCAGTTGATAAAACAGCGAATATCATGACGATTAGCATCTTCTTCTCGATAAACGGCATATAAATCTCGTTTGAATGGCACAAATTCATTAAAAGGTGTGGTTAATGTATTGTTGTTTATTTTACTGTTTTCTATAGGGAAAATTCCAAGAGCTAAGCCCAAACCTTGGCTTGCAGCATTAATTGATGAATCATAATCAGAAAAGGTAAGTGAGCGTTTGGTTTGGGTAAGCAATGTACCTGTTGCTTTAGACCATTGTGACCACACATCGTCCATGTAGGATAAATCAATTAAGGGTAAAGCATTCACATCGTCAGGCGCTTTTACTTGGTATTTATTTAAAAACGACTTCGAACATACTGCGGAGATGGTTAAATCGAGTAATTTTTGGTTTATCGTATTTGGCCAGTTACCCTGACCAATGCGAATAGCTAAGTCAATGTCGTCGAAGCGCAAATCAGACACATGGTTACCTGTTTCAATGCGTAATTCAATTTCCGGGTGCATTGCTTGAAAGGCGCCCAATTTAGGGATGATGATATGACTTGCCATCGTCGTAAAGCATGAAATTTTAAGTGATTGTGATGAAAACCGATTTCGTACTTTACGCGTTCCTTGTTCAAAACATTCAAGCCCCTGTTGCACAAAATTTAAATACATTTCACCTGCATTATTTAACACCACACCACGGCTTTTACGTTGGAACAAACTAAAACCGAGCTGCTCTTCAAGCGCTTTAATTTGATGGCTTACTGCTGAAGGTGTAATGCATAGTTCGTTACTCGCTGATTTGAAATTTTGATGACGGGCCGCGGCCTCAAAGATACTAAGCAAATGCAGTGGTGGGTATTTAGATCGCATATTCTAAACCTTGCTGTGATTTTTATCTTAGCAACTGTATTCAATTGGTGAATCAAATTCAACATAAAGGTGGTTGTGATTGTGCTCTACCAATGGACTTTCATATAAAATGAATGAAAGCCTAATAATGTGACCAGTCGCTATGGTGTTTGGTGTTTATCTAGGTACAATTGAAAACGTTTAATTTTTAATTAGTTAGCTAGAGTTTCTTGTGAAAAAAATAATAAGTAAAGTCGCCTTTGAGTTAATTGTTATCACGCTTGGTGTGTTAATCGCACTAGGTATTAATGCGTGGTATAACAATTTCCAACAACGCCAAGATGCAGAGCAATTACTAACGAAAATTGCTTACGAATTACAACAGAATATCCAGCGCTTAGAGCTTGCATCGGCCAGTTATAATGCAAACATTGAGCAGTCTAAAAAGTACGAACAATTATTTGAAGAGACTGGCGAAAGCGATGGTTATGAATTTGTGCTAAAAATGTTGATCATTGAACAAGGCGCATGGCAGTTTTCAAAAACGCGTCAGGAACTAAATACCTTGCCTGTTGAATTATTGATTTCATTGGATATGGCCAGTCGCAGTACATCTGAGGCGAAAGAAATGGTGAATCAGTTTATATTCCAAGGTCATGATGAACTAAATGAATTGGTCGATAACGATATGAATGCACGCTATCTTGATGGTATGGAAAGAGAGTTAAAGCAAATTAAATTTTATCTTGATTATGCTTTGTTAAGTTCAAAAAATGCGTTATCTCACTTAGAAGAGTTTCGTGAAAGTGGCAAAATTAGCGCTAAAAAAGAAAACGTTGAGCTCTCTACGACCCTATAAACACCATTTTAAATAAACGTAAAGCATCAGGTCTATATATGACTTTAACAAGCTAAATATTGATGCTTTGCCTTTGTAAAAACCCCTTAATTGTAAAACCCATTTATGATTGCCATTGAAAAGTTAACTCCACAACATTTAGAAGAACTGAGCAAAGTTGTTTTAGCGAAAGATCAAATTCAATTTGCATGCAGTGCTGAAGAGTTTTTAAAAGAGAGCAATCAGCGCGTGCATTTACATGTAATTAAGCACACTTCAAAAGTGATTGGCTTTTTTAAACTTGATTGTGGTTATCACGAAGATTATGAATTTTGCCCAAGTAATGGATTAGGGCTGCGCTCATTTGTAATTGATAAACGTTTGCAAGGGCAAGGCTTAGGTCAAGTTACCATAAAGGCGTTAATTGTATATTTAAATCAACATTACTCACATTACAGTTGGCTTTATTTAACGGTTAATTGTAAAAATAGATTGGCTAAAAGTTGTTACCAAAAAGCGGGTTTTTTGGAAGAAAGCGCGCTGTATTTAGATGGCCCAGCTGGCCCCCAACATATTATGTATATGCCGCTTTAATGCTCAGGGTCTGTTGGTTTTTGCTGTTCTATTCTTGTTTTTTTTGAGCGTCCTGCTAACGCCACTTACCTGCGTCCATGCAGACAATAATGAGAAAAGTGCGCTCAAAAGAACCGTTCGGCAGCGCTTGATTGGGTTTTATACTGTGTTATCGGCTGACTCACATAGAATAACTATGCCAAGCAGCCTCTGCCTTGTATAAACCCCAATCAAACTGCTGCAAAAACGAACCTGAAAGGTCAACAGCCCTTAATTTTTTAAATAGTAAATTAGGTCTTTTAGTTTATTTTGGTTAAATATACAGTGGTGTTTTGAACAAGGAATGCCACTATGAAATATACTGGAAGTTGCCACTGTAAAGCGGTGCAATTTGAATTTGAAAGCGCACCTATTTATGATGCATTACAGTGTAATTGCTCCATTTGTATTCGTAAAAATGCCATTATGTCGAAAGAATATTTCGGTGCTGACAGGTTTAGATTGATCTCAGGTGAGTCATTTTTAAAAACGTATCACTTTGGCGACCATGATGTGCATCATTACTTTTGTCAGCAATGTGGTATTTATCCATTCCACGACACACTTTATCAACCAGGCAGTTACCGCATTAATTTAGGCTGTGTTGACAATATAGAGCCGCGCGAGCTGGCGATTACATATTTTGATGGTCGCAATGAATTGTGATTCATTTGAAAAATTGAATGTAACATTCGTTTTAATTTGTTTTATAGTTTAGAGGTTCAGTTGCATACTAGTGATGTGAATTAAACAATGGAGAGCAAAATATGAATGCAATAATACACACTATAAAACAAGTGCTTAATGCTCCAGTAACTGAGCCTAAACAAGTCTGTAATTACCCAAATAATTATTATGGCGATCAATACTGTAAATAATGGCGATTTGATTTCGTTTTACGCGCTGGTATCAAGTAATTAGTTGATACCACGCTAGTTTCTTTTTCCCAAAAACTCGTTAATTTTTAATTGTAAGCCTTGTTGCAATGCTATCTTCCCTTGGCAGCCGCTGCTAAAACAGTGTATTTTACCGCTTTGTAGTTTTGTTAGGAGTTGGTCGTGTCTTCAAAAAACCTCTTAAAAGAACAACGGGTTGCTTTTATTTTAGACGATCTCGAAAAACGTTATCCTAACCCGCCCATTCCATTAGATCATAACGATCCCTATACCTTGTTAGTAGCAGTGTTATTGTCAGCGCAATGTACAGACGAACGCGTCAATCAGGTTACGCCTAAACTTTGGCAACTTGCAGATAACCCTTTCGATATGGCGTTGCAGGATGTTGAAGATATTCAAGCGATTATTCGCCCATGTGGGTTATCTCCACAAAAATCTAAAGCCATAAAACGTTTGTCGGAAATTTTGGTCGCTGATTATAACGGGGTGGTTCCACAAGATATGGCATTATTAGAAACACTACCTGGGGTTGGTCATAAAACTGCAGGTGTTGTTATGGCGCAGGCGTTTGGCGTGCCATCATTCCCAGTAGATACGCATATTCATCGCCTTGCACAGCGTTGGGGTTTAACCAATGGTAAAAATGTAGAGCAAACAGAGAAAGATCTTAAACGTTTGTTTCCTAAAGAGCGGTGGAATGATCTACACCTTCAAATAATCTATTACGGACGTGAGTTTTGTACAGCGCGAGGTTGCCATGGTTTGGTGTGCCCAATTTGCACAACCTGCTACCCTAATCGCAAACATGCAAAAATAATCAAAAAGCCTTAAAGCAGTTTTTAAACAGTTTAAAACATAATTAAAGCAGCCTGATATTGTAAAATAGGCTGTTTTTGTTTTAGGGGCACAGTGTAAGAATAAATTCTGTTTGCTATCTTAAGTGTTAGTTCAAAATTCTTATTTGTGATTTTAACAGTGACAAATTGTTAACATTTTTAATGTTCAGACCGATAGCAACTAGGTATAGTTAAATCGTTTAGCTGTTAAAAAACAACAATAAAGGCTGTATTATGAAAATGCGTACCAAACTTATTGCGGGATTTGCGATCACCGTAATTGTTCCTATTTTAGCAATCTCAATGCTCTCGTTATCGCAAGCCAAAAGTGATGGTTTTACTCGTTTCTTAGCAACCACCCATGCCGAAATACGACAAGTGGAAAAAGGATTCAATTTATTTTTCCAGCAAGTCAAACACAATGCTGATTTCCTTGCCCAGGCTTCTGCTGTTAAAAATGTACCCAGTGACGTTACCACTTACATGGGCGCAGAAAAGTCGATGTTACCACTTGATGCTGTTCCAGGTGAGGCAGACATTTACAGGCTTTACGAAACATTTGGCAAAACCCATCAAGAATTACTCTTTGTTTATTTAGGTACAGAGCAGGGCGGTTTTATCCAATACCCTGCAGAACCATTAGGGAATTACGATCCACGTCAGCGCCCGTGGTATAAATTGGCACAAAGTGCGCGAGGACAAACAGTTATTACCGAACCATACCAAGGAGTAACTGGGCAGGCGATGGTGTCTGTTGCAAAAGCAATCAATAATGAAATGGGGCAGTTTGTTGGGGTGCAATCGCTAGATGTAACGCTTGCAACCCTTACCGATATTGTTTCTAGCATTAAAATTGGCAATACAGGCTATTTAATTTTAGTGGATGGTTCAGGCACCGTGCTTGCCGATCCACGCAATGCGCAAAATAACTTTAAGCCAATTTCAGAACTTGCATCACCAATTTATAAATCGCTAGCTGGTAATTTATCAAGCAAGTCTTTCACCATTGAAAATCAAGGTAAAACACTAGAAGCGACAACCTATTTCTCTGAAGACTTAAATTGGCGCTTTGTTGCTGTGATTGAACAAAATGAAATCCTGCAGTCTGCTTCTGAGATGAAAGTATTTATTGGCATCATCGCCTTTATCATGATTGCGTGTTTTGTAGTGGTAGGTGTTGTGCTTGCAAACCGTATTGTTTACCCAATTGAAAAAGTGTCTGCAGGGCTTAAAGAGATTGCACAAGGGGAAGGTGATTTATCTAAGCGGTTAGATGTGATTGGTAATGATGAAATTAGCCAGCTGGCAAAATGGTTTAATCAATTTCTTTCAACCATTAATGATTTAGTGAAAGACATCAATCATAAGTCTCAAATTTTAAACGAATCTGCTACCGCATCGGGTGCCAAAGTGACCGAAATTATGCGTGCAAGTCATGAGCAAGAAGGCAGTAGTGAAGTTGCTGCAAGAGGCACAGCTAACCTTGCCGATGTTGCTAAGCAAGTATCAGATGATTGTTCAACGGCAATGAGTGATATTGAGCAAGCTGAGCATTATGCGCTTGAAGGTAATAACGATGTTAAATTGGCAGTAACGGAAGTAACAATCCTAAATGATTCCCTGAGCGAATCATCACAGGCCATGACGCAGCTTGAAAAAGAAAGTGAAAATATTACTAAAATTCTTGATGTTATTCGTGGCATTGCTGAACAAACAAACTTACTGGCCCTGAATGCGGCGATTGAAGCTGCAAGGGCAGGTGAGCAAGGGCGTGGTTTTGCAGTTGTGGCAGATGAAGTTCGTACACTCGCTAAGCGCTCTCACGAATCGACAGAAGAAATCGATAAAGTACTAAGCAGTTTAATTGAGCAAACGCGTTTGGTTTCTGACAAAATGGCGAGCAGTGTTACTCACTCAGCAGATGCCATTGAAAAAGCAGAAAAAGCACATAATTCGTTTGATGATATTAGCCGTGCGGTGAACACAGTAAAACAGTTGATCTCACAAATATCGGACGCTGCACAATCACAATATGATGCTGCTGATGAAATAAATCGTGATATTTCTGGCATTAGTGATTCGGTTAAACATACAGCGCACTCGGCTGACGAACTCGCTGAGGGTTCGCAACAATTAGTCGCATTATCAGAAGATTTACGTAATCTAGTGAATCGCTTCCATGTAAAATAGTCGTATTGGCTTAGTTAAAAACTAAGCCAATCTTAAACGCTTTTAAACGGGCAAAACACGTATCTACAGCCTTAGCTGCAAAACTGGTCTACACTTTAGTGGAAACAGTTATAGGTGAATGCGATGTCACGTTTTGCTCTGTCTTTTATTTTCTATATTTGCTGTATTCCAACGCTCTCAGCCAATCAAGTTACCCCACCAGATGCAAATGCGCCTGCCAGCGAAGTTATTTCTTTCTTAGAAGAAAACGCCATTAATAACCCGCAATCTGTAATTGAGTTTATCGAAAAAAATAACCTTTTAACGCGAATTAATACGCCTGATGACAAAGTGCATGTTTACAGTTATTACGCTCAAGCTTATCAATACAAAGGGGACAGAAAAAAAGCGATAGACCTATTAACAAGTGCGTTAGAAGTGATTAATCAACACAGTGTTTCAGTTGATACACATAGTGATTTTCTAGCGATCCGTGCATCGGTGTATGCTGAACTTACCCAATATCAAGATGCAATAAATGACTTGCTTGCCATTATTAGTCTATACCCTGAAGACTCAAATAATCGAATTATCGGTCTTGCCTACAAATCTTTGGGGGACACTTATTTATCAGCAAACGAACACAAAAATGCGTTTGATGCCCTTTATAAAAGCCAATTTGTTTTTAAAGCACTAAAAGATCAAGGTATGTTAGCCGTTACTTTTGGGCGATTGGGTTCGATTTATCGCACTATTGGTGATTTTGATAAAGCGCTTGAAAATATGCTTAAGGCTTTAAAAGTACTCGAAGGCATGCAAGACGATCGGCGCCTTGCCATTACTTATAATAATACAGCCATAATTTACAAAGACTTAGCACGATATGATGAAGCAATTAATTTACATAAACGCTCGCTCAATTTAAAAGAAAAAATTGGCTACCAACGGGGAATGGTTTACTCGTACAACAATTTAGGGGAAACCCATCGCTTAAAAGACGATTTAGTTGAAGCGCAGCGCTATTTAGACAAAGCGCAATTACTCGCGACTCAAATTAACAATCCAATGTTACTCGGGTCCACTTACTTATATCGCGCGCGTATTGCTAAGCAGCAAAATAATCTTGATGAAGCACTAAACCATCTCGGCAACGCTATGGCGATTTATCGAAAGCGCAATTCGAAGTCGCGAATTGCAGAAGCAAATGTTGAATATGGCGACATTTATTTTAGCCAAAGTAACTATGAAAAAGCGCAACAAAGTTATCAAGATGCGCTTGATTTAAGTAAAGAAGTTAATAAGAACGTTGTAACATTTTCGGCATACGAGGGTTTAGTAAAAGCATTAAAGGAACAAGCTCGTTATAAGCAAGCACTTGATGCGCTAACAGAATATCAAGCAACAAAAGCAGCCCTTTTTGATAAACAAAGCCAGCAACGGTTAGAATCATTAATTGTTGAAAATCAACTCTTTAGTGCTCAGCAGAAATTAAAACTCGCACAGCAAGAAAGTAGAATAAAACAAACCGAGTTGGAAAGTGTTGAAACAACCCGCAATTGGGTCGCGTTACTACTGTTTTCGATTTTTATTATCAGTTGGCTGATTTATCGTAAAGTCCAACAACATAACCGTATGCAACTAGAAATAAAAGCGCGTAAAGAACTCGAGCTTAGCGAGCGCCGCCTTAATTTAGCATTATGGGGAAGTGGTGATACGTTATGGGATTGGAACTTAACAACGGGGGAGATAAAACGAGAAAATTTGCCACGTCATTCTCGCTTTTCTGAAACGGCCTCTGGGCTAGATGCAAGCAGTTTAAAGGAGTTTGTTCACCCTGATGATTATGAATTCCTTAATCAAGCATTAGCTGAGCATATCAATAACAAGACACCATTTTTTGAAGCCAGTTATCGTGTTTTAAATAAACAAGGGGAATGGTGTTGGCTTTTAGATCGAGGCAAAGTGGTTGAATTTGATGAAACAACTGGAAAGGGGTTACGCATCACAGGCACGCAGCGTGATATTACCAAATTAAAGCAACAGGAGGTGGCATTAAAAGAGCTTAATAGTGAACTAGAGTTACGGGTGTTAGAGCGCACAACCGAGCTTGCCAATATGAACCAACAGCTAATGCATACCATCGAAAAGCTTGAAGTGGCTCAAGAGTATATTATTGAAGCTGAGAAACACGCAGCCCTTGGTAGTATGGTGGCAGGGCTTGCCCACGAAATTAACACGCCTCTCGGTACTGCCATTACTGCGGTAAGTCATTTAAAAATGCAAACGATATCCACAGAGTCGCAATTTAAAAGCAAAACACTCTCCAGTCACGACTTTGAAAGCTATTTGAGCGATGTAAACAACAGTAGTCAGCTCATTGAAAGTGGGGTTGGAAAAGCGGGCGAATTGGTAGAGCGCTTTAAACTACTCGCTGGTAAAAATAGCGCACAACGACCGGAAAATATAAATATCAACCATTTGCTTACCGAAAGCTTTAAAGTGGCGTTAAATACCCTGCAAATTAATAACGAGAAGGCGCAGCTTGTACTGCATGGTGATGCGCAACTTTACAGTTATCCTGCTACTCTTGCGCAAGTATTTAACATACTAATTGAAAACGCACTGCTTCATGCTGATGTACCGCTTGTACAAATTACTTGTGAAATGAAAGATGAAAATCAACAACTTACACTCGATTTTTTTGATAATGGCAAAAGTATTGAAAAAGGAGAAGAAAAACGTATTTTCGAGCCGTTTTACACCACCAAACGGCATCGCGGCCATTCAGGTTTAGGCCTTCATATTGCTTACAACAATATCACTCAAGATTTAAATGGCAGTATTGAATGCTATCAGCGTCAACAAGGGGGTTAGGGTATTGGGTTAAGCTGCCTAATATTAAATAATCTAGCTTTTAATCTTTAACTAAGATTTATTGATTTTTTCATTAATTTAAAACTCAATCCGTCTTGCCTGCCAGTAAGCTTTTTGCCAATAGCTGTTTTTGAGCGATGATAAGGTCACACCTTGACTGGTTGACGCATGTAAAAATTGATGATTTTCAATATACATGCCGACATGATAGGTGCGAAATCCAGTTTTAAAGAAGATTAGGTCGCCCGCTTGTAATTTATCTTTACTAATTGCTGTGCCAAATTGCGCTTGTTGTAAGGTAGTTCTTGGCAGCAAAAAACCAAAATGGTCGATATATGTTTTTTGCACAAAGGCGGAACAGTCGATGCCTTTTTTCGAGGTACCTCCCAACTTGTAGGGCACACCTTGCCATTCAGTTAACTGCTGATAGAGCTGATGTTTAGTGTGTGTCTTAACTTGTGATGTTGATTTTGTATCGTGTTTAATATTTTTTGAAACGGTATTTGAACACCCTATCAGCATCATGCTAAGTAAACAAAGCCATAATAAATAGATGTTTGTTGGTGTCTTCATCATGCGTTTAAATCCTTTTAAATCGTTGCAATAAGATTAAAGCTTGGTGAACTCAGTTTTGCGGTGATAATCAATCGCTTTGCCACAATAGTCGAATTCAAAGTGGCAACACTCATCAAATAATGCACGTAACGCCTTTCGGCTTGATTGAACGCGAGATTTCAATGTGGAGTAACTCACTCCCATTTTCTCCGCTAAGGCCTTTTGCTCTTCATTTTCCAAGTCCACTGCAATTAACAATGCTTGCTGCTCTTGTGGTAAGTTTTGAATAAAAGGCGCTAAGCAATTCATTAAGTCATGTTTGACTTGTTCATTGTCATCCAATATTTGAGGTGTCTCAGCTTGGTTTTGTCGTTTGGCGCGTGCTCTATAAAAATCAATGATGGTGTTATTGGCAACTTGAAAAAGCCACGATTTGACCTTGCTGATGTCTTTAACTAAATGCAAATTTTGGTAGGTTTTTATAAAAATTTCCTGCATTAAATCATCAACATCTGCTTTATTTTCAATTTTACTGTGAAGAAAGCCTTTTAATGCTTGTTGATATTCTTGCCAGACATTTTCGATATTCATTGTCACTTACTGCCTTAATATTATTACTAAAAAGTGTACATATAAGACGTCAACTTTCACAGTAAGACGAAAAATTTTCGTCTTTTGCTTATGTCGCACGTCTTAAGAGGTGTAAATGAAATAATAAAGGTAGTCATTATGCACTTTTTAAGTAACGAAACATTCAATTTAAAACCTGAAATCAAAGCATTAAGTACACACAAGCCAAAGGTGTTAATGCTGTACGGTTCATTGCGTGAAACTTCATATAGCAAATTGGCAATACAGACAGCAGCTAATATTTTAACGCATATGGGCGCCGAAGTTCGTATCTTTGACCCAAAAGGCCTACCTGTTTTTGATAATGATGAATCGGCCTCACATAGTAAAGTAAAAGAACTGCGAGAGTTGGCTAATTGGTCTGAAGCGCAAGTGTGGTGTTCACCCGAGATCCACGGCAATATGTCAGCGGTTTTTAAAAATCAAATTGACTGGCTGCCATTATCATCTGGTGCTATTCGCCCTTCACAAGGTAAGGTACTGGCTTTAATGCAGGTCAGTGGGGGCTCTCAAAGTTTTAATGCGTTAAATAATATGCGTGTTTTAGGACGTTGGATGCGCATGTTTACCATTGCTAACCAATCATCAATTGCTAAGGTGTACCAAGAATTTGAACCTTCTGGCGAGATGAAAGCGTCTAATTATCGTAATAGAGTGGTTGATGTGATGGAAGAGTTGATGCGTTTTACGTATTTATTAAGAGATCATGATAGCTTTATGGTGGATAGATTTAGTGAGCGAAATGCATCCAAGCAAGAAGTCGCGACGTTAAATAACACCCTTAAAAAACATATCAATACATCAGAAACTGCATGTTGCAATTAAATACTTGAGAAATCGCATCACACCTTTGTGGTGCGATTTAAGATAAATTTAATCTATTTTTGGCTAATTTTAACGTCTTTAATCTCAAGTCACCTATTGACTCTCAAAGTGTGAATTTTAGAATGCTCACAGCATTTTTATACGGAATAATTT
Organism: Pseudoalteromonas aquimarina; assembly: GCF_049257255.1. Classification (NCBI taxonomy): domain Bacteria; kingdom Pseudomonadati; phylum Pseudomonadota; class Gammaproteobacteria; order Alteromonadales; family Pseudoalteromonadaceae; genus Pseudoalteromonas; species Pseudoalteromonas aquimarina. The sequence continues at coordinate 596,055 of NZ_JBMMUG010000003.1, forward strand.
GATGAAAAAATTCGCATGGTTTTTCGCGTTAATCGCACTTACCTTATCGTTTTCGTTTGACGCTGAAGCTCGCAAGAAATTCGGCAGTAAAAGCAAAGGCAAAACGCAGCAAACCACAACAACACAACAAAAAGAACAAGCTAATACTACTAATCCAACATTGCCTGCCAAAAAGTCATCTAAAAAAGGCTTAATGGGTGGCATTTTAGGTGGTTTACTCGCGGGTGGCTTAATTGCTGCTATGCTGGGCGGCGATTTTGAGGGCTTCCAGTTTATGGACTTCATTATTATTGCCTTGGTTGCCTTTGTGTTATTTAAACTATTTAAAATGATGATGGTGAAAAAAGCACAAAGCCAAGCGCAATATGCGGGAATGCCGCCAATGGGTCAGCCAGAAGCACCAAGCCAAGCACCACAACAATTTCAGTCGCAAGGGTTTGGACAAAGCCAGTCAGTGCCAATGAACTTACCAATTAACTTTGACTTAAATGGTTTTTTACAAGGTGCCCGTGATCATTACCACACGCTGCAAAAAGCATGGAATGACAATAACTTTGACGTGATTTCAGAGTACGTGAGTGAACAGTTATTAGCGGAGCTAAAAGCTGAACGTGCTGAGGTAACTGAAGTTGAAACAGAAGTAATGTTTATTGACGCAGAGCTTGCGCGCGCAAATACATCTCCAATGCTGTGGGAAATTAGCGTACGTTTTCGTGGTAAATACCGCGACCTTGGCGATAAGCAAGAAGAGCCAATTGATGAAGTGTGGCACCTTGAGCGTAATTTATCGGCGCAAGATGCACCTTGGATTATTGTCGGCATTGAAGATAATGCCGCTTAAATAACCAAAGGTTATTTTTTGAAAGAGCAGCCATTTGGCTGCTCTTTTTGTTTGGTATTTATGCTTGAGAACTTTCTTTTAATAAAATAGAGAGATGCTGCTTTAATTCTTGCGGGCTATCTGGGGTATGTAAAAAGCCGCCGATTTTAGCGCCAGATAACTCTTGGCGAATATCGTATTTCAGCGAATTTAAACGTGAAACAACGTTTTCACCTTCAACAAAATACATATCTAAGTCCATTAAAAATGGCACTCTTAACGACATGGTAATACGCGCCATTACATTTGGATAAAGCGCCATTAAGTCGGCAAATGAGAGGTTTATCTTTTTCTTACCAATGATTTTTAAACCCGCAGCTTTAATTTTTTTGCGAATAAAATAGTGTTTACCAAACAGGTAAGTTTCAGGCTTTAATAAGTAAAACGAAATGCAATTTTTGTTTAGTGCTACTGCCATACGCGAACTCCCTTACGTCTTATAAAAAGTAAAACCGCAACGAATAGCTTGCTAATCTAATACCAATTCTGTTAAGTATGTGATCAGGGATAGCGCTGGATAAATGAAATGTTAACAAGGCGGAATTTTTCTTATGTAGTTGTTCTACATTGATAAATTCTAACGCAGTTAGCATGTTATTTAGTCCGCTAGGATGATCAGCTACTTAAGTGAATTGATATAACTATAGAAGTAATCATTAGTTGCTAACAAGTTGTTTTGTGTAAAGGTTTATTTCTTTGTTATACGAAACTTAACTTGATAGCGATTAAATTACGCTTTGCTATTGAGCGCTTTGCACCAATTACCTACAATGTCGCAATCATCTAAATGAGATTAACTAAGAAAGAAATATGAACGATAAAACTGAATTACCAACATTACCAGATCGCCTATCAATCAACCCGCGTAGCAAGTTCTACTCGGAAGAAATTTTAAAGCTCGATATTGGTATTCGCTTTAACGGCAAAGAGCGTTCAGACGTTGAAGAATACTGCATTAGCGAAGGCTGGATTAAAACAGCGGCACCAAAAGCGTTAGATCGTTTTGGTCAACCAATGTTAATTAAATCAAAAGGTACGGTTGAGGCGTTTTACCGTTAATTTTGCCAGTGCACCATGTTGTTTGGTGCACTACTCATTTTAGTAAGCGCAATGTTTACAACCATTCCCGCAGCAATACCCTCGCTTTAAATGTGCCCACTTTGTCATTACCCTAAAACCTTCTTCATTTAAGTAATAATCAAGCTTTGCAACAGGAAATTGGTTTTGATATTTAGCGGCTAACTGTACAAGTTCTTGGTTTGATTTTGTTTTATACAATACTTCAAGCTCAGCGTTAATTGTATCAATTAAACAGTCTTTGCATAGGCAGCCCCCTGTCTCTTTAACAGGTAAAATTGTAGGCAGAGAAAAGCACCAACAATTGCCTTCTTTACTGGTACAGGAAAATGCGGCTTGGCATTGAGAACAAATCATATGGACTAACCAAAAAAGCGCCAGCATAAGTTAAATTTTATGCGAGCGCAATCAAGAGCAACGGTGAGTACCTTTAAATATAAGGCAGTAGAGCGCCACCGAGCATAAAGCACACAACTAACCAAATAATAGGCAACTTAAGCTGCTTAAGTAAAAACACCCCAACAAGCAACATGGCAATATCTTTTGGCGCAGTTACAGCACTGATAAAAATGGGTTGATAAAGTGCAGCAATAAGTAAACCCACTACCGCAGCATTTACCCCGCTAAGCGCGCCTGCAACATGTGGCTTTGCTGCAAGAATTTGCCAGTCTTTTAACACCGCAAGCAACAATAAAAACCCCGGCAAAAATACGGCAAGTGTGGCGATTAATGCACCGGTAATTGGCGCGTTTTCAAATAGCTGATACCCAATATAAGTTGCAAAGGTAAACATCGGGCCAGGTACGGCTTGTGCTGCCGCATAGCCGGTAATAAACGCATCTTGCGATAGCTTATCTCCCACAATATTTTGCAATAGCGGTAATACCACATGGCCGCCACCAAATACTAAACTGCCAGCCTGATAAAAATCATTAAACAGGGCAACTTCAGGGGCAAGGTAACTCACAAACGGTAAACCAAGTAGCAAAATCAAAAAGCCAAGTAAGGGCACAATATTGGGTTTAAATGTATTGGTAGGAGCGTTCTTGTCACTTTTAAGCGCAACGGCACCGATAAATGCCGCAATTAATAAAACAATAAACTGCGATGTGATACTCGGCACTAACAAAAGCACTAAAGCGGTAACAAAACACAAAAATGCTGTGAGTTTACTTTTACAAAAACCGTTAAACATGCCCCAAGCCGCATCGGCAACCACTAATACCGCTAATAGCTTTAAACCATGAACCACACTATTAAAAAGGGAATTATCAGTAAGCGAACTTGCTACAGTTGCCAGCAAAACCATAATGATGACTGAGGGCAGGGTAAAGCCAACAAATGCGGCGATAGCGCCTGCTAAACCACCGCGTTTATAGCCTAGAGCAAATCCTACTTGGCTCGATCCCGGGCCTGGCAAAAACTGGCTAAGGGCAATTAATTGGCCATATTCGTCATCACTTAACCATTTGAACTTTTCAACAAAGGTTTTTCTAAAATAGCCAATATGGGCTGCGGGGCCGCCAAAACTGACCCATCCAAGCAAAAAGAAGGTTTTAAAAATACTAAACATAACCAATAAGGTGACGTAATTAATAATGCGCAAAGCATAAAAAAAACAGTGTAATTAAACAAATAAATATTAAGCCTAGATTAAGTTAGCGTGGTTAAAGATGTTATTACTACACAAGGAAACCGTTATGAACAAAACAATGTTTCAATCTAAGCTATATTTAGCCCTAACAGTCATCTTATCGCTCGTTTTAGCCGTAATGATATTACCGGTTGTACTGTTTGTATGGTTAACCGTGGTGCTGTTTATTTCGCTGAGCGTATTGTTTACTCGTTTAATCAGCAATAAAAAAGCTTCGGTAAAATATGCCTATCACAATGGCAAAATCGAAAAAGTGATTAATTAACGCATGCAATCAGGTAAGCGTGTTCGAGTGTTACGAAAAGGAGACAAAACATGGGTAAGATTTTAACCGTTTTAATGTCACTGTGTTTAATAAGCGTAAGTGCCGTGACAAAAGCCGACGACTATCAAAGCACAATTAATAACTTTCGCCAATCGGCAGCTGCAAAGCCCTTTTTTAATAATGCCTACGGTTACGCGGTGTTTCCAACCATAGGTAAAGGTGGATTAGGTGTTGGGGCAGCCTATGGTAAAGGCAAAGTCTACAAGCAAGGCAAAGCGGTTGGCAAAACAAGTATGAGCCAATTATCGCTTGGTTTTCAGGCAGGTGGTCAAGCCTATAGCCAAATCGTCTTTTTTAAAGATAAACGTGCGTTTGATGAATTTACCTCAGGCAATTTCGAATTTGGCGCAGGCGCATCGGCAGTTGCAATTACGGCTGCGGCACAAGCGCAAGCAGGCTCTACAGGCGTCAGTTCAAGTGTTGGTACGGATGCAGATTCTACCAAGCAAAATAAGGCGGTTTATCGTAAAGGTATGGCAGTAATGACGCTCGCTAAAGGTGGCTTGATGTATGAAGCGGCCATTGCAGGGCAAAAATATGATTATAAACCGCTGAAAAAGTAAAAAACCCTCTTTAAGATAAATAAAAAAACCAGAGATTAACTCTGGTTTTTTATTTAATAACTATTCACTGTGTGCGATTTGCTGATGAATGTTATTGACCAATTCCCGTGGTAAACACAACTGATTTGCCAGCGTTTGTAAGTATTGCTGCGAAATTTGTTGGTTTAAATCAATAGCACTGGCACTTGCAGCATACACTTCAATACCGGTTTGCGCATTAGGTACTGATGCCACAAGATCAGATAAGCTCATCGGCTTTCTAAGCTCATCAAATAACATGGCTTTTTCGTTCATTGATAATGTCATTTGCTCAACTTGCGAAAAAATCTTTTGCCTTTCGCTTTCATCAATATGGCCATCGGCATATGCCGCAGCAATCATCGCGCGCATAAGCAGTAATTGGCCACAGCCTGTTTCATCTTCTACTACGTGCTCAAACGTTTGCTGCTGCATCGTTGCAGGTTCAAATTGATAGCGGTTCGCCCCTTGGCGCTGTTGCATAGCTTCATCAAAGGCTTTTTTATCAGCCGCTTGTTGTGCGCTACTGCTTTTTTCACTGTATTGTTGATAGGCTTTCCAAGCAAGTCCGCCAACGGCGGCAAGGGCACCGTATTTAACCGCTTTTGCCCCCATCTTTTTCGACTTTTTACCACCAAGCAAGCTGGTTAATCCACCGCCTGCCACGCCACCTAAAAAGCCACTTAATGCACCTGATTTATTTAGGCTGCCAACTAATTTTTGTAGATCTTTCATAGCTCTTCCCTAAATTAATAATGTGACTAGGTTAAAAAATACGTTGGCTAAAGGAAATAAAAAATCTGTTACAAAGTGATTCAAAGGTGAGCTTAAAAGAGAGAAAAAACACGTTTACACTATAACAATGCGATAATTTTGTCATATAAAGGGTATACTCTCGCAAAAGTCATTATAGATAGTGGAGATAAATATGAGTGAAACGAATCAACGTGAAATTCTCGCGGAATTTTTAACTCAAAGTAAAACAGCTCAGTCAATATGGGCATTGCAAGACAAAGCCAGTGAAGATTGGGTAGTTTTAGATTCTCCAAACTTTGAAAATGCAGAAGTAATGCCTGTTTGGTCAACAAAAGAATTGGCTCAGGTGCATTGTGTGCAAGAATGGCAAGAGTTTGAACCAAGCGAAATCTCAATTAACGATTGGCTCGACTACTGGTTAGAAGATCTTAAAGAAGACGATATTGTTATCGGTGTAAACTGGGCTGAAGAAGGCGATATTGTTGAGCTTGAAGTGACTGATTTTAGTCAGGCATTAGCAAGCATTCTACCGGTTTAATTTAAGATTAAACCACACGTCGGCAAAATTGCCGACGTGCCTTCTAAGTCTTAGCGCTGCTTAATTAAACATAAGCAAACGTTAGTCACTTACCCCTTCAATATCACCGCGTCTTACTGGGTAGCCCTGATTCATCCAACCAAAAATACCTTCCCATAATACTGCTGTTCGGGTGTAACCACGTTTTCGCAAGCGGTTAATGGTGTGATCGGCTGCGGCTCGCGGGCAAGAGCAATACGCCACAATTTGCACATCTTTTGGAATGCCAGCAACGGTTTCATCTAAATCTGCATAGTAAGGAAATGGAATCGCCCCCTCAATATGTGCTGTTTGCCATACCGATGTCACCCGTGTATCTAATAACACCATGCGCTTTTTCGCATTAAGCGCGTCATTTAAATCTTTCGAAAGCACATACATGCCAGCTTTTAAATCAAAATTAGGGTCGTCACCGTGTTTATTGATGATGTAGTTTTCAGGTGTGGGCAGAGCTTTTAATACTGGCGTTTCATCGGTCCAACCAAGCGATTTACTGCGAAGAAACGCCGTAATATTATCGATGTCGTCACTTGAAAGCTTGTCTTTAAACGCCACCATTGGCGTGTTTTGCCTACCATTTTCAATGGCATGGCGTATAAATTCATCGGTATTATGGGCAAGCGCTGAAGGGTTCATTATGGCTGGTCCTGTAACTCCTTCGCCTTTGCTGCCGTGGCAGCTTGCGCATTCTTTTTGGTAAACGGTTTCGCCGCGTTTTATGTCGCCATGTACTGGGTTGGTTGAAAACTTCAATCTGTCGTAACCCGCTTGCTCAAATAGCCAATAGGTTAAATCCCAGGTTTCATCTAACGTCATTGGCCCGCCAACTTCATCAAGGTAGCCGCCCATGGCTGTGCCAACACGGCCATATTGCATTGGCCTTAAAATTTGATGCGCAATGCCTGATTCCATCAAACTTTTACTGCGAAGTGAGGGCGCATGATCATTTTTATGCCCCTCGCGGTTTTCACCATGGCAAAGCGCACAGTATTTTTGATAATTATTGGCAGCCACCTTAGCTTGTTCAGCTGTGAGCTTGCGTGGTGGTGAGCGCAATTCGCGCTCAAAGGCAAATGCGGTGTGTGTTAAAAATGATGAAAATGCAATGCAGATCATTGCTATAGCATGCGTGCGCATTAGTCTGCGTTCCTTAAAATTTAGCCCCAATGCCAGCTTAAACAGCTCTTATGCGTTTTTCTAGCGAAAAACAAATTTGCTTACAATTGAGCGAAAAACTAAGCAGGTGCTAGTTCGTTTTAAAGCGAATAGGGCAAGTAATACTATTCATCACGGCGCAGTTTAATTAAACTGCCACGCTATGAACGCATTTATCCCTTTAATTTACGGTCTCTTTTTATTTGGCAGCTTAAGCTGTTATTCACTGCATGCATTTTTTAATATACCTATTGTGCTTGCGGCCACAATGCCCGCGTTAATTGGCAGTTTTATTCCTTTTAATAAACAACATAAACACCATCCGTTTGCAGCAATTTATACAGGGTGTTTTGCTGGTATGTGTTCCGTTGCAACGGTAAGCGCACTTTGGGAATTTATTTTTATCGCGGCGATAGGCACGCTTTTATACATTAAAAGTATTAATTTATTTGAAGGGTTTGGTGGGCGTTTAGGTGGCATTGCGTTTACCTGTAGCGCGTTATTTGTTTTATTGAAAGGGGTGTTATGGGTTTAGATTTAATTGCCATTTCCCTGATTGGGGCAATATCCACGTTTTTACTCGCAAAACGCAACCGTTTTGACGGTATTCGCGCATCAACGTCGCTTTCGATTATTGCTTACTTTGTGTTTTACGCTGCAAATTTAAATGTTGAGTTATACAGCTTAGTGTTCTTTGGCAGCACTTTTGTTGGTATGAGCGCGCCCAAACGCTTTGGTTTATATACTCAAATTATTGCCGCATTGATATTTGCCGTGCTGTTTGAAAATTTAGTGCCTTTTATTAATGGCTATGGCGGTGCATTAGGGTTAAGCGCGTTTTTATCGGTAAGTGTTTGTCATTTAGGCATTTTAATGGGCGCACCACGCAGCAATAAAAATACACCCTAAATATTTTTGTGAACTGTCGCTAAAATAGCAACGTATTAACCTTTATTCCAAGCACAACTTTTGAGGTGTTTATGAAGTGGTTAATACTCATTACGCTTTTATGCTTGCAAGGATGCAGTACTAATTATTTTCTTTATAGCCCGAATGATGAAATTGGCTTTAGCAAAAGTGATTTTAAGCACCCAGTAAAAGACAGTTTTATTCGCTCTCGCTCAGGAAATACTCTGCATTTACAGCACCACTTAAGTGACGAACCTGTTGGCTTGGTAATTCATTTTCATGGTAATCGCGGTAACTTATCGCAAACCGTTGAAAAAGTAGTGTGGTTAGTTGATGAAGGTTACGACGTAATGCTGGTTGACTATTCTGGCTATGGTTTATCAACCGGAAAACCCACCCGTGAACACTTAGCCCTAGATGCCCAAACCATTTTTGAAATTAGTGCTGATTTAGCCTACGAGCACAAAATAATTGTGGCGACTTCCATGGGCGGTGCCATTGCACTCGATGGACTTGAAAAAAGTCAGCTTGAATCTCAGTTTGACCTAATGGTGATTGACTCAAGTTTTGAAAGTTATCAAAACTTAGCAAAAGATGTAGTTGCAAATGTACCCATTGCCAAATGGTTTAGTGAAAAGATCCCAAGCCTTGTTAGTGACGAGCGCGCACCTGCATACAACATTAAAGCCATTAAACAAGTTGATATGATAATCGCCCATTGCCAAGATGATAAGTTAATCCCTATTTCGCGCGGCGAAGCGTTATATCAATTTGCTGGCACAAACAGTCAGTTTTGGCAATTTGAAGGGTGCCGCCATGCGCGTACTTTTACCGATGAGTTTCCACATCATCAAAAGCGTTTGCTAAGTTACATAAAGCAAAACCGTACAAACAGGTTGCTTGCTCAAAATGCCGAGACGATTATACTCGATTAAGGCTAAAAAAGTTCGTCGATTCACAAGTGCTTGTTAAACTAATAATAAAGATCATTTAGTTTGGAGCACAGCATGAAGGTAGTTGAGGTAAAACACCCTCTGATAAGTCATAAAATGGGGCTTTTGCGCCAGCACGATATTAGCGTGAAAGCGTTTCGTGAATTGGTTTCAGAAATTGGCAGTTTATTAACGTTTGAAGCAACGCGAGATTTACCGCTTGAAAATACCACCACCACAACATGGCAGGGCGATATTACCACCGAGCAACTTGCGGGCAAAAAATTAACCTTAGTGCCTATTTTAAGAGCTGGCCTTGGCTTAAATGAAGGGGTTTTAACGGTGATCCCGTGTGCCAGAATCTCAGTTGTGGGGCTTTATCGCGATGAAGAAACCTTAGAACCCGTTCCTTATTTTGAAAAGTTAACATCCGATTTAGACAAACGCGTTGCACTGGTGGTTGACCCAATGCTGGCAACAGGCGGCTCAATGATTGCGACCATAGATTTGCTAAAAAAACACGGGGTGACGGAGATTAAAGCCATGGTGCTTGTTGCCGCGCCAGAAGGTATTCAAGCGCTCGCGCATGCCCACCCAGATATTTCCCTTTACGCTGCAAGTATCGACGAGAAACTCAATGAGCAAGGCTACATTTTACCGGGCCTTGGCGATGCTGGTGATAAGATTTTTGGCACCAAAAAATAAATTAAGTGCGATACGCTAAAAGCCTAGCGTATCGCCTTTTTATAATAAAAACCAAAGCGTTAATTCAAGTAACAACACGCTAGTAATCATTAAATTAATTGGTTTTTTGTTTGGAATTACCGGGAACAGTGATAAAAATGGTGCTTTTTCAAAGGCCACTGAAAGCACCGTGGCAAGTAGGGCAGTGGCGCCAAACATCACCACAAGCGCATTTGCAAACCCCAAATGTAAACTTAAAACAAACAGCGCACTTAGCATTAACAGCCATGCGCCAGTGCGATAACACGTGATTTGTTTATCCAAAGGTTTAAATTCGCGGCCAAGGGTTTTGGTGTATTTAGGCATAGCCAATAAAAACAGGCAAAGGGCTTGGTAAATCAATAATAGCGAAATAAAAAAGGTCATACTGCGGCCTCTTTTTGGCGAGTGTGTTGTAGCTTGTGGGCGATTGTTTTTAAACGGTGTTTTTTAACCATTATTGCAATGGCAAAACAGCTTATGGCTGCTACTAAATTGATAAAATCAAACGCAGCAAATACAACATCGTTATGTTTAATGCTGTTAATTAAACCGCGGTGTGTGGTGAGGGCATTTACAATCGGCACTAGTGCAAACAAAAAGCCTGCAGTGAGCCATAACCGATACCAAGCAACAGCCGCTAATTTGCGTGCGCTATACCAACAGCCATAACCAATAAAGCAACACCAGGTGATAAAAAAGCTGTGCATTTCCCAATCTACTCGGTGCGCAAAATCAACAGCAATAAGGCGGTTTGCTAAAAAGTACACGGCGATGGCAGCAGGCAAACCAACAACAGTGCCAATATTTAACCCTTCGGTAAGTTTAAAACTAAAGGGTAATCCATCTGGGTTTGCCAGTGCTTTTTTACGGCGCTTGGTGGTCCAAAGCACCATGCCCGATGCAATCATCACACAGCCAGTAAGGCCTGCAAAAAAGTAAAGCCAGCGCACAGGCAATGTGGCAAACATGCCTTCATGAAGCTCTAAAAAGATTGAATGCACATGACGAGTGCCTTGATACATAGGGGTATAAGAATAAAGCTCCCCTGTGGTTGCGTGCAAAATAAGCTTAGCGCCATCATCACTTGGTGATTTTTGCTCAAGTGAAAAAACCGCCAAGCTATTTAGGTCGTACGGGTGAAACACACGAATGGCAATGGCGCGACGTGCATCGTTATGATTTTCTAAAACTGCTTCAGCTTTTTGGTACAAGGTATTTAGCGGTAGCTGGTTTGCAACTATTCCTGATGCACTATTTGGAGCGCCGCGCTGGTAATAATCATCAAAAAAACGCTGTTTGTTTTCTTCGCCAAAGCCATAGCTGGCGTTCATTACAAACGGCACGTAAGTAAACATAAACATAATAAGGCCTGAATAAGTGATCATTAGGTGAAATGGCAAGCTCACCACACTCATAAGATTATGCCCATCAAGCCACGAGCTGGCGCCTTTGTTACGGCGAAAGGTAAAAAACTCTTTAAAGATTTTTTTATGCACCACAATGCCAGTAACAAGGCCTAGCAACATAAAAACCGTAAAAACACCAACCAAGTAATAAGCAAATTGCTTTGGCAAATAGTGCAAACGGTAATGCATGCGATAAAGTGCTTGGCCTCCGCCTGTTTTACGATGGGTAAGTTCTTCGCCATTTTCGCCATTAAGAGTTTTGCTGATGTTTTTGAGTTTTCCGTCGGCATTTTTTTGTTGATACCTTAGCCACAAATGAGGCTCAGACCTTACAATTGGTAAGTAAATTCGCCACTCTTTTGCATCACGGCCGTAAGTATTTAAATGGGCATTTGCAGTATTAAGCGAAGCGCTTACCGATGCGGTATTTTGTGGTAATTCGGGTGCCATCCATGCATCAATTTCACTATCAAAATAGCCCAAGGTACCGGTAACAAAAATAAAGTAGAGCAGCCAACTTACTAAAATACCTGTCCAGGTATGCAGCCACGCCATTGATTGTCTAAAGCCACTTTTCATAGTTGCCTCACACCGTTACAAACAAAAAATTAAACGCGGCGCTAAGCACTAGCACGACTAAGCTCTGTAAAAACACGCGCTTTGTTGATTTAGCTGAAAAAACAAACATCACAAAGCCAGTAAAAATTGCAAAGCTCAGCATGGAGCTTGCTGCAATGGCATCAACTTGGTTAAGCGGTAATAACAGGGATAATAAAATGCTAAGTGACATGGTGATGCTGTAGCCCAGTGCAACGGCAATAAATACTCGGAAGATAACGTCTTTGTTAGCACGAATTGAAGAAAATACGTGATCCATAAAAATACAAAATATAACTATAATGGCGAATGATAACAGTTATCGTTAATGTTATAAACTTTCAGGTTAATAAATTTCTATTTGATTTAGCAATTAGCTAACAAATAAAACTTTTAAAAAGTGAGGGTTATTAAATTGCGGGAGTTTAGTTAAGTACTGGTTTTTAATGCTTAGCAATGAACTAAACAAAAGGGGTCAAAGATAAAGGGTAACTACAATAATCCATAGCAAAGCTGGCTAATCTTGCTAAGGGCGAATGCGTGGTTTAGGCGCTTGAATACCTGTTAGTTAAAAAGTGAGCAATTTTCACGTGAATAACGCTGAAAAATTCCTTTTTTTGGTTTAGCATAAATGCAAAAAATAATAATAGGCTTACTAAGCAATGGATTTCGTCTACCAAGGAAAATTTTGGGTGAGTGCGGTTTTTTTAGCGGCGCTTTTGGCATTCTCATCAAGTATGCGTGCAGACGATAGGCCTTGGCTAAGTTATCTTATTAATCCCTCTTTTTGGTTTGCAGGCCCTGTAGATCAAACACTGTCAGACTCTTATTATTACTCTTATAACAAACAACAAATTCGCTTTTCGCCCATGGGCAATTGGTTTGAGCTAGGCAACACCTTAATTGAACATGCCGATGTGGCAACATTTGAAGTTTTGTCTCGTGATTTTGCCAAAGACAAAAATCATATTTACTACCAAGCAACCCCAATTACTGAGTTTGTTGATTACCAAAGCTTTTCTTTAATAAACGAAATGCTAACGCGCGACAAAAACCATGTTTATGTGCTAAAGCGTTTTGTTTCAGAAAGTGTGTTAGACACCAACAGCAAATCGCCGCTGCACATTATTACTGATGCAAATCCGCGTAGTTTTACCGTAATAAACGATGCGTGGTCACAGGATGAAAATCATCATTTTTATTATTTTATAAAGCAAGATATTGATTTTTCATCGTTTGAGCAATTATCAGAAGACATAGTAAAAGATCAGTTTTGGGTGTTTATTAAAAAGGGCGATCATTTTATTAAAACCAATGTGGAAGGCGCGAATGTAAGTGTTTTAAACGAGCAGTTTATTTATAACCACAGCCATATTTTTTGGTATAACGCACAGTATTCAAAGACTAATGCTGGTGGCAGCAACACAAAAGTGTGGTTACAGGCATTGCCATACCAAGACATAACCAGTTTTAAACAGTTTAACGAGGCGTTTTTTGCACTAGATAACCGCGTGTTTTATGACAATAATCCGGTTGAGGCAGCAAAAGTAAACACCTTTCAGATCATCAATAATCTTGGGTTTGCAAAAGACGCAAACCATGTGTTTTATCAACATAAAATGTTAGATAAAGCCGACCCACATAGCTTTTCATTGCTACTAGAACATGGCCATTATGGCCGCGATAACCAGCACATTTATTTTCAAGATAAATTACTTGGCGAAAAACAAGCGCCGCTCAAAATACTCAGCAACGATGAATACTTAATAAGTGGTGAAAAGGTGTTTTACCAAGGGCGCGAAGTGGTTGGTGCAAAGGCCGCTAAATTTGAATTACTCACACGCTTTGCCAGTTACGCCAGTGACGGTGAATTTATCTATTTTAAAGATCAAAAACTCGATGGCGTTGATTTAAATAGCGTTGTGGTAATCAATCGCGACTTGGCAATTCGCGATGCAAACTCGGTATTTTGGGGCAGCAAACGAGTTGAAGGTGCCGACAGCGCCACTTTTACCCGTAGCCACCGCAACTACGACAAATACGATGCTGAAGATAAACGCTTTTATTATAAAAACGGCATTAAAGTGGCATTAAAAGAAGACTAACTTGCGAAGAACTGATTGCGTATTTTTGTGCTACACACCCATGTAACACGGTTAGATGACGCGAATATCTAAAAAACACTTGTAATACCTTGTTATAGTTAAATAAATTCAATTCTTTACTATTATATTGCCTACATTTCAGGTTAGATTAGTAATGCGTGTTTTTTACGCTGAAATTCTTATTGCTAATTTATTGAAAGTATTAAATAAAATTGGTGTGTAGGCTCTTGCTTTTGAAAAGCTGCCTTAAAGTGAAATGAGCACTGATAAGCTGTAAGGCGTTCAAGGTAGCATTATTGTCATCAGCCAATATAAGGAATGTTATGTCTGAAGAAATTCTAGATAAAATATCAAAACAAGCTCAAGATTATTACAAAAACACTCCTGTCATTATATTAGGAAGTGGAGCTTCGGCTGCTTTCGGAATGTCTGGAATGTGGAAGTTAGCACAGCATCTTATGGCGAATGTCGATGTGGCGGATTTACACGATAATGAACAAAATTCTTGGCATAACTTTTGTGAAAAATTGAGAGCCGATATAGATTTAGAAACAGCGTTACATGATGTTCCATTGTCACCTGAACTAACTGGTCGGGTAGTTTCTGAAACATGGAACCTTCTAGCACCTGAAGATTTTAAGGTGTTTGAGAATTCACTTAATAACCCCTCATTGTTCCCATTAGGTAAGCTACTAAAACATATGTTTAGGAGCACGGCCAAAGAGCTCAACATAATAACTCCCAATTATGACCGATTAGCAGAATATGCATGCGAACAAGAAAATATTCATCATTACAGTGGTTTCTCTCATGGCTATAGAGGTTATAGCGTTAAGAAGGACTATTTATCTTGCTCTAGACAGGTAAATATCTGGAAAGTCCATGGTTCCCTAGGTTGGTTCACTAATTCTAATGGTATAATTACATCTTTAAGTAATATTAACGAAATCCCTAACGATCTAACACCACTAATAGTAACACCCGGTATTGAAAAATACCGTAGTACTCATAAAGAGCCCTATAAAACAATTATCCATGAATCTGACGATGTAATGGATGAAGCCACCGCTTATTTATGTGTTGGCTTTGGTTTCAATGATGAACATATCCAAACGAAGCTCGTAAATCGGTGTGCGAATAATGGAGCATCGGTAATTATCATTACTTATGAATTGACCGAAGCTACGAAAGAGTTTATTGCCAATGAAAGTACAGACAAATACTTAGCTATTGAATCTGCTGAGAACAATAAATCTAAAATTTATAGTTCCCTATTGGATGAACCAGTAGAAGTAGAAGGCGATTTCTGGTCACTTAATGGCTTCATGAATTTAATAATGTAAGGGAAGATATGACTATTTTTAATTTTAATGATGATGAAGCTTTAGGTAAAGTCGCTTCCGTAGATACTGCAACAGTTGTTGTAGAGGTAAATGATGCTGAACTGTTAAAAAGGTTGCAGGTTAATAGGTTGGCAGTATTACAAAGTAGTAAGCCCGGGCAGCATTTAATTGGAATCATCAATCAAGTTACAAGAAAAAAGCTAATACCCTCTGCTACTGAAGAAGATGAAGCTCCTTCTGATGAGCAGAATTTATGTAAAGTGGCATTGATTGGCTCATTGATTGATGCTGACGGTATAAAAAGAAACATATTTCGTCGCACACTAGAAAGCGTACCTGAAATTGATGCAAATTGTTTTGCATTGGAAGGCGAAAAACTAACTTCATTCATGAGAGTTATTTCCCATGCAGAAGCTGACGGTAATTCTTTAACTTTAGGTAAATATACCTTAGATGAAAATGCGGTAGCTTACTTAAATGGTAATAAGTTTTTCCAGCGACATGCTTTTATTGGAGGAAGTACTGGGGCTGGTAAGTCTTGGACTACGGCTAGAATTATTGAGCAAGTTTCTGAGCTGAAAAACTCAAATGCAATAATTTTTGACTTACACGGTGAGTATTCTCCTTTAGAGGGGGGTGGAATTAGTCACTTCAAAGTTGCAGGCCCGAGTGATATAGAATCAAATCGAACATTAGCAGATGGTGCAATTTATCTACCTTATTGGCTGCTATCATATGAAGCATTGGTTTCATTATTCGTTGATCGCAGCGATCAAAATGCTCCAAACCAAGCAATGCTAATGGCGAGAGAAGTCAATTCAGCTAAAACTAGATACTTAGAAGACGGTGGTTATCAAGATATTTTAGATAACTTCACAGTTGATAGCCCAGTTCCTTTTGATTTGTCATCATTGATACATGAGTTAAATGCTATCAATGTTGAGCGTGTACCAGGTGCTCGAGCAGGGACCGACAAAGCTGGTGAATTTAACGGTAAACTAAGCAGAATGATTTCTCGCTTAGAAAATAAAATATCAGATCGACGATTAGGTTTTTTGTTCCAAGGTGGCGCAGATGTTTTAAAGTTTGACTGGTTAAATAGGTTAGCTGATGCTCTTTTAGGAAGTAACGATGAAAATGGGAATGGAGGAGTTAAGATAATTAACTTTTCTGAGGTTCCGTCAGATGTGCTACCTCTAATCGTTTCATTAGTAGCTCGCCTTGCTTTTTCTGTTCAACAGTGGACGCCCTCTGAGGAGCGCCATCCAGTAGCAATCCTATGTGATGAAGCCCATTTATATATTCCTAATAAAAATGTGTCTGGCGCATCGGATGATATATCTATTCAAATTTTCGAACGCATAGCTAAAGAAGGCCGAAAGTACGGAGTTAGTTTAGTGGTTGTCACACAAAGGCCATCTGAAGTGAATAAGACCATACTTAGCCAGTGCAGTAATTTTGTGGCTATGAGGCTTACAAATTCTGATGATCAATCGGTCATAAAAAAACTACTCCCAGATAGCCTAGGTGGTTTTAGTGATATTTTACCTACTTTAGATACTGGTGAAGCGCTTGTTGTAGGAGACGCAAGTTTATTGCCTAGCCGTATACGCATAGATGAGCCAAATAATAAGCCAGATAGTGGCACCATAGAATTCTGGAAGGAGTGGCAGGGTGATGTCACTGTGGGACGTTTATATAAAGCAATAGACAATTGGAGAAAGCAAAACATTCAGTAATGTTAGCTTAAAAGATCATTTTAACAGGATGAGATAGCAGGTTGTTGTTCTTTTACTCACTAATTTTAACCAGCTATTTTATTGCATCTGAATGAGTCTTCATAACACTAAATAGATTTAGAATAAACATTAGATATAGAAGGAGTTTTTGATATGGGGAGACCTGTAATACCAAACATGCGTATGTGGCCTAGGAATTTGAGTACGGCTCAAGGAGGCGGTCTCTCAACCTCACAAGGTGGTGGGATGTCAACCTCACAAGGTGGTGGGATGTCAACTTCTCAATATGGTGGCATGTCGACATCCCAATACGGAGGAATGTCAACTTCTCAATATGGTGGGCTTTCGACATCCCAATATGGCGGTTTGTCTACGTCTCAATATGGTGGTCTCTCAACCTCTCAATATGGTGGTTTGTCTACTTCACAATATGGGGGGTTATCAACAGCTCCTGGAGGAGGTATGTCCAAATCAGCTAACAATGTTTACATGAGCAATATTCCTCCTTGGCCTGTATTTGTTCGTGAATTAGAGATTCGCGGTTATCAGGCTCAAGCAGAACTCATTCGTCAATACTTACCTAGAGAGTTATGGCCTGAAAACTTTTTTAAGCAAAAGAATCAATAATGTAAAGAATAAATGTGCAATCAATTGCTAAGAGTCGTTGATTTCTAACTTAAAGACATTGTTCTACTGCGAAGTTAACGGCGATAATAATGGGCTCGTCTGTGAGCGCCATTTTAAAAAACTAGTGACACTAAGGAATAACATTTAAATTTATGCATGGTTGCATACCAAAAGGAACCAAATGAATCGCCTATTTAAAATTGTGTTGCTGATAGTTACGTTTTTGTGTGGACTTTATTGGCTGTGGTTTTATGTATCGCCAGCTATCACCATTGTAAATAACTCTAGCAGCGATATAACCCATGCCAATATTGAGCTACCATCCAGCCGTTTAGATTTTGGTGAGATTAAAAGCGGCGCGAGTAATACGCTTTATTATACTTTATCGCAACCGCGTGATGGCAGCTATTTGTATAAAATAATTACCGCTCACGAAATTACTCATCAAGGTAGCTGCGGCTATGTAACAAACAATGAGCTAAATAAACGGCTTAAAATTGTGATTACACAAGATAACCGTGTACTCTGTGAAATTGATTAGTCGGTGCCTTACTTTAAAGATTTCAGCGCCACACATTAAATCATGACTATACTGAGTGAACACTTATTCAGTTGGAAATGTTATGAGCAAATTACCTTCTTACTTACCTTTAATAATTATTTGTGCGGGCTTAGCTTTTTTATTAACTGGCTGCTCCAAGGCTGACCCTGTGCCAGTAAGCGAGTGCAAGGCAGTGGTCGCACATGCTAAACGCGTTTTAGGTGACAAAGCGCCAAGCAGTTCAGAAATGCTAAAACAATGTAAAGCGGCAACCGACGAGGCAAGGGGCTGTGTGCTTGCTGCCGACAAACCAATGAAATTACTAGACTGTGATTTTTAACGCGCGTTTTAGTTTAGAGTGATCGTTCTAACTACTTAAGCAGTACACGAATAACACATGATTAAAAAAGGGAAACCAATATGATTACAGCATACGCAGCAAAAGAGCCCGGTGGCGCGCTTGAACAATACCAAATTGAAGTGGGTGAGTTAGGTGCTCATGATGTTGAAATTGATGTGGAATATTGTGGTATTTGCCACTCTGATATTTCAATGATTGATAACGAATGGGGCTTTTCACAGTATCCGTTAGTTGCAGGCCACGAGGTGGTAGGGCGTATTAGCAAAGTGGGCAGTCATGTAAAAAGTGTAAGCGAAGGCCAGCTTGTTGGCCTTGGTTGGCATTCGGATTATTGCCAAACGTGTTATTCGTGTAATTCGGGCGATGAAAACTTATGCCAACAAGCAACGCCGACTATTTTAAGCCATGGTGGTTTTGCCGATAAAGTGCGCGCCAATGAAAAAGCAGTCGTAGCGCTGCCAGATGGTATGGATGCACAGGCGGCAGGCCCACTCTTTTGTGGTGGTATTACGGTATTTAACCCGCTTGTGCAGTTTGATGTTAAACCAACCGACAAAGTAGCGGTGATTGGTATTGGTGGTTTAGGCCATTTAGCACTGCAATTTTTAAATGCGTGGGGCTGCGAGGTAACGGCATTTACATCGTCTGAATCTAAATCTGAAGAAGCCAAACAACTGGGTGCGCATCATACGCTTAACTCGCGAGATAACAGCGCTATTGAAGCGGCTGCTAATAGTTTTGACTTTATTATTTCAACGGTTAACGTAAAACTTGATTGGAATTTGTATTTATCAACCCTTAAACCAAAAGGGCGTTTACACTTTGTGGGTGCAACGTTAGAGCCGCTTGATTTAGGCGCATTTGGTTTAATTGGTGGGCAAAAGCAAGTGTCGGGCTCGCCTGTGGGTAGCCCATCAACCATTGCACAAATGCTTGAGTTTGCAGTGCAGCACAACATTAAACCGCAAATCGAAACCTTTAAAATGAGCGACATAAACGCTGCGCTTGATCATTTAAAATCGGGCAAAGCACGTTACCGTATTGTGCTCGAAAAAGATTAAGCCACTTTAAAACCCCGTATGCAGAAGAGCGGCTCTTCTGCATACCATTTGCTGCCATAATTCGCTAAACTGCCTTTTTAAAAATCATTTTTAATTTTCATGAATTACCTTATCTCGGTCACATTATTGTGGGCATTTTCGTTTAGCCTAATTGGTGTGTATTTAGCAGGCCAAGTAGATGCTTGGTTTAGTGTGCTAATGCGCGTAGCCCTAGCAACCTGTGTGTTTTTACCCTTTTTAAAGCTACTTAGTACGCCAAAAGACATTGCCTTAAAGTTGATGGGCATTGGCGCCATTCAATTAGGCGTAATGTACAGTTTTTACTATCACAGCTTTTTGTATTTAAGCGTGCCAGAGGTATTGCTGTTTACGGTAATGACCCCGCTTTACATCACTTTACTAAATGACTTACTGGAAAAACGCTTTAATGCACAGTTTTTGCTGGTGGCGGTAATTGCGATTTTTGGCGCTATTGCTATTCGCTACGAAGGTATTGATGGCGACTTTTTACTGGGATTATTGTTGGTACAAGGGGCAAACCTGTGTTTTGCCAGCGGCCAAGTGTTTTATAAGCGCTTAATGAGCGAGCAAACACTGGAACATAAAACCGTGTTTGGTTGGTTTTTTATAGGCGCGTTAGTGGTGGCAGTGAGTTGCTATGTGTTATTTGGCAATCCCGACAAGTTACCTACAACTGCTACACAATGGGGCGTGCTTACTTATTTAGGCTTAATTGCATCTGGCCTTGGTTACTTTGCATGGAATAAAGGCGCGGTAGAGGTGAATGTTGGTGCACTTGCAGTAATGAACAACCTGCTTATTCCTGCGGGCATTATTGTTAATGTGGTGATTTGGAACCGCGATGCTGATTTAGTACGTTTAGGCATTGGCGGTGCGATTATTGTATTTGCCCTTTGGCTTAATCAATTTTTAGCGAAAAGAAAAAAGGCGCTTTAAAGCTGTCTCTTATACACAAATCCCTGCTAAGAAATTAGCGGGGATTTTTTTGAACTAAATCTTTGTTCCGCGATCAGATCTTCAAACCTATTTTGGAGATAGCGATGCTAAACAATCATCAACAGTGGGCTGAACAGCAGTTTGGAAAAAGCAACCTCGGTGACCCTCGAAGAACAGCTCGTCTAGTAAAGTTAGCCTCATCTATTGCCAAAGAACCAGGAAAGCCACTCGTAAATATCGCCCAATCTCCCGCCGACATGGAAGGTGCTTACCGGTTTATCCGTAATGACCATGTTGATGCCAACGCAATAGCCGAGTCTGGATTTCAAGTCACCGCAGAGCAAGCATACTCACAC